>NZ_PENI01000003.1 GCF_003688995.1 Streptomyces shenzhenensis | reverse complement strand
CCAGGATCAAACTCTCCGTGAATGCTTTCCCCGTAATCGGGGGCGACACATCACGAGAGCGGAACCACCGGAGGAATAACCCGATGGTCCACAGCGTCCTCGCTGTGTATTCTTCAAAGGAACCACGTCCCAGCCATAATGGCCGGAGACGGGGTATCAACATATCTGGCGTTGACTTTTGGCACGCTGTTGAGTTCTCAAGGAACGGACGCTTCCTTCGTACTCACCCTCTCGGGCTTTCCTCCGGGCGCTGCCCTTTCGGTGTTCCAGACTCTATCAGTGATTTTCCGTCTCCCTGACCACCCTCCTGCGGACATGCAGAAGGAGACCCCGGGATAGGATCTGACGAGTTTGGGTTCCGCTGAGCGAGGACATCCGATGGCGTCCTCGGTCTCAAGCAGGGGTACGACTGTACAGGGGGCCGTGAAGCGCGCGCAAATCCATTACGCCGGTGGCCTAGACCACTAACCGGTCACTTTCGTGCGGAACCCGCACTTCGCATGACATACGCTGCTGCTCAGTGCGCCGTTCCGGACCGACAGTGACGGCCCATCAGTGATCTCCACCCCTGGGAGGCTTCCCATGACCACCGTGTTGTCCCCGCTGGCAGGACGCGCCATCGGTCTCGCGTCCGTGCCCGATCCGGTCTTCTCCGGGGCCATGGTCGGACCGGGCACCGCGATCGACCCCGTGCGCGAGCCCTGCGAGGCCGTCGCTCCCGTGAGTGGTGTCATCGTCTCGCTGCACCCGCACGCCTTCGTCGTCGTCGACGAGCAGGGGCACGGTGTGCTCACCCACCTCGGTATCGACACCGTGCAGCTCAATGGCGAGGGCTTCGAGCTGCTCGTCGACAAGGGCGACACCGTGACGCGCGGTCAGGCCATCGCGCGCTGGAACCCCGCCGCCGTCGAGTCGGCCGGGAAGTCTCCGGTCTGCCCGGTCGTGGCGCTCGAGGCCACGGCCGACGCCCTCTCCGACCTCCGTGAAGACGGTGATGTGAAGGCCGGCGACAGTCTTTTCGACTGGAAGTGACGTCAGTGCCGTCGTAGGACGGCTAGTTGGACAACCACCGCGGCGGCGGGGCCCGCCGCACTATCGGAGACAGGTGAGATGGAGACAACGCTGCGAGGCGTCGGCGTGAGCCACGGTGTGGCGATCGGCGAGGTTCGGCACATGGGAACGGCGGTGCTGGAACCGCCGGCCAAGCAGATTCCCGCGCAGGAGGCGGAGCGTGAACAGGGGCGCGCCCGTCAGGCCGTGGATGCTGTGGCGGCCGACTTGATAGCGCGTGGCAATCTGGCGGGGGGCGAGGCCCAGGCGGTGCTCGAGGCACAGGCCATGATGGCCCAGGACCCCGAGCTGATGGCGGACGTGGAGCGTCGGATCACCGCCGGCAGCACGGCCGAGCGTGCCGTCTACGACGCCTTCGCCGCATACCGCGAGCTGCTGGCCGGCGCCGGTGAGTACCTCGCGGGTCGCGTGGCCGACCTCGACGATGTGCGGAACCGTATCGTCGCGCGGCTGCTCGGGGTGCCCATGCCGGGCGTACCGGACAGCGACGAGCCGTATGTGCTGGTCGCCCGTGATCTTGCGCCGGCCGACACGGCGCTGCTCGACCCGACCCTCGTCCTCGGTTTCGTCACCGAGGAGGGCGGGCCGACCAGTCACAGCGCGATCCTCGCGCGGGCGCTCGGGGTCCCGGCCGTGGTCGCGCTGCCGGGTGCCGGTGAACTTGCCGAGGGCACGGTGATCGCGGTCGACGGAAGCTCCGGCGACATCTTTGTGAACCCGAGCGAGGAGAAGAAGGCCCAGCTGGAGGCCGCGGCCGCGGAGCGCAAGGCCGCGCTTGCCGCCTCGACCGGGCCGGGTGCCACCTCCGACGGGCACAAGGTCCCGCTGCTGGCGAACGTCGGCGGTCCGGCGGACCTGCCGGCGGCCCTGGAGGCGGGTGCGGAGGGCGTCGGTCTCTTCCGTACCGAGTTCCTCTTCCTCGACGACAGCAAGAACGCGCCCTCCGAGGAGAAGCAGGTCGCGGCCTACCGGCAGGTGCTGGAGGCCTTCCCGGAGGGCAGGGTGGTCGTGCGCGTGCTCGACGCGGGCGCGGACAAACCGCTGGACTTCCTGACGCCGTCCGACGAGCCGAACCCGGCGCTGGGCGTGCGGGGTCTGCGGACGCTGCTCGACCACCCCGAGATCCTGCGGACACAGCTGACCGCGCTGGCCAGGGCCGCCGAGGGGCTGCTGGTCTATCTCGAAGTGATGGCTCCGATGGTGGCCGACCGCGCCGACGCCAGGGCGTTCGCGGACGCGTGCCGGGAGGCCGGGCTGCGGGCGAAGTTCGGCGCCATGGTGGAGATCCCCTCGGCCGCGCTCCGGGCGCGTTCGATCCTTCAGGAGGTCGAGTTCCTGTCGCTGGGGACCAATGACCTCGCGCAGTACACGTTCGCCGCGGACCGTCAGGTGGGGGCGGTGTCCCGGTTGCAGGATCCGTGGCAGCCCGCGCTGCTCGACCTGGTCGCGTTGTCGGCGGAAGCGGCCAAGGCCGAGGGCAAGAGCTGCGGGGTGTGCGGTGAAGCCGCGTCGGACCCGCTCTTGGCCTGCGTACTGACGGGTCTGGGTGTCACCTCGCTCTCCATGGGTGCGGCATCGATTCCCTATGTCCGCGCGACGCTGGCGAAGTACACGCTGGCCCAGTGCGAACGGGCCGCGTCCGCGGCTCGGGCGACGGACAGCGCCGAGGAGGCGCGCACCGCGGCCCAGGCGGTGCTGTCCGGGGAGTAGTGCCTCGCGCCCGGCGGTCGTCGCCGGTTGTCCAGGGGCGCTCCGCTCACGGCGGGGCGCCCCTGGTGCGTTCAGTGGTGGTGTCCCGGTGTCCTGCCGTCGTCTCCGAGGTCGGGAGGTTCGCCGTAGTCGACTCCCGGTTCGGGGGAGATCAGATCACCCGATTCCACGTCGGTGCAGTAGGCGTCGAAGACCTCTCCGGCGGTGAGGGGTTCCAGGCCGTTGTGCCGGATCCGCCAGCCGTAGACGCGGTCGGCGGTGCCGGGGGCGCTGGTGCGCATGACGAGTCCCCCGGGGCTGGGGGTGGCGATGCCCAGTGCGAGGACCGTCGTGAATTCGAGGGCCTCTGTCTCGTCCAGTTGTGTGGCGCCTGCCGTGTCCCTGTCGGCGTGGAGGACGGACACGAGGGTTTCCGCCGTGCCCGAGACGCTGCACACGAGGTGGTGGTCGCCGGGCGGTGCTGTGTCGAGGATGCGGACGACGAGGGCCGAGGCCCGGGTGAAGGCCGCGCGCCCGATGTCTTCCCCGCAGGTGGCACAGGGGCCGAGGCGGGTCAGAAGGGCGCTGGCGTATTCCCAGGTGGCCTGTCGGACGGCCGCGTCGACGAGTGAGGGCACGAGGTCGACGAGGTCCTGGCCCTCGTAGGGAACGGTGGCGCCCATGGCGGCGAGCTCCGCGGTGAAGCGTGCGCGGCTCGCGGGGGCGTCCGGTTCGAGGCCGGTGGCCGCGCAGAATTCGGCGTACTCCTCGGGGTCGAACAGGGCGACCGTGGTGTGGTTGCCGTGGGCGGCGCGGATCCTGAGGAGTGCCTCCACCTGTTGCAGGTAGGCGGTGTGGTCGTCGAAGGCGAAGGTGCGGTAGCGCAGCATCGCCCGGAAGTCCTGCTCGTCGGTCAGCAGGCCGAGAGTGCCGGCGATCTCGCGGCGCAGGACGCGTCGCATGGTCTGGTGGTCGGTGTGCGCCATGTTTCCCCCTGTGTGCAGTCGATCAATGCTCACTCACAGTAACCGGCGGCACTGACAACGAGCCGGGGCCGAGGTCGTCGGGCCCGGCCCGCGGGCGTCGAGGCCGACGCCCCATGGGTCTGCGCGTGCCTGGTCCGGTGAGAACCGGGGGTGACAGGGGGTGGACGGAAGTACTTTTGTCTGGTTTTCCGCCGATCGGTCAGCGCCGTTTGCGGGCCAAGCTCTCGTAAAAGTTCAGCAGATCGAGATTGTCGATGGATCCGGGGTTGACGGCCTTTTCCAGGGGCGTGCCCTGCAGGAGGCGCTTGACCGGGACCTCGATGCGCTTTCCGGTGAGGGTGTGCGGCACGCCGGGCACTTCGATGATCTCGTCGGGGACGTGGCGCGGCGAGAGCTGTTGGCGGATGGCCTGCTTGACGCGGTCGCGGAGGCCCTCGTCCAGGACGGCTCCCGGGGCCAGATGCACGAACAGGGGCATCCAGTAGCCCCCGTCGGGCTCCTCGATGCCGATGACCAGGGATTCCTTGATCTCGGGGAGGCGCTCGACGACCTCGTAGATGTCGGCGGAGCCCATGCGGACGCCCTGGCGGTTGAGCGTGGAGTCGGATCGGCCGTGGATGACGACGGTGCCGCGGGAGGTCACGGTGATCCAGTCGCCGTGGCGCCAGACTCCGGGGTAGGTGTCGAAGTAGCTGTCGTGGTAGCGACTGCCGTCGGGGTCGTTCCAGAAGTGGATCGGCATCGACGGCATGGGGTTGGCGACCACCAGTTCGCCCACCTCGTCGATGAGGGGCTTGCCGCTCGGGTCCCAGGACTGCAGGTCGGTGCCGAGGCCGGGGGCCTGGAGTTCGCCGATGTAGACCGGCAGTGTCGGCACGGCTCCGGCGAAGCAGGAGCACACATCAGTGCCGCCGCTGACGGAGGCGATCCACAGGTCGTCGCGGACCTCGTCGTGCAGCCAGCGGAACCCGTCGGGGGGCAGGGGAGATCCGGTGGTCGCGACGCACCGCACCCGGGAGAGGTCGAAGTCGCGCGAGGGGTGCACACCGGCCTTGCGGCAGGCCATGACGTAGGCGGCGGACGTGCCGTAGAGGTTTGCGCCGGTGCGTTCGGCGATCCGCCACTGGGCGCCGGTGTCCGGGTATCCGGGGCTGCCGTCGTACAGGACGATCGTGGTGCCGGTGAGCAGGCCGGAGACGAGGAAGTTCCACATCATCCAGCCGGTCGAGGTGTACCAGAAGAAACGGTCCCCCGGGCCGAGGCCGCAGTGCAGGCCGAGCTGTTTGAGGTGCTCGACGAGGATGCCGCCCTGCGACTGGACGATGGCCTTGGGCAGGCCGGTCGTGCCGGAGGAGTACAGCACCCACAGGGGGTGGTCGAACGGGACCTGCTCGAAGACGGGTTCCACGTCGGCCGAGGTCAGCGCCGACCAGTCCAGGGCGCCGGCGGGCGCCTCGGTGCCGAGGAGCGGGATGTGGACCACGGCGCGCAGGGTGGGCAGTTCGCGGCGCAGTTCGGCCACGACGTCGCGGCGGTCGTGCTCCTTGCCGCCGTAGCGGTAACCGTCCACGGTGAACAGGACGACCGGTTCGACCTGCTGGAACCGGTCGAGGACGCTGCGGGCGCCGAAGTCGGGGGCGCAGGACGTCCAGACGGCGCCGACGGCTGCCGTGGCGAGGAGCGCGACGACGGCCTGCGGGATGTTCGGAAGGTAGCCGCTGACACGGTCGCCCGGGCGCACCCCGAGGGCGCGCAGTTCGGCGGCGAGGGAGCCGACCTGCCGGCGCAGTTCGCTCCAGGTGACCGGGCGTGGCTCATGGATCTCGTCCACGTACAGGAGCGCGGGTTCGTCCGCGCGGTCCGTGGCGGCGCGCAGGGCGTGCTCGGCGTAGTTCAGGGTCGCCCCGGGGAACCACTGCGCGCCGGGCATCGAGCGGTCGCCGAGCACGCGCGCGTAGGGCGTCGAGAAGCGTACGTCGAACCACTCCGTGACGGCTTTCCAGAAGGTGTCCAGCTGATCCACCGACCAGCGGTGCAGCGCCGGATAGCCGCCCTCGGACGGGGCGCCGTGCCGTTCGGCCGCCCAGGACTGGAACTCGGTGATGCGTGCCTGGGCGATCCGTTCCGGTTCGGGCTGCCAGAGCGGCTGGGGGTTCGCGGTCGACATGGGGCGGCTCCCGGACTGTACGCGTCGTGTGCGTCGCTCGCGCACGGGATGCATTGTGCGCGTGACACGGCTGACACGGACGATGCCATGTGATCGACTTCTACACCAGGGTGCGCCCCACATAGTCCGTGTCGTAAAGATGTGGTTCCAGCACGGGTGAACGGCAGTTGAACGACACGCATGGGTGAGGCGCTCAGTGGCAGTGTGATCAGCATGGACGGTCGTGACCTGGTGCGTTCGGTGAGAGTGGTCGGTTCGATGAGAGCGGCTCAGGGGTTGCGTACCGTGCGGGCGGCGTGGCGCAGGATGCGTACCGACGCGGTCGGATTGCCGCCGCGGGGCGCGGAGCGCGCGCGGGTGCCCGGTCCGGTGCGGAGTGCGGAGCCCGGGCCCGGGGGTGGTGTCATCCGGTTCGCCAGGTCCGAGCTGCGGATCACCGTCGCCGTGAACGGGGCCGTCTTCTGGGGCTGGGACGGGGCGGGTCCCGAGCCGTCGTACGCGCTCGCGGGACGCTGTCCGGAGCCGGACCCCCGGGCGCTGCTGGAGCCGGACACCGACGGCGGCTGGCGGGTCGTGGCGGAGCGGGTGACGGTGGTCGTCTCCCGGCACGGGGCGATAGAGGTGTGCACGCCCGGGGGCGTCATGCTGCGCCGGGATCTGCCGCCCCGGTGGTGGGAGCCGGTGGGCGGGGGCTCGGCGCGCTGGATGCAGCGCTCGGAGGTGGCCGCCGACGCGCGCTTCTTCGGTCTGGGCGGGCGCGCGACCGGGCCCCGGCTGCGCGACGGCACGTACCGGCTGTGGAACACCGATCCCGGCCGTGCCTTCTCCCCCGGCGACGATCCGCTGTACATCACCATGCCGGTGCAGCTGGTGGTCGCCGACGCGGCGACGCATCTGGTCTTCCACGACAGTTCGTGGGACGGAACGGTGACGCTGCGGGAGGGCGAGGAAGGCGCCGGCTCCGGCCACGACCGGACCGGGAGGTGCGAACTGCGGATGGACGGCGGCCCGCTGCGCTGCTGGGTGATGGTGGGCACTCCCGCGCGCGTGCTGCATGTGTGGGCCTCGCTGACGGGGGCGCCCGCGCTGCCGCCGGCGTGGGCGCTCGGGCACCATCACGCGCGCTGGGGCTTCGGCAGCGAGCAGGAGGTGCGGCGGATCGTCGCGGGCTACGGGGAGCGTGGGCTGCCGCTGGACGCCGTTCACCTGGACATCGACCACTACGACGAGCACCAGGTGTTCACGGTCGACCACGAACGCTTCCCGAAGCTGCCGGCGCTCGCCGAGGAGCTGCGGCGGCAGGGGATCCGGCTGGTGTCCATCGTCGACCCTGGGGTGAAGGCCGCCGCGGGCAACGCCGTGTTCGACGGCGGAACGGCCGTGGACGCCTTTGTCCGGGCTCCTTCGGGACAGGTGGTGCGGGGTGTGTCGTGGCCCGGCGAGTCGGTGTATCCGGATTTCACGCACGCGCGCGTGCGTGCGTGGTGGGGCGGGCTGTACGAGGAGCGGCTCGCGCAGGGCTTCGCGGGCTTCTGGCACGACATGGACGAACCCACGTCCTTCAGCGCCTTCGGGGAGTCGACGCTGCCCCGCTCGGCCCGGCACTTCCTGGAGGGCCGCGGCGGTGACCACAGGGAGGCGCACAACGTGTATGCGCTGTGCATGGCCGACGCGGCTCACGAGGGGCTGCGCAAGCTGAGCCCCCAGGAGCGGCCGTTCCTCTTCTCGCGCTCCGGCTGGGCCGGGATGCAGCGCTACGGGGGCACATGGTCCGGGGACGTGGCCACCGGCTGGCCGGGGCTGCGGGCGTCCCTGTCCCTGGTGCTTGGCCTCGGGCTGTGCGGGGTGCCGTACTCGGGTCCTGATGTGGGCGGGTTCGACGGGAGCCCGTCGCCCGAGCTGTTTCTGCGCTGGTTCCAGCTCGGCGCGTACCTGCCGCTGTTCCGCACCCACGCGAGTCTGCGGGCGGGGCGCAGGGAGCCGTGGGAGTTCGGTGCCGAGGTGCTGGAGCACGCGCGTGTGGCGCTGGTGGAGCGCCGGCGTCTGCTGCCGTACTTCGTGACGCTGGCGCATCTGGCCAGGCGTACGGGCGCGCCTTATGCGCGTCCTCTGTGGTGGGGCGCGCCGGAGGACCGGGCGCTGCGCGACTGTGAGGACGCGTTCCTGCTGGGCGACAGTCTGCTGGTGGCGCCGGTGCTGGATCCGGGCGCCGACCGGCGGGCCGTGCAGGTGCCGCGCGGGCGCTGGTACGACACGGCCACCGAGCGGGTCTACGAGGGACCGGCGCAGGTGCTCGTCGACGCGCCGCTGTCGCGGATTCCGGTGCTCGCGCGCGCGGGCGGCGTCGTGCCCGTACGGGGCGCGGACGGCGGGCTCGAACTGGAGGTGTGGGCGCCGGCCCGCGGCCGGACCGGCGGCGGACTGGTGGTGCCGGACGCGGGCGACGGCTGGGACGAACCGGAGATCGAACGCTACGTCGCCCGCTGGTCGGGGCGTCGGGTGGTGGTCATGCGGGACGGGGAGGACGGCGTGCGTGAGCCGTCCCACCCGGTGCGCATACGGGGGCTCGGGTGAGCCCTGGGCTCAGATGTACCGGCCCTCGAACCATGCCCGTACGGCCAGGGTGTGCAGCGGGAAGGCGAGTTCCTCGGGCCTGCGCAGCAGGTGCCAGCCTTCCGTCTCGTCCGTCGCGTGGGACGGCGGGAGCACGTCTGCGGGGCGCTCCGGGAGGAGCCCGAACAGCAGCAGGTGCCCGTCGGGCGAGCTCATGGCGTCCATGAGCCGTACGTCGCGGGCGGCCGCGTCGATGCCGGTCTCCTCCTTGAGTTCGCGGACGACGGCCTGCCGCCAGTCCTCCCGGTCGTCGAGGTAGCCGCCCGGCAACGCGATGCCTCCGCGCGCGGGTGCGACGGTGCGGGTGATGACGACAAGGGCGGTGCCCTTCGTGTCGTACACGGGCTGAAGGGCGATCGCCACCGGCAGCGGGTTGCGGTAGGCGACGGCCCCGCAGGCCGGACAGGTGCGGGGCCAGCCGGAGACTCCCTCTCCGTAGGGCGCTCCGCAGCTCGAACAGTGCGAGTCCGGCTCGGAGTTGGCGGTTGAGTGCTGAAATTCGGACACGCGCGGACTGTATCTGATCGCAGGAAGGACGTCTTCCGGAAGCCGTCTCCCGAGGGAGCCGTCCGGTTGCGCGGCACGGCCTGCCCATTTGGCCGCGCCCGTGCCACACTCCTGACGTTCCGTCAGATTCGATGCTCCGGAGGGGCTATGTCGCGCACACGTACGCCGGCGGTCGCCGGCTGGTTCGCCGGCGAGGGAGACGCGTTCCGGCTCCTGGGCACCCGCTGTTCGGCCTGCGCCGCTGTCTTCTTCCCCCGCGAGGACACCCACTGCCGCAACCCCGGCTGCCCTGGCGGCACCCTGGTGGAAACACCTCTGTCGCGACGCGGTCGCATCTGGTCCTACACGGACACCCGTTATCGGCCTCCGTCACCCTATGTGAGCAATCCGGAACTTCCGTGGGAGCCGTACGCGTTGATCGCGGTGGAGCTGGAGTCCGAGCGGATCGTGGTGCTGGGACAGGCGGCTCCCGGCACCGCCGCCGCGGACCTGGGGGTGGGCATGGAGGTGGAGGTCGTCCCGGGGGTGCTGCACGAGGACACCGAGACCACCTGGACGACTTGGAACTGGCGGCCGACGGGGGTGGGGGCATGACGGCGGACGTGGCGGTGCTCGGCGTGGGCCTGCACCCCTGGGGCAAGTGGGGGCGCGGGTTCGTCGAGTACGGCGCGGTGGCGGCCCGTGCCGCGCTCGCGGACGCCGGACTGGAGTGGCGCGACATCGGGTCGGTCGTCGGCGCGAACACGGTGCGTGGCGGCTATCCGGGGCAGGTCGCGGGAGCCACGTTCGCGAAGGCACTGGGCTGGCAGGGGGCCCGGGTCACCAGTGTGTACGCGGCGTGCGCGTCCGGCGCGCAGGCGATCGCCGCCGCGCGGGCGCAGATTCTCGCCGGGCTCGCGGAGGCGGTGTTGGTGGTGGGCGCGGACGCGGCGCCCAGGGGCTTCTTCCGGCCCGCGGGCGGCGAGCGGCCCGAGGACCCCGACTGGCTGCGCTTCCGCCTGCTGGGCGCGACGAACCCGGCGTACTTCGGTCTGTACGCCCGGCGGCGGATGGCGGTGCACGGCGACACCCTGGAGGACTTCGCCCTGGTGAAGGTGAAGAACGCCGCTTCGGGCGCGCTGAATCCCCACGCTCGCTACCGCAGGCGCGTCACGGTCGAGGAGGTCGCCGCCTCCGCGGTGGTCGCCGACCCGCTGCGCCTGCTCGACATCTGCGCCACCTCGGACGGGGGTGCGGCACTGGTGCTGTCGAGCCTGGAGTTCGCGCACCGGCACGGGGCGTCGGAACCGGTGCGGATCCGGGCGGTGTCCACGGTGACGCCGCACTATCCGAGCACCGTGCTGGACCTGCCGGACATCGCCACGGACTCGGCGGCGGCGGTCGAACCACCGGAGCGGTCGTTCCGGGCGTCGATCGCCCGGGCCGCCTACGAGGAGGCGGGCATCGGCCCCGAGGAGCTGTCCCTGGCGGAGGTGTACGACCTTTCCACCGCCCTGGAGTTGCAGTGGTACGAGGATCTGGGGCTGTGCGGCGAGGGCGAGGCGGCGAAGCTGCTCCGGGAGGGCGCGACGGCCCCGGGCGGGCGCATACCCGTCAACGCGAGCGGCGGACTCGCCTCCTTCGGGGAGGCGGTGCCCGCCCAGGCGATCGCCCAGGTCTGCGAGCTGACCTGGCAGTTGAGGGGCGAAGCGGGCGAGCGGCAGATCACCGGAGCACGCGTGGGGATCACCGCCAACCAGGGACTGTTCGGGCATGGCTCGTCGGTGATCGCACTGCGCTGACCGGGGATGGACGGGACGCGTGGGACGGGAGGGCCGCCTGGGTTGTTCTACGCTGTGTGATCGACCCGGAATGCTGCGTGAACGTCTTATGAACTACGCCTGGGCGCGCGCCGGCAGCGTCATCATGCTCCCGTGCGCCCCTGGACGGATAGTCTCCGCTTCGCCTTCCAGCCGGTGGTCAACCTGGCCACCGGCGGGGTCGCCGCATTGGAGACGCTCGCCCGCCCGGAGACCGGAGACATCCTGGCCGAGGCCCGTCGCGACCCCGAGCTCGACGGCAGACTGGCCGTGCTGGCCTTCCGAGCGGCGGCTCGCATGGAGCGGCTGCTGCCCCTGCACATCAACGTGTTCGCCGCGACACTCGCCGACCTCGGCGGCCTCACGCCCCTGCACGACGCCGTGCGCGCGGCGGGACGCCTGCCGTGGGAGGTGACCCTCGACATCGTCCCGCCGTACACGCACGTACCGCAGCGGGCGCTCCTCGACGCCGTGTCGGCGCTGCGCGGCCAGGGGTTCCGGATCAGTGCCGACGGCATCGGCGAGGGCGACGTGCCGCTCAGGCTGCTCACCGACCTCGCCCCGGACCTGGTCAAGCTCGATGCCTCGCTGCTCGGCCGGCCGGCCGCGGTGCGGGCCATGCGGACGCTGTGCGAGCATCTGGGCGCCCTGCTGGCGGTCGAGGGCGTGGAGACCGAACAGCAGCACGCGGAGGCGCTGTCGGCCGGTGCACAGCTGGCACAGGGCGAGCTGTTCGCACCGCCGGCCCGGATTCCCGCCGTGGACGTATACGTTCCGCCCCGCTTCCCGGAGGCCCTCGCCGTGCCGCGGCCGGGGCCGACGGTGCGCGAGTTCGTGCGGCCTGCCGCACTGCTGCCGGTGACCGCCTCGGCGGGCCAGGTCCGGGCGCTGCTGACCGGATCGCCCGACGTGTCCGGAGTGCTGCTGGTGGACCAGTCCGGGGCCCCGGTGCGCTCGGTGCACCGCTCGCGGTTCCTGCTGTCGATGTCGGGCCGCTACGGGCACGCCCTGTACGCCGACCGGCCCGCTTTCAAGCTGGGCGACCCGCCGCGCACGGTCGGCGCCGACGCCACGGCCTGGGAGGTCCTGGACGTCGTGGCGGTGGGCGGCCGGGACCGCACCTCGGACGATGTGGCGGTGGTGGACCGCCGCGGGCGCTGCGTGGGTGTCGTCCGGCTCGCCGACCTGGTGCGGGCGCTGGCCGAGACGCGGGTCGAGGAGGCGGCCGGGCTCAATCCCCTGACGCGGCTGCCGGGTTCGGACGCGATCACCGGCGAGGTGGACCGGCGGATCGCGGGCGGGCGGGGCTTCACCCTGAGCTGGCTGGACATCGACCACTTCAAGCAGGTCAACGACGGGGCCGGCTTCGCGGCAGGCGACGAGCTGATCCGATCCGTGGGGCGGACGCTGCAACAGGCCACGGCGGGGCACACGCGCGTGGGGCACATCGGCGGTGACGACTTCCTGGTGCTCGCCGACGAGGAAGGCCTCGGCCCGCTGGCCTCGGCCATGCTCGGCGCCCCTTGGTCGGCGGGCGGCCGACCCGTCACGCTGTCCCTGGCGACCGTCGTGTGCGCCCCGGGCAGCGTGGTCGACCACCGGCAGGCCGCGGCCTGTCTGGCCCCGCTGAAGAAGGCTGCGAAAGAACTGAGCGGGGCGAGCTGGGTGCTGGCGCGGGCGGGGCTGCCCGGGTACGAGATCCTGCACGGTGCGGCCGTGCCGTCCGCCCGGTCGGGCTACGCGGCGGTCGATCCCTGGAGCTGAACGGCCGTCCCCGCGAGGCCGGTTGAGCGGGCGCGGGCCACACCCGGGCGGCTGTCACCGTTGCTGTCGACGACCTTGACGCTCCCGGGACGCCGGTGAACACTTCCCGGTGTCGGTCGACATCGCCGTACATTCTCGGCGTAATCAGGCACAGCGCCACGCGGGCCCTTCCTGAGCCATGGCCCGCTCCCCACGGACGATTCGGCTGCGACGGCACGCTCGTCACGGCCGCCGGGCTGGGCGCGGGATTCTCCCTGCCCTCGGCGGAGGTCGCCAAGGGAACCGTTCCTGCACGGAGAGCCGGGGCAGATCCCCCGGGAACCAGCGCCTAGGAGCCGCCATGAGCAATGCAGACATATTCATCGGCGAGATCATCGGCACCGCGATCCTGGTCCTTTTCGGTGCCGGTGTCTGCGCCGCCGTCACCCTCAGACACTCCAAGGCGCGGGCCTCGGGCTGGGTCGTGATCGCGTTCGGCTGGGGATTCGGTGTGCTGGCCGGCGCGTACACCGCGGCTCCCCTGTCGAGCGGTCAGCTCAATCCCGCGGTCACCATCGGCATCGCCGTCGACACCGGCACCTGGGACAAGGTCTGGGTGTACCTGCTGGGTCAGATGGTCGGCGCGATGCTCGGCGCCGTCCTCGCGTACCTCGTCTACCTGGCCCAGTTCCAGGCGAACGTGCGCAAGGAGGACTCGGCGGAGGAACCGACCCCGACGCTCGGGGTCTTCTCCACCATCCCGGAGATCCGCAATCCGGTGGCCAACCTGATCACGGAGATCATCGCGACGATCGCTCTCGTCCTGCCGATCCTGGCCTTCGGCCTGACCGAGGGGCTCGGCGAGTCCGGCACCACCGTACTGATCGTCTCGCTGCTCGTGGTCGGCATCGGACTCTCCCTCGGCGGGCCCACGGGATACGCCATCAACCCGGCGCGCGATCTCGGCCCGCGCATCGTGCACGCCTTCCTGCCGATCCCGAACAAGGGCACGTCCGACTGGGGTTACGCCTGGGTCCCGGTCGTCGGCCCGCTGATCGGCGGGGCGCTCGCGGGCCTCATCTACCACGCAGCCTTCTGACCCAGCGACCAAGGGACAGCCATGACGGACACCGCCGAGAAGTACGTTGCCGCCATCGACCAGGGCACCACCTCGAGCCGCTGCATCATCTTCGACCACGGCGGCGCGATCGTCGCGGTCGACCAGCGCGAGCACCGTCAGATCTTCCCCGAGCCGGGCTGGGTGGAGCACGACGCCACCGAGATCTGGTCCAAGGTGCAGGCCGTGGTCGCGGGCGCGCTCGCCAAGGCCGGGCTGCGCGCTGACCAACTCAGTGCGCTCGGCATCACCAACCAGCGGGAGACGACGGTGCTGTGGGACCGGGCGACGGGCAAGCCCGTGCACAACGCGATCGTCTGGCAGGACACGAGGACGGCGGCGCTCTGCAACGAACTGGGCGGCTCGGACGGGCAGGACCGTTTCCGCGAGCAGACCGGGCTGCCCCTGGCGAGCTACTTCTCCGGTCCCAAGGTCGCCTGGCTCCTCGACCATGTGCCGGGGCTCAGGGAGCGCGCGGAGCGTGGTGAGATCGCCTTCGGCACCGTGGACTCCTGGCTCATCTGGAACCTGACGGGCGGCACCGACGGCGGACGGCACGTCACCGACGTGACGAACGCGGGCCGCACCCTGCTGATGAACCTGAAGACCCTGCAGTGGGACCCGGCCGTCCTCGCCGCGATGAACGTGCCCGAGGCGGTCCTCCCGGAGATCAGATCGTCCGCGGAGGTCTACGGGACCGCCGTCGGCCAGCTCGCCGGCGTCCCCGTCGCGTCGGCGCTGGGCGACCAGCAGGCCGCCGTGTTCGGACAGGCCTGCTACGACGTCGGCACCGCGAAGAACACGTACGGCACCGGCAGTTTCCTGCTGCTCAACACCGGGAACCGGCCGGTCCCGTCCAAGAGCGGGCTGCTGACGACGATGGGCTACAAGATCGGTGGTGAGGCGCCGGTGTACTGCCTGGAGGGGTCCATAGCGATAACGGGTGCGCTCGTGCAGTGGTTCCGCGATCAGCTCGGGATCATCAGCAGCGCCGACGAGATCGAGCCGCTGGCGGCGCGTGTCGAGGACAACGGCGGCGCGTACATCGTGCCCGCCTTCTCGGGCCTGTTCGCCCCGTACTGGCGCTCCGACGCGCGGGGCGTCGTCACCGGCCTGACCAGGTACGTCACCAAGGCCCACCTGGCGCGTGCGGTGCTGGAGGCGACGAGCTGGCAGACACGCGAGGTCGTGGACGCCATGTTCCAGGACTCCGGCGTGCGGATCACCACGCTGAAGGTGGACGGCGGCATGACCAGGAACAACCTGCTCATGCAGCACCAGGCCGACGTGCTGGGTGTGCCGGTGGTCCGGCCCAGGGTCTCCGAGACGACCTGTCTCGGCGCGGCCTACGCGGCGGGCCTGGCGACCGGGGTGTGGAACGACCTCGACGAACTCAGGGCGCACTGGCAGCGGGACGCGGAATGGACGCCGTCGATGGAGGCGTCGGTTCGCGACCGCGAGTACCGGAACTGGCGCAAGGCCGTGGAGAAGAGCCTCGGCTGGCTGGAGGAGGCCGAGTAGCCGGCGGGAGCCGTGTTCCACACGCGCGTGCCCCCGAGAACGCGCACGCGCGCGTGAACCCGCGCAGCGGACCACGGCCCGTACCCCCGTCGGCGGGCGTACGGGCCGTGCGCGGACCTCATCACGTGGTGACGGATTTCTGGCGCTCGGTCCCGTACGCCATCGCGTGCTGGACGACTCCGATGAGCACCTCCTTGACCGACCGGCGGTCGCGGGCGTCACACAGCATGAGCGGCACGTCGTCGTCCAGGTCGAGGGCCTGGCGGACATCGTCCGCCGGGTAACGCGCCGCTCCCTCGAAGCAGTTGACGCCGACGAGGAACGGTATGGAAAGCCGCTCGAAGTAGTCGACGGCGGCGAAGCAGTCCTCCAGGCGGCGGGTGTCGGCGAGGACGACCGCGCCGAGCGCGCCCTCGGACAGCTCGTCCCACATGAACCAGAACCGCTGCTGCCCGGGGGTGCCGAAAAGGTACAGCACCAGGTCCTCGCGGAGCGTGATCCGGCCGAAGTCCATGGCCACGGTGGTGGTGTGTTTGCCCTCGACGCCGCTGGTGTCGTCCACCGGACGCCCTGCCTCGGTGAGCAGTTCCTCCGTGCGCAGCGGCCTGATCTCGCTGACCGCGCCGACCAGGGTCGTCTTGCCCGCGCCGAAGCCGCCGGCCACCAGGATCTTGAGCGTGACGGGCTCGACCGGGGCCTTGTCGCGCTCAGAACGCCCGAAGATCATCGATCTCTTCTCCTGCTTGATGGGGGTGTGGTGCCGGCCGGCCGTAGCCGCCGCCACCGGGGGTTTCGATGACGAGTACGTCGCCTGGGCCGACGTCCGCCGAGTCGCTGCCGCCGAGTTCGGTGACCGAGCCGTCGGCCCGCTCCACCCGGTTGGCGCCGAGCGCGCCCGGGCTGCCGCCCGCCATGCCGTAGGGCGGGACCCGGCGGTGCTGGGACAGCGTCGAGACGGTCATGGCCTCGTGGAACCGGATGCGGCGCACCGCGCCGTCCCCGCCGGGCCACTGTCCGGTTCCGCCGCTCCCCTGCCGGACCGCGAACGCGTCGAGCCGCACGGGCAGGCGCCATTCGAGGACTTCGGGGTCGGTGAGCCGCGAGTTGGTCATGTGGGTCTGCACGACGCTCGCGCCGGGGAAGCCGGCACCGGCACCGGACCCGGAGGCGACGGTCTCGTAGTACTGGTGCCGTTCGTTGCCGAAGGTGACGTTGTTCATGGTCCCGGAGCCCTCGGCCTGGACGCCGAGGGCCGCGTAGAGGGCGCCGGTGATGGCCTGGGAGGTCTCGACGTTGCCCGCGACGACGGCCGCGGGCGGCTCGGGCGCGAGCATCGAGCCGGCCGGCACGACGATCTCCAGGGGGCGCAGACAGCCGTCGTTGAGCGGGATGTCGTCGGCGACGAGGGTACGGAAGACGTACAGGACGGCCGCGTTGACCACCGAGAACGGTGCGTTGAAGTTGGTGGCGAGCTGCGCGGACGTGCCCGTGAAATCGATGGTCGCGGAGCGGCCGGCGCGGTCCACGCGCACGCGTACCCGGATGACGGCGCCCGCGTCGGTCTCGTAGGCGTACTCGCCGTCGTCCAGCGCGTCGATGACACGGCGGACGGCCTCCTCGGCGTTGTCCTGGACGTGCCGCATGTAGGCCTGGACGACGCCGAGCCCGAAGTCCTCGATCATGCGGCCGACCTCGTCGACGCCCTTCTGGTTGGCGGCGATCTGCGCGCGCAGGTCGGCGAGGTTGGTCCCGGGGTTGCGGGTGGGGTAGGGCGCCTCGGTGAGCAGGCGCAGGGTCTCCTCCTCGCGGAAGCGGCCGTCCTCGGCGAGCAGCCAGTTGTCGAAGAGGATGCCTTCCTCCTCGATGGTGCGGCTGTTCGCGGGCATCGAGCCGGGTGCGATGCCGCCGATCTCGGCGTGGTGGCCGCGGGAGGCGACGTAGAACAGGATCCGGTCACCGTCCGTGTCGAACACGGGCGTGACGACGGTGACGTCCGGCAGGTGGGTTCCGCCGTGGTAGGGGTCGTTGACGGCGTAGGTGTCACCGGGCCGCATCGAGTCGCCGCGGCGGCGGATGACCTCTTTGACGCTGGTGCCCATCGAGCCGAGGTGGACGGGGATGTGCGGGGCGTTGGCCACCAGGTTTCCGTCCGGGTCGAACAGGGCGCAGGAGAAGTCGAGGCGTTCCTTGATGTTGACGGACTGGGCCGTGGACTCCAGCCGGGCGCCCATCTGTTCGGCGATGGACATGAACAGGTTGTTGAAGACCTCCAGCAGCACCGGATCGACTTTCGTGTCGAGATCGGAACTCTGCGTAATCGCCGCGCGTTCCATGACCAGATGCCCGTCGTCGGTCGTCGCGGCCGTCCAGCCGTCGTCGACGACGGTCGTCGCGCCGGCCTCGGTGATGATCGCGGGGCCGGTGACGAGCCGTCCGGGAGGCAGCGCCTCACGGCGGTGGAGGGGTACGTCGCGCCAGGCGCCGCCGGTGTGGAGGCGGACGGTCTCGGGCGCGGCGGGGCGGCTCTCGTGGACGGCGAGGGCGGACAGATCCGGGGGTTGGGTGATGCCGGTGGCTTCGACGGAGAGGGCTTCGACCACGACGGGGCGGTCGAGGGTGAAGGAGTACGTGGCGCGATGACGTTCTTCGAAGGCGTGCCTCATGGTGTCGGGCTCGGTCAGCTCGATGGTGAGGACGGTGTCCGTGCCGTCGTAGCGGAGCTGGGCGCGGCGGGTGACCTCGATGCGGTCCTCCGGGATGTCCTCGGCCAGGAGTTCGGCGCGGGCGGCGGTCTCCAGGTCGTCGGCGGTCGTGCGGACGCCGGGCATGGAGGCGGCCTCCAGGGGGGCCTCGACGGACTGCTCGCGCATCGCGGTGGTGTCGGCGAGGCCGATGCCGAGCGCGGACAGCACACCGGCCATGGGGGGCACGAGCACGGTGCGGATGCCGAGCGAGTCGGCGACCATGCAGGCGTGCTGCCCGCCCGCCCCGCCGAAGGTGGTGAGGGCGTAGCGGGTGACGTCGTGCCCCTTCTGGACGGAGATCCGCTTCACGGCGTTGGCGATGTTGGCGACGGCGATCTGCAGGAAGCCCTCGGCGACCTGTTCGGGGGTGCGGTCGTCCCCGGTCCGCTCGCGGATCTCGTGCGCGAGGGCGGTGAACCGGTCGCGGACGAGATCCGCGTCCAGGGGCTGGTCGCCCTCGGGGCCGAACACGTTGGGGAAGTGGGCGGGTTGGATGCGGCCGAGCATGACGTTGGCGTCGGTGACGGCGAGCGGTCCGCCGCCGCGGTAGCAGGCGGGTCCGGGGTCCGCGCCCGCCGAGTCGGGACCGACCCGGTAGCGGGAGCCGTCGAAGTGCAGGATCGAGCCGCCGCCCGCGGCGACGGTGTGGATGTCCAGCATGGGCGCGCGCAGCCGGACGCCGGCGATCTGCGTGGTGAAGACGCGCTCGTACGCGCCCGCGAAGTGCGAGACGTCGGTGGAGGTGCCGCCCATGTCGAAGCCGATGACCCGGTCGAAGCCGGCGAGCTGCGACATGCGGGCCATGCCGACGATGCCGCCGGCGGGTCCGGAGAGGATGGCGTCCTTGCCGCGGAACTGTCCGGCTTCGGCGAGCCCGCCGTTGGACTGCATGAACATCAGCCGGACGCCGCGGAGCTGGTCGGCGACGCGCTGGACGTAGCGGCGCAGCACGGGCGACAGGTAGGCGTCGACGACCGCGGTGTCGCCACGCGGGACGAGCTTCATCAGGGGGCTGACCTCGCTGGACAGCGAGATCTGCGGAAAACCGGTGCGGACGGCCAGCTCGCCGATCGCCTTCTCGTGGGCGGGATGCAGATGGCTGTGCATGCAGACGACGGCGACGGCGCGGATCCCGTCGTCGTACGCCTCCTGGAGCGGCCCCCGCAGGGCGTCCAGGTCGGGTGCGCGCAGTACGGTGCCGTCGGCCGCGATCCGCTCGTCGACCTCGATGACGCGTTCGTACAGCGGCTGGGGCAGATCGATGCGGCGGGCGAAGATGCTCGGCCGGTTCTGGTAGGCGATGCGCAGGGCGTCGCGGAAGCCGCGGGTGATGACCAGCAGGGTGCGCTCGCCCTTGCGTTCCAGCAGGGCGTTGGTGGCGACGGTCGTGCCCATGCGGACGGTCTCGATGGGTTCCGGGGAGCCGTCGAGGAGTTCGCGGACGCCGGCGACGGCCGCGTCGGCGTACCGCGCGGGGTTGTCGGACAGCAGTTTGTGCGTGAGCAGGCGGCCGTCCGGACACCGCGCGACGATATCGGTGAAGGTACCGCCCCGGTCGATCCAGAACTGCCAGCCTGTCACGTCACTTCTCCGCTTCCGCGCCGGTCACAGCGCCCGGAGGCCGTTGATCACGTCGCGCAGAATACTCTCGTCCGGCAGTTCCGCCGGGGGTACGGGACGTGTCACGTGGACGAGTTCCCCGGCCACGAGATCGCCGACGAGGACCCGCACCACGCCGATGGGCAGGTCCAGTTCCGCCGCGAGTTCGGCGACCGACTGGGGGGTGTTCCGGCAGAGTTCGACGATGTCCACGTGTTCCGGGGACAGCATCTGGTCCGCTTCCGGATCGCCCACGTGGGGTTCCGTGACGACCACCGCGATCAGATCGAGGCGGTGCTGGCCCGCACTGGTGGTGCGGCCACGCGTCATGGCGTACGGACGGACGACCGGTCCGGCCTCGTCGTCGAACCAGTGGCTTCTTCCCTGACCGTCTCCGCTCATGTCATCCCACTACCCGCCCGCGGGCAGATCGGTGCGCGGGGCGGCGCCCAGATGCGCGCCGACCCGCTTGACGAGGAGCGTCATCTCGTAGGCGACCTGGCCGACGTCGGAGTCCGCGTCGGAGAGGACGGCCAGGCAGCTGCCGTCGCCGGCCGCCGTGACGAAGAGGAAGGCCTCGTCGAGTTCGACGACCGTCTGGCGGACACTGCCCGCCTCGAAGTGCCGGCCCACGCCCTTGGCGAGGCTGTGGAATCCGGACGCGACGGCGGCCAGGTGCTCGCTGTCCTCCCTGGTCAGCTCCTTGGACACGCCTGTGGCCAGTCCGTCGCCGGAGAGCACGACGGCCTTGCGGATGCTGGCGACCCGGTCGACGAGGTCGTCGAGGAGCCAGTTGAGCGCGCCCTTGTCCGGTGCGGTGTGGCCGGTCGCCTTTGGTGCGGTCATCGACCGTCCCCCTTAGTCGTTCCTTGTGCGGTGCCGTTCCGGGCCCCGTCGCCCGCGGCGTTCTCCTCCCGGCCGCGCTGCCAGCCGCGCTGGAGCGAGGCCATTCGGCTGCGCACCTCTTCGGCGTCACGCTCGGCGGGTTCCGTCTCGCGTCCGGGCCGGCGTGCGGGACCCTGCTTGAGCTGCGGGGCGAGGCTGGCCTGCCGTACTCGCCTCGGCAGCTGTCCCGGGCCGGATCCGGTCTCCTGCGGTGTGCCGCCGGTGGCCGGGGCGGCGCCGCCCCGGCCGTCGCCGGAGTCGTTGTCCGGGCGGCGGTTGCGCTGGGGGAGCTTGGTGGCCTCGAACGGTTCTTCCGGGCCGTCGGCCGAGGATTCCGCGCGCGCGTCGGAACGGGTCGCGGGTCCGGTGCCGGGACGCGGGGACGGCTCGCCCCGGCGTCGGGAGGGCAGCGGCGCCAGATGGGGGTCGGCACTGGGCGGGTCGGCCGGGGACGGCTCGTTCTCCTCGTCCCGGCGGGAGCGCTGTTCCTTGATCGGCCGGCCGTGCGAGCTGACCAGCTTGGGCGTCCGGCGGCGGGGCAGCGCCACAGGGGAGTCTGGGCGGTCGTCCGTCCCCGCCGGGTCCGCCGTGCCGGAGGGCTGCCGATGATCCGCGCCGGTTCGGCCCGCGGCCTCGTCGTCGGCACGGGCGCGGGCACGGCGGGCGCGGAAGAGTCCGCCGCGTTCGCTGTACTCGTCGGTGAGGGCGCCCGGGACGTTGCCGAGGGCGTCCAGGTCGACGGGCGCCTCCAGTTCGACCGGGCCGTCCAGGGCCGGCGCAGCGGGTCGGCCCGGCAGCTGCACCGGCACCTGAGCGAGAGCGGCGGCCCGCCGTTCCCCCTGGTCGGTGGCCTCGGCGGTCCGCTTCCGGTCGAGGCGGAAGCCGACGCCGTTGGTGTCGGGGACGTCGTCGGTCAGCAGCACGTCGGGGATGAAGACCACCGCGGTGGTGCCGCCGTAGGGGGACGGCTGCAGCGAGACACGGACGTTCTGGCGCTGGGCGAGACGGCTGACCACGAACAGGCCGAGCCGGTCGGTGTCGGAGAGTTCGAACTCCGGTGTCTCGGCGAGCCGGAGGTTGGCCTCCAGCAGTGCTTCGGCGGCCATGCCGAGGCCCCGGTCGTGGATCTCCAGGGTGAAGCCGTTGGCGACCCGCTCGCCGAGGACCTGGACCGCCGTGTGCGGCGGGGAGAACACGGTGGCGTTCTCCAGCAGCTCGGCCACCAGGTGGGTGAGGTCGGCGACGGCCGGGCCGGTGACGGCGACGCGCGGCAGCCGGCGGACCTCGATGCGCTCGTAGTCCTCGACCTCGGCGACGGCGGCACGGACGACGTCCATCAGCTGGACGGGTTTGCGCCACTGGCGCGAGGGGGCGGCACCGGAGAGGATCACCAGGCCCTCGGCGTGCCGGCGCATCCGGGTGGTGAGGTGGTCGAGGCGGAACAGGTCGGCGAGTTCGTCGGTGTCCTCGGTCCGGCGCTCCATGCTGTCGAGCAGGGTGAGCTGCTTGTGCAGCAGCACCTGGCTGCGCCGGGCGAGGTTGACGAAGACCTCGGAGACACCGGCGCGCAGTTCGGCCTGCTTGACGGCGGCCTCGACGGCGGCGTGCTGGAGGGTGTTGAGGGCCTGGCCGACCTCGCCGATCTCGTTCTTGTCGTACTCCAGGCGCGGGGCCTCGGTCTCCACGTCGATCTTTTCGCCGGCGGACAGGCGGCGCATCACGCTGGGCAGCCGGACGCCGGACGCCTCGTGCGCCTCCTGGCCCAGTTGCCGCAGATCGCGGATGAGTCCACGGCCGACGCGCACGGACAGGACGAGAGAGACCAGCAGCGCGGCCAGTCCGAGCAGCCCGGCGACGGCCGCCTGGATGATCACGCTCACCGCCACGGGGCGGGTGCGGTCCTGATAGCGGTCGCCGACCTGGTCGTCGAGGGTGCGCAGCTCGTCGAGCACGGTGCCCGCGGCGGCGTCCCAGCTCTTGGCGCCGACCTCTTTCGGGGTGCCGGCCCCGGAACTGATGACCGCCTCCTCGGCCACGCGCACCGGCGCGGTGGTGGCGTTCTTCCAGAACCGGTCGTAGCGGTCGCGTTCGGACGCCGGCAGCAGCGGCAGGCTGATGTCGTACAGGAGGGTGCGTTGGGCGACGAGGTCGGAGATGTCACGGGCCTCGTCCCGGGTGAGCCGGCCGACCACCAGGGCGGATCCGAGCAGGGCGTCCTCGCGGGAGAAGAGTTCGCGGGCGCGGTTGATGTTGACGAGGGCGCGGGCCTGTGTGTCCATCTCCACGTCGTCGACGCCGTCGAGGCTCGCCAGCAGCGAGTAGCAGGGGTCGACGACGCGGTTGTAGAGGTCCAGGGCCTGGTGGCGGGTGACCGTGCCGTCCTCGACGCTGCGGCGCAGGGAGTCGACGCCGTCGAAGGCGTCCAGGACCGCGGTGAGGCGTTCGCCGTCGGCCGCGTTCATGCTGTCGCGGACGCCGGAGTTCTCGGCGTTCTTCCGGATCTCGGCGATGGCCGCGTCGCTGGCGGTCCGGGTGCGGCGCAGGGCGCCGAGGGCGTCGGAGGCGCGCGGGTCGGCCAGGTGGACGAGGGTCTGGCGGCGTTCCTGCTGCAGGGCGCGGACGGTGTCCTGGGTGGGGTACTCGATCTTCTCCACCACGTGCGACACATCGAAGACCCGGGTGACCTCCCGTCCCGTGAGCACGGTCGCGAAGGCCCAGATGGCTGCCAGGGACACCAGCGGCACGAGAAGCAGCGCCACGATCTTCCGGCGGATCGACTTCCCGCGAAAGCGCATGGCCTCCCCCAGCTCGGTCCCCCAGCGGACGGGGGTGCACAGATGCGTCAACAAACGGCGCGAGCCTACTACCGTCACACGGTCGGCTCGAAGGCGCGTCCGGAGCCTGAACTTCAGCTTGACCTCCGGGACATGGCGAGTTGTCCGGGCATTACGGGAGATTGCCACCTCGGTTCGAGTGAGCGTGGTCCAGGCATTGGGTTCGGTACGCCGGGACGGTTGGCCGAAATCTTTCGGGGGCGGGAATCTTCGTGACGTGCCGTTCGTCCTTCTCTACGGGAAATGGGGGCGGAATCGGCCACAGGAGCCGCATCCACCATCCTGGCGGCGTAAAACAGCGCAAGCCGGGCAACCACAGGGGAGCCGGTGTCTCGGGGCACCGGAGCGAGGGGTCTGCCGGCGGTGGGGAGTGACACGTTGATGGGCACGGCGGAGCAGCGCGAGGCGTCCGATGGCGGCGCGGCGGAGGGCTGGACGGGGCGGCGGGTCCCGGAGGCGGCGGGTGGCGGCGTTCCGTCGCAGGAGCGGGGTACCGGGGCACAACGTCGGCCGGCGTACCGGCCGTTGTGGGTCGAGGAGCCCGCGCTCAGACGCCGGATGCCCGATCCGGTGCGTACGGCGGCGGTGCGGGCGGTGATCATCATCGCCGTGACGCTGATTCAGGCGGTGGTGGCCTTCCTGTGCACGTTGGCCGGGTCCTGGCTGGCCTTCCCGATGGTGATCAGCAGTGTGGCCAGCACGGTGGTCGCCACGTGGGGCGTGCTCGACGTCTGGGTGACGCGCCAGGTCTGGAACCAGCGGAACGGTGTGGTGTCGGTGCCGAGCAGTACGGCGCGGGCGCTGCGCCGGGAGCGGCGCGCGGCCCGGCGGCAGGCGAAGGCCGCCGCGCGGGAGCGGGACCGGATACGCAGGCGCGGCGGCGCCGGCCAGCTGTCGCACTCCTGAGGCCGGCCCCGGTGCGCGCCGGGCGCCGCGTGTCAGGGCACGGCGGAGCGCACCCGCCGTCACCACGGGCGAGTTCACGTCACGCCCGCAGGAACGGAGAAGGGATCGGGGCGGTCACCGACGGTCCGCGGCGCGCCCCTGACCCGGTCATGGCGTGCTGGGCGCCGGACGCTTGAACATGCGTGTCGCCGTGATCTCGCTGTGCACCGCTTCCCCGGCCGCGGCCTGCTGCGGCAGTCCCGGCCGCAGATGTTCCTCGACGCTGATGTACTTCAGTCCGGCTCGCAGGTCGGCGTCGTTGCGCAACCGGATGACCAGCGGGAACTCGGCCAGTGCCGTCGTGTCGAACAGGCCGGTGGTGTAGAGCAGTTGCACACCGAGCGCGTCGGAGACGGCGCGCTGCAGCTCCAGCAGATAGGTGGCGTTGGCGCGGCCGATGGGGTTGTCCAGGAACAGGGTGCCGGCGTGCCGGTGCTTGTCGCGGCCCCGGTCGTTCGACCGCAGGGCGGCCATCGTGCAGTACAGGGCGATCGCGGCGGTGAGCAGCTGACCGCCGGAGAACACGTCGCCCATCTGTCCGACGGGGACGCGTTCGGCGCGCAGCACGGCGTCCGGCTTGAGGATCTCGACGGCGATGCCCTTGGGCCGCAGCGCGGCGGCGACCCCGCGCAGCAGCAGGGACATGCCGTCGCGCCGCAGGTCGGAGTTCTTCTTCACGGCGGCCCGGGTCGCCTCGTCGATCACCTCACCGAGCCGTTCGGTGAGCGTGGCCTGGTCGGGTTCCTCGAAGCGGATGCGCAGGAACTCCTGCCCGGACCACTCGCCGAGCCCCTCGGGCAGCCGGGACAGCCGCTGGGCGGAGCGCAGGGTGGCGAGTGCCGACTCGACGAGTCCGCGCAGCCGGTCCACGATCGAGTCGCGGTTGCGTTCGAGCTGCGCCAGTTCGTCGGTGAGGACCCGCAGTCGGGGGGCGAAGGCGTCCGCCCACTTCTGGGCGTGCTCGGGCAGCGCGCCGGCGGGCAGCTCGCGGATCTGCTGCCGGGCGGGGGTGCGCACCTGCTCGTAGCGGGTGGAGTTGGCGTGCCGGACCAGGACGTCACCGGCCTCGCGCACGGCGGTCTCGGCGGCGGACAGGTCGGCGGCGCAGCCGCGCAGTGAGCGGCGGGCCTCCGCGGCGGACCGTCTGGCCTCCTCCAGGGAGCCGGGGTACGGCTCCGGTTCGTCCTGGTCCTCGTCGGCGGCGTGCTCGCGCAGCAGGTCGCGGAGCATGGCGGCGACCTCGTCGAAGCCGCCGGCCGCGTCCTCGGCGGTGCGGTGGGCGGCCAGGAGTTCGGCGTGTGCGTCGCGGGCCTGGGTCAACGCCTCGGTGCGGGAGGCGAGTTCGGTCGTGGCGGTGCGCAGCAGCGCCTGGGCGTGTTCGGCGTCGCGCGGGACCAGTTCCCCGGGCAGCTCGGTGTGCGCCCCGCCGTCCTCGGGCGCGTGCCGTTCGGCCTCGCCGCGCAGCCGTCCCAGTTGCTCGCTCGCGGTGGACATACGGGTCTCCAGGAGCTGGACCAGCTCCTCGGCGCGTGCGGCGGCGGCCTGCCGGGAGGGCCCGTCGGAGCCGTCGGGCGACTGGAGCAGTTGTTCGGCCCGGGTGCGGACCTTGTTGCTGAGCCGGTCCAGTTCGGCGCGGGCCGCGCTCTCGTCGCTCTCCGCGCGGGCCTGCTCGGCGCGCAGATCGGCCCCGACCCCCACCTTCTCGTACACCTGGGAGGCGGCACGGTAGGCCTCGCGGAGGGCGGGCAGGGACGCCTTCGAGGCGTCGCCGTCGCCCTCCGCGGCGGGCACGTCGTCGGGTGCGCCCGCGATCTCGGCGCGCTCGGCGCGCAGCGCGCGGGCGGTGCGGCGGGCGTCGTCGGCGGCGCGCTGGGCGGCGCGGCGGTCCTCGTCGGCGGCGCGTGCGCGTTCCAGGCAGGTCTGGGCGCGGGCCTCCGACTCGGCGGCGTCGTCGGCGAGTTCGCGCAGCTTGGCCTGCCAGCCGGAGCGCTCGCGCAGCCGGAAGGCGAGCCCGGCGAGCGCGTCGGCGGCACGCCGGGCCTTCTGCGCGGCCTCCTGGCGTTCGTCGCGGGTCTGGGCGGCCTCGGCGGCGGCTTCGTCGGACTCGGCGCGCACGGTCCGGGCCTCGGCGAGTTCCGCCTCGGATTCCTCGGCGAACACGCGCGCGTCCCGGGCGGCCCGGGCCAGTTCGACGAGCCGTCCCGCCGGGCAGCCGGTGCGCCAGGAGGCGAGCCGCGCGGCCAGCTCCCGGTCCTTGGCGAGCCGTGCGGCCAGGGCGCGGATCTCCTCGTCCCGCTCGGTCGCCCGGGCGCGCAGCGCCTGCCGTTCCTCGTCGGCGGCGTACTCGTCGTGCATGGCCGGGTTCGGCGGTACGAGGAACACCTCGGTGCCGCTCGTGTCGGCGGCGGGGGTCGGGGCGAGCAGGGCGGCAGCCGTGCCGACGGCCACGGCGGACCGCGGCAGGAGTGCCGCGTCCCCGAGGGTCTCGCGGGCGCGCGCGTGTGTGTCCGGGTCGGTGATGATCACACCGTCGACCAGTTCGGGGCGGGCGGCGAGCACGCGCGCGTGGTCGGCCGGGTCGACGGCCTGGGCGAGGTAGCGCCAGCCGGGCAGCGCGGGGATGCCGTGTTCGCCTAGGAACTCGACGGTGGCGAGCACGTCGGGGCCGGGCGGCAGCAGTCCGCCGTCGCCGAGCGCTCCGAGGATGCGGGCGTCGTCGGCGGCGGCGGTGCGCAGCTCGAAGAGGTGCCGTTCGGCGGAGGAGACGGAGTCGTCGAGGAGGGCGCGCAGTTCGTCGGCGAAGCGGTCCAGGTCCTCGGGGGTGAGGGGGCCGTCGCCTCCGGGGCGGGCGGCGTCCGCGGCGGCCTCGGCAGGGGCGCCGGGCGGCGCGCCCGGGTCAGCGGCCCGGGTGGCGTCGCCGCCCGCGCGCGGTGCGGGCACCCCGGCACGCGTGCCGGCCTGGGTGCCCGGCAGGCCGAGGAGTTCGCCCAGCCGCTGCTCGGCGGCCAGTGCCTCGGCGATGCGGTGCTCGGCCTGGTGGGCACGCTCGGCCGCGGTCGCCGCGTCCGCGGCGCGGGCGGCGGTCAGCTCGGCGCGGGACTCGCCGGACGCGGCTTCGCGCGCGTGGTCCGCCGCCTTGCGCGCGGCGTCACGGGCCGTGTCCCAGGCGGCCACGGCGGTCTTCTCGGCGTCGCTGGCCGCGAGGGCGGCCCGGGCGGGGTCCGCGTCGGGGGCGCTGTCGTCGAGCCAGCCCGCGCGCACGGCCTCGGCGGTCTCCTGCTCGACCTCGGTCAGACGCTGCCGGAGGTGTCCGATCTCGCTGCGGGCGCGCTGTGCCTCGGTGGCGGCGGCGGTCGAGTCCCGGTACGCGGACTCCCCTGCCTCCTGGAGGGCGGCCGAGCGCTCCTCCCCCTCGTTGGCGAGGGTCTCGGCGCCCTCGGCGGCCGTGTGCAGGGCCCGTACCAGGTCCACGGCGGCCTTGGCGCGGGCGGCCAGGGCGGGGGCGGCGTCCCGTTCGGCCTCCTGGATCGCGGCGGCCACGCGCGCGACGCGGTCGGCGGCGGCGCGGTGGCGCAGCACGGCCTCGGCCGCCTGCCAGGCGGAGTGCAGGGTGCGTGCGTCGGCCAGTTCGCGTTTCTGCGCGGCGGTGGACTTCTCGCCGGCGGCGAGCGCCAGTGATGCGTGCCGGTAGGCGAGTTCGGCGGCGATGAGCGCGCTGCGCTCGCGCGCGCCCTCGCAGTGGGTGACGGCGTACGCGGCGTCCGTGACCCGCTGGGCGAGGTCGGCGGCCCTCGCCCGTTCCACGACGCCTCGCGCGGACAGCCGCCGCGCGAGGGCGCGGGTGCGGCGCTCGGCGCCGGCATGGATGTCACGCGCGCGTGCCCTGGCATCGGCGGCCTCGACGATCCGCCCGAGCAGATCGACGGAACCGGCGGTGAAGTCCCGTTCGGCGATCAGTTCGGCGCGCCGGCCCAGCTTGTTGCCGAAGCCGCCGACCAGGTCGGCGAGGCCGTCGGTGTCCCGGGTGTCGGTGACCGCGCGCAGCAGCAGGTCGGTGAAGTCGGAGTCCTTCTTGACCGCGAACAGGCCGGCCGCCTCGCCCTCGTCGGCGTTCATCTCCCGCTGGTAGCGGAAGAGTTCGGGGTCGAGGCCGAGGTCGCCCAGGTGCTCGGTCCAGCGCTCGTGGATCTCCTCCCAGTGCACCTCCAGGTGCGGATATGCCTTGCCCGCCTCGGTGATGGCGTCCCGGAAGCCCTTCATGGTGCGCCGGCGGCCCTGGGCGCCCGACTGCCCCTCGACGGGCGGGCGTACGGCCGTGGACTCGGCCACGGGCAGGTTGTCGAGGCTGAGCCCGGGGCCCGGCCGGAAGGAGTACCAGGCCTCGGCGAACTTGCGCGGGTCGTTGGAGACCTGCCGTCCGCGCCACTCGCTGACCTTGCCGACGACGACGCACTCGCCGGTCTGCACGTGCTGCCACTCCAGGGCCACATGGCCGCAGTCGTCGGCGAGCAGGAACTTGCGCAGCACGCCGGAGCTGGCGCCGCCGAGGGTGTTGCGGTGGCCCGGCAGCATCACCGAGAAGATCAGCTTGAGCAGGACCGATTTGCCGCCGCCGTTCTCCAGGAAGAGCACGCCCGCGGGTGCGGGGCGGCGCGGCGGGCCGACGGGCTCTTCCTCGAAGAACTCCGCCTGCATGGGGGCGGGGTCGGGCACCGGCTCGCCCACGCTCCGCAGGTCGAGCACGGTGTCGGCGTAGCGCGCACCGGCAGGACCGATGGAGTAGAGGCGGACCCGGGACAGCTCGTACATGGCGGACTCTCGTGGAAGGTCTTCGAAGGGGCAGGGCTGTGGAACGGCAGGGTGCGGTGGCCGGGCCGTCAGGAGTGGAACGGCAGTCCGGCGTCGGCCACCAGCTCCAGGTCGTCGGTGTCCTCGGCGGGCAGCAGGCTGGCGGTGCCGTCGGTGACCGGGACGACGCCGAGTTCGAGCAGTTCGGCCATGGCGGCGCTGCCGGCCATGTCGCGGACCTGGAGCTGGTAACGCGCCGTGGTGCGGTAGGTGCCGCCGTTGTCGTCGCCGGTTCTCTGCAGGAACCCGGAGTCGGTGAGGAAGGCGACCGCCTTGCCGACGATGCCGGTGGTGGAACCGGCAGGCCGGCGGGCGTCCTTGGTGGCGCCGGTGGCGCTGCGCCGCACCCAGATCCGCCAGGCGGCCTCCAGGCCGGGCGCGTCGGTGGCCGGGTCGGTGTTCTCGCCCTGCTCCGCGGCCCGCTCCTCGAGGCGCCGGCAGGCCTGGCGTACGAACGCGTCGACGCCGTTGACGGAGAGCCGGCCGATGTAGCCGTCGTCGGCGAGGTCCTCCGGGCGGGGGAAGGCCAGCGCGGCGACCGCGAGATGGGCCAGTCCGTGCAGGAACCGGTCTGCGGAGTCGGTGGCGGCGCGGCGGGCATAATCGCCCATGCGCACGGCGAAGACGGAGTCCTCGGCGGCGGTCACCGCCATGCCCGCGCGCGGTGACACCTCCAGCACGACCAGGCCGAGCCCCGCGGCCACGGCGTCCGCGAGCCGCGCGAACACCGGGTCCTCGCGGTGGCGGCGCAGCAGTTCCGTGTACTCCTGGTCGCGGGCGGGCTGCAGTTTGGGCTGGAGTCCGAAGGCGACGAGCCGGGCGGCGTCGGCGGCGTCGGCGGGAGTGACGGCGGAGCCTCCGGGCGTGGCGGCGGGCTCGGGCTCGCTCCGGTCGGCGGGCTCGGTCACGGTCGGGACTCCTTGCTGCGCTGGCCTGGGTGGGGTGGGACGGTCGGGTCCGGTCATGCCGCCTCCGTCCGGTCGGCCGCCATGCCCGCCGCATCCAACAGGGCCGTGCCGACGATCAGGTCGGCGCCGCCGAACTCGGGGTCGTCCAGTTCCGTACCGTCGTCCACGGCGAACAGCAGTTTCTCCTCGCCCTGGCGGTAGGCGGTGCCGACCGGTGGGCTGGCCGCGTGCACGGCCAGCAGCGCCACCAGGTACGGCAGTTCGGGGTCCCGGCGGCGCGCCTCGGTGAGCAGCCCGGACAGCCGGCGCGGCGCGTCCGCCGGCAGGTCCAGCAGTTCTGTGGCCGCGGCCAGTTGCTCGTCGCTGAACCGGCTGTCGTCCGGTGTGGCGATCAGGTCGGGCTCGGGCATCTCGGCGCCCAGGTGCTCCCGCTCCACCGGCGGGGTGAGCAGCAGGTCGACCAGGTCACCGACCCGCACCGACACCGGGGTGCGCAGTCCGGTGCCGCGCGCGAAGAAGGCGTCGGTGACCCGGACCGCCCGCTCCACGGGCAGCGGCAGGACGGGGGCGACGAGATGGCCGTACAGGTCCAGGCCCGAGGTGGTCATGGGGGTGGCGAAGGCCTGCCGGTCCTGTTCGGCGCGGAACAGCGGGCCCGCCTCCAGCAGCCGGGACTGGAGCTGTGTGTGACGCCGGATGCAGTCCTTGACGATGTCGACCAGTTCGGCGGCGCGGCGCTTGTGCCCGGGGTCCTCGGACTCGTCGCGTGCCTTGCGGATGTTGGTGAGGATGGCGTTCTCGTGGCGGTAGCGGTCGGCGACATGGTCCAGGGCCTCGGCGATCATGTCGGGTACGGCGTTGAGCCAGTCCACCGCGCGGACGTTGCGCCGGGTGGCGTCCAGGGCCCTGCGCAGGGTTTCCGAGTACTGCACGGTCCGGTAGCGCGCCTGTTCCGCGGCGAGTTGGGCGTCGGCGAGGCGGCCGCGGTTGATCAGCACCTCCAGCTTGACCTCGGCGGCGATCTGGGCGCTGGTGACGTCGGTGTCGAGGGCGCCGACCAGGACGTTGACGGCCTCGTCGGTGGTGCGGAGGTAGACGGTACCGCCGGGCCCGGGGACCTCCTCGACGAGTTTGAAGTCGTAGTCGCGGCGTACATAGGTGCCGTCCGGCGCGAACGTCCCGTACACGGCGCGGAAGCCGCGGTCGACGCTGCCGACGTTGATCAGGTTCTCCAGGACCCAGCGGGCCACGCGCTCGTGCTCGGCCACCGGGCGGCGCGGGGCCTGGGCGGAGATGCGCGGGATGAGCCGGGCGACGATCTGCTCGTGGTCGGCGCCCGTGTCGAAGTCCATGTTGAGCGTGACCAGGTCGATGGCGGCCAGGGCCACCTCCGCCATCCCGTACACCGAGTACTCGCCCGCGAGGTTGGCCTTGCGCGCGTCGAGGTCGTGCAGCGGCGCGGTGCAGGCGAGCGCGCGCAGCCGCCGCGCCAGCCCCTCGTCGGCGGCCGGGCCCGGGGCCGGGCGCGGCCCCGCGCTGAGCTGGGGCGGAACGCTGTCCGTCGATGCAGGCGAAGTCACGGTGCACAGACTAGGTCCTCCGTCTGACAACAACCCAAACGACGCAGAAGCGACGGGCGTCACAGCGGCGTGAGACGGCCACGGCCGGCACCCCTGCCGCTCGTGGCGGCCCGCGCCCCGGCCCGTGTCTCGGCCGACGCCCCGGCCGTTCGCGGCAGTCCGCGCTCCGGCCACCCGCGACCGCCCCCACTTCCGCCGCTCCCCGCTTCCGCCGCTCCCCTCGGGCGCCGCTCCGGCCGCTCGCCTCAGCCCGCGCCCTGTCCGCTCTCGCCGACCCGCCGCCGGTACACCTCGACGACCCGCTCCAGCGAGTCCGCCAGATAGGTGGCGAGCAGCCGCTCGGCCCCGCCCCGGTCGCCGGCCCGGAGCACCTCCAGGATCTGGCGGTTGCGGGCGAGATAGGGCTCGTGCAGCCGGCGCGGGTCGTCGACGACGTGGAAGGCGAGGCGCAGTTCGGCGAAGACGCTGCGCATCAGCTCGTCGGTGCGCTCGCTGCCGGCGAGGGCGACCAGTTCCCGGTGGAAGTGGATGTTGGCCGTCCCCACCGTTTTCCAGTCATTCTCGGCCGCGGCCACCTGCCCCTCGGTCACCGCGGAGGCCAGCCCGTCCAGCGCGTACGGCGGTTCGCCCAGGCCGCGGACGACGGCGCACTCGACGAGGGCGCGGGTGCGGTAGATGTCCTCGACGTCCTCCACGGCCAGGACCCGGACGAAGACGCCCCGGTTCAACTCGTGGACGAGCAGGCGTTCGTGTGTGAGCAGCCGGAACGCCTCGCGCAGGGTGTTGCGGGAGACGCCGAGCGCCCCGCCGATGCCGTCCTCCGACAGCCGGGTGCCCGGCGGGAAATAGCCCTCGGCGATACGGCTTCTGAGGATGTCCGAAACCCGTTCGGCGGTGCTGGTGCGCCCCAGGAGCGCGCGGTCACCGGCCAGTCCCGTCAGCTGCTCTGCCATGCCGGAATTCAAGCGCAGATACAAGGACGAAACAACATGGGTATTGAAGGATCGTTGAACGATCCTCTACGGTGCTCCGCACGGCACGGTTCCGGCACGGCTCAGTTCCCGCACCCTCCGTCCCTCATCTGCGAGGTGCCCATGAGCTCGACTCCTCCACCGCAGGCCCTGTCCACCGGCGTACGGTCCGGTACGGGTGAACACTCTTCCGACGACGGCCCGTTGGGCTGGCTGCGCGACCTCGGCCCGCGTGGCCGACGGGCGTTCGCCGGAGCTTTCGGCGGATATGCCCTGGATTCCTACGACTACTTCACGCTGCCGCTGAGCATGGTCGCGCTGGCGGCGTACTTCGGCCTGGACAGCGGCCAGACCGGCCTGTTCACCACCGTCACGCTGGTGGTCTCCGCGATCGGCGGCGCCGCCGCGGGCGTGCTCGCGGACCGGGTCGGCCGGGTCCGGGCCCTGATGATCACGGTGATCACCTACGCGGTCTTCACCGTGGCCTGCGGCTTCGCACCCAACTACGAGACCCTGCTGGTGTTCCGCGCCCTCCAGGGCCTCGGCTTCGGCGGCGAGTGGGCGGTCGGCGCGATCCTGGTCGCCGAGTACGCGAGCGCCAAGCACCGGGGCCGCACGCTCGGCGCGATCCAGAGCTCGTGGGCCGTCGGCTGGGCGCTGGCCGCGATCGTCTACACCCTGGTCTTCTCGTTCCTCGGCGACGATCTGGCCTGGCGGGTGATGTTCTGGACCGGCGCGCTGCCCGCGCTGCTCGTGGTGTGGCTGCGCCGCCGGGTGCACGACGCCCCGGAGGCGGCGGCGGTCCGCGAACGGAACCCGCAGCGCGGCTCGTTCGCGGCCATCTTCCGGCCCGGCACCGCCGCGGCACCGGGCCTGCTGCGCATCACGCTCTTCGCGGGCCTGCTGTCCACCGGCGTCCAGGGCGGGTACTACACGCTGGCGACCTGGGTGCCGACGTACCTGAAGACGGAGCGCGGCCTGTCGGTGGTGGGCACCGGCGGCTATCTCACCTTCCTGATCTCCGGCGCCTTCCTCGGCTATCTGACCGGCGGCTATCTCACCGACCGGCTGGGCCGGCGCCGCAACATCTGGCTCTTCGCGCTGCTTTCGGCCCTCTGCATCCTGGCGTACGCGAACATCCCGAGCGGCGCCAACGGCGTGCTCCTGGTGCTGGGCTTCCCGCTCGGCTTCTGCATGTCGGCGATCTTCAGCGGCTTCGGCTCCTACCTCAGCGAGCTGTACCCGACGGCGGTGCGCGGCACCGGACAGGGCTTCACCTACAACACCGGACGCGCGGTCGGCGCCGTCTTCCCGACCCTGGTGGGCTTCCTGGCCGACAGCTGGGGCGTCGGCGGCGCGCTCGTCTTCGGCGCACTCGGATACGGCATCGCGGCGCTGGCGCTCCTCGGGCTGCCGGAGACGCGCGGAAAGGAACTGGCATGACCGGCACCCCTCGTACCGAGGACCGCCCCCTGACCCTGGTCGACGCGCACGCGCACGCGTGGCGTCCGGTGACCGCGCGGGCCCGCTTCCGCGAGGGCCTGTCCGGTCCCACGGCCGGCGTCGCCGCGGGCCACACGCAGGCCAACCTGATCTCGGTGCCGGCCGACTGGGCCTACGACATGCTGCTGTTCTGCCAGCGCAACCCCAAGCCCTGTCCGGTGCTCGACGTCACCGACGCCGGTTCCTGGCGCACGGTGCTCGCGGACGGCGCGGATCTGCGCACCGACCTGCCGCGCTACCGGGTGTGGCACGACGGACGGCTGGTGGACGAGCCGACGGACGTGCGCGCCCACTGGCGGGACGACCTGGTGTCGTTCCTGATCGGCTGCAGCTTCACCTTCGAGTGGGCGCTGGCCGGGGCCGGCGTGCCGATCCGCCACGTCGAGCAGGGCCGCAACGTGCCGATGTACGTGACCACCCGCCCGTGCCGGCCCGCCGGGCGGGTGCGCGGCCCGATGGTGGTGTCCATGCGCCCGGTGCCGCCGCATCACCTGGCGGCGGCGATCCGGGAGAGCAGTCTGCTCCCGGCGGTGCACGGCGGCCCGGTGCACTGCGGCGACCCGGCCGGGCTCGGCATCGACGACCTGGACCGGCCCGACTTCGGGGACCCGGTGGACCGCGCGCCTGACGACATTCCGGTGTTCTGGGCCTGCGGGGTGACCCCGCAGGCCGCCGTGATGGCGTCCCGGCCGCCGTTCGCCATCACGCACGCGCCGGGCCAGATGTTCCTCACCGACGCCCGCGACGAGCAGTACCGCGTGGTCTGAGACGCAGCGGTACCGCGCGGTCCGGGACCCGCGGTACCGCGGTCCGAAAGGAGACTCGGAAGACCCATGACCTCGATCGATCTGAACGCCGACCTCGGCGAGGGCTTCGGCCGCTGGCGGCTGACCGACGACGAGCGGCTGCTCGCCGTCGTCAGCAGCGCCAACGTCGCCTGCGGCTTCCACGCCGGGGACGCGGCCACCATGCGGCGGGTGTGCGAACTGGCGGCCGAGTGCGGGGTGACGATCGGCGCCCAGGTCTCCTACCGGGATCTGGCGGGGTTCGGGCGGCGCGCGATGGACGTGCCGCCCGCCGAGCTGGCGGCCGAAGTGGCCTACCAGATAGGCGCCCTGGAGGTGTTCGCGCGGGCGGCGGGCGCGCGCGTGGGGTACGTCAAGCCGCACGGGGCGCTCTACAACCGTGTGGTGCGCGACGAGGAGCAGGCCGCGGCGGTGGTCGACGGGGTGCGCCTCGCCGACTCCGCGCTCCCCGTGCTGGGGCTGCCCGGCTCGCGCCTGCTGGCGCGGGCCCGCGCGTGCGGACTGCCGACCGTCACCGAGGCGTTCGCGGACCGTGCGTACACCGACGAGGGCACGCTCGTGCCACGCGGGCAGGACGGCGCGGTGGTCACCGACCCGGAGGCGGTCGTGGCGCGCTCCCTGGAACTGGCCCGCGACGGCGCGGTGACCGCCCGCTCCGGCGCGCGCGTCGCGGTGCGCGCCCGCTCGCTGTGCCTGCACGGGGACACCCCCGGGGCGGTGGAGCTGGCACGCCGGGTGCGCGAGCGCCTGACGGCGTCGGGCGTCCGGGTGGAGGCCTTCGCATGAGGGCGCTGGCCGTCGGCGACCGCGCCCTGCTCGTGGAGGTCGCCTCGGGCGAGGAGGCACGGGCGCTGCACGCGGAACTGCTGCGCCGCCGCGCGGAGGGCTCCCTGATCGTCGACGAGATCGTGCCGGCGGCCCGTACCGTGCTCCTCGACGGCCTGGCCGATCCGTCCGGCTGGGCCCGTGAACTGACCGCTGCCGAGGTGCCGCCCGCCCCCGCACACACGCGTACCGTCGTGACCCTGCCGGTGCGCTACGACGGACCGGATCTGGCCGAGGTCGCCGCCCACTGGGGCGTGCCCGAACCGGAGGTGGCCCGCATCCACGCGGCCGCCGAATTCACCGTCGCCTTCTGCGGGTTCGCCCCCGGCTTCGGCTATCTCACCGGCCTGCCCGCCCGTTACGACGTGCCGCGCCGGGACACCCCGCGCACCGCCGTCCCGGCCGGGTCCGTGGCGCTGGCCGGTCCTTACACCGGCGTGTACCCGCGGTCGTCCCCGGGCGGCTGGCAGCTGATCGGCACGACGGACGCGGCCCTGTGGGACCACGCGCGCGTGCCGGCCGCCCTGCTCACTCCGGGCGCGCGCGTCCGCTTCGCGCCGGTGGCCACGGCATGACGGACCGTGCGCTCGTGGTGGTCCGGGCGGGGGCCCTGACCACCGTGCAGGACCGGGGGCGGCCCGGCCACGCCCACCTCGGCGTGCCCCGCTCGGGGGCGCTGGACGGGCCCGCTGCGGCACTCGTCAACCGGCTGGTCGGCAATCCGCCGGGCGCCGCGGTCCTGGAGACGACGCTCAACGGCTGTGCCCTGCGGCCCCGTTCGACGGTCGTCATGGCCGTAGGGGGCGCGCCGAGCCCCGTCCGGGTGGGCGGGCGGCCGGTCGCCTGGGGCGCGCCGGTGGTGGTACCGGCCGGGCAACTGCTGGAGGTGGGAACGGCCGTCCTGGGGGTGCGCGCCTATGTGGCCGTGTCCGGCGGTCTCGATGTCGAGCCGGTCCTCGGCAGCCGGTCCACGGATCTGCTGTCAGGGCTGGGTCCTGCGCCGCTGGCGGACGGCGTGGTGCTGCCCCTGGGTGACCCGCCGGGTCCGCACGCGCGCGTGGACGTCGCCCCGCAGCCGCGTCCGCCGGCCGAACTCGTGCTGCGCGTGACACCGGGCCCGCGTGACGACTGGTTCACGCCACGGGCCGTCCACGACTTCACGTCCCGGGTGTACCGGGTGTCGTCCGCGAGCAACCGGATCGGGCTGCGCACGGAGGGGCCCGCTCTGGAACGGGCGCGGGCCGGTGAACTGCCCAGCGAGGGCATGGTCCTGGGGGCGGTCCAGGTGCCGCCGGACGGCCGTCCGGTGGTCTTCCTCGCGGACCACCCGACCACCGGGGGCTACCCGGTGATCGCGGTGGTCCGCGCCGCCGACCTGCCGGCCGCCGCGCAGGCGGTGCCCGGCGTCCCGGTCCGTTTCGTGGCCGTGCGGCGCCGCTGAGCGCTCATGCGGCGTCCGCGGCAGCGGCGTCCGCGGCGTCCGGCCGCTCCGCCGCCGACAGGGCGGCGAGGGCCGCCGACACGGCGGCCGCGGCCCGCAGGTCGAGACGGGCGCTGGTGCCACGCGCGCGGTGCCGCATCTCGTCGGCGGCCAGCCTGAGCAGCTGCGGCAGCAGGTCGGTGCAGCGCCTGGCCACCCAGGCGGTGCCGGCGGTCGCCAGCCACCACAGGCTGGCCGACCTGGCCGGCGCGGGGAACTCCGGCTCGGGCGCGGGCGGGGCGCCGGTCGCGGCGCCCACCTCGGCGAGGAGCGCGTGGCAGCGCAGCGCGAGCTGGCGGTGGCCCCGCTCGCCGGGGTGCAGCCGGTCCGCGCTCCACATGGCCCGGTCGGTGAGCCATGCGCCCTCGGCCGCGTGCAGGTGGACGGCGCCGTACCGCTCGGACAGCGCGTGGACCACCGTGTTGACCGCGCGCTGGCGCCGGGCCAGCGGGCGGGCCAGCGCGCCGGGCAGTCCCAGCATCGCGCCGGGGTCGGGCAGGCACGCGGTGAGCAGGACGGTGCCCTGCCGGGTGAACGCCGCGTAGACCTGGTCGAGCCGGGCGGCCACCGCGTGGATGTCGAAGGTGCAGCGCAGGGTGTCGTTGACGCCGATCACGACGGAGGCGACGTCCGGGCGCAGGTCGAGCGCGTCCGGGGTCTGGCGCTCCAGCACGTCGCGTGTCTGCGCCCCGCTGACCGCGAGGTTGGTGAACTCCACCGGTCCGTCGGCGACCCCGTCGGCCAGCAGCGCGGCCCAGCCGCGCCACCCGTCGCCGACGGGATCGCCCACGCCCTCGGTCAGCGAGTCCCCGAGCGCCACGAAACGGACGGGTCTCATGCCACGCCCTCCGGCACGACACGTCGGGACGGCGCGGACCCGTCGTGCCCGTCGGACCGGGACGGCAGCGACGCCTGGTCCGCGAGCGACGTCTGGTCCGCGTCGGAACGGGACGGTACCGACGCGTCGTCGTCGGTGCGACGGGCCGGTCCGGTCGCGTCGTCGTCCTCGTCCTGCCGGGACCGCACCGGCGCGTCGTGCGCCGCCAGGAACGCCTCCACCGCGGCACCCCATCCGAAGCACTCCGCACGCGCGCGTGCGGAGTCGCGCCGCTCGGCCGCGGGGCGTTCGAGGAGTGCCTCGACGGCGTCGGCGAACGCCTCTCCGTTGTCGGCAGCCGTGGCCCCGGCCGACCCGATGACCTCGGGCAGCGCGGACGACGCGCTCGCCACCACGGGCGTACCGCACGCCATGGCCTCCAGGGCGGCCAGCCCGAACGTCTCGGCCGGCCCGGGGGCCAGGGCCACATCGGCCGAGGCCTGCAGCGCGCCGAGCTCCTTCCGGTCGGAGACGTGCCCGACGAAGGTCACCGGCAGCCCGCGCTCCCGCGCCCGCTGCTCCAGCCGCGCCCGCAGCGGCCCGTCCCCGGCCACCACGAGCACCGCCCGCCGCCCGCGCCGCAGCAGCGCCTCCAGCGCGTCCAGCGCCGTCCCGGGCCGCTTCTCCACGGACAGCCGGGAGCACATGACCAGCAGCGTCTCGTCCACGCGCGCGTGGACGGCCCGCAGCCCGCCGTCCCGCAGCGCCGGGTGCCGGTCCGTCAGGTCGACGCCCAGCGGGGCCCGTACGACATTGCGCGCACCGATGCGGACGAACTCCCGCTCGGCGAACTCGGTGGTGCACACGACCCGTGAGTAGGTGTGCGCCGTACGGACGTTGAGGGCGTCGGCGGCCCGCCGGGAGAGGTCCTCCGACAGGCCCCAGGTGCGCAGCACGCCGTCGGCGGTCTCGTGGGAGACCATGACGGCGGGGACGCGGGCTCGCCGGGCCCAGCGGCCGGTCCAGCGCAGGGTCGTACGGTCCGACACCTCCAGGCGGTCGGGGGCCAGCTCCTCCAGGAGGGCGGCGACACGCCGCTTGTCGAGCAGGACCCGGTAGCCACCGGTGCCCGGCAGCAGCGGGCCGGGCAGGGTGATGACCCGGCCCTGCTCGGTGTCCTGATCGGAGTGGCGCTCGCCGGGCACGATGAGCACCGGCTCGTGGCCCGCCGCCCGGAAGCCCCTGCCCAGCTCGCGCAGCGCGGTGCGCAGGCCGCCGGACGCGGGGGCGACGAAGTTGGCGAGCCTGACGATGCGCAGGGAGTCGCTGGTCATGCCGCCACCGCCGTCTTCCGCGCGGCGAGCACATCCTCGTAGTGCGTGATCAGCCGGTCGACGATCGCGGACCAGGTGCGGCCCTCGACGGTGGCCCGCGCGGCGGCACCGTACGCGGCCCGCAGTGCCGGGTCTGCGGCCAGGGACCGCACGGCCTCCCGGAAGGCGTCCCCGTCACGCGGCGGGACCAGCAGCCCGGTGTGCCCGTGGGCGACCAGGTCGAGCGGGCCGCCGGCGGCGGGCGCGACGACCGGCACACCGCTGGCCATGGCCTCCTGGACGGTCTGGCAGAACGTCTCGAAGGGGCCGGTGTGCACGAAGACGTCCAGCGAGGCGAAGATGCGGGCGAGTTCCTCGCCGGTGCGCCGGCCCAGGAAGACCGCGCCCGGCAGGGCCTCGGTGAGGTGGTCGTGGCTGGGCCCGTCGCCCACCACCACGACCCGCACGCCCTCCAGGCCGCAGGCCCCGGCGAGCAGTTCGACCTGCTTCTCGGGGGCGAGCCGGCCGACGTAGCCGACGATCACCTCGCCGTTCGGGGCGAGTTCCCGGCGCAGCGCCTCGTCGCGGTGGTCGGGGCGGAAGCGGACGGTGTCCACGCCGCGCGGCCACAGCGTGACCCGGGGCACGCCGTGTGTCTCCAGGTCGTTCAGGGCGGCGCTGGACGGGGCGAGGGTGAGATCGGCGGCGGAGTGGACGGAGCGTATCCGCCGCCAGGCCGCCGCTTCGCCCGCGCCCATGTAGGTGCGGGCGTAACCGGCGAGGTCGGTCTGGTAGACGGCCACGGTGGGGATGCCGAGCCGGGCCGCGGCCGCCATGCCGCGGACACCGAGGACGAAGGGGCTGGCCAGGTGCACGACGTCGGGTCGGTGTTCGACCAGCGCCGCGGCGAGGCGCCTGCTGGGGAGGGCGACGCGGACCTGGGGATAGCCCGGGAGCGGTAGGGAGGGGACATGGACGACGGGGCACGGCGCCGAGGCGTCGGGCCTGTTTCCCGGAGCGGGAGCCGGAGCGACGACGAGGGGGGCGTGACCGCGATCGACGAGGTGCCGGGCGGTCTGGAGCGCGCAGTGGGCCACGCCGTTCACATCGGGGGGAAAGGATTCGGTCACGATGACGACACGCATACCCGTGTTCTCGCCGCGCTGGACGTGGCCGCGTCAACGTGGATCTTTCCGAACGAGGAACGTCCCATGAGCGTTGCGCTGCACACCCGGGCAGGTCAGACCCTGTCCACCCGCTCCTGACCCATGGGTCACCCCGTGTTCACGCGAACCGTCCGTCGGGTGCGATGCGGCTGCGTACGGCGGTCTGGACCTCGGCCTCCTCGGCCGGATCGGCGGCGAGCCGGCGCAGTCGCTCGACGACCCGGGTGTCGCCGGTCTCGGCGTGCCGGGCGGCGACCTCGCGCGTGGTCTCCTCGCAGTCCCAGAGGCATTCGACGGCGAATCCGGTGGGGAACGAGGGGTCGGTGGCGGCCAGGGCGCGGGCGGCCCGGCCACGCAGGTGGGAGGAGGCCGTCTCGCGGTAGACATGGCGCAAAACGGGTGCGGCGCAGACGATGCCGAGGCGTCCGGCGCCGTCGACGAGGGTCCACAGGGTGGGCGCGTCGGGCCCCTCGCCCCGTACCGCCTCCCGCAGTGCCGTGAGGACGAGTTCGCTGTCGCGGGCCGCGCCGCGGCAGGCGAGCACGCGTCCGGCGGCGGCGCCGAGGGCGTCGGGCCTGCGGGCCCAGCCGCGCGCGCGGTCGACGGCGGCGACGCTCCGCATCCGTTCGAAGGCGTCGACGGCGGCTTCCGCGACGGGGGTCGGACCGCCGGTGACCGCGGCCTCGATCAGGCCGAGGGCGTCGGGGTCGTTGCTGTCGGCGAGGTACCGCAGGGCGGTGCACCGGGCTCCCTCGGTGCCGTCCTGGGCGGCGCGGACGATTTCCGGCCGGTCCTCCGGGCCCGCCACGGCGACGAGACAGCGGGCGGCGGGAACGTGCAGGGCGGTGCCGCGTTCCACGCCCTGCTGGGCCCAGTCGAGGACGGCGTGCACGCTCCAGTCCGGGCGCGGCCCGGTCGGTCGCAGCTGGCGCTGCCACCGGTCGAAGCAGCCGGTCTCCTGGGCCGCACGCACGCGCGTGGCGACCGGTTCGCGCGGATCCTCGGCCCACAGCCGCCACGGCCGGGGTTCGAAGGCGTCGCGGACGGCGGCGGCCAGCTCGGCCTCGCCCTCGGCGTCCGTGCCGAAGCGCGCGAGGACGGGGACGGCGAGTTCGCGCAGGGCCGCGTCGTCGTCCCGCAGGGCGAGTTCGTCCAGGGCCCAGGCCCAGTTGGCGCCGTGGGCGGCGTACCGGCGCAGCAGGCGGAGCGCGTCCCGCCGGCCGTAGGAGGCGAGGTGCCCGAGGACGGCCAGCGCGAGGCCGGTGCGGGACTCGTCGGTCTCGAGGACGTCCTCCGGGTCGAAGAGGTGCGCCTCGATCGCGTCCAGCCCGCCGTTCAGGTCGAGATAGAGGCGGGCGTAGTAGAGGGAGCGGTTCTCGACCTGCCAGTCGTGGCGGGGGTCGTGCAGCACGCAGTGGTTCAGTGCCGCGAGCGCCTCGGCGCGGGGGGCGGTGAGCGCGTGCAGTGTGCCGTCGCCGCGGCCCCGCTGGAGCAGGCCGAGCAACGTGCCACTGGGCGCTATGACCGGATCGAACATGGGAAACAGCCTCACATCAAGCGTCGACGCAACCGGGGAACACGCATTACCTGGCCGCGTGACACAACGTCGGGGCGCCCGCCGTCTCTTGCTTGCTGTAGACCATCTTCCTCTGCCTCTCGTCGTGGCCCATGCGGACCGACGCACGGTCCGCGTGGTGCGGCAACACCTGCCCAGCCATCGCGTCCGTGAATCACGACGTCATGATGACTCGCGGGTTTCTCCTGCCGCGACCGTATTTCCGGCGGCCCTTTACCGCCTCCCCCGTTTTCCGTGTCGTGCCTGGTCAGAACGTTCGGATCATTGTGCGCCGAACAATTCCAGGAGTTCCGTCCTGCCGAACATCCGCGCGGTGTCGACGGCTGACGGAGTACCTGCGGCGGGATCGGCACCGCCGTCGAGAAGGGCTTTGATCACTTCCGGTTCGTCCTTGAAAACTGCGCCGGCGAGCGGGGTCTGGCCCCGGTCGTTGGCCCGGTCCACCTCGGCGCCCCGGGCGATCAGGGCACGTACCGCCGCCGCGTGACCGTGGTAGGCGGCGAGCATCACGAGCGAGTCGCCGCGGTCGTTGGTGAGGTTGGCCGGGACGCCCGCGTCGACGTACGCCACGAGTGCCTCGGTCCGCCCCTGCCGGGCCAGATCGAAGATCTTGGTCGCCAGCTCCACGACGTCGGGGTCGGGGGCTTCACTCATCGGCCGTACCGCCTCTCCTGCGCTTCGGGGGAACTGACAGAGCCTACGGCAGCGGGGGCAACCCGGGCCGTACGGGTGAATCGCCAGCGTACTGGCTGCCGGAACACATGACCGGATGCGCCCGAGGTAATGATCATCGCGAGTCCCACCGGCCACAGGAACCACGTCCGCCGACCCGCCGCGCCCTGCCCGACCGGGCCAAGACGGCTCAGCCACCCGGGGGAAATCCGCCAGATTTCACCCATTTGCACCTTTTATCGTATAGATGCATGCTGTGATGCTGGAAGTACTCACGGTGACTGTCCCCCCTCGACACCAGGAGACCGCAAATGATTCTCTCCATGTCAGGCGTCGTCCTGCTCGGCATCATCGTCTTTCTCTTCTTCCGCAAGGACGGCCTCAAGGCGTCGCACGCCGTGGTCTCGTCCCTGTTCGGCTTCTACCTCGCCAGCACGGCCATCGCCCCGAGCATCAAGGCAGGCGGCGAGAGTCTGGCGAGCCTCCTCGGCGGCATCAAGTTCTGACGCCGACCGCCCCGCCCGTACGCACCGTCAGGAGACAGCAGTGGCCCGGCGCCCCCTCCCCCGCATTCTGAGCAACGGCAGCGCGCAGCTCGCCAGGAGCCGGGAGCTGGCCCGGACGGCGGCCGACAGCGCCACCGACGTCCTCCACCCGCTGATCACCCTCTCGCGCGGGCTGCGCCGGCTGGCGGCGGCCGGGCGGCGCAAGTGGACGGACACACCCAAGGACAAGCGCGGGCCGCTGCTGTTCCTGGTGGCCTCGGTGATCCTGGTCGTGGTGCTCGCCCCGTACGGACCGCTGCTCGCCGCCATCGCGCTGATGGCGGCGGCGGGCTGGCACGGCCGGGACCGCACCCCGGCCGAGCCCGAGGGTCCCGACGAGTCCCAGACGCAGCGCCTGCAGTCGCTGTACGAGTCCCTGGTGCCGTACTTCTCGATCCCCGAGGACCCGGCGCCGCTCTTCGAGCACGGCGGGGACTGGGAGAAGGCCTTCCCCCAGCACGACTTCGACGACGCGGGGCGCGTGGCTCACCTGGTGATCCGCTACCCGGCGTACTTCCCCGACGGCGAGGCCGGGCCCCGCGCCCGGATCGAGCAGCTGCTCGCCGCCAAGGCCGGGCGGGGCCGCGAGTACCACTTCGCGTGGGACGAGGAGGTCAACCAGCTCGCGGTCGGCGTCCTCGCGCCGCTGCCCACCGACATCGCCGCCCAGCGCTTCGTCACCGCGCCGGGCGAGACGGTGCTCGGCTTCACCGACCCGTCCGAGGTGCAGCGCACGCTCCCGCTCGGCTACGGCGAAGAGCAGCGCGACGTCCCGCCGGTCGTGTGGCGCACCGGAATCCGCTCGACCGAGCCGCACCTGCTGGTGATGGGCCAGCCCGGCAGCGGGTCCTCCACTCTGCTGCGGTCCATCGCCCTCCAGGCTCTCCAGTACGGCGACGTGCTGATCGTCGAGGGCGGCGGCACCGGCGAGTACGCCAGCCTGACCGGGCGGGACGGGGTCCTGGGCGTCGAGTGCGGGCTCACCGGGGCGCTGGCGAGCCTGGAGTGGGCGGCGCACGAGACGGAGCGCCGGCTCATCGCGGCCAACCAGGCCCGGCAGGCCGGGCATCCGCTGCCGGACGACACCAGGCGGCCGCTGTGGATCCTGCTGGACCGGCCGGGCGCCCTCACCCATCTGGCCGGCGCGGAGGGCCGCAGGGATCCGCAGTCCCTGCTCCAGGTGCCGCTGCGGCACGGACGCGCGGCCAACGTGACCGTCGTGGTCGCCGAGGGCTTCGACCACGTGGACGCGCTCGGTGACGCGGTGCGCCAGCACACACGCGCGCGTGTCGTGCTCGGGCCCGCCACGCCGGAGCAGTCGGCGGCGGTCATGGGTGTGCCGCCGCGCACGACTCCGCCGGCCCAGATGCCGCCGGGGCGCGGCTACGCCCGGCTGGGCGACGGCCCCGTCCACCGGTTGCAGGTCCCCGCGACGCCGGACCCGTACGACGACGCCACGAGCGACACCGACCGGCAGGCGGTGCTGGCGCTGCTCCCGCCACGCACCGCGCCCGCGGACGCGGACCCGGCCCGAGCGGAGCCGGCCGAACCGGAGCCGGCGGAACCGGCGCCGCTGCCGCCACCGGCGGGGACGGCCCCGGCGGAAACAGCCCCTGCGCGAACGGCTCCGGCGGAAACGGTCCCCGTGGCGACAGCCCCGGTGAGAGCGGTCCCCGTGAATACGGTCCCGGCGGTGACCGTCCCCGTGGCGGCGGTCCCGGCGGAGAAGTCCCAGGTGGAAAAGTTTCCGGCGGAGAAGTTCCCGGTGGAGACGGCGCCCGTGAAGACGCCCGCCCCGAAGACCGCCGTGGCGGACGCCGTCGCCGCGGAGAGCCCCTCCTGACCCGGCCGCCCGGCGGGGCGGCCCGGCGCCGCTACGCGACGAACGTCCGCGGTGCCTCCGTCCCCGTGGTCGCGCCCGTCTCCACCAGGCGGGCCGCTGCCGCCAGGCGGATCGCCGCCTCCTCCGCCACCGCGCCGCCGACCGTGAACGGCAGCCGCACATAACCCTCGAAGGCGCCGTCGACACCGAAGCGGGGGCCCGAGGGGACCCGCACTCCGACCCGCTCCCCCACCTCCGCCAGCCGTGAACCCGACAGACCGCCCGCGCGCACCCACAGCGTGAGCCCGCCGCGGGGCACCGCGAACTCCCAGTCCGGCAGCTCCCGCCGTACCGCCGCCACCAGCGCGTCCCGGTTCTCCCGGGCCTGGCCCCGGCGCAGTTCCACCGCCTGCTCCCAGCCCCCCGTGCTGAACAGCCAGTTGACGGCGAGCTGCTCCAGCACGGGTGTGCCCAGGTCGGCGTACGCACGCGCCGCGACCAGGCTGCGGATCACATCGGGGGCGGCGCGCACCCAGCCGATGCGCATCCCCGCCCAGAACGCCTTGCTGGCCGAGCCGACCGTGATCACCGTCGAGCCGGCCGGGTCGAAGCCGCAGACCGGCCGCGGCATCGAGGCCCGGTCGAGGTCCTCGTCCAGCCACAGCTCGGTCATCGTCTCGTCGGCGACGAGCACCGTGCCCGCCGAGCGGGCCGCGTCCACCAGCCGGCGCCGCTGGTCGTCGTCGGCGAGCGCCCCGGTGGGGTTGTGGAAGTCGGCGACGACATAGGCGAGTCGGGGCGCCGCCTCGCGCAGCACCTGACGCCAGCGGTCCAGGTCCCAGCCGGAGAGCCCCTCGGCCATCGCGACGGGGACCAGCCGGGCGCCCGCCTCCCGCATCAGCTGGAGGATGTTGGCGTACGACGGCGACTCCACCGCGATGCGCTCGCCGCGCCCCGCGAAGAGGTGGCAGATCGCGTCGATCGCGCCCATCGCGCCGGTCGTGACCATGATCTGTTCGGGCATGGTCGGGATCCCGCGCGCGGTGTAGCGCTCGGCGATCATCGCGCGCAGGGCCGGGAGTCCGGCCGGGTAGTCGCCGTGGGTGTGGGCGTACGGGGGCAGTTCCTCCAGGGCGCCCTGGACGGCGCGGGTGAGCCACGGCTCCGGCGCGGGCAGGGCCGCGCAGCCGAGGTCGATCATCGAGCCGAGCGCCTCGGGCGGGAGCGGTTCGAGCCCGCGCGCGGGCAGCGGGTTCCCGGCCGGCACGGCGGTCCAGCTGCCCGCGCCGCGGCGGGACTCCAGGAAGCCCTCGGCGCGCAGCGCCTCGTAGGCGGCGGCGACCGTGGTGCGGCTCACGGACAGCGCCAGGGCCAGTTCGCGTTCGGCGGGCAGCCGGGCGGCCACCGGCACCCTCCCCTCCAGCACCAGCAGCCTGATGCCGTCGGCGAGCGCGCGGTAGGCGGGCGGACGGCGTGTGCCGGGGCCGGCCGGGCGGTCCTGCTGGGAGGTGAGCAGCCGTGCGAGCTGCGCGGCCCCCACTGCCGAGGTCCACTGTGCCATGGAGATCAGTCCACCTTCCTAGAATTGGCCCTGGATGGCGTTTCCTTCCCGGCCACAGAGTGTCATGAATCAGGCCACCGACACCACCAGGGAGTACCTCTTGTCCACACAGGGCCGTCTCGGGCGACGGTTGATCCAGCTGTATGCCGGGCTCGTGCTGTACGGCGCGAGCTCGGCGCTCCTCGTCGAGGCGGGCCTGGGCCTGGAGCCCTGGAACGTGCTGCACCAGGGCCTCGCCCGGCTCACCGGGCTGACCATCGGCGTGGTGTCGATCGCCGTGGGTGCCGCGGTGCTGCTGCTGTGGATCCCGCTGCGCCAGCGGCCGGGCCTCGGCACGGTCTCCAATGTCTTCGTCGTCGGCCTCGCCATGGACGGCACGCTCGCCCTCGTCCCCGAGGCGCCCGCGCTCGCGGTGCGGATACCCCTGCTGCTCGCGGGCATCGTGCTCAACGGCGCGGCGACCGGCCTCTACATAGCGGCGCGTTTCGGCCCGGGCCCGCGGGACGGTCTGATGACGGGACTGCACCGGCGCACCGGCCGCTCGATCCGGCTGATGCGCACGGCGATCGAGGTCGCGGTCGTCGGCACCGGCTTCGCCCTCGGCGGCACCATCGGTGTGGGCACCCTGCTGTACGCGGTGTCCATCGGTCCGCTGGCGCAGCTCTTCCTGCGGGTGTTCGCCGTCCCGCCGGCATCCCACGGCAGCACCGCCGTTGCCACCGGGTCACCCGAACGGGTGATACTGCGTCCGTGAGCACGCCGAAACGCCACCCGTACCTCGACCATCCAGGCCCGATCCCGTTCGCCCACCGGGGCGGCGCCGCCGACGGTCTGGAGAACACCGTGGCGCAGTTCAGGCGCGCGGTCGGCCTCGGCTACCGGTACATCGAGACCGATGTGCACCTCACGGCGGACGGGAAGCTCGTCGCCTTCCACGACGACACCCTCGACCGGGTCACCGACGGAGCGGGCCGGATCGCCGACCTCCCGTGGTCGCAGGTGCGGCAGGCGCGGGTGGCGGGCAGCGAGCCGGTGCCGCTGTTCGAGGAGTTGCTGGAGACGTTCCCCGGGGTGCGCTGGAACGTCGACCTCAAGACGGAGCCGACCCTGCGGCCGTTCCTGGAGCTGGTCGAGCGCACGGACTCCTGGGGCCGGGTCTGTGTCGGCTCCTTCTCCGAGGCGCGGGTGCTGCGCGCCCAGCGGCTCGCCGGGCCGCGGCTCGCCACGTCGTTCGGCACCCGGGGCGTGCTCAATCTGCGGCTGCGCTCCTGGGGGCTGCCGGCCGCCGTGCGCCGGTCCGCGGTCGCCGCCCAGGTCCCGGAGTCCCAGTCGGGTGTCCCGGTGGTCGACCACCGCTTCGTGCGCGCCGCCCACGCGCACGGGCTGCAGGTACACGTCTGGACGATCAACGAACCGGATCGGATGCACCGGCTCCTCGACCTCGGAGTCGATGGCATCATGACCGATCACATCGACACGCTGCGCGAGGTCATGCAGGACCGGGGCGTCTGGGTCTGAACACCCCGGTCCCGGCGGACCGACGCACGGCGCTTCAGGCGGCACCTTCAGCGGGGAGGCGAGGGCACGGGTGGGCACTCAGACCGTGCGGGCGGGGGCGGACGATGTCGCCGAACGGCGGCGCGAGCAGCGCGGCTGGTACTTCTACGACTGGGCGTGCTCGGTCTATTCGACGAGCGTGGTCACCGTCTTCCTCGGCCCCTATCTGACGTCGGTCGCGGAGTCGGCCGCGGACGCCGACGGCTTTGTGCACCCGCTCGGGATACCCGTGCGGGCCGGGTCCTTCTTCGCCTACTCGGTGTCCCTGTCGGTGATCCTCGCGGTCGTGGTGATGCCGTTGGTGGGCGGCCTGGCCGACCGCACCGGCCGCAAGAAGCACCTGCTCGGGGCCGCCGCGTACACGGGTGCGGCGGCGACAACGGCGATGTTCTTCCTGGACGGGGACCGCTATCTGCTCGGCGGCCTGCTGCTGATCGTCGCGAACGCCGCCCAGTCCGTGGCGATGATGCTCTACAACTCCTATCTGCCGCAGATCGCGCCGCCCGAGGAGCGCGACGCGGTCTCCTCGCGGGGCTGGGCCTTCGGGTACGCGGCCGGCGCCCTGGTGCTGATCGTCAATCTGGTCCTCTACTCGGGGCACGACTCCTTCGGCCTCTCCGAGACGGCCGCGGTGCGGGTCTGTCTGGCCTCGGCCGGCCTGTGGTGGGGCGCGTTCGCGCTGGTGCCGCTGCGCCGGCTGCGGGACCGCCGGTCCACGGCCGCCCCGGTCGGGGCCCCGGGGCTGCGGCAGCTCGCGGCGACCGTCCGTGACATGCGCCGGCACCCGCTGACACTGGCCTTCCTGCTGGCGTACCTCGTCTACAACGACGGCATCCAGACGGTGATCTCGCAGGCCTCGGTCTACGGCTCCGAGGAACTGGGACTCGGCCAGTCCACGCTCATCGTCGCGGTGCTGCTGGTGCAGGTGCTGGCCGTGGCCGGGGCGCTGGCGATGGGGCGGCTGGCCAGGATCCACGGCGCACAGCGCACGATCCTCGGCTCGCTCGTCGCCTGGACGCTCACGCTGGCGGCCGGGTACTTCCTGCCCGCCGGGGTGCCGGTGGGGTTCTTCGTGCTGGCCGCCGGGATCGGGCTGGTGCTCGGCGGCAGCCAGGCGCTGTCCCGGTCGCTGTTCTCGCATCTCGTCCCGCCGGGCAAGGAGGCCGAGTACTTCGCGGCCTACGAGGTGAGCGACCGCGGGATGAGCTGGCTCGGCCCGCTGCTGTTCGGCCTCACCTACCAGCTGACGGGCAGCTATCGCTCGGCGATCATCTCGCTGGTGGCCTTCTTCGTCATCGGGTTCGTGCTGCTCGCCCGGGTGCCGGTGCGGCGGGCCATCGGCGAGGCGGGCAACCCGGTTCCGGAGAAGATTTAGCGCTCGGCGCGAAAGGGCTGTAGTGTACGCGTTTGGCCTGCCAGGCGTACCGTTACTGCGCGTCAAAGCTGCTGAAACGCTGGGTGACATCTGCTAGCAGATGTGACAAACCGGGCGCCGGTGGGTAGAAAAAGGGGCGGCTACGACGGCGACGCACGACCCGGAACGGGACTCGGAACGGGAATCTTTACCGCCGACCGGACGTTGACCGGATGACGACGACAGCGACACCTGTCCTGTGGGCGACAAGCCCGGGAGGCACGATTCATGAGTGAGCGAGCTCTTCGCGGTACGCGCCTCGTGGTGACCAGCTACGAGACGGACCGCGGCATCGACCTGGCTCCGCGCCAGGCCGTGGAGTACGCATGCGAGAAGGGGCACCGCTTCGAGATGCCCTTCTCGGTCGAGGCGGAGATCCCGCCGGAGTGGGAGTGCAAGGTCTGCGGTGCCCAGGCACTCCTGGTGGACGGCGAAGGGCCGGAAGAGAAAAAGGCCAAGCCCGCGCGCACCCATTGGGACATGCTGATGGAGCGGCGCACCCGTGAGGAGCTGGAAGAGGTCCTCGAGGAGCGCCTGGCGGTGCTGCGCTCCGGGGCGATGAACATCGCGATTCATCCCCGGGACAGCCGCAAGTCCGCCTAGCGGGCGGCCTGGACACACAACGCACCTGCATGACCGCGGGCGCCGTACGTGATCGAGACGTACGGCGCCCGCGGGTTTTGCGCCACCCGGCGAGCGGGTGGCACAGGTGCCTCGCCAGGACCTCAGCGGGTCAGGGGCGGGCGCGGTTCGCGCGCCGCGTCACCCGGCACGTCGTCCCTGATGACCTCACCCTGGACCACCTTGCCGTCGGGGCGGTGAATCCGGGCCTGCTGGAAGGCGTCGCCGAGGGAGCCGGGGGCCGCCCTGTGGAGCTTGCGCTCGAAGACCCGCTCCGCAGCCCGGCTCACCGCCTTCTGCACCGGCGGGATCAGGAGCAGCAGTCCCACCGCGTCCGAGATCAGGCCCGGGATCATCAGGAGCAGACCGCCGAGCATCATCAGGCCGTTGCCGCCGCCGCGCTCCGGGGGGACACCGCGCTGCAGCGCCTCGTTCAGGCTCCGGAAGGCGCGGCGGCCCGCCCGCTTGATGACCACCGAACCGGCCACGGCGCCGGCCACCAGGAGCAGGAACACCGTGAGCCCGCCCGCCGCGCCGGCGACCTGGGTCAGCAGCCAGATCTCCAGCACGAGCCAGACGGCGATGCCCAACGGAAGGTACCGGCGCAGCCGGGAACGCCGGGGCCGGGTCGGTTGCGGAGGGGTCGGAGCGCCAGTCGTCATGCTCCCAGTGTGCCTGGGCCCGGCTCAGTGCGGGATAAGGGGGACGGTCAACGCTCCGGGCCCGGCTTGTCCTTGCCCGCGATCTTGCCGACCCGCTCGCCCACGCCCCACGCCGTGACCCGCCACAGCGCCTCCACGAGGATGTCGCGGCTCATCTTGGAGTCGCCCAGTTCCCGCTCGACGAAGGTGATGGGCACCTCGACGACATGGAAGCCCGCCTTGACGGCACGGCGGGCGAGGTCGACCTGGAAGCAGTAGCCCTGCGAGGCGACCTCGCCCAGGCCGAGGCCCTCGAGGGTCTCGCGGCGGAAGGCGCGGTAGCCGCCGGTGATGTCGCGCAGCGGCAGGTCGAGGGCGAGCCGCGAGTAGAGGCTGCCGCCGCGGGAGATGTACTCCCGGCTCTTGGGCCAGTTCACCACCCGGCCGCCGGGCACCCAGCGGGAGCCGAGCACCAGGTCGGCGCCCTTGAGCGCGGTCAGCAGACGGGGCAGTTCCTCGGGCTGGTGGGAGCCGTCGGCGTCCATCTCGATCAGTACGCCGTAGTCGTGCTCCAGGCCCCAGCGGAAGCCCGCGAGGTAGGCGGCGCCCAGGCCCTCCTTGCCCTTGCGGTGCAGCACCTGGACGTGGTCGTCCGCCACGGCCAGTTCGTCGGCGAGCTTGCCCGTGCCGTCGGGACTGTTGTCGTCCGCCACCAGCACATGCGCCTCGGGAACGGCCTTGCGTACCCGGCCGACGATCGCCTTGATGTTCTCCGCCTCGTTGTAGGTCGGGATGATCACCAAGGCCGTACCGAGCGGACCGAACTGCCGTACCCCGGCCTGTGCCGCGGGGGTCCCGTCGCCGTCGTTCACTGCTGCCCCTTCATGTCGTCCGCTGGCGTCCACCATAGTGGCCACGGCCTGCGGTGACGTGCCGCCTCGTTGGTATGGCGGTGTCGATTCCGCAAGAGCGGGGTAAGAGTGCGCGACCGGCGCGGATGTGCCGCTGCGGATGGGGGCCCGGCGCCCTTCGGGCCGACCTGGGACCCGCTGGCTGCGGGTCGACCGAAAGCCGTTGTCTACTGAGCGTCCGGGCCCCACCCGGGTCGCACCTCCCCGACCGGCCGGAACGTTCCCTCGCCGGCGCGAGTGCTGAGCCTGGTTCCCAGCGACGGTGCCCCGGTGCGGCACACCGTCCCTGACCCAGCGGCGCTGCGACGCGTGCACGGAAGCTCCCCGGTCGGGCGTCCGGTGGTGGACTCGGCCGAACCTACCGGCCCCCGGCCGCAGGCTGTCAACAGCGGTCTGACCTGCGTCGACACCCGCCTTTCCGCGGCCCGATGCGGAGGATGCGCAGGTCGCGCCGCGGGGCGGCGGGCGATCAGCGCCGCCACGCCGCCCCAGGAGATCACTCGCTCGGCCGTACGAACACCGTCCGTCCGCCCACCACGGTGCGCAGACAGACCGGCAGGTCGTGGCCGGGGGTCAGGTCGGGCAGACCCGGGGTGCCCGAGCGTGGGTCGGTCGACCAGCGCGCTACGCGGTCGTCGGGGGCCTGGACGACGAGCTCGTCGGTGCGCCACACCGCGTAGTCGGCGGGCGCGCCGGGCACCAGGACGCCCGCGTCGTCCCGGCCGACGGCCCGCCAGCCGCCGCGCGTGTGCGCGGTGAACGCGGCGCGCACCGAGATCCGGTGCTCGGGCGTGCGGTGGAAGGCCGCCGCGCGGACCGTGCCCCAGGGGTCGAGCGGTGTGACGGGGCTGTCGGAGCCGAGGGCGAGCGGGACGCCCGCGCGCAGCAGGGCCGCGAACGGGTTGAGCGCACGGGCCCGCTCGGGGCCGAGCCGCCGCGCGTACATGCCGTCCGCGCCGCCCCACAGCGCGTCGAAGGCGGGCTGGACGGAGGCGGTCAGGCCCAGGTCGGCGAAGGCGGCGATGGTCTCGGGGGTGAGCAGTTCGGCGTGTTCCACCCGGTGCCGGGCGGCGCGGACGCGGGTGAGGCCGATCTTGTCGGCGGCGGCCCGCACGCCCTCGGTCACGGCCGTCACGGCGGCGTCCCCGATGGCGTGGAAGCCCGCCTGGATTCCCGCCTCGGTGCAGGCGATCACATGCGCGGTGACCGCCGCGGCGTCGAGGTAGGCGGCGCCGGTGTGGTCGGCGTCGGCGTAGGGCTGGTGCAGGCAGGCGGTGTGGGAGCCGAGGGAGCCGTCCACGAACAGGTCGCCCGCGGCGCCGAGCGCGCCGAGCTCCCGGGCCTTCGCGACGCCCTCGTCGGACTGTTCGGCCCAGTAGCCGACGACGCGCGGGCCCGGCTCGTGCGCGGCGAGCCGCAGCAGGCCGGTGAAGTCCTCCTCGGAGGAGATCCGCGGGCCGCCGCACTCGTGGAGGGTGCCGATGCCGAGGGAGGCGGCGTGCGCGAGGGCGGCCCGCTGCGCCTCGGCCCGCTGGGCGGGGGTCACGGCCGCGAACGCGGCGGCCCGTACGGCGTGGTGGTCGTCGCCGGTGAGCGGCGCGTCCTCGCGCGCGACCGCGTCGGGCAGGAGGTCCAGCAGGGCGGTGGTCACGACGGCCGAGTGGACGTCGATGCGGGAGAGGTACAGCGGGCGCCCGCCGGTGGCCTCGTCCAGCTCCGCGCGGGTCGGGGGCCGGCCGCCGGGCCAGCGGGCGGCGTCCCAGCCGTGCCCGAGCAGCACCCGGTCGCCGGGACGGGCGGCGGCGAAGTCCCGGACGAGGTCCAGCGCGGCCTCGCGGGTGGGGGCGGCGGACAGGTCGAGGCCGGTGCGGGCCAGGCCGGTGGCGGTGGTGTGCACATGGGCGTCGGTGAAGGCCGGGGTGACCAGGGCGCCGTCCAGGTCGACCACCTCGTCGACGCCGTCCGCGAAGGCGTCGGCGGCGCCCTCGGAACCGACCCAGGCCACCTGGCCGCGCTCCACGACCATCGCGGTCGCGAAGGGGTCGGCGGGGCTGTGCACTTCTCCGCGGCGCAGGAGAACGGTCTTCGGGTCGGCGGGGCGCTCGTTCATGCCCCACAGTCTCTCCCGCGGCACCGGCCGCACGGCACTCGGGGCGGCGCCGGGGCGTACCGGCGACCCCCAGCCGCGCCCGAGGGTTCCGCGGCCCCTGGAGGCGGCCTCCCGGTCGGATCAGGCCGACCGCTTCCATGCGGCCCAGCGGGAAGGTGCGGGTGACCGACTGGCCGGTCGGCGGCGCGCCGGGTCCGGGGCACGATGGTTCAGAACTCAAGGCCTCGTCGGAGCGCACCGGCGACCCCCAGCCGCGCCCGAGGGTTCCGCGGTCCCTGGAGGCGGCCTCCCGGTCGGATCAGGCCCACCGCTTCCATGCAGCCCAGCGGGAAGGTGCGGGTGACCGACTGGCCGGTCGACAGCGCGCCAGGTCCGAGGCGCGGTGGTTCAGAACTCGGGGCCTCGTCGGAGCGTACCGACGCCCCCCAGCCGCACCCGAGGGTTCCACGGCCCCGGCTGCTTCCCGGTCGGATCAGGCCGACCGCTTCCATGCGGCGGCAGCGGGAAGGTGCGGGTGACCGACGCGCCGGTCGGCGGCGCGCCGGGCCGGGGCGCGGTGGTTCAGAACTCGGGGCCTCGTCGGAGCGTACCGACGCCCCCCAGCCGCACCCGGTCCCTGGAGGCTGCTTCCCCCGGGTCAGATCAGGCCGACCGCTTCCATGCGGCCCAGCGGGAAGGTGCGGGTGACCGACTGGCCGGTCGGCGGCGCGCCGGGCCGGGGCGCGGTGGTTCAGAACTCGGGGCCTCGTCGGAGCGTACCGACGCCCCCCAGCCGCACCCGAGGGTTCCACGGTCCCCGGAGGCGGCCTCCCGGTCGGGCCAGGCCGACCGCTTCCATGCGGCCCAGCGGGAAGGTGTAGGTGACCGACTGGCCGGTCGGCAGCGCGCCGGGGCCGGGGCGCGGTGGTTCAGATCCGCGGCGGCCTGGCCTCGTAGGGCGTCGACAGCACCACCGTGGTGCGCGTGGACACGCCCGCCAGCGTCCGCAGCCGGGCCAGCAGCTCCTCCAGTTCGTGCGGTGTGGCCACGCGCACCTTGAGGATGTAGTTCTCGTCGCCGGCGACGCTGTGGCAGGCCTCGATCTCGGGAACGCCGGCGAGGCGGTCCGCGATGTCGTCGGGCGCGCTCGGGTCGAACGGTTTCACGGAGATGAAGGCGGTCATGGGCAGCCCCACGGCCTCGGGGTCGACGACCGCGGCATAGCCGCGGATGACGCCGCGCTGTTCCAGCCGGCGCACCCGCTGGTGCACGGCCGATGTGGACAGGCCCGTGGCCTTGCCCAGGTCGGTGTAGCTCATCCGCCCGTCCTTGACGAGCAGCTGCACGATCTGACGGTCCAGCTCCTCCATGGCGCCAAAACCTACAGTGCACTTGATCTCCTCGGATACCCGGGCAACCCAGGTCATAGCCGGTTTGTGATCTCCCGGAGAGCCGGCCACGGGTCCACGGAGGGACAAATGCGCCGCACCGGGCACCTGCGAACGGCATGTGACGAACGACACACCCGCCGGGTGGGCTCTGTGATGTTCTCGTGATTACCGCCGAGAGCGGACGGGAAGTGCTTGCTGTGGTCGAGGCCGCAGCGCCTTCACGGCCCAGCCCGAGGGGGAGAATCCCATGCAGAGTCTTAAGCGCCCTGGTCGTACCGCGTCCAAGCGGCAGCACCCGGTGGTCGAACCGCAGCCGGAGGGCGTCGAATCCGACGCCTACGACAGCGAGGAACTCGACACCTACGACACCTTCGAGATGTACCGGGTGATCTGCCCGGACTGCGCGCAGCCCATCGCCCTGCTGGCGGACGAGGACGTCCTGCCGGAGCACGCGCTGTGCGCCTCGCCGTGGAACCCCTTCGGTCTCACGGTGTGCGCGGGCACCGGCCGGTCGGCCGCCGAGGCCCGCTCCGCGGACGAGTCGTTCACGCCCCAGGGGCAGGACACCGCTCTGCTGCTCACGCTGCCCCAGGGGCTGAACTGGCGCACGCAGCCCTTCTCGCACGTCGGCGGCCCGGGCTCGCGCCCGATGCACATGCCGACGATGCACAGCCAGGCCGCCGCCTGAGCCGGCTCGTTCGGTCCCGGTGACCGCCCTGCACCAGGGCGCGCGATCTGTCATGGTGCAGGAGTCGTGGTGCAGGATCAGTGCGGGCGGGTCCGCCGGACGGGCGACATCCCCGGAGCACAGCCGCCGGCAGGCGATGCGCGCCGGATCCGGCAGCCCGCGCCGTCCCGAGGCGACCCCGGGTGAGCACGGGTTCGGCCGCCTCCTGCGGCCACAGCCCGGCCGACCGGTCGAACCGGCCTCGATCAGCGGTGCGCGGGGCAGTCCGTCGACCGCCCAGGCGCGACAGGCGCGTCGGGCCGCGCCATGCCGCCGCAGACGGCCACTCTCACCCGGCAGCGCGACACCGACCTCCAACTGCATGCGCCCGGCCGGGCTCGCCGGGTGCGGCCAACTCCCCTCGCACGTACAGGACATGACGTCCGGGGGCACCCGGCAGGCGATCCGCCCAACCGGACTTGCCGTCGGCGGCGGGGACGGTGACCCGGACCGCGGTGGCGTCGGGCAGCGCGGGCGTCGGTCGTGGCATCCCCCTGGGAACAGGGGAGCTGACGGTACGTCAGTCCGCTGGAGAGGGGCCGGGCCGGACGCGGTTGAACTCACGCTCGAATCGGGCGCCCGGTGACCTGCCCGGCCGCGTCCGCGTTGCCCAGACATGTCCCGCACGCAATCGACGGCCGGCCGGCAGCTCCGGCTCTTCGTCCAACGGCCCGCAGAATCGGTTCGCCCGCTGCCGCCCCAGGACCCGCCCATCTACCGCGATCTGCTGCGCTCCTGGGCCGACCGGGGCCGCACCCTGCCGGGCCGCGACGACCCGGAGTGGGTGCGGCTGGCGGCCCTGCCGGGCGTCCTGGGCCGGATCAGTGACTCTCGGGCCCCGCGAGGTGACGGGCGATGACCATCCGCTGGATCTGGTTGGTGCCCTCGACGATCTGCAGGACCTTGGCCTCGCGCATGTAGCGCTCGACCGGGAAGTCGGCGGTGTAGCCGTACCCGCCGAGGACCTGTACGGCGTCGGTGGTCACCCGCATCGCGGTGTCGGTGCAGTGCAGCTTGGCCATGGCCGCCTGCTTGGCGAACGGGCGCCCCGCGTCGCGCAGCCGGGCGGCGGTCAGATACAGCGCCCGGCCCGCCTCGATCTGGGTGGCCATGTCGGCGAGCATGAAGCGCAGCCCCTGGAAGTCGGAGACCGGCCGCCCGAACTGCCTGCGGCCGGCGGCATAGGCGACAGCCTCGTCCAGCGCCGCCTGAGCCAGGCCGATCGCACAGGCCGCGATGCCGAGCCGCCCGGAGTCGAGCGCGGACAGCGCGATGCCGAAGCCCTGGCCCTCCTCGCCGATCCGCCGCTCGTCGGACACGCGTACGCCGTCGAAATGGACCTGCGCGGTGGGCGAGCCCTTCATGCCCATCTTCTTCTCCGGGGGCGCCGCGCTCAGGCCCTCGGCGTCGCCGGGCACCAGGAAGGCGGAGATCCCGCGCGGGCCTTCCTCGCCCGTGCGGGCCAGCACCGTGTAGAAGTCGGCGACCCCGCCGTGGGTGATCCACGCCTTGGTGCCGTTGATCACCCAGTCCCCGCCACGCTCGGCTCCGCTCGCGCGGGAGGTGCCCCCGTCGTCGCGCACCGCCTTCGTGCGCAGGGAGGCGGCGTCCGAGCCGGAGGACGGCTCGGAGAGGCAGTAGGCGCCGAGCAGTCCGCCGCCGAGCATGGCGGGCAGATACTCGGCCTGCTGCTCCTTGGTGCCGCGGGCGGCGAGCGCGAAGCAGGCCAGGGTGTGCACGCTGACCCCGAGGCCGACGGTGAGCCGGGCCGCGGCCAGCTCCTCCAGGACCTGGAGGTAGACCTCGTACGGCTGGTCGCCGCCGCCGTACTCGGCGTCGTAGGGCAGGCCGAGCAGACCGGACTCGGAGAGCAGGGTGAAGACCTCGCGCGGGAAGCGTCCGGCGTCCTCCTCCTCCTCGGCCGCCCGCGGGGCGATCTCGCGGTGCGCGATCTCGCGGACGAGCGCGATCAGATCCCTGGCCTCGTCCGTGGGCAGCTGACGCTCCACCGGCTGAGGGGCGCGGTCGGACATCTCGGCGGTCTCCTCCCTGTGTCGGGCACATCGGCGGACGTACGCCTTGGGTGGGGCGGCGCCGCCTGGTCCTTCCGGTTCCGGCCGAGGTCCGTGCTCCCGGGTCGCGGAAGCAGCTGACCAGCGGCTGTGCGCTGTGAGTATGCCCGATCGGCACCCTTCAGTCACCAGTTAACGACCGCTTACTTCAGAAAACATCGCGCCGGCTCCGACCCTCCGAAATTGGTCCGAACCATTGACCCGAGTGGTCTAGTCCTCCTAACCTCTCGCTTCAACGCCCGATCGCGTTCATGCCAATCGGCGCGCGTTCCCCTCTCCCCCACGAGGAGACACACCGATGCACACGTCCCACCGTCCCCGCCGCCCGCTGCGGGCGCTGCTGTCCGCCGCGTGTTGCGCCGTCCTCGGCGCCGGGCTGCTGGCCGGCGCGAGCACCGCCACGGCCGCGTCCCCCACCGCGCCCGAGGCGACCGCAGCAGGCTCCAAGGTCGTCGGCTACTTCACCGAATGGGGCACCTACGACCGCAAGTACTACGTCAACAACATCGAGACCTCCGGCTCGGCCGCCAAGCTGACCCACATCAACTACGCCTTCGGCAACGTCACCGGCGGCAAGTGCGCGATGGGCGACTCCTACGCCGCGACCGACCGCGCCTACACGGCGGCGGAGTCCGTGGACGGCGTCGCGGACACCTGGGACCAGCCGCTGCGCGGCAACTTCAACCAGTTGCTCAAGCTGAAGCAGAAGCACCCGGACCTGAAGATCCTGTGGTCCTTCGGCGGCTGGACCTGGTCCGGCGGCTTCGGCGAGGCCGCGCAGAACCCCGCCGCGTTCGCCCAGTCCTGCTACGACCTGGTGAACAACTCCCAGTGGGCGGGCGTCTTCGACGGCATCGACATCGACTGGGAGTATCCGAACGCCTGCGGCAACACCTGCGACAGCAGCGGCCGGGACGCGTTCCGGAACGTCATGGCGGCGCTGCGCGCGAAGTTCGGCTCAAGCAGCCTGGTGACCGCGGCGATCACCGCCGACGCCACGAGCGGGGGCAAGATCGACGCGGCGGACTACGCGGGCGCCGCACAGTACGTCGACTGGTACAACCCGATGACGTACGACTTCTTCGGCGCCTGGGACGCGACCGGTCCGACGGCCCCGCACTCGCCGCTGACCTCCTACTCCGGCATCCCGAAGGCCGACTTCCACACCTCGGCGACCATCACGAAGCTGACCGGCCTCGGCATCCCGGCCGCCAAGCTGCTGCTCGGCATCGGCTTCTACGGCCGCGGCTGGACCGGCGTCACCCAGGACGCCCCGGGCGGCACGGCCACCGGCCCGGCGGCCGGGACCTATGAACAGGGCATCGACGACTACAAGGTGCTCAGGACCAAGTGCCCGGCGACCGGCACGGTGGGCGGCACCGCGTACGCCAAGTGCGGCAACGACTGGTGGAGCTACGACACCCCGTCGACCATCGCCACCAAGATGACGTACAAGAACCAGCAGGGCCTGGGCGGCACCTTCTTCTGGGAGCTGAGCGGGGACACCTCGAACGGCGAGCTGATCAAGGCCATCGACTAGCCACGGCGCAACGAGCGGGGCGGGGCCGCGGAGGCCGCGTCCCGCCTCAGCCGTCGCGGCGGGCGGGCGGCGGCGCCGGATGGGCGGGGTCCAGCTCCTCGATGGCGCGCAGGGCGCCGCCGAGCGTCTTCACCAGCAGCTGGCACATGGTGTCGCGGGACAGCTCGGGGCGGGCGATCCAGTCGAGGGTGGCGCCCTCGACGCTGCACACCCAGGCGAGCAGCCCCATGCGGGCCAGCGGCGCGATGTCCCGGCGGCCGTAGGCGCCCTCCGCGAGGGTCGTGACGATCGCCTCGCGCACGCCGTCCCGGATGGCGTGCACCTCGGCGTCGAAGCCGACGCCGCCGCTGACGATGGTGCGGTAGGCGGCCTGGTGGTGCTCGGCGTAGCGCAGATAGCTGTCGACGGTGCGGTGCACGCGGTCCACGGCCGGCAGTTCCAGGCCGCTCGCGGCGTAGGTGACCAGGTCGGCGACGGAGTCCTCGATGATCGCCAGGTAGTAGCCGCGCTTCGACCGGAAGTAGTAGTAGATCAGCCCCTTGGCGACATGTGCCTGCCGGGCGATGTCGTCCATGGAGAGCGCGTCGTAGGAAGTGTCGGCGAACAACTTCCGCCCGATGGCGATGAGTTCGGCACGACGCGCCAGCGAGCGCTCGGTGCCGCGCGCCCGCGGCCGGACGACGGCGGGCTCTTGGTCGATGTGCAATTCGGACCCTGGTCTCAACGGGCTGCGGGACATCCGCAGTATGTCAGAACGTCACAGCAGCCCCAGCTGTGTCACGAGCATCGCCACAACCGCGACCAGGGTCCAGCCCAGGACATGCTCGACGAGCTTCGGTCCGTCGTCCCGGGGGCCGCCGGTGCGGGTGCGGGCGGCGGCTGCTGAGTGTGCGGTCATGGCGTCTCACTGGGGTCGGCTGTGCTGGTGGATCCCCCCACCGTGCTGTCCACCATGCCACCGCCCGCGGCCCGTACGGCGGAGAGGTTGGTCACAGGCGCACGCCCCCGGCGCCCCGGGGGCGGTACAGCCCGTCCGGTTCAGCGCACGCCCACCGCCGCGAGCGCCCTGCGCTGGCGCGGCGTCGGACGCACCGGGAAGAAGAGGTAGCAGACGCCGCCGGTGCCCGAGACCACCGCGCCGCCGGCGTTGTACCGCTTGGTCCTGAGCCAGATGTTCTCCCACTCCCGCCGGAGATAGACGCGGCGCACCGCCTCGTTGCTCGGCGAGGCCGGGTCGTTGGCGATCACATCGCCCTCGGCGGTGAAGCCGATCACCGTCATCAGATGCCCGGAGGTGCCGTACCCGGCTCCGGTCAGCTCGGTCCTGAGGAACGACTGGGACGTTATGGCCGGGATGCCGGCCGCGATCAGCCGCTCCAGGTCGGTGAGCGAGCCGAGCCGGGTGACCACGGCCTGCAGACCCCGGAACGTGGCCGCGTAGGCGGCGTTGAACGGCCAGTTGCCGCAGCCCCGGTACTGGTGGTCGTAGGTGAACCGGGCGGCGTGGTCCACCTGCGGGTCGGCATAGCTCGGGTCGACCCAGGACAGTTGCTCGGGGGTGAGCCGGCCGCCCCAGTACTCGATGATCATCTGCGTGGAGGTGGGGCTGCACCAGGCCTCGCCGCCGTTGTCGTACTCCGGGTACTGGCCCGCGTGCACCTCCTGCGAGTACCGCGGGACGATCAGTTCCCCGGCGAGGCACGGTGCGGCGGCCGGGACGGTGAAGCGGTCGGGGACGGCGGAGCCCATCGCGCCGAGCCGCCGGACGACGGGGGTCAGCCGCGAGCCGGGCCTGCGGTAGAGGGTGAGCCGCAGCCGGTACGACACCAGACGCAGGCCCGTGGCGGCGTCATCGACGGCGAGGGTGTCCGTCCAGACGCTGCTCCTGCCGTCGGACTGGCCGTCCACGGAGGTCCGTCTGATGTCCTGGTCGCCGGCCGCCCAGCGGCCCATCACGTACCAGGGGGTGTCCATGCCGTCGGAGTACGTCCCGCGCAGCTCGATCTGGATCCAGGTGCCGTCCGGGGTGTGCGCGTTCCAGGAGGCGATCGCCTCGGTGGACGGGACAGCCAGGCAGTGGACCGGGGAGGTCCAGGTGGCGTACTCCCAGGCGGCGGTGGTGCCGGTGTGCGGGTCCGTGTAGTCGGTGGTGCCCGCGGGGGCGGCAATCACCACGCCGGAGCGGCGGCCCGCGACGGCTCTGACGCCCTCGGCGGCGCCGGAGCGCCAGTCGGTGTACGTGGTCCAGGCGCGGTTGTCCACGGTGCGGGCGGGTTCCGGTTCGTCGGCGTCGGAGCCGGTCACGGCGGCCGCCGGCCCCGTGCCGGAGACCACGGTGCCGGAGGCCGCCGCCGCGGCGACCGCGGCGGCCAGGACGGTTCTGCGGGAGGGCTGTTCGGCTCTGTTCATGGGCGGAAGTACCCCCAGGTGTCCGAGTCGGGACGGGTCCGGTCCACGGCGGTCCGGCTCCGGGCAGTGCCGCCCGTCGGCTCGATCGCCGTGCGGTTGTGCGCCAACTATGGATCAGGCGGCATGCCCCTGCCAGCACTTCGGCCCATGCCACACCCGGCAATATTGGTCTCGTCCACTGACGCACCCACCGGGAACGGCCCGCCGCGGGCGCGGCTAGCATGATTCCGAAAAGCGCCCCCCTCTCTCTTGTCTCCAGGAACCGTCATTCACGAGCTCGTCTCCCGGCTGTGTGGTCTTCCGCCCTCCTGCGGTCCGGTCCGGCTGATCGGCGTCGACGGCCACGCCGGCTCGGGAAAGTCCACGTTCGCGGGGGAACTGGCCGCCGCCCTGGGCGGGGCACCGGTGCTGCACCTCGACGACATCGCCAGCCACGACGCGCTGTTCGGCTGGACCGGACGGCTGCTGACCCAGGTGATCGAGCCGCTGGCCCGGGGCGAGAGCGCGGCGTACGCGCCCTACGACTGGCGGGCGCGCTCCTTCGGCCCGCCCCGCCCGCTGCAGCCCGCGCCCGTGGTCCTCGTCGAGGGCGTCGGGGCGGGCCGCCGGGCGCTGCGGCCGTATCTGGCACGGCTGCTGTGGATGGAGCTGCCGCGCGAGGAGTCCTGGACGCGCGGGCGCCGACGGGACGGGCGCGCGCAGCGGGAGTTCTGGGCCGACTGGGTCGAGGCGGAGCGCCGGCACTTCGCCGGGGACCCCTCGCGCCCCCATGCCGACCTGCTGGTGCTCCAGTCACAGAAGGGGTACGAGGTGCTCCCGGGGCCCGCCGCGACCCGCTGATCCGAGCGGAATGTCACGCTCGGTGAGGAACCATCCGCTGTGTGCTGAACTTGTGAAGGCCCCTGCATAAGAACTTCTCCGAGTGCCTCAACTCGGCTTGACCCGGGGGCCGTACAGGTCTTACGTTCTCAATGTGCGGCCATTCGGAGCCGCCCGCAGACGCGAAGCCCCCGGTTGTTCCCCCGTGATCGGGGGCTTCGTTCTGCCCGGAGCCCGCCCTTCGGACGCCCAGCGCGGCGATTCGCTCACCCTCGGTCACCGAACCGAGTGCGCCCCATCTGCTCCCACCTCGTCAAACGCCCTGTGCGGCACCCTTCGGCGCGCGCCCGACGCGCGGGTACGATGCCCCTGGTGCGACCTACGAACGGCTGCTTCGCGCACCTGCAACTCCGGTCCGCGGCACAGCGGTTCGACCAGAGGCGGCCGCCGGGCAGCCGCCCGGCGGTGAACCAACGGGGGCACGGTTTGTGGGGGACGTGATGGACTTCGGCACGCAGGGCCCCGAGGCCCCGGCCGACCTCGCCTGGCTGCGAGGCGTGGACGCCTACACGGTGGGCGCCTATCCACAGGCGGAGGAGGAGTTCCGCACCGCGGTGCGGATGGACCCCGGGATGGCGGACGCCTGGCTCGGGCTGCACGCGCTGCGCGTCGACACGACGACCGCGCTGCTGCGGATGTTCCGGCACCGGGACCGCTTCGGCGAGCAACGGTCCCGGCACCGCCGCACCCTCAACTCCTGGTACTGGTTGGGCTGGTGGGTGCAGCCGGTGCTGGAGAGCCCGCGCGATCTGCTGCTCGCGCACTCCTCGCACTGGCTCGACGGCCGCCATGTGCCGGAGCTGGACCGGGCGCTGGCCGGCCTGCCGCCCGTGGACACGGACCCGCAGGTCCGCTTTCTGCACGCGTGCCGCGCCTATCTCGTCAAGGACTGGGACCAGCTCGTCCGGCACACCGACTCGCTGCTCGACGACGCCATGCTCGGCATCGAGGCGGGCCTGTTCGGCGGCATGGCCCGGGTCCGGCTGGAGATGTACGGCCAGGCGGAACCGCTGCTGTCGGCGGCGCTGATGCGCTGCCGCAGCGAGCAGCCGCAACGCAAGGAGCTGCGCTACTGGCTGGCCCGGGCCCACGAGGGCACGGGCCGCAGCGCCGCCGCGCTCCCCCTGTACCGGGCCGTGCACCGGGTCGATCCCGCCTTCATGGACACCTCGGCCCGGCTCGCCGCGATCGCCGAGGGCGACGGGTACGACGACGCCGCGGACCTCGCGGCGATCATGCTCACCGGGGCCGGACAGGACAGCGTGGACGGCCCGGACATGCTCGACCCGCTCTTCGGCACCGAGGGCCGCGACCTGCGGTTCACCGAGCCCGACCTGCCGCCGGCCGGCCCGCTGCCGTCGGTGGCCGATCCGGCGGTGCGCGAGAAGACCGGGGTGCCGTCGGCGCCGCTGCCCACGGGGCCCACCGACCCCGCCCTGTTGGAGGAGGCGCTCGCCGAGCTGGAGCGCATGGTCGGGCTGGAACCGGTGAAGCGCCAGGTCAAGGCGTTGTCGGCACAGTTGAACATGGCACGGCTGCGGGCCGGCCAGGGGCTGCCGGTCCAGCCGCCGAAACGCCACTTCGTCTTCTCCGGTCCCTCGGGCACCGGCAAGACCACCGTCGCCCGTATCCTCGGCCGCGTCTTCTACGCCCTCGGGCTGCTCGGCGGCGACCACCTCGTGGAGGCACAGCGGGCCGACCTGGTCGGCGAGTACCTGGGCCAGACGGCCGTGAAGGCCAACGAGCTGATCGACTCCGCGATCGGCGGCGTCCTGTTCGTGGACGAGGCGTACTCGCTGTCCAACTCCGGCTACGGCAAGGGTGACGCCTACGGCGACGAGGCCCTCCAGGTGCTGCTCAAGCGGGCGGAGGACAACCGGGACCACCTGGTGGTGATCCTGGCCGGCTACCCCGAGGGCATGGACCGCCTGCTGGCCGCCAACCCCGGTCTTTCGTCCCGCTTCACCAGCCGCGTCGACTTCCCCTCGTACCGGCCGCTCGAACTCACCGCGATCGGCGAGGTGCTGGCCGCGGAGAACGGGGACGGGTGGGACGAGGAGGCGCTGGAGGAGCTGCGGTCCATCGCCGGGCACGTGGTCGACCAGGGGTGGATCGACGAGCTGGGCAACGGGCGGTTCCTGCGGACCCTGTACGAGAAGAGCTGCGCCTACCGGGATCTGCGGCTGTCGGGCTACCCCGGCACGCTGACCCGGGACGATCTGGCGACGCTCCGGCTGCCCGACCTGATGCAGGCGTACGGGGAGGTGCTGTCGGGGCGCGGGCCGCAGGATCCGTCGGCCATGTGACCCACGGATCCCGCGGCCCGGCGCGGGTCCGGCTCAGCCGGCCAGCGCGCCCTCCGGTTCCCCGCTCACCCGCGGCTCCGCCACCTTCGGCACGGCGGCCTGCCGGTGCGCGGGATCCCGTACCTCGCCGACCAGCAGCTCCAGTACGTCCTCCAGCGCGACCAGGCCGAGGATCCGGCCCGACGCGTCGGCCACCTGGGCCAGATGGGTGGCGGCCCGCCGCATCACCGTGAGCGCGTCGTCCAGCGGCAGTTCGGCCCTGAGCGTGGTCATCGGCCGCCACACCTGCTGCGGCACGGCCCGGTCGGACTCCTCCAGGTCGAGTACGTCCTTCACATGCAGATAGCCCATGAAGGCGCCGGTCTCCGCGGCGACCGGGAAGCGGGAGAATCCGGTCCGCGCGGTGAGCCGGACGATCTGCCCGGGTGTGACCGACGGGGGCACCGTCACCAGCGACTCGCGTCGCAGGAGCACATCGGTGACCGGGCGCAGGCCCAGCTCCAGCGCGTCCTCCAGGCGCTCCTGCTCCTCGGGGCCGAGCAGACCGGCCTGCCCCGAGTCCTCCACCAGCCGGCCCAGCTGCACGCTGGTGAAGACGGCCTCGACCTCGTCCTTGGGCTCGACGTGGAACAGCCGCAGGATGCCCTGGGCGCAGGCGCCGAGCGCCACGGTGATCGGCCGGCACACCCGGGCGAAGGCGACCAGACCGGGGCTGAGCCACAGCGCGGCCTTCTCCGGTGCCGCCATCGCCAGGTTCTTCGGCACCATCTCGCCGATCACCAGGTGGCTGAAGACCACCGCGGCGAGGGCGACGACGTAACCGAGCGGATGGATCATGCCGTGCGGAAGGTGGAGCCATTCGAAGGCCGGCTCCAGCAGCCGCGCCACGGTGGGCTCGGCGACCGCGCCCAGGGTCAGCGAGCAGACCGTGATGCCGAACTGGGCGGCGGCCATCATCTGCGGCAGGTGCTCCAGACCGTAGAGCACCTGGCGGGCCCGCGCGCTGCCGAGCGGTTCGATCTGGCTGCGGCGCACGGAGATCAGCGCGAACTCGGCGCCCACGAAGAATCCGTTGGCGAGCACCAGCAGCGCGGCGAGGACGAGTTGCAGCACGCTCATCGGACCGCCTCCGCGACCGGGGCCACGGGGGCGGTGCGCACCAGCCGGACCCGTTCCGCCCGGTAGTGGCCGACCTGGCGCACCGACAGCCGCCAGCCGGGCAGCTCGGCCCGGTCGCCCGGTGCCGGGATACGGCCGAGCAGATCGGCGACCAGGCCCGCGACGGTCTCGTACGGCCCCTCGGGCACGTCGAGTCCTATCCGCCGCAGGACGTCGACGCGGCAGCTGCCGTCGGCGTCCCAGGCCGGCCTGCCGTCCTCGGGCGGGGCGGCGGCGAGTTCGGGAAGGTCCTGGCCGTCGTGCTCGTCGCGGACCTCGCCGACGAGCTCCTCGACGATGTCCTCCAGGGTCACCACGCCCGCCGTGCCGCCGTACTCGTCGACGACGACGGCGATGGGCTGCTCGCTGCGCAGCCGGGCGAGCAGCGGCTGGACGGGCAGGGTCTCCGGGACCAGCAGCGCCTTGTGGGCGATCCGGCCGACCGGGGTGCGCAGTCGCTCCTGCGGCGGGACCGCCAGGGCGTCCTTGAGGTGGGCCATGCCGACGATCTCGTCGATCTTCTCCCGGTAGACGGGGAAGCGGGAGAGGCCGGTGGCCCGGGTGAGGTTGACGACGTCCTCGGCGGTGGCCGAGGACTGGAGCGCGCTGACCTTCACCCGCGGGGTCATGACGTGCTGCGCGGTCAGCCCGCCCAGCGACAGGGTCCGTACGAACAGGTCGGCCGTGTCCTGTTCCAGGGCGCCCGCCCGGGCGGAGTGCCGGGCCAGGGAGACGAGTTCGCCGGGGGTGCGGGCGGAGGCCAGCTCCTCGGCGGGTTCGACGCCCAGGGCGCGCACCAGCCGGTTGGCGACCGCGTTCAGCGAGGCGATCACCGGGCGCAGCAGCCGGGCGAAGCGGTACTGCGGGCCCGCGACGAAGCGCGCGACCTGCAGCGGTTTGGACACCGCCCAGTTCTTCGGTACGAGTTCGCCGATCACCATCTGGACCGCGGAGGCGAGCAGCATGCCGACGACCACGGCGACGCCGGAGACGGCGCCGTCGGGGATGCCGGTCGCGGTGACCGGGCCGCTCAGCAGCCGGGCCAGGGCCGGTTCGGCGAGCATGCCGACGACCAGGGAGGTGATGGTGATGCCGAGCTGGGTGCCGGAGAGCTGGAAGGACAGCTCCTTGAGCGACTCGACGACCCGGTGGGCGCGTCTGTCGCCCTCGGCCGCGGCCTTCTCGGCGTCCGGCCGCTCGACCGTCACCAGGCCGAATTCGGCCGCCACGAAGAAGCCATTGGCGAGGATCAGCAGGAATGCGGCTGCGAGGAGCAGCAGGGGGGTGGTCATGATGCCGCCGCCTCCGCGGTATGTCGGGAGGGGGCGGCGCAGGTACTACAGGACGATCCGTCCATCGCCGGAGGGGGTCACTCCTCGGGTAGCAGGAACCCCTGTGCACCGGGCGGCGCAGCAGGGGCGGAGGCACAACGGAAACGCCTCCGCCCACCAGATTAATCAAGACACCCGCCGCCGCGGCAGAGTGGACGACCCGAAGTCAGCCCTGATCTCGGTCCGGGCCCTGGCCTGCGTGGGCCTCGGCGAGCGCCCGCAGCGCGTGCGCGTCGGCGATGGCGCGCTGTTTGGCGATGCCCGGCTGGATGCCGAGCGCGGGCAGGCTGGTGCCGTCGCTGAGGTCGAGGAAGACCCAGGGATCGCCCGGACGGAGGTTCACCCGAAGGATCTCCGCCCAGTCCAGGCGCCGCCTGCTGGCGATGTTGACGACGGTGACGCCGGACTCGTCGGCGACGACCTTCACCCGGGCGAGCAGGGCCAGCACCCAGAAGATCAGCGCCCCGGTCAGGACGAAGGTGAGCCGCTCCCCCGGGCCGAGCTGCTCAAGCGCCAGCGCGACCCCGGTTATCACCAGGAGTATCGCCACTCCGGCAGTGAGCAGAATCACCCGGGTGAGGTGCGGGCGGAAGGTGACGGGCAGCGCGGGCGGTTCGGGCAGGGCGGACACGGGTCTGCGGCCTCCTCGGCGGTCAGAGGCGGCAGGCGTGGATGGCCGTGGTCAGGATGGCCCGCGCCCCGATGTCGTACAGGTCGTCCATGATCCGCTGGGCGTCCTCGGCCGGGACCATGGCGCGGACGGCGACCCAGCCCTCGTTGTGCAGCGGCGAGATGGTCGGGCCCTCCAGGCCGGGGGTGATGGCGACGGCCTGTTCCAGGTGCTCGGCGCGGCAGTCGTAGTCCATCATCACGTACGTCCGGGCGACCAGGACGCCCTGGAGCCGGCGCAGGAACTGCTGGACCTTCGGCTCGGCTGAATCTTCGGCGGCGTCGGCGCTCGCGCCGGTGCGCCGGATGACGATCGCCTCGGACTTCATGATCGGCTCGCCGATGACCTCGAGGCCGGCGTTGCGCAGCGAGGTGCCGGTCTCGACGACGTCCGCGATGACCTCGGCGACGCCGAGTTCGATGGCGGTCTCGACGGCACCGTCGAGGTGCACGACGGAGGCGTCGACGCCCTGGTCGGCGAGGTGCTTGGCGACGATGCCCTCGTAGGAGGTGGCGACCGTCCTGCCGCCCAGGTCCGCGACGCCGGCCGCGGTGCCGGGCTTGGTGGCGTAGCGGAACGTGGAGCGGGCGAAGCCGAGCGGGAGGATCTCCTCGGCGTTGGCGCCCGAGTCGACCAGCAGGTCGCGGCCGGTGATGCCGATGTCGAGGCGGCCGGAGGAGACGTAGATCGCGATGTCGCGGGGGCGGAGGTAGAAGAACTCGACCTCGTTCGTCGGATCGACGGTCCTGAGTTCCTTGGACTCCCGGCGCTGCCGGTAGCCGGCCTCATGCAGCATGTCCGCCGCAGGGCCGGACAGGGAACCCTTGTTGGGGACGGCGATGCGCAGCATGAGGTCGGCTTCCTTCGTGTGACGGGACTGACGGTGCGGGCACTGCGTGGGGCGGTTGCCCGTGGCGGGCTCGGCCGCCCGGGCCTACAGGTGGGCGTAGACGTCGTCCAGGGCGATGCCACGGGCGACCATCATCACCTGGACGTGGTACAGCAGCTGGGAGATCTCCTCGGCGGCCGCGTCCTTGCCCTCGTACTCGGCGGCCATCCAGACCTCGGCTGCCTCCTCGACGACCTTCTTGCCGATGGCATGGACTCCCTTGCCGACCAGTTCGGCGGTGCGGGAGGTGGCGGGGTCGCCGTGGGCGGCCTTGTGCTGGAGCTCCGTGAAGAGCTCCTCGAACGTCTTCTTGGACATGGTGATCCCACCCTACGCGGTTGCGGGGGCTCCTCAGCGCCAGGGTTCGGATACCGAGCGCAGTGTTGCCGCGGTGGCGACCGCGGCGGTCACCGCCTCGTGGCCCTTGTCCTCCTGGGAGCCCTTCAGCCCGGCCCGGTCCAGGGCCTGTTCCTCGGTGTCGCAGGTCAACACGCCGAAGCCGACGGGCACGCCGGTCTCGACCGACACCTGGGTCAGGCCCTGGGTGACGCCCTGACACACATAGTCGAAGTGGGGGGTGCCGCCGCGGATCACGACGCCGAGGGCGACGATCGCGTCGTAGCCGCGGCCGGCCAGCACCTTGGCGACCACCGGCAGCTCCCAGCTGCCGGGGACCCTGAGCAGGGTGGGCTCGTCGATCCCCAGGTCGTGCAGGGCGCGCAGCGCGCCGTCCACCAGTCCGTCCATCACCTTCTCGTGCCACTGTGCCGCGATGACGGCGACCCTGAGATCGCCGACGTTCCGGACGGACAGTTCCGGTGCACCCTTGCCGCTCACGTGTCTCCTCAGTGCTCTTGCTTGCTGGTTGCCCGCTTACTGGTTGCCGCAGCCGGACTCGGCCGGCGCCTCCAGCCAGGGCAGGTCGTGGCCCATCCGGTCCCGTTTGGTGCGCAGGTAGCGGAGGTTGTGCTCGCCCGCGTGCACGGGCATCGGCTCGCGTCCGGTGACCTTGAGACCGTGGCGCTGCAGCGCGTCGGTCTTGTCGGGGTTGTTGGTCATCAGGCGCACGCTGTGCACACCGAGGTCCGCCAGGATCCTGGCGCCGGCGCCGTAGTCGCGGGCGTCGGCGGGCAGGCCGAGTTCGAGGTTGGCGTCCAGGGTGTCCCGGCCGCGTTCCTGGAGTTCGTACGCGCGCAGCTTGGACAGCAGGCCGATGCCCCGGCCCTCGTGTCCGCGCAGGTAGACGACGATGCCGCGGCCCTCGTCCCGGATCCGGTCCAGGGCGGCGTCCAGTTGCGGGCCGCAGTCGCAGCGCAGCGAGCCGAAGACGTCGCCGGTGAGGCACTCGGAGTGGACGCGGACCAGGACGTTCTCGCCGTCGCCGAGGTCGCCGTGGACGAGCGCGACGTGTTCGACGCCGTCGGCGGTGGAGCGGTAGCCGTAGGCGGTGAAGGTGCCGTGCCGGGTGGGCAGGCGGACCTCGGCCTCGCGGTGGACGGCGGGGCCCGGCGCGGGCATCCGCTGCTTGACCGGGGCCGTGGGCCGGGCGGCGCGGCGGTGGGCGATCAGGTCCGCGATGGAGATGATCGCCAGGCCGTGCTTGCGGGCGAACGGGATCAGCTCGGGCAGGCGCAGCATGCGTCCGTCCTCGCCGGCGATCTCCACGATCGCGCCGGCCGGCCGCAGCCCGGCGAGCCGGGCGAGATCGACGGCGGCCTCGGTGTGGCCGGGCCGGACCAGGACGCCGCCGGGCCGGGCGCGCAGCGGGAAGACATGGCCGGGGCGGACCAGGTCGCCGGGTTCGGCCGTGCCGCTCGCCAGCAGCTGGAGTGTGGTGGCGCGGTCGACGGCCGAGATCCCGGTGGACACGCCGTGCGCGGCGGAGGCGTCCACGGACACGGTGAACGCGGTCTCCATGGACTCGGTGTTGTCCTGGACCATCTGCGGGAGTTCCAGCCGGTCGAGTTCCGGGCCCTCCATGGGGGCGCAGATCAGGCCGCGGCACTCGCTCATCATGAAGGCGACGATCTCGGGCGTCGCCTTCTCGGCGGCGATGACGAGGTCGCCCTCGTTCTCCCGGTCCTCGTCGTCCACGACCACGACGGGGCGGCCGGCCGCGATGTCGGCGACGGCCCGCTCGATCGGGTCGAGGGTGAGGTCCTCGGTGGTGTCGGTGCCGTACAGGATCGGTGCCGCGGTCATGCGGTCGCTCCTTCCAGGACGGGCCGCGCGGTCCTGCGGGAGCGCAGCCACCAGTCGCGCAGGCCCCACAGGACGAGTGCGCCGTAGATGACGTAGACGAAGCCGGAGAAGGCGAAGCCGTTGGCGAAGTTGAGCGGGACGCCGACGGCGTCCACGAGGAGCCAGGCGAGCCAGAACTCGACCATGCCGCGCGCCTGGGCGTACATCGCGACGATGGTGCCGATGAATATGTAGGCGTCCGGCCAGGGGTCCCAGGACAGCGAGGGGTAGGCGTGGAACAGCCCGGCGACGGCGACGGTGCCGACGCCTGCGGCGGCGAGCAGGGCGGCCCGCTCGCGCGGGGTGGCGAACCGTACGGCGATATGACCGTCCTCGCCCTGCGCCCTGCCGCGGTTCCACTGCCACCAGCCGTAGCCGGCGACGACCATGACCACGATCTGCTTGCCCGCGCTGCCGGAGAGGTGGGCGGTGGCGAACGCGGCGAACAGGATGAGCCCGGACAGGAACTGTGTCGGCCAGCTCCACAGGGAGCGGCGCCAGCCGAAGACCAGGCCGACCAGGCCGATGACGTTGCCGATCATGTCCGACCACTTGATGTGCTGGCCGAGGAGGGTGAAGGCCTGCGCGTTGAGCCAGTTCACCGGGTCGCCCCCTGGCCGGCGAGCAGCCGCTCGACGTACTTGGCGATGACGTCGACCTCCAGGTTGACCGGGTCGCCGGGCTGCTTGTGGCCGAGCGTGGTCAGGGCGAGGGTGGTCGGGATCAGGCTGACGGTGAAGTGGTCGTCGCCCGCCGTCACGACGGTGAGGCTGATGCCGTCGACGGTGATGGAGCCCTTCTCGACGACGTAGCGGGCGAGGTCCGCGGGCAGGGAGATCTTCACGATCTCCCAGTGCTCGGAGGGGGTGCGCTCCAGGACTTCGCCGGTGCCGTCCACATGGCCCTGCACGATGTGTCCGCCGAGGCGCGCGCCGACGGCGGTGGGGCGTTCGAGGTTGACGCGGGAGCCCGCGGTGAGGACGCCGAGGCTGGAGCGGTTCAGCGTCTCGGCCATGACGTCCGCGGTGAACTCGTCGCCGTCGTGCTCCACGACGGTGAGACAGACACCGTTCACGGCGATGGAGTCGCCGTGCCGCGCACCCTCGGTGACGACGGGGCCGCGGAGCCGGAAGCGGGAGGCATCGCCCAGGTTCTCGACGGCGGTGACTTCACCCAGCTCTTCGACGATTCCGGTGAACACTTCCCGGGTCCTCCTGCCTCTTCGGGCACGGACTCCGGGGCCTGTCGATGACGACAGAAGAAGCGGATGAGCACTCGGGGAACGGCGCCGGACGGACCCGTCCGCGGGGGACGCGTCCAGAGACGGCGGCGTGCACGGATGCCCGCCCGCCGCGCACTGCCTCCCATCCGGACTTTAACCGTCGGTCCAGGAATTTCACCTGGTCAACCGGCCGCTGGAAGCGACCGGGTCGCGGACTGTAACCGCCGGTTCGGACTTTCACCGACCCCGGAGTGCGCTGCTTCTGGTACCTGCCCAGTGTGCCACGGCCGATCGCCGTCCCGACAGGGCGCCCGTGTGGCTTGGCTCACAGCGCGGGGCGCGCGACGCCCCCGTCCGGCCGTCGCAGGCCAACTCCCCTGCTGAGGATGACTCTTGACCGTCGCTCACACCCATTGACCTTACTGGTCTAGTCCTTTTAGGGTGCGGGCGGGCCCGGTGGCGGTGACGACGGCCCTTGCCCGCCGCCGGGTCGCCGGCCTTCCCGGGGACCTCCGGCAGACCGCGGGCGAAGACGGCCGGGCGCAGCGCGAGCACGCCGACCGGCGGGGACGAGTGGGCGGCGGCGGGCTGCTCGCGGCGGCTCGGCGGGCCGCTGTGGTGCGGCGACGCCCCGAAGGGACGCGAGGCCGTGTCACCCTGCGGCTCCGCCGCGACGGGGGTCCCCCGTGAACAGGTCGTCCTGGGCGCGTTCCCGGGCGGTCAGCAGGGCCCCGCGCAGGACGGCTCCGCCGCCGAGGGTGCTCGGCCGCACCTCGGTGGGCAGGGGCGACATCCGCCGGACCCGCTCCTGCACCCGGGCCGCGAGCCGCGCTCCGCCGGCCTGGCCGACCTCTCCGCCGAGGACCACACAGCCGGGGTCCAGGACAGCGACGACGGAGGCCGCGCCGATGGCGATCCGGTCGGCGAGCGCGTCGAGAAAGCGGTCAGTGGCCGCCGGCGGGGCGGCTCCGGCCACGGCCGCCCGCACCAGGCCCGCGGCGCGCGGCCCGTCCGTGCCGTCCGCGGCGCCGGTCAGCCCGCACGCGTCGGCCAGCGCCTCCACGGCCGCGGCACCGGCCAGGGAGTGGAAGCCGCCCTCGCAGTCCGTCGCGGAGGGCAGCGTCGCGGTGCCCGGGACCGGCAGGAAGCCGATCTCGCCGGTGCCGCCGGAGGCGCCGCGGCGCAGGGTGCCGTCCAGGACGACGGCGGCGCCTGCGCCGTGGCCGAGCCAGAGCAGGACGAAGGTGTCGCGGTCCCGGGCGCCGCCCTCGCGCTGCTCGGCCAGCGCGGCGAGGTTGGTCTCGTTCTCGACGCTGACCCGGGCCTCGGGCAGGCGTTCCTGAAGGGCCGCGACCAGCCGGCGGTGCCAGGCCGGCAGGCCGGAGGAGTCGCGCAGTTCGCCCGTGACCGGGTCGATCAGGCCCGGTGCGCCGATGCCGACGGTGTGCAGCCGGTCGGCCCCGGCCTCCTTCACCGCCCGCTCCACCAGCGCCACCGCCTGCTCCACCGCGGGCCCGGTCCCGATGTCCCCGGCGATGGGCACGGACGCCTCGGCGAGCACACGGCCCAGCAGATCGGACACCAGCACGGAGACACCCTCCGTACGGACGTCGAGCGCGGCGAGGTGGGCGCGGTCGGCGACGATGCCGTAGAGCCGGGCGTTCGGGCCGCGGCGCTGCTCACCCGACTCACCGACGACCGTGATCAGGCCGGAGTCCGCGAGCCGCTCGACGAGGTCGGCGACGGTCGGCCGGGACAGCCCCGTCAGCTGCTTCAACTGCCCGGCCGTGAGCGGGCCTTCGTCCTGCAGCAGGCGCAGGGCGAGCCGGTCGTTGATGGCCCGGGCGGTGCTCGGTGATGCGGCCATGACGGAATCCTCCCAGATCGGCGGAGCCGGCCTGCCGCCCGCTGCGTGCCGGGGCGGCGACATTGCCGCCTATCTATCAGGCAGGGTGCCTGATAATTTACGCCGAGACAGCGGGGTGACCGTCCAGGGAGGGGCCGGAACATGAGTGGCGTGGTCCACGCGCAGGGTGAGGTGAAACGCGCCCGGTACGCCGTCGCGGCCGTGTTCGCCGTGCACGGCGCCGTCACCGGCTCCTTCGCGACCCGGGTGCCCTGGATCCAGGACCACGCCTCGCTGAGCACGGGGCAGCTCGGATTCGCGCTCGCCTTCACGGCGTTCGGCGCCTCGTGCTCGATGCCGGTGGCGGGCCGGATCAGCCACCGCTTCGGCAGCCGCAATGCGCTGCGCGGACTGATCGCGCTGTGGACGCTCGCGCTGATCCTGCCGGGCCTGGCGCCGAACCTGTACACGCTGTGTCTCGCGATGTTCGCGTACGGCGCGAGCGCCGGCATGGCCGACGTGGCGATGAACGCGCTCGGCCTGGAGGTGGAGCGGCTGCTCGGCAAGTCGATCATCTCGGGGCTGCACGGCATGTGGAGCACGGGCGCCCTGACCGGCTCGGCGGCCGGCACCCTCGCCGCGCATCTGGGCTCGGACGCGCGACTGCACTTCGCGCTCGCGGCGGCCGTCCTCACGCTGCTCGGCGTGGTGGCCGCCGGCCGGGTGCTGGACCTCCAGCCCGCCGAGGACGAGGAGCCGCCGCCGCGGTTCGCGCTGCCGCCCCGTTCGGCGCTGCTGATCGGCGCGGTCGGATTCTGCGCGGTGTTCGCGGAGGGCGCGAGCCTCGACTGGTCGGCGGTGTTCCTGCGGGACCGGCTCGACAGCTCCGCCGGTCTCGCCGCGGCCTCGACGACCGGGTTCATGCTGACCATGGCGGTGGCGCGGATCGCCGGGGACGCGGTGGTGAACCGCTACGGCGCGGTGCGCACGGTCCGCGCGGGCGGGGTGCTCGCCACGGCCGGCGGCCTGCTGATCGTCGTCGCGGGGCATCCGGCGGTGGCGATGACCGGGTTCGCGCTGATGGGTCTCGGCATCGCGGTCGTGGTGCCGCTGTGCTTCGCGGCGGCCGGGCACAGCGGCCCCCGTCCGAGCCAGGCCATCGCGGGTGTGGCGACCATCACCTACACCTCGGGGCTGATCGCGCCCAGCCTGATCGGCGGCGTGGCCCAGGCGACCAGCCTGACGGTGTCGTTCTGTCTGGTGACCGCGCTGGCGTGCGGGCTCGCGGTGTTCGCGGGCGTGCTGCGCCCGGGCGGGCGGGCCAGGACCGAGGTCGGCCGGCAGGCCGCTGCCGTCCCCGACCCGCGGCCCTGAACGCCTCGCTCCAGGCGCGCGGCGCGGCGTCGTCGCGCCCGGCCGGACGTCCACCGGAGCCGGGCCGATCATCCACATGAACATGGTTCACGGGTGAGACCGTGCGGACGGAGGACCGCCAGGTACCCGTGACAATGGTGCGGACCGTCTTCATGTACAGAGAAAGCGAAACCTCACCATGGACCTCGGCGTGCGCTGGAAGCTGCACGGCGACGGGCGTACGCCCGCGCCCGGAGCAGTGGTACGCCCCGACGAACGGCTGTCCTGGCCCCGCACGGTGGGCCTCGGCGCCCAGCACGTCGTGGCGATGTTCGGCGCGTCGTTCGTGGCCCCCGTCCTGATGGGCCTCGACCCCAACCTCGCGATCATGATGTCGGGCGTCGCGACCGTGATCTTCCTGCTCGCGACCCGCGGCCGGGTGCCGAGCTACCTGGGCTGCTCGCTGTCCTTCGTGGGCGTCGCCGCGGTCATCCGCGCCCAGGGCGGCACCAGCGCGACGGTCACCGGGGCGGTCTTCGTCGTCGGCGTCGTCCTGTTCCTGGTGGGTCTCGCCGTGCGGCGCTTCGGGGCGCGCATCATCCACGCCACGATGCCGCCGATCGTCACCGGCGCCGTGGTCATGCTGATCGGTTTCAACCTGGCCCCGGTGACCGCGTCCACGTACTGGCCGCAGGACCAGTGGACGGCGCTGCTCGTGATGCTGTTCACCGGTCTGGCCGTGGTCTGTCTGCGCGGCTTCTGGTCCCGTGTCGCGATCTTCCTGGGCCTGGTCTTCGGGTACGCCGTCTCCTGGGCGTTCGACCGGATATTCGGCCGGATCCACTCGGTCGACGCGAGCGGCAGGCTCACCGACCACTGGCGCCTGGACCTGTCCGGCGTCGGCAAGGCCGACTGGTTCGGGCTGCCCTCCTTCCACGGCCCGTCGTTCCAGTGGTCGGCGGTCCTCGTCGCCCTGCCGGTCGTGATCGCGCTGGTCGCGGAGAACGCCGGCCATGTCAAGGCGGTCGGTGAGATGACCGGCGATCCCCTGGACGACAAGCTCGGCACGGCGATCTCGGCGGACGGCGTGGGGTCGATGCTGTCGACCGCGGTGGGCGGCCCGCCGAACACCACGTACTCCGAGAACATCGGCGTGATGGCCGCCACCCGCGTCTACTCGACGGCCGCGTACTGGGCCGCGGCCGGCTTCGCGCTGCTCTTCGGCCTGTGCCCGAAGTTCGGCGCGGTCGTCGCCGCGATCCCGGGCGGTGTGCTCGGCGGCATCACCGTCATCCTGTACGGCATGATCGGCCTGCTCGGCGCGCAGATCTGGCTGCACGCCGGGGTGGACCTGCGCAACCCGCTGAACCTGGTCCCGGCCGCCGCCGGCATCATCATCGGCGTCGGCAACGTCTCCATGAAGTTCACCGACACCTTCTCGCTGAGCGGCATCGCCCTCGGCACGCTGGTCGTCATCACCGGCTACCACGCGCTGCGCGCCTTCGCGCCCGCCCATCTCAAGGGCCGGCAGCCGCTGTTGGACGAGGGGACCTCAGCCTACGACGGACCACCGGATGCCGACGAGGACGCTCACCGCGCCGGTTCGTAGGCGTACCCCGGCGTGAACGTCCCGGCCGCGCCCTTGCGGCCGAACGCCGGGCGCATTGCCCCGCCGCAACGGTGCTCCCCCTGTGTCACAACCCCCCGAGTGACGGGCTGGTTCCCCCGTTCCGGGGAAGCACGGCGCCCGTGGGCACCCAGGCAGGCCCAGTGCTGGGACCCTGCCCCCATGACGCAGTTGGAACAGTTCACGACGTCCGTCCGCACGGTGGACGCCGTCGTCACCCGGATGCGCGCCCTGGACGCCGCCCTGCCGGCCCGGGACGGGGTCGCGGTGTTCAACCGCGTCTACCTCACCGTCACCGAGGAGGTCGAACGGCGGCTGGACACCGGGTACTTCGCCGACCGGCGGGCCGCGACCGCGCTGGACGTCCGGTTCGCGCACCGGTATCTGGCCGCGGTGGACGCGGCGGCGGACGGCCGGCGCGCGCCCGCCTGCTGGCGGCCGCTGTTCCAGTTGCGCCGCCATCCGGGCGTACGGCCGCTGCAGTTCGCGTTGGCCGGCATCAACGCACACATCGGCCACGACCTGGCGCTCGCCGTGGTGGACACCTGTCGGACGCTCGGCTGCGAACCCGAGGACCTGGAGGACGAGTTCGACCGCGTGGGTGATCTCCTCGTGTCGCTGGAGGAACGCGTCCGCGAGGATCTGATGCCGGGGCCCGACCTCCTCCAGCTCGCCGACCCGCTCACCCACCTGTTCGGCTCCTGGAGCCTGGAGCGGGCCCGGGACGCGGCCTGGTCGGCGGCGCGGGCGCTGTGGGCGCTGCGCCGGTGCGGGGACCTCGCCGAGGAGTTCGCCGAACGCCTCGACGCGGCCGTCGGCCTCGCGAGCCGCCTGCTGCTCACGCCACTGCCGGACTGATCCGGCCGTTTTGCGAGCCTTGCCGGGAAACAGATGTAGGACACAGGTACGTTGGCCGGCAGGTATCCGATTGCGAAGGAGCACCGGAATGGCGATCCGGCTCGGTCTCGGTCTTCCCCAGATGCGGCAGTACTCCCTCGGCAAGGACGTACCCGACGTGGCCCGCGCGGCCGAAGGGATCGGCTACGACAGCCTGTGGGTCTTCGAACGGGCCCTGTTCCCCGAACCGGCCACGCAGGGGCTGTACGGCGTCGCGGGGGTCCCCTGGCCGGACGGCTACCGCGATGTCGCGGAGCCGCTGGTCACGCTCACCCTGGCGGCGTCGGCCACCGAGCGGGCCCGGCTGGGCTCCAGTGTGCTGGTCGCGCCGCTGCACCAGCCGTTCCAGCTGGCCAAGGCCCTCGCCTCACTGGACGTGGCGAGCGGCGGCCGGGTCGTCGCGGGCCTCGGCACCGGCTGGTCCTTCGACGAGTACGCGGCCGCCGGGATCCGGCCGTTCGAGGAACGCGGCCGGGTGCTGGACGAGTTCATCGAGGTCTGCCGGGCGGTGTGGGGCCCCGACCCCGTGCGCTACGAGGGCCGGATCACGAGGATCGCCTCGGCCGTGGTCGGGCCCAAGCCCGCCCGGCCGATCCCGATCCTGCTGGCCGCGGGCACCGGGCGGGCGCTGCGGCGGCTGGTCGACCACGCCGACGGCTGGCTGCCGGTGGCCGCGGGCGCCGACCGGCTCGCCGCGCAGTGGCGGCAGGTGCAGGACCTGGCGGCCGAGCGGGGCCGCACGGAGCCCGTCCAGACGGTCCTGCGGGTGAACACGGCCCTGACCGCCGAGCCGTACGGCGGCACCGACCGCCGGCCCTTCCAGGGCGACGTCGGCCAGATCGTCGAGGATCTCGTGGCGCACGCGGCCGTCGGCCTGGAGGAGATCATCGTCGACCTGCAGAGCGGCGCCCGCGACGCCGAACACCTCAAGGACGTCGCCGCGGAGGTGCACGAGAGGGCGCGGGCGGCGGGGGTCTAGTTCTCGGGGAGTTCGACCGGGGCAATCTCCTCGTAGACGTCGCCGGGGCCGGGGTTGGTGGGGTCCGTCGCCCCGCCGAGGTGGTGCAATACGCCCCAGACCGCGTTCAGCGCGGTCTGGACGGCGCCCTCGGCCCAGCCGGCGGTCCAGGAGATGTCGTCGCCCGCGAGGAAGATGCCGCGCTTGTCGGCGGGCAGCCGGTCCTGCATGAAGTGGGTGAACAGGCGCCGCTGGTAGCGGTAGTGACCGGGCAGGTTGGCCTTGAACGCGCCCATGAAGTAGGGCTCGTTCTCCCAGGAGACCGTCACCGGGTTGCCGATGATGTGCCCCCGGATGTCGACGTTCGGATAGATCTCGCCGAGCGACTTCAGCATGACCTCCATCCGCTCCCGCGCGGACAGCGGCAGCCACTTCAGGCTGTCGTCGCACCAGGTGTAGGACAGGCAGATGACGGCCGGCCGGTCCGGACCGTCGTCGAGCAGATAGGTGCCGCGCGTCATGCGGTCGGTGAGCGTCATCGACAGTACGTCCCGGCCCGTGACCGCGTCCTTGTCCCGCCAGAACGGCCGGTCGACCGGGACGAACAGCTTGCTGGACTCCATGTAGTGGGTGCGCTCGATCGCCGTCCAGTGGTCGATCGGGAAGAGCGCGTCGTCGCAGGCGATCTTGGAGAGCAGCATCCAGGACTGGGCGGTGAAGACGGCGGCCCGGTAGGTGCGGATGTCGCCGTGCGCGTCCGTCACGGTGATCCGGTTGCCCGAGGTGCGGTGCAGCCGGGTCACCGCGGGCCGGGGCTCGCCGTTCTCGTGCAGCGCCGCGAGGGAGGTCCCCCGGGACCAGTGCACGATCTTGTCCGGCTCGCGCTCCCACAGGCGCAGCGGCAGGAGTTGGGAGCCGCCGACGATGCCGCGGTGGTGGTCGTCGGCCTCGGTGTAGACGACGCGCAGGATCTCCAGGACGGAGTTGGGGAAGTCGGTGTCCCAGCCGCCGGTGCCGAAGCCGACCTGCCCGAAGACCTCGCGGTGCCGGAAGGAGCCGAACGCCTCGGAGTCGCACAGGAAGCCGTAGAAGGTCTGGTTGTCGAGCTCGGCCACGAGCCGCGCCCAGATCTCCCGGATGCGCGGCACGTCCCGTTCGCGCAGCGCGCGGTTCATGGCGGAGAAGTCCGCGCCCTCTTCGAGGCACCGGCGCCAGGCGTGGGCGACGTCCCGGTAGATCTGCGGCAGGTCGTCGATCGTCTCGGCGTAGTGCGACTCGCCCTTGAGGTCGACGACGGTCGACGGCGTCGCCTCGGCGAGGGGGTTCGGGAAGGGCCGCGTCTCCAGGCCGACCAGGTCGATGTAGTGCTGGAGCGCCGTGGAGGACGGCGGGAAGCGCATCGCGCCCAACTCGGCGGTGAGGGACGGGTCGCAGCCGTCGAAGCCCACCGTGCGCAGCCGGCCGCCGAGCCGGTCGGCCTCGTACACCACGGGTCTGAGGCCCATCTTCATCAGTTCGTAGGCGGCCACGATGCCGGACAGGCCGCCGCCGACGACCGCGACCTCGGTGCCGTGCTCGGTCGCGGGGAGCTGGCCGAGGCCCGCCGGGTGGGCGAGGTAGTCGTCGTACGCGTACGGGAAGTCCGGTCCGAACATGGTGATCGGCGGCTGCTGCCCGGCTGCGTGCTCGACGGCACCGGGCACCGTGGACGTCATGGGGTACGGACTCCTTGCGCGGGTGGACTCGGGGCTGGGCTGCGGGGGTTCAGACGACGGACCGGTACAGGCCGGGCCTGCGGTCCCGCAGGTACGGGTTGGCCCGGCGGGAGGCCGCCAGGAAGCCGGGGTCGGCATCGGCGACGACCAGTTCCTCGGCGCGGCCGGCGCGGCCGCGGGCGATGCCGTCCGGGCCGGCCAGCGTGGTCAGCCCGACGAACTCGAACTCGCCCTCCGCGCCGACCCGGTTGACGTAGGCGACGTACATCTGGTTCTCGAAGGCCCGCACCGGGACCAGCGATTCGGCGACGAACTGGTAGGGGTGCATCTGTGCCGTGGGCACGACGAGGAGGTCGGTGCCGGCCAGCGCGTGCGCGCGGACGTTCTCCGGGAACTCGACGTCGTAGCAGATCAGCAGGCCGACGGTGAGGCCGTTGAACTCGGCCTGGACGACCGGCCGGTCGCCGGGGGCGAAGTGGTCGCGTTCGAAGCAGCCGAAGAGGTGGGTCTTGCGGTAGTTGGCGAGCCGGGTGCCGTCGGCGGAGATCAGCTGGGCGGAGTTGTGGACGGCGGCGTCCGTGCGCTCCGGGTAGCCGTAGACGATCGCGAGACCGTGCCGGCCGGCGATGTCGGCGACCGCGTCGGCCCAGTCGCCGTCGGCGGGCTCGGCGAGGCGGCCGATGCCCGCGCCGATCGCATACCCCGTCAGGAACATCTCCGGCGTCGCCAGCAGTGCGGCGCCCGCGGCGGCGGCACGGGCCGCGGCCGCGTCGAGGACCTTGAAGTTCTCGACGACGGATCCGGGCCGGCCTGAGCTCTGGAGCAGGGCGGTGCGCATGCGTGATCCTCACCGGTGCAAGGGGGGTCGGGGGCCACCTAGACCGTAGGGTCCGCGCCCTCGGCCGGACAAGGAGGAGCCGTTGCGCACAGCTGAACGGTTCATTGCGCACATCCGGGCCCGCCCGGCGATTCGTTGCGCGCCCGCCGGCCGAGGCGGCGTCGTTCCCCGGACCCGCGCCTACCCGGTCGTGCCGAGGGAGCCCGCCCGGTGAGGTCCGTCCGCGGGGTCCTGGGACGGCAGGGCGAAGGTGGTGAGGACGGCCGCGTGGTCCGAGGGCCAGTCGTTGTGGGCGACGTCAGGCCAGGGGCGCGGGGTGCCGGTGACGACCGTCCGGGAGTCGAGGACCGTCAGGCCGCGGTGCAGGACGTAGTCGATCCGGTCCTGCGGCTCGGGCCGCCCGCTGCCGTCCTCGTGGACCGGGTGGATCGGCGACCAGGTGTGCCCGGGCGCGGCGGCCGGGTCGGGGTGGGCCTCGCGGTAGGAGTCGCGCAGGCCCGCCTCCTCGGCCGCCCGGGTCACCGGCCATGCGACATCGGTCCGGTCCAGGTGGGAGGGGCAGTTGAAGTCGCCGACGAGGACGACGGGTACGGCGTCGTCGGCGGTCTCGGCGATCCGCCGCAGGGCGTCCCGCAGCTGCGCCAGCCGCACCTCCTCATGGGCGATCAGCTCGGCCGCGCCGAGCCCGTCGAAGGCGGCCTCGTAGGGCCCGTACGGGGTGTAGTGCAGGTGGGCGGTCCATACGTCGACCTGTCGGCCGGGCGCGACCTCGATCCGCACGCCCGCGGCGCCGTAGAAGCCGACGTCCGGGTCGCCGAAGCGGGCGGTGACGGGGTGACGGCTGATGATGCCCAGGTTCTCCCCGGCCCGGTGGTGGTGCCAGCCGAGGGCCTCGGCGAGTTCTCCGGCCGCGCTGCCGGCGGTCTCCTGGAGCCCGACGACGTCCGCGCCGGTCTCCAGGATGGTCTTGAGCTGCTTCGCCCGGTGGTCGTCGACCTGGCTGCCGCCGAGCCACAGGTTCCAGGACATCACCCGCAGTCGGGGCGCGCCGTTCGCGGCCTGCCCCGGCCGCGGCGCCGGTTCCGGCCCGGCGTCCCGGCCCGGTCCGTGGCCGCGGTGGGCCGCGGCGACCCCGTCCAGCTCCTCCGGGGTGACCCCGACGAGGCTGTCGCGCACGGTCCGGCCGGGCGCGGCCTCGATCGGCGCGAGGGACGGCACGGCGAGGACGGCGCAGCCGGCCGCCTCGGCGGAGGCCACACCGGTGTCGGTGTCCTCGACCGCCACGCAGGCCGCCGGGTCGACGCCGAGGGCGCGGCAGGCGGTCAGATAGGGGTCCGGGGCGGGCTTGGTGCGGCCGGTGTCGTCGGCGGTGACGGAGGCCGCGAACCGGCCGGGTCCGAGGGCGTCGAGGACGATGTCGGCCACCGCGCGCGGGGACGCGGTGACCAGGGCGGTGGGGACGCCCGCACGGCCGAGGGCGTCGAGCAGGTCGAGGGCGCCGGGGCGGGGCACGATGCCCGTGCGGACGCGGGCCGTGAACTCCCGCTGCAGCGCGCCCGCGAGTTCGGCGGGCGGGCGCCCGCCCGCCGCGGCCAGCCAGCCGGCGGTGTCCTCGACCGCGCGACCGAGCACCTCGGGCTGGTCGGCCGCGGTCAGCGGGCGTCCGGCGACCTGCTCCACCGCCTCCCACCACAGCCGCTCGGTGTCCACGAGCGTGCCGTCCATGTCGAACAGGACGGCCTGGAGCGGGAGTCGGGGATGGGGGGTCACGTCGGTCTCTCTCCTCACTTCTGGATACGTTCCGCCACCAGCACCGGCCGCTCGGGCAGCGACACGCGCACGGCGGTCCCCGCGCCGAGACCGGCGGCCTCGTGGGCGGGCAGGTCGGCCTTGGCCTCGGTGCCGTCGGCGAGTCGGACGGTGACCCGGACCACCGCGCCCAGGAAGGCGGTGGCGACGACCCGGGCGCTGCCCGCCTCGTCGGCCCGGACCCGGACGGCCTCGGGCCGGGCCAGGACGTCGACCTCGGTGGCGGCCGGTGCCGTCCCGTCGACGGGCAGCCGCTGCCCGAGCACCTCCACCGTGTCGCCGGTGAGGGATCCCGGGATCCGGCTCATCGTGCCGACGAACTCGGCGACGAAGGCGGTGGCGGGCCGCCCGTACAACTCGGCGGGCGCCGCGCACTGTTCGAGTCGTCCCTCCCGCATGACGGCGACCCGGTCGGCGACGGACAGCGCCTCCTCCTGATCGTGCGTCACGAACAGCGTGGTGATGCCGAGTTCCTGCTGGAGCCGGCGGATCTCCTCGCGCAGGGTCAGCCGCACCTTGGCGTCGAGCGCCGACAGCGGCTCGTCGAGCAGCAGCACGCGGGGGCGCAGGGCGAGGGCCCGGGCCAGCGCGATGCGCTGCTGCTGGCCGCCGGAGAGCTGGTGCGGAAAGCTCTGCCCCTTGTCGGCGAGGCCGACGAGCTCCAGCAACTCGGCGGCGCGGGCCCGCCGTTCACCGGTGCGGATCTTGCGCATCCGCAGTCCGAAGGCGACATTGTCCAGGGCGTTGAGGTGCGGGAAGAGACTGTACGACTGGAACACCATCCCGGCGTCACGGCGGTGGGCCGGGACCTGGGTGACGTCCTCGCCGTCCACCAGCACGGCGCCGGCGTCGGGGTGCTCGAACCCGGCGAGCATGCGCAGCGCGGTGGTCTTGCCGCACCCGGACGGGCCGAGCAGCGCCAGGAACTCCCCCTGCCGCACGGCCAGGTCGAGCCCGTCGAGGGCGACGGTGGTTCCGAACACGCGGCGCAGCCCGCGGAATTCGACGGTGGCGGCCTGCTGAGCGACGGCCTTCTCCAGCGTGGTGGCGGTCATGGTGTCATCCCCGGGACGAAGCGGTTCGGGTACGCCCGCCGGCACCGGCGAGCGCGAGGAGCAGGGCCCAGGTGACGAGCAGGCTGAGCACGGACACGGCGACGGACAGCTGGGCCTGGGAGCCGCCGACGGTGTAGATCCAGACGGCGAAGGGCTGGAAGCCCAGCAGCCGTGCGACGGTGAACTCGCCGAGCACCAGCGCCAGCGTGAGGAAGGCCGCGTTCAGCAGCGCCGGGCGCAGATTGGGCAGGACGGCCCGCAGGAGGGCCTGCGGCCAGGACGCGCCGCAGCTGCGGGCGGCCTCGACCAGGGTGCGCACGTCGATGGCGCGCAGCCCGGAGTCCAGCGCCCGGTACACGAACGGCAGCGCCATCACGACGTAGGCGAGGACGAGCACGATCGGGAAGCTGGGGTCCTGGACGGCCACGAACGTCTGGAACAGCGGCGTACGGGAGAGGTGGTCGGGCCCCCACCTGAGCACCGTGGCGATCCCGGCGACGAACGCGATGGGCGGCACGACCAGCGGCAGCGAGCACACCACCTCGACGACGGGCCGCAGCCGGGGCGCGCCGAGCCGCAGGGCGACCAGCGCGGGCACCATCAGCAGCAGGACGACGGCGATGGTGGCCGCGGCCAGCTCCAGCGAGAGCAGCAGGCCCGAGACGAAGCCGTCGGCGGACAGGATCTCCGCGTACGCGTCGAAGGTGAGGCCCTGCCCGGGCACGTCCACGGTGAAGACGACGGACGCGGCGAGCGGGACCAGGAAGTACAGCGTGGCGAGGCCGAGCACGACCCACCGCCACGGGTTCAGGCGTCGAGCCATCGGGCGCTCCGTCGTTGCAGGGGCAGGTACACGGCCATGACCAGGCCCGCGACCAGGACCATGTCGAGGCTGAGGGCGAGTGCCACGTTCTCCTGGCCGACCAGCACATTGCCGGAGATGGCGTCGGCGATCTGCAGAGTCACCAGCGGGACCGTGCTGCCCACCATGGCGGCGGCGGTCGCGTACGCGGCGAACGCGCTGCCGAACAGCAGCACCAGACCGCCGAGCAGGGACGGCGCGAGGACGGGCAGGGCCACGTGCCGCCAGTACTGCACGGTGGTGGCGCCGTTGTTCCGTGCGGCCTCGCGCCACTGGGAACGCAGTCCGTCCAGGGCCGGGGTGATGGTGAGGACCATCAGCGGGATCAGGAAGTACAGGTAGACGATCACCAGTCCCCAGAAGCTGTAGAGGCTCCAGCCGGCGTCCGCGAGGCCCAGGTGCCGGGTCAGCACGCCGGCGTTGCCGAGGGTGGCGACGAAGGCGAAGGCCAGCGGGACGCCGCCGAAGTTGGCGAGGACGCCGGAGCCGGTGAGCACCGCGTCGCGCAGCGCCCGGGAGCGGGAGGAGACGACCGCCTGGGCGAGCGGCAGTCCGAGCGCCACCCCGAGGACGGCGGTGACGGCGGACAGCTTCACGCTGCCGGCGAGGGCGGTGAGATACGGCCCCTGCAGCGAGGTGGTCAGGTTCCCGAGGGTGTACGAGGTCGTGCCCGTGGCCCGGTCCTGCACCGTGAAGGCGCCGTTCAGCATGGCCAGCGCGGGGATGCCGAAGGCGACGGCGGTGAAGGCCAGCAGCGGGGCGACCGCGAGCCAGCCGGGGGCGCGGCGCCGCCGCTTGACCGAAGCGGTCGGCGCCACGTCCGCGTGCGGGAGGGCCGCGGTCATCCGGAGACGGCCTTCGACCAGCCCTGGGCGATGGCCGTCTTGGCCTTGCTCTGCTGGTCCTCGGTCGGGAACGAGGGGGTGCCGGTGACGGCCGGGAGCTTGGCGGCGGCCTCCTTGTCGAGGGTGCCGGCCTTGTCCAGGGCGGCCATCAGGACCGGACGGGCGTACCCCTTGAGCCACAGGTTCTGGCCCTCGGCGCTGTAGAGGTACTCCTGCCACAGCCGGGCGACCGCCGGGTGCGGGGCGTCCTTGTTGACGGCCTGGGAGTAGAACTGGGCGTACTTTCCGTCGTCGGGCACCGCGACCTTCCAGTCGACGCGCTTGGCGCGGAACTCGTCGGCGTAGCCGGCGTTGAGGTAGTCCCAGTCGATGCTGATCGGCGTCTCGCCCTTCTCGACGGTGGCCGGCGTGGACTCGACGGGCGTGTAGTTGCCGTTCTTCTTCAGCTCGGCGAAGAAGTCGAGGCCGGGCTTGATGTCGTCGAAGGAGCCGCCGTTGGCGAGCGCCGCCGCGTACACACCGCCGAAGGCCGAACCGGACTGGGTGGGGTTGCCGTTGAGCGCGACCTGGCCCTTGTACTGCGGCTTCAGCAGGTCCTTGAAGGTCGTCGGGCACTCCTTGACCCGCTTGGCGTCGCAGCCGATGGAGACGTAGCCGCCGTAGTCGTTGTACCAGCGGGCCTGTGCGTCCTTCTGGCTCTCGGGGATGTCGGCGAACGAGGCGACCTTGTAGGGCGCGAGCAGCCCCTGTTCGGCGGCGCTCAGCGCGAAGGAACTGCCGAGGTCGACGACGTCGGGGGCGCGCTTCTGGCCCTTGCGGGAGGTGACGGCGTTGATCTCGTCCTGGCTCGAGCCGTCGGGGCTCTCCACCTCGATCTTGATGCCGTACTTCTTCTGGAAGCCGTCGATGAGGGCGCCGTAGTTGGCCCAGTCGCGGGGCAGCGCGATGGCGTTCAGCGTGCCCTCCTTCTTGGCCGCCTCGACCAGCGCGTCCATGCCGCCGAAGTCGGCTGCGGAGGTGGCCGTGGCGGCGTTCTTGCCGTCGGCGGTGGTGGAGGCGTCGTCGGGGGCGGCGCCGCAGGCGCTCAGGGCCAGCGCGGCTACGACGGCGAGGGAGCCGCTCAGGACGGCAGTTCTCGGCAGGGACACGATCACGGTCTCTCCAGGAGTACGCACGAGGGTGAGGTGGCACAGGGCAACTTGTCTGAACAAGTTGACACTCAGTACGCCCGTCGTCGGTGTCTTGACCGTGAACAGCGGCAAAACCCTGACCAGAGATTCCCTGCACAATCCCGGCTGACACGAATCACCGGGGAGCGTCGATTAGGCTGCTCACGCTGTGCACAGCCACCTACGCAGAGGGGATACATGACCGCGCGACACGAGGAGATCGCCGACGAACTGCGGCGAGCGATCGACCGCGAGGAGTACACAGTCGGCAGCCGGCTGCCCGCGGAGACCGAACTCGCGGCGCGGTACGGCGTCTCGCGCGGCACGGTCCGCCAGGCGGTCGCGGCCCTCACCGCCGAGGGGCTGATCGGCTCCCGCCAGGGCGCCCGGCGCGTGGTCCTGGCCAGCCGCCGCAGCCAGAGCTTCGCGGAGCTGCGCAGCTTCGCCCAGTGGGCGCGGGCGATGGGCCGGGAGGCGACCGGGCACGTGGTGTCACAGGAGCACCGCCCGGCCGCCGAGGAGGACGCCGTCCGCCTCCAAGTGCGGGCCGGGACACCGGTGTTGCATGTGCTGCGGGTGCGCGGTCTGGACGGCGAACCGGTGCTGCTGGAACGGACCGTGTACGCGGACTGGATCGCGCCGGCCGTCGAGGCGATCGAGCCGGACTGCCCCTCCGTCACCCAGCGCCTGTTCGAGGACACGGGCCTGGTCTTCGCGTACGGCGAGCACGCCATCGACGCGGTGGCGGCGGGCGCCCAGGACGCGGAACTGCTCCGCGTGCGCCGGACGAGCCCGCTGCTGCGGGTCCGCCGGGTGACGACGACCCGCGAGGGCCGCCCGGTGGAGTGGTCGGACGACCGCTACCGCTCGGACGCCGTCAGCTTCAGCGTGCACAATTCGATCGGGAACAACGCCCTGTCCCGCAAGACCGCCGACCGGACCGACTGAAGCGGCCCGCCCGGCCCGCGCCCGCGCCGCCGCGCCGCCCTACGCCGACGAGCACGCGACCGTCATGGCGGACCGGGACGCCGTGTGGCGCGGACTCGACACGGTGCTGGAGCGGTCCTTCACCCGCCGCGACGCGACCCGGTACGCCCGCCCGGCCGGCCGGCCGCACGGACCGCGCCGCGCCCGGTCCGGGACGTTCGTGGCCGCGCGCCGTGGCCCGGGCCGCGTGCCCCGGGCCGGGTGACGGCGGATCAGCTCGGTGCGCCCGAGGAGAAGCGGCGCAGCAGCGGTGACAGGACCAGCACGGACTTGGTCCGCTCCACGAACGGCTCGCCCGCGATCCGCTCCAGCACCCGCTCGAAGTGGCGCATGTCGGCGGCGAAGACCTGGACGACGGCGTCCGCCTCCCCGGTGACGGTGGACGCGGCCACCACCTCCTGATAGCGCTCCAGACCCCGCCGGATGGTCTCCGGCGAGGTGTTGCGCCGGCAGTACAGCTCGATGTACCCCTCGGTCTCCCAGCCGAGCGCCGCCGGGTCCACCCGCACCGTGAATCCGGTGATGGCCCCGGTGGCGCGCAGCCGGTCCACACGCCGTTTCACGGCCGGCGCGGACAGCCCGACCAGCTGCCCGATGTCCGCGTAGGAGCGGCGGGCGTCCTCGGCGAGGGCGTGCACGATGCGTTCGTCGAGCTCGTTCAGCACTGCGGGTGGTTCACTTCTTCGTTCGGGTCCGGCACCGGCGGGGGTCAGTTCCAGCTGGCGTGCAGGGGCTTGCCCTCGGCGTAGCCGGCCGCGCTCTGTATGCCGACGATGGCCTTCTCGGCGAACTCCTCCAGGGAGCCGGCCCCGGCGTAGGTGCAGGACGAGCGGACACCCGCGATGATCGAGTCGATCAGGTCCTCGACACCCGGGCGGACCGGGTCGAGGAACATCCGGGAGGTGGAGATGCCCTCCTCGAACAGCGCCTTGCGGGCCCGGTCGTAGGCCGACTCGTCCGAGGTGCGGTTGCGCACCGCGCGCGCGGACGCCATGCCGAAGGACTCCTTGTACAGCCGCCCGTCGGCGTCCTGCTGAAGGTCGCCCGGCGACTCGTACGTGCCCGCGAACCAGGAGCCGATCATCACGTTGGAGGCGCCGGCCGCCAGCGCCATCGCGACATCGCGCGGGTGCCGGACACCGCCGTCGGCCCACACGTGCTTGCCGTACCTGCGTGCCTCGGCGGCGCACTCCAGCACGGCCGAGAACTGCGGCCGGCCCACGCCGGTCATCATGCGGGTGGTGCACATCGCGCCGGGGCCCACGCCCACCTTGACGATGTCGGCGCCCGCCTCGATCAGATCCCGGACGCCCTCGGCGGAGACGATGTTCCCGGCCACGACCGGGACCTGCGGGTCGAGGTCACGCACCAGCTTGAGCGCGCTGATCATCGACTCCTGGTGGCCGTGCGCGGTGTCGATGACAAGCGTGTCGACCCCGGCGTCCAGCAGCTGCTGCGCCTTGCCCGCCACATCGCCGTTGATGCCGACGGCGGCGGCGATGCGCAGCCTGCCGTGCGCGTCGGTGGCCGGGGTGTACAGCGTGGCGCGCAGCGCGCCCTTGCGGGTGAGGATGCCGGCCAGCCTGCCGTCCCCGTCCACCGCCGGGGCGTAACGGCGGTTGGCCCCGTCCAGCGTGTTGAATGCCTCGCGGGGGTCGATGTCCGCGTCGAGCAGCAGCAGGTCGCGGGACATGACCACGGCGAGCTGCGTGAAGCGGTCGACGCCGGACAGGTCCCGGTCGGTGACGACACCGACCGGCCGCCCCGACTCGTCGACGACGACTCCGGCGTTGTGCGCCCGCTTCGGCAGCAGCGCCAGCGCGTCGGCGACGGTCTGGTGCGGGGCGAGCACGATCGGCGTGTCGAGGACCAGGTGGCGGCTCTTCACCCAGGTGACGACGTCCGTGACGACATCGATCGGAATGTCCTGCGGGAGCACCACCAGACCGCCGCGCCGGGCCATCGTCTCGGCCATGCGGCGGCCCGCGATGGCGGTCATATTGGCGACGACCAGCGGGATCGTGGTGCCCGAGCCGTCCCGGGAGCTGAGGTCCACGCCCTGACGCGAGCCGACCGCGGACCGGCTCGGCACCATGAACACGTCGTCGTACGTCAGGTCGTACGCGGGCTGGATGTCATTGAGGAAACGCACGTGCTGCACATCCCAGTCGATCAGAGGTGGCCCCCGGACAGGTCTGCCCAGGGGAAGAGCACGTACTTCATTGTCCCATGGCGACCGGAATGCGCGGCCCGGGCGGATCATCCAGGCAGGTCGGGCGCGCTCTCGGAGGATCCACCGAAAACAGGCCGGGCGGCGCGCCACGACCGGACGCGGGTCAGCCCAGGGCGAGGGCGACGGTCAGCCGCGGTTCCCGCTCGGACGCCTCGGTGAACACCTCCTGGGCGACCGTCCACTCCTCGGGCCGCTTCCTGGCGTACTCCGGCCAGCCGGTGACGACGACGAGCAGCGGGCGGCCGGCCGCCGGCGGCGGCCACACGGACGGGTCGGACAGGCTGTCGGCGAGGGCGTCCCAGTTACGGCCGAACCAGTCGGGCAGGCCCAGTGCGTGCGCGGACCGGTCCATCAGGCCGGCCTTGTCGACGATGCCGCCGAGGTCGAGCGTCACGACGTACGGGGTCGTCATCTCAGCACCGCCCGGAACGATTCGTAGTGATCATCGGTGTAGTAGGTCTCGCCGCCCTGCCCCGTGACGATGCGCCGGGCGCCGCGGTCACGCGACCCCGGGGTCTGCACGGTGTACTCGTGGTAATAGCCGCGCGTGTGCTGGGGCAGCAGCCCCTCGAAGTTACCGAAGACGGCACCGTCCTTGGCGTACGGGTAGGGGCCGCCGCGGTCGATGAGGGCCAGGGTCTGCCGGGCCTCGGCCGGCAGCCGGGCCTCCGCGACCGTGGACATGCCGGCCGCCCAGGGCGGCGCGGAGACGTCCACGGCCCCGGTCCGGGCCGAGGAACAGCCCGCGACCAGGACGGCTAAACAGAGCAGGAGCGCCGAAAGCGCACGGGGGACAGACCGCAGCACCATGCGTCGATGGTGTCACGGCTGTCCCCGCGTCGCGCGCACCGGACCGCTGCCGGGGCCGGTCAGGGTCCGTCGGGGTCGGCCCGGTTCAGGGCGGGCCGCGGCGTGGGGCCCGCGGCCATCAGGTAGTCCGCGGCCGAGGTGTCCGTCACCAGGCTGGTGACGAGGCCGGAGCGCAGCACCGCGTCGATCGCGGCCGCCTTGCGCTGCCCGCCCGCGATCGCGACGACCTCGGGGACCCGGCGGAGCTGGTCGGCCTTGACCGTGATGCAGCGCTCCCCCAGGTCCCGGCCGACCCGGCGGCCGTCCGCGTCGAAGAGGTGCGCGGACATCTCGGCGGCGACCCCGAGCGAGGCGTAGTGCCCGCGCTCCTCGTCGCTGAGCATGTCGTGCACCGTCGAGATGCCCGACTCCCAGGAGCCGATCGAGACACAGGCGACCGTGACCTTGTCGAAGTACTCGAAGGCCCGGGCGATCCCCGTCTGGTTGCGCAGCGCCGACGCGGTGGCCGCGTCCGGCAGCAGCATCGGCGCGTAGATGGGGTGCGCGTCGCCGCCGGACACCTGGGCGGCGCGGCGGACGGCCTCGACCGAGCCGCGTTCCGCGGTCCCGGCGTCGTACACGCCCGTCAGCTGGACCACCGTGCACGGCGGCAGCCGGTCGAGGGCGGCGGCCATGTGGATGGTGGACCGGCCCCAGGCCAGGCCCAGCACGTCTCCCTCGTTGACCAGCTCGCCGAGCAGATCGGCCGCGACCTCGCCGAGGTTCTCCGGATCCGGGGTCTCCTCGGCCTCGGCCGGGGACTCGACCACGACGGCGTGTCTGAGACCGTAGCGGGCGCGGAGCGCGTCGGAGCGCTCGGCGTCCAGCTCGGCCGGCACACGGATCTCGATGCGCACGAGATCCCGTTCCAGGGCCGTCTCCAGGACCCGGGCCACCTTGAAGCGGCTGACGCCGAACTCCTCCGCGATCTGGATCTTGGACTTGCCCTCGAGGTAGAAGCGGCGGGCCATGGCCGCCGCCTGCACCAGCTCAGCGGGTCCCATCCGCATGCGGCCCGCCGACATACCCGACACGGCGTTCTCCTCACTGCTGTTCACACTCTGGATTCGCCGTTCATCCTTGCAGATCCGGCGCGGTTGATCAGCCCTGGTGGGCGCCGTTCACGTACCTGTGGCTCAGTGGTCGCATGCCCAGGACGCCTTGGCGGTGGCCTCCTGCGCCTGTGCGCGCAGTGCGCGCACCGCCGCCGCCGGGTCGTTCGCCCCGTAGACGGCCGAACCGGCGACGAAGACGTCGGCTCCCGCGTCCGCGCACCGCTCGATCGTGGCCGCCGACACTCCGCCGTCCACCTGGAGCCACAGTTCGAGGCCGTGCTTGTCGATCAACTCACGGGTGCGGCGGATCTTCGGGAGCATGATGTCGAGGAACGCCTGGCCGCCGAAGCCCGGCTCGACCGTCATGATCAGCAGCATGTCGAGTTCGGGGAGCAGGTCCTCGTACGGCTCGATGGGCGTCGCGGGCTTGAGCGCCATGGACGCGCGGGCCCCCTTGGCGCGGATCTCGCGGGCGAGCCGCACGGGTGCGGCGGCCGCCTCGACGTGGAAGGTGACCGAGGAGGCGCCCGCCTCGACGTACTGCGGGGCCCAGCGATCGGCGTCCTCGATCATCAGATGGCAGTCGAGCGGTGTGTCCGTGGCCCGTGCCAGGGACTCCACGACCGGCACACCGAGCGTGAGGTTCGGGACGAAATGGTTGTCCATGACGTCGACGTGGAGCCAGTCGGCCCCCTCGACCGCCTTCGCCTCGTCCGCGAGGCGGGCGAAGTCGGCGGACAGGATGCTGGGGTTGATCTGCACGGCCATGCCCCAAGCCTGCCATGCCGCTGCGCCGGGCCGTAACGGCGGTCCATTCGGTTGTGGTCCGTCTGCGGGTCGGTGGGGGGCTGGTCGCGCAGTTCCCCGCGCCCCTGGGTCGGCCGACCCCCCAGCGGTGTTTCAGGCGGTTCGGCGGATCAGGGCCAGGTACATCGCGTCGGTGCCGTGCAGATGCGGCCACAGCTGGATGTCGGGGCCCGCGCCGAGCGCGGGCACCCCCGGCAGCAGCGGGCGGGCGTCGACGAGTTCGGTGTGCGGGCGCTGCTTGAGCACGTCGTCGACGACCGCGCGGGTCTCGGCGAGGTGCGGCGAGCAGGTCGCGTAGCCGACGACGCCGCCGACCCGCACCGAGTCCAGCGCGCCGCGCAGCAGCGCCCGCTGCAGCGGCGCGAAGCCTTCCAGGTCCTCCGGGCGCCGCCGCCAGCGGGCCTCGGGCCGCCTGCGCAGGGCACCGAGACCGGTGCACGGCACGTCCACCAGCACCCGGTCGAAGCTGCCGGGCCGCCACGGCGGCCGGGTCCCGTCGGCGGCGACGACCTGGTACGGCCCCGGGTTGCCGTGCAGCGCCCTGGCCACCAGACCGGCGCGGTGCGGCTGCTTCTCGGCGGCGAGCAGGACGGCCCCGCGCTGGGCGGCCAGCGCCCCGAGCAGCGCGGCCTTGCCGCCGGGCCCCGCGCACCCGTCGAGCCACTTCTCGTCCGGCCCGTCCAGCGGCGCGCCGGCCAGGGCGAGCGCGACCAACTGGCTGCCCTCGTCCTGCACGCCGGCCCGGCTCTCCCGTACCGCGTCGATGGCGCCGGGCTCCCCGCCCTCGGTGAGCCGCACGGCGTACGGCGACCAGCGCCCCGGCACGGCGGCGTCCTCGCGGAGCAGCTCCTGCGGGTCGGCCCGGCCCGGCCGGGCGACGAGCGTCACCTCGGGGCGTTCGTTGTCGGCCTCCAGCAGGTCCTCGATGCCGGCCCGCCCGCCGCCGAGCGAGTCCCACAGCGCGGAGACGACCCAGCGGGGATGCGAGTGCACGACCGCGAGATGGTCCTCCGGGTCCTCGTCGTAGGGCGGTGCCACCGTGGCCAGCCAGCCGTCGAGGTCGTGCTGCGCGACCTTCCGCAGCACCGCGTTGACGAACTTGGCCCGCCCGTCGCCGAGGACCACCCGGGCCAGCTCGACGGAGGCGGACACGGCGGCGTGCGTCGGGATCCGGGTGCCGAGGAGCTGATGCGCGCCGAGGCTGAGCACGTCGAGGACCGGCGGGTCGACCTCGCGCAGCGGCCGGTCGACACAGGCCGCGATGATCGCGTCGTACGTGCCCTGCCGGCGCAGCGTCCCGTACACCAGCTCGGTGGCGAGGGCGGCGTCCCGGACGTCGAAGTCGCCCTTCTCCCGTGCCTTGCGCAGCAGCGGCGGCAGTACGAGGTTGGCGTACGCGTCCCGCTCGTCCACGGCCCGCAGGGCGTCGAAGGCGAGGATGCGGACGGGGTCCTTGTGGGGACGACGGTAGGGCTTGCCGGGCTTGCGGGGCCGGCGGGACTGCTCGCTCACGAAAAAGGTGCTCCGGTGGTGGAAGGGGTGCGCGTCCCAGCGTACGTCGGCAGGACGCCGCGGGCGCCGGACGGGGCGTCAGCCGCCCAGCGTCTCCCCGTCCGCGATCCGCACACCGCGCGCCCAGTCCGCGGCCCGCATCGGCTTCTTGCCCTGGGCCTGCACCCACAGCAGCTCGACGGCGTACGACCCGGTGCCCACGTGGACGCTGTTCTTGCCGACCGCCGGCTGCCCCGCGGCGAGGTCCGTACGCTCGGGCACGGGGGCGACCTGGATGAGCTTGAGCCGCTCGCCGCGGAAGGTGGTCCAGGCGCCCGGTGCCGGGGTGCAGCCGCGCACCACCCGGTCGACGCGCAACGCCGGGGCGTGCCAGTCGACCCGGGCGTCCTCGACGGTGATCTTCGGGGCGACGGTGATGCCGTCCGCCGGCTGCGGTACGGCCTTCAGCGTGCCGTCCTCGATGCCGTCCATGGTCGCGGCGAGCAGCCCGGCGCCGGCGAAGGCGAGCCGGGTGAGCAGATCGCCGCTGGTGTCGGTGTGCCGGATCTCCTCCGTGACCGTCCCGTAGACGGGGCCCGAGTCGAGCCCCTCCTCGATCAGGAAGGTCGAGGCGCCGGTGATCTCGTCCCCCGCCATGAGGGCGTGCTGCACGGGCGCCGCGCCGCGCCAGGCGGGCAGCAGCGAGAAGTGCAGGTTGACCCAGCCGTGGGCGGGGATGTCCAGGGCCACGCGCGGCAGCAGCGCCCCGTAGGCGACGACGGGGCAGCAGTCGGGGGCGATCTCCCTGAGCCGTTCCAGGAACTCGGGATCGCGCGGCTTCGCCGGCTTCAGCACCTCGATCCCGCTCTCCTCCGCCCGCTCGGCCACGGGGGACGCGACCAGCCGGCGCCCGCGCCCGGCCGGCGCGTCGGGCCGCGTGACGACGGCGGCCACCTCGTGCCGCCCGGAGGCGATGAGTGCGTCCAGGGCGGGAACGGCGACCTCGGGGGTACCGGCGAAGACGAGCTTCATGGGCGGGTGGGGGCCTCTCGGGCGGGGGCGGACGGGCAGCGCACCAGTCTATGCCGATGGATCAGCACACGGCCGGGCGCCCGCGTGCGGAGGCCCGGCTTCCGGGGACGGACCACGACCGGTGGTGTACGGGTGGGCCGACGGCGTACGCATAGGTCCACACGCCCCCACACCGTGACCAGCCGAGGGCGAACGCGTTGGTCAAGAAAGAGTTGACCACACCGGGCCGCCATCGGGGCCCGATTCCTTTCAACGCCGGTTCGAGAGGCTTGTTCATGGCCGACCACGCAACTCACGACGCCCAGGCCCGGGCCAGCCTGCACTTGTTGGTGCGGGACATCGAGCGGGTCCGCCGGCAGGTGGACGCACTGCGTACGCTCACCGCCCAGTTGGGCAACGTCTACCGCCCGCGCCGCTCCGGCCCCTCCACGGGCTTCGTCGTCTACGGACGTGCCCCCGCCCCGACCGTCCGGCTCGCCCAGGAACTCCGGGACAGTGTCGAAACCCTGGTCACGGCCGCCGTGGACTTCGACCGCTCGCTCGGCTTCTCGTGGGACGCGGTGGGCTCGGCCCTCGGCGTCACCAAGCAGGCGGTGCACCGCCGTTACGGCGCCCGCCGCGCCGCGACCCAGGCAGCGGCGGAGGCCGAGCGCGCGCAGGAGCCGACGGGCACCCGCGCGGTGAACGTGAACACCGGCCTGCCCACGGTGCCGACCGTCCCCGCGGCCCGCTCGATGCCGACCCAGCCGACCGCGGGCAGCCCCACGCTCCGCGAGGACGTCCGCCCCACGACCTTTCCGGGCCCCCGCAACGGCTGACCCGCGGTCACCCGCCCTCCCGACGCACGCACCGGGAGGGCGACTGCCTGCCCGTGCGGCGAAGCCTCGGACGCGACGGCGCACCGCCGCCGGATCGCCGGCCGTCCGAAGCGCGGCCGACCACCGCCCGATCACCGGCCGCCCCCGGCGCCGGACGCCCGCTCACCCGAGCCTCGACCGCCCGGCCCCAGCCCGGCCGAGGCCCCGTCAGCCGATGTCCGGCGGGTCGATCCGTAGCCGCACCGGCTCGCCGCCGCCCCGTACCATCCGTGCGGCCTGGGCCGTCTTCAGAGCCATCGCGAGTGCGGACCCACTGCCCGGCGGCACCCGGACCAGCGCCCGCTCCCACTGCTCCCCGGGCGGCGGCCCCCCGGTACGCCGCGGCCGTCCGGCGGGCCCGACCGGCATCGGTACCGGCCCCAACACCTCGGCGTCCGGCGGGAGTTCGACCGCCGCCAAGAACTCGGCCACGGCCTGCACCGGGCCCGAGACGGCCGCCATCCGGGACACCGGCGGGAACCCCAGCTCGGCCCGGTCCGCCAGCTCCCGCACCGCGTGCCCCACCGGATCCCAGCGCACCAGCGCCTGGACCGGCCGCAGGGTCGGCTCGGCGACGACCACCACCGTCCCGCCGTCCCCCTGCGGCCGCACCAGCGCCGCGGCCCCGAGCCAGCGGCGCAGCGCGTCCTCGCCGGCCCGCAGGTCCGGCCGGCCGAGCATGGCCCAGCCGTCGAGGAGCAGCGCCGCCGCATAGCCGCCCTCGGCGACCGGCTCAGCCCCCGGTGTGCTCACGACCAGCGCGGGCGCTCCCGGCACCGTGTCCAGCACCTGCTCGCGCCCCGAGGTCCGCACCGGCACCGCCGGGAAGGCCCGCCCCAGTTCCTCGGCGGTCCGCCGCGCCCCCACGATCTGCGCACGCAGCCGGAACGAGCCGCACTCCGGGCAGTGCCAGGCGGCCTCCTCACGACCGCACCAGCCGCACTGCAGCGCCCCCGCGTCCCGCGCCTCCAGCGGCCCGGAGCAGTGCAGGCACCGGGCGGGCGCCCGGCAGGTCGCGCAGGCCAGGCGCGGCACATAGCCGCGCCGGGGCACCTGCACCAGCACCGGCCCGTGCCGCAGCCCGTCCCTGACCACCTGCCAGGCGAGCGTCGGCAGCCGGGCGGCGCGGGCGGCCTCGTCACGCGCGAGGTCGCCGTCCCCCACGGTCCGCACCAGCGCGGCGGAGCGCCGCACCTGCTCCCGGCCGGCGGCCAGGGGCCGCGCCCAGCCGCTCTCCACCAGCTGCGCCGCCTCCACGGTGCAGCTCCAACTCCCGAGCAGAAAAGCGCACTTGTCCAGGGCTGCGCGCAGCAGGAGCACATCCCGGGCATGCGGCTGCGGGGCGTGCGGCTCGCTGTGGCTGTCGTCCCCGTCGTCCCAGATGGCGAGGAGCCCCAGGTTCTGCACCGGCGCGAACATGGCGGCCCGCGTCCCGACGACGGCGCGTACCGCCCCCCGGCGCACGGCGAGCCACTGCCCGTAGCGCTTCTCGGGCCCGGCGTCCGCGGTGAGCAGCGCATGCCGCCCCTGGCCGAGCTGTGCGGTGAGCGCGGCGTCGACCCGGGCGGCGGCGCGTCCGTCCGGTACGACGACGAGCGCGCCGCGCCCCGAGGCGAGCGTGGCGGCGACGGCCAGGGCCAGTTCCTCGCTCCACCGCGGGCCCGGCAGCGCGTTCCACACGGCCCGCGGTGTGCCCCCCGAGGCCAGCGACTCGATGAAGGCCGCCCCGCGCTCGTACCGGGCCCATGGCCCGGCCTCGGGCGGTGCCGGCGGCGTGGGCGGCGTGGGCGACACCCGCCGCTCGGCGCGCGCGCTGCGCGGCGGCACGGCCAGTTGCAGCACATCGGCGAGGCTGCCCGCGTACCGGTCGGCGACGGCCCGCGCGAGCCCCAGCAGCTCCTCGCTCAGCACCGGCTCGGGGGAGACCACCTGGGCCAGCGCGGCCAGCGGCCCTGAGTAGTCGGACTCGGCCCGCCGCTCGACGAGGAATCCGTCGATGAGGCCCCCGCCCTCCCGGCGCCCCTCCCGCACCCGGTGCCGGCCGGCCCCGAATCGGACCCGCACCCGCACCCCGGGCTGTGCCTGCTCGTCCAGCTCCGCGGGCACGGCGTAGTCGAAGTACCGGTCGAGATGGAGTACGCCCTTGTCGACCAGCACCCGCGCGACCGGCAGCTCCTCGGCCAGCGCGGCTCCCCGCCAGGTCCGCGGCTTGGCCCGGGGCACCTTGGCATCGCGCACGCTCTCCCGGATGAGCGCGAGCTGCTCCGGCGGCGCCCCTTCGGCCCCGCCGCCGCCCTGTCCGTTCTCGCTGCTCACGCTTGCATTCTTACCAAACCCCGGCGACAACCGGCGCCTGTCGCCCACACCGACGGCCGGCTCGCGGGGCCCGCGCGTTCCGCGCACCGCCCGTCCCGCAGCGCAGCGAGGCCCGGTTCCCCGCGGGGGAACCGGGCCTCGGTGCCGGGCGTCGTCGGGACTGGTCGTCGGGACTACAGGCCCACGGCCTGGCGCAGGGCGTCCACGCGGTCCGTGCGCTCCCAGGTGAAGTCCGGCAGCTCCCGGCCGAAGTGGCCGTAGGCGGCGGTCTGGGCGTAGATCGGGCGGAGCAGGTCCAGGTCGCGGATGATGGCGGCCGGGCGCAGGTCGAAGACCTCGTCGATGGCCTTCTCGATCCGCTCGGGCTCGACCTTGTGCGTGCCGAAGGTCTCCACGAACAGACCGACCGGCTCGGCCTTGCCGATGGCGTACGCCACCTGGACCTCGCAGCGGGCGGCCAGGCCCGCGGCCACCACGTTCTTCGCCACCCAGCGCATCGCGTACGCGGCCGAGCGGTCCACCTTGGACGGGTCCTTGCCGGAGAACGCGCCACCGCCGTGCCGCGCCATGCCCCCGTACGTGTCGATGATGATCTTCCGGCCGGTCAGGCCCGCGTCACCCATCGGGCCGCCGATCTCGAACCGGCCCGTCGGGTTCACCAGCAGCCGGTAGCCCTCCGTGTCCAGCTTGATGCCCTCGTCCAGCAGCGCCTTCAGCTCCGGCTCGACGACGAACTCACGGATGTCGGGGGCGAGGAGGGACTCCAGGTCGATGTCCGAGGCGTGCTGGCTGGAGACCACGACCGTGTCGAGGCGGACCGCCTTGTCGCCGTCGTACTCGATGGTGACCTGCGTCTTGCCGTCCGGCCGCAGGTAGGGGATCGTGCCGTTCTTGCGGACGTCGGACAGTCGCTTGGACAGCCGGTGCGCCAGGAAGATCGGCAGCGGCATCAGCGTCGGCGTCTCGTCCGTCGCATAGCCGAACATCAGGCCCTGGTCGCCCGCGCCCTGCTGATCCAGCTCGTCGCCGTCCTCCGTGCGGGAGGCACCCTCGACCCGGGACTCGTACGCCGTGTCCACACCTTGGGCGATGTCCGGGGACTGCGCGCCGATCGACACCGACACGCCGCACGAGGCGCCGTCGAAGCCCTTCTTCGAGGAGTCGTAGCCGATCCCCAGGATCGTGCCCCTGACCAGGGTCGCGATGTCCGCGTACGCCTTGGTGGTGACCTCGCCGGCCACATGCACAAGGCCGGTCGTGATCAGCGTCTCCACGGCGACCCGGGACGTCGGGTCCTCACGCAGAAGCGCGTCGAGAATGGTGTCGCTGATCTGGTCAGCGATCTTGTCGGGGTGACCCTCGGTCACGGACTCCGAGGTGAACAGGCGACGGGACACAACGCTCCCTGGGGTTGCAGCGGCTGCTGGCTGATCATTGATGGACGACGCGGGGGCTGCGCCCGGCGACGTCCGACAACAGTTTATCGGTCGCACTCCGTCGCAGGGTCACCCTCCCCCGCCTCCGGCTTCACTCGACCGGGGGGCGCTCCCCCCGGCGCTCGGGGGCGCCGTGACCTGCGGCACGGGCATTCTGCCCAATGCCGGGCCCCGTTGGCCAGAGGCTCCCCGCGGGAATGTCGCGTTCACGAAAACCGTCAAACGATGGAAACAAATCAGGCCAAACGGCCGCCCACCAAGTCCCAGACGGTCTCGGCGAGGGCCTCCTTGGGTCCGTGCGGCACGGGCGTCTCGCTGCCGTCGGCGCCCAATACCACGGCCTCGTTCTCCTCGGAACCAAACGTCTTCCCCTCCCCCACCTCGTTCACCACGAGGAAGTCGCAGCCCTTGCGCGTCAGCTTCGCCCGGCCGTTGGCGAGCACGTCGTCGGTCTCGGCGGCGAAGCCGACGATCACCTGTCCGGGCCGCGCCCGCTCGGCCGAGATCTCCGCGAGGATGTCCGGGTTGCGCACCAGGACGATGGGCTCCGGGTCCTGGCCGTCCTTCTTCTTGATCTTCCCGGTCGCGTAGGCGGCCGGACGGAAGTCGGCCACGGCCGCGGCCATCACCACGGCGTCGGCGTCCGCGGCGGCCTTGAGCACCGCTTCGCGCAGCTGGACCGCCGTGCCGACCCGGACGACGTCCACCCCGGCCGGGTCGGGCAGGCCGGTGTTCGCCGCGACCAAGGTCACCCGGGCGCCCCGCGCGGCGGCCGTGCGCGCGAGGGCGTAGCCCTGCTTGCCGGAGGAGCGGTTGCCGAGGAAGCGGACCGGGTCGAGGGGCTCGCGGGTGCCGCCGGCGGAGACGACGACATGCCGGCCGGTCAGGTCGGGCTCGGTGACCCCGCGGGCCAGCACGCGGCGGCAGACCTCGAAGATCTCCACGGGGTCGGGCAGCCGCCCCTTGCCGGTGTCGACGCCGGTCAGCCGCCCGACCGCGGGCTCGATGACGACGGCGCCACGGCGGCGCAGCGTCGCCACGTTCTCCTGGGTGGCCGGGTGCTCCCACATCTCCGTGTGCATGGCCGGGGCGAAGACGACCGGGCAGCGGGCCGTCAGGAGTGTATTGGTCAGCAGGTCGTCGGCGAGGCCGTGGGCGGCCCTGGCGAGCGTGTCGGCCGTCGCGGGGGCCACCACCACGAGGTCGGCGTGCTGGCCGATGCGGACGTGCGGGACCTCGTGGACGTCGTCCCAGACCTCGGTGGAGACGGGATTGCCGGACAGGGCGGACCAGGTGGCGGCGCCGACGAAGTGCAGCGCGGCGGCGGTGGGGACGACCCGCACATCGTGGCCCGACTCGGTGAATCTGCGCAGCAGCTCACAGGCCTTGTACGCGGCGATGCCGCCGCTGACCCCCAGAACGACCTTCGGCTTGTCCACCGGCTCTCCCCGGACTCGGAACGTACATCCCCATGCTGCATGACGGCGGGGGCACCATCCCCCGCACCCAGAGCAGACCACAGGCCCGGCAGTCCGTGCTGCCGGGCCTGTGGATAAGTCGACCGCAGTCTGAACGTATGACTGCGTGTACTGCTGCTGACCGCAGTGTTACTGCGCCGGGCCCTCGATGGCCTCGGAGGTCAGCAGACCCGCGTTGATCTCGCGCAGGGCGATCGAGAGCGGCTTCTCGTGGACGTGGGTGTCGACGAGCGGACCGACGTACTCAAGCAGGCCCTCGCCGAGCTGCGAGTAGTACGCGTTGATCTGGCGGGCACGCTTGGCCGCGTAGATCACGAGGCTGTACTTCGAGTCGGTGGCCTCAAGCAGCTCGTCGATCGGCGGGTTGATGATGCCCTCGGGCGCGGTGATGGAAGAGGACACGCTCTACCTTCCGAAAGATGGGAAAAGATCAGACACAATCACACAACGTCCATCAAGGCTAGCAGCTCGCGCGCCACATCCTCGACGGAGGTGTTGACCAAGGTCTCGTCGAACTCCGGCTCGGCCGCCAGCTCGATCCTGGCCGCCTCCAGGCGGCGCTCGATCACCTCGGGCGGCTCGGTGCCACGGCCGGTGAGCCTGCGCACCAGCTCCTCCCAGGAGGGCGGAGCCAGGAACACCAGCTGAGCCTCCGGCATGGACTCGCGGACCTGCCGGGCGCCCTGGAGGTCGATCTCCAGGAGGACGGGCTCGCCCGCCTCCAGGCGGTCCAGCACGGCGGCACGCGGCGTGCCGTACCGGTTGTCGGCGAATTCGGCCCACTCCAGCAGCTCACCGTTGGCGATCAGCTTGTCCATCTCCTCGTCGGCGACGAAGAAGTAGTGGACGCCGTGCTGCTCACCGGGGCGGGGCTTGCGGGTGGTCGCCGACACCGAGAGCCAGACCTCGGGGTGTTCCTTGCGCATATGGGCGACGACCGTGCTCTTGCCGACCCCGGAGGGGCCGGAGAGCACGGTCAGCCGCGGACGTTCACTCATGCAGCGATTATTCCAGCAATCCCGGGGTGCCCGGGACTCAGGAGCCGGTGCTGCCGAACTCGCGCTCCAGGGAGGCGATCTGGTTGGAGCCGAGGCCACGCACGCGGCGGCTCTCGGAGATCCCGAGTCGCTCCATGATCTGCTTGGCGCGGACCTTGCCCACGCCAGGCAGGGACTCGAGCAGGGCGGAGACCTTCATCTTGCCGATGACCTCGTTCTCCTGGCCCTGCTTGATGACCTCGTGCAGGGAGGCGCCGGAGTGCTTGAGTCGATTCTTGACCTCGGCCCGCTCCCGGCGAGCCGCGGCGGCCTTTTCGAGCGCGGCTGCGCGCTGTTCAGGGGTAAGGGGCGGAAGAGCCACGCCTACGTCACCTCGGATGTCGAACTGTCGGATACGGACCGGTGAGGAACCTAGTCGCCCCACACCTGGGGAGCCACGAGCAACACGCTTGCCCGCTCTCCCCCACCTGTCTTGAGGGCGTGGGAGGCGCCCCCACTGCTCGGAGACTAGCGGGCAAGTCCGCCAGAGTCAGCGAGAACAGCGGAAAAGTCCTGGTCAGCCTCCACCAGGGCGGACATTTCAGACATATTGCCCCGGATTTGAGGATGTATTCAGACTCAAGGCGTCCCCGCGCCGCTCCCGCGGACACTCGGCGGAGGACTCAGGCACCCGCCACGCCCGCCCTGATCGCGTCCGCGAAGCGTTCCGCGGCTGCCCGCAACGCCCCGACCTCGGGACCGTGACGAAGAACACTCCGGCTGATGTGCGGCACGACGTTGCGCACGGCCGCCCCGAAGAGCGCAGGAAGCTCCGCCGGGGTCGCCCCCTGGGCGCCGATGCCGGGCGCCAGGAGCGGACCGTTGATGTCGAGGTCGTAGGCCGACAGATCGCCCAGCGTGGCGCCCACGACCGCGCCGAACGAGCCGAGGGGGCTCTGCCCCGCGTTCTCCGCGGCGAGGTGCGCCAGCATCGTCGCGCCGACGGTCCGGCCGTCCGCGCGCACCGCGTGCTGCACCTCGGCGCCCTCCGGGTTGGAGGTCAGCGCCAGCACGAACACGCCCGCCCCGCTCTCCCGCGCCAGCGCGATGGCCGGGCTCAGCGAGCCGTAGCCGAGGTACGGCGAGACGGTCAGGGCGTCCGAGAACAGCGGCGCGTCCGGGTGCAGGAAGGCCTCGGCGTAACCCGCCATGGTCGAGCCGATGTCCCCGCGCTTGGCGTCCATGACGACCAGGGCGCCGGCCGCGCGCGCCTCCTGGACCGATGTCTCCAGGACGGCGATCCCGCGCGAGCCGAAGCGCTCGAAGAACGCGCTCTGCGGCTTGAGGACCGCGACCCGGTCGGCCACCGCCTCGACGACCGTACGGCTGAACCGCTCCAGGCCGGCGACGTCGTCGTTTAGGCCCCACTCGGCGAGCAGGGAGGCGTGCGGGTCGATGCCGACGCACAGCGGACCCCGCTCGTCCATGGCGCGGCGCAGCCGGGCGCCGAAGGGTTCGGCCGAGACGTCCTGCGGCCCGGAGGGCCCCGATGCGGGGTGACGGGCGGGTGACGGGTGGGCGCTCATACGGTCTTCCCTGCCTTCTTCACGTCGGCGCCGACCGCGTCGGCGAGGGTGGCGTACGGGCTGGTGCGCAGGCGGGCCGCGAGACCCTTGTGGATCGCGCGGCTCCAGAAGGGCCCCGCGTAGATGAAACCGCTGTAGCCCTGGACCAGAGTGGCACCGGCCAGGATGCGCTGCCAGACGTCCTCGGCGCTCTCGATGCCGCCGACCCCCACCAGGGTGATCCGGTCGCCCACGCGCGCGTAGAGACGGCGCAGCACCTCCAGGGAGCGCGCCTTCAGGGGCGCCCCGGAGAGCCCGCCGGTCTCCGCGACGAGCGACGGGTCCGTCGCCGACCCGAGGCCGTCGCGGGCGATGGTGGTGTTCGTGGCGATGATGCCGTCCAGGCCCAGCTCCACGGCGAGGTCGGCGACGGCGTCGACGTCCTCGTCGGCGAGGTCGGGCGCGATCTTCACCAGCAGCGGCACCCGGCGGGCGGGCACCGTACGGTCGGCGGCCGCGCGGACCGCGGTCAGCAGGGGGCGCAGCGCCTCGGTGGCCTGCAGATCGCGCAGCCCCGGGGTGTTGGGCGACGACACGTTCACGACCAGGTAGTCGGCGTACGGCGCCAGCCGCTCGGCCGACTTCACGTAGTCGGCGACCGCGTCCGCCTCGGGGACGACCTTGGTCTTGCCGATGTTGACGCCCACGACGGTCCGGAAGACGGGCTCGCGCGCGGCCAGCCGGGCGGCGACGGCGAGCGAGCCCTCGTTGTTGAAGCCCATGCGGTTGATCAGCGCCCGGTCGGCGACGAGCCGGAACAGCCGCTTGCGCGGGTTGCCGGGCTGCGCCTCGCCGGTCACCGTGCCGACCTCGACATGGTCGAAGCCGAGCATCGCCATCCCGTCGATCGCGACGGCGTTCTTGTCGAAGCCGGCGGCGAGTCCGAAGGGGCCGTGCATGCGCAGCCCGAACGCCTCGGTGCGCAGCTCCTTGTGGCGGGGGGCGAGGGCGGCGGCGAGGAAGGTGCGCAGCACCGGGACGCGGACGGCGAGCCGGATCCAGCGGAAGGCGAGGTGGTGCGCCTTCTCCGGGTCCATGCGCGTGAAGACGAGACGGAAGAAGAGCTGGTACATGTGGTTGTCCTCAAGAGGAGCCCCAGGACGAGGGGGACACCGTTTCCGGTGTCCCCCTCGGGGCTGCTAGTCGCGGGCCGCGGTCAGGTGCTGCGCGTGTTCCTGGAGCGAGCGGACGCCCACGCCGCCGTGGGTGAGGGCGTCGATGCCCTGGACCGCCGCGGCGAGCGCCTGGACCGTCGTCAGACAGGGCACCGAGCGGGCCACCGCCGCCGTGCGGATCTCGTAGCCGTCGAGGCGGCCGCCGGTGCCGTACGGGGTGTTGACGATGAGGTCGACCTCACCGGCGTGCACGAGCTGGACGATGGTCCGCTCGCCGTTCGGGCCGGTGCCCTCGGACTGCTTGCGCACGACCGTGGCGTTGATGCCGTTGCGCTTGAGGACCTCGGCGGTGCCGGAGGTGGCGAGCAGTTCGAAGCCGTGGGCGACCAGCTCCCGGGCCGGGAAGATCATGGAGCGCTTGTCGCGGTTGGCGACCGAGATGAACGCGCGGCCCTTCGTCGGCAGCGGCCCGTACGCGCCCGCCTGCGACTTGGCGTACGCCGTGCCGAAGACGGAGTCGATGCCCATGACCTCGCCGGTGGAGCGCATCTCCGGACCGAGCACGGTGTCGACGCCCCGGCCGTGGATGTCCCGGAAGCGTGACCAGGGCATGACGGCCTCCTTGACGGAGATCGGCGCGTCCAGCGGCAGCTCGCCGCCGTCGCCGTGCGCCGGGAGCAGTCCCTCGGCGCGCAGCTCGGCGACGGTCGCGCCGAGCGAGATCCGGGCTGCGGCCTTGGCCAGCGGCACCGCGGTCGCCTTCGAGGTGAAGGGGACCGTACGGGAGGCGCGCGGGTTGGCCTCCAGGACGTAGAGGATGTCGCCGGCCAGCGCGAACTGGATGTTGATCAGGCCGCGCACGCCGACGCCCCGGGCGATCGCCTCCGTCGAGGCGCGCAGCCGCTTGATGTCGAAGCCGCCGAGCGTGATCGGCGGCAGCGCGCACGCGGAGTCACCGGAGTGGATGCCGGCCTCCTCGATGTGCTCCATGACACCGCCGAGGTACAGCTCCTCGCCGTCGTAGAGCGCGTCGACGTCGATCTCTATGGCGTCGTCGAGGAACCGGTCGACGAGCACCGGCCGGGAGGGGCTGATCTCGGTCGACTCGGCGATGTAGGAGGCGAGACGGGTCTCGTCGTAGACGATCTCCATGCCGCGCCCGCCGAGGACGTACGAGGGCCGCACCAGGACCGGGTAGCCGATCTCGTCGGCGATGCCCTTGGCCTCCTCGAAGGTGGTGGCCGTGCCGTGCTTGGGGGCCGGAAGGCCGGCCTCCGCGAGGACCCGGCCGAAGGCGCCGCGGTCCTCGGCGGCGTGGATGGCCTCGGGCGGGGTGCCCACGATCGGCACGCCGTTGTCCTTGAGCGCCTGCGCGAGGCCGAGCGGGGTCTGGCCGCCGAGCTGCACCACCACGCCCGCGACCGGGCCGGCCAGCGACTCCGCGTGGACGATCTCCAGCACGTCCTCCAGCGTCAGCGGCTCGAAGTAGAGGCGGTCGGAGGTGTCGTAGTCCGTGGAGACGGTCTCCGGGTTGCAGTTGACCATCACGGTCTCGAACCCGGCGTCGGACAGCGCGAAGGACGCGTGCACGCAGGAGTAGTCGAACTCGATGCCCTGGCCGATGCGGTTGGGCCCGGAGCCCAGGATGATCACCGCGGGCTTCTCGCGCTGAGCGACCTCGTTCTCCTCGTCGTAGGAGGAGTAGAAGTACGGCGTCCGCGCGGCGAACTCGGCCGCACAGGTGTCGACCGTCTTGTACACCGGGCGGATGCCGAGGGCGTGCCGTACCTCGCGGACGACGTCCTCGCGCAGCCCGCGGATCTCGCCGATCTGCTGGTCGGAGAAGCCGTGCCGCTTGGCCTCGGCGAGCAGGTCGGCGGTCAGCTCGGCGGCGGCGCCCAGCTCGTCCGCGATCTCCTTGATCAGGAAGAGCTGGTCCACGAACCACGGGTCGATCCGGGTGTACTCGAAGACCTCCTCGGGCGTGGCGCCCGCGCGGATGGCCTGCATCACGGTGTTGATCCGGCCGTCGGTGGGCCGGACGGACGCGCGCAGCAGCTCGTCCTTGTTCCCGGCGGACCCGGGCGCGCCGACGAACGTGAACTGGCTGCCCTTCTTCTCCAGCGAGCGCAGCGCCTTCTGGAAGGCCTCGGTGAAGTTGCGGCCGATGGCCATGGCCTCGCCGACCGACTTCATGGTGGTGGTCAGCGTGGAGTCGGCGCTCGGGAACTTCTCGAAGGCGAACCGCGGCGCCTTGACGACGACGTAGTCGAGGGTCGGCTCGAAGGAGGCCGGGGTCTCCTGGGTGATGTCGTTCGGGATCTCGTCGAGCGTGTAGCCGACGGCGAGCTTCGCCGCGATCTTGGCGATCGGGAAGCCGGTCGCCTTCGAGGCGAGCGCCGAGGAACGCGACACGCGCGGGTTCATCTCGATGACGATCACGCGGCCGTCGTCGGGGTTCACCGCGAACTGGATGTTGCAGCCGCCGGTGTCCACGCCGACCTCGCGGATCACGGCGATGCCGATGTCGCGCAGGATCTGGTACTCGCGGTCGGTCAGTGTCATCGCCGGGGCGACGGTGATCGAGTCACCGGTGTGCACGCCCATGGGGTCGAAGTTCTCGATGGAGCAGACGACCACGACGTTGTCGTTCTTGTCGCGCATCAGCTCCAGCTCGTACTCCTTCCAGCCGAGGATGGACTCCTCCAGGAGCACCTCGGTGGTCGGGGAGAGCGTGAGGCCCTGGCCGGCGATGCGGCGCAGCTCGTCCTCGTCGTGGGCGAATCCGGAGCCGGCGCCGCCCATGGTGAACGAGGGGCGCACGACGACCGGGTAGCCGCCGAGTTCCTCGACGCCCGCGAGCACCTCGTCCATGGAGTGGCAGATCACGGACCGGGCGGACTCGCCGTGTCCGGTCTTGCGGCGCACCTCCTCCACGACGTCCTTGAACCGGTCGCGGTCCTCGCCCTTGTGGATGGCGTCCACGTTGGCGCCGATCAGCTCGACGCCGTACTTGTCCAGGACGCCGTTGCCGTGCAGCGAGATCGCGGTGTTGAGGGCCGTCTGGCCGCCCAGGGTGGGCAGCAGGGCGTCGGGGCGCTCCTTGGCGATGATCTTCTCGACGAACTCCGGAGTGATCGGCTCGATGTAGGTGGCGTCGGCGATCTCCGGGTCGGTCATGATCGTCGCCGGGTTGGAGTTGACGAGGATGACGCGCAGGCCCTCGGCCCTCAGCACCCGGCACGCCTGCGTGCCTGAGTAGTCGAACTCGGCGGCCTGGCCGATGACGATCGGGCCGGAGCCGATGACCAGGACGGACTGGATATCGGTGCGCTTAGGCACGCTGGCCCTCCATCAGGACTGTGCTCATCAAAGACGTGAAGCGGTCGAACAGGTAGGCGGCGTCGTGCGGGCCCGCTGCCGCTTCGGGGTGGTACTGGACGGAGAAGGCCGGCTGGTCGAGCAGTTGCAGCCCCTCCACGACGTTGTCGTTGAGGCAGACGTGGGACACCTCGGCCCGGCCGAACGGCGTCTCGCTGACCCGGTCGAGCGGCGCGTCGACGGCGAAGCCGTGGTTGTGCGCGGTGACCTCGACCTTGCCGGTCGTACGGTCCTGCACCGGCTGGTTGATGCCCCGGTGGCCGTACTTGAGCTTGTAGGTGCCGAAGCCGAGGGCGCGGCCCAGGATCTGGTTGCCGAAGCAGATCCCGAACAGCGGTGTGCGCCGCTCGAGGACGGCGGTCATCAACGCGACCGGACCGTCGGCGGTGGCCGGGTCGCCGGGCCCGTTGGAGAAGAACACGCCGTCGGGCGCGACGGCGTACACGTCCTCGGGGGTCGCGGTGGCGGGCAGCACATGGACCTCGATGCCCCGCTCGGCCATGCGGTGCGGGGTCATGCCCTTGATCCCGAGGTCGATCGCGGCGACGGTGAACCGCTTCTCCCCGATCGCCGGGACGACGTACGCCTCCGTGGTGGCGACCTCCTCGTAGAGACTCGCGCCCTTCATGTGCGGCTGGGCCTGCACGCGCGCGAGGAGGTCCGCGTCGGGGGCGATCGCGTCGCCGGAGAAGACTCCGGCCCGCATGGAGCCGCGCTCGCGCAGATGGCGGGTGAGGGCGCGGGTGTCGATGCCGGAGATGCCGACGACGCCCTGCGCGACCAGTTCGTCGTCCAGGGACCGCTTGGCGCGCCAGTTGGACGGCACGCGCGCGGGGTCGCGCACCACGTAGCCGGAGACCCAGATGCGGCGGGACTCGTCGTCCTCGTCGTTCCAGCCGGTGTTGCCGATCTGCGGGGCGGTCGCGACGACGATCTGGCGGTCGTACGACGGGTCCGTGAGCGTCTCCTGGTAGCCGGTCATGCCGGTGGAGAACACGGCCTCGCCGAAGGTCTCCCCCACGGCCCCGTAGGCGCGGCCGCGGAAGATCCGGCCGTCCTCCAGGACGAGTACCGCGGGAAGCACCTTCTTCCTCTGCGAGGCGTTCCCCTTCGTGGAGGTCGTCATCGTTCGGCGCCTTCCGTGCTGTCTGTCTTGATCATGGAGTTGAGGGCGTCGACCCACTCGGCGTGCTCGGCCGCGCGGTCGGAGCGGAAGCCGGAGTCGATCAGTCGGTCACCGTGCGCCCAGGTCACGACGAGCAGGCCGCCCTCGGTGAGGACCTTGCCTGCGATGCCCTTGTCGAGCCGGGCCTCGCGCAGCGCTGCGGCGGGGACGAAGAAGTCGGCGGCCCCGGGGCGTACGACGTCAAGGCCCGCGTCCGTCAGCGTCAGCTCGGCGCGGCTGCGGGCGCCCAGGCCGTGCGCCACGATGCGGTCCAGCCACTGCCCGGCGGTGGTGGAGCCGTGGTAGCGGCCGCTCATCGTCAGTGTGACCGGGCCGGGGTCGTCCGGCGGGGACGGGCGGACCGGCAGCGGCGGCAGGTCGCCCTGGAGATGGCCGCGCCACTTCCAGCCCTCGCGCATCAGCCAGTAGACGAGCGCCACGAAGAGGGCGAGCCCGACGAGCCAGCCGATCCGGGCGGCCCAGTCGGTGACCGGGGCCGACTTCTGTTCGGCGGCGAGTGCGGGCGCCAGTCCGGCTGCGAGCAGTGATGCAGGTGTCACGTGAGTTTCCCGTCGACGAGCGTGGCCTTGCCCCGCAGCCAGGTGTGGGTGACACGGCCCGGCAGCTCGCGCCCCTCGTACGGGGTGTTGCGGCTGCGCGAGGCGAAGCCCGCGGGGTCCACCCGGCCACGGTATGCCGTGTCGACCAGGGTGAGGTTGGCGGGCTCGCCTGCCGAGACGGGACGGCCGTGGCCGGTGGCCCGGCCGATCCGCGCGGGCGCGGACGACATGCGGTCGGCGACGCCCGCCCAGTCCAGCAGGCCGGTGTCGACCATGGTCTCCTGGACCACCGACAGCGCGGTCTCCAGGCCGACCATGCCCATGGCGGCCGCAGCCCACTCGCAGTCCTTGTCCTCGTGCGGGTGCGGGGCGTGGTCGGTGGCGACGATGTCGATCGTGCCGTCGGCGAGCGCCTCGCGCAGGGCCCGCACATCACGTTCGGTGCGCAGCGGCGGGTTGACCTTGTAGACCGGGTTGTACGAGCGCACCAGCTCGTCGGTGAGCAGCAGGTGGTGCGGGGTGACCTCGGCGGTGACGGCGATGCCGCGGGACTTGGCCCAGCGGACGATCTCCACGGATCCCGCGGTCGACAGATGGCAGATGTGGACGCGGGAGCCGACGTGGTCGGCGAGCAGGACGTCCCGGGCGATGATCGACTCCTCGGCGACCGCGGGCCAGCCGCCCAGGCCCAGCTCGGCGGAGACGACGCCCTCGTTCATCTGGGCGCCCTCGGTCAGCCGCGGCTCCTGCGCGTGCTGGGCGACGACGCCGCCGAAGGCCTTCACGTACTCCAGCGCGCGCCGCATGATCACGGCGTCGTCGACGCACTTGCCGTCGTCGGAGAAGACGGTGACCCCGGCGGCGGACTCGTGCATGGCGCCCAGCTCGGCGAGCTGCCTGCCCGCGAGGCCGACGGTGACGGCGCCGATCGGCTGCACGTCGCAGTAGCCGTGCTCCTGCCCGAGCCGGTAGACCTGCTCGACCACGCCGGCGGTGTCGGCGACCGGGAAGGTGTTGGCCATGGCGAACACGGCGGTGTAGCCGCCGCAGGCGGCGGCGCGCGTGCCGGTCAGCACGGTCTCGGAGTCCTCGCGGCCGGGCTCGCGCAGATGGGTGTGCAGGTCGACGAGGCCGGGGAGCAGGACTTTCCCCGCGGCGTCGACGACCTCGGCGCCGCCGGCGTCGAGTCCGGTGCCCACCGCGGCGATGGTCTCGCCGTCGATCAGGACGTCCTGCGGTGCGCCGCCGAGCACCTCGGCACCACGGATCAGGATCTTGCTCATGGTTCTTACTTCTCCTCGGTGGTGCGGGCGTGGGTGACGGCGGGCTCGTTGCCGCCGAGCAGCAGGTACAGCACGGCCATCCGGATGGACACGCCGTTGGCGACCTGCTCGACGGCGGTGCAGCGGTCGGAGTCGGCGACCTCGGCGGTGATCTCCATGCCGCGGACCATGGGGCCGGGGTGCATGACGATGGCGTGCTCGGGCATCCGCGCCATCCGGTCGGCGTCGAGGCCGTAGCGCCGGGCGTACTCGCGCTCGGTCGGGAAGAACGCCGCGTTCATCCGCTCCCGCTGCACCCGCAGCATCATCACGGCGTCGGACTTGGGCAGCGTGGCGTCGAGGTCGTACGACACCTCGCAGGGCCAGGCCCCGACGCCGACGGGCAGCAGGGTGGGCGGGGCGACCAGGGTGACCTCGGCGCCCAGGGTGTGCAGCAGGTCGACGTTGGAGCGGGCGACGCGGCTGTGCAGGACGTCGCCGACGACGGTGATGCGCCGCCCCGCGAGGTCCCGGCCGAGGCCCGCGTCCCGGCCGACCAGGCGGCGGCGCATGGTGAACGCGTCGAGCAGCGCCTGGGTGGGGTGCTGGTGGGTGCCGTCGCCCGCGTTGATCACGGCGGCGTCGATCCAGCCGGAGTTGGCCAGGCGGTAGGGGGCGCCGGAGGCGCCGTGCCGGATGACGACGGCGTCGACGCCCATCGCCTCCAGGGTCTGGGCGGTGTCCTTCAGGGACTCGCCCTTGGAGACGCTCGACCCCTTGGCGGTGAAGTTGATGACGTCCGCGGACAGCCGCTTCTCGGCGGCCTCGAAGGAGATCCGGGTGCGGGTGGAGTCCTCGAAGAAGAGGTTGACGATCGTGCGGCCGCGCAGGGTCGGCAGCTTCTTGATCGGCCGGTCGGCGACCCGGGCCATCTCCTCGGCGGTGTCGAGGATCAGGACGGCGTCGTCGCGGGTGAGGTCGGCGGCCGAGATGAGATGGCGCTGCATCTGTCAGGCTCCGTAAGGCAGTTCAGGTATCGGGAGAATCCGGGCAGGCGAGGGCACGGCGACGGGACGCACGGCGTGAACCGCGCGCCGGCGTGCTACTGATCGCCCGGGGCGGCCTGCGTGACGCCGAGCAGCACGGTGTCGCGACCGTCCTCCTCGGCGAGCTGGACCTTGACCGTCTCCCGCAGCGACGTGGGGAGGTTCTTGCCGACGTAGTCGGCGCGGATGGGCAGCTCGCGGTGACCGCGGTCGACGAGGACCGCGAGCTGCACGGCGCGCGGGCGCCCGATGTCGTTGAGGGCGTCGAGGGCGGCGCGGATGGTGCGGCCGGAGAAGAGCACGTCGTCAACGAGGACGACCAGCCGTCCGTCGACGCCGTCACCGGGGATGTGGGTGCGGGCCAGCGCGCGCGGCGGGTGCAGGCGCAGGTCGTCGCGGTACATCGTGATGTCGAGCGAGCCGGCCGGAACCTTGCGGTCGGTGATCTCGGCGAGCTTCGCGGCGAGCCGCTGGGCGAGGAAGACGCCCCGGGTCGGAATGCCGAGGAGCACCACGTCGTCGGCGCCCTTGGCGCGCTCGACGATCTCGTGGGCGATGCGGGTCAATACCCGCGCGATGTCGGCCCCTTCGAGCACGGGGCGGGCATCGGACGCTTGCGTGTCCATATGAAACGGACCTCCTTCTCCGCCTCACGGGACGGACCTTAAAGGACGTCGGAATTGCGCCATCCACCGTAGCAGGTCACCCGGAGGCCCCGATCACCCGGTCGGCGTAATCGGTCGCCGGTACTTCGGAAGAGTCGGTGTGGACCATTCGGCTTGACGCATCAGTGTCACGCTGCGTAACCTCACAGTGAGTTACCAGCCGCGCGGCGGGAATCGAAGCCGGCCGCGTCGACACAGTGTCCGGGGAGCTATATGTCCAGCGAATACGCCAAACAGCTCGGGGCCAAGCTCCGGGCCATCCGCACCCAGCAGGGCCTTTCCCTCCACGGTGTCGAGGAGAAGTCCCAGGGCCGCTGGAAGGCAGTCGTCGTCGGCTCGTACGAGCGCGGCGACCGCGCCGTGACCGTGCAGCGCCTCGCGGAGCTCGCGGACTTCTATGGCGTTCCCGTGCAGGAACTGCTGCCCGGGACCACTCCGGGCGGCGCCGCCGAGCCGCCGCCGAAGCTGGTCCTGGACCTGGAGCGGCTGGCCACCGTGCCGGCCGAGAAGGCGGGTCCCCTGCAGCGCTACGCGGCGACGATCCAGTCGCAGCGCGGTGACTACAACGGCAAGGTGCTGTCGATCCGCCAGGACGACCTGCGCACACTGGCCGTCATCTACGACCAGTCGCCCTCGGTCCTCACCGAGCAGCTGATCAGCTGGGGCGTGCTGGACGCGGACGCGCGCCGTGCCGTGGCCACCCACGAAGAAGCCTGAGCCGCTCGACGACTCAGCAGAAACGTGCCGCCGGGGTGACCGGAACTCAAGGGTTCCGGTCACCCCGGCGGTTTTTCGTGTCGTACGGCCCTTCAGGGGGCGCGGAGAACTGTGTGAGCGGCCCGAGGCGGCCCTCAGCCGCCCTTCTGCCGCCTTCCCGCGGCGCCCCCGCACCCGGAGGCACCAGCGGCGCTATTCGCGCCGCAGCGAGGGCTTCAGCTCCTTCAGCCGGCCCAGCAGTCCGTTGACGAACGCGGGCGACTCGTCGGTGGAGAACTCCTTCGCCAGCTGCACCATCTCGTCCAGGACGACGGCGTCCGGGGTCTCGTCGCCCCAGATCAGCTCGTGGGCGCCGAGCCGCAGGATGTTGCGGTCCACGACCGGCATGCGGTCGAGGGTCCAGCCGACCGAGTACTGGGCGATCAGCTCGTCGATGCGCTCCGCGTGTTCCGCGTAGCCCTCGACCAGCTGCATCGTGTACTCGCTCACCGGCGGCTGCCGGGGGTCGGTCCGCGACAGCCGGATCCAGTCCGCGAGAACCGTCAGGACCCCGGCACCGCGCTGGTCCGCCTCGAAGAGGATCTGGAAGGCACGCTTGCGGGCCGTGTTGCGGGCAGCCACGGTTAGCTGTTCACCCGGCCGAGGTAGTCGCTGGTGCGGGTATCGACCTTGATCTTCTCACCGGTCGTGATGAAGAGCGGAACCTGGATCTGGTGGCCGGTCTCCAGCGTGGCGGGCTTGGTGCCACCGGTGGAGCGGTCGCCCTGGAGGCCCGGCTCAGTCTCCTGGATGGTCAGCTCGACGGCGGCGGGCAGCTCCACGAAGAGCACCTCGCCCTCGTGCTGGGCGACGGTGGCCTCGAAGCCCTCGATCAGGAAGTTGGCGGCGTCGCCGACGGCCTTGCGGTCGATGTGCAGCTGGTCGTAGGTCTCCATGTCCATGAAGACGAAGTAGTCGCCGTCCATGTACGAGAACTGCATGTCGCGCTTGTCGACAGTGGCCGTCTCGACCTTGACACCGGCGTTGAAGGTCTTGTCGACGACCTTGCCGGAGAGCACGTTCTTGAGCTTGGTGCGCACGAATGCCGGGCCCTTGCCGGGCTTGACGTGCTGGAACTCGACGACGGACCAGAGCTGGCCGCCTTCGAGCTTGAGCACCAGGCCGTTCTTGAGGTCGTTCGTGGAAGCCACGGTTGCGGAATCTCCTGGACTGACGTGGACGACCCCGGGGCACGAACCGAGCGTCGCCGGGACGTGCCTGCACCTCCCTGCGACCGCTACAGCGCGAGCAGCTCCTTGGTCGTAATGGTGAGTAGCTCGGGTCCGCCGTCCGCCTCGGGGCGCACGACGAGCGTGTCATCGATCCGGACACCACCCCGTCCCGGGAGGTGGACCCCTGGTTCGACGGTGACCGGCACGCAAGCGTCCAGTTTACCCATGGCGGCGGGGGCCAACTGAGGGTCCTCGTCAATTTCCAGTCCGACGCCGTGTCCGGTGACGGGTTGCAGGCCCACGCCGTAGCCCGCGGAGTCCAGCACCTGGCGGGCGGCGCGGTCCACGTCCCGGAACGCGGCGCCGGGCGCCAGGGCCTCCCGCCCGGCGCGCTGGGCGGCGAAGACCAGGTCGTACAGGTCGATCTGCCAGTCGGCGGGTGACGTGCCGATGACGAAGGTCCGGCCGATCTCGCAGCGGTAGCCGCGGTAGGCGGCGCCCAGGCAGACGGTGAGGAAGTCGCCCTCCTCGACCCGCCGGTCGGTGGGGCGGTGACCGCGGTGCCCGGAGTTGGGTCCGGTGGCGACGGAGGTCGGGAACGCCGGCCCGTCGGCGCCGTGGTCGACCAGGCGCCGCTCCAGCTCCAGCGCGAGATGCCGCTCGGTGCGGCCCACCAGGATGGACTCAAGCAGCTCGCCGAGGGCCTGGTCGGCGATCTCCGCGCCGATCCGCAGACAGGAGATCTCCTCCTCGTCCTTGATGACCCGCAGCTGCTCGACCGCCGAGCCGAGATCGGCGAGGCGCAGACCGGGGGCGACGGCAGCGACGGCCCGGTAGCGGGCCATGGTGAGGTGGTGCTCCTCGACCGCGAGGGCCTCGGCGCCCTGACCGGCGGCGAGCTCCGCGGCGGCCACGGCGGGGTCACCGCCGGACCTGGGCAGCACCTGCACACGCAGATGCTCGTCCGGCCGCCCTTCGGTGGGGCGGTCGTCCGGCGGCTCGGCGCACACCAGCAGGTCCTCGCTCTTGCCGAGGAGCATGACCGCGCCCTGGGGGGCGGCACCCGCCAGGTAGCGCACATTGGCGGGGCGGGAGATGAGCGCCGCCGCGGTGCCGGCCGCGGTGCAGCGCTCCCTCAGCCGGGATCGGCGGTTCGCATACACCTCTGACATGAGTCGAGCGTAGAAGCGGTGACCGGATTGTGCCGGTTGGGAAGCTGCTGTTCGAGGGATTCGAGGAAATCGGCACGCGAACGGCGGTGCGCCGGGTCCGGGCCGGGGCTGTCGCCCACCCGGTCCGCGGGCGCTTCCCCGAGGGATGCGCCCACCCCCGTCACCAGTTCGGGGGGCTCGCTATCGCCCTGGCCAGGACGTCGTTCAGGACGCGGGCCGTGCCGGGCACGTCCAGCTGGGAATTGTCGATGATCGGCAGCCCCGAGCCGTACCACCCGGCCATCCGGCCGTGGATGCGGGCCACCTCCTCGTCGGTCAGCCTGCGGTTTCCGGAGCGTTCCGCGTTGCGCTCCAGGACGATGTCGAGGCCGGGCAGCAGGACGACCGGCAGCAGGCCGGGGCCGACGTGGCGCTTCCAGCCGCCGAGGCCCACCACCGGGCGGTCCGGGAACACGGCGTCGTCGAGGATGCAGGAGATGCCGTTGGCCAGGAAGTTCCGCGCGGCGAAGCCGCAGGTGCGGCGGGCCAGCCGGTACTGCGCCTCGGAGTGGTCGTTCCACCCGGTCTGCGGGTCGGCGAAGCCCGAGCGGACCCATTCGCGCACGTCGTCGAGGCTGATGTGGGCGGTGGGGACCCGGCGGTGGTCGGCCCAGTACTTGGCGACGCTCGTCTTGCCCGCGCCCGCGGGGCCGATCAGCAGCACGGCCAGCGTCGTACCGGCCGGGTCGGGCGCGGCGGTGGCGGGGGGTGTGCTGGGCACGGCGACGGGGCCGCCGGGCGGCAGCGGCACATGCCCGGTGCCGTCCGGCACGGGCGGGGCGGGGGTGTGCCGCGGGGGTGCGGGCGGCACCGGTCCCGAGGGGGCGCCGACGCCGGAGAAGCCCGGCGCGGGTGGCGGCGGGGGCACGGGTGCGGGACCCTGGTGGGCTCCCGCTCCCGGGTGGTGCGCGGCCGGCGACCAGCCGACGGCCGGTTCCTGCCCCGGCTGGTGGGGCGGCGGCAGCGGAGACCCCACTGCGTGCTGCATCCGGTGCCACTCCGTCTCGTTCTTCTCGGGCTCGGTCCGCCGCTGGCCCTTGGCGCCGACAGCGGAGTGCGAGCCCCCGCTCGCTACCGAACGGTACCGCCCCCGGCCGTCGTTTGGTGAAACGGCCGGGGGCGGTCCGAAGTGCCCGGTGCGCACGGCGAATCGGACGGATGGAGCACGGTCGGACCTACTGCCCCACTTCGCCATAGGCGGCGAGCAGCACGGCCGGGTCCGGGCCCTCCAGGACGGTGGGCTTGGCCAGTCCGTCCAGGACGATGAAGCGCAGCAGGTCGCCGCGGGACTTCTTGTCGACCCTCATCGTCTCCAGCAGCTTGGGCCACTGGTCGTGGCGGTAGTGCAGGGGCAGTCCGACCGACTCCAGGACGCTGCGGTGGCGGTCGGCCGTCGCTTCGTCCAACCGGCCGGCGAGGCGGCCGAGTTCGGCGGCGAAGTGCATGCCCACGGCCACGGCGGCGCCGTGCCGCCACTGATAGCGCTCGTTCTTCTCGATGGCGTGGCCGAGCGTGTGGCCGTAGTTGAGGATCTCCCGCAGGCCGGACTCCTTCAGATCGGCGGAGACCACCTCCGCCTTCACCCGGATCGACCGCTCGATCAGCTCGGCCGTGTGCGGTCCCGCCGGGGTGCGCGCGGCCTCGGGGTCCGACTCGATGAGGTCAAGGATGACCGGGTCGGCGATGAACCCGGCCTTGATGATCTCGGCGAGACCGGAGACGTAGTCGTGGACGGGCAGCGTCTCCAGCGCGCCGAGGTCGCACAGCACGCCCGCGGGCGGGTGGAAGGCGCCGACGAGGTTCTTGCCCTCGGCCGTGTTGATGCCGGTCTTGCCGCCGACCGCCGCGTCCACCATGGCCAGCACGGTCGTCGGTACGGCGATCCAGCGGACGCCGCGCAGCCAGCTCGCGGCGACGAATCCGGCGAGGTCGGTGGTGGCGCCGCCGCCCACGCCGACGATGACGTCGGTGCGGGTGAACCCGGACTGGCCGAGCGCCTTCCAGCAGTAGGCGGCGACCTCGGCGGTCTTGGCCTCCTCGGCGTTCGGCACCTGGATGGCGATCGCCTCGTAGCCCTGCTCGGCCAGGTCGGCGCGGAGCGCGTCGCCGGTCTCGGCCAGCGCCTCGGGGTGGACGACCGCGACCCGTTTGGCCCTCGGCCCCACCAGGCCGGGCAGTTCGCCCAGGAGCCGGTGGCCGACCAGGACCTCGTACGGCTCCGTGCCCGCTGTGCCGCCGACCTGGATCCGCGTCACCGTCTCGCTCATGCTTCCTTCAACTCCAGTGCGTCCAGGGCTGCTTGGCTGACCTCTTCGGGCGTGCGGCCGTCGGTCGCCACGACCGCGCTTGCGACCTCCTCGTACAGGTGCCGGCGCGCCTCCATCAGTTCCCGCCACTGTCGGCGCGGATTGACCGCGAGCAGCGGCCGGGCCGCGTTCAGACCGGTGCGCCTGACCGCCTCCTCGACGTCCATGGAGAGGTAGACCACCCGGTGCCCGGACAGCAGGGCGCGGGTGTCCGCGTCGAGGATCGCGCCGCCGCCCAGCGCCAGCACGCCCGTGTGCTCGGCGAGCGCGGTGCGCACCGCCCGCTTCTCGAGCGCGCGGAACGCGGCCTCGCCGTCGTCCACGAAGATCTCGGCGATGGTCCGCCCCGCGGCGGCCACGATGTCGTCGTCGGTGTCCCGGTAGGGCACACCGAGGCGCCCGGCCAGCAGTTCCCCGACGGTGGACTTGCCCACGCCCATCGGGCCCACGAGCACGATCGCCGGCACGCCGCTCACCGGATCGCGAGGCTGTCGAGGTAGGAGCGCACGTTGCGGCGGGTCTCGACCACGCTGTCCCCGCCGAACTTCTCCGCGACCGCGTCGGCCAGCACCAGGGCGACCATCGCCTCCGCGACGATCCCCGCCGCCGGCACCGCGCACACGTCGGAGCGCTGGTGGTGCGCCTGGGCGGGCTCGCCGGTGACCACGTCGACCGTGCGCAGCGCCCGCGGCACCGTCGCGATCGGCTTCATCGCCGCCCGCACCCGCAACAACTCGCCGGTCGACAGGCCGCCTTCGGTCCCGCCGGAGTGGCCCGAGGTGCGCCGGATCCCCTCCGGTGTGGTCACGATCTCGTCGTGCGCCTTCGACCCCGGCACCCGCGCCAGGTCGAACCCGTCGCCCAGTTCGACGCCCTTGATCGCCTGGATCCCCATCAGCGCCGCGGCCAGCCGGGCGTCCAGCTTCCGGTCCCAGTGCACATGCGAGCCGAGCCCCACCGGCACCCCGTAGGCCAGCACCTCGACCACACCGCCGAGCGTGTCACCGTCCTTGTGGGCCTGGTCGATCTCCGCGACCATCGCCTTGGACGCGTCGGCGTCCAGGCAGCGCACCGGGTCCGCGTCCAGCCGCGCCACGTCGGAGGGGGTCGGGTACACGCCGTACGGCGCCTTCGCCGACGCCAGTTCCACGACGTGGCTGACGATCTCGATGCCGGCGGTCTCCTTCAGGTACGACCTGGCCACCGCGCCGAGCGCCACCCGTGCCGCGGTCTCCCGCGCCGAGGCCCGCTCCAGGATCGGCCGGGCCTCGTCGAACCCGTACTTCTGCATCCCCGCCAGGTCGGCGTGGCCGGGCCGCGGCCGGGTCAGCGGCGCGTTGCGGGCGAGCCCCGCCAGCACCTCCGGGTCCACCGGATCGGCCGCCATGACCTGCTCCCACTTCGGCCACTCCGTGTTGCCCACCATGACCGCCACCGGCGAGCCCAGCGTCAGCCCGTGCCGGACCCCGCCCAGGAACGTGACCTCGTCCCGTTCGAACTTCATCCGAGCGCCCCGGCCGTACCCCAGCCGCCGCCGAGCCAGATGGTCCGCCACCACGTCCGTGGTGATCGGCACGCCGGCGGGAAGCCCCTCCAGCGTCGCGACGAGTGCGGGGCCGTGGGACTCCCCCGCGGTCAGCCAACGCAGCCTGCTCAACGGTGCTCCTCAGAGTTCGCGCCCTGGTACTGCCCTGTGTACGCGTGTCCTCGCGTACGGCGACGGCGTGCCCGGGTGCGCGACCCCGGTCCGCCACCTCTGATCCTCCCACGTCCGCGGCCGAGTCCCGGTCGGCGGTCCAGCAGGCGGACGTGGAGCGGACGCGTCAGCGTTCGGCGAGCGCCTTCTCCCCCGCCCGGCGCATGGCGTCCACCGGGGCCGGGGCGCGGCCGGTCATCTGCTCGACCTGGAGCACGGCCTGGTGGACGAGGAGGTCGAGGCCGCCGACGACGGCCCCGCCGACCATGGACCAGCGGGCCGCGAGAGCGGTCGGCCAGGGCTCGTAGAGCACGTCGAAGAGGGTGGCGGGCCGCTCCGGTACGGCGGTGGCGAGCGCGTCGGTGGTGCCCGCCGGTGTGGTGGCGATCACCAGCGGGGCGCGCAGCGCCTCGGCCGCGTCGGCCCAGTCCGCGATGCGGACCTCGACGTCGAGCCGTTCGCCCCACTGCCGCATCTCGGCGGCGCGGGCGGCGCTGCGGACATAGGCGACGACCTCGCCGGTGCAGATCCGGGCCAGGGCGGCGAGCGCGGAGGAGGCGGTGGCGCCGGCGCCCAGGACCGCGGCGGAGTCGACCTGTTCGATTCCGTGCTCGCGCAGGGCGGCCACCATGCCCGGGACATCGGTGTTGTCGCCGACGCGACGGCCGTCCTCGGTGAACACGACCGTGTTGACCGCGTCGACGGAGGCGGCCGTCTCACTGATCTCGTCGATCAGCGGGATGACCGCGCGCTTGAGCGGCATGGTCAGCGACAGTCCCGCCCAGTCCGGGCCGAGCCGCTCGAAGAAGCCGGGCAGCCCGGCCTCGTCGACCTCGAAGCGCTCGTACACCCAGTCGGTGAGCCCGAGTTCGGCGTACGCGGCGCGGTGCAGCACCGGGGAGAGGGAGTGCGCGATGGGCGATCCGAGCACGGCGGCCCGCCTGTACCGAAGGTTTTCCATCACCGCTCCACCGCTGTTCGCCGTCCCGTTGTGCATCGGGCCGCAACGGTACCGGAGCCGCCCGCCGCCGAGTGCGGCGGGCGGGCGGCGTCAACGGCCGCTGTTCGCGTTGAACTTGTCCTTCAGCGTCTGGAACTCTTCGTAGGTCTTGGCGAATTCCGTATTGCTCTGGCCGTCGGTCGCCACGAAATAGATCCAGCCGTCGTCGGTCGGATTCAGCGCGGCCTTCAGGGCGTCGTCGCTCGGGTTTCCGATCGGGCCGGGCGGCAGGCCCGTGTTGGTGTAGGTGTTGTACGGGTCCTTGTTGCTGTTGATCTCGGACTCGCTGATGTGGATGTTGCTCTGACCCTTCAGATAGTTGAAGGTCGAGTCGAACTGCAACAGCCGGTTGGTCTCGGTGTTCGTGGGCTTGAGACGGTTGTAGATCACTTCCGCCATCTTGCGGAAGTCGTCGTGCGTCTTACCCTCGGCCTGGACCAGGCTCGCGACCGTGACGAGCTGGAAGGGGTCGGCCAGGCCGAGTTCCTTGGCCTTTGTCTCAAGGCCGTAGGCTGCGTACTTCTCCTTGGCCTGGGCGACCATCGGCTTCAGAACGGCGTCGGGCTTCATGCCCTTCGCGGCCGGGTACGTGCCGGGGTACAGGAAGCCCTCCAGCGGGTCCCGGATCCGGCTGTTGTTCTGCGCCCAGCTCGGCATTCCGAGTTTCTTGTACTCCTTCTCGGCGGCCTTTTTCGTGGCGCCGGCCGCAAGGCCGAGTTGTTTGTCGATCGCCTGGTACACCTGGGCGTTGCGCTCGCCCGGCTTGACGAGGACATTACTCTGGCTCTTCGGGTCGAGCATCATTTTCACGGCGCTCGCGGCGGACATTTCTTTCTTCAGCACATAGGCGCCGGCCTGGATCGTACCGCCCTCGGGATCCTGCGACTGTGCGGAGACGAACGCGTCGACGCTCTTGACCACCCCGGCGTCCTTCAGCCGCCGCCCGATCTCGTAACCGCCGGCCCCTTTGGGGATTTCCACGGTCACGGTTTCGTTCGTGCCGCCGCCCGCATAGTCAGGGGCCGCGCCAAAACGATTTTGGTAGAACTTCAATCCGAAGTATCCGACCCCGCCGAGGCCACCGCCGAAGACCAGGACGACCACCATGCAGGCGCAGCCGTTGCGCCGCTTCTTGGCTCCTTTGCCGCCCTTCGCGGCCTTGCCCCTCCGGTCGCCGCGCCCGCGGCGCCCCTTCGGGTCGTGGTCGAGGTCGTCGTCGGAGTCGTCGTCGCCCCCGCCCGCGAAGAACGCGTGTTCGCCCTCGTCCGGGCCGGGATCCCAGTCGGTCTCGGGCTCCGGCTCGGGTCGTCTGCGGCCCGGCGGCTGCGGCGGCGGATAGGCGTCGGGCGTGCCGTAGTGGTCGGGCTGCTCCGCGCCGTACGCCACGGGCTGCTGGCCGTAGGGGTCGCCCGGGTCCGCGGCGTACGGCATGTGCCCATGGGTGCCGGTGGCGTCCCAGCCGCCCTGCGGATACTGCGGCGGGGACTGCACCGGGTACTGCTGCCGGCCGTGCCCGGCGTACTGCTGCTGGTCGTGCCCCTGGTAGTGCTGCTGGTCATGACCCGCGTACTGCTGCTGGTCATGACCGGCGTAGTGCTCGTTGCCCTGCTGTGCGTACGGTTGCTGGCCCTGCTCGCCGTAGTACTGGTACTGCTGCTGGTCGTACCCGGACTGCTCCTGGTTCCAGCCGCCGTACTGCGGCTGCTGCGGGTGGTGCTGCGGCAGGCCGCCGTAGGGGGCCTGCTGACCCGGCTGGGTCTGCTGCCCTCCCCATCCGCCGTCCCCGTACAACGGGTCCTCCGGATGCCACGGTTCGGAGCCTGGGCCCCGGCCATACTCAGTCATCGATCCCCTAGAGCCGCGAAGCGGAGGTCACGCGGCTGCCGCCGGCTCCCGTTCCGCCTCTTGCTGTGCGGTTGCTGTTCGAACACCACCGCATCGCGCGGAACGTTACCGTATCGCGATCAGATGACCACTTCGACGCCCTCGCCGGGTACTTTGCCTGACACCCGTTCGGATTCGAGGGCCTGCTGAAGGATGACGACGGCCGCGGCCTGGTCGATGACGGAGCGGCCCTTCTTCGATCTGACCCCCGAGGCGCGCAGTCCCTGGCCGGCCGTCACGGTGGTCATCCGCTCGTCGACGAGCCGCACGGGAACGGGCGCGATGCCCTTGGCCAGTTCCTGGGCGAAGGCGCGCACCTTGACCGCGGCCGGGCCCTCCCCCCCTTTGAGGGAGCGGGGCAGGCCGACGACGACCTCGATCGGCTCGTACTCCTCGACGAGTTGACCGAGCCGGCGGTGAGCGGCCGGGACGTCCCGGCCGGGGACGGTCTCCACCGGCGTGGCGAGGATCCCGTCGGGGTCGCACGAGGCGACCCCGATACGGGCGTCCCCGACGTCGATGGCGAGCCGACGTCCTCTGCGCATGATCCCGCCCGTCCGCTACTTGGCGGTCTCGGCGACCAGGCGTTCGACGGCGTCCACGGCGTCGCCGACGGCGGCCGGGTGCTGGCCGCCGCCCTGGGCGACGTCCGGCTTGCCGCCACCGCCGCCGCCGAGCGTCTTGGCGGCCGTACGGACCAGGTCACCGGCCTTGAGACCGCGCTCGCGGGCGGCCTCGTTGGTGGCGATGACGGTCAGCGGCTTGCCGTTGTTGACCGTGAAGAGGGCGACCACGGCGGCCCGGCCGCCCTGGATGCGCCCGCGTACGTCGAGGACCAGCTTGCGCAGGTCGTCCGGGGTGGTGCCGTCCGGCACCTGACCCGTGACGACGGCGATCCCGCGGACGTCCTTGGCGGACTCGGCGAGACCGGCGGCGGCCTGCAACACCTTCTCGGCGCGGAACTTCTCGATCTCCTTCTCGGCGTCCTTCAGCTTGCCGAGCATCGAGGAGACCTTCTCGGGCAGGTCCTCCGGGCGGCCCTTGAGCAGTTCGGTCAGCTGGTTGACGACCGTGTGTTCGCGGGCGAGGAAGTTATAGGCGTCCACGCCGACCAGGGCCTCGATACGGCGCACACCGGAGCCGATGGAGGACTCGCCGAGCAGCTTCACCAGGCCCAGCTGGGCGGTGTTGTGCACATGCGTGCCACCGCACAGTTCCTTGGAGAAGTCGCCGATGGTGACCACGCGGACCCGCTCGCCGTACTTCTCGCCGAACTCGGCGATGGCGCCCTGCTTCTTGGCCTCGTCGATGCCCATGACGTCGGCGCGCACGTCGAGGTCGCGGGCGAGCACCTCGTTGATCTTCTGCTCGACGTCGGTCATCACGGCCGTGGGCACGGCGGACGGGGAGCCGAAGTCGAAGCGGAAGCGGCCGGGCTGGTTCTCCGAGCCGGCCTGGGCGGCGGTCGGGCCGAGGGCGTCGCGCAGGGCCTGATGGGTGAGGTGGGTGGCCGAGTGGGCGCGGGCGATGGCCTTGCGGCGGCGGAAGTCGATCGCGGCGTGGGCCTTGGCGCCGACGGTCACCTCGCCGACCTGTACGACGCCCTTGTGGACGTACACGCCGGGGACCGGCTTCTGGGTGTCGCGGACCTCGATGACGGCGCCGGAGTCGATCTTGATCCGGCCGGTGTCGCCGATCTGGCCGCCGCCCTCGGCGTAGAACGGGGTGCGGTCGAGGACGATCTCGACCTCGTCGCCCTCGGAGGCGGCGGGCGAGGAGACTCCGTCGACCAGGATGCCGACGATCGTGGACTCGCCCTCGGTGTCGGTGTAGCCGATGAAGTCGGTGGCACCGGCCGAGTCGGCGATCTCCCGGTAGGCGCCGAGGTCGGCGTGGCCGGTCTTCTTGGCCTGGGCGTCGGCCTTGGCGCGCTCCCGCTGCTCCTTCATCAGGCGGCGGAAGCCCTCCTCGTCCACGGACAGGCCCTGCTCGCCGGCCATCTCCAGGGTGAGGTCGATCGGGAAGCCCCAGGTGTCGTGGAGCAGGAAGGCCTTGTCGCCGGGCAGCACCGTGCCGCCGGTGGCCTTGGTCTCGGTGACGGCGGTGTCGAGGATGTTGGTGCCGGCCTTCAGCGTCTTGAGGAAGGCGACCTCCTCGGCAAGGGCGACCTTCTCGATCCGCTCGCGGTCGGTGACCAGCTCCGGGTACTGCCGGCCCATCATGCCGATCACGATGTCGATGAGGTCCTGCACGACCGGACCGGTGGCGCCCAGCAGCCGCATGTTGCGGATGGCGCGGCGCATGATGCGGCGCAGCACGTAACCGCGGCCCTCGTTGCCGGGGGTCACGCCGTCGCCGATGAGCATGGTGGCGGTGCGCATGTGGTCGGTGACCACGCGCAGGGAGACGTCCGAGGCGTGGGCGTCGCCGTAGTGGACGCCGGTCAGCTCGGTGGCCCGCTCGATGACGGCCATGGAGATGTCGATCTCGTACATGTTCTGCACGCCCTGCAGAATCATGGCGAGCCGCTCAAGGCCGAGGCCCGTGTCGATGTTCTTGCTCGGCAGGTCGCCGAGGATCTCGAAGTTGTCCTTGCCGATGCCCTCGCCGCGCTCGTACTGCATGAAGACGAGGTTCCAGATCTCCACGTACCGCTCGTCGTTGACGGCGGGACCGCCCTCGGCGCCGAACTCGGGGCCGCGGTCGTAGTTGATCTCGGAGCAGGGGCCGCACGGGCCCGGGACGCCCATGGACCAGAAGTTGTCCTTCATGCCAAGGCGCTGGATGCGCTCCTTGGGCACGCCGACGACCTCGTGCCAGATCCGCTCGGCCTCGTCGTCGTCCTTGTAGACGGTGATCCACAGGCGCTCGGGTTCGAGACCGTAACCGCCCTTGTCCTGGGGCGCGGTGAGCAGCTCCCAGGCGAGCTTGATGGCGCCTTCCTTGAAGTAGTCGCCGAAGGAGAAGTTGCCGCACATCTGGAAGAACGTGCCGTGCCGGGTGGTCTTGCCGACCTCTTCGATGTCCGGTGTGCGCACGCACTTCTGCACGCTGGTGGCGCGCGGGAACGGCGGCGTGACCTCACCCAGGAAGTAGGGCTTGAAGGGCACCATGCCGGCCGGGACGAGGAGCAGAGTCGGGTCGTCCGCGATGAGCGACGCCGAAGGGACGACGGTGTGACCGCGCTCCTCGAAGAAGCTCAACCAGCGGCGACGAATCTCGGCCGACTCCATCAGTGGTCCTCATTCCGGTTGTACGAGTACGTCGTGGGGTTGACGTACGTCGGGTTGCTGCGGTTCTCGATGGCGGCACGGCGCCTCGGGGCGGGGAGTTCCGGGTCCTCGCGGATACCGAGGGCGTCCTCGAGTTCGGCTTCCCGCTGGGCCATGTTGTCGCGGACGTCGAGGGCGAAGCCCACCGCGCGGTCCTTGACCGCCCGGCCCGTCACGAGCGCCTTGTTGGCCGCGGTCGCGGCGAGGCTCTCGGGGGTCAGCTGCTTCAGCTTGCGGTTGACCTTGGTGGTGGCCCACACGCCTGCGGCAACGCCTGTGGTGAACCAGAACGTACGGCGGAACATCGCTCGGTCAGTCTCTCTTTTCCCGGGTGTTCCGCTTCCCCCGCCGCGCGGACGGGATGGTGCGGCCCACGATCACGGTACGCCGGGGCGCCTTGCCGGGCATGTCCTCGCGCTGCCCGGTGATGGCCCGGCGCACGCCGTAGCCGAATGCCGCGACCTTGACGAGGGGGCCGCCGAAGGTGGACGCGACGGTCGTCGACAGCGCCGAGGCGTTGGACGTGACCTCCTGGACGTCCGACGCGATGGCGTCGACCCGGTCGATCTGGTTCTGCGCGGAGCGCACCGCTGCGGAGGCGTCGGCGAGCAGCGGGACGGCCTGGTCGGTCACGTCCGCCACGAGCTTGGTGGTCGCCTTGAGCGTCTGGGCCAGCCTCGCCAGGGCGACGGCGAGGAAGGACACCAGGATCGCCCAGAAGACGGCCACCAGGATCCCGGCAACCTCTCCACCGGACACGCTGCACCGCTCCCTGCTGTCACTGGGGTGCCCATCGGCTGTCTCTGGGCACTTCGACGGGCACTCTCGAAAGTCGCCATCCGACCCTATCGCGCCCACGCCGGCCGGCCGTACCGGATTTCGGCTTCCGGCAGGGCGTCCCGGCGCCCCGTCGATTCTACGCAGCGCGGCCTTGCGCTCGGGCACCGCGGGGCCCCGCCCGGGACGCGGGCGAGAGGCGGACGCGGACGGGTGGACGAAAGCGCCCGTCGCTTCCCACCGGTGCGGTGGGAAGCGACGGGCGAGGGCGCGAGGCCCGGTGGTACTGCCGCCGCCGAGGGTGATCAGCGGGCGTAGTACTCGACGACGAGCTGCTCGTCGCAGATCACCGGGATCTCCTTGCGGTTCGGCTCGCGGTCCAGGCGGAACGCCAGGGCCTTGAGGTTCACCTGGAGGTAGCGCGGGGTCTCGCCGTCGGGGGCGAAGCCGCCCTCGCGGGCGATCTGGAAGAGCGTCTTGTCCTTGCTGCGGTCGCGGACCTGGATGACGTCGTCCGGGCGCAGGCGGTAGGACGGCTTGTCCACCTTCTGGCCGTTGACCTGGATGTGGCCGTGGACGACCATCTGGCGGGCCTGGTAGATCGTGCGGGCGATGCCCGAACGCAGGACCAGCGCGTCGAGGCGGCGCTCCAGCTCGACGATCAGGGCCTCACCGGTCTTGCCCTGGACCTTGGACGCACGGTCGTAGGCGCGCACCAGCTGGCGCTCGGAGATGTCGTACTGAGCGCGCAGGCGCTGCTTCTCCAGCAGACGGACCTTGTAGTCCGAGTTCTGCTTGCGGCCGCGGCCGTGCTCACCCGGCGGGTAGGGACGGGCCTCGAAGTACTTGACGGCCTTCGGGGTCAGCGCGATGCCGAGGGCACGCGACTTCTTGACCTTGGGGCGGGACTGGTTCGCCACTGTCTCTGTCTTCTTTCGTTGTTCTCGGCTTGTCAGCGTTGAGGGAGGTCGCATCCGCAGCCGGGGAATCCCGCCGGGTCCGCATGGGACCTGTCGGGCAGCCGCTCCCCTGGTCTGGGCACATACGTGCAGCACGCGAGTGACCCACCGGCCGGTCCCGGACTCCGGGTGGTGGTGGGCTGCCCGCGACACCGTTCGACGGTGCGCGACGCTCCTGGAGCCAGCCCCGAGGGACTGGGTCTCCGGCTGGTTGTCCCGCTCTGACTGCGCGGGACTCAGCGCTTCAGGGAATTCTACAGGGCGTTCAGGACCGCTTACGACCGAGATGTTTCCTGGTCCATTCGACCGCGTCCGCGTACCGGGCCTCGGCGCCGTGCCGGCTCGGGGTGTAGTACTCGCGGTCCTGGAGGGCGTCCGGCGCGTACTGCTGGGCGGCGATGCCCTCGGACAGGTCGTGCGGGTACACATATCCCTGGGCGTGGCCGAGCTTGGCGGCGCCCTTGTAGTGCCCGTCGCGCAGGTGCGGCGGGACCGGGCCCGCGAGCCCCTTGCGCACGTCCTCGAGGGCGGCGCCGATCGCCATGGTCGCGGCGTTGGACTTGGGGGCCAGGGCCAGGGCGATGGTGGTGTGACTGAGGGTGAGGGCCGCCTCCGGGAAGCCGATCATGGCGACGGCCTGGGCGGCGGCCACCGCGAGCGGCAGAGCGTTCGGATCGGCGAGGCCGATGTCCTCGCTGGCGGAGATCATCAGCCGCCGGGCGATGAAGCGGGGGTCCTCGCCGGCCTCGATCATCCGCGCCAGATAGTGCAGGGCCGCGTCCACGTCGGAGCCGCGGATGGACTTGATGAGCGCGCTGGCCACGTCGTAGTGCTGGTCGCCGTCGCGGTCGTACTTCACGGCGGCCCGGTCGACCGTCTCCTCCAGGGTGCTCAGGGCGATCTCCGGCTCGCCCTTGTCGAGCGCGGCACCGGCCGCCGCTTCCAGGGCGGTCAGGGCGCGGCGGGCGTCGCCGCCGGCGATCCGCAGCAGGTGGTCCTCGGTATCCTCGGGGACGGCGACGGCCCCGCCGAGGCCCCGCTCGTCGGCCAGCGCGCGGCGGAGCAGCCCGCGCAGGTCGTCGTCCGTGAGCGGTTCGAGGGTGAGCAGGAGGGAGCGGGACAGCAGGGGGGAGATCACCGAGAAGTACGGGTTCTCGGTGGTGGCCGCGATCAGGGTCACCCAGCGGTTCTCGACCGCCGGGAGCAGCGAGTCCTGCTGGGCCTTGCTGAAGCGGTGGATCTCGTCCAGGAAGAGGACGGTCTCCTTGCCGAAGCCGCCGGTGGCGCGGCGGGCGCCGTCGATGACCGCGCGGACCTCCTTGACGCCCGCGGTGATCGCGGACAGTTCCACGAAGCGCTTGTTGGTGGCCTTGGAGACGACGTACGCCAGTGTCGTCTTGCCGGTGCCGGGCGGGCCCCAGAGGATCACCGAGGAGGGTCCGGCCGGGCCGCCCGCGCCCTCGCCGACCAGCCGGCGCAGGGGCGAGCCGGGCTTCAGCAGATGCTGCTGGCCCACCACCTCGTCGAGGGTGCGCGGACGCATCCGCACCGCCAGGGGGCTGCCTGCCGGATCCTTCTCCTGGCGCTCTTCCGCCGCCGCGGTGAACAGGTCGGGTTCCACGCTGAAACCCTAAATCACCGCACTGACAACGCGGCCGGCCCCCTGTCCGGGCTCAACTGGTCCAGAAGTCCCACCAGCGGGTCAGGATCAGCATGCCGATGATGCCGATGTGCACCACCGGGAGCACCCAGGTGAACTCGCCGAAGAAGCCCTTCAGCCAGCGCGGGGCGGGCAGGAAGTCCTTGCGGACGTTGAACGACGTCACGTACCAGAACATGATGATCGTGGCGACCCAGGCCAGGTTGCACCACAGGCACAGGGCGTTGATCCGGTACAGGGACTGGTACTGCAGCCAGGTGCAGAAGCCGACGCCGAAGAGCGTGCCGAAGTTGAAGGTCAGCCAGTACCAGCGCGGGAAGCGGGCCCGGGCGAGCAGGCTCATGCCGACGCAGATGACGATGCCGTAGCAGACCAGGCCGAGCATGGGGTTCGGGAAGCCGAAGGCGGCGGCCTGCTTGCTCTCCATGACGCTGCCGCACGAGACGACCGGGTTGATGCTGCACCCGGGGGTGAAGGTCTTGCCCTCGACCTTCGCCTCCAGCAGCTTGAACTTGTCGATCGTGATGACCCACGCGGCGAGCAGACCGGCCGCGCCGGTGATCACCAGCAGCAGGGCGAAGGCACGGCTGCCGCCCTCCGACCGCGCTCCGTCGGCACGCTCGGGCCCGGGCTCGGTGGAGACGTCCTTGACTGTCGTCTTGCTCATCACGTCGATTCCGTCTGCTTGAGAGTTTGACCTTCTTCGGGCAGGGGCCATTGTGCCGCACCGAGGGTCCCGTCCACCGTTCGCTCGACATAAGGAGGTACGTGCGGTCGTCCCGGAGCGCTCGGTTCTGGCCGACCCTCGGTGCCATCACAGCACACGCGAACGGCTTCACGGTGAACGTACGGGGGGCTGCGCAGGCCGTACGGGGGGGGGTGACCGCGGCGGACGGCGCGAGGTCCCGGTCCTCGGGACCGACCCGGCGACCGCCACGCGCGCGTGGCGATCCCGAGGGGAAATCATCCGACCGGACGAATCGGCATCCGCCGCGTTGACGGCACGCAAGCTGATCCACCCGACGGCCCGCCGGCGGTCCTGGCAACTTGGCGAACGCACGCAAGCGCGCGAGGAGTTCGGCCGCGGCAGGGAGCCGTCTTCGGTATGCCGAGGGCCTTTCCGTCGGTGTGGATGTCGTCATCCGCGCCGAACCGAAAGGCCCTCTCCTGTTCACGATCTCTCAGCCGAGGCGGGACTCCAGTTCGGCCACGATCTCGTTCACGCCGATCGGCGTCTGCTCGCCGGACTCCATGTCCTTGAGCTGGACGACGCCCTCGGCCAGGTCACGTTCGCCCAGCACGAGGGCGTAACGCGCGCCGGAGCGGTTGGCCGCCTTCATCGCGCCCTTGAGGCCCCGGCCGCCGTAGGCGAAGTCGGCCGCGATGCCCACCTTGCGCAGCTCGGTCACCTTGGCGAACAGCACGCGCCGCGCCTCCTCCCCGAGGGGGACCGCGAACACACTGGTGGAGGCCGGCAGATCGAGCGCGACGCCCTCCGCCTCCAGGGCCAGCACGGTGCGGTCGACGCCGAGGGCCCAGCCGACCGAAGGAAGCGCCGGGCCGCCGATCATCTCCGACAGACCGTCGTAGCGCCCGCCGCCGCCGACCGCGGACTGCGAGCCCAGACCGTCGTGCACGAACTCGAAGGTGGTGCGCGTGTAGTAGTCCAGCCCGCGCACCAGCTTGGGGTCGTCCTCGAAGGCCACGCCCGCCGCGGTGATCAGCTCACGGACCTCCTCGTGGTACGTCTTGCAGGCGTCGCACAGGTAGTCGCGCAGCAACGGCACGCCCGCCAGCTGCTTCTGCACCGACTCACGCTTGTCGTCGAGCACCCGCAGCGGGTTGATCTCGATGCGGCGGCGGGTGTCCTCGTCCAGGTCCAGGCCGCGCAGGAACTCCTGGAGCGCGGCCCGGTACACCGGCCGGCATTCCTGGTCGCCGAGGCTGTTGAGCAGGATCCGGAACTGGCGCAGCCCCAGCGAGCGGTACGCCTGGTCCGCCAGGATGATCAGCTCGGCGTCCAGCGCCGGGTCCTCGGCGCCGATCGCCTCGGCGCCGACCTGGGAGAAGTGGCGGTAACGGCCCTTCTGCGGGCGCTCGTAGCGGTAGTACGAGCCGGAGTACCAGAGCTTGACCGGGAGGTTGCCCGACTTGTGCAGGTTGGCCTCAAGCGCCGCGCGCAGCACGGACGCCGTGCCCTCGGGGCGCAGGGCGAGCCGGTCGCCGCCCTTGGTCTCGAAGGCGTACATCTCCTTCGTCACGATGTCGGTGGACTCACCGACACCGCGCGCGAAGAGCTCCACGTTCTCGAAGCCGGGCGTCTCGATGTAGCCGTAGCCGGAGTTGCGCAGGGGCGCGGCGATCGCCTCACGGACGGCCAGGTACTTGGCGCTCTCCGGCGGGATCAGGTCGTACGTGCCCTTGGGGGCGCTGAAGGTGCTCACGAAGGTCTCTCGTCACATTCCTCGTCGGGGAGCGTCGGCATGCGCTCCCAGGCCGGCGGACACCTGCCGCAGATACGGGTTGGCGGCGCGCTCCTGGCCGATGGTCGTCTGGGGGCCGTGGCCGGACAGCACCACGGTCGAGTCGTCGAGCGGCAGGCACACGCGGGCCAGCGAGTCGAGCATCTCGGCCATGTCACCGCCGGGCAGGTCGGTGCGTCCGATGGAGCCGGCGAAGAGCAGATCACCCGAGAAGAACACCGGCGGGACGTCCGCCGCCTCGGGCATCCGGAAGGTCACCGACCCCTTGGTATGGCCCGGCGCGTGCGCCACGGTCAGCTCCAGACCGGCCAGTTCCAGCTTCGCCCCGTCCGTGAGCTCCTTGACGTCGTCCGGCTCCCCCACGGTCAGCTCACCCATGAGGGGCATGCCGATGGAGCGGCCGAGCGCCTTCTCGGGGTCGCTCATCATGTACCGGTCCTCGGGGTGGATCCAGGCGGGCACGTCGTGCGCGCCGCACACCGGGACGACCGAGGCCACATGGTCGATATGGCCGTGGGTGAGGACGACGGCGACGGGCTTGAGCCGATGTTTCCTGAGCGCTTCCTCGACTCCTGGGGCGGCCTGGTGGCCCGGGTCGATGATCACGCACTCCTCGCCTGCGGCGGGGGCGACGAGATAACAGTTCGTCCCCCAGGCCCCGGCGGGGAACCCGGCAATGAGCACGATCGTCCTTCGTTGTGTCGATTAAGGGCGGCTTCCGCTGCTGTCAGAGCCTACCGGCGCTGCCGTTTCCTCAGCTAACCCATATACGGTACGGGGCTACACGCAGCGGTCGGCTCACAGGACACACGCGTACCGGTCGACAACACGACACGCATGAGGAGAGAACCCGGTGGTCAGCCAGGAGCAGCGGCGGCGTCAGCTCGCCCGGGAGAAGTTCTTGCGGCAGCAGCAGCGGCGTACGTCCGCGCGGCGCAAATCACGCATGCGCAACTCCGTGATCGCGTCGGTACTGGGCGTGGTCGTCATCGGCAGCCTCGCGCTGTACACGACCGGAGTGCTCAAGAACGACGACGACAAGGCCAACGCGAACGCGGAGGTGACGCCCAGCGCCTCGGCCACGAGCAAGGCCCCCGATCCCTGCGAGAAGGCCGCCGGGGGCTCGGTCGAGAAGCTCAGCTGGAAGAAGGAGCCGGCGATGACGATCGACAAGTCGGCCGACTACACCATGACGTTGGCGACGACGTGCGGTGACATCGACGTCGCGCTGAAGACCGCGGCGGCGCCGCACACCGTCAACTCGTTCGACTTCCTCGCCGGCAAGGGCTACTTCGACCACACCAAGTGCCACCGGCTCACCACGAACGGCATCTACGTGCTGCAGTGCGGCGACCCGACGGGCACCGGCAGCGGCGGGCCCGGCTACACGATCCCGGACGAGAACCTGAAGGACAAGAGCCTGAAGGACAACGTGTATCCGGCGGGCACGGTCGCGATGGCGAACACCGGCCAGGCGCACACCGGCGGCAGCCAGTTCTTCCTGGTGTACCAGGACAGTCAGTTGCCGCCCAGCTACACACCGTTCGGGACGATCGGCGAGGCAGGATTGAAGGTGCTCAAGAAGATCGCCGACGCGGGCGAGAACACGGGCGCCGGTGACGGTGCTCCGAACGCGACGGTCGTGATCAACAAGGCGACGGTCGCGAAGTCCTGACGCTCATGACGGTCCACCGGGGAATTTCGGTCGCGCGGGATGCGGACAGGCAACCCGCCGGTCGCCTATGTTGGCCGTGACGAAACTGTGGACGATGCCCGGGGGTGCACAAGCCCTGCGCAGGCATCATGTGGAGGAGGCGCTGTGAGCAGCGACCCGTGGGGCCGCGTCGACGAGACGGGGACCGTGTACGTGCGTACGGCCGACGGCGAGCAGGTCGTCGGTTCCTGGCAGGCCGGCTCCCCCGAGGAGGCGCTGACCTACTTCGAGCGCAAGTACGAGGGCCTGGTCGTCGAAATCGGCCTCCTCGAAAAGCGAGTGCAGACCACCGACCTGTCGGCGAAGGACGCCCAGACCGCGATCGGTCACCTCCGCGAGCAGGTGGAGGCGCATCACGCGGTGGGCGACCTGGAAGCGCTGCGGGCCCGGCTGGACAAGCTCGTGGCGACCGTGGAAGCCCGCCGCGAGGAGCGCAAGGCGCAGCGGGCCAAGCAGTCCGACGACGCCCGCAGGTCCAAGGAGGACCTGGTCACGGAGGCCGAGCAGCTGGCGCAGTCCGACCAGTGGCGGGCCGCGGGTGAGCGGCTGCGCGCCCTGGTGGACATCTGGAAGGGGCTGCCGCGGCTCGACCGCAAGTCGGACGACGAGCTGTGGCACCGCTTCTCGCACGCCCGGTCGGCGTTCTCCAAGCGCCGCAAGGCGCACTTCGCGCAGCTGGACGCGCAGCGCGAGGAGGCCCGCAAGGCCAAGGAGCAGCTGGTCGCCGAGGCCGAGGCGCTGTCCGGCTCGACGGACTGGGGTCCGACGGCGGCCCGCTACCGCGAGCTGATGTCGGAGTGGAAGGCCGCGGGCCGCGCCCAGCGCGAGCACGAGGACGACCTGTGGAACCGCTTCCGCGGTGCGCAGGACGTGTTCTTCGCCGCCCGCAGTTCGGTGTTCGCCGAGCGTGACGCCGAGCAGACGGAGAACCTGAAGCTGAAGGAGGAGCTGGCCGAGGAGGCCGAGAAGCTCCTGCCGATCACCGACCTCAAGACCGCGCGGGCCGCCTTCCGTTCGATCAACGAGCGCTGGGAGGCCATCGGCCATGTGCCGCGCGACGCGCGTCCCAGGGTCGAGGGCCGGATGCACACGGTCGAGCGGGCGCTCCAGGAGGCCGAGGAGGCCGAGTGGCGCCGGACCAACCCGGAGGCACGCGCGCGTGCCGAGGGCCTGACCGGTCAGCTCCAGGCCGCGGTGGACAAGCTGAGGGGCCAGATCGAGCAGGCCAGGACGCAGGGCAACGCGTCCAGGGCCGAGAAGCTCGAACGGGAGCTGGAGGGCCGCCAGGCGCTTCTGGACCAGGCGCTGAAGGGCCTGCAGGAGTTCGGCGGCTGACACAGCCGGCACCGCTTCACCCGTCGCACGTAAGAGGGCCCCGTACGCCGCGTACGGGGCCCTCTCGCCGTCTGCGGGGTGATGTCACCTGCTGCGGGCCGAGGTCACCCGGTACACGTCGTAGACGCCCTCCACACCCCGCACGGCCTTCAGGACGTGCCCGAGGTGTTTCGGGTCGCCCATCTCGAAGGTGAAGCGGGAGGTGGCGACGCGGTCGCGGGAGGTCTGGACGGCCGCGGAGAGGATGTTGACGTGCTGGTCGGACAGGACGCGGGTGACGTCCGACAGCAGCCGGGAGCGGTCGAGCGCCTCGACCTGGATGGCGACGAGGAAGACCGAGGACTGGGTGGGCGCCCACTCGACCTCCAGGATCCGCTCGGGCTCGCGGGACAGCGACTCCACGTTGACGCAGTCGTTGCGGTGCACCGAGACGCCGCTGCCGCGCGTGACGAAGCCGATGATCGGGTCGCCGGGTACGGGCGTACAGCAGCGGGCCAGCTTGACCCACACGTCGTCGACGCCCTTGACGACCACGCCCGGGTCGGTGCTGGAGCGGCGCTTGCGGCCCCTGCCCTGCGAGGGCGGCACGCTCTCGTCGATCTCCTCGGTGGCCGCCTCCTCGCCGCCGAGCGCCTGCACCAGCTTCTGCACGACGTTCTGCGCGGAGACGTGCCCCTCGCCGATCGCCGCGTACAGCGCGGAGATGTCCGGGTAGCGCATCTCGTGCGCGAGCGTGACGAGCGAGTCGCCGGTGAGGATCCGCTGGATCGGCAGGTTCTGTTTGCGCATCGCGCGGACGATGGCGTCCTTGCCTTGCTCGATCGCCTCGTCGCGGCGCTCCTTGGAGAACCAGGCGCGGATCTTGTTGCGGGCACGCGGTGACTTGACGAAGCCCAGCCAGTCGCGGGACGGGCCGGCGCCGGGCGCCTTGGAGGTGAAGACCTCCACCAAGTCGCCGTTGTCCAGGGTGGATTCGAGCGGTACGAGGCGGCCGTTGACCCGTGCTCCTATGGTGCGGTGGCCGACCTCGGTGTGGACCGCGTACGCGAAGTCGACCGGGGTGGCACCGGCGGGCAGCGCGATGACATCGCCCTTGGGGGTGAAGACGAAGACCTCGTTGCGGGACAGGTCGAAGCGCAGCGACTCCAGGAACTCGCCCGGATCCTCGGTCTCCTTCTGCCAGTCCAGCAACTGGCGCAGCCACGCCATGTCGTTGATGGCGGCGGCTTCCTTGCCGGCCTTGCCCGCGGGCTTGGGCACGTCGGTGCGCACCTTGGAGGCGCCGGCGACGGCCTCCTGCTTGTACTTCCAGTGCGCGGCGATGCCGTACTCGGCCCGGCGGTGCATGTCGAAGGTACGGATCTGCAGTTCGACGGGTTTGCCGTTGGGGCCGATCACCGTCGTGTGCAGCGACTGGTACATGTTGAACTTGGGCATCGCGATGTAGTCCTTGAAGCGCCCCGGAACCGGGTTCCAGCGCGCGTGGACGGTGCCCAGCGCCGCGTAGCAGTCGCGGACGGTGTCCACCAGGACGCGGATGCCCACCAGGTCGTAGATCTCCGCGAAGTCACGGCCGCGGACGATCATCTTCTGGTAGACGCTGTAGTAGTGCTTGGGTCGGCCGGTGACGGTGGCCTTGATGCGGGCGGCGCGCAGGTCGGCCTGGACCTCGTCGGTCACTATGGCGAGGTACTCGTCCCGCTTGGGCGCGCGTTCGGCGACCAGCCGGACGATCTCGTCGTACATCTTGGGGTAGAGGATCGCGAAGGCGAGGTCCTCCAGCTCCCACTTGATGGTGTTCATGCCCAGCCGATGGGCGAGCGGCGCGTAGATCTCCAGGGTCTCGCGCGCCTTCTTCTCCTGCTTCTCCCGCTTGAGGTAGCGCATCGTGCGCATGTTGTGCAGGCGGTCGGCGAGCTTGATGACCAGGACACGCGGGTCCTTGGCCATGGCGACGACCATCTTGCGCACGGTCTCGGCCTGCGCGGCCTCGCCGAACTTGACCTTGTCCAGCTTGGTGACGCCGTCGACGAGGAGGGCGACGACGTCGCCGAAGTCGCGGCGCAGGTCGTCGAGGCCGTACTCGGTGTCCTCGACGGTGTCGTGCAGCAGGCCCGCCATCAAGGTGGCCGGGTCCATGCCCAGTTCGGCGAGGATGGTGGTGACGGCGAGCGGATGCGTGATGTACGGGTCGCCGCTCTTGCGCTTCTGGCCGCGGTGCCAGCGCTCGGCCACCTGGTAGGCACGCTCGATCTGGCGCAGGGTGGCGTTCTCGATCTTGGGGTCGTTGCTGCGCACTATCCGCAGCAGCGGCTCCAGGACCGGGTTGTACGGGTTGGCGCGCTGCACACCGAGCCGGGCAAGACGCGCGCGGACGCGGTTGGAGGAGCCGGAGCGGGCCGGCTGGCCGGTGCCGGCGCGGACCGTGGGCGGGACGGGCTTGGGGCGCACGGGCTCGATCGCCTGGTCGGCGGGCGCGGACTGGGCGTGCTCGACCGGCCCGCGGGTGTCCTTCTTGGCGGGCAGCGCGGGCTTCGCCGCGGGCGCCGAGGCGGACTCGGGCTTGGCGGCGGTCAGTGGCTGGGCCTCGTCTGGCAAGAGGACTCCTCGTGCGCGATCCGGGTCCCCCGGTCAGGCTCCGGAAACCCCATGGTATCGATCCCGGGCTTCGGCATCCCCTTGAGACCGAAGTGCGGACCTTCTGCAGAGGGAACGCAAGAGGCGGGCGCCGGATTCCTCCGGGCCCGCCTCAGCGGTGTCCCACGGGTTTCACGGGGGTGTCCCGCGGTCGTCGCGCGGCTTGCGCGCTCCTCCGCGTGCCCCCGGAAAACCGGTGCTCAGAGCTGGAGCAGCGCCTCCAGGGGAGCCCCGTCCAGCGCCTGTGCCAGCCGGTCCCGGCCGCCCAGGAAGCCCAGCTCCATCAGCACCGCGACGCCCGCGACCTCGGCGCCCGCGCGCTGGATGAGCTGGATCGCGGCCTCCGCGGTGCCGCCGGTGGCAAGGACGTCGTCGACGATCAGTATGCGGTCGGCCGTGGTCAGGTCCTCGGCGTGCACCTCGATCTCGGCCGAGCCGTACTCCAGGTCGTACGCCTGGCGCAGGGTGGCGCCGGGGAGCTTGCCGGCCTTGCGGACGGGGATGAACCCGAGGCCCGCGCGGACGGCGACCGGGGCGCCCAGGATGAAGCCCCGGGCCTCCAGGCCGACGACCTTGGTGGCGCCGGTGGCACCGGCGATGTCGGCCAGCGTGTCGGTGAGGGCCGTGAACGCCGCGGGATCCGCCAGGAGCGGGGTGATGTCCTTGAACATCACCCCCTGCTCCGGGTAGTCCGCCACATCGCGGATGCGGCTGAGCAGCAGCTCCTGGATGTCGGTCATCGACGCTTCCCGGAGGGTCGGCCACGGCCCCGGTTACGGGACGCGGGCTGGTTGCGCGGCCCCACCACGGCGGGTGCGGCGTCCTCGGGGGCGTCGGCGGGCGCGGGTCGGGTCGCCGACAGCTCCTCCTCGGCCACGGCCTGGGCCCGCTTGGCCTTGACCCGCTTCCTGAGAGCCTTCATCTGCGGCTCGCGTTCCTTGAGGTCGGCGACGAGCGGCGTGGCGATGAAGATCGAGGAGTACGCACCGGCCGCGAGGCCGACGAACAGCGACAGCGAGATGTCGTTGAGCGTGCCGGCGCCGAGGAAGCCGCCGCCGATGAACAACAGGCCCGCGACCGGCAGCAGCGCGACCACCGTGGTGTTGACGGAGCGGACCAGGGTGCCGTTGATCGACTGGTTGGCGATCTCGCTGTAGGTGAAGCGGGTCTGCTTCGTGATGTCCTTCGTCTGCTCCTTGAGGCTGTCGAAGACGACGACCGTGTCGTACAGCGAGTAACCGAGGATGGTCAGCAGACCGATGATCGTGCCGGGCGTGACCTCGAAGCCGACCAGGGCGTAGATACCGGTCGTGATGGTGATGTCGTGGATCAGCGCGATGAGCGCCGCGATGGCCATCCGCCACTCGAAGGCGATCGCCAGGTAGATCACGACGAGCACCATGAAGATCGCCAGGCCCTGCCAGGCCTTGTTGGCGATCTGCTCGCCCCAACTGGGGCCGACCAGGTCGGCGTTGATGGCCTCCGAGTCGACCTTGAAGTCCTTGGCGAGGGCGGTCTTGACCTCGTCGGACTTCTGGGTGTCCATGCCCGCGATCTGGATGCGCAGACCGCCGCTGCCGAGCTTCTGCACGACCGCCTCGTGGTCGGACGCGTCCTTCGCGAACTCCTCGGCCTGCGCCACGGAGACGCTGGTCTTCGGGGTGGTGAAGACGGCACCGCCCTGGAAGTCGATGCCCATGTTCAGGCCGCGCACCGCCAGGCCCACGATGGCCGTGATGGTGATCAGGATCGAGATGCCGTACCAGAGCATGCGGTGGCCGACGAAGTCGTAGCTGATCTCGCCGCGGTGCAGTCGCGCGCCGAGGTTGCCGAGTTTCGACATCGCTCACGCTTCCTTCGGGTCGACAGAGCCGGCGGCAGGACCGGCGGGACGGCGGGTGCGGCGCAGCGGTGGCTTGGCACCCAGGCTCTTCGGGTCGAGTCCGGACCACTTGTGGCCCTGCGCGAAGAACTTCCGGCGGGCGAGGATGGTCATCAGCGGCTTGGTGAAGAAGAAGACGACGACGACGTCGAGCACGGTGGTCAGACCCAGCGTGAACGCGAAGCCCTGGACCTTGCCGACGGTCACCACGAACAGCACCGCGGCGGCGAGGAACGACACGAAGTCGGAGACCAGGATGGTGCGCCGGGCGCGCGGCCAGCCGCGTTCGACGGCGGGACGCAGCGAGCGTCCCTCGCGGATCTCGTCCCTGACGCGTTCGAAGAACACGATGAACGAGTCCGCGGTGATACCGATCGCGACGATCGCGCCGCAGACCGCCGGCAGGTTCAGCGCGAAGCCGATCGTCGGGCCGAGCAGCGACATGATGACGTAGGTGAGGGCCGCGGAGACGAGCAGCGAGGCGAGGGCCACGAGCGCCAGGCCGCGGTAGTAGGCCACCAGGTAGACGACGACCAGCGCGAGGCCGATCGCGCCGGCGACCAGACCGGCGTGCAGCTGCTCACCGCCGAGCGCGGCGGTGACCGTGGTCACGCTCTGCTCCTTGAAGGAGAGCGGGAGCGCGCCGTACGACAGCATGTTGGCGAGGCTCTGGGCCTCTTCCTGGGTGAAACTGCCGGAGATCTCCGCCTGGCCGCCGCTGATGGACTGGCTGACGTACGGGCTGGAGACGACCTCGCCGTCGAGGACGATGCCGAACTGGTTCTGCGGGGTGGAGTTCTTGGCGAGCTGGCCGGTGATGTCGGCGAACTTCTTCGCTCCGGTGGAGCTGAAGTTCATCTGGACCTGCCAGCCGGACGCGGTCTGCGTGTCGAAGACCGCCTGCGCCTTCTTGACCTCGGTGCCGTCGACGGCGGCCGGGCCGAGCATGTACTTGTACCAGGCGCCGCCGATGTCGCCGCAGGCCACGGTGGACTCGGAAGGCTTGGCCGTCTTCCCGGCGGTGGCCCGGTCGGCCGACTTGGAGCAGTCCAGCTTGGCGTACTGGTCCTCCAGCTTGTTGCCGGAGGAGCCGGTGCCGCCGCTCGCGGAGGGGCTCGCGGAGTCCGCCGCACTCGAGGTCGCGGACGGGGTGGCGTCGGCCTTCAGCGCGTCGGTGACGGCCCGGCCCTGGGAGGTCGCGGAGGACGAGGGCGACGCGGAGGACGAGGACGCCTTCTCCTCCGCCGAGGCGCTGCCGGACGGCGACGGCGAGGCGCCACCGCTGGAGGAGCTGCTCGGCGAGGCGCTCGGCGAGGCGGCGGCGCCGCTGGGCTCGCTGGCCAGGACCGGGCGGAAGTACAGCTTCGCGGTGGTGCCGACCTGCTGGCGGGCCTCTTCGGAGTTGGTGCCCTTGGGGATGTTGACGATGATGTTGCTCGTCCCCTGGGTCTGCACCTCCGCCTCGGAGACACCCAGGCCGTTGACACGGCGGTTCATGATCTCGACCGCGGTGTCCATGTTGGCCTTGTTGATCGCGGACCCCTGGTCGGCCTTGGCCTGGAGCGTGATGCTCGTGCCGCCGGCAAGGTCGATGCCGAGACGTGGGGTGGTGTGCCCGGAGGCGAACATGCCACCGGTGAGCGCCACGATGGCGATCAGGATGAGGGCCAGCGAGCGCCCCGGCTTGCTCTGGGGACTCGCGTTCCGGCCCTTCTTAGGTGCTGCCACCTTTTCGTACTCCCTCTCGGGCCGCCCCGCGCCGGGTGGGCGCGGCAGCGGCCATGACGTGGTTCGGAACCCCCTGTGAGAAGCAGACGTCGTGGGGCGCGCGAGCCGGAACCGCGTGCCCTTGGACGTGACTACTTCGCGTCGGAGCTGCCGTCGGTCTTCTTCGCCTCGACGTCCGCCTCGGGCTCCGCGTCCGCCTTCGGCTCCGGGTCCGCCTTCGCGTCGGCGGCGGGCTCCTCGGCCGCGTCCTTCTTGCCGAGGTCGACGGCCTGGTCGGAGGCGGCAGCGTCGGCGGGCCCGTCGGCCTCGGTGAGGGAGGAGGCGTCGTCCGGGACGATGTCGGCGTCGGACTTCAGGTCGTGCTCGATGCCGTGCACGATGCGGTTGTACTCGTCGTCGGTGAGGACGGCGCCGATGGCGTTCTTCGCGAAGAGGAGCTCGACGCCCGGGCCGGCGTCGAGGAGGACCGTGTCCTCGCTGACCTCCTTGACCGTCGCGTACATGCCCCCGATCGTGCGGACGCCGGAACCGGGCTGCATCTGGTTCCGCATGTCATTGGCCTGTTGCTGCTTCTTCTTGGCCGAGCGCGTCATCAGGAACATGGCCGCGATGAGCACGATGAACGGGAGAAGGGTCAAGGTATTCACGGGACGGGTTTTCCTTCGCACGACCGCGGCGGACAGCGGCCTGGTGGCTGGGGGTGTGGACGGCGCCGCCCGCGAAGGCGGCATCGGCGGAGTCTAAGCGAGTCCGCGCGCATGGAACAACGCTCAGCATGGCACCTGGGTTCCTGCCCCGGCCAATGCGCTCGCCGTCACGCCCCGAACAGGTTCTGTTGTCCGTTTCCCGCGGGCGCCGACCGGGGCGGGGTGAGGCCGAGATGCGCCCATGCCGCGGGCGTGGCGATCCGGCCGCGCGGGGTGCGGGCCAGCAGGCCCTCGCGGACCAGGAAGGGCTCGGCGACCTCCTCCACCGTCTCCCGCTCCTCCCCCACGGCGACGGCCAGGGTGGACAGGCCGACCGGGCCGCCGCCGAACAGCTTCAGCAGGGCCGTCAGGACGGCGCGGTCGAGGCGGTCGAGGCCGCGCGCGTCGACCTCGTACACGGCGAGGGCCGCTCCGGCGATCTCGGGCGTGATGAGGCCATCGGCCTTGACCTGCGCGTAGTCCCGGACGCGGCGCAGCAGGCGGTTGGCGATACGGGGCGTGCCGCGCGACCGGCCGGCGATCTCGGCCGCGCCCGCGGGCTCGATCTCGACGTCGAGCAGCCGGGCCGAGCGGTGCACGACGCGCTCCAGTTCGGCGGGCTCGTAGAACTCCATGTGAGCGGTGAAGCCGAAGCGGTCGCGCAGCGGGGGCGGCAGCAGGCCCGCGCGCGTGGTGGCGCCGACCAGGGTGAACGGCGGCAGTTCGAGCGGGATGGCGGTGGCGCCGGGGCCCTTGCCGACGATGACGTCGACGCGGAAGTCCTCCATCGCCATGTAGAGCATCTCCTCGGCGGGCCGGGACATGCGGTGGATCTCGTCGAGGAAGAGGACCTCGCTCTCCTGGAGCGAGGAGAGGATCGCGGCGAGGTCACCGGCGTGCTGGATGGCGGGGCCGCTGGTGATACGGATCGGGGCGCCCATCTCCGCCGCGATGATCATCGAAAGGGTGGTCTTGCCCAGGCCGGGGGCGCCGGAGAGCAGCACGTGGTCGGCGGTGGCGCCACGCGCGCGTGCGGCGCGCAGGACGAGGTCGAGCTGCTCACGGACCTTCTCCTGGCCGATGAACTCGCCCAGGTCCTTGGGGCGCAGGGCGGCCTCGACGGCCTGGTCCTCGCCGTCGGCGACCGAGCCCACCAGCCGCTCGGGGCCGGCGAGCCCCTCGGGAGCGGGGGTGCCGGTCGAGTCGTCCCAGTTCACTGAGGTCTCCTAGCTGCGTGGCGCAGGTGGTCAGCGGGCGCGGTTGAGGGTCTGGAGGGCGGCCTTCAGCAGCTGTCCGACCTGCGGGGCGCCATCGGCCGACTCGGCCTGCGGAGTCACGGCGGCGACCGCTTCGTCGGCCTCGCGGGTCGCGTACCCGAGGCCGATCAGGGCGGCGTGCAGTTGGTCGCGCCAGCCCTGGGTGACCGCGGCGCCGACCGCTGGGGCGCCGACCGGGGCGCCGAGCCGGTCCTTGAGCTCAAGGAGCAGCTTCTGCGCGCCCTTCTTGCCGATGCCGGGTACGGCGACGAGCGCCTTCTCGTCGCCCGTGGAGACCGCCCGGCGCAGGGCGTCGGGAGTGTGCACGGCGAGCATGGCCTGGGCGAGGCGGGGGCCGACGCCGCTGGCGGTCTGGAGCAGTTCGAAGACCTGGCGCTCGTCGTCGTCCACGAAGCCGTACAGGGTCAGCGAGTCCTCCCGCACCACCAGGGAGGTGGCGAGCTTGGCGGGCTGTCCCAGACGGAGCGTGGAGAGCGTGTTCGGTGTGCACTGGACGGCCATGCCGACACCGCCCACCTCGACGACGGCGGTGTCGGGAGCGAGTGCGGCGACCGTGCCGCTCACGAAGGCGATCATGCCGTACGGCCTTTCGGTGCTGTGGCTGCGTGCAGGGCCACGGCCTGCTGGAGTCGGTTCTGCGCGGGGGCGCGCCAGATGTGGCAGATGGCCAGGGCGAGGGCGTCGGCGGCGTCGGCGGGCTTCGGGGGCGCGTCGAGCCGCAGCAACCGGGTGACCATGGCGCCGACCTGGGCCTTGTCGGCGCGGCCTGAGCCGGTGACGGCGGCCTTGACCTCGCTGGGGGTGTGCAGCGCGACCGGAATGCCCCGGCGGGCCGCGCAGAGCATGGCGACGGCGCTGGCCTGGGCCGTACCCATCACGGTGCGCACGTTGTGCTGGCTGAAGACGCGCTCCACGGCCACGTACTCGGGACGGTGCTCGTCGAGCCAGGCCTCGATGCCCTGCTCCACGGCGACCAGCCTGAGGGCCGGCTCCGCGTCCGCGGGGGTGCGGACGACGCCGACGCCGAGCATCGTGAGCGGGCGCCCCGCGACGCCCTCGACCACCCCGATGCCGCAGCGGGTCAGCCCCGGGTCCACCCCCAGCACGCGCACGCGCCCCTCCGTTCGATCTGTTGTTTGTGCAGGCTATCGGGTGCCACCGACAACGCCCCGCAAAAGGACGGGCCGACGGGTGTGTCCCGTCGGCCCATGCGCCCGTGCAGCTCGTCGCGGGGTTACGCGTCGACCTTCTCCATGACCTCGTCGCTGACGTCGAAGTTGGCGAAGACGTTCTGCACGTCGTCGCTGTCCTCCAGCGCGTCGATCAGCTTGAAGATCTTCTTGGCGCCCTCCTCGTCCAGCTCGACCTGCATGGTCGGGACGAAGTTGGCCTCGGCGGAGTCGTAGTCGATCCCGGCGTCCTGGAGGGCGGAGCGGACCGCGACCAGGTCGGTGGCCTCGCTGAGCACCTCGAAGGACTCGCCGAGGTCGTTGACCTCCTCGGCGCCCGCGTCCAGGACGGCGCCCAGGACGTCGTCCTCGGACAGCTCGCCCTTGGGGACGATGACGACGCCCTTGCGGTTGAACAGGTACGACACCGAGCCCGGGTCGGCCATGGAGCCGCCGTTGCGGGTCATGGCGACGCGGACGTCGGAGGCGGCGCGGTTGCGGTTGTCGGTGAGGCACTCGATGAGCACCGCGACGCCGTTCGGGCCGTAGCCCTCGTACATGATCGTCTCGTAGTCGGCGCCACCGGCCTCAAGGCCACCGCCGCGCTTGATCGCGGAGTCGATGTTCTTGTTCGGGACCGACTGCTTCTTCGCCTTCTGGACGGCGTCGTAGAGCGTCGGGTTGCCCTCGAGGTCGACACCGCCCATCCGCGCCGCGACCTCGATGTTCTTGATCAGCTTCGCGAAGAGCTTGCCGCGCTTGGCATCGATCACGGCCTTCTTGTGCTTCGTCGTGGCCCATTTAGAGTGGCCGGACATCTGCCTGTCTCCTTCGCGTAACCCATCCCTGCAACGAACGCCAGAGATCCTACAAGGACTCCGCCGCCCGGTTCGCGTGCACCATGTCGACGAACAGGGCGTGCACGCGGTGGTCGCCGGTCAGCTCCGGATGGAACGACGTGGCGAGCGCGTTGCCCTGCCGGACCGCCACGATATGGCCGTCGTGCTCGGCGAGCACCTCGGCCGCCGCGCCGACGGACTCGACCCAGGGGGCGCGGATGAAGACGCCCTCTACAGGATCGCCCGCGATGCCCGTGACGTCGACCGCCGCCTCGAAGGACTCGTTCTGCCGTCCGAAGGCGTTGCGCCGCACGATCATGTCGATCCCGCCGACCGTCTCCTGGCCCGAGCGCGGGTCGAGGATCTTGTCGGCGAGCATGATCATGCCCGCGCAGGTGCCGTAGACGGGCATGCCGTCCCGCACGCGCGCGCGGAGCGGGTCCATGAGGCCGAAGAGAACGGTCAGCTTGGAGATGGTGGTGGACTCACCCCCGGGGATGACGAGCCCGTCCACCCCGGCGAGTTCCTCGGGGCGCCGCACCGGCCTGGCCACGGCGTCGGCCGCGGCCAGGGCGACGAGGTGCTCCCGTACGTCGCCCTGGAGGGCCAGGACGCCGATGACAGGAGTGCTCATGGGTCACCAGCCGCGGTTGGCGTAGCGCTCGGTCTCGGGGAGGGTGTCGCAGTTGATGCCGACCATGGCCTCGCCAAGGTTGCGGGACGCCTCCGCGATGATCTTCGGGTCGTCGTAGAAAGTGGTCGCCTTCACGATGGCGGCGGCACGCTTGGCCGGGTCGCCCGACTTGAAGATGCCGGAGCCGACGAAGACGCCCTCGGCGCCGAGCTGACGCATCAGAGCGGCGTCAGCCGGGGTGGCGACACCGCCGGCGGAGAACAGCACGACCGGCAGCTTGCCGAGCTCGGCGACCTCCTTGACCAGCTCGTACGGGGCGCGCAGCTCCTTGGCGGCGGCGTACAGCTCGTGATTGTCGTAGCCGCGCAGCCGGGCGATCTCGTTCTTGATCTGGCGCAGGTGGCGGACGGCCTCGACGACGTTGCCGGTGCCGGCCTCGCCCTTGGAGCGGATCATCGCGGCGCCCTCGGCGATGCGGCGCAGCGCCTCGCCCAGGTTGGTGGCGCCGCACACGAACGGCGTGGTGAAGGCCCACTTGTCGGAGTGGTTGACCTCGTCGGCCGGGGTGAGGACCTCGGACTCGTCGATGTAGTCCACGCCCAGCGACTGCAGCACCTGGGCCTCGACGAAGTGGCCGATGCGGGACTTGGCCATCACGGGGATCGACACGGCGCCGATGATGCCCTCGATCATGTCCGGGTCGGACATCCGGGCCACGCCGCCGTCCTTGCGGATGTCGGCCGGGACCCGTTCCAGGGCCATGACGGCGACGGCGCCCGCGTCCTCGGCGATCTTCGCCTGCTCCGGCGTGACGACGTCCATGATCACGCCGCCCTTGAGCTGCTCGGCCATGCCGCGCTTCACGCGGGCGGTGCCGGTCTCGGGGGCCTGGTTTTCCGGAAGCGTGCTGGACACGGGTGACCTCGCTCGGTGAAAGAGGGTTTCTGCCGCACCGAGAAAACGTGAACGGACCAGTCCACAGCAAGGGCCAATGGCAAGCCTGTGGATCCTTTTGCCGGCCGGGGCGCGCGCTGGTGCCGCTGCGCTCCGCGTGGAAGCGCCGCGATGCGCCGTCGGTCGTCCGCGGCACCGTCGTGGCCGGTCGCGCAGTTCCCCGCGCCCCTTCAGGGCGCCCGGTCCACGAGGGCGGCGGGTGGCTCGTCATCCATCTCGAAGGCCAGCGGGAAGGGTGCGTGGCCGGCCAGCCGGAACCAGCGGACCTTGCGGTGCTGGCGCAGCCTGCGGGCCCCGCCCACGGCGTCGTTGTGGAAGCGGCGGGCCATCGGCACCCTGCGCACCGCCTCGGTCAGCTCATGGGCGGCCGACTCCCCGCCGGGTGCCCGGCGGACCTCCTCGATCTGCTGGGGCTCCGCGAAGACGGCACGCAGCGCCTGGCTCAGCTCGCTCTCGGCGACCTCCCGCTGCTCCTCCTCGGCCTGTCGGGCGGCGTGCGCGGCCTCGTACAGCACCATCGAGGCGGCCGGGTCCAGCACTCCGGAGGTCGCCAGTTCCTGGGCCACCGAGGCCCGGCGCAGCAGCTGGGCGTCGAGGGCGGCGCGGGCCGCGTCGATCCGGGAGTGCAGCCGGTCGAGCCGGCCGGCGGTCCAGCTCAGGTAGAGGCCTACGGCGACCAGGACGACGAGGATCCAGATGAGGGTTGCGGTCACGGCGGGCAAGGCTACCGGTGCGCTCCGCTGGGTCGGGCGGGGCTGGGGGTGCTGTCTCTCGCTGAGGCCGGCGGGGTTGGGGTTGCCGTCACTGGGGGCTGCCGCCCCCAGACCCCCGCTTCGGCCTGAACAGCCTCGTCCTCAAACGCCGGACGGGCTGATCATGACCGCCCGCCGCCAGACGTCCCACCCGGCTCAATCACGGTCGCGGACCAGGCCGAAGCGGGCTCGTAGGCCTGTGGTGCGGTCGTCTGTTGCTACCGCTGCCGTGCCTGTCGTGACCGTTTCGTAGACGGACAGGATGTCCGCGCCGACCGTGGACCAGTCGAAGCGGCGTACGTGGGCGCTGCCGCGGTCGCGCAGTTCGGTGCGGCGTGCCGGGTCGGCGAGCAGGCGGATCGCCGCGTCGGCGAGCGCGTCGGCGTCCTCGTTGGCGAACAGTTCCCCGGCCGCTCCCCGGTCCAGGACCTGGGCGAAGGCGTCCAGGTCGGAGGCGAGGACGGGGGCGCCCGCCGACATCGCCTCGACCAGGATGATGCCGAAGCTCTCGCCGCCGGTGTTGGGCGCCACGTACAGGTCGAGGCTGCGCAGGAAACGCGCCTTGTCCGTGTCGCTGATCATGCCGAGGAACTCGACCCGGGAGCGCAGCTCGGCGGGGAGCGTCTCGACGGCCTCCTCCTCGTCGCCGCGGCCGGCCACCAGCAGCCGGGCGCCCGGCCGCGCGGCGAGGATCTTCGGGAGGGCCCTCATCAGCACCGGCAGGCCCTTGCGCGGCTCGTCGATGCGGCCGACGAAGCCGATCGTGTCACCCTGCCACGCGGGATTGGGCTCGGCGCGGGCGAAGAAGTCGACGTCGACGCCGTTGGGGATGACCACCGCGTCCCCGCCCAGGTGCTCGACCAGCGTGCGCCGGGCGTACTCGCTCACCGCGATGCGCGCGCTGATCTTCTCCAGCGCGGCCTGCAGGATCGAGTACGCGGCGATCATCGCGCGCGAGCGGGGGTTGGAGGTGTGGAAGGTGGCCACGATGGGGCCCTGCGCCGCCCAGCAGGTCAGCAGGCCCAGCGACGGCGCCGTCGGCTCGTGGATGTGCACCACGTCGAACGCGCCGTCGTGCAGCCACCGGCGTACCCGGGCGGCCGACAGAAAGCCGAAGTTCAGGCGGGCCACCGAGCCGTTGTAGGGCACGGGCACCGCGCGGCCGGCCGAGACGACGTACGGCGGCAGCGGGGTGTCGTCGTCGGCGGGCGCGAGGACGGAGACCTGGTGGCCGAGGCCGATGAAGTACTCGGCCAGGTCCCGGATGTGGAACTGGACGCCGCCCGGCACGTCCCAGGAGTACGGGCAGACGATGCCGATCCTCACGAGGTTCCCTTCGGCGGGTCCAGATCAGCGAGCCACAGCCGCTGCAGCATGTGCCAGTCCTCCGGATGCTCGGCGATCCCCGAGGCGAAGGCATCGGCCAGCGCCTGTGTCATGACAGACGTCTTCTCGGCCCGGGTACCTGTCTCGGGTACCTCGATCGGGGGATGGACCCGGCCCCGCATCACCGGAGAGTCGTCGTACCAGAGGGTGACGGGCAGCAGGAGCGCGCCCGTCTGCTGGGCGAGCAGGGCCGGGCCCGCGGGCATCCGGGCCGTCTCGCCGAAGAAGCTGACCTGCACGCCGGAGGCGGACAGGTCGCGGTCGGCGACCAGGCAGACCAGGCCGCCGTCGCGCAGCCGCCGGGCCAGCGTGCCGAACGCGGAGCCGCCGCTGTGCGGCAGGACCTCCATGCCGAGGCCCTGGCGGTAGGCGACGAAACGGTCGTAGAGCGTCTCGGGCTTCAGGCGTTCGGCGACCGTGGTGAACGGGGTGTCCAGTCCGGTGGTGACCCAGGCGCCCGCGAGGTCCCAGTTGGCCAGGTGCGGCAGCGCGAGGACGACGCCCCGGCCGGAGGCCAGGCCGTCGGTCAGATGGTGGACGTCCTTGGGGTCGAAGCCGGTCCTGATCCGCTCGGGGCTCCAGGCGGGCAGCCGGAAGGACTCCATCCAGTACCGCAGGTACGAGCGCATGCCCGCGCGCGAGAGCGCGGCGAGGCGCTCCGGGGTCGCGTCGGGCACCACGCGCGCGTAGTTGCTCTCCAGCCGCCGTACGCCCTTGCCGCGGCGCTTCCAGGCGAGGTCGGCGATGGTGCGGCCGAGCCGCACGGCGACCGGCTCGGGAAGCGTCTTGACGGCGCTCCAGCCGAATCCGTACAGGGCGTCGGTCAGGCGCTCCCGGGCGCTCACTTGGCCGCCTCGCTCCCCTGGGACTCGTTGCGCCGACCCGCCTCCGCCTCCGCGGACTCCCGGCGGACCGTGACGACGCGCTGGACCAGGGTGACCAGGCTGCCGACGGCGACGATCCACAGCGCGATCGGCAGCAGCCACTGGATGCCCGGCACACCGAACTTGTGGAAGCCCGCGAGGCCCGCCGCGACCAGCGAGATCACCAGCCGTTCGGCGCGCTCGACGAGGCCGTTGACGGCCACCGGCAGCCCGATCGACTCGCCGCGGGCCTTCGTGTACGACACCACCTGGCCGCTGGCCAGACAGAAGATGGCCACGGCGCACAGCACATCGTTGTCCCCGTTGCCCGCGTACCACAGGGCGAATCCGCCGAAGATCGCGCCGTCGGCCACCCGGTCCAGGGTGGAGTCGAGGAAGGCGCCCCAGCGGCTGGAACGGCCCAGCTGGCGTGCCATGTTGCCGTCGACCAGGTCGGAGAAGACGAAGAGGGTGATCACCACCGTGCCCCAGAAGAACTCGCCCCGGGGGTAGAAGACCAGTGCGCCCGCGACCACTCCGGCCGTGCCGATGAGCGTCACCGTGTCGGGACTGACGCCCCTGCGGATGAGAAACGCGGCGAACGGTGTGAGGACACGCGTGAAGAATGCACGCGCGTACTTGTTCAGCATGGCCTTCCCGAGGGTCGGTGTCGCCGCGCGGCCCCTGCTGGCCGCCGGCTGGCCCATCGTAGCCACGCGCGCGCGTACGCGACGGCCGGGCACCCGGACCCGGCGGAGATCGGGCGGACGGGCCGCAACCCACGGGGGGCGGCGCGATCACGTCGCTTGTATGGACGCACCGTGACGAGAGTGGAAAGCTCGAATAACCGCGGGCGTCGCCGGAGCCGCCCCTGCTGGGGCTCCCCCGGACCGAGTCCGGGGGAGGAATCCGGGTGTCCCGCGCCCACTGTGACCTCACCGTGCACGGGAGGCTAGGCCATGGGCGACAAGGCGAACACACACCCTGGGGCCGCCGGCAGGGCTACGGCGGCCGACCACCCCGCGTCCGTACGGAATGTGGTACTGGTCGGCCACTCCGGATCGGGCAAGACCACCTTGGTGGAGGCTCTCGCGCTGACCACGGGAGCGGTGAACCGGGCGGGCCGCGTGGAGGACGGCGGCACCCTCTCCGACTACGACGAGATCGAGCACCGGCAGCAGCGCTCCGTACAGCTCTCGCTGGTGCCCGTCGAATGGGACGGCTTCAAGATCAACCTACTGGACACCCCCGGGTACGCCGACTTCGTCGGGGAGCTGCGGGCCGGTCTGCGCGCCGCGGACGCGGCCCTCTTCGTGGTGTCGGCCTCGGACGGGGTGGACGGCTCGACCCGGATGGTGTGGGAGGAGTGCGCGGCCGTCGGCATGCCGCGGGCCATCGTCATCACCCATTTGGAGGCAGCCCGCGCGGATTTCGAGGAGATGACGCGCGTGTGCGCGCAGGAGTTCGGCGGGGACGACCCGGACGCCGTGCTCCCGCTCTATCTGCCGCTGCACGGGACGCGGGCCGCCGACGGGCACGCGCCCGTGACCGGGCTGATCGGGCTGCTGTCGCAGCAGTTGTTCGACTACTCCTCAGGGGAGCGCAAGGAGTCCGCGCCGGGCCCCGACCTGCTCCCGCAGATCGAGGACGCCCGCAACCGGCTGATCGAGGGGATCATCTCCGAGAGCGAGGACGAGACCCTCATGGACCGCTATCTCGGCGGCGAGCGGGTCGACGTCAAGACGCTGATCGAGGATCTGGAGCGGGCCGTCGCGCGCGGGGCGTTCTTCCCGGTGCTGGCCGCCGCGCCCGCCGCCGAGGGGGCCCGCCAGGGGCTCGGCACGGTCGAACTCCTGGACCTGGTCACCCGCGGCTTCCCGACCCCGCCGGAGCACGCGGTGCCGGACGTCACCACGATCGACGGCAGGCCGCGCGAGCTGCGGCCGTGCGATCCCGACGGGCCGCTGGTCGCCGAGGTCGTGAAGACCTCCTCCGACCCCTATGTCGGCCGGGTCTCCCTGGTCCGGATCTTCTCCGGCACGCTGCGCCCGGACGACACGGTGCATGTCTCCGGGCACGGGCTGGCCGACCGCGGCCACGAGGACCACGACGTCGACGAGCGGATCGGCGCCCTGTCCACCCCGTTCGGCAAGCAGCAGCGGCCGGTGACGCACGCCGTCGCGGGCGACCTGGCCTGCGTGGCGAAGCTGGGCCGGGCGGAGACCGGGGACACGCTCTCGGCCACTGACGACCCGCTGCTCATGGAGCCGTGGCAGATGCCGGACCCGCTGCTGCCGCTCGCCATCCAGGCGCACAGCAAGCCGGACGAGGACAAGCTCTCCCAGGGGCTGGGCAGGCTGGTCGCCGAGGACCCGACGATGCGCCTGGAGCAGAATCAGGACACGCACCAGGTGGTGCTGTGGTGCCTGGGCGAGGCGCACGCGGACGTCGCCCTGGAGCGGCTGCGCAGCCGGTACGGCGTCCAGGTCGACGTGGTGCCGCACCGGGTGTCCCTCCGGGAGACGTTCGCGACCCCGGCCGCCGGGCGCGGCCGGCATGTGAAGCAGTCCGGCGGGCACGGGCAGTACGCCATCTGCGAGATCGAGGTCGAGCCGCTGCCGGGCGGTTCGGGCATCGAGTTCGTGGACAAGGTGGTCGGCGGGGCCGTGCCGCGGCAGTTCATCCCGTCGGTGGAGAAGGGCGTAAGAGCCCAGGCCGCCAAGGGAGTTGCGGCCGGGTATCCGCTGGTCGACGTGCGGATCACGCTGCTGGACGGCAAGGCGCACTCGGTGGACTCCTCCGACGCCGCCTTCCAGACGGCAGGCGCGCTGGCGCTGCGGGAGGCCGCGGCGGACGCGACGATCCATCTGCTGGAGCCGGTGGCCGAGGTGACGGTCCTGGTCGGCGACGGCTACGTGGGCGCCGTGATGAGCGATCTGTCGGGGCGGCGCGGGCGGGTGCTGGGCACCGAACAGGTGGGCACGGGCCGGACGCTGGTCCGCGCCGAGGTACCGGAGTTCGAGATCGGCCGGTACACGGTCGACCTGCGCTCCCTCTCGCACGGCACGGCCCGGTTCGGCCGCTCGTACGCCCGGCACGAGCCGATGCCGGTGCAGATCGCCGAGAAGATCCGCGCGCAGGCGAAGGAGGCCTCGTAGGCGGCAAGTCGAGGAGTTCGCAGCCGGCTCGAACGGAGCGTTTCCTTCCGCACAGGCGGGCGGCCTTTTGGCCGTCCGCCTACGGATGTCGGTGGCTGGGGATACGCTGATCACGTGATCACTTCGTGCCGCGTCGGCACGATGACCTGTTCAACAGGTGTGCGGAGCAAGGAAGTCGGGAAGGCCGCAGAAGCGACACCGACGGCGATCGGGGGCGGGCATGTCGATTGGAACCGAGTGGGACGGGCCACAGGTACCCATCGCAGGGGACGGAAGCCAGGCGGCTACCTACGCGCTGGCCTCGGCCGCCTACCGGGACAGCCCGATGGAGGAGATCAAGAAGGCCGACAACGACTGGCACCAGTCCACCGTCAAGTCCGGCCGGATTTCCCTGTTCAAGCCGAACCTGGGCGAGGCCTTCTCCCGGGCCGTGGTCGACCGCATGCTCGGCTCCGGGCGCAAGCCGCTGATCCAGTCCTTCGGTTCCGAGCCGCAGGTCGTCGTGGAGCACTGCCTGGCGGCGAACAACATCCGCCGCACCCGTGACAACCAGCTCAGCACCGTCATGGTCCTGTGCGGCCTGCTCGTCCTGCCCGGCCTGCTGCTCTGGCTGCTCGTCTTCCAGCTGCGTACGTTCATGGCCAAGCGGGACGCCAAGCGCGCCGGGGCGCTCGCCACCGCGCTGCTCGTGGCGGTCGGCGTGGTCGCCCTGATCTTCCTGATCCGGATGCCGTTCACCGGGTTCTGGGCCTGGTACGCGCGCGCGTCGGTCGTCCTCCCGGTGCTCGGCTGGTTCTGGGCCCGGCGGATCTGCGAGCGCGCGGCGAAGGACCTGCGGGCGCGGTGGGACGGCCTGCTCTCCGGCACCAGCGTCGGCGCCAAGGTCCCGGAGGCCGTGCCGAGCAGCCCGGGCGAGACGGCGGCGGAGCAGCTGCGCCAGTCCCTGGCCCGGCTCAGCGCCGAGCAGCAGTCCAACTCGGTCTTCTACGCGGGCCCCAAGGGCATACTCGGCATGGGGACGCGCTGGGGCAGCTGGCAGCTCGCCGAGGATCTGCTGCCCGCCGATCCCACCCGGGAGATCCACCCGTTCCGCAGCTGGGACGTCATCCGGGCGATCCACGACCAGTTGAGGATGCTGGAGCGCGGCCCGCTGAACACCGGTGGTTTCCCCAAGCCGTCCGTACGCCACTGGATCGTCACGCCGATCGGGGAGAACGCGAAGGCGGTGTCCCGTCCGGACGGCGCCGATGTCGAGGCGTTCCAGGTCAAGCCGCACGCGATACAGGAGATCTGCAACAAGCAGCAGTTCGGCAGCGGCAACCGGCACTATCTGGGCGTCCAGTGGACGCTGTGGGACGGGCAGTTGATCATCACCATGCTGATCACGGTCACCGTGCTGCACCAGACGCTGCGCATCGAGGTGACGGGGCACGCGCTGGGGCCGGTGCACTCGCTGTTCACCTCGAAGCCCTCGGCGCCGACGAAGGAGGTCACCAAGTCCTTCAAGCCGTGGGAGACCCGGTCGATCAAGCTGCCGCTGGTCGGCACCGACGAGGTGGTGCGGCTCGCGGTGCGGGCGCCGCTCACCTGGTACCCGCCGGCGCTGAACTGGCTGGGCGGCTCGCTGGGCCTGCCCGAGCCGTTCGGGCTGCGGCACGCCTGGGCGGACAAGCCGTGGCGGCACCGGTTCATGGCCGACGACGCGCTGCGCGCGGCCGCGCCGGTGCTGCGGGTGGTGCACACCGCGGCGATCCGGGTGCTGGAGGAGCACGGCGTGAACACGGACAAGTTCGGCGCCCGTTCCGCGTTCCTCAGCTCGAGCGCCCAGGACCCGTCGCCGCGGAAGGCCGATCTGTACGACGCGTGACGTCCGCGGGCCGGCGCCTCACGGCGTCGGCCATGCCTGCGCCAGCATCGTGCGGGTGTCCGCCAGCAGCTGCGGCAGCACCCTGGTGTGGCCGACCACCGGCATGAAGTTCGTGTCGCCGCCCCAGCGGGGCACGATGTGCTGGTGCAGGTGGGCGGCGATGCCGGCGCCCGCGACGGCGCCCTGGTTCATGCCGATGTTGAAGCCCTGGGCGCCCGACGCGCTGCGCAGGGCCGCCATCGCCTGCTTGGTCAGCTCGGCCAGTTCCATGGTCTCCGGCCCGGTCAGATCGGTGTAGTCGGCGACGTGCCGGTAGGGCACCGTCATCAAGTGGCCGCCGTTGTACGGGTACAGGTTGAGCACCGCGTACACATGCTCACCGCGCCGGACGATCAGCCCGTCCTCGTCGGACTTGGCCGGGATCGAGCAGAAGGGGCAGCCGTCGTCGGCCCCCGGACCGGTCGGCTTGTTCTCGCCCTGGATGTAGGCCATCCGGTGGGGTGTCCACAGGCGCTGGAACGCGTCCTGCGTCCCCACTCCGATCTGCTGCTCCGGCTCACTCGTCATGCTACGCAGCATATGGCTTCGCCCGATCGCGGCGTGTCGTCGGGGTTGCGGCGACCGGCTCCCGGGCGAAGCTGGGCCGGTGTACGACGACAGTCCCCCGGACGGCAGTCCACCGGATCACTGGGAGCGCCGCGCGGAGGTCCCGCTCGCCGTGGCGTCGCTGGTCTTCCTCGCCGCGTACGCGGTCCTGGTGCTGGGCCGCGGTGTCGGCACCGGGTGGCGGGACCTGTGCCAGGCCGCGCTCTTCGCGGCCTGGGCGCTGTTCGCCGTGGACTACGCGGTGCGGTGGCGGCTGAGCGGGCAGCGGCTGCGCTTCGTACGGACGCACGGGCTGGACACGCTGGTGCTGCTGCTGCCGCTGCTGCGCCCGCTGCGCGTGGTCCGGCTCTACGAGACGGTGCAGCACCGGCACGGCCGGCCCCGGCTGGCGCTGCACGCGCGCGTGATCGTGTACGCGGGCCTGTCCGCGGTGCTCCTCGGCTTCTCCGGCGCGCTCGCCGTCTACCAGCAGGAGCGCGGGGCGCCCGACGCGACCATGCAGACGTTCGGGGACGCCCTCTGGTGGACCTGCTCGACGCTGACCACCGTGGGCTACGGGGACATCGTCCCGGTGACCCGGCTCGGCCGGACGATCGCGGTGGGCATGATGGCCGGCGGTCTCGCCCTGCTCGGCGCGGTCACCGGGTCGTTCTCGTCCTGGATGCTCCAGGTCTTCTCGCGCGAGGACGACGAACGGCCCCCGAGGAGCTGAGCCTCGGGGGCCGCCGTGCGGGTCCGCTCAGACCTGTGCCCGCTCCTCCACGACCTTCACGATCTTGGCGATGGCGTCCTCGAACGGGATGCCGTTCTCCTGCGAGCCGTCGCGGTACCGGAACGACACCGTGCCCGCGCTCATGTCGTCGTCGCCGACGATGACCATGAACGGAACCTTCTGCTTCTGCGCCGTGCGGATCTTCTTCTGCATGCGGTCCGAGGAGGAGTCCACCTCGACGCGCAGGCCCTTCTTCCGGGCCGCGGCGGCGAACTTCTCCAGGTACTCGACGTGTGCGTCCCCAACCGGGATGCCCACCGCCTGCACCGGCGCCAGCCACGCCGGGAACGCGCCCGCGTAGTGCTCCAGGAGCACCGCGAAGAACCGCTCGATGGAACCGAACAGGGCGCGGTGGATCATGACCGGGCGCTGCTTGGAGCCGTCGGGGCCGGTGTACTCCAGGTCGAAGCGCTCCGGCAGGTTGAAGTCGAGCTGGATCGTCGACATCTGCCAGGTGCGGCCGATCGCGTCCTTGGCCTGGACGGAGATCTTCGGGCCGTAGAAGGCGGCGCCGCCCGGGTCCGGCACGAGCGGCAGGCCCTGCTTCTCGGCGACCTGGCGCAGCGTCTCGGTCGCCTCCTCCCAGGCCTCGTCGGAGCCGACGAACTTCTCCGGGTCCTTGGTGGACAGCTCGAGGTAGAAGTCGGTCAGGCCGTAGTCGCGCAGCAGGCGCAGGACGAAGGTGAGCGTCTTGTCCAGTTCCTCGGACATCTGCTCGCGGGTGCAGTAGATGTGCGCGTCGTCCTGGGTGAAGCCGCGGGCCCGGGTCAGGCCGTGCACGACGCCGGACTTCTCGTACCGGTACACGGTCCCGAACTCGAAGAGCCGCAGCGGCAGTTCACGGTAGGAGCGGCCGCGCGCGTCGAAGATCAGGTTGTGCATCGGGCAGTTCATGGGCTTGAGGTAGTAGTCCACGCCCTCGTCGAGCTGCATGGGCGGGTACATGCCCTCGGCGTACCAGTCCAGGTGGCCCGAGGTCTCGAAGAGCTTCCCCTTGGTGGCGTGCGGGGTGTAGACGAACTCGTAGCCCTCCTCCTCGTGGCGGCGCCGCGAGTAGTCCTCCATCACGCGGCGCACGATGCCGCCCTTGGGGTGGAAGACGGCGAGGCCGGAGCCGATCTGCTCGGGGATGGAGAACAGGTCGAGTTCGCTGCCCAGCTTGCGGTGGTCGCGCTTCTCGGCCTCGGCGAGGAAGTCGAGGTACGCCTTCAGCTCGTCCTTGGACGGCCACGCGGTGCCGTAGATGCGCTGGAGCATGGGGTTCTTCTCGCTGCCGCGCCAGTAGGCGGCCGCGTTGCGCATCAGCTTGAACGCCGGGATGTTCCGGGTGGAGGGCAGGTGGGGACCGCGGCAGAGGTCCTTCCAGCACAGCTCGCCGGTCTTGGCGTCCAGGTTGTCGTAGATCGTCAGCTCGCCGGCGCCGACCTCGACGTCCGCGCCGTCGTCGGCGGACGCGGCCCCCTTGAGCCCGATCAGCTCCAGCTTGTACGGCTCGGCGGCCAGCTCCTCGCGGGCGGCCTCGTCGGTCACGACACGGCGGGAGAACTGCTGCCCCCGCTTCTGGATCTCCTGCATCTTCTTCTCGACGGCCTTGAGATCCTCGGGCGTGAACGGCTTCTCGACGTCGAAGTCGTAGTAGAAGCCGTCCCTGACGGGCGGGCCGATGCCCAGCTTGGCCTCCGGGAACAGCTCCTGCACGGCCTGCGCCATGACATGCGCGGTGGAGTGGCGCAGGATGTTCAGACCGTCCTCGGAGGTGATCTCGACGCCCTCGACGGTCTCGCCGTCCTTGACCTCGTAGGCGAGGTCCCTCAGCTCTCCGGCCACCCGGGCGGCGATGATCGAGCGCTCGCCGGCGAAGAGCTCGGCGGCCGTAGTGCCCGTCGTCACCGTGCGCTCTTCCCGCTCGGATTCGCGTTGGACGATCACACGGACGTCTGACACCGGTCTCTCCTGACTGCTGGTGGATGCGGGCGCCGTACCAGGAGCGCGCGCAATAGGGGATCGTACCGACCTGGGCCCGCCGACGGCGAAACGGTGGCCCTGTGTGAGGGGCCGCCCCCGGTCAGTCGCAGTCGTCCCCGCTGCACGCCTCCTCGAAGAAGTCGAGGTTCTCCTGGAGGGACTTCATCAGCCGGTCCCGCTCGGCCTCGTCCACCTGCACCGGTACCACTCCGAGGGCGCCGGTGAGCCGGCGGAACCCGCCCCGGCTCTCCAGCCGGCCGTGCACCCGCACCGGCAGCCCGACGAGGTGCGCGTGCCCGGCGATGCGGTAGTCCTCCTCGTCCAGGGTGACACGGACGTGCGGCACCTCGGCGCCGGCGATCACCCGCAGCCGTACGGTGCCCGCGCCGCGCGGGCCGGAGCGCCGCATGCGGACCACGGTGCCGGTGACCCGGACCGGGACGGAGGGTTCGTCGCGCAGATAGCGGGCGCCGGCCTCGCGCAGCACGGACAGGTCGCCGGGCGAGAACTCGACGGGCTCCGCGGTGCTCGCGCAGTCCTCGGGGACAGCGGCGGCGGGCGCCCACTCGACGGCGATCCGGGCGCCCTCGGTGCCGCGGACGAGGGCCACCAGCGCCTCGGTCAGCTCACGGCTGACCCCGGCCTCGACGGCCGCGTCGAAGGCGTCCATGCCGCCGGTGGCGCGCTGGTAGTCGATCGCCTCGCGCACGGCGTGCAGGGCCTGGTGCAGACGTACGGACAGGAGGCGTCCGGTGTCCACCGGGACGAAGGCGGTGAGGTGGCCGTGCGCCGCCGGTCCGACCAGGACGTCCGCCAGCATCGCGGCGGCCGACCTGCGGTGCCGGGCGCCGTAGTAGCCCGCGCGTTCGCGCCCTGCGAGCGCGCCCGCGAGCAGCATCTGCCGGGCGGCGGTGCGCAGTTGTTCCTCGACCGTCCAGGGCGCCGCACCCGCAGGGCCGCTCGGCACGTCCCGCCACCAGTGGATCTCGTCACTGGGCACGGCGAGCCCGACGAGCACCTCGCGCGCGGAGGGCGTACCGCTGCGGGCGAGCGCGACGAGGGCCTCGGCGAGCAGGTCCTCGCTGTCGGGGAAGGCCCGGCTCTCGGGCACGAGCAGGCTGGTCCCGCCGTTGCCCGGGCCCGGCGGGGTCCAGCGGCCGTACCGCCCGCCGGCGCCACCGCGGCGCTGCCAGCCGTGCCGGTGCAGCAGGGCGCTGAGCACCGCGGGGTCGACGGTGGCGGGGTCGAGTCCCGCGGGCTCGGGCAGGTGGTTCCCGTGGGCGTCGACGGGGTGCGGCCTGACCTCCCGCAGGGGCTCATCGGTCGGACGGTGCCTCATGGTCTGCCTCCCGTCCCGACCCGCGTCATGATCTCGCACAGCGCCCGGTCGTCGAAGATGCGCGCGGTGGGGATGCGCACGGTGGTCCGGTGCCGGCCGGTGACCGGCTGCCCGGCCAGGTTCACCCAGTAGCAGCAGTGCCGCAGGTCGAGCCGGTCGTGACTGGCGCGCAGCCAGTCGTCCTGGGAGCGCGGGACGAGCATCACGACCAGGATCTTGTGCACCGAGACGGGGGTACGGGCGAGCTTGCGCAGGTGGTCGTTGTCGAGGGTGAAGGAGAAGAAGCGGCCCGGTGGGTTGGGCGCGATCTGGTAGGTGCACTTGAGCTGCACCTTGATGGTCACCTCGTCGTCGACGGTGTGTCCGGGGGCGCTGTGGCTGACGTGCCAGTCGATGCCGTTGTCCGGGAACGGCTGGGACAACGAGCAGCCCGCGGCGGCGGCGACCGCGTGCAGATAGCCGACCTGCAGTGTCTCCATGCAGGCGGTGGTGGCGAGTGTTCCGCGATGGGGGCCCGTGCGTTCGGGCAGCAGCCCGCCCCGCTCGGGCTGCGCTATCGCCATGTCCAACAGCCTTCCAAGCCGAGTGATTTCCCACAACGGTCCGCTGAACTGCAAAGACCCGTACTCCTGTTGTGTCCTTGCGGCGTACGGCGCAAACAGCCCGGGTATCACCAAACAGGCAGAAGACGGGTCGTCATCTGCCCTGGGTGAACGAGGAGTTGTGTGGGCATGACGTGCTGGTACGAGGGACCTCTCGCCGCCTTCGACACGGAGACCACGGGCGTGGATGTCGAGACCGACCGGATCGTGTCGGCCTCCGTCGTCGTCCAGGACGCGCCGGACACCCGGCCTCGGGTGACCCGCTGGCTGGTGAACCCGGGCGTGCGGGTGCCGCAGGCGGCGACGGACGTGCACGGGCTGACGGAGGAGCACCTGGAGCGCAACGGCCGCTGGCCGGCGCCTGTGATGTTCGAGATAGCCGAGGAACTGGCGGGGCACGCGGCGCTGGGCCGGCCGCTGGTGGTGATGAACGCCCCGTTCGATCTGACCTTGCTGGACCGGGAGTTGCGCCGCCATCGGGCCTCGTCGCTGGACCGCTGGTTCGAGTCGGCGCCGCTGCTGGTGCTGGATCCGCGGGTGCTGGACAAGCATCTGGACCGCTACCGCAAGGGCCGCCGGACGCTGACCGATCTGTGCGCGCACTACGGCGTGGTGCTGGAGGGCGCGCATGACGCCGCCGCGGACGCGCTGGCCGCGCTGGGCGTCGTACGGGCGGTGGGGCGGCGCTTCGCGACCCGGCTGGAGCGCCTGTCCCCCGCCGAGTTGCACACGCTGCAGACGACCTGGCACGCGGCGCAGGCCCGCGGTCTTCAGGCGTGGTTCGCGCGCAGCGGCTCGAACGAGGCGGTGAGCACGGACTGGCCGCTGCGTCCGGAGCTGCCGAGGGCGGCCTGACACACGACGACGACGGCTCGGCCTGCATCGGGTGCAGGCACGAGCCGCCGTCGGACTGTGGGCGATACTGGGTTCGAACCAGTGACCTCTTCGGTGTGAACGAAGCGCTCTCCCACTGAGCTAATCGCCCGGGAACGCACTGAACCATACAGCTCCCGGCGGGTTTCGTTCAAACCGTTCGCAGGTGCGCGAGCAGTCCGCGCCGGCCGGCCCGCATCATCAGCCGGTGGTTGACGCGGAAGAACGGCCGCCCGGGTACGGCCAGTCGTCGCAGCAACGGCTTGTTGACGTCGACGACCTGGTCGTAGCGGGCGAGGGCGCCGGTGCCGTCGGCGGTGACGGTCCAGCGGGCCCAGCCCTCGATGTCCCCGGTCATGGCGATCTCCAGGATGCCGGCGGCCGGATCCCGTCGCACCGCGCGCGCGGTGAACGTCATGTCGTAGGGCAGGGCGGAGCGGATGGTGACGAGACCGGTGGTGTCGTCCAGCCGGCTCACCGTGCGCACCTGGGGCCACCAGCGCGGGTAGTCCTCGGCTCGCTCCAGCGTGTCGTAGACGGCGGCGGGCGGCGCGGGCAGGGGCCACAGGCTGCGGAAGCGGTAGCGGGTCCAGTCCATGGGCGGAGTCTGCCCGCGGGGGTCAGCTGAGTACGCGTACTCATGCCGGGCGGGGCGGATGGGGTCCACACTCCTGGATACGAGCGCCGCCGCCCGTGCGACGGCGCTCCCCCCTAGACCGGCCGGGGGCGGTCGGCTCCTGTGGCCGGCACGGGGCGGACTCGGTGGAGCCGTCGGCCGAAGGGGAGCGCGGGTCAGCGGTGGCGGTGGCGCTCCTCCACTGCGACGGCGGCCGCGGCGACGGCCCCGAGCACGGGGACCGCGAGCGGCGCGACGAGCAGGGCGCAGCAGCCGACGAGGACCGCTCCGCCGACCAGCAGGAAGGAGCCGGCGGGGTCGCGGACAGTACGCCGGCCGGCCTCGGCGAGCAGGGTGCGCCAGCTCTCGCCCGGCGCCCAGAGCGCCGCCGCGCGCAGCCCGGCCACGGCGAGTCCGATCAGCGCGAACAGCCCGACGGCGCCGACGAGCGGCCCGCCGGGCAGCCCGGCCCGGACGGCCTGGATGTCCACCCAGGCCAGCGCCGCCGCGGCCCACCCGGCGACCCCGACGGCCCAGCCGCCGCGCAGGGCGGCCCGGAAGTCGGCGACGAACTCCCGCAGGCCGCCGCGCTCATGTGCGGTGCTCCGGCGCAGATGCCGGGCGCCCGCGGCGAAGGCCGCCGGATACGTGACCACGCCGAGGGCGGCCACGGCGATCCACACGCCGGTCAGCAGGCACTCGGCGAAGAGGCCGAACCGGTCGGCGAACACCGGCTCCCTGCGCGGTTTCCCACGCGCTTGCGCCATGGGGATCCCCTCAGCCCTTGAGTCCGGAGGTCGCCATCCCGTCGATCAGATACCGCTGGAAGGCGAGGAAGAACAGCAGCACGGGCACCAGCGCGACCAGCGACATCGCGATCATGCCGCCGTAGTTGGCGGCCACCCCGTCGGAGTCGCGGAACATCATCAGGCCGAGCGAGACGGTGTACTTGCCGGGCTCGTTGAGATAGATCAGCGGGCCCATGAAGTCGTTCCAGGCGTTGATGAAGGTGAAGATCGCGCTGGTGATGAGCGCCGGGCGGCACAGCGGCAGCACGATCGACCAGTAGATCCGCAGATGCCCGCAGCCGTCCAGGCGGGCCGCCTCGTCCAGTTCGCGGGGCAGGTTGCGCATGAACTGCACCATGAGGAAGACGAAGAACGCCTCGGTGGCGAGGTACTTGCCGATCAGCAGCGGGGTGTAGGTATTGACCAGCCCGAGCTTCTGGAACATCACGTACTGCGGGATCAGCAGCACGTGGTACGGCAGCAGCAGTGTGCCGATCATGAGGGAGAACAGCAGGTTGCGCCCGGCGAACCGGATGCGCGCGAACGCGTACGAGGTCAGCGAGCAGGAGATCAGCACACCGACGACGGAGCCGAGCCCGTAGAAGAGGGAGTTCTGGAAGAACCTCCAGATCGAGATGTCCGCGATGCCGTCCGCGAAGCCCCTGAAGTTGGACAGGATCGGGTCGGCCGGGAACAGCGTGAGGCTGTTGATGATGTCCTTGCTCGGCTTGAACGAGGCGCCCATGACCCAGACGACCGGGTAGAGGATGACCGCGAGGATCACCAGCGCGCCGAGATGCCAGCCGAGCGAACCGGCGCGCCCGCGGTGCGCGGCGGCCAGGGGGCCGGTGCCGGACGGGGGTACTCCCGGCATCCCCTGAGCCGGCGAGGCCGGCAGATCGGGGGCGCTCATCGGGCCTCCTCCGCGTAGTGCACCCACTTATTCTGCGACCAGAACAGGACGGCGGTCACCAGGGCCACGGCGAGCAGCAGCATCCAGGCCATCGCGGCGGCGAAGCCCATCTGGGCGTTCCTGAACCCCTGTTGGTACAGGTAGCAGGTGTAGACGAGCGTGGCGTCGGCCGGTCCGCAGTACGTGTTGGAGACCACGTAGGCGGAGCCGAAGATCTGGAACGAGTGGATCGTCTCCAGCAGGACGTTGAAGAAGAGCACCGGGGAAATGGTCGGCAGGGTGATGTTCCAGAACCGCCGGAACGCTCCCGCGCCGTCCATCTCGGCGGCCTCGTACAGCTCCCTCGGCACCTGTTTGAGCCCCGCAAGGAAGATGACCATCGGCGCGCCGAACTGCCAGACGGTGAGCGCCACCAGGCAGTACAGCACCCAGTCCGCGTTGCCGACCCAGCCGCCGACGTGGAAGCCGAGGAAGGTCTGTGTACGGTCCACGATCGCGCCGTCGGAGAAGAGCGACCGCCACACGAACCCGACCGAGACGCTCGCGCCGATCAGCGAGGGGGCGTAGAAGGCGGCCCGGTAGAAGGCCTGGCCGCGGCGGCTCTGTGCGAGGAGCAGCGCGACGCCGAGCGCGAGCAGCAGCTTCAACGGGGTGCCGATGACCACGTACTTGGCGGTCACCTCGACCGATTTCTGCCAGCGCGGGTCGTCGAACATCTTGGTGAAGTTGTCGAACCCGACCCACCTGGGGCTGTTGAACAGGTTGTAGTCGGTGAAGGCGAAGTACAGGGAGGCCACCATCGGGCCCGCGGTCAGCAGCAGGAAACCCGCGATCCACGGTGACATGAAGAGGTAGCCGGCGAGGTTCTCCCGGCGGCGGCCCGGCCGTCCCGCGGGGGCGGCGGCCGGGCGGGCCGCGCGGGCGGGCACGGAGTCCTTGACGAGCGTCACGGGAGTCCCCATCAGGCCTGGAAGGCGGCCTCGGACTCGGTGAAGAACTGCTTCACCGCGTCGGCGACCCTGGTCCTGCCCTGTCCGAGGTCGCCGCCGATGCGCAGGAAGGCCGCCTCGACGGTGTCGGCGCCGGACGGATGCGGGGTGATCGTGCCGAGGACGCCGGCCTCGGCGGTGTCCTCCTCGTACTGCGCGATCTCCTTGTTCACCTCGTCGGCGGGCTCGAACGCCTCGTACTGCGCGGTGCTCGCGAGGATGCCACGGTCGTAGCCCATGATCGTGCCGACCTCGGGGTCGTGGACCATGAAGTCGATGAACTGGGCGACCTCCTTGGGGTGCGAGGTGCGGGCCGAGGCGCTGAGCATCAGGGAGGCGAGGTACTGGCCGGTGTGCTTGCCGTCCGTGGTGGGGATCGGGGCGAGGCCGTAGCTGCTGTCGCCCTCCGCGGAGTAGCGGACGGTGAAGTTGTCCCAGGTGAACTCCGAGGCGCCGTGGCCGGCGGAGAGGGAGGACTTGGTCGGTGACGAAGCCGGCCTTGACCCGGTTGTAGCCGTCCGTCCACCACTCCGTCAGATCCGCCTGGTCGAAGCCGAGTCCGTCCTCGGTGAAGAACGCCCGGCCGTTCTGGCGGAGGTACAGGTCGTACAGGTACATGATGGTGAAGTAGCCGGTGTCACCGGGGATCTTCGTCCTGTCGTGGATGGTCTTCAGGGCCTTGAAGTACTCGTCCCAGGTCCAGCCCGGCTGCGGCTGCACACCGGCCTCCTCGAAGACCTTCTTGTCGACGACGAGGGACATGGTGTTGGAGCCGACGGGCACACCGAGTTGTTTCCCGTTCACCTCGCCGACCTTCGTGACGCCCGCGCGGAACTGATCCAGGCTCAGATTTCCTGCCTGCGCCTGCGACTTGAGGTCGAGCAGAACACCTCTCTTGTCGTACTTCCGAAGAAACGTGACGGCATTCTGGAAAACGTCCGGGGGATTTCCGCCGGCGGCCTGCGTCTGGAACTTCTCCCAGAACGATTGATACGTCTGGAAGTCCGTCTTGACCTTGATCTTCGGGTACTTCTTCTCGAAGAGCGCGATGGTCCGGTTGATCCTCTTGGCCCGTTCCTCGGCGCCCCACCATGAGTAACGGATCGTCACCGTCCCGTTCCCGGATCCGCTGCCGCCCCCGCACCCCGTCGCCGCGGCCAGCCCCAGCACGGCGGCCGTGGCCCCGGCCGCCTTCAGGACCGTACGCCGCTCCACATGCCTGTCGCTTCCCACGGTCGACCCCTCTCCGCGACGTCGCTGTCACTTCGTGAATCGTTTCAAGCAAGCGCTTGCTGGCACAAGGTACGGAGGGCCCGGGGGTGCGTCAATGATTCGGGCAGGAATATCTCCCGGCCCCGGCGATCCGGAGCCGGGCGGCATCCTCAGGAGGCCCGCCCGTACGCGAAGCAGGCACGCGCGCGTTCCACAGGCGTGCGAGGGAACGGATGTACGCGAAAACGACGGCGGCCCGTCCGCTAGTCGCAGACGGGCCGCCGATCCCGGTGGGCGATACTGGGTTCGAACCAGTGACCTCTTCGGTGTGAACGAAGCGCTCTCCCACTGAGCTAATCGCCCGGGCGCAGGAAGAACATTACCCCATGTCAGGGAATGCCCCCGACCACGGCGGGGCGACGCCGGGACCGGGGGCGGAGCCCGCTCGCCGGATCACTGGTCCTTGATCTTCCAGGGCATCACGACGCCGAACTTCCAGAGGTAGATCGCGAGCAGCACCGCCACGATCACCAGGCCGATCACCGTCAACGTGAGGTTGCGGCGGCGCACCGCGGGATCCAGTGCCCGCTGGGCCGCCTCGGTCACCTTCCGCTTCGTCCAGCGGAGCACGAGCTGGGCCCAGACGAACTCGGTCGCCCAGATCGCCATGCCGCCGAAGATCACCACCCAGCCGGGCCCGGGCAGCGGCAGCATGATGATGCCGGCGACCACGACCGCGAGGCCGATGACGAAGACGCCGACCTGCCAGCTCATGTGCAGGACGCGGCGGGCCTTGATGAACCCGGGCGCACGCGACCCGAGGCCCCGCTCCTCCTGCGCGCCCCCCGTCTCCGGCTCCGCCTCGGCCGGGCCGGAGACCGTGGTGACCTCGCCCGAACCGTCACTCCCCGTATTCATACGACCAAACCCTACCCGAGTGAAACCAGTCACCGGAATGGTGGCACTCCTCGCACGGGTTCTCGGCCGGAAGAGGTACCTAAAGCCACGCAAAACACTCAGAGGGGTTTACAACGGCACCGTAGGTGGCATGTCGATTTCGCCGACGTGCGAATCCCCGAGCGCACACTGAGCGAAAGGCCCTGGCGCTTATGAACACCACGGTCAGCTGCGAGCTGCACCTGCGCCTCGTTGTGTCGAGCGAGTCCTCCCTGCCTGTCCCCGCAGGCCTGCGGTACGACACGGCCGACCCCTACGCCGTGCACGCCACCTTCCACACCGGAGCCGAGGAGACCGTCGAGTGGGTGTTCGCCCGCGACCTCCTCGCCGAGGGCCTGCACCGGCCCACCGGCACCGGCGACGTCCGCGTCTGGCCCTCCCGCAGTCACGGCCAGGGCGTCGTATGCATCGCCCTCAGCTCCCCGGAGGGGGAAGCACTGCTGGAGGCCCCGGCGCGGGCTCTGGAGTCCTTCCTGAAGCGAACCGACGCCGCCGTGCCGCCGGGCACGGAACACCGGCACTTCGACCTGGATCAGGAGCTCTCGCACATCCTGGCGGAGAGCTAGGCCGCCCCCGAAGCAGCCCGGCGCCGTCCACTCGGGGAGACGGCTCGGGCCAAGACAACCGCATACGGCGTGGCCCGAAGCCGCCGCCGCGAGCCGTCGCGGCGGCGGCTTCGGTGTGCCCGGGCCCGTCGGGCCGGCCCCCGACCCCCGGCGACGGGCCCGGGCGGCGGGAACCGCGATGCACAGGAAGCCGTTCTTTCGGCCAACGGCCAACTACCATCGGCCAGCATCGGCGGGCACCCGCCCGACCCTCACGCCAGGGAGCGAAACGTGCTGATCACCCACGACACCCGGTGCGCGCTCGACACCGTGGTGGATCTGGTGAACACCGTGCCGGAGGACGACGCGGCGCCGGACGGGCTGCCGGATGTCGCGACGCTCGAGGATTTCGTGCGAAAACACGAAATGAGCGATGTCGGGGTGCTCTCCGAGTTCGATCTGTCGGCCGTGCGCAAGGTCCGTGGCCGGTTCGCGGGGATCTTCGCGGCTCCGGACGCCCGGGCCTCCGCCGGGATGATCAACGAGCTGGTCGCGGCGGCGGGGACCACCCCGCGGCTCACGGACCACGACGGCTATGACTGGCATGTGCACTACTTCGCGCCAGGCGCCTCCGTGGCGGACCATCTCGCCGCCGACTGCGGGATGGCGCTGGCGTTCTTCGTGGTCGCCGGGGAGCAGGAGCGGCTGCGGCGCTGCGAGGCGCCCGACTGCCGGCGCGCCTTCGTCGATCTGTCCCGCAACCGCTCGCGCCGCTACTGCGACAGCCGCACCTGTGGAAACCGGCTGCATGTGGCCGCGTACCGGGCCCGGCGCAAGGAGGCGACGGGCTGACCGCCCGGCCGGTTCTGCGGGGCCGGGCTCCCGATGCCGACGCCCGCCCCGGCGGGTGGCGCCGGGACTGGCGTGTACGACTCACAGCAACAGCAGATCGTGCAGCGCTGCCATGAGGAGCAGACACCCGATCACCGCCAGGAAGATCATCAGCGGTGGCTGGGAAAGGGCGAAGAGGCACCCGCGCGGCTCGTCCTTCGGCGGCGCGGCCTCGCTCTGTGTCGTGTCCAGCATCTCGGGGCGATGATGGCCCAGGTGAGGGGCCCTTCGCGATCAACACGCCCGGATTATGCGGGAGTTCGCCGAATTCCGTGATGTCCGGTTCGGTTCCGCCCGGCTCATGATCACTTCCGGGCGCGGTCCCGGCGGACTGTGTCGTTTCAGCCCCGGCGCCGATGTGCGGGTGCCGGTGTCATATGCCGATGCTCATATGCCGTAGTTCATATGCCGTGCTTCTTGAGGATGGCCTCGATGTCGCTGAAGTCGTCCGCGGAGTCGGTGGCGCGGGGCGCGGTCGCCGGCGGGGCCGCGGGGCGGGTGGCCGGACCCAGCGAGGGCGCCGAGGCGGCGGGTGCCACCGCGTCGGGCCGTGCTCCACGGGCGGCCTTCCGCTGGGCGCGGGTGCCGCCGCGGCGGCGTTCGACCGCACGCGAGGACGCGAACAGGGCCCAGGCGGCGCCCAGCACCCCGAAGCCCGCCCACGCCGTGGGACTGAACGCCGTGTCGGCCAGCCAGCCGACGACACCCGTCATCACCAGGCCCACGGGGACGAGCGAATAGGCCGCGATACGGACGGCGGCGAGGTAGCGCTTGCGGTAGGCGGTGACCACCGCGATGCCCAGGCCGGCCGCGGACACGGCGGAACAGACGGTCTCGGCAATCATCCGGTCCTCCTGGCGGGCTCGGGCGGCCGAAGCGCGGGTACGCTTCGTCCCTTCCATCCTGCACTGCCCCTCCCCTCGATGCCATGGCCCGGCCCGAGATCAGGGACATCTCCGGGTCGGCTCCTCCGCAGGTGCCGGTCGGCCGCGTACGGCACCGATTCGGCCATGGGGGCCGTGCCTGGAAGACTGGCGTCCATGAACGACTCCTCTCCCGCGCCCAGCGACGCCCCCGCGCCCGTGCTCGACGTCTGGTGCGAACTCCAGTGCCCGGACTGCCGCACCGCCCTGGACGACATCCGCGCGCTGCGCGCCCGCTACGGCGACCGGCTGGAGCTGCGGCTGAGGCACTTCCCGCTGGACAAGCACCCGCACGCCTTCGCCGCCGCGCAGGCCGCCGAGGAGGCCTTCGCCCAGGGACGGGGCTGGGCGTATGTCGAGGCGGTCCTGGGCCGCGTCGCGGAACTGGACCGCGAGGGTGAGCCGCTCCTGGTCCGGGTGGCCCGTGAACTCGGTCTGGACGCCGAGGAGTTCGACACCGCGCTGATCGACGGACGGCACATCCTCGTCGTCGACGCCGACCAGGCCGAGGGCACGGCGATCGGGGTGACCGGCACCCCGACGTACGTCATCGGCGACGAGCGCCTCGACGGCGGCAAGAGCCAGGAGGGGCTGCGCGAGCGGATCGAGGAGATCGCCGACCGGCTGCTGTCGCAGACCTGAGCGGACACCTGACCCGCGCGATTGGCGTGCCTCAGAGCAGGTTCTTGTACAGCGAGTACTCCACCGGCCGGTACCCCAGCGACGCGTACAGCCGCTCGGCCGGTGTGTTGCCCGCGAAGACGTTGAGGGCGAGCGCCCGCTGTCCCGCGGCCACCGTCTGGGCCTCGGCCAGCAGCATCAGGGCGCGTCCGTGGCCGCGCCCGCGGAAGCGCTCCTCGGCCTCCACGTCGTAGACGAACGCCCGGTCACCGGCGACCGACAGCCACAGGGTGCCGACCCTGGTGCCCTCGTGCTCCAGGACGCTGAGCAGGGTGTCCGCGGTGGCCGGGCCGTCCGGCAGGGCCCGCGCGTGGTCCCGCTCCGACCTGGCCCGCGCCGCGGCCGCGGGCACACCGTGGTCGATCCAGCTCCGCGCATAGTCCTTGACCGACTTTTCGACCCAGGGCCCGAACTCGGCCTCGGTCATGGGCCTGCCCCGGCTGCCCGCGGGCAGCTCGGGCGGCATGTCGCCGAGCCGCTTGCGCATCCGGCGGTTGCGCTGGACGTAGCCGAGCGCCGCGGCCAGCCGCACCGCGGCACCGGCCGCCGCGGGCACCGTGATCTCGACGCGCTCGCAGCCCCAGCCGCGCGCGACCTCCTCGGCGGCGAGGGCGGCCACCGTGCCGCGGCCACGGCCGCGGTCCGGCTCGTCGATGCTCAGCTCGTCGATCCGGGCCACGGAGGGTCCGAACAGGTCGTCCGTGGCAAGGCGCACCCCGCCGACGGGGCGGCCGTTCACACACACCTGGAAGTGCCGGGACAGTGCCCCGTCCGCGGCGTGCTGGAGCGGCCCGGTCGGCCGCAGGGTCGTGGTCATCATGGGATTTCTACCCCCTGCGGCGCCCCGCCGTCAGCCCCATGTGCGCCGCCGCTACGGGTCGAGATCGGCCCCGGACCGCTCGTCGAAGATCCGCATGGCCTTTGCGGTCACCGGGCCCGGCGCGCCGGGCAGGTCACGGCCGTCGACCCGGTGCACGGCCTGGACGTCGCGCAGGGTGGAGGTCAGGAAGACCTCGTCGGCGCGCTCCAGCACGTCCAGCGGCAGGTCCGTCTCCTTCGCGCCGGTCCACTCGGCGGTCAGCGCGCGGGTGATGCCGGGCAGGCAGCCGGAGGCCGGCGGCGGGGTGTGCAGCTCGCCGTCGAGGACGACGAAGACGTTCGAGCCCGTGCCCTCGCAGAGCTGTCCGACCGTGTTGGCGAACAGCGCCTCGGAGGCGCCCTGTCGGACGGCGCGGGCCAGGGCGACGACGTTCTCCGCGTACGAGGTGGTCTTCAGGCCGGTGAGGGCGCCGCGCTCGTTGCGGGTCCAGGGCACGGTGACGACGGCAGTGGAGTCGGGGCGCCGGGTGGTGGCGCCCAGCGCGACCATGAGGGTCGGGCCCCGGTCCCCGCGGTCGGAGCCGAGCGGGCCCTCGCCACCGGTGTAGGTGATGCGCAGCCGGCCCAGCGGCACCGGGTCGGCCGCCAGGACGGCGGCGCAGGCGCGGCGCACCTCGTCCAGGTCGGGCTCGGGCAGGCCGAGGCCGCGCGCGGAGCGGGTCAGCCGGTCGAGGTGCCGGGTGAGCGCGAACGGCCTGCCGTGCACCGTCTTCACCGTTTCGAAGACACCGTCGCCCACGGTCAGTCCGTGGTCCAGGGCGGAGACCCGGGCGGACTCGATGTCCCGCAGGCCGCCGTCGAGCCAGATCTTCACGTCAGGATTCCTCCCCGCTCGCGTTGTACGTACCCGACGCTATCGCGAGCAGCCGGGACGCCTTCAGCTCGGTCTCCCGCCACTCCGCCTCCGGGTCGGAGCCCCAGGTGATGCCGGCTCCGGTGCCGAAGCGCAGCGTCGCCCCGGATGTGCGGGACCGGTCGAGCCAGAAGGTGCGGATGCCCACGGCCAGCTCGCCGGTGCCCCGGTCCGCGTCGACCCAGCCGATGCCGCCGCAGTACGGCCCCCGGGGTGCCGTCTCCAGCGCCTCGATGATCCGCAGCGCGCTCGACTTGGGCGCGCCGGTCACCGAGCCGGGCGGGAACGCGGCGGTCAGCAGCTGCGGCCAGCCGGCACCGGCGCGCAGCTCACCGCGGACCGTGGACACCAGATGGACGAGACCGGGGTGCTTCTCCACGGCGCACAGATCGGGCACGGTCACGCTGCCGGTGGCGCAGACCCGGCCGATGTCGTTGCGGACCAGGTCCACGATCATCACGTTCTCGGCGTAGTCCTTCTCCAGGAGGTCCGCCTCGGTGCGTCCGGTGCCCTTGATCGGGCCGGACTCGACGAGCGCGCCGGCGCGGCGCAGGAAGAGCTCCGGCGATGCGGTGGCGAGCTCCACGCCGTGGCCGGGCAGCCGAATCGTTCCGGCGTACGGCGCGGGATTGCCGCGGGCGAGCAGTGCGGTCAGGGCGTCGACGTCGCTGTCGGGGGCGACGGGCGCGGACAGCACCCGGCAGAGGTTGGCCTGGTAGACCTCGCCGGCCGCGATGTGCTCGCGGATCCGGCGCACGCCCGCCGTGTACGCGGCGTGACCCAGGGACGACGTCCACTCCCCCGGTGCCGGTCCCCGCCACCGCCCCGGCACCGGGGCCGGTACCGGCTCCGCCCGGACGTCCGCGAAGCGGGCGCAGGTCAGCCGGCCCTCGAAGTCCGCGCAGACCGCCCAGAAGCCCGTGGAGTCCAGGGCCGCGGGGTCGTCGGTGACGTCGCGGAGACCGGTGGCGACGCGGTCACCGAAGCGGGCGAGAGGTGGCAGGTGGGGCACGCGGTCGAGTCTAGGGCGGGTGCCCCGAGGGTGACCCGGGCATGTCCCGCGGGTGCCCTGACCATGCCGTTCGGTGAGCGCAGCGCAGCACGCTGCGCAAACGCGTTTTTGTACTGGCTCCGGAATCCGCTAGAGTTCACCTCGTCGCCGGGACGCTGACGCCGACCGAAACGACAAGCGGACGTAGCTCAGTTGGTAGAGCGCAACCTTGCCAAGGTTGAGGTCGCGAGTTCGAGCCTCGTCGTCCGCTCGAAGGAACGGGGGGTCGACCCGATCCCCTACACTCCTGGTGGAGTGGCCGAGAGGCGAGGCAACGGCCTGCAAAGCCGTCTACACGGGTTCAAATCCCGTCTCCACCTCCAAGGACGATTAGCTCAGCGGGAGAGCGCTTCCCTGACACGGAAGAGGTCACTGGTTCAATCCCAGTATCGTCCACTGGATCCGCGAGGATCCCCGCGCGATTAGCTCAGCGGGAGAGCGCTTCCCTGACACGGAAGAGGTCACTGGTTCAATCCCAGTATCGCGCACGTACAGTCCGTGACTTCACGGTCACGTCCCGAGGACGATTAGCTCAGCGGGAGAGCGCTTCCCTGACACGGAAGAGGTCACTGGTTCAATCCCAGTATCGTCCACACACCGAAGCCCCCGGCCGTCTCGTACGGCCGGGGGCTTCTCGGTGGGCTCAGCTGGAGAACAGCATACGGCCGAAGCTCTTGTGACGGTGGTGGCCGTAGTGGCCGTGACCGCCGTGCGGGGCACCCCAGGCGGGCGCGGACGGGGCCGGGTACGCCTGCGGGGCGGGCGGGGGCGGCGGGGCCGGCTGGGACCACTGGGACTCCAGACGGGTCAGCGCCTCCAGCTCGCCGTAGTCGAGGAAGATGCCGCGGCAGCCGCTGCACTGCTCGATCTGGACGCCGTTGCGGTTGTAGGTGTGCATCGGCGCATGGCATTTCGGACACTGCATGGTCGGCTCAACTCCTCGCCGGTCGGTGCTGCTTCGCGGTTCACCAGGACAGACTCCGCCCAGCCCCGGCCGGTTGCAGCCTACGTCGGGAAGCCGTGCGTCAACTCGGCGGGTGCGCAGTCCATTCGGGCACAGGCGTCGACGAGGGCCGCCTCCACCTCGTCCAGCGGGCGGTCCGCCGTCAGCGCCTTGGCGACGGCCAGGGCGGCGGTCTGTGCGGTGAGGGCGCGGGCCGGGACGTCCAGGGCGGGCCAGGGGTCGCCGTGGGCGGGGACGGCCGGGCCGCCGGCGGCGCGGTAGGCGGTCAGGAAGCGGGTCCACGCGTCGGGCGGGAGGAGCCCGCAGGCGTACCAGGCGGCGGGGCGCGCCAGGTCCCAGGCCGGGACTCCCACGCCCAGGTCGTCGACGTCGATGAGCCGCCACGGGCCGTCCGGGGCGGGGTGCCGCACCAGCTGGCCGAGGTGTACGTCGCCGTGGCAGAGGGCGGCGGGGCCGGGCATGGGGGCCGCGGCGCGCGCCCAGGCGGGGAGGGCCGCCCAGGCCCGCAGGACCGGGGGCGCGGCGGGGGTGCCGCCGGTGCCGAGGGCGGCGCGGAGGCGGCTGATCGCGCGGGCGGCCTTGACCGGGCCGCGCATCGGGGGTGGCGCGGGGGCCGCGCGCAGGACCGCCGTGACGGCGCCGGTCACGGGGGTCCGGTGGAGGCGGGCGAGGAGGGTGCCGGCCGCCTCCCACGGCGCCGCGTCGGGGGTGTGCGGGTCCACCGGGGCGCCGTACGGCCACAGCGTCACGAGGCGGTCGCCGAGCGTGGCCGGTGCCGTGCCGAGCGGTGGTACGAAGACATCCGGCAGGCGGGCGGCGGTGGCGACACGGAGGTCCAGCGCGGCACGGTCGGTGTCGGGGGCGTGGGCCTTCGCGACGACGTCCGCGTGTCGTACGACGGTGGCGTCGGGACGGTCGGCGAGGGTGACGGCCGCTCCGCAGACACACGGCGCCCCGCCTCGGTGGGCGGCGCCCCTGGCCTTCGCGGCCAGCTGCGGCAGGACGGGTGCGGTCACGAAGGTTCCTTGAGGGGCCGGCGGCTGCTGCGGCGAGCCTACGCGGGTTCCGGATCGCGGCGGCGAGGCACTGAGGATCCCTTGCGGGAAGGGCTCGTCCGCGGACGGGCCGTCGCTGTGGTGCCGGTCGGGGCCTACGCGGGGTCGCCGTGACGGCGCCAGGTCGTGCGGGCAAAAGCAATGCCGGCGCAGCTCCCCAGCTGCGCCGGCATTTGTGCCGTCCGCCGCACCCCCGTCCCCACGGGGTTTCATGGATGGATGTCCCCGCCCGGACCGCTCTTCCGGGCCTGGGGTCGCCGCTCAGCGCCCCAGCATCACACCCACGGACGACGCCTGTGTGGCCACCGTCTCCCAGCCGTCGAAGACCACGAGGAGAAGGGCCGCCAGGGGAAGGGCCATGAGCGTCGCCACCAAGGGGTGGCGACGGCCCTGACGACGGGCGCGGGACGCGGCGCGTCCCTGTGTGCGGAACAGCGTCCGCGGTGCCGTGTGGGCCATGGTCCCTCTCCTGACCGTCTCGGTTGTTCGTTGGCAGCGGCGGGCGTCTGACCTCGGGGGACGAGTGCTGCACCCGCCGCTTGACCTCAAATCTAGGTGGGCGACGCCCCCAGGACGTCATGCCGTCGTATCGATTCGCGGACCTGCGGGAGGATGAGCCGTCACCTGATGCGTACTCCCCTGGGTGGAGACGTGGTCCTACGTCTCGGGGTCTTCCCGGAGGGGGCGCCCGGAGTGATCGCGCTTTCCCGAGTTGTCCTCGCGGGGCACCGGCTGCTCGACCAGGGCGAGGACCCGGTTCGCCATGAAACGGGCAGTGCGCACGACCGTGCCGTTTCGGGTGACTTCGCTCACTTCCACCACCCCTCGGCGCACCGCCGTCTCCACCCGGCGGCCCGCCCGGCTCGCCACCACCTCGTAGGTTCGCGTCGTGTCCCCGGCGTCCACGACTATCTCCACGCGGTCACCCTTCACGGGTCCAATCCCCCTTCTGTGACGATCGGTTGGAGTCACAGGCCGGTCAAGGGCAGTGCGCTCGCACGGTCCCTGACCACTCTTCAAGTCTCCCACCGGGCACTGACAATCCATCGGGCCGAGAGGGCGCGGCCTCTGCGCGCGGGCGGCCGGGGAAACGTAAGCTGTGCCACGTCACACGGACCGGGCAGCGGGGATGAACATGGCGATGATGCGCCTGAGGCGCGAGGACCCGCGCGTCGTCGGCTCGTTCAGGCTTCACAGACGGCTCGGCGCGGGCGGGATGGGCGTTGTCTATCTCGGCTCCGACAAGAAGGGACAGCGGGTCGCGCTCAAGGTGATCCGGCCGGATCTGGCGGAGGACCAGGAGTTCCGTTCGCGGTTCGCGCGCGAGGTCTCCGCGGCACGGCGGATCCGGGGCGGCTGCACGGCGCGGCTCGTCGCGGCGGATCTGGACGCCGACCGGCCGTGGTTCGCCACCCAGTACGTACCGGGCCCCTCGCTGCACGACAAGGTCGCCGAGGAGGGGCCGCTCGCCACCGCCGAGGCGGCGGCCGTCGGGGCGGCGCTGTCCGAGGGCCTGGTCGCCGTGCACGAGGCCGGTGTGGTGCACCGGGACCTGAAGCCGTCCAACATCCTGCTGTCCCCGAAGGGTCCGCGGATCATCGACTTCGGCATCGCCTGGGCGACCGGCGCGTCCACGCTCACGCACGTCGGAACGGCGGTCGGCTCACCCGGTTTCCTCGCGCCCGAGCAGGTGCGCGGCGCCGCCGTCACGCCGGCCACGGACGTGTTCTCGCTGGGGGCCACGCTGGCGTACGCGTCGACCGGTGACTCGCCGTTCGGGCACGGCAGTTCGGAAGTGATGCTGTACCGCGTGGTGCACGAGGAGCCGCAACTGCACGGTGTGCCGGACGCGCTCGCCCCGCTCGTGCGGGCCTGTCTTGCGAAGGACCCCGAGGAGCGGCCGAGCACGCTCCAACTGTCGCTGCGGCTCAAGGAGATCGCGGCCCGCGAGACGCAGGGCCTGTCCGGCGTGGGGCCGCCCGCGCCGCGTGCCGCCGAGGCGGACCGGCCCACCGGGCGGCTCACGGACACCTATCCGGAGCCGCAGCGCACCCAGCGCCGTCCGCAGCCCTCGCAGGGCGGTACCCCGGTATCGCGTGGCGGGACTCCGGCGCGCGGGGGCGGCAACACGCGTGGAACCAACGGCACACGCGGTCCCAACGGCACACGTGGCGGCGGCGCCGCGCGGCCGACTCCGGCGTCGCGGAGCACGACCCGTACCGGCAGCGGGAGCAGGCCCGCGCCGCGCAGCGGGGCCGGGCGGCCGGGGCCGCGCACCACGGGCACCGGCAGACGGCCCGCCAATCCGCGGCTGCTGCGGCAACGGCTGTTCGTGTTCGTCGTGGTGACCCTGCTGGTCGCGCTCGGCATCGCGCTGGCCCAGGGGTGTCAGGGGCCCGCGCACGGCCTGGGCGGCGGCGGCAACGTCACCGGCGCACAGGAACGGAACCTGCCCCCGGACACCGGGACATCCGGACACCACGGCCCGGGAGTGTCCTAGGCCCGGCAGCGCCCCAAAGGGGCGCGGGGAACGGCGCGACCAGCCACGACACTGCCGCAGCCGACCGACAACCCGCGACCCCCGGAACATCCCGACACCACAACCCGAAAGTGCCCTAGGCCCGGCAGCGCCCCCAAAGGGGCGCGAGGAACTGCGCGACCAGCCACCACGCCGCCGCAGCTGACGGACGGCCGACACCGCCCAACCCGCGGAGCGCTCAGCGGCCCGTCGCGACCGCGTAGAAGGCGACCGCTGCCGCCGCTCCCACGTTGAGGGAGTCGACGCCGTGGGACATGGGGATGCGGACCCATGCGTCGGCGGCGACCAGGGCCTGGGTGGACAGTCCGTCGCCCTCGGCGCCGAGCATCAGGGCGACCCGCTCCATCCGGTGCGGGGCGGCCTCGTCGAGCGACTCGGCCTTCTCGTCGGGGGTCAGCGCGAGCAGCGTGAAGCCCGCCTCGCGGACCGACTCCAGGCCCTTGGGCCAGGTGTCCAGGCGGGCGTAGGGCACGGAGAACACCGCGCCCATGGAGACCTTGACGCTGCGGCGGTAGAGCGGGTCGGCGCAGTCCGGGGAGAGCAGGACCGCGTCCATGCCGAGGGCGGCGGCCGAACGGAAGATCGCCCCGATGTTGGTGTGGTCGTTGACGGACTCCATGACCACCACCCGGCGGGCGCCACGCAGGAGTTCGGCCGCCGTGGGCAGGGGCTTGCGCTGCATGGAGGCGAGGGCGCCACGGTGCACGTGGTAGCCGGTGACCTGTTCGGCGAGTTCCGGGCTGACCGCGTAGACCGGGGCGGGCAGTTCGTCGATCACGTCGCGCATGACGTCGATCCACTTGGCCGAGAGCAGCATGGAGCGCATCTCGTAGCCCGCTTCCTTGGCCCGTCTGATGACCTTCTCGCCCTCGGCGATGAACAGGCCCTCGGCCGGTTCGCGCTTGCGCCGCAGTTCGACGTCGGTCAGGCCCGTGTAATCGCTCAGGCGGGGGTCGTCGGGGTCCTCGACGGTGATGAGATCGGCCACAGAGTGATACTGCCTTGTCCTGGGTGCGGTGCCAACGGCTCGGGAAGGGTTCTGTTACCCGCGGTTACTCGGGAGGCGGTTCCGCCCGGTGTCCGGGCTCATCCGGCGGCGGGCCGGCCGACGGCGACGACCTCGCCGATGACGATGACCGCCGGCGGCTTCACGTCCGCGGCGCGGACGGTCCCGGCGACCGTGGCGAGGGTCGCGTCGACCCGGCGCTGGGCCGCCGTCGTGCCCTCCTGGACCAGGGCGACCGGGGTGTCCGGAGACCTCCCGTGGGCGACGAGCGTCTCGGCGATCTGCCCGATCTTGTCGACGCCCATGAGGACCACGAGCGTGCCGGTGAGCCGCGCCAGCGCGGGCCAGTCGACCAGGGAGCGTTCGTCGTCCGGGGCGACATGGCCGCTGACCACGGTGAACTCATGGGCGACGCCCCGGTGGGTGACCGGGATGCCGGCCGCGCCGGGCACCGCGATCGAGCTGGAGATGCCCGGGACGACCGTGCAGGGGATGCCGGCCTCGGCGAGCGCCTGGACCTCCTCCATGCCGCGGCCGAAGACGAACGGGTCGCCGCCCTTGAGGCGGACCACCGACTTGCCCTGCCGGGCGTGCTGGACGAGGGCGTCGTTGATGGCCTCCTGCGCCATGGCGCGGCCGTAGGGGATCTTCGCCGCGTCGATCACCTCGACGTGCGGCGGGAGTTCGGCGAGCAGGTCGCGCGGGCCGAGGCGGTCGGCGATGACCACGTCCGCCTCGGCGAGCAGCCGGCGCCCGCGCACGGTGATCAGGTCGGGGTCGCCGGGTCCGCCGCCGACCAGGGCGACGCCCGGGGTGCGGGTGCGGTGGTGCGGGGCGACCAGTGTGCCGTCGCGCAGCCCCTCGACGACCGCGTCGCGGATGGCGGCGGTGTGCCGGGGGTCGCGCCCGCGGGCGTCGGTGGTGAGGACGGCGACCGTGACGCCCGCGCTGTGGCCGGTGGCCGGGGTCCAGGCGGTGGCGGCGTCCGCGTCGTCGGCGCGGACGCACCAGACGCGGTGCCGTTCCGCCTCGGCGGAGGCGACGGCGTTGGCCACCGGGTCGCTGGTGGCGATGAGCGCGTACCAGGCGTCCGCGAGGTCGCCGTCCTCGTACGGGCGCCGCACCCAGGTGATCTCCCCGGCGTCCGCCATGGCCTCGACCGAGGGGGTCGCCCCGGGAGACACGAGGAGGACGTCCGCACCCGCCGCGACGAGCGCCGGCAGACGGCGCTGGGCGACCTGGCCGCCGCCGAGCACGACCACTCGACGGCCACTGAGACGGAGGCCTACGGGATAGGCGGGGTGTTCGGCCATGAGGGGCGGCTCCTCGTGCGGGCGGTGCGGTGGGCGCGCTACAGCTCCGGAGCGGCCCTGACGTGCGGATTTTAGGACGCGGACGGGGCAGCCCGCGCGGGTGGTCCGGCAGCTGAACGCCGGACCACCGCGGTCGGCGGTGCCTGCTTCCCGGGTGCGGCCGCCGGATCTACTTCTCGGTCACTCCCGCCGAATCGAAGGTCGCCACCTCGTGCATCGCCCGAGCCGTGCTCTGCACCAGCGGCAGGGCGAGCAGCGCCCCCGTGCCCTCGCCGAGCCGCAGGTCGAGGTCGACCAGGGGGCGCAGGCCCAGCTTGTTCAGGGCGGCCACATGGCCGGGCTCGGCGCTGCGGTGGCCCGCGATGCAGGCCGCGAGGACCTCGGGCGCGATGGCGCGGGCCACCAGGGCGGCGGCGCCCGCGCTGACACCGTCCAGGATCACCGGCGTACGCAGCGAGGCGCCACCGAGGAGCAGGCCGACCATGGCGGCGTGCTCCAGGCCGCCGACCGCGGCGAGGACGCCGATCGGGTCGGCCGGGTCCGGCTGGTGGAGTTCCAGGGCGCGGCGGACGACCTCGGTCTTGCGGGCCAGGGTCTCGTCGTTGATGCCCGTGCCGCGGCCGGTCACCTCGGCCGGGTCGGCGCCGGTGAAGACGGAGATCAGGGCGGCGGATGCCGTGGTGTTGGCGATCCCCATCTCCCCCGTCAGCAGCGCCTTGTTGCCGGCCGCGACCAGGTCGCGGGCGGTCTCGATGCCGACCTCGATGGCCTGCTTGACCTCCTCGCGGGTCAGCGCCGGGCCGGTGGTCATGTCCGATGTGCCGGCCCGGACCTTGCGCGGCAGCAGACCGGGCGTGGCCGGGAGGTCGGTGGCGACGCCGACGTCGACCACACAGACCTCGGCGCCCACCTGGCCCGCGAACGCGTTGCAGACCGCTCCCCCGCCGAGGAAGTTGGCCACCATCTGCGCGGTGACCTCCTGCGGCCAGGGGGTGACGCCCTGGGCGTGCACACCGTGGTCACCGGCGAAGATCGCGACGGCGGCGGGCTCAGGGATCGGCGGCGGGCACTGCCGGGACAGGCCGGACAGCTGCGCCGAGATGATCTCCAGCATGCCGAGCGCGCCCGCGGGTTTCGTCATGCGCTTCTGCCGTTCCCAGGCCTCGCCGAGCGCCTTGGCGTCCAGCGGGCGGATGCCGGCGACGGTCTCGGCGAGCAGGTCGTGCGGGTCCTCGCCGGGCAGCGCGCGGCGGCCGTAGGTCTCCTCGTGCACGACCCAGGACAGCGGGCGGCGCTTGGACCAGCCGGACTGCATCAGTTCGGGCTCGTCCGGGAACTCGTCGACGTACCCGACGCACAGGTAGGCGACGACCTCCAGGTGCTCGGGCAGGTCGAGGGCGCGGACCATCTCCCGCTCGTCGAAGAAGCTGACCCAGCCGACGCCGAGGCCCTCGGCCCGGGCGGCGAGCCACAGGTTCTCCACGGCGAGCGCGGAGGAGTACGGCGCCATCTGCGGCTGGGTGTGCCGGCCGAGGGTGTGCCGGCCGCCGCGGGTCGGGTCGGCGGTGACGACGATGTTCACCGGGGTGTCGAGGATCGCCTCGATCTTCAGTTCCTTGAACTGCTTCGCCCGGCCCTTGGGCAGTGACTTGGCGTAGGCGTCGCGCTGGCGCATGGCCAGTTCGTGCATGGTGCGGCGGGTCTCGGGGGACCGGATGACGACGAAGTCCCAGGGCTGCGAGTGGCCGACGGAGGGCGCGGTGTGGGCGGCCTCCAGGACGCGCAGCAGCACCTCGTGCGGGATGGGGTCGCTGCGGAAGCCGTTGCGGATGTCACGGCGCTCGCGCATGACCTTGAGGACGGCCTCGCGCTCGGCGTCCTCGTAGCCGGGGGCGGCCGGGCCGACGGGCCGGCGCGGCTCCGCGACCGGGCCGTCCTCCTGGTCGGCGGCCCTGGTCTCCAGGTCCTCCGCCTGCTGTACGACGTCGGGGGCGTCCGGCGCGGGCTCGGCCTCGCGGGGTCCGGGGACCGAGGCGACGGGCCCCTGCGGGACCGCGTGGGCGGGCTGTGGCTCCCTCTGGTCCTGCGCGGGCAGGACGAGGGGCTGCGGCGGGGTGGGGGCGAGGTGCGGGGTCGTCGGCACCGTGCCGTCGACCGGCACGAACTGTCCCAGGGTGTGTTCCGTGTCCCCGGCGGCCGGGACGGTGCCGGGGAGGGGTGTCTGCTCGCCGGGAGCGGCGGCGGGCACGCCTTCTGCGGGAACGCCTTCCGCCGCGACGCTTTCCGCGGGAACGCCTTCCGCGGGAGCGTCCACGCCGGGAGCGGCGTCGCCGGAGGCGTCGGCACCGGGAGCCTCGTCGGCGGTTACTTCGGCCGGGGTCTCGCCCGGCGCCTCCGCGAGGGTCTCCTCGGGCAGGCCGGCCTCGGCGGGCACGGGCGCCGGTTCGGCGCCGGGCGCGGCCTGGGCGTCGGGCCCGGCCTCAAGGCCGTCGGACTCGTGCGCCGGGGCGGCGGGAACGGATCCGTCGTCCGCCGCCGGGTCCTCCGGTGCGAGCGGCTCGGGGCCGGCGGGGGCGGCGTCGTGCGGGCCGGCCGCGGCAGCCGGCTGCTGCGGGCCCTGCTCGGGGTGCGGCTGGAAGCCGTCGGCCACCTGGTCCACGACGATCCCGGCGGCCGGCGTCTGCTCGGCGGCCTGCCCGGGGTGCGCTTCCCCGGCCGGTGCGACGGGCTCCGCCTCCAGGTGCTGCGGGGCGACGGGCAGCGGGGTGCCGGCCGCGGGCGTCGGAATGCCGTCGCCGGTGAACGCCGCCGGCACCAGCCCTGCCACGGGCGGCATCGGGACGGCGCCTTGGGACCCGTCGGCCTCGGGGAGTTGCGCGACCGGCTGGGCCGGGTCGGGGTGCGGGTCGCCCTCGGGCGCGAACGCGGTCTGCGGGATGTGCGGTTCCTCGGCAGAGAAGGCCGGTGCGCCGTCCTCGGGCCCGGCCTGCGGGGCCGCCGCCCCCTCGGGAAGCGGCGCGTCCGGTGCCGCGAGGACGGCCTGCGCACCGAGCGTCCCGTCCGGCCCGGGGACAGCGGCGGCCGGCGCCGGGGCCGGCGCGGGGCCGCCCTCCGGGCCGTATCCGCTCTCCGGACCACCCGGCACCGCCGGGCCCTGGGCGGCCTCGGCGACCGGTCCGTCGGCCACGTACGTTCCGTCGTGCCCGGGCCCGGCCTGTGCGTCCGCCGGTCCCTGCGGCTGCTGCCCGGTCACCGGTCCCTGCGCCACCGGGGCAGGGACCTCCGCGATCACCGGGGCGGGGACCGCCGCCACGACCGTGCCCGGGGCGAGCCGGGGCACGGCGGTCGCGGGCCTGCCGCCCACCTGGGCCACCGGCGCCTGCGGCGCGCCCCACGGCACCGCGCTCTGCGGGGCCAGGTCGCGCAACGGCTGGACGTCCAGGTACTCGGGGCCGATCGTCGGCGGCCCCGGGTGCCGCACCGGGGCGCCCGCGGGACCGCGGTCGGCCAGGGAGCGCACCAGGCTGGCGGAGGCGTCCGGGATCGGCGGGCCGAGGTGCAGCGGCCGGCGTGGGGCCGCGGTGGCGGCCTGGTCGTGCGGGGCCGAGAGGATGGGGGACGCCGCGGCGGACACGGGGACGGCGTCGGGCGGCCGGACGCCGCCGAGGTCGACGGAGCCGGTGTCCCGGCCGTCCGTCTCGTGCGGGCCCGGTTCGTGGACGGCCTCGACGACCGGCTCCGGGGCGGGCGGGGGCACTTCATTGCCCCACGCGCCCTGGGCGCCCGGCAGCAGGAGGTCCTCGTCCTCGGCGGGAGCGTCGGAGAGGTAGTGGTACGCGCCGTGTGCGGGGACGCCCGGCTGCTCCACCATGCCCGCGCTCTCCGGCAGTCCCTCGCCCGGGACCTGGCCGGTGTCCGTCATGCGTACCCCTCGCCCATCGGTTAGTGCTCCTACGACCAGCTCACCGGGAACGGCGCACCGACCGCCCGCAGTGAAGAACGAGCGTGCGTCCCCAGCGGCACGAACGACCGCCCGGAAAAGGCGACAAAGCCATTCGGTGGCATTGTCCCGGCCGTTCCACCGCCGCGACAGCATGATCCGCGACAGCCCGCTGTGGACTGCGCCACGATGCGCGTCCCCCGGTTCTGCCGTACCACACCCGCCCAAAAACGGGCGTGTTTTCCGGACATTGACGAACGAATCTCCGGGCCGCCTGGTGAGGTACAACGATCGGCCAGCCTACCGCGCGCAGTACGACAACAGGATCACGGGGCGCGATCCGCCGGGGGCACACGCGGGCGCTCAGCGAGACGTTTCGCGCCCCTGTAGCTCCCCTGTAAGCAGGAACGCGACGCTCCGCTCCGTCTCCGTCCAGGCCCTGGTGTCGAGTTCGACGGACTGCATGAGGGCGCACTCGACCCGGTATCCGTGTTCGGTCAGGTCGCGGCCCACGAGTTCGGCGGTGTCCCGGGTCGCGGCGTGCGTGACGATGCGCTGCGGGCGGCGGTCGGCGACCGCCGAGACCACGGCCGCGCCACCGCCGCCGACGCGGACGACGTCCGGTTCGGGCAGATTCTCCAGGATGTACGGGGCGGTGCCGTGCACGATCTGGAGCTGGACCCCGAAGGCACGGGCGGCGTGCTCGGTGCGGGCGCACGCACCGGGGTCCTGGTCGACGGCGATGACGGCGGCGCCGGCGCGGGCGGCCTCGGTGGCGAACGCCCCGCTGCCGCAGCCGATGTCCCACACCAGGTCGCCGACGCGCGGTCCCAGCCGGGCCAGTTGGGCGGCCCGGAGCAGCTCCGTCTCGCCTTCGCCGAGTCCGCCGCCGTACGCCGCGCCCGGCTGGACCCAGCCGCGCGGGCCCTGGCCCGGGTCGCGGCCTGCGATCCAGCCGCCGCTCTCCGCCGCGCCGGCCGGGCCGCCGATGACGATCACGAGGTTGGGGTCGCGCCAGGCGTGGTCGGCGGCCTTGTCGGAGGTGACGACGGTGACCCGTTCGCGCTCGGTGCCCAGCTCCTCGCAGATGACGAAGGTGCGGTGCACTCCGTCCAGCAGCAGGCCGAGTTCGGCGGGACCGGCGCCGGGCGAGGTGAACACGGCGACCTTGGTGTGGGCGCGGCACACGTTCACCGCGCGTCGCAGGGTGCGCCGGTGTGCGACGACCACTTGGGCGTCGTCCCAGGGCATGCCGGCGCGGGCGAAGGCCGCGGCCACGGCGGAGACGGCGGGGACGACCTCGATCTCAAGGCCGAACTCCGGTGCGCGCAGGGTCCGTACGACGCCGAAGAAGCCGGGGTCACCGTCGGCGAGCACGACCGCGCTGCCGCGGTGGGCGGCGATGCGCCGGGCGGCCAGGGCGACGCTGCCGAGCCGGACGCGTTCGGCGGTGGGGGGCACCTCGGGCAGGGCCAGATGGTGGGGCGCGCCCGCGACGAGGGTGGCGGCGCCCAGCGCGGAGCGCGCCGCCGCGGTCAGCGGCGAACCGTCCCAGCCGATCACCGTGACCCGGTCGGCCATCGTCGTCAGTCTCCAGTGTTTTCGCAGGTCGTCAGGGAGCGGGCGCCCGCGCACGGGCTCCGTGAGAGTACCCGGTGGCGCCGTCGGGCGCGCGGCGGGGCGGGGTACGGGGTCCCGTGGGGGTCAGTTCCAGTCGGAGAACGAGGTGAAACCGCCGGTGTCGGCGAGCCGCTCGCCCGTGCCCTCCAGGTCCTCCGGGAGCAGGCTCCACACGATGAAGTCGGTGCGCAGGTCGGCCCAGGTGCCGTCCTCGGCGCGGACCCGGGCTATGCAGGCGTTGCGCAGCACGCCCTCGCTGATGCAGCCGATCTTCTGCGCCACCTGCTGGGAGGCGGTGTTGCCGGCTGCGGTGCGCAGTTCGATGCGCTCGAACTTCTGCTCGCGGAAGAGCCATTGGGCGGTGGCCAGCGCGGCCTCGGCGGCGTAGCCCTCGCCGCGGGCCCAGGGAGCGATGATGTAGGACAGTTCGGTGGCGCGGATGCGCCAGTTGGTCTTGGTCAGCTGGACGAGGCCGACCAGGCGCTGGGTGAGGAACTCGGTGACCGCGAGGCCGAGGCCGCGGCCGGCGGCACGCTCGGCCGGCGCGTACCCGGTGATCCAGGTGCGGGCGTCGTCCTCGGTGAACGGCTGCGGGACCAGGGTCCAGGCCGCCACCTGCTCGTCGTTCATCATCTCGGCAAGGGCGGGTACGTCGTCCTCGTCGAGGGCCCGCAGCACCAACCGCTCCGTGCTGATGGAGATGTTGGGGAAGGTGCTAGTCATGCGCCGCTCCGTAACCTTGGGACGAGCCCACTGGGCCTGCTGAACTGCCCAGCATGCAGCATGGGAGCGGCGAACCGCACCACGGGGTCCGCACCCGGTGCGGGGTGCGGACCCCGTGCGGGGCGATACGCCGTAAACGCACCCTCACCCGGAGCCGGCCGGCAGCACCGAGCCCTGGTACTTCTCCTCGATGAACTTCTTCACGTCGGCGGAGCCGAGGAGCTTCACGAGCTTGCGCACCCGGGGGTCGTCCTCGTTGCCGCGCTTGACGGCGAGGATGTTGGCGTAGGGGTTGTCCCGCGCCGACTCCAGGAGGATGGCGTCCCTGGTGGGGCTGAGGCCCGCGTCCTGGGCGTAGTTGTTGTTGATGACGGCCGCGGCCACGTCGTCGAGCGAGCGCGGCAGCTGGGCGGCCTCCAGTTCCTTGAACCGGAGGTGTTTCGGGTTGGCCGTGATGTCCCGCGGGGACGCGTCGGTGCCCGCGCCGTCCTTGAGCGTGATGACGCCCTTCGCGGCGAGGAGCTTGAGGGCGCGGCCCTCGTTGGTGGTGTCGTTGGGCACGGCGACGGTGGCTCCGTCGGCGAGCTTCGTGACGTCGTCGGTCTTCTTCGAGTAGACGCCCATGGGCGGCAGATAGGCCTGCACGACCGGGACCAGGTCGGTGCCCTTGGAGGCGTTGAAGTCGTCGAGGTAGGGCTGGTTCTGGTAGAGGTTCGCGTCGAGCGAGCCCTCCTGGAGCGCGGTGTTCGGCAGGACGTAGTCCGTGAACTCCCTGATCTCCAGCTTGAGGCCGGCGTCGGCGGCGAGGTGATCCTGGATGTAGGTGAGGACCTCGCCGGCCGGGACGGCGGTGGCGCCGACGACGAGGGTGTCGCCGTCGCCGCCCGCGGCGGAGCCGGAGCCCGAGCCGCAGGCGGTCAGGGCGAGGCCGAGGGCCGCGGCGGCGGCCGCCGCGGCGATGGTGGGGGTACGCATCGGTTCGCTGTCCCGTCCGGGCTCAGAAGGACGGGATGACGGAGCCCTGGTACTTGTCCTCGATGAACTTCTTGACCTCGGGCGAGGTGAGGAGCTTGGCGAGCTTCTCCACGCGCGGGTCCTTCTCGTTGCCCTCCTTGACGGCGAGGAAGTTGCCGTAGGGGCTGTTCGTCGCGGACTCCAGGACCAGGGCGTCCTGGGCGGGCTTGAGGCCGGCGGAGATGGCGTAGTTGCCGTTGACGACCGCGGCGTCCACGTCGTCCAGGGAGCGCGGGGTCTGGGCCGCCTCGACCTCCTTGAACTTGAGGTTCTTGGGGTTGTCGGCGATGTCCCGCGGGGTGGCCTCGCTGCCGGTGCCGTCCTTGAGGGTGATGAGCTTGTTGGCGGCGAGCAGCTTCAGGGCGCGGGCCTCGTTGACGGCGTCGTTCGGGACGGCGACGGTCGCACCGCTCTTCAGGGCGTCGGCGCTCTTCACCTTGTGGGAGTAGAGGCCGAGCGGTTCCAGGTGCACCGTGACGACGGGCACGATGTGGGTGCCGCGCTTCTTGTTGAAGTCGTCGAGGTAGGGCTGGTTCTGGAAGTAGTTGGCGTCCACCGAGCCGTCCTCGGTCGCGGTGTTCGGGACGATGTAGTCCTGGAACTCCTTGACCTCCAGGTCGAGTCCGGCCTTCTTCGCCAGGTTGTCCTTGACGTAGTTGAGGATCTCGGCGTGCGGGGTCGGGCTCGCGGCGACGATCAGCGGTTTGCCGGTGTCGGCGGCGGACGTGGAGTTGTCCTTGTCGGAGCCGCAGGCGGTGAGCCCGAGGGTGAGGGCTCCGGCGGCGAGGACGGCGGCGGTGATCTTGGCGGTGTTACGCACGAAAAGTGCCTTTCCTTCGGGGTGGAGCGGTCCCGCGGTCGGTGGTGCGGGAGTTCGGGGGGTGCTGTGCGGTCAGCCGGCCTTGCCGGTGGGCGTGGACGTCTTGAGCAGCCGCAGCCGGGGCGCGGGCCCGGACCGGCCGCCGCGGCGGTGCAGGGCGCGGGCCGCGTAGTCGCCGGCGAACTGGATGACCGAGATGACGACGGCGAGGACGCCGACGGTGATCCACATCAGCTGGGTCTCGAAGCGCTGGTAGCCGTAGCGGATGGCGATGTCGCCGAGGCCGCCGGCGCCGACCGTGCCGGCCATCGCGGAATAGCCGATGAGGGCGACGATCGTGGTGGTGGTGCTGGAGATCAGCGAGGGCAGGGACTCGGGCACGAGGACCTTGCGCACGATGGTCCAGGTGTTGCCGCCCATCGACTGCACGGCCTCGACCAGTCCGTCGTCCACTTCCCGGACGGCCGTCTCGACGAGCCGGGCGAAGAAGGGGATCGCGCCGATGGCGAGCGGCACGATGGCCGCCTCGCGGCCGATGGTGGTACCGGTGATCCAGCGGGTGAAGCCCATCAGCGCGACCATCAGGATGATGAACGGCATCGAGCGTGCGATGTTGACGATCTGCCCGATCACCCTGTTGGCGATGACGTTCTGGAGCAGTCCGCCGCGGTCGGTGAGGACGAGCAGGACGCCGAGCGGGAGCCCGCCGACGACGGCGATGAGCGTGGACCAGCCGACCATGTAGAGCGTGTCCCAACACGCCTGGGACAGCAGGGGCTGCATCTCGGACCAATCGGACCAGGTCACTTGGCACCATCCTTCACCAGCGCGGACTCCTCGGCGGGACCGGCGGGCCGGCCGACGACGTCGATCTGCAGGCCCTGTTCGCGCAGGAAGCCGATCGGCACGACGTTGTCCTCGTAGCGGCCGGGCAGTTCGATGCGCATGCGGCCGATCTGGAGGCCGCCGACGGTGTCGATGGCGGCGCCGAGGATGGATATGTCGATGTTGTAGGTGCGTGACAGCTGGGAGACGACCGGCTGGGTGGCGGCCTCACCGTGGAAGGTGACGTCGAGCACGGTGCGGTCGCTGCCGGATGCCTCGCCGCCCACGGGGAAGAGCGCGGCGGCCAGTTCGGAGCCCGGGGTCGCGAGGATCTCGCTGACCGTGCCGGACTCGACGATGCGGCCCCGGTCCATGAGGGCGGCCGAGTCGCAGATCGACTTGACGACGTCCATCTCATGGGTGATGAGCAGCACCGTGAGGCCGAGCTGCCGGTTCAGGTCGCGCAGCAGGTGCAGGATCGAGCGCGTGGTCTCCGGGTCGAGGGCGCTGGTGGCCTCGTCGGAGAGCAGCACCTTGGGGTCGCCGGCCAGCGCGCGGGCGATGCCGACGCGCTGCTTCTGGCCGCCGGAGAGCTGGGCGGGGTAGGCCCCGGCCTTCTCCGCGAGGCCGACCAGGTCGAGGAGTTCGAGCGCCTTGCGGGAACGTTCTTTCCCCGATGTGCCGAGGATCTCCAGCGGCAGCTCGACATTGTCCTTGACCGTCCGTGAGGACAGCAGGTTGAAGTGCTGGAAGACCATGCCGATCCGGCTGCGTGCCCGGCGCAGTTCCTTGCCGGCGCGGGGGCCGCGCCCGGCCAGGGCGGTGAGGTCCTGGCCGGCGACGGTGACCGTCCCGGCGGTCGGACGCTCCAGCAGGTTGACGCAGCGGATGAGCGAGGACTTGCCGGCGCCGGACTGGCCGATGACGCCGTACACCTCGCCCTCGCGGACGTGGAGATCGACGCCGTCGAGGGCGGTGACCTCGCGGCCTCGGGTGCGGTAGACCTTGGTCAGGCCCGTTGTGGTGATCACGTGGGTTTCCGTCACTGTCGGGGGCGGGCGTGGGTGTGCCCGGAGGGTGCGTTTCTGCGGGGACGCGGCACGGTTCTCGCGGTGGCGTGGTGAACCGGGAGGAACGGGGCGCGGGGCCGGCGTCGGTCGCGCGCATCGCGCGGCGGCGCACGGACATGCCGCGGCGTCTCGCTTCGGGGCGCGGGACTCAGGCGGTGCGGGGGCCCTCTAGCAGGCGCACATTCGACACATACAACGAGCACCGGGCGTCAGGGTCGCCTCGGTCGCAAGGGCGCGGCTGCTCGTCGTGGTCATGCGATCAGTAAACCAGACGTACGGTGCTGACAGTCCGCCACCGTCCGCATGCTGGACAGTGGCGGACAGGGTTCAGCGGTGGACGGAGATCTCCACTCCCCCGTCGGTGACCAGCGCGGACAGGGCCGAGAGGTCCTGCACCACCAGATCGGCGACCAGCTCGTGCGCGGGGTGGGTTGTGGCCAACGCCACGGTGGCCATGCCGGCGGCACGGCCCGCCCGCAGCCCCGCCGGGGCGTCCTCGAAGACGACGCACCGGGCCGGGTCGACGCCCAGCTGCCGGGCGGCGAGCAGATAGGGCTCCGGGTCGGGCTTGCCGCGCGTGACGTCGTCGGCGGCTATGAGCGTCTTGGGCCGGATGCCGACGGCGCCGAGCCGGGCCTCGGCGAGCCGCCGGGTGGCGGAGGTCACCACGGCCCACCGGTCCGCAGGCACCGAGTCGAGGAAGTCGCGGGTCCCGGGCAGCAGTCGCACGCCTCCCTCGGCCACGTCCGCCACCTCCAGCTGCTCGACCCGGGCGACGGCCCCGGGCACCGCGTCGGCGGGCAGCAGATCGGCGACGATCTCCGCGGCGGTCCGCCCATGCAGCTCCACCCGCCCGAACTCCGCCGCCGTCAGCCCGTACTCCCCCGCCCACCGCGTCCAGCAGCGCTGGACGGAGTCGAGCGAGGAGACAAGGGTGCCGTCGTTGTCGAACAGGAGGGCCTGCGCAGAGAGGGTCATGGCCCCGACCCTACGGCGCCGGGCCCGGGCGCAGCCGGGTGCCGGGAGCGTAATAGGGTCGCCGCATGCTCAATCCCCTGATGCTGGTGACCGGGGTCGCCGCGCTGTTCCTCGCCGCCTGGTGCGGGTGGGCGGCCCGGCGTGATCAGCCCACCAAGGACTGGCACTTCATCGGGATGGCCGTGGTGTCGCTGCTGGCCGTCGTGCAGTTGGCGGTCGGGATCGTGCAGCTGGCCCGGGGCGAGGACCCGGAACAGGGGAAGACGATCTTCGTGGCCTATCTGCTGGGCGCGTTCGCGTGCATCCCGGCGGCGGGCTTCATGTCGCTGGCCGAGCGCACCCGGTGGGGCTCGGTGACGGTCGCCGCGGGCGGCGTCGTCCTCGCCGTCCTGGAGGTGCGGCTCTATGACATCTGGGGAAGGTGAGATGACCACCACGGAGGGCAAGCCGGCGCGGGAACGGCTGATCGGCGGGCCCGGGATGCTGCTCGTCTGGTTCTACGGCGTGATGGTCGTCGGGGCCGTCTCGCGGTCCGTCTACCAGATCGCGACCGAGTTCGACCGGGCGCCGCTCGCCTACTCGTTGTCGGCGGTGGCGGGCGTCGTCTACGGGTTCATCACGTACTCGCTGGTACGCGGCGGCGAGAGGGCCCGCAGGGCGGCGCTGGTGTGCTGCGCCGCCGAACTCGCGGGTGTTCTGGTCGTCGGGACCTGGACGCTGATCGAACCGTCGGCCTTCCCGGACGCGACGGTCTGGTCCGACTACGGCATGGGGTACGTCTTCATCCCGGTGCTGCTGCCCCTGACGGCGCTGTACTGGCTGCGCCGCGCCCGGGCCGGCGTCACGCCGTAGCCGCGTACGCCCCGGCCGGCTTCTCCAGGACGATCATCGGGACGCCGTCCTCGCCCTCGGAGGTGCCCACCGTCTGGTAGCCGACCCGCCGGTACAGCCGCAGGTTGCCCTCGCTGCGGTGGCCGGCGCACAGCCGGAACGTGGTGGCGCCGCGCTCCTCGGCGAGCGCGGCCTCGGCAGCGCGCAGCAGCCGGGCGCCGATGCCGTGTCCCTGCAGCCGCGGGTGGACGCAGAGTTTGCCGATGGAGGCCGCGCCGTCCCCGGTGACCGTGCCGCGGACCGAGCCGATCACCTCGTCGCCGAGCCGGGCGACGAAGACGCAGTCGGCCGCGACCTCCTGACGGACCGATTCGAGGCTCTGGACGAGCGGGTCGATGCGGTAGTTGCCGTAGAGCGCCGCCTCGCTCTGGAAGCACAGGTACTGCAGCCTGAAGATCTGCTCCGTATCCCGCTCGGTCGCCGCCGAGATGGTCACGCTCATGCCCATGTGCGCATGCCTCCCGCTCACCTGATCGCCTGTGGTATCTCACTCCTATCCCCGCGCTCAGCGGGCCGCAACCTCCGCCGTCAGCAATCGACGCAGACATCCCAGACATCTGGAACGTTCCGGCCCGAGACTGCCCTGTGAGATACCCAACTCCCGCGCGATCTCCCGATAGGTGAGGTCCTTCGGGGACAGCAGCGCCTCCAGCAGCCGCGGGCAGCGGCCGGGCAGTCTGCTCACCGCGTCACGCAGCGCCCGGTGCCGCGCCGCGGTGAGCACGGCCTGTTCGGGTCCGCGGCCCCCGTCGTCGGCGGGCTCGGTCTCGTACGGCAGCTCGGCGCGGGCCCGGCGTCGGCTGCGCCGGGCCTCGGCGCGGACCGCCCGGCGCAGCCAGCCCTGCGGGTCGGCCGGCGGTCCTGCGGTGGCCAGGTGTTCCAGGAGGCGCAGCCAGACCTCCTGCTCCAGATCGGCGGGTTCGGCTCCCGCGGCATGCGCCTCGGCGCCCGCCTCCGCGGTGAGCAGCGGGCGCAGAGCGGCAACTAGGTCGTGCGTCATATGCGCAACGACGTGGCCGCCCCGGCGCGGGTTGCCGGGGCGGCCGGGGAAGTACCCGAACGGACGCCGGGTGCTCAGCCGTTGACTCAGCCGTTGACGAAGTCCTCGCGGGCGAGCAGACCGGTGTCCGCGTTGTCCGTGAACACGCCGTCGATGCCGGTCGCGAAGTACGCCTTGAACGCGCCGAAGGCGTCTCCGTAGGCGTCCGCGTCGGTGCCCTTGCGGAACTCCGCCGGCAGGAAGGGGTTCTCGTTGCGCATCGTGTAGGGGTGCAGGATCAGCCCCACCTTGTGCGCGTCCGCGACGAGGGTGGTCGGCGCGCCCAGGCTGCCGTCGGCCTTCTTCGCGATGACCAGGTCGAGGGTCGGGCCGATGCCCTGCGCGTAACCGGCGAGCTCCCGCAGGCCCTTGGGCGTGACGAGGTCGGCGACGGTGCGCGGGTCGCCCGCCTCGACGAAGTCCCAGGGGCGGCTGCCGGCCGAGGAGAGCAGGACGACCAGCGGGTTGTCCACCAGCTTGTTCAGCCGCTGGATGCTGCCCGGCTCGAAGGACTGCAGGATGACCGGCGAGTTCCGCTTGTCCTTGCCGTACTTGCGCAGCAGCTTGGCGACCCGCTCCTCCAGACCCAGGCCGAGCTTGCGGAAGTACGTGGGGTGCTTGGTCTCCGGGTAGATCCAGACCTGCTTGCCGCGCCTGCGGGTCTGCTCGTCCTGCCACTTCAGGACCTCTTCGAGCGTGGGGATCTCCCAGCGCCCGTTGTAGAGGTTGTTGTGCGGGCGGTTGGCCGGGATGCGCTCGATGGCGCGCAGGGTCTTCAGCTCGGCGAGCGTGAAGTCCTCGGTGAACCAGCCGGTGACGGAAACGCCGTCGAGGACCTTGGTGGTCCTGCGGGACGCGAACTCGGGGTGGTCCGCGACATCGGTGGTGCCGCCGATCTCCGGCTCGTGCCGGCACACCAGGTGACCGTCCTTGGTCGGCACCAGGTCACCGGCCTCGACGATGTCGGCGCCCATGTCGAGAGCCAGCTGGTAGGAGCCGAAGGTGTGCTCGGGGCGGTAGCCGCTGGCACCCCGGTGGCCGATGATCGTCGGCACGGGCAGGCTCTTCAGGCCGCCGCGCTGTCCGGTCGGCCGGGACTCCGTGGCCCGCGCGGCGCCGGGCAGTCCGAGGACCGCTCCGCCGGCGCCCAGCACCGCGGCGCCGAGGAGCGCCCGCCGTCCGGTTCCCTGCTGCTGCTCGTTCGACTCGTGCCTGTCCATGAAGGCCTTCCTGCCGTCCGGCCGCCGTTTCCGACGCCCCCACCGGGCGCCCCGGCCGGTGTCTTCGTCTGTCTTCGTCGATGCGGGCCGATCGTAGGGTCGTGGACATGACGGACGGGAGACTCCGTTCCCAACAAGCGGGTGCTGTCAGATGTCGCACGCGAAGCACGGGGTGACGGCGGGTCCGGGGCGGCGCGCGCGGGACGGGCGGGCGTCGGGCGGGTGACCGGGCGATGTCCGTCACACCGTGGCGTCCGTGTGACGCGGCGGCCCCGGTACGCCTGCGCAGGTAAACCTGCGTCAATAGTGAGTAAGACATCGGTGAACCGGACGCGCTCGATGTGCGCTTCCCCCCGGGCCGCGAGTATCGTCCTCACCTGCACAGACTCATACCGCCCCTCGACATCGGAGGACCCGTTGTCCCGCTTCGCGCTCATCAAGGCAGTGCTCGGACCGATCATGCGCCTGATGTTCCGCCCCCAGGTGGAGGGCGCGGAGCACATCCCGGCGGACGGTCCGGTCATCTTGGCGGGCAACCACCTCACGTTCATCGACTCGATCGTGCTGCCGCTGGTGTCCAAGCGGCAGGTGTTCTTCATCGGCAAGGACGAGTACGTCACCGGCAAGGGGTTCAAGGGCCGCCTGATGGCCTGGTTCTTCACCGGCGTCGGCATGATCCCGGTGGACCGGGACGGGGCGAGCGGGGGCGTGGCCGCGCTGATGACCGGGCGGCGGATCCTGGAGGAGGGGAAGATCTTCGGCATCTACCCCGAAGGCACGCGGTCGCCCGACGGGCGGCTCTACCGCGGCCGTACCGGCATCGCCCGCCTCACGCTGATGACGGGCGCGCCGGTGGTGCCGTTCGCGATGATCGGCACGGACAAGTTGCAGCCGGGTGGGCGGGGGTTTCCGCGGCCGGGCCGGGTGACCGTGCGCTTCGGTGAGGCGATGGAGTTCTCCCGGTACGAGGGGATGGACCGGGATCGGTATGTGCTGCGGGCCGTGACGGATTCCGTGATGACGGAGGTCATGCGGTTGTCCGGGCAGGAGTATGTGGACATGTACGCCACTAAGGCGAAGGTCGCCTGACACCTCCGGCGGTTTGGCGGTTGTTCGGGTGCGGGTGCGTTGTGGCTTGGCGCGCAGTTCCCCGCGCCCCTGGGTGTGTTGCCCTGCCGGCACCTCCAGGTTCTACGGGGTGTCTTGCAGGGATTGGTTTTTGAGTAGGAACCATGATGCTGCTGCTGCGGTCAGGAGGACTGCTGCTCCTGCGCCGGATGCCAGGTGGAGGCCGTGGACGAAGGAGTCGCGGGCCGCGTTCAGCAGGGCTTCCGCGGTGGGGGCCGGCAGGGCCGACGCCGACTCCACCGCGCCGCCCAGTGACTCATGGGCCGCGGCCGGTGTGCCCGCCGGGCCCGTGAAGTCCCGGTAGACGCCCGTCACGATCGAGCCCAGCAGGGCGATGCCCAGGGCGGCGCCGAGTTCGTACGCCGTCTCGGAGACCGCGGAGGCGGAGCCCGCCTGGTCCTTGGGCACACTGGAGAGGATCACGTCGGCGGTCACGGTGAAGGAGAAGCCCGCACCCACGCCGACCACCAGCAGCGCCGCGCCGAGCAGCGGATACCCCGTCGTCCGGCTCAGCATCGTCAGCGCGGCGAGCGCCAGGCCCACCGCGGCGAGGCCGCCGGAGACCACGGCCCGCACCGAGAAGCGGCGCGCCGCGCGGCCCGCGACCAGACCGGCCGCCACCGCGCCGATCGCGGCGGGCAGTTCGGCCAGCCCCGCCTCGAAGGGGCGCATGCCCTGGACGAGTTGCAGATACTGGGAGAGGAAGAAGACCAGCCCGGACATGCCCAGCACGGTGAGCAGGTCGGCGAGGACCGCGCCGCTGAACCCGCCCCGCCGGAACAGCCGCATGTCCAGCAGCGGGACGGGCAGCGTGAACTGGCGGCGCACGAAGCCGTACAGCGCCGCCGCGCCCAGCAGGCCGACGCCGAGGGTGGCCGGGGCGAAGCCGTGCGAGGCGGTCTCCTTGATCGCGTAGACGACACCGATCATGCCGACCAGCGACAGGGCGACGCTGACCAGGTCCCACGGGCCGGGGTGCGGATTGCGGGACTCGGGCAGGGTCCGGGCGCCGACGAGGACGAGCACCGCCATCACCGGCAGGTTGATGAGGAAGACCGAACCCCACCAGAAGTGCTCCAGCAGGAAACCGCCCACGATCGGACCGACGGCCGTACCGGCGGAGGCCGTCGCGCCCCAGATGCCGACGGCGAGGCTGCGCTCGCGCGGGTCGTTGAAGAGGTTGCGGATCAGGGCGAGCGTGGCGGGCATCAGGGTCGCGCCCGCGACTCCGAGCAGCGCCCGCGCCAGGATCATCAGCTCGGGGGTGGTGGCGTAGGCGTTGAGCACGGAGACCGCGCCGAACGCCGTGGCGCCGACGAGCAGGATCCGCTTGCGGCCGATGCGGTCGCCGAGGCTGCCCATGGAGACCAGCAGACCGGCGATGACGAACGAGTACACGTCGCCGATCCACAGCAGCTGGTTGCCTGAGGGCCTGAGATCCTCGCTGATGAAGGGGGTCGCGAGGCCGAGGACGGTCGCGTCGACGGCCACCAGCAGCACGGCCAGCACGAGGACGGCGAGCGCGACCCAGCGGCCCGGACCCTTCTCCGTCTCCGTCACCGGGGCCGACCGCAGGGTGCTGCTCATGATTCCGCTCTCCGTACTGCGCCGCCGAGCAGCAGCTCGACGATCATGTGGGTGAAGTCCTTGGGGGCGACGCGGCCTTCGGTGACCGCCCAGGCGGCGGAGGCCAGCAGGCCGTACAGCGCCTCGGTGAGCCAGGCGGGGGTCAGATCGATGCGGAACTCGCCCGCCTCCTGGCCTCTGCGGAACAGGGCCGCGATGCGTTCGTCGATCCGGGTCCAGCCCGCGTTCTGTTCCTCGCCCTCGAACAGCTGGTTCTCGGTGTAGAGGAAGGCCAGCAGGCCGGCGACGGGTTCGAACTCGCGCACCAGCCGCCGTACCGCCTCGCCCGCCGGGCCCTCGTCCGGACGGGCGGCGTCCAGCGCGGCCACGCACTCCTCGATGCCGAGCGACTCCAGCGCCCGTACGAGCGCGTCGCGCCCGGCGAAGTGGCGGTGCAGGGTGGCCCTGCTGATCCCGGCGGCCTTGGCGACCTCGTCCATGGTCGCGGTGGATTTACGGGTCAGCAGGGCGGCTGCGCTGCGCAGCACATGGTCACGATCCAGAGCCATGAGACAACGATAGACCATGTGAGACATTTTTGTCTCACGGTAGGCATGGGGGTATCAGTGGCCGTCGATCGGCGGGTGGCTCAGTGCCAGGGCAGCTGCCCGCGCCGCTCCCAGTACGCGGCCGGCTCCTCGGCGAGCGGCGCGAGCCGGGCCAGCTGCTCCTCGTCCAGGTCCACGGCGGCGGCGTGCAGATTGGAGGCGAGCTGGCCGGTGGTCGCGGCGCCGGACAGGACGACGCCCGCCCACGGCCGGTGCAGGATCACCGCGAGGGCGACCGCGTCGCACCCCAGGGACGTCTCCTCGGCCACCGCCCGCAGCGCGTCCGGCGCCTGCGGGGCGGACAGCCGCCCGTTGGCCATGCCCTCCTTCACGATCACCGTGAGCCCGGCGTCGTGCGCCTCGGCGAGCGCCGGCCCGGCGGAGGTCTCCAGGACGTTGTACGTCGACTGGACGGTACGGAAGAGGGGCGCGCCGTCGACGGTGACGGCGAGGGCGGCGCGGACCGTGTCGGCCTGGGCCGGGCCGCTGGTGGAGAAGCCGATGGTCAGGCCCCCGGCGGCGGCCTCGGCGAGTTTCGCGTGCAGCTCCTTGTCGGTGAGGGCCGGGCTGTCCGGGGTCACCGAGTGGATCTGGTAGAGGTCGAGCCGGTCGCCGAGCAGCTCGTCCGTCTCGGCGCGCTGACGCTCGTAGGTCCGCAGGCTGTGGTCCTTGACCTCGTGCTGCTCCGCGTCGGTGGACCAGCCCGCGGTGTAGGTGTAGCCCCACTTGCTGCCGACGACCACGTCGGCGGCGTCCGGGCGGGCGCGCAGCCAGTCGGCGAGGAACTCCTCGGAACGGCCGTAGGAGCGGGCCACGTCGACATAGCGCACGCCCTGGGCGTAGGCGGCGTCGAGGAGTTCGTGGGTGCGGGTGCGCAGCGTCTCGACACTGCGGTCCTCGCCCAGGTCGTGCTCCCGGCCCAGGTTGATGTAGCCGGGGCGGCCGACGGCCGCCAGGCCCAGGCCGATGTGGCAGGTCGGGGTCGTTGCTGTCGCCAGTCGGGCGAAGGGCATCGCGGGCTCCGTTCGGTCGGCTCCGGTACGGCCTTGCGACCAACGTAACCCTTGATGACCTTCGCCTCGGAGCACGGTTCGTGCGGTGCGTTGGCGTGTGCGGCGACGTCGTGGCTTGTCGCGCAGTTCCCCGCGCCCCCAGGTCCTGTCGTCAGAGTCCGTCGTCCGCCCGGAGGGCGGGCCCTAGCGGGGCGTTTTGGCGCCTGCCCATGCGTGCTGCGCCGCCACGTTCGTCTTGACCTCCGTCAGCTGGACCGCGACCGCGCTCGGGGCCGTGCCGCCGCGGCCGTTGCGGGAGGCGAGGGCGCCGGGGACATTGAGGACGGAGCGCACCTCGGGGCCGAGATGGGCGGAGATCTTCGCGAACTGCTCGTCCGTCAGCTCGTCCAGCTCCTTGCCCTCGGCCTCGGCGGCCTTCACGCACTCGCCGGCCACCTCGTGCGCGACCCGGAAGGGCACGCCCTGCTTCACCAGCCACTCGGCGATGTCCGTGGCGAGCGAGAAACCGGCCGGGGCCAGTTCTTCCATGCGCTCGCGGTGGACCGTGAGGGTGGCCATCATGCCAGTGAAGGCGGGCAGGAGGACTTCGAGCTGGTCGCAGGAGTCGAAGACCGGCTCCTTGTCCTCCTGGAGGTCACGGTTGTACGCCAGCGGGAGCGCCTTGAGGGTGGCCAGGAGCCCGGTCAGGTTGCCGATCAGCCGGCCGGACTTGCCGCGGGCCAGCTCGGCGATGTCCGGGTTCTTCTTCTGCGGCATGATCGACGAGCCCGTGGAGAACGCGTCGTGCAGCGTCACGAAGGAGAACTCCTTCGTGTTCCAGATGATGACCTCCTCCGCGATCCGGGAGAGGTCGATCCCGATCATCGCGGTGATGAACGCGAACTCGGCCACGAAGTCACGGGAGGCCGTGCCGTCGATGGAGTTGCCGACGCTGCCGTGCTCGAAGCCCAGGTCCTTCGCCACCGCCTCCGGGTCCAGGCCGAGCGACGAGCCCGCCAGGGCCCCCGAGCCGTACGGCGACACGGCCGTCCGCTCGTCCCACTGGCGCAGCCGCTCGGCGTCCCGGGACAGCGACTGGACGTGTGCGAGGACGTGGTGGGCGAAGAGCACCGGCTGGGCGTGCTGGAGGTGGGTGCGGCCGGGCATCGCCACGTCCGGGTGGGCCTCGGCGAGGCCGATCAGCGCGTCCTGCAGATCGGCGATCAGGCCGCCGATGGTCCGGGCGTGGTCGCGCAGGTACATCCGGAAGAGCGTGGCGACCTGGTCGTTGCGCGAGCGGCCCGCGCGGAGCTTGCCGCCGAGGTCCGGGCCGAGCCGCTCCAGCAGGCCGCGCTCCAGGGCGGTGTGGACGTCCTCGTCGGCGACGGTGCCGACGAAGGAGCCGTCCGCCACGTCCGCCTCCAGCCGGTCGAGGCCGGCGATCATCCGGGTCAGTTCGTCGTCGGTGAGAAGCCCCGCCTTGTGCAGCACGCGCGCGTGGGCCCGCGAACCGGCGATGTCGTAGGGGGCGAGCCGCCAGTCGAAGTGGACGGACGCGGACAGCTTCGCCAGGGCCTCGGCGGGACCGTCCGCGAACCGGCCGCCCCAGAGCCGTACGTCACCGCTGTTGCTGCTCACTTGCGTTGCTCCTAGGAAAGATACGGAGGTGCCGCCGCCTCCCCGCTCGGACGTGAACGGGGAGGCGGTTGTCAGGCCGGTGCGGGTGACCGCCGCAGGGCGGTCACGCCAGGTCGCGCTTGGCGGCGATCTTCGCCGACAGGCTGTAGATGTCGATGAAGCCCTTGGCCGCGGACTGGTCGAACGTGTCGCCCGTGTCGTAGGTGGCGAGGTTGAAGTCGTACAGCGACTGGTCGGAGCGCCGGCCGTTGACCACCGCGCGGCCGCCGTGCAGGGTCATCCGGATGTCGCCGGAGACGCTCTGGTTGGCCTCGTTGACGAAGCCGTCCAGGGCGCGCTTGAGCGGGGAGAACCACTGGCCGTCGTAGACCAGTTCGCCCCAGCGCTGCTCGACCTGCCGCTTGTAGCGGGCCAGTTCGCGCTCGACGGTGACGTTCTCCAGCTCCTGGTGGGCGGTGATCAGGGCGAGCGCGCCCGGAGCCTCGTACACCTCGCGGGACTTGATGCCCACGAGCCGGTCCTCGACCATGTCGATCCGGCCGATGCCCTGGGCGCCGGCGCGCTCGTTGAGCTGCTGGATGGCCTGAAGGACGGTGACGGGCTTGCCGTCGATGGCGACCGGGACACCCTCCTTGAAGGTGATGACCACCTCGTCGGCCTCGCGGGGCTCGGCCGGGTTGGAGGTGTACTCGTAGATGTCCTCGATCGGGGCGTTCCAGATGTCCTCCAGGAAGCCCGTCTCGACGGCACGCCCGAAGACGTTCTGGTCGATGGAGTACGGGGACTTCTTGGTGGTGGCGATCGGGAGCTGCTTCTGCTCGCAGAAGGCGATCGCCTTGTCGCGGGTCATCGCGTAGTCACGGACCGGGGCGATGCACTTGAGGTCGGGGGCGAGGGCGACGATGCCGGCCTCGAAGCGGACCTGGTCGTTGCCCTTGCCGGTGCAGCCGTGGGCGACGGTGGTGGCGCCGTGCTTCTTGGCGGCGGCGACCAGGTGCTTGACGATGGTCGGGCGGGAGAGCGCGGAGACCAGCGGGTAGCGGTCCATGTACAGGGCGTTGGCCTTGATCGCCGGGAGGCAGTACTCCTCGGCGAACTCGTCCTTGGCGTCCGCGACCTCGGCCTCGACGGCGCCGCACGCGAGGGCGCGCTTGCGGATGACGTCCAGGTCCTCGCCGCCCTGGCCGACGTCGACCGCAACGGCGATGACCTCGGCGCCCGTCTCCTCGGCGATCCAGCCGATGGCGACAGAGGTGTCCAGACCGCCTGAGTAGGCGAGTACGACGCGCTCGGTCACGGGTTTCTCCTCACAGTGCACTGGCTGATATGCATGAGTATGCAGCACTCTGCATGATTCGTCAATCTGCAAGGGAATCGGCGGTGCGTTGAACGCTCGAAATCGCTTACCCGTACTCCTCAGCGACGTAGGCGCCGCGTCCGTGAACCCACCTCTGACCCAAGTGAGGCATCCCCATGTCCAGGGCTCTTCCGAAGTACAACAGGCGCCGCGTGGCCGTGATCGGCGGCGCCGCCGCCGTGGTGCTGTCCGGCGCGGTGATCGCCGGCTCCGCGCTCGCCGGGGAGACCTCCCAGGGCGGCACCGACGCTCGTACCCTCGCGGCACCGGGAACGATCAGCTGCCCCGACGTCGCCTCGCAGCTGCCCGCGGTCCCCGCCTCCGCCCAGGCCGAGGTCGAGCGCAACCTCACCCTCCTCCAGACCCAGATCCAGGAAGCGAACAAGCGCCTCACCGACACCGTCGGCCAAGGCGGACCCAACTTCGTCGACAACGCCATCCTCGGCCCCCTCGAGGACAAGCGGGTGGCGACCGTCAACCGCATCGCGACGGCGATCGGCCGTACGGCGGAGAGGCCGACCGGGCTCGAAGCGCTCGCACCGTGCTCGCTCGACGCGGGCGGCGCCGACACGGGTGCCGGGGGCACGGGAGAGGCCGGGGCGGGCGACGCCGGAGCAGGAGACGCCGGGGCGGGTGACACCGGGGCGGGTGACACCGGTGCGGAAGGTGCCGGGGGCACGCAGCAGCCGGCCGACGGCACCGGGGCCACCGCGGGCGCGATCAGCTGCCCCGACGTCGCCTCGCAACTCCCCGCGGTCCCCGCCTCCGCCCAGGCCGAGGTCGAACGCAACCTCACCCTCCTCCAGACCCAGATCCAGGAAGCCAACAAGCGCCTCACCGACACCGTCGGCCAAGGCGGACCCAACTTCGTCGACAACGCCATCCTCGGCCCCCTCAAGGACAAACGGACCTCGACCATCGACCGCATCGCCATCTCCATCGGGCGCACGGCGGAGAAGCCGGCCGGTCTCGACTCCCTGGCCGCCTGCACACTCACTCCGTGAGGTGACAGGCAGCCGTGACCGCCCCGTGTCAGCGCCGGCCGGGGCGGCCACGGCGGACGGCGGAGGCCGGATCCGCCCCCACCGGATCCGGCTTCCGCCGATGACGGGCGGCTTCTGTCCGGCGGCCGAATTCCTCTTCGACGGCGGAGGGGATTGCGGCGATACTCGGCGGACATGGGAAAGACCTATGAGCGCATCGACGGCAGGCTCCGCACGTTCATCGAGGAACAGCCCCTCTTCTTCACCGCCACCGCCCCCCTCTCCGGCGACGGCACCGTCAACCTCTCCCCCAAGGGGCTCAAGGGCTCCTTCGCGGTGCTCGACGAACACACCGTCGCCTATCTCGACTTCGCCGGCTCCAATGCCGAGACGATCGCCCACCTGCGGGAGAACGGCCGCATCACGCTGATGTGGTGCGCCTTCCAGGGCCCGCCGAACATCGTCCGGGTGCACGGTCGGGGCGAGCCGGTCTTCCGCGACGACCCGCGCTTCGGCGACCTCCTCACCCACTTCCCCGGCATCGACCCGGGCCCGCACGGGCTGCGCGCGATCATCGTCGTCCGCGCCGAACTCGTCCGGGACACCTGCGGATACGCGGTTCCCTTCATGGCGTACGAGGCGGACCGGGACCTGCACGAGCGGCGCTTCGCGCGCGAGGACGACGCCTCGCTGAACGACTACTTCACCAAGAAGGAGCATGTCGCGACGAGCCTGGACGGCCTGCCGGGACTGCCGTTGCCGCTGCCGCCGTCTACCGTCTGAGCCATGCGCCCCGGTGTCGTCGTCGCCCTCGTGTCCGCGTCCGTCCTCATGCTCGGTACGGCACCCGCCACCGCCGCCCCGCCCCCGTTGCCGGCCCGGCTGGCCGACACCGGGGGCGGCCGCCAGCTGATCACCGCCGAGGCGCCGCGGGCCGGCGCGACGTCGGGCACCGTCATCTGGTGGGACCGGCGGGGCGGGCGGTGGGTGCGGGCCGGTTCGGCACCGGCCCGGTTCGGTGCGAAGGGACTCGTCGAGGGCACCGCGCGCAAGCAGGGCACGAACACGACCCCGGCCGGGCTGTACGACCTGCCGTTCGCCTTCGGTGTGCGGCCGGCACCGCGGGGCACGGCGGTCCGCTACCGGCCGGTGCACCGGGACTCCTGGTGGTGCCAGGACACCGCGTCCCGGTCCTACAACCGCTGGACCGAGCCCCGGGCGGCCGACTGCCGCGCCGCCGAGTCGGAGCGCCTGATCGGGTACCGCACCCAGTACGCGCACGCGCTTGTCATCGGCTTCAACTACCACCGCCCGGTGCGGGGCCGCGGTGCCGGGATCTTCCTGCATGTCAACGGGTCCGGCGCGACGGCGGGTTGCGTGTCGGTACCGGCCGACGCGATGCGCCGGATCCTGCGCTGGGCAAACCCAACGGCACGACCACACATCGCGATCGGCACGAAGGGTGGTCCCACGGCGATCACCCACTACTGACACCGCACACGGCCCACCCAGGACTGGACTCCGACCGCCCCGGAACGGACTCAGGCCGTGCACAGGGGCGAACTCCGGCCGCGGAGGGGCAAGCTCCGGCCGGGGAGGGACGGGCCCGGGCCGCACACGGCAGGACTCCGGCCGCACGGGGATGGACTCGGGTCGCACAGGGACGGGCTCGGGTCGCAGACAGGTGGAACCCGGGCACGCAGGGCCAGGCTCCGCCCGCGCAGACACGGGTTCCGGACGCGCACGGGGGTCCGGCTGCACAGGGCCAGGCTCCAGCCGCGGACAGGCGAGTTCCGGACGCACAGGCACGGGCTCAGATCGCGCACGGGGCCCCGGCCGCACAAAGCCAGGCTCTGGCCGTGTGCTCAGCGTGGGGTGGGGGGCGTGGGGAGGCGCACTGTGAATGTTGTGGTGCCCGGGTGGCTCTTCAGGCTCACCTCTCCCCCGTGTGCCTCCGTCACCGCCGCCACGATCGAGAGCCCCAGTCCGGCCCCGCCGCCCGCGGCCTCCGTGCGGCGGCGGTGCTCGGCGCGGGTGAAGCGTTCGAAGACGCCGGGCCGGATCTCCTCGGGGACGCCCGGCCCGGTGTCGTGGACGTCCAGCCGGACGGTGTCGCCGTCGGTCTCCAGGGACACCGTCACCTTCGTGCCTGCGGGCGTGTGCGACCGCGCGTTGGCCAGCAGGTTGGCCAGCACCTGTTGCAGGCGGTGGGCGTCGCCGGTCACCGTCACCGGCTCCTCGGGCAGCTCCAGCGCCCAGCCGTGGCCGGGGCCCGCCGCCCGGGCGTCCGTGACGGCGTCCAGGACGAGCCGGGTGAGGTCGACGGAGCGGCGCTCCAGCGGGCGTCCGGCATCCAGCCGGGCGAGCAGCAGCATCTCGTCGACCATCTCGCCCATGCGGGCGGACTCGGCGGCGATCCGCTCCAGGGCCCGCGTCACCTGCAAAGGCACCGGTCCGGGATGCAGCAGGGCGAGTTCGGCGTGGCCGCGCACCGAGGCGACCGGGGTGCGCAGCTCGTGGCTGGCGTCGGCGGCGAAGCCGCGCAGCCGTTCCTCGCTCGCCTGCCGCTTGGTCAGCGCGTTCTCGACGTGCCCGAGCATCCGGTTGAACGCGGCGGCCACCTGCCCCACCTCGCCACGCGGGTCGGCCGCCGGGGCCCGCGCCGGCAGGACGACGTCCCCGCTGGCCAGCGGCAGCTCGCTGACCCGGGTGGCGGTCGCGGCGACCCGGTTCAGCGGGCGCAGCGACCAGCGCACCCAGAGCGCGCCGGCCACACCGGCGATCACCAGGGCGACGCCGAAGACGATCCCGGCGACCAGTTCGAGCCGGCGCACCGCGGCCTCCACCGGCTCCAGCGGCAGCCCGGTGATCAGCACATCGCCGTCCTTGCCCCGGTAGGCGGCGGCCCGGTAGGAGGCGTGCAGCGACTCCAGGGCCACGGTGCGGGCCCGGCCGTCGGCCGGCAGGGCGGCGAGCCGCGCCCCGTCCGCGGCGGACAGGGTGACGTCGCGCAGATTGGCGGCGGCGCTGCCGGACGGCACGACGGCCGCGTCGGTGACCCGGACGCCGACCAGCCGGGCGCCGAACGTGCCGGTCACCTGGCGCCGGGTGTCGCCGTGCTCGTCGCCGTCGTGGTCGCTCGGCTTCGGCACCTGGTGCTCCAGGCTGGCCGGGAGCCGGCTCCCGACGTCGGCCAGCTGCTGGTCGAGCCGGCGGGTGAGAAAGCCGTCGAGCTCGACGACGGCGGCCACCCCCACGGCGGCGCAGCTGACGGCGAGCAGCACGACCAGTCCGGCGCTGAGCCGGGCCCGCAGCGTACGCGGCCACGGCAGCCGCCGCAGCCCCCGCGCCGCACGCCGCAGCACCGGCTTCATACGAGCACCGGCTTGAGCAGATAGCCGGCCCCGCGCACGGTGTGGATCATCGGCGCGCGGCCCGCGTCGAGCTTCTTGCGCAGATACGAGATGTACAGCTCGACCACGTGGGCCTGGCCGCCGAAGTCGTAGGACCACACCCGGTCGAGGATCTGCGCCTTGCTGAGCACCCGGCGCGGATTGCGCATCAGGAAGCGCAACAGCTCGAACTCGGTGGGGGACAGCTCGATCAGCTCGCCGGCCCGGGTCACCTCACGGGCCTCCTCGTCCATGACCAGGTCGCCCACGACCAGCCGCGGGCCCTCCTCCAGCTGCCGGGCCATGCCCGCGCGCCGCAGCAGTCCGCGCAGCCGGGCGACGACCTCCTCCAGACTGAACGGCTTGGTGACGTAGTCGTCGCCGCCCGCGGTGATCCCCGCGATGCGGTCCTCCACGGCGTCCCGCGCGGTGAGGAACAGCACACAGACGTCGGGCTTCACCTCGTGCAGCCGGCGCAGCACGGCGAAGCCGTCGGTGTCCGGCAGCAGGACGTCGAGGACGACCGCGTCGGGCAGCAGCTCGCGGGCCGCCGCGAGCGCCGAGGCGCCGTCGCCGGCCGCGCGGACCTCCCAGCCCTCGTAGCGCAGGGCGCCGGTGAGCACCTCGGCGAGGTCGGGGTCGTCGTCGACGACGAGGACGCGCAGGGGTGTCCCGTCGGGGCGGGTCAGCGCGGGGCGGCCGGAGCGGGTGGTCGTCATCTCGCCCTCCAGCATCACCCATCCCGGGCGGCGGCGGGGAGCGGGAACGCTCTGAGCTTCCTCTGAGTCCGCCGGGCGCGGCTGCGCTCAGAGGCGGTTCAGAGGTTCCGGCGGCACAGTGGCGGCTCCGGCGGGGGTGCGCGGTGCGGGCCCGCCGGGAGAGAGGACGTGATCATGGCCGCGGTGCATGAGCGGCGGACGGCTCGGGCCGCTCCGCCCGCCTCCCGGCGCTCCCCGGCGCTCCCGCTGCTGGCGCTGCTGTGGGCCGGCGCGGCGGCCGTGATCGCCCTGTGGTGGACGGACACGGGCTCGGTCATCGGCGCGGCGGGCTGGCTGACCGGGGCCGGGCGGATCGCCGGTCTGCTGTGCGGGTACGCCTGCGCGGTGCTGGTGGGACTGATGGCGCGGGTGCCGGTGCTGGAGGTGCGGATCGGCTCGGACCGGGTGGCGCGCTGGCATGCGATGGCGGGCCGGTACACGGTCTGTCTGCTGGTCGCGCACGTGGTGCTGATCCTGGCCGGGTACGCCGCGCAGGACCACGCCTCCCTCGTCCGCGAGACGGTCACCGTCGTCCTCGACTACCCGGAGATGCTGAAGGCGACCGCCGGTGGCGCGCTGCTGTGCGCGGTGGGTGTCGCCTCCGCGCGCGCCGTGCGCCGCCGTACCAGTTACGAGTTCTGGTACTACCTCCATCTGCTGACCTACGCCGCCGTCTTCCTCGCCTTCTTCCACCAGCTGGCGCTGGGCGATGACTTCGCCGGCAAGCCCGCGGCCACCGCCGCCTGGTACGCGCTCTACCTGGGCGTCGCGGCCCTGGTGGGCTGGTACCGGATCCTCGCGCCGGTGCGGCTGAACCTGCGCCACCGGCTGCGCGTGGAGTCGGTGCACCGGGAGGCGCCGGGCGTGTACTCCGTCGTCGTGCGCGGCCGGCGGCTGGACGAACTGGGCGTGCGGCCCGGGCAGTTCTTCCGCTGGCGGTTCCTCGGGGCGGGCCTGGGCCGGACGTCGACGCCGTACTCCCTGTCGGCGCCGCCGCACGGGGACCTGCTGCGGATCACGGTCAAGGCGCTCGGCGGGCACAGCGCGGCCGTGCCGCTGCTGCGGCCGGGCACCCGGGTGTGGGCGGAGGGTCCGTACGGCTCCCTGACCGCGGACCGGCGCACCGCGCACAGGTCGCTGCTGATCGCGGGCGGCGTCGGCATCACCCCGCTGCGGGCGCTCTTCGAGACGCTGCCCGGCGACGTGACGCTGCTCTACCGGGCGCGGACGGCCGAGGACCTCGCCCTGGGCGGCGAGTTGGAGGCCATCGCGCGCCGGCGCGGGGCGGCGGTGCGCTACGCCCTCAACGGGGCCGACGGCGCACGCCCGGCGCTGACCGCCGGGGCGCTGCGCGCCGCCTTCCCGGGGCTCGCCGGGCACGACATATACCTGTGCGGTCCGCAGGGCTTCGCCGAGGACGTGTACGCGCAGCTGCGGGCCGCGGGTGTGCCGGACCGCCGTATCCACCACGAGTCGTTCGAGCTGTGAGGCCGTCGTGCACGCGTTGAGGAAGACCCGTCCGCTGCGCCGCGTCGTACTGGCGAGCGCCGCGACCGTCTGCGGGACGGTCCTGCTGCTGGCCCTGAAGCCGCACGCGAACCCGCCGGTGGCGGCCGGTGCGCCGGTGCCCGCGCCGTCCGGTGCCGCGAGCGCGTCGGCCACGGCTCCGGCCGCCGGCGACAGGACCGTCACGGGTGACTCGGTGCAGACCCGCTGGGGCCCGGTCCAGGTGCGGGTCACCGTGCGGGGCGGCCGGCTCACCGACGTCACGGCCGTCGTGTACCCGCAGGACAATCCGCGCGACCAGCAGATCAGTGGCTACGCCCTGCCCCAGCTGCGGCAGGAGGCGCTGGCCGCGCAGAGCGCGCAGATCGACACCGTGTCGGGCGCCACCTACACCAGCGACGGTTACCGGCAGTCGCTCCAGTCCGCGCTGGACTCCGCGGGGCTGTGAACACTCGGGTGCTATGACGCGTATCTGTGGGTCAAGGGTCCTGTCCCCGACGGAGGAACCGTGACCACCACGCTCGCAGGCGGACGTGCCGCCCGCCGCCAGATGATGCGCCGCATCCGCCCGCGCCGCTCCCCGGCCGTCCCGTTGCTGCTCGTCGTCGCGGCGGGCGCGGTGGGCGTGCTGTGGCTGTGGTGGCACAACACCCCGTCCATCGCCGACGACACCAGCAAGATCCTCAACGCGGGCCGGATCACGGGTCTGCTCGCCGGCTACCTCATGGCGCTGGTGGTGCTGCAGATGGCCCGGGTCCCCGCGCTGGAACGGCGGGTCGGCTCGGACCGGGTGGCCCGCTGGCACGCGATGAGCGGCCGCTACACGCTCTGTCTGGTCCTCGCCCATGTCGTCCTCATCATGTGGGGCTACGCGCTGCAGGCGGGCAGGTCGCTCGGCGACATCGTCCAGCAGACCGTCGAATCCATCGACCAGCTGCCCGACATGGGCAAGGCCGCCATCGGCACGGGGCTGTTCGTGCTCATCGGGCTGACCTCGATCGGCGCGGTCCGCCGCAGGCTGCCGTACGACACCTGGTACCACGTCCATCTGCTGACGTACGCGGCGGTGTTCCTGACGTTCTGGCACCAGATCACCACCGGCAACGACTTCGCCGTCGAACCCACCGCGAAGACCGTCTGGTACGCGCTGTACGGCTCGGTGACCGCGCTGCTGGTCTGGTACCGGATCCTCACCCCGATCCGGCTCAACCTGCGGCACCGGATGCGGGTCGAGGCGGTGATCGAGGAGACCCCGGGCATCGTCTCGGTCCTGATCGGCGGACGGAAGCTGCACCGGATGGGCGCGGAGGCCGGGCAGTTCTTCCGGTGGCGGTTCCTGGCGCCGGGCATGCGGTTCAGCTCGCACCCGTACTCGCTGTCGGCGGCGCCCCGGCCGGACATGCTGCGGATCACCGTGAAGGCGATCGGCGACCACAGCACCCGGCTGCGCGAGCTGCGGCCGGGCACCCGGGTGTGGGCGGAGGGCCCGTACGGCGCGCTCACCGCGTCCCGGCGCAGCCGCGGCAAGGTGCTGCTGGTCGCGGGCGGCGTCGGCATCACGCCGATGCGGGCGCTGTTCGAGACGCTGCCAGGCGCGGCCGGCGATCTGACCCTGTTGTACCGGGCCAACAGCACGCAGGACCTGGCGCTGTGGGACGAGCTGGCGTCGATCGCCGAGGAGCGCGGCGCCCGGCTGATGTACGCGGTCAACAGCCCGGAGGGGGAACGGCCGGACATCTCCGCGGACAACCTCCGGCGGAAGATCCCCGACATCGACCGGCACGACGTCTTCATGTGCGGCCCGCCCGGGTTCGCGCAGTCGGTGTACGAGGCGCTGCGCGGCGCGGGGGTACCCGCCCGGCGCATCCATCACGAGTCGTTCGAAATGTGAGCGACGGACTCTCAGCGGAACCCGACGGGAAATCAGGAGCGCACAAGAGATGCGGAAGAGCCACCCCATACGGCGCGTCGTGCTGGCCACGGCGGCCACCGTGTCCGGAGTCGTCCTGCTGCTGACGCTGAAGCCGGCCTCGGACCCGGCCTCCGCGTCGGCGGCGGGCGCGGCGCCCCAGCAGACGGCGGCGGCGCAGGAGTCGCCTCAGGGCGGAGCGCAGGGCGCCGGATCCGGCACGGTGACCGGTGACGCGGCCCGGACCCAGTACGGGGCCGTGCAGGTACGCCTGACCGTCAGCGGCGGCAGGATCACCGAGGCGGAGGCGGTGCAGGCGCCCAAGGGCGGCACCAGCGACCAGAAGACAGCACTCGCCGTACCCAGACTGAACCAAGCGGCCGTCGCCGCACAGAGCGCCCGGATCGACTCCGTATCCGGCGCCACCTACACCAGCAACGGCTACAAGCAGTCGCTCCAGTCCGCGCTCGACAAGGTGAAGGCGGCGGATTCCGCGCCCGCGTCGCCCGCCGCGCCCTCCTCCGGCGCCGCACAGACCACCTCCCGGACGCTGACCGGCGAGGCCGCCCAGACCCCGTACGGGCCGGTCCAGGTGCGGATCACGGTCACCGACGGGAAGATCACCGAGGCGGAGGCGGTGCAGGCACCCAAGGGCGGCACCAGCGACCAGAAGACAGCACTCGCCGTACCCAGACTGAACCAAGCGGCCGTCGCCGCACAGAGCGCCCAGATCGACTCCGTATCCGGCGCCACCTACACCAGCAACGGCTACAAGCAATCGCTCCAGTCCGCGCTGGACCAGACCGGTGGCTGACGCGGTGGCGGAGCCGGCGGAGACCCCCGCGGCGGTGCGGCACGCGGAGGAGGTCATGGGGACGGTCTTCTCCTTCGACGTCCGCGGCGGGGAACCGGGGACCGTGCGGGCGGCTCTGGACGAGGCGGTCGCCGGACTGCACCGGGTCGACGAGGTGTTCAGCACCTACCGGGAGGACAGCCAGGTCTCCCGGCTGGCCCGGGACGAGCTGACCGTGGCGGACTGCGATCCCGAGGTGGCCGAGGTGCTGGAGCTGGCGGCCGAGGCGGAGCGGTCGAGCGACGGGTGGTTCAGCACGAGGTACCGGGGGCAGCTGGATCCGACCGGGATCGTCAAGGGCTGGGCCGCCGAGCGGGCCGCGCGGCGGCTCGCCGCGGCCGGGGTGACCGGGGTGAGCGTGAACGGCGGCGGCGACGTGCAGATGTTCGGCGTGCCCGAGCCGCACCGGCCGTGGCGGGTCGGGGTGGCGGATCCGCTGCGGCCGGGTGGGCTGGCGGCGGTGGTGTCGGCGGCCGGGGTGGACCGGCTGGCGGTGGCGACGTCCGGGACGGCGGAGCGCGGGGCACACATCGTGGACCCGCGGACCGGGCGTACGGCGGTCACGGACCTGGTGGCGGTGACCGTGATCGCTCCCCGCCTGACCTGGGCGGACTGCTGGGCCACGGCCGCGTTCGCGATGGGCTCGCGGGCCGGACTGAGCTGGCTGGAGTCCCTCCCGGACGTGGAGGCCCTACTCATCACAGCAGGCGACGAGGTCCGCTGCACGGAGGGCCTCCCCACCCGCCTGGGCTGACCAACCCCCTGCCCTCAAAGCATGCCGAGGGGCGCGGACGCACCCCGCACCCAACCAACCACAGCAACCCACCCCCAGGGGCGCGAGGAACTGCGCGACCAGCCACACACAACCCGCACCCAACCAACCACAGCAACCCACCCCCAGGGGCGCGAGGAACTGCGCGACCAGCCACACACAACCCGCACCCAACCAACCACAGCAACCCACCCCCAGGGGCGCGAGGAACTGCGCGACCAGCCACACACAACCCGCACCCAACCAACCACAGCAACCCACCCCCAGGGGCGCGAGGAACTGCGCGACCAGCCACACACAACCCGCACCCAACCAACCACAGCAACCCACCCCCAGGGGCGCGGGGAACTGCGCAACCCGCCGAGAAACCTCAGTGACTGTTCTGCGCCAACCGCAGCAAGTGGGCGGCCAGAGCCGACCCCCCACTCGCCCCCCGACTGATCAGAAGCACCGTGTCGTCGCCCGCGATCGTCCCCAGGATGTCGTGCAGTTCGGCCTGGTCGATGGCGGACGCGAGGAACTGCGCGGCCCCCGGAGGGGTCCGCAGGACCACGAGGTTGGCCGAGGCCTCCGCGGAGATCAGCAACTCCTGGGAGAGGCGCCGCATGCGCTCCTCCTTCGCCGACTCCCCGAGCGGCGCCCGGGGCGTGCGGAACCCGCCCTCGCTCGGCACCGCGTAGATCAGATCGCCGTCGGTGTTGCGGATCTTCACCGCGTTCAGCTCGTCCAGGTCCCGGGAGAGCGTCGCCTGGGTGACGCTCAGCCCGTCGTCGGACAGGAGCTTCGCCAGCTGGCTCTGCGACCGCACCGGCTGCCGGTTGAGGATGTCCACGATCCGGCGGTGCCGCGCGGTCCGGGTCTGCGGCACGGCGGGCCCGGCGGCCTGCTCGTTGTCCTGCCCGTGGTCCTGCTCCTGACTCATCGTCGTCTCATTCTCCGGATCGTCCTTCCCCGTTGACTGCGTCGAGGATGCCGGGCAGCGCCTGGAGGAACGCCTCCGTCTCGTCGTCGCCGAGGGTCAGCGGCGGCATCAGCCGTACGACGTCGGGAGCGGGCGCGTTCACCAGGAAACCGGCCTCCTGAGCCGCCTGCTGGGCCTGCGGCGCGAGCGGCTCGGTGAGCACGATACCGAGGAGGAGGCCCGCGCCCCGGACATGGGCGATCAGCGGATGCCCCAACGCCTCGGCCCCGTCCCGCAACCGCTCGCTCTGCCGCTTGACGTTCTCCAGCAACCCGTCGTTCGCGATCGTGTCGAGGACGGCGAGCCCCGCGGCGCAGGCGACCGGGTTGCCGCCGAAGGTCGTCCCGTGCTGGCCGGGCCCGAGCAGGTCGGCGGCGCGGCCGAAGGCGACCGTGGCGCCCAGCGGCAGCCCGCCGCCGAGGCCCTTGGCGAGGGTGACGACGTCCGGCAGGACGCCCTCGTGGGCCTGGTACTCGAACCAGTTCCCGGTGCGGCCGACGCCGGTCTGCACCTCGTCCAGGACCAGCAGCGAGCCGGTGGCCGCGGTGATCGCGCGGGCCGCCTTCAGATAGCCGGCGGGCGGGACCACGACGCCGTTCTCGCCCTGGATGGGCTCGATGACGACGAGGGCGGTCTCCTCGGTGACCGCGGCGGCCAGCGCCTGCGCGTCGCCGTAGGGCACATGGGTGACGTCGCCGGGCAGCGGCCGGAACGGCTCCTGCTTGCCGGGCTGGCCGGTGAGCGCGAGGGCGCCCATGGTGCGGCCGTGGAAGCCGCCCTCGGTGGCGACCATGTGGGTCCGCCCGGTGCGCCGGCCGATCTTGAAGGCGCCCTCGTTGGCCTCGGCGCCGGAGTTGCAGAAGTACACCCTGCCGTCGCGGCCGAAGAGCTGGAGGAGCCGTTCGGCGAGGGCGACGGGCGGCTCGGCGATGAACAGGTTGGAGACATGGCCGAGGGAGGCGATCTGCCGGCTCACGGCCTCGACGACGGCCGGGTGGGCGTGGCCGAGCGCGTTGACCGCGATGCCGCCCACGAAGTCGAGGTACTCCGTGCCGTCGGCGTCCCACAGCTTCGTGCCGGCGCCGCGCACCAGCGGCAGCCGGGGGGTGCCGTAGTTGTTCATGAGCGCGCCCTGCCACCGCGCGGTCAGTTCCTGATTGCCCGTCATGAGGCGTCCCCCTCCTGCTCGTCGGGCACGACCATCGTGCCGATGCCCTCGTCGGTGAAGATCTCCAGCAGGATCGAGTGCTGGACCCGGCCGTCGATGACCCGGGCGGTGCGCACCCCGCCCCGCACGGCGTGCAGGCAGCCCTGCATCTTCGGCACCATGCCGGAGGACAACTCCGGCAGCAGCTTCTCCAGTTGGGAAGCGGTGAGGCGGCTGATCACCTCGTCGGAGTGCGGCCAGTCCTCGTAGAGGCCCTCGACGTCCGTGAGGACCATGAGGGTTTCGGCGCCCAGGGCCGCGGCGAGCGCCGCCGCGGCCGTGTCCGCGTTGACGTTGTAGACGTGTCCGTCGTCCTGGCTGCGGGCGATGGAGGAGACGACCGGGATGCGGCCGTCGGCGAGCAGGGCCTCGATCGCGCCCGTGTCGATCGCGGTGATCTCGCCCACCCGTCCGATGTCGACCGGTTCGCCGTCGATCTCGGGCAGGTGTTTGGTGGCGGTCATGGTGTGCGCGTCCTCGCCGGTCAGGCCCACGGCGAGCGGCCCGTGCTGGTTGAGCAGCCCCACCAGCTCGCGCTGCACCTGCCCGGCGAGCACCATGCGTACGACGTCCATGGCGTCCTCGGTGGTGACCCTGAGGCCGGCCTTGAACTCGCTGACGATGCCGTGCCGGTCGAGCGCGGCGCTGATCTGCGGGCCGCCGCCGTGCACCACGACCGGTTTGAGGCCGGCGTGCCGCAGGAACACCACGTCCTGGGCGAACGCGGCCTTCAACTCCTCGTCCACCATGGCGTTCCCGCCGAACTTGATGACGACGGTCTTTCCGTGGTGCCGGGTCAGCCAGGGCAGTGCCTCGACGAGGATCCGGGCCTTGGGCAGCGCGTTGTGTTTACGCGTGGTTCCGTTGCTCATGAGCTGTAGGCGCTGTTCTCGTGGACGTATTCGGCGGTCAGATCGTTGGTCCAGATCGTGGCGGTCTCGGTTCCCGCCGCGAGGTCCGCCACGATGTGCACCTCTCGGTAGCGCATGTCGACCAGGTCGCGGTCCTCGCCGACGCCGCCGTTCTTGCACACCCAGACGCCGTTGATGGCGACGTTGAGCCGGTCGGGTTCGAAGGCGGCGGCGGTCGTGCCGATGGCGGACAGGACGCGGCCCCAGTTGGGGTCCTCGCCGTGGATGGCGCACTTGAGGAGGTTGTTGCGGGCGATGGAGCGGCCCACCTCGACGGCGTCGTCCTCGGTGGCGGCGCCCACCACCTCGACCTTGATGTCCTTGCTGGCGCCCTCGGCGTCCTGGATGAGCTGCCGGCCGAGGTCGTCGCAGACCTGCCGTACGGCCTCGGCGAACTCGGCGTACTCCGGGGTGACGCCGGAGGCGCCGGAGGCGAGCAGCAGCACGGTGTCGTTGGTGGACATGCAGCCGTCGGAGTCGACCCGGTCGAAGGTGACCCGGGTGGCGGCGCGCAGCGCCCGGTCCAGTGTTCCGTCGTCGGCGACGGCGTCCGTGGTGAGGACGACCAGCATGGTGGCGAGGCCGGGGGCGAGCATGCCGGCGCCCTTGGCCATGCCGCCGACGGTCCACCCCGCCCCGGTGACCACGGACGTCTTGTGCACGGTGTCGGTGGTCTTGATGGCGATGGCGGCCTTCTCGCCGCCGTGCTCGGAGAGCTGGGCGGCGGCGGCCTCGACGCCCGGCAGGAGCTTGTCCATGGGCAGCAGCACGCCGATCAGGCCGGTGGAGCAGACGGCCACCTCGACGGCGCCCCGGCCGAGGGCCTCGGCCGCCTTCTCGGCGGTGGCGTGCGTGTCCTGGAAGCCCTGCGGGCCCGTGCAGGCGTTGGCGCCGCCCGAGTTGAGGACGACGGCCGAGACCTGGCCGCCCCTGACGACCTGCTCGGACCAGAGCACCGGGGCGGCCTTCACGCGGTTGGAGGTGAAGACCCCCGCGGCGGCCCGGCGGGGCCCGTCGTTGACCACGAGGGCCAGGTCCGGGGTGCCTTTCTGCTTGATCCCGGCGGCGATGCCCGCCGCCGTGAATCCCTTGGCTGCCGTGACGCTCACTGCATCTCCTTGTTCGCTTCTCCGCCCGTGCGGCGCAGCGGTGCGGCTGGCTCCCCCGGTGCCTCGGGAACCCGGGGGGTGCCTCCGGTCGTCCGCGGCCCGGCGGTGCCACGGGCTCCCGCGGCCGCCGCCGGGAGGTACCCCCGGCTCACGGTGCGACTCCGATCGTGGAGAGCCCGGTGGTCTCGTCGAGCCCCAGGGCGATGTTCATGCTCTGGACGGCGCCGCCCGCGGTGCCCTTGGTCAGGTTGTCGATGGCGCTGATCGCGATGATGCGTCCCACGGCGGCGTCGTACGCGACCTGGATCTGAACGGCGTTGGAACCGTGGACGGACGCCGTGGCGGGCCACTGTCCCGGGGGCAGCAGATGGACGAACGGCTCGTCGGCGAGGGCCTTCTCGTAGGCGGCGCGCACCGACTCGGCGGTGACCGGCCCGCGTGCCTTCGCGCTGCAGGTGGCGAGGATGCCACGGGGCATCGGCGCGAGGGTCGGGGTGAAGGAGACGGCGACCCGCTCGCCGGCCGCGGCGCTGAGGTTCTGGATCATCTCGGGCGTGTGCCGGTGCCCGCCCCCGACGCCGTACGGCGACATGGATCCCATGACCTCGCTGCCCAGCAGGTGCGGCTTGGGTGCCTTGCCGGCGCCGGAGGTGCCGGAGGCGGCGACGATCACGGCCTCGGGCTCGGCGAGGCCCGCCGTGTACGCGGGGAACAGGGCGAGCGAGACGGCGGTCGGATAGCAGCCGGGTACCGCGATGCGCTTGGCACCCTCCAGCGCGGCGCGGGCGCCCGGCAGTTCGGGAAGCCCGTACGGCCAGGTCCCGGCGTGCTCGGAACCGTAGAACCGCGTCCAGTCGGCGGCGTCCTGGAGCCGGAAGTCGGCGCCCATGTCGACGACGAGGACATCGGGTCCGAGCTGCTCGGCGACGGCGGCGGACTGCCCGTGGGGCAGGGCGAGGAAGACCACGTCGTGCCCGGCGAGGGCATCCGCGGTGGTCTCGGCCAGCACCCGGTCGGCCAGCGGCAGCAGGTGCGGCTGGAGCGCGCCGAGCCGCTGGCCGGCGTTGGAGTTGCCGGTCAGGGCACCGATCTCGACCTCGGGGTGCGCGAGGAGCAGCCGCAGGACCTCTCCGCCCGCGTATCCGCTCGCTCCGGCCACCGCCGCACGTACCGCCATGACACCCTCCTCCTCGATGGCATGACTATACGTTTCGCTGCACGTTTATGCAATCCTATGCGGGGTCCTATGCAGGGTCCCCTTCGGGGACCCGGGGCAGCATGACCCAGCGGGAGACCACGAAGGTCACCGGAATCGCCGCCATGGACGCGAGCAGGGGCGCGAACCGGCTGCCCGCGTGCAGCACACCGACGATCACATACACACCCGCCGTGGTGATCACGAAATTGGTGGCATTCGTCAGCGGGAACAGCAGGAATTTCCGCCAGGTGGGCCGTGTGCGATAGGTGAACCGGGCATTGAGAAAGAAGGAACCGGTCATACTCAGCAGGAATGCGAATACATGCGCGAAGAGATACGGCAAACGCATCAGGAACAACAAGTAGAGTCCGTAATACGTACCCGTGTTCACGACGCCGACGACGGCGAAGGTGAGGATCTGGCGCGGCAGCGGCCGGGCCGCCGGGCGGGGCATCGGGCGGGGCATCGGGCGGGGCGTCGCGGTACGCATCAAGGGATGAGGTCTTTCGTCCGTTCCACGTTGGTCGCCTTGACCAGGAAGTGCGGGCGCCCCTTGACCTCGTAGTAGATCCGGCCGGTGTACTCGCCGATGACCCCGAGCATGATCATCTGCACCCCGGCGAGGGCGGTGACGACAGTGATGATGGTGACATAGCCGGGCGTGTCCACGCCGTTGACGAGCGCGGCGCCCACGATCCACGCCGTGTACACGCCCGCGCACAGCAGCAGCCCCATGCCCAGGTAGAGGGCGGCGCGCAGCGGCCGGTTGTTGAAGGAGAGCAGTCCGTCGAGGCCGTAGTTGAGCAGGCCGCGCAGCGTCCAGGAGCTGCGCCCGTGGGCGCGCACCGCGTTCGTGTACGCGAAGGTGGTGCTGGGGAAGCCCACCCAGGCGAACAGCCCCTTGGAGAAGCGGTTGTACTCGGTGAGGTCGAGGACCGCGTCCACCACGCGCCGCGACAGCAGCCGGAAGTCGCCGACGCCGTCCACGAGTTCCACGTCCACGAGCCGGTTGACCGTCCGGTAGTACAGCCGGGCGGTGAGAGTACGGGCGATCCCCTCGCCCGTCCTGGTGCGCTTGGCTATGACCTGGTCGTAGCCCTGTCCACGCAGCTCCACCATGCGTTTGATCAGTTCTGGCGGGTGCTGGAGGTCGGCGTCCATGACGACGACGCAGTCCCCGGTGGCGAGCCGCAGACCGGCGAGCAGGGCCGCCTCCTTGCCGAAGTTGCGGCTGAACGAGACGTACCGCACCCGCGCGTCGAGATCGGCGAGTTCCTTCAGGACGACCAGCGTCCGGTCGCGGCTGCCGTCGTCGACGTACACGAACTGTACGTCGTGGCCGAGCGGCAGCAGTTCCTCCGCGACCTTCTGCACCGCTTCGTGGAAGCGTCCGAGGACGTCCTCCTCGTTGTAACAGGGCGCGACGATCGAGATGAGCATGGGTTCTTCCCCCCTGGGGCGGGTCACAGAGCGTGGGTGAGGCGCTCGGGCTGTTCGGGCGTGGGCGTCCGCGGTGCCGCGGCCCGCCGCCGGCGGACGGCGCCGAGGACGCAGAGCAGGATCAGGGTCAGCAGCGCGGCGCCCCCCGCCATCGCGCCAAGCCGCAGTCCCGGCGGGTGGAACGTGCAGCTCAGACTGGTCGCGGAGCCGTCCAGGGGCACCGCGATCAGCCCGTAGTACTCCCCCGCGGGCCGCTCCGCCGCACCGCCCGCGGCGCACCGCCAGCCGGCGATCCGCGGCGCCGCGACGACGGCGGTGCCCTTGCTGCCGGCGGGGAGTTCGGCGCGCAGGGTGCCGTCGTCGACGGTCACCTCGGTGGCCGCGCCGGCCCGGAGCCCGTCGACGGCGGTGCGCAGCGCGGCGGTGTCCAGACAGCCGACCGCCCCGCTGTCCGGCACCCGGCTCGGCCGGTTCGGGGTCAGCTCGATCCGCAGCCGCCCGGAGGCCGGAACCGGACCGAGCGGTTGCATGGCGGCGGTCTGGGTGCCCTCCGCGTCGGACCGGAACCGGGCGTCCGGCCCGCCGCCGGCCAGCCGCGCGGTGCCCGAGAAGTGCGGCGCCCACAGGAACACCCGGTCGCCGGCCGCACAGCGCGCCGTGATCGTGGGCGCGGGCAGGTCGGTGCCGCGGGCCGGTGCGGTGACGAGCAGCCCCTGGCGACGAGTGTCGCCGGGCTGCGGCGGACTGCCCGTGCCGGTGCGCAGCGTCGCGCGGGGCAGGGTGTAGACGCGGCTGCCGAGCAGCCGCTCCTGGTTGCGGTACGGAGACGGCCCGAAGGCCGGGACCCCGGTGTGCGCCGGGGTGCCGGGCGGGCGCACGGTCACCAGGGGCGGCACCTCTTCGCGGGACACGGTCACCGGGCCGCCGCCCTGCGGCAGCCAGGGCTGGTGCGGGTCCGGCGGGGAGTGCACCCGCGCGCCGACGGAGAAGACCGCGTCCGTGACGGGGTTGTCCAGGCTCTGCAGGCTCCGGCCCCGCGAGGTCCAGCCGCCGCCGAGCGCGGTGAGGGTACGGCTGAGCACGTCGGAGGTGAGACTGCTGTAGTACTGGGCGCCCTGACCGCCCACCATCAGCGGGTCGTTGGCGACGGTCTGGTCCCGGCCCGGTTCGGTGCGGTAGCGGGGCCAGCCGTCGGCGCCCGCGATCGCGTCGGCCTGTCGCTGCTGCCGCTCGCCCCAGGGCGCGTAGTCGTCGAGGTGGTCGAGGCGCTGCCGGCTGGCCACCGCGGAGGTCGCGGCGGTCTCGCCGAGCTGTCCGCCGACGAGCAGCGCGACGGCGCAGCCGGCCAGTACGGCGCTCCGGCGCCCGGTGGCCGGCCGGCCATGGCCCTCCGTGGCGAGCAGGGCGAGCCCGCCGAGCGCGCCCACGACGGCCGGCAGGAGGACCACCCAGGTGTAGCCGTGCACCAGCGTGCTGCGGCTCGCGACGGCGGCGATCAGCGCGAGCAGCGCGCTCGCCGCGCCCAGCGCACGCCAGTCGGGCGGGCCGTGGGAGAGGGTGTGCCAGGCGGCGATGACCAGTACCGCGCACAGGACGAACGCCTCCCGGTAGGCGCTGCCCTGCGGGGTGGCGAAGGCGTGCCAGACCAGTTGGGTGGGCGGCCACTGCAACGACAGGGTCACCAGGATCACGAGCAGTGTCCAGCCCGCGCGCACCCGCCGGGGCACCGCCCGGTGGAACGGCAGGGCGAGCGCGAGCAGCAGCGCGGTGACGCCCACGTACAGGGCCGGGGTGCTGAAGCTGTACGTCGTCGGCAGCAGCCGGGCCAGCAGGTCGTCCACGGCGACCGGGACGAAGTGCCCCTCGCGGCCCGGGTAGGCGTGCTTGGTGCCGAAGTACACGACCGCCACCAGCGGTGCGGCCAGGCCGATGCCGAGTACGACGGTGCCGACGGCCCGGCCGGCCGCCGCCAGCGCCTGCCGGCGCGGGAGTTCGGCGAGCAGCAGCCGGAGCAGCAGCACCAGTCCGGCGGCGAGGGTGGCCATGTAGGCGGTGTAGAAGTTGGCGATCCAGGCGAGCGCGACGACCAGCACGCCGAGGACCGGCCGCCGGCGCCGCAGGGTCCACTCGCCGACCAGGCACAGCAGCGGCAGGGCGATCAGGCCGTCGATCCACATCGGGTTGTAGATGGAGACGGCCACGGCCCAGCCGCACAGGGCGTAGGAGGCGCCCAGCAGGCCGGCCGCCCACCAGCGGCCGGGGCGCAGGGCGAGCAGCAGCCAGGCCATGGCGGCGCCGGCGGCCGCCGTCTTCAGCACGGTGACGACGTACACCGCGAGATCGATCTCGTCCCGCGGGAACACCGCGACGAGCAGGGCGAACGGGCTGCCGAGGTAGGTGCCGACGTCGGGCAGGAAGCTGGCGCCGAAGCCGGACTGCCAGTTGACGAGGAGCCCGCCGTCGGCCCGGCCGTGCAGCAGGTCCCAGAGGTGGGCGTGGAAGGGCACGTACTGGTTGCCCAGGTCGTTGACGCTGCGGGTGCGGGGGCCGAACGGGTAGCACCGGGCGAGCGCGTCGGCCGCGCAGAGCGCGGTGACGGTGAGGGCCGCGGCGAGCAGGGCTGCGGTTCGCCCGGTGACGCGGCTGTCACCGGGCGGGGTCGGGCGGTGCATTCTCGGGAGGCCCCCAGAGGAAATTCGGGACGCACGGCGTCCGGGCCGGGGGTGTCGATCCCCGCGCTTCGCCGATTCGCCGGGTTAGACGGACCTGGTTTCCGGATGGTTGTGTCACCAACGCAAACTGATGCCCACAATTCCGAATATCGTGCGTTGCAAAAATCCCCGCCGACAACCGAGAAAACAAAAGCTTTCGAGAACGTGTGCATCACGTGAATACGGGCGAGCGGCCCGGTGACCGGCGCCCGCGGGGACGCCTGCCCGGAACGGGTGCCTGTGCGTCGGGACATAGGGTCGGGACGAGGAAGGCATGAGCAGGACGTGAGCGGGGATGGGGACGTGGACGGCATGACGACGGACGGCGGACTCCGGCCCGTGCCGGACGTACTGACGTATCTGGCCGGGCGCTGGCGCGTGGAGCGCACCGTGCGGGATCTGGCGGGCGGTGCCGCAGGACGCTTCGCGGGCACCACCGTCTTCAGCCCGCTGACCGGCGGCGGGCTGCTGCACGAGGAGTCCGGCACGTTCACCTGGCAGGGGGTGTCGCGGCCCGCCGAGCGGACCCTGCGCTTTCTGCCGGGTGCCGTCGCGGGCACGGCGGACGTCCGCTTCGCCGACGGGCGGCCCTTCCACGACCTGGACCTGACCTCCGGCCGCCATGTCGCCGACCACCCGTGCGTGGCGGACCTCTACCGGGGCGAGTTCACCGTCCGGGACGCGGACCACTGGCGGACGGTGTGGCGTGTGGGCGGCCCCGCGAAGGACCTCCTTCTCGTCACCGACTACGGGCGCGCGGCCTGAGCCGGCGCGCCGTCGACGCGGAGGTTCCAGCGGCCCGCCCGGCCGGTGACCGTGGTCGCGGACAGCGGCCGGACGTCGATGTTCCAGTACGTCGCGGGCGGCGCCTTCAGCACATAGACGAGGGCCGCGCGGATCACCGAGGGCTCGGCCACGGCGACGATGCGGCCGTCGGCGGCGGGCCGGGTGTCCAGCCAGCCGCCGACCCGGGAGATGAAGGCCAGCAGCGACTCACCGCCGTGCGGGGTGGAGCGCGGATCGGCGAGCCAGGCGTCCACCGACGCCGGCTCCCGGGCCATCGCCTCGCCCAGGGTGAGCCCCCGCCACCGGCCCATGTCGCAGTCCCGCAGGGCGAGTTGCACCAGGGGCGCATATCCCAGGGCGTCACCGGTCGCCCGGCTGCGGGGAGTCGGCGAGCAGTAGCGCAGGTCGGCCGCCGCGAGCGGCCGTAACTCCCCCGCGCCCCGCAGCACCTCGTCCCAGCCCGCCTGGTCCAGCGGTCGGTCGTCCTCGAAGCGCTCGGCGAGCAGCGGTGAACTGCGCGCGGCGGCGACGAACGTCACCCGAAGTGGCATGCGGTGATGGTGTGCCGCTCAAGTACCCAGGTCAAGAGGGCCTGCCTGGCGGATACCGAGGGTGCCCGGGACGTTACTCGAATACGTGCACCATCCACTGGTCCGGCCGGTGGAGCGGGGTGAAGCCGAGCTTCGCGTAGACCCCGTGCGCGTCGTCGGTGGCCAGCAGGAGACGGCGCAGCCCGAACGGCCGCAGGTGCTCGACCACGGCCCCGGCCAGCGCCGTGCCGATGCCCTTGGCACGCGCCGACGGCTCGACGTACACGTCGGCGAGCCAGGCGAACAGCGCCCGGTCGGTCACCACGCGCGCATACGCGACCTGCGCACCCGACACCGTGTCGTACACCCCGAAGTTGAGCGAGGAGGCGACCGCGGTCTCCTGCTTCTCGCGGGGGCGGCCCTTCGCCCAGTAGGCGTCCGTCGACAGCCACCCGTGCACGCGCTCGATGTCGACGCGCTCGCGGTCGGCGGAGAACTCGTATCCCTCGGGCAGCCCGTATGCGTCGTTCATGCGGCGATGCTGCCGGCCTGCCGCACGCACGTCGATCGGATTCCCGCCGGCGGGCTCCGGCTAGAGGACCTCGTCGCAGGCCGTGCGCAGCCGCCGAAGTCCCTCGCTGATGTCCGCGGTTCCGGAGACCGCGGCGAAGCTCAGCCGGACGTGCGGCGCCGGAGGTTCGGCGCTGAAGTAGGGGCGGCCCGGAGTGAGGGCGACGCCCGCGCGCAGGGCCGCGGCGGTCAGGGCGGCCTCGTCGGTGCCGTCGGGCAGGCGGAGCCACAGGTGGTAGCCGCCGGACGGGACGTGCGGCAGGGCGAGTTCGGGCAGCCGCAGCCGCAGGCCCGTCGTCATGGCGGTGCGCCGGGCGGTCAACTCGGCCGACAGGGCACGCAGATGACGTGGCCAGGCGGGCGAGCCGACGAGTTCGAGCGCGGCCTCCTGGAGCGGCCGTGACACGAAGAACGTGTCGACCACCTGGATGGCGCGCAGCCGTTCCAGCACCGGACCTCGCGCGGCCAGCGCGCCCACCCGGAAGCTGGGCGAGGTCGCCTTGGTCAGCGAGCCGACATGCACGACGACGCCGTCCGCGTCGTCCGCGGCCAGCGGTCGCGGCAGCGGCCCGGCGTCGGTGTGCACCAGCCGGCGCACGAAGTCGTCCTCGATCACGAAGGCGCCGGCCGCCCGGGCGATCCGCAGCACCTCGGCCCGCCGGTCGGGCGCGAGCACGGCGCCTGTCGGGTTCTGGAACAGGGGCTGGCAGACGAAGACCCGGGCGCCGCTCGCCCGGAACGCGTCGGCGAGCAGCTCCGGCCGCACCCCGTCCGGGTCCACCGGCACGGGCACGGGGCGCAGCCCGGCCGCGCGGGCGAGCGCCAGCATGCCCGGGTAGGTCGGCGACTCGACGAGCACCGGCGCGCCGGGCGGGGCGAGCGCCCGCAGCGCGGTGGCGAGCGCGGTCTGTCCGCCCGCCGCTACCAGCACCTCGGCCGCCGTGACGCCGCCGCCGATGCCGCGCGCGAACCACTCCCGCAGCTCGGGAAGGCCCTCCAAGGGCGGGCGCTCCCAGGCACCGGGCCGACGCCCGGCGCGGGCGAGCGCCGCCGCCATGGCCCGCTCGGGCTGCAGCGAGGGATGCAGATAGCCGCCGTTGAACTCCAGCACGCCGGGCGGCGGCGCGGCGAGGCAGACGGTGACCCCGGAGGCGTCGACGGTGCGGGGCACGAGGTCGGCGGCGCCGTCGGCGCTCAGCGCGACCTCCTGCCAGGAGGTGTCCCCGTCGGGCGCGGCCGGGGTGCGGGGCCGCGCCCGGAACGCCCCGGCGCCGGGCCGGGTGACCACCAGCCCCTCGGCTGACAGCTGCGCCAGGGCCCGGGAGACCGTCACCGGGCTCACCCGGAACCGTTCGACGAGGGACCGGCTCGACGGGAGCTTTCCACCCGGTGGATAGCGGTCGAGCTCCTGTCGCAGCCGTTCCGCCAGTTCACCGACGCTGCTACGCTCGTGCATGAGAGTAAAGAGTAGCGCTACTGACCGCACCCGGATAGCGGTCACCGGCCCCGGCGAGCAGGTCGGCCTCGGCACCCTCCAGGCCGCCCTGGGCGTCGTCGCCTTCTCCCTCACTTTTCCGGCCACCGCCTGGGGCCTTGAGGGCTTCGGGCCCTGGTCCCTGGTGGCCGTCCGCAGCGTGCTGGCCGCGGTGATCGCGGGCTGCTGTCTGTGCGTGGCCGGCGCGTCCCGGGAGCGGGGGCGGACGCGAGGGCGCATCCCGCTGCCCGACCGCGGGCAGTTGCCGGGCCTCGCCGTGGTCGGCGCCGGGGTGGTGCTCGGCTTCCCGCTGCTGACCACGCTCGCCCTGGAGACCTCCACCACCGCGCACGCCGCCGTCGTCGTCGGCCTGCTGCCGCTGACCACCGCGCTGCTGTCGGCCCTGCGCATGGGCACCCGCCCCTCCCGCACCTTCTGGGCGGCGGCGCTGGCGGGCGCGGCGGCGGTACTCGCCTTCACCGTGCAGCAGAGCGGCGGATCGCTCACGGCCGCCGACGGCTTCCTGTTCGCGGCACTGCTGGTGTGCGCGGCCGGCTATACCGAGGGCGGCCGGCTGGCCCGGGTCATGCCGGGATGGCAGGTCATCGGCTGGGCCCTGGTGCTGTGTCTGCCGCTGACGGTGCCGGCCGCCGTGCTGGCGCTGTCGTACGAGCCCGTGCGGCTGACCGCGCACGGCGTGGCCGGGCTGCTGTGGGTCGCGGCGGGCTCGCAGTTCCTCGGTCTGGTCGTCTGGTACCGGGGCATGGCGGCCATCGGCATCCCGAGGGCCAGCCAGTTGCAGTTGGCGCAACCGCTGCTCACACTGGTGTGGTCGGTGCTGCTGCTGGGCGAGCACCTCACGGCGGCTGCCCCGCTGACCGCCGCCGCGGTGCTCGTGTGCATCGCCGTCACCCAACGATCACGTTCGTGAGGAGGCCCGCAGATGCGTGCAACCGTGGGCGACCAGCTTGTCCAGCACGGCAGGGTGGTCGGCCAGCACGACCAGGTCTCGGAGGTCGTCGAAGTGATGGGCACCGAGGGCAACCCGCCCTACCGTGTGCGCTTCCCGGACGGACACGAGGCCGTGATGGCTCCCGGCCCCGACTGCGAAATCCGTCACCGGAGCCAGGAACCCCAGGCCCAGTAGTCAGCGCGGGGGCTGCGCCGGCTGCCGGTAGTGGTCGGCGACGACCCGTGCCATCGCCCCGACCGGATCCCGCGCCAGGTCCCGGGCGGCGAAGAAGACGTGCCCGCGCACCTGCGCGTGGCCGGCGGCGAGGGTGAGGTGCCGGGACAGCTCGGCCGGGTCCTGCCACTCGGCGGGCTGCCCCGCAGCACCCGTCTTGTACAGCGCCTCGCCGATGTAGAGGCGTGTCCTCGTGCCCTTGGCCACCTCGGCCCACCAGGGCACGAGTCTGGCGTAGTCGGCGGCGGCGAAGCCGATGTTCCAGTACACCTGCGGGACGATGTAGTCGAGCCAGCCCTCCCGGACCCACTTGCGGGTGTCCGCGTGCAGGTCGTCGTACGTCTGCACGCCCGCCCGGGTGTCCGAGCCGCGGCTGTCGCTGGACGCGTTGCGCCACACCCCGAACGGGCTGATCCCGAACTGGGTGCCGGGCCGGAGCTGCCGGATCCGCGCGGCCGTCTCGCGCACCAGCTTGTCGATGTTGTCGCGGCGCCAGGCCGCCCGGTTCACGAAGCCGCCGCCGTACGCGTCGTACGCGGCGTCGTCGTCGAAGCTCTGCCCGGCGACCGGGTACGGGTAGAAGTAGTCGTCGAAGTGGACGGCGTCCACCGGGTACCTGGCCACCGCGTCCAGCATCGCGTCCTGCACGAAGGCGCGGACCTGCGGCAGGCCCGGGTTGTAGTAGAGCCGGCCGCCGTGGCGCACCACCCAGTCCGGGTGCCTGCGGGCCGGGTGGGAGGCGACCAGCCGGGCGGGGTCGGCGTGCAGCGCGATCCGGTACGGGTTGAACCAGGCGTGCAACTGAAGACCGCGGGCGTGCGCCTCGGCCACGGCGGTGCCCAGCGGGTCCCAGCCCGGGGACCTGCCCTGGGTGCCGGTGAGGTACTCGGACCACGGCTCGTGGGGCGAGGGCCACAGCGCGTCCGCGGTCGGCCGCACCTGGAGGATCACCGTGTTGAGGCGGTCGCGGACGGCCCGGTCGAGGTGGGCGATCAGCTCGGCGCGCTGTGCGGCGGCGGTCAGGCCCGGCTTCGTGGGCCAGTCGCGGTTGTCGACCGTCGCCAGCCACACACCCCGCAGCTCGGCGGAGTCCCGCCTCCGCGGTGCCGCCGCACTGCCCGGCGCCGCCGCACCGCCCGGCGCCGCCGCACCGCCCGGCGTCGGCGCGACGCCCGCGGCCGGCGCGCCGCCGGGTGCCGCCGCCGCGCCGGGTGCCGTCACCAGCGTCGACAGCGCCGCCGCCGCGAACACCCGGCGTGAGACTGGCCTCATCTGCGCACCCCCATACACTGCGGATCCGTACCGTCGTGGATCGTCCGGGGCCCCAGGATGCCCCGACCCGCACGATCGATCTTCGATACTTGGGAGTAACGTGCACGATCGGAGCAGGCGCCCGACCCAAAGGCCCTGCGCCGGCCGTGGATCAGCGAAAGGGACGATGTGACGGGCAGCTCAGATATCGCACGCGTCGGGGTGGTCGGCTGCGGTCAGATGGGGGCGGGCATCGCCGAGGTCTGCGCCCGCGCCGGTCTGGACGTCAAGGTCGCCGAGACCACCGGCGAGGCCCTGGAGATCGGCCGCACCCGGCTGTTCAACTCCCTGGCCAAGGCCGCCGAGCGCGGCAAGATCAGCGAGGCGGAACGGGACTCCGCGCAGGCCCGTCTCGGCTTCACCACCGACCTCGGCGAGTTCGCGGACCGCGACCTGGTCATCGAGGCCGTCGTCGAGAACGAGCAGGTGAAGACGGAGATCTTCCAGGTGCTCGACCAGGTGGTGACCCGCTCGGACGCGATCCTGGCCTCCAACACCTCCTCCATCCCGCTGGTGAAGCTGGCGGTCGCCACGGGCCGCCCCGACCACGTCGTCGGCATCCACTTCTTCAACCCGGCCCCGGTGCAGCAGCTCGTCGAGCTGATCCCGGCGCTCACCACCTCCGAGGGCACGCTCAGCCGCGCGCAGCTGTTCGCGGAGAAGGTGCTGGGCAAGCACGCCATCCGCGCCCAGGACCGGTCCGGTTTCGTGGTCAACGCGCTGCTCGTGCCCTATCTGCTGTCCGCGGTCCGGATGTTCGAGTCCGGCATCGCGGGCCGCGAGGACATCGACAACGGCATGGAGCTGGGCTGCGCCCATCCGATGGGCCCGCTGAGGCTGTCCGACCTGATCGGCCTGGACACCATCGTCTCCATCGCCGACTCGATGTACGAGGAGTACAAGGAGCCGCTCTACGCCGCTCCCCCGCTGCTCCAGCGCATGGTCGAGGCGGGCCGCCTCGGCCGCAAGACCGGCTCCGGCTTCTACACTTACGGCTGAGCTGCACGAACACCGCCGCGCACGTCGCGCTGCACGCCGGCGTAGGTGTGCCGCCAACGTGGTGCGTCATCTCCCGCGACGCCTGCCACCCCCAGCGCGGGGACATGTCCGGGGGCGGAGGTCTCAGTACGACGGGGACGCAGGTGCCCGGTACTGCGGGAGCTGCGGGGCCGACTCGTCGTAGGGGTCGAGCATCTTGGCGTGCACCGGCTCCGGCGCTGCCGTGGCGGCCGGAGCACCGAGGGATACTTCCGCGCCGTTCTGCCGGGTCCCCCATCCGGTCCTGGCGCAGGTGAAGATGCCGTACCAGCGCATGAAGCGCAGGTGGGTCCAGGCCAGCACCACCGCGAGCGGCATCATGAGCCAGGTGGTGAACTGGTACCGGACGCGCACGTCGGAGCGGATGATGCCGAGGTACCGCAGCCCCTGCGCGTAGGCGATGAGGAAGGGGATCACGAGCATGGTCGACGGCGGCATGTTGGCGAAGTAGAACGGCTCGACGAGCAGGATCCAGACCGTGACCATCTGGGTGAGGATCATCTGGAGCCAGCGCAGGGCGTGCAGCCAGTACGCGGGCCGGTTCACCGGCAGGTACCGAGCGCGCCAGATCGAGCGGATCGTCGACCCGCGCATCCACCGCAGGTACATCTTCGTGAAGTGCTTCCACCTCTCCGGCATGGCGGAGAAGCAGATCGCCGACGGCTGCTGCACGGTCAGGCCGCGCTCCTGGGCGTACAGGGTGAGCAGCGAGTCGTCGGAGAACATCACGGGGCGGCCCATGAAGGTCTCGTTGAGGTAGCTGTCGAGGTTGTCGCGGACCACGGCCGCCCGGTAGGCGGCGAGCGGACCCGAGTTGACCATGACGGCGCCAACCGCGCTCTGGCCGGAGCGGTCCACGAGCTGGCAGACGACGAACCACAGGTCGGTGATCCTCACCAGCCAGTTCGCGCGGACGTTCGCGGCCACGATGAGCCCGGCCACCGACTGCACACGCGGCCGGGCGAAGGGGATGAGTACCTGCTCCACCGCGTTCGGCGCGAAGATCGAGTCGGAGTCACAGGTGATGTAGATGTCGGCGTCGGGACTGACCCGGACGGCGTGGGCCTGGGCATGCCGCTTCCCGCCGTTGGGGACGCGCTGCCAGGTCGTCTCGACTCCGGCCGCATGGGCGGCGGGTTCCCACCAGGCTCGGACGTCGGCATAGTCCGTGTTCCTGGAGCCGTCATCCACGACGTGCACGGAGCTGGGCAGGCGTGTCTGCCGCAGGAACGACTCCAGACCGGCCTGCAGATAGCCGGGGTCCTCGTTGTAGGCGGGAATGATGATCGCCACGTGCAGTTCGTTGAGTTGCCGGGCGATACGCGGTGTCATTTTCCTGGGGCGCTCAAGGTGGTACATGAACGTCTGCAGGATGAAGACGAGGAAGAGGACGATCCAGACGATGGTCAGGCGGCTGGTGGTCTTCGGGTCGAACTCGAAGGCTACGACTGCGTGATGGGCAGTCCATGCGGTTGCCAGCAGAAGAACGACGATGCTCATGAGGACAGTCGCTGACCGGTGTCGGTGAGCCGCCAGCACCGGATCACGGCTACGTTCTCCGCTCACTCCTTACGGCGCCGACTGCTGCGACTGATGGGTGCAGCCTGTCCGGCGGGAAGGTCGGGGCGGAACCGGAAGCGGAGGCAGACGAGCCCCACTCCGAGGAGTACGACGGCGGCTGCTGCGATCCAGCCGCCGAGCGGGTAAGCGACACTCCCGATGGCCAGCGTCGGAAGCCCCGTCTGCGCAAGCTGCGCGTGACCAGACATATGACAATCCCCCCTGGATTCTGTAAAGGTTCTGGCGAGTGCGCTCATCATATGAACGTCGGCTTCCTTCCTGACTGCTGCCGACTCCTTTATGACTCACCTCAAGGGCTGAAGAACTACGGCAGTTGAGAGAGGCGCCGGTGGGCGGCAGGTTCGAGTGCGACGCGCGTCCGGAGCACTCACCACCGGCTCCACCGCCCTCGTCCGCCGCCCTGGGCGCCCGCCTCCTGCTGTACCTGACGTAGCGCCATGCACGCGCTCTACCAGTACTGCTGCGGCTGCTCACCGCCACCTGGACACTCGCCGCCCGGCGGGCCGGAAAGCCGACGCCCGCACCCGCCGCCGGGGACGTCCCCGCTGCCCCCGCGGAGCCCCCGGGGCAGGCCGCCCGCGAGCTCCTGCTGGAGGTCATGGGGGACGCCGACAAGGTGCACCTGAACACCGTCCTCGCCCACCTCCACGACCACGGCCAGTGGATGACTCTCAGCTACGACTTCGGAGTCGCTCCGCCTTGCGGAGGTGGCTACTACGGTGGCTCGTGGTACGGGGCAACGTCCCCATCTGGCCCGGGTCCCACTTCGTCGAGCCGTTACCACGCCAGAGCCAGGAGGCGCACGTGAAGAAGGTACGCATAGCCATGGGCACGGCAGTCGCTGCGCTGCTGATCGGCGCTGCCGGCAAGGTCGTCAAGGACGCCAACGGCACGAAGGCCGAGGAGACTCGCACCATGGAAACGGACGCGGACGGACGGGTGACGGAGAACGTCCAGGCCCAGCCGTCGGTGCCGCCAGCCAACTGACGGCCCTGCGTTCGGCCGGGGAGGGGAGATCGGCATGGACAGAAGCCGACGCGTGTTGCGCCTGCTGGAAGGCGCGTGCGCGGTCATCACGGTGCTCTTCGCGACGCTCTTGGCGTTGTCCACCAACTACGACGCCCTGCTGATCACCTACAGGAACGGCGACCTCACCTCGACGATCACAGTCTTCGCCGTGGCGTGCGTCGGCTGGCTGGGGCTGCGCCTGGCTCGCTCCCCTCGACGCCCTGCGGTCGGGATGCTCGTCGGTGGTGCGTGCGTCGTTGGGCTGGTGGCCGTGCTGTGGTGGACGACCCGTCCCGCAGTGGAGGAGCAGCACGACACGCCCACTCCGGGCCCGACGACTCCTTCGGCACCGCCATCCTCCGGACCGTAATCAGCCCGGACAACGGAGCCCTCGGCCACCGCTTGGTGGTCAAGGGCTCCGTCATGGAGCGAAGACGGCAACCGGCAGGCTGCGGGCCTACGCCTCGGTTCTGACGGTCCGTTCGCCGACCTCCAGGTGTCGGCCCACCCAAGCCAGGGTCAGCGGTCGGACAGCCGCCCACTCATCGTGGTTGATCACCGTGCCACCTCATCATCCGGACGGCGACCCGCGCAAAGGTTTTCATCGGAGGCGATGGCATCGCTGCTCTGCTCCTCTCGCAGTCGCCACAGTCACCGTTCAGGCACTCGCATCGAGCCCGACTGGCGAAGGAATTGCGCACCGATCCAATACAGACACTCCACCAGTACGCCGCCGCCTCACCGGCACCCAAACCGCGTAGCCGAGCGCCAGGAACCGGCCCTGCCCCGCAATTCCCGGTCACGTCGGGGCCCGCTGCGCCTGCCCGTGATTGCGGCGTCAGCCCAGGCAGGCACCATTCGTTCGGATTACCTGTTCATCACACAAAGGGGGCTGGGCGGCTCTTTGTGGGTGGTGCATCAATGGCGTCCATCGGATCGACTGCTCTCGATCGCCATTGCAGGCAGCACTGTCATCGGATGCCGGCTCTTGAGCAGGGGGGACGGTGAAGACACCCCAGGAGATGGATCATGAGACGGATACCGCCTGACGCGCTGCGCAGTGCCGCGCGGTCGATCGTCCTGATGTTACTGATGGCAATGGCTGCGGCCGTGGCGCCCCCTGCCCTGGCGGCGTCGGCGAGCGCCCCGGCAGGCACGCACATCAAGTCGCACAAGGCCTCAGGCATGGCCAAACCGACCGCTCCCAGCGAGCCCAGGTCTGCGAAGAATATTGACGGTCGGCCGAAGGCGTTCCAGGCCAACACCGGCACCCTGTGGGTGACCGACGGAGCCGGAAACACCTACGACACCGGCCTGGGCATGATGAAGGGCACCAGCCCCAGCATCATCGCCGCCGGTAATGGTGGTGGTTATCAGGTCGCATTTCAGGCCAACACCGGCACCCTGTGGACGGTCGGCCATTACGGAACCGCAGACCTCGGCCTGGGCATGATGCCAGGCACCAGCCCCAGCATCACGGCCCTCGCCAGCGGCGGCTATCAGATCGCGTTCCAGGCCAACACCGGCACCCTGTGGGTGGCCGGAAGTGCCGGAACCGGAGACTGGGGCCTGGGCATGATGCGTGGCACCAGCCCCGACATCACGTCCGTCGAGGGCGGTTTTCAGGTGGCGTTCCAGGCCAACACCGGCAGCCTGTGGACGGCCGGCAGTCGCGGAACCGCAGACCTCGGCCTGGGGATGGCGCCAGGTACCAGCCCCAGCATCTCCAACACTGAGATCGCGTTCCAGGCCAACACCGGCACCCTGTGGACGACCGGCACTTACGGAACCCGTGACTCCGGCCTGGGCATGATGCCAGGCACCAGCCCCAGCATCGCCAGGGTCTTGAATGGTTACCAGGTGGCGTTCCAGGCCAACACCGGAAACCTGTGGGTGACCGGCCGTGACGGAACCGCAGACCTCGGCCTGGGCATGATGCCAGGTACCAGCCCCCACATCCAGGGTGGCATCCGCCTCCCCATCAATAGTTGGTATCAAGTCCTGTTCCAGGCCAACACCGGCAGCCTGTGGTCGACCGGCACCGACGGAACCGCAGATCTCGGCCTGGGCATGATGTCAGGTACCAGCCCCGGCTGACGTCGGCCAGCTGCTCGGCCCGAACGACCGACACCCGTCGAGGCCGAGCAGCAACGTCGCATCGCTGAGCAAGCCCGTGGCTCCTGCTTGATCGTTCTGCGTAGAGGACAGAAATGATCACTCATGGCCACGGGCATCCTGCTGCCGGCATGCCCGGACACAACAGATCTCATGACGACACCACCTTGCGTGCCGCCAACCAGTACGTCACTGCGTTCAACGCTCTCGCCGCCCAGCTCGCCCTGCTCCTGCCCTGCTGGTGGTGCGGCCAGCCCATCCGCTACGACTTCACCGGCCGTGCCGCACAACGCCACCGCGACGCCTTCCCCCTCCACCACGCCGCCCCGCTCTCCCGCGGCGGCGACCTCCTCGACCCCGCCAATGCCCGCAGCGCACACCACCGCCGCAACAGCGCCCGCGCGGTCATTCGGTCGTGATGATGAGCTTGCCGCCCTTGGGCGTGCCGTTGCGTTCGTGCTCTGTGAGTGCAGCGATTGCTTCCGTGAGTGGCACCGTGCGGACGATCGGCACGCGCAGTGTGCCCCGTCCAGCGGCGCGCGCGACCTCCTCCAGGTCCCCCGTCACGGGCCTCGCGATCAAGACGCTGCACGGGCCCGGCAGCGCACTCCTCGCGATGTTCGCGGGTGTGGGGTGAATGCTGATGATGCGTCCGCCCGGCTTCAGCATCTTCTTCGCTGCATCGATCGGGAGCGTGTCGGCAGTGTCGAGGACGAGGTCGAATCGCCTGCTGAGCACCGTCGGGTCGAAGTCGAACTCGACGATCGGGTCGATACCGAGGTCGTGAGCGTCCTGCGCAGCGGTAGCGCGGCAGCTGCCTCCCACCGAGGCACCACGCGCCAAGGCGATCTGAACGGCGGATCGGCCCACTCCGCCAAGGCACCCGTGGATGAAAACGACTTGTCCGGATTGCAGCTTCCCCTTCTTGGCCATGGCCTGAAAGGCGGTGAGCCCCACGGTCGGGAGGGCGGCGGCCTCCTCGTAGGAGAGGTTCGAGGGCTTCTTCACAACCCCCTTCTCCTCGGCGAGGACCATCTCGGCGAAGGCACCCGACGCCTTGATCGATGCCTCGCCGAGCACTTCGTCGCCGACGACGAGGCGGGAGACGCCCGGGCCGACAGCCTCGACGACGCCCGCGAAGTCGTGGCCCAACCCGCGCGGGAACGTCCGCCCCGTCACCACCTTCATGGCCCGCTACGGATCCCCCCGTCCATCGGATTGGCCGCCGCGGCCCGCACGCGGACCAGCACCTCGCCGGAACGCGGACGAGCCGGCTCGAACTCCTCCAGCCGCATGACCTCCGGACCGCCGTACGGTACTGGATGCGCTTATCTGGAGCGCGGTTTCGAGCAGACGATGGTGGCGGACATAGGCGACCGTGAGCTCGCGCGGATGCGGCAGAGCGTGATCATGGCCAACGCCGATCTCCGCGAACGCGAGTTGATCAAGCTCGCATCCATGTCGGCCGCCCTGGCCGACAGGTTGCGACAGCGAGGCATCGGCGACTTCGAGGCCAGTCTGGCCGCCGAGACGAGCATTGTCGTGTTCCGCGTCGCCTTCTCGCGATGGGTCGGCACCACCGAGGAGCAAGGCTTGCAAGAAGTCATCCACGAGACCTTGGACCGACTGCGGACCCTGACCGCCAGCAGCTGAACCACACTCCAGCTCGGGGCCGCTGCCCGGCGAGTACGACCGGATCGTGTCCACCGTGTCCGTGCGGCCCGTCCTGGCCTCCTAGTTGCGGGCACTGCGGCCGGGTGGCCGGCTCGTGACCACGATCGCCGGCACCGGGCTGATCCTCACCGCGGACAAGACCCCCGACGGCGGCGACTACGCCCACCTCGACTCCCCGGTCGTGCACGAGAGCGGCCCGCGACGGCTGTGGGCAGAGCTGGAGCTCATCCGGCTGATTACCCGGAGCGACATGACACGGGCCCGGCACCGGATGCGGTGCCGGGCCCGTCCGTTTCACACACCGTGTGCGCACCGGACCCGCATATGCCCGTCGCACACGCTCCCCACGTGCCCACCAGGCGAGTTGACTCCTCATGCGCATGCAAAGGATGTGCAACCCCCACGTTCGACTACGGAAAGGAGTGGACCCGTGACCGCCGATCCGAAGCATCCCGTGGTCCCTGGAGAACTCGCAGAGTTACGGCGCCGCCTCGACGTGGCCTACGCCCGTGTCGAGGGAGGTCTGGCGTTGCTCAGTCATCGCACCAAGGAGACCGCCAAGGAGCTGGACGAACTGAACACCCGTATGACCTCGCTGGAACACGCGCGCTGGCCGCTGCCCTCGGTCGCCGCGCTCATCTCCCTGGGAGCGCTCGTCGTGACGGTCTGGCAGGTGCTGGCCCGCTGAGCGGCGGAGCGCCTAGCCCGCGAGCCTGAGGTGGTGCAGCAGGAGTAACGCGGCGGCCATGTTGGCGGCCGGGACCTCGCCGCGGGCGACCATGTCGGGGACGAGCTTGAGGGGGACCCATTCCCGCCGGTCCGACTCGAAGTCGTCCACGGGGTGTCCGATGTACTCGCCCTCGTCGGCCCAGTAGATGTGATGGCGCGCGTCGGTGAGGCCGTTGGACGGCTCCACGCTCATGAGATGGTGCAGGGGTCCCGGCCGCCAGCCGGTCTCCTCCTCCAGTTCCCTGGCAGCCGCGCGGGCGATGTCCTCGCCGTCCTCCACGACGCCCGCCGCGAGTTCCCACCCCCAGCTGTCCGTGATGAACCGGTGGCGCCACAGCAGGAGTACCTCGTTGGCCTCGTTCACCACCGTCGCCACGGCCACGGGCCGCAGCCGGATCAGAAAGTGGTCCAGGTGCCGGCCGTCCGGCAGCTCGACATCTGCGAGATTGACGCTGAACCAGCGATTTGCATACACAGTTTGTTCGTTCTGTTTCGTCCACTGCACGGTTCTGCCACCTTCCGCCGAGTAGGTGGCAATATCGCAGCAGTGGCTTGGACTGGCCTACAACGGGACGCGCAGCGCCCCGTCGATGAGTTCGGCGGCCTCGGCGGTTCCGGCGCAGCCGCTGCGCGCCAGGTGCTCGCGCACCGCGCGCAGTCGGTCGCGCAGCCGCTGGGACTCCATGCCGCGGGCCTGCTCGGCCATCTGCACCGCCGTGGCCACCGCGGTGTCCGCGTTGCCCTGACGGAGTTCGATGGTGCTGAGCATGGCCAGCCGGTGCACCCGGCCCCGGTCGTGGGCCGGGTTGCCCACGGCCGCCGCGGCGTGCTCCCGGGCCGCCGCCAACTCGCCCAGGCTGAGCAGCGCCTCGGCCACCTGGACATTGACGAGCCCCGGCTGGACATAGCCGGTCTCGTCGGGTTCGTATCCGCGGCGGATGCGTTCGGCGGCCGTCTCGGCCCGCCGGATGCAGGACAGGGCGCTCGTGCCGTCGCCGAGGTGGGCGTACGCCTTGGCCTGCATCGCGTACAGATCCGAGGCGAGGGCCGGGGTGATGTGCTTGCCCGCGGCGCGCAGCGCGGCCTCGGCGAAGGCGACCGCCTGCCGGTACTCCCGCGTGAACAGCGCCTGGTTGACCAGCAGCGCGATGACATACGCCCCGAGTCCCCGGTCCCCGCTGGCCTTCGCCAGCCTGAGCGCCTGGTGGAAGTAGCGCTGGGCGAGTCCGTGCGCGTCGGAGTCGTAGGCGCAGATGCCCGCGATCGCCACCAACCCGCCGGTGGCCCGGTGCACTTGACGGCCGGTGGCGTCGGCGTAGCCGCCCCGCAGCAGCGGGGCCGCCTCGGCGTTCAGGAAGCCGACGACACGGGTGCGGGTCGCGATGCCGCCGGCCTTGCGGTACATCTGCTCGTAGTGCGCGCGGGCGACACGCAGCATCTCGATGTCGCCCGAGGTGACCCGGTGGCTGCCGCCACGCGAGACGTCCACGTCCTCGGGCGGGTTCTCCCACTCCCACACGGGCATCACGGCCGGCGTGCCGGTGACGGCGGGCGCGCCGAGCACATGCGGGCGCTGCTGCTCGTCGGAGCGCCACAGCGCGGTGGCGCGCTCGACGAAGCCGGACAGCGAGGTGCCGTGCGCAGTGGCGGGCTCGCCCGGGACACCGAGGCCGATGTCGTCGAGCGTGACGGGCCGGTGCAGCCGGGCGGCGAGCACCTCGCAGATCAGGTCGGGCACCTGGCCGCGGGGCCGCTGGCCTTTCAACCACCGGGCGACGGCGGTGTGTTCATAACGGAGCGCGAGGCCCCGCGCCCGGCCCGTCTGATTGACATGGGCGGCAAGACCGGCGTGCGAGATGCCGGCCTCGTCCAGGATCGCGTCGAGCAGAGTGTTGGGCTGCATGGATGCCCCCCGGGTGGCCTGGTGTCGTCAGCGTAGTGCGTACGGGTTCACACGGGGTGTGAACGGAGTACGCGCATCCGGGCGGTACGCGCACTGTCGCGCAGCGTGTTCAGTCGGTTGACTGAAATGCCTCGCAAGAGGCCGGCCGGGCCACCGCCTCCCCCTCGTACAGTGCGGTGGCCTGGCCGGCGGCTCGGCCGTGCGGCCTGGGACCCGTCGTCACATGCCCGTCGTCGGCCGCGGGTTGCGGGCAGCCGGCGGCGCCGTTCCCCGCACTCTTGGAGGGCGCGCCGCGCTGCGCCCTCCCCCCTTCGTTCCGGAGGATCAGCAGGGCGATGTCGTCCGTCGGGGTGCCGGCGGTGTGGCGGAGCAGGGAGGTGAGGACCGTGCGCAGGACCGTCTGCGGGGAGACCGGGTCGGCGCGGGCCGCTTCCGTGAGGACTCCCGGCAGCGAGAAGAAGCGGCCCCGCGCGTCCCGCGCGTCCTCCGCCCCGTCCGTGTACAGGACCAGGGAATCGCCGGTGAGCAGATGACCGCAGACCACGGGGTCCACCTCGCGCGGCAGCGGGAACGGGCCGAGCGGCGGCAGGGGTTCGGCGCGGGTGAGCGGCTCGACGCCGTGGCCGCTGAGCAGATACGGCCACGGGTGGCCGCAGTTGAGCGCGCGGAGTTCGCCGTCCCGGCGGATCTCCAGGAGGAGCACCGTGACGAACTCCTCGGCCACCGGGGTGTCGGGATCCTGGCCGGCCCAGGGATGCTCGGCGTGGGCCCGCTCGCGCAGATGCCGGTCCAGGGCCCTGTCCAGCCGGTGCAGCACACAGCCGAGTTCGGGCTCGTCGTGGACGGCCTCGCGGAAACTGCCGAGGACGGCCGCGACGGTGGCCAGCGCGGCGAGACCGTGGCCGCGCACGTCCCCCATCACCACCCGGACGCCGTGCTCGGTGGCGATCGCCTCGTACAGATCGCCGCCGATGGCCGCGCCGCGGTCGGCGGAGAGCTGACCGGCGGCGACACGGAGGCCGTCGAGGCGGGCCGGCGGAGGCCGCAGCAGCACGCTCTGCGCGGCGCCCGCGACCCGGCGGGCCTGCCGCAGCTCACGCAGCAGGGCCTGGCGGACATGGACGATGAGGCCGGTGCCGACCGCGAAGAACACGGCGCAGGTGACGATCCGCGCGCCGATCCCGTTCTGCCGGGCGAGCGGGCAGGCCAGCTTGTACAGGATGGCCGCGCCGCCCCAGAGCGTGGGCAGGGCCAGGGTGCGGGCGCGGCGCACACCGCGCCGCACCGGCCCGGCCGCGGACCGCCGCGTGGGTGCCCGCGCCTTGATACGGATCATGCCGATGCCCCCATGGAAGCCCTGACAGCGCGGACGGACCGACCCCGAAAGGCCGGTCCGATTCTGTCGACGGCATGGCCCGGAAGGGCCAGATCATCGGCTGTTGCCACCCGAATGAGTGATCTCGCTTCGGGTTGCCCGCATTTATGCAGGCAGGAGCGCCTATCCCCGCAGCACCGCCCCCATGCGCTCGCCCGCGACGTTGACCGCCGCGTCCCGGGCGGCCGAGGCCTCGTCCACCGTCAGCGTCCGGTCCGCCGCGCGGAAACGCAGCGCGTACGCCAGCGACTTGCGGCCCGCCCCGAGCTGCTCGGCGTTCTCGTAGACGTCGAACAGCCGGATGGACTCGAGGAGTTCACCCGCTCCCTCGCGCAGCGCGGCCTCGACGTCGGCGCTCGGCACGCCCGCGTCGACGACCAGGGCCACGTCCTGGGTGGCCACCGGGAAGGTCGAGATGCGCGGGCTCGTCACGAGTCCGGCACCCGCCTGCTCCAGGACGTCCAGGTTCAGCTCCATCGCACAGGTGCGCGGGGGCAGGCCGAGCTTCTTGAGAACACCGGGGTGCAACTCACCGGCGTACCCGATGACCTGCTCGGCGCCGTCCACGACGACCGCCAGTTCGGCGCAGCGGCCGGGGTGCCAGGGGCCGTACTGCCCCTTGCGGACGAGCAGTTCGGTCCCGGTCTCGCGGGCGAGCAGCCGCGCGGCCTCGACCGCGTCCGCCCAGTCGGCCGGGCGGCCCGTGCCCCACCAGCCGGTCTGCTCGCGGGCGCCCGCGAGGACGACGGCGGCGTGCCGCGGCTGCTCGGGCAGCGCCTCGGTGAGCGCGGCGATCTCCGCGTCGGTGGGACGCCGGTCGACGGGCAGCCGGACGGCGGCCGTCGGCTCCGCGGCCGCCGGGGTCTCCCCCGCTTCGCCGGAGCCGGCAGCCCGGGGATGGAAGACCAGCCCGGTCTCGAACAGCGCCAGGTCGTGCGAGCCGCGGCCGTCGTTGCGGCGCAGCGCGCCGAGCAGGCCAGGCAGCAGCGTCGTGCGGAGGGCGGGCTCCTCGTCGGAGAGCGGGTTGACCAGCGTGACCACCCGGCGGTTCGGGTCGTCGGCCGCGAGGTTGAGCTGGTCGAGGATCTGCTCGCCGATGAACGGGTAGTTCAGCGCCTCGACATAGCCGGCGCCGGCCAGCGCGCGGCCGATCCGGCGGTGCAGCCGCTGCCGCTCGGTCAGGCCCAGGCCCGCCGGGGGCTTGGGCAGCGTGGCGGGCAGGTTCTCGTAGCCCTCCAGGCGGATGACCTCCTCCGCCAGGTCGTTCGGGTCGGTGAGGTCGGACCGCCAGGACGGGACGGTGACGATCAGCTCGTCCTGCCCGTACACGTCGCAGCCGATCTCCTGGAGGCGGCGGACGACCGTCTCCCGGCCGTAGTCGACGCCCGCGACCCGGTCCGGGTGGGCGGCCGGGAGGGTGATGGTGCGCGGCGCGGACGGCGCGATGACCTCGGTGACACCGGCGTCCGCGGTGCCGCCCGCGAGCAGCACGAGCAGGTCGACCGTGCGCTGGGCCGCGGCGGACGCGGCCCGCGGGTCGACGCCCCGCTCGAAGCGGCGGGACGCCTCGGAGGACAGCTTGTGCCGGCGGGCGGTGCGCGCGACGGAGACCGCGTCGAAGTGGGCGGCCTCGACGACGACCTCGGTGGTGGTGCCGTCGGTGTCGTCGATCTCGGTGGTGGCGCCGCCCATGACGCCGGCCAGGCCGATCGGACCGCGGTCGTCGGTGATGACCAGGTCCTCCGCGTCGAGGGTGCGGGTCACCCCGTCGAGGGTGGTGAGCTTCTCACCCGCCGTGGCCCGGCGCACGCCGATCGTGCCCTGGACGCGGGCCCGGTCGTAGGCGTGCAGGGGCTGGCCCAGCTCCAGCATCACGTAGTTGGTGATGTCCACGGCCAGCGAGATCGGGCGCATGCCGGCCTTCTGGAGGCGGCGGCGGAGCCAGATCGGGGAGCGGGCCTCGGGGTCGAGGCCGGTCACGGTGCGGGCGGTGAACCGGTCGCAGCCGAACGGGTCGGCGACCTGGACCGGGTACCCGAAGGCGTTCGGGCCGGGTACGTCGAGCAGCGCGGGGTCGCGCAGCGGCAGGCCGTAGGCGATCGCCGTCTCGCGGGCGACGCCGCGCAGGGACAGGCAGTAGCCGCGGTCGGGCGTCACCGCGATGTCGAGGACCTCGTCGACCAGCTGGAGCAGCTCGATGGCGTCCGTGCCGACCTCGTGCTCCGGCGTCAGCACGATGATGCCCTTGGAGCCGTCGTCACCCATGCCCAGCTCGTCGCTGGAGCAGATCATGCCGTGCGAGACCTTGCCGTAGGTCTTGCGCGCGGAGATCGCGAAGCCGCCGGGCAGCACGGCGCCCGGGAGGACCACGACGACCTTGTCGCCGACCTCGAAGTTGCGCGCGCCGCAGACGATCTCCTGGGGCTCGCCGGTGCCGTTGGCCCGGCCGACGTCGACGGTGCAGAAGCGGATCGGCTTCTTGAAGCCGTCCAGCTCCTCGATGGTCAGCACCTGGCCGACGACGAGCGGCCCCTTGAGGTCGGCGCCGAGCTGCTCGACGGTCTCGACCTCTAGGCCGACCGAGATCAGCTTGTCCTGGACGTCGCGCCCGGTCTCCGTCGCCGGCAGGTCGACGTACTCCCGCAGCCAAGAAAGCGGGATCCGCATCAGATCTCCATCCCGAACGGCCGGGTGAACCGGACGTCACCCTCGACCATGTCTCGCATGTCTTCGACGTTGTGGCGGAACATCAGCATCCGCTCGATGCCGAACCCGAAGGCGAATCCGCTGTACTTCTCGGGGTCGACACCGCAGGCGGTGAGCACCCGCGGGTTGACCATGCCGCAGCCGCCCAGCTCGATCCAGCCCTCGCTGGAACAGGTGCGGCAGGGCCGGTCGGGGTTGCCGACGGACTCGCCCTTGCACACGTAGCAGAGCATGTCCATCTCGGCGGACGGCTCGGTGAAGGGGAAGTAGTTCGGCCGCAGCCGGGTCTTCATGTCCGCGCCGAAGAGGGAGCGGACCATGTGGTCCAGGGTCCCCTTGAGGTCGGCCATGGTCAGGCCCTCGTCCACGGCCAGCAGCTCGATCTGGTGGAAGACCGGGGTGTGCGTGGCGTCCAGCTCGTCGGTGCGGTACACCCGGCCGGGGCAGACGATGTAGACGGGCAGCTCACGGTCGAGCAGGGCGCGGACCTGGACCGGCGAGGTGTGGGTGCGCAGGATCACACCGGACTCGGCGTCGTCGCCCGCCGGGCCCTGGACGAAGAACGTGTCCTGCATCTGCCGGGCCGGGTGGTCCGGGGTGAAGTTCAGCGCGTCGAAGTTGAACCACTCCGCCTCGGCCTCGGGGCCCTCGGCGATCTCGTAGCCCATGGACACGAAGACGTCCGAGACCCGCTCCATCATCGTGGTCAGCGGGTGCCGGGCGCCGGCCGGTACGCGGTCGTACGGCAGCGTGACGTCGACCGACTCCTCGACCAGGACGCGGGCGTCGCGCTCGGCCTCCAGCTCGCCCTGGCGGCCGCCGAGCGCCTTGTTCACGGCGCCGCGGGCCTGGCCGACCCGCTTGCCGGCCTCGGCCTTGGCCTGCGGGGGCAGGGCGCCGATCTCGCGGTTGGCGAGGGCCAGCGGCGAGGCGGGGCCGGTGTGGGCGACCTTGGCCTCGTGGAGCGCGTCGAGGGAGTCCGCGGCGGCGAAGGCGGCGAGCGCCTCGTCCCGCATGCGCTCGATCTCTTCCGGTTTCAACGTCTCGACCTCGACCGGGTCGTACGACTTATTGGGTGCGGACATCTCTTCCCGTGCTTCCGATTGGGCTGGCTGACGTGCCCCGTCTCCGGTCTCGGACGTTCTGTCCACGGATCTGGACGCAAAGGTGCCAAAGGCCGAGTCTAACGGGGCTGGGGGGATACGCATGCGCCCGCGGGTCCCCGGCGGTCTACAGCAGGTGTGCCGGGGTGCCCACGGGCAGGGTAAATCGGAACTCCGCGCCGCCGCCCGGGGCCCGGCCGACCGTGATGGTGCCGCCGTGCACCTCGACGATGCCCTTGACGATGTACAGTCCCAGGCCGGTCCCGCCGCGCTTGCTGCCCCGCCAGAAGCGGGTGAAGACGCGGTTCATGGACTCCTCCGGGATGCCGGCGCCCTCGTCACTCACCGTGACCGATGTGCCGGCGTCCTCTCCTTCGCGCGGGGACGCGGCGGGCGTGACATCAATGGTGACGGTTCCCTCGCCGTGCCGCACGGCATTTTCGATGAGGTTGCTGAGCACCTGGTCGACCTTGTCGGGGTCGGCCCACAGGGCGGGCAGCGGCTGCTCGATGCGCAGCAGGAACCGGTCGGCGGGCTGCCCGGCTGCGACGTACGCCTGGATGTGCCGTCCCACGGCCGCCCCCATGTCGACGGGCTGGCGGCGCAGCTCCAGGCGTCCGGAGTCGATGCGGGAGATGTCGAGCAGTTCGGCGATCAGCCGGGTGACGCGGTTGGCGTCCGCGTCGACGGTCTCCAGCATCAGCCGCTTCTGGTCGTCGGTGAACCGCTCCCACTTGGCGAGCAGGGTGGCGGTGAAGCCCTTCACGGAGGTGAGCGGCGAGCGCAGCTCGTGGGCGACGGTGGCGATCAGTTCGGCGTGGCTGCGCTCGGTGCGGCGTCTGGCCTCGGTGTCGCGCAGCGAGACGACGACGCGGCGGACCGGGCCGGTGGGCTCCGCGCGCACGTAGCGCGCCGAGACCAGGACCTCCCGGCCGCCGGGCAGCAGCAGATTGCGCTCGGGCTGGCGCACCCGGATGGCGAGCCCGCCGTAGGGATCGGTGAGCTGCCACCAGCGGCGCCCCTCCAGGTCCTCTAATGGCAGGGCCTTCTCCAGGCGGCGGCCGAGGGCGTCCTCGGGGCGTACGGCGGTGATCCGGGCCGCCGCCGCGTTGAAGCAGACGACGACGCCGAGTTCGTCGGCGACGACGAGACCGTCGGGCAGTTCGTCGGGGTCGATGCCGAGTCCGGCGAGACCACCGTGCCGGAACGCGGGTACCCGCCGTACGTCCCGCCCTCCCCGCGCACTGCTCGTGCCGACGCTCATCCCCGCACTCCACCTCTCAGTCGGCGTGGGGCACCTCGCTGCTCCAGCGAAGCCGAGAGCTTGGGGGGAAGCCCCGGCGGGCAACCCTACTAGCTCTCGGTGACGGAGCGGCACCCTCCGCAGGCACGCTGTGCGCGGGCCGACGCATACAGACATACGGCCGCGGCGGTCGCGAGGTTCAGGCTCTCGGCCTTTCCGTGGATCGGGACGCGCACGACGGCGTCGGCGAGCGCCCGGGTCTCCGCGGGCAGCCCCCAGGCCTCGTTGCCGAACACCCAGGCCGTGGGCCCGCCCATGGTGCCCCGGTCGAGTTCGTCGTCGAGGTCGTCGGGGCCGGCCCCGTCGGCGGCGAGGACGCGCACCCCGGCGCCCCTGAGCCCGGCGACGGCCCGCTCCACGGGGACGCCGACGGCGACGGGCAGATGGAACAGGGAGCCGACGGAGGCCCGTACGGCCTTGGGGTTGTAGACATCGACGGAGGCGTCGGTGAGCACGACGGCCTCGGCGCCGGCCGCGTCGGCGCAGCGCAGCACGGTGCCGGCGTTGCCGGGGTCGCGCACATGCGCGAGGACGGCGACGAGCCCGGGCCGGGAGGCGAGGATCTCCTCGAAGGGGGTGTCGAGGAAGCGGCAGACACCGACCAGGCCCTGCGGGGTGACGGTGGTGGAGATGTCGGCGATGACCTCGTCGGCGGCGAGGTGCACCCGGGCGTCCGCGGCCCGGGCCGCGGCCACGATGTCGGCGTACCGCTCGGCGGCCTCGACGGTGACGAACAGCTCGACGAGCGTGGCTCCCGCGCCGGTCCGGTGCGCCGCCGCCTCCCGCACGGCCTGCGGCCCCTCGGCGAGGAACAGCCGCTCCTTCCCCCGGACGTTGCGCCGGGCCAGCCGCCGAGCGGCCGCCACACGGCCAGAACGAGGCGAGATCAACTCAGGGGCGGCGGGGGGCATCCTCTTCTTCACCTTCGGGGGAATGTCGACGTGCAGCGTTCCTGGGCTGCGGCACCGCAGTGCCCCAGGGGCGCGGGGAACTGCGCGATCAGCCCCCACCGGCCCGCGGCCGAAACGACGGCTGTGGGCCCCAACAACAGGACCCGCAAGCCATGGAGCCTGCGGGTCCTTCACTCACATCGGCTGAAGCCAGCGCAGCGTCATGCGGCCTTGGGCGCGTTGACGTCCGCCGGCAGCGCCTTCTGCGCGACCTCGACGAGGGCGGCGAACGCGCTCGCGTCGTTGACCGCCAGCTCGGCCAGGATCTTGCGGTCGACCTCGACGTTCGCGGCCTTCAGGCCCTGGATGAAGCGGTTGTAGGTGATGCCGTTGGCGCGGGCAGCGGCGTTGATGCGCTGGATCCACAGCTGACGGAAGTCGCCCTTGCGCTTCTTGCGGTCGTTGTAGTTGTAGACCAGCGAGTGGGTGACCTGCTCCTTGGCCTTGCGGTACAGGCGCGAACGCTGACCGCGGTAGCCGGAGGCCTGCTCGAGGATCGCCCGGCGCTTCTTGTGGGCGTTGACTGCCCGCTTGACGCGTGCCACTTGTTAACTCCTTGTAGCGGGGCCGTGGGGGGTGCTCACACGACCCGGAAACGGCTGGGTCCCGGTCCTGGCGCGGGGCGCTCGGCTGCGAGCGCCCGCGTGCTCACTTGCCGAGAAGCTTCTTGATCTTCTTGGCGTCGCCCGGGGCCATCTCGGCGTTGCCGGTGAGGCGACGCGTCACACGGGACGACTTGTGCTCGAGCAGGTGGCGCTTGCCGGAGCGCTCACGGAGCACCTTGCCCGAGCCGGTGATCTTGAAGCGCTTGCTGGCACCGCTGTGCGTCTTGTTCTTCGGCATAGCGCCGTTTCTCCTCGTCGGTGGCGCTCCGGTGCCCGGTTGCGAGAACCGGGCACGATAGAGCGTCGCTCTTGTTTCGGTTGATGTCCTGGGACGTGCGTCCCGGGTATGTCTCCGGGGCTTCCGGAGTTCTTGTACGTCCCTCGGGGTCCGTACGTCCGGTCCGCCGGTTTCTGCCCGGGGCGGTGACCCCGGGGTCACGCCTCGGCAGGCTCCTCGGCGGGCGCCTCCTGCTCGGAGACCCCCACGGCGCGACCCTGACGCTCGGCCTTGCGGGCCTCCTGCGCCTGACGGGCCTCGGCCATCGCCTCGGTCTTCTTCTTGTGCGGACCGAGAACCATGATCATGTTTCGGCCGTCCTGCTTCGGGTTGGACTCGATGAAGCCGAGGTCCTGGACGTCCTCCGCGAGCCGCTGCAGCAGTCGGTAGCCCAGCTCGGGGCGGGACTGCTCGCGACCACGGAACATGATCGTGATCTTGACCTTGTCGCCCTGCTTGAGGAACCGGACGACGTGACCCTTCTTGGTGTCATAGTCGTGCGGGTCGATCTTCGGCCGGAGCTTCATCTCCTTGATGACCGTGTGCGCCTGGTTCTTGCGCGCCTCACGGGCCTTCATGGCCGACTCGTACTTGAACTTCCCGTAGTCCATGAGCTTGCACACGGGCGGACGGGCGTTCGCCGCGACCTCGACCAGGTCCAGGTCGTACTCCTGCGCAAGCTCCAGTGCCTTCGCGAGCGGCACGATGCCGACCTGCTCGCCACTGGGACCGACAAGTCGCACCTCGGGAACGCGAATCCGGTCGTTGATGCGGGGCTCGGCGCTGATGGATCCTCCTCGGTAGCACCACGCGACGGTCTGGCGGACAGCCGCGTAACGTCTCTGTTCGTGAGACCTAACCGCGCCGAAGCAGAAAAAATGCCCCGGACGATCACATGCGGGGCTCCTTGCACTACCGGAGCACCATCGCGATGACCGCGGGGCGCGCTTTCGGGCGACTCCATCGTCCGTACGGAACGATGGTGGCCGCCTGACCGGAGACCCGCCGCCCCGTGAGGCGGTCAGGTGGGAGATCGGAGCCTCCACTTGTGGGCCGGGCACAGTCGTGTCCGGCCGGTCGTTCCTTCAGGCTAGCAGCTCGGTGCCGGAACGGCGAACCGAGGCCCACTGGGGCCGGGGACCGCGCGGCGCCTATCGTGTCCCGCATGAGTGAGTCCTCCCCCTCCGGCTCGGCCGAGCAGCCCGACTTCGACGAGATGGCGCGCGACATCGCCGAGGTCCCCGCGGTCGAGGTGATCGTGACGGTCGCCGTCAACCTGATGAGCGCCGCGGCCGTGAAGCTCGGGCTGACCGAGGAGGGCGACGCGTACAAGGATCTGGACGAGGCCCGCAAGCTGGTGACCGCCCTCGCCGGTCTGCTGGACGCGAGCGCGACCGAGATCAGCTCCTTCCACGCGGCGCCGTTGCGCGACGGCCTGAAGTCGCTGCAACTGGCGTTCCGCGAGGCGTCGATCGTCCCGGACGAGCCCGGCCAGGGCCCCGGCGAAAAGTACACAGGCCCGATCTACGGCTAGCCGCCAGCGGCCGCCACGGCCGGCCCGTCCACGCACGCACGAGGCCTCACCCGGGGCATGGCCCCGGCCGGGAATGTCGCACCGACGGCCAGCACGGCAAGGAGCTGGCCAGCCGGTCATCCGCGTGCGTACAAGGGCTCGCCCGGAGGCGTGGTCCCGCGCGGCAGCACCGCAAGGTCGAGGCCGTGCACCAGGCGGGCCCGGAGTATCTCGGCGGCGGCCAGCCCGCCCGCGACGCGACGAAGTACGCGCCCAGCACGACGAGAAGCCGGCCGGGACGTCACCGACGTGCGTGACCAGGCCGGCAGGCCACCCGCGCACGTGCAGGCCTCACCCGGGGCGTGACCCCGGCCGGGAAAGTCGCACCGACGGCCAGCCCGCGCGCAGCACGACGAGGAGCCGGCCAGCCGGTCATCCGCGTACGTACAAAGGCTCGCCCGGAGGCGTGGTTCCGGGTAGTAGGACCGCCAGGTCGAGGCCTCGCACCACCGGTCCCGGCCGCCCCGGCGCCGCCCGCCAGCGCGTGACGGCGCGAACGGCCTCGGCCGGCCGTGCCGAAGTACGCGCCCAGCACGACGAGAAGCCGGCCGGGACGTCACCGACGTGCGTGACCAGGCCGGCAGGCCACCCGCGCACGTGCAGGCCTCACCCGGGGCGTGACCCCGGCCGGGAAAGTCGCACCGACGGCCAGCCCGCGCGCAGCACGGCGAGAAGCCGGCCAGCCGGTCATCCGCGTACGTACAAGGGCTCGCCCGGGGGTGTGGTTCCGGGTGGTGGGACCGCCAGGTCGAGGCCTCGCACCAGGCGGGCCCGCAGTATCCCCTCGACGGCCAGCCCGCCCGCGACGCGACGAAGTGCGCGCCCAGCACGACGAGAAGCCGGTCCGCCGGGACGTCACCGACGTGCGTGACCAGGCCGGCAGGTCATCCGCGTACGTACGAGGCCTCACCCGGGGCATGGCCCCGGCCGGGAATGTCGCACCGACGGCCAGCCCAGCCGGTCATCCGCGTACGTACAAAGGCTCGCCCGGAGGTGTGGTTCCGGGTGGGAGGACCGCCAGGTCGAGGCCTCGTACCAGGCGGGCCCGTAGTGTCTCGGCGGCGGCCAGTCGGTCCGCGACGGCGTGAACGGCCTCGGCCGGCCGTGCCGAGGGATCGAGGACGAGGGCGAGGGTGCCGTCGGCCCCGCCGGCGCCGAGGTACGCGCGCAGCACGGCGGGCTCGGCGGCCACCGCGGTCCGTACCGCCTCCCGCACGGCCGGGTCGGCGAGCGGGTCGGTCGTCGTGCGGCCCTCGGCCAGCGCGAGCAGCGCGGGGCCGGTCAGTTCGAAGGGCACCGGACCTGACATGTCCAGCACGACCGTGTCGGCCTTCTCGTGCGCGGCGGCCCGCAGCGCCTGGTGCAGGGGTACGGCGACGGGCCGGGCGGCCGGGTCCCAGCGGGCCAGCGACGCGATGGACGTGAAGGCGGGCAGGGCGGTGCGGGATCCGGCCCGCAGGGTCGGCACGGCCATGTCGCTGGTCTTCTCGCGGCGCAGCCCCTTCTCGTCCTCCGTCACCTCGCCGAGGACGGCCACGACCGGGACGAGCAGCCGGGCTCCCCTGAGCGCCTCCAGTACGGGGCCCACGGCGGTGCGGTCCTCGGCCCAGGCGGCGAGCGCCGCGCTCAGCCGGGGATCGGGGGATCCGTCGTCGTCGGAGAAGCCGGGGTCGGGAATGTTCTTGTTCGCCACGGTCGACGACCCTATCGGCGGGATGCCGCTGGGCTTGTGCGGGCCCCGAAACCTCACGGTCACGGCTTTCACCGGATTCTCAGATTTCGCTGACGAGCTTCTAACCCGCGTCTAACGCCCCGCACAGTCCGTGCCCCGAGCATCGCCGGCATGGAGTCCCCCAGAACCCGCCGGCGCCACCGGTCCCGGCCGTCCCGGCGCCGCCCGCCGGCGCACACCGCGCTCGTGGCGCTCGCCATCGTGGGGATGACGGCCGGCGGGACGGTGTATGTGAAGGCGCGGGCGCACTCCGGCAGCGGGCACGTATCCTCGGCGGCGTTGCCGTCGGCCGCCTCCTCGGCCCCGGCGGGCGAGGAGGAATCGGTGCAGCCGGTGACAGAGCCGACGGTGGACCGGGACGCACTGCTGAGCACGGCGCTTGCGGCGGTGACCGTCCCGTCGGGCGCGCAGGTGTCGGCGGCCGTGCTCGACCTGGACTCCGGCGAGCGCGCCGTCCACGGCGACGCGGCCTTCGACACGGCGAGCATCGTGAAGGTCGACATCCTGGCGGCGCTGCTGCTCCAGGCGCAGGACGCGGCACGCCGACTCACCGCGGCGGAGCGGGCGTACGCCACGAAGATGATCGAGAACAGCGACAACGACTCGGCGTCGGCGCTGTGGCGGAGCATCGGCGGCGCGGACGGGCTCGACGCGGCGAACGAGCGCTTCGGGCTGACGGACACGACCGGCGGCGACGGCCCGCTGTGGGGGCTGACCCGGACCACGGCGGCCGATCAACTCACCCTGCTCCAGCAGGTGTTCGGGGACGACTCGGAGCTGAGCGAGGCGTCGCGTGAGTATCTCCAGGGGCTGATGGAGAGCATCGAGGCCGATCAGAACTGGGGGGTCTCGGCGGTGGCCGACGGCTCCGGGTGGGCCCTGAAGAACGGCTGGCTGGCGCGCAGCACGACCGGACTGTGGGTGGTGAACAGCGTCGGCCGGGTGACGGTGGACGGCACCGGGTATCTGGTGGCCGTGCTGTCGCAGGGCACCGCGTCCCAGGCGCGCGGCATCGAACTGGTCGAGGCGGCGGCGCGGGCCGCGCTGTCGGCTTTCACCGGGCAGTCGGCCTCGGCGTCCGCGGGCTCCTCGGTGGCGCCGGTCTCGTCGGCGTCCCCGGCCGGGTAGTCCCGGCGTCCGGCTCCGCGCCGACGGTCCCCGGGTTCAGCTCTCCGTCGCGCGCCGGCCGCGCCACAGCACCACCGCGGCCACCAGCAGCACCCCGCCGATGCTGCCCGCGAGGGGACCCGCCCAGTCCGCGGTGTCCCCGGCCCGCTCGGCGGTGTCCGGGCCGGGCCCGAAGTACTTCTCGCCGTACGCCGCCGAGCGCAGCCCCTGCGGTTCGAGCCGGCCCGCCGCGCTGATCGCGGCGGCGGGGTCGACGAAGCCGAAGCCGCGCGAGTCGTCACGGCCGCCGCTCGGCGCGTTCCGGGCGGTCTCCTCCAGGAGCCGCTTGATCTGGGCCGGGGTGAGGCCCGGGTGGGCCGCCTTGACGAGCGCGACGGCGCCCGAGACGAAGGCGGCGGCGGCGCTGGTCCCCCAGCCCTCGTAGTACCTGCGGTCCGGGTCGGCGATGACGACGTCGACGCCGGGCGCGCTGACCGTGGCGTACCAGCGGCGGGTGGAGAAGGCGGCGCGGGTGCCGTAGCGGTCGACGGCGGTCGCGGCGATCACGCCCGGGTAGGCCGCCGGGTAGGAGATGTGGTCGCCCTTGTCGCCGCCGTTCCCGGCGGAGGCGACGACGGCCACGCCCTTCTTCAGGGCGTACTGCACGGCCTCGTCCTCGCTCGGCTCCGGGTGCGCCGAGTCGGAGTCGTCGCCGAGCGAGAGGTTGATGACGTCGGCACCGTGGTCGGCGGCCCAGCGGATGCCCTCGGCGAGGGCGTTGCCGCGGCTGGAGCGGGCCTTGGCGCGGGCCGCGTCGCCGTCCTCCAGGATCACCCGGACGGGCTGGATCGTGGCCTCGGGTGCGATGCCCAGGACGCCGTCGGCGTTGCCCGGGCCGTGGCCGTGGCCCGCGATGATGCCGGCCATGGCGGTGCCGTGTCTGGCCCAGGCGCGGTCGCCGGGCTGGGCGCCGAAGCCGACGAAGTCCTTGGTGTCCAGGACGTTGCCGGCGAGGTCGGGGTGGTCGGCGTCGACTCCGGTGTCCAGGACGGCGACGGTGACGCCCTTGCCCTTGGTGATGCGCCACGCCTCCTCGGTGTGCAGGGCGGAGAGCCCCCACTGCTGGGCGCGGATGCCGTCGGCGTGCGCGACGGTGGACGGCAGGAGGGCGAGTGAGCCGGCGAGCAGCAGGCTCAGTGCGATGCCGGTCGTGCGCGGGCGGTGACCGCCCTTCGTTCGCCTCATGAGGGCCTCTCCGTGGCCGGGCTGACGGTCTGGCGCAGGCGCCGTTCGATGCGGTCGGCGAGGCCCTGGGCCTCCTGGCCGAGGCCCGCCTGGGCGGGGGCGGTGGTGGCGCCGGACTGCTGGGCGTCCGCGGCGGGCTGGGGCGCGTCGACGGTGCGGCCGTCGGCCCAGCCGGAGACGGCGTAGGCGACGACGGGGGCGTCGGTGAGCACCGAGATGGTCCAGGAGCCGCGCTGTTCGTCGCCGAAGCCCGCGGCGACGGTGTCCGCCGCCGCGTACGGGCGGGGCATCAGATCGGCGCGGCGGTCCAGGCGCTCGTTCTTGAAGCGGGCGGCCAGGGCGGACATGGCGGCGGGGTCGGCCTTGGCGAACAGCAGCCCGACGGTGGTGACATGGCTCTGGGTGGCGTCCGTGTAGGTGGCCCGCAGTAGCCGTTCGCAGCCGAGCGGGTCGAGGAGCCCCCGCAGCAGCGGGTCGAAGGCGTTCACGCAGCCGCTGTCCGGGGCGACGGCGATCCGCGTCCAGGTCCGGTCGGCTCCGCCGGGTCCGGCGCCCTTGCCCTCGACGGTGGGCGGGAACAGTTCGTCCACCGGCACGCTGTGCCACAGGGCGCCGGCCGCGGCGAAGCCGCTCGTGCCGCCCGTGGCCCCGGCGTCGCCGGTGAGCCAACTCCCCGTCACGGCACCGCCGATGAGCCCGAGGCCGAGGACCAGGCATGCGGCGGCAGCGGCGGTGCGGGGGCGCAACCGTACGCCCAGCGGCCGGGGCCGCGCCCGGTCGTCGTATCCCTCGGGCTGTCCGAACGACACGACGGGCCGCTCACCTCCGGGCGGCCCGAACGCGCTCCACGACAGCGCCGGATCGGGGGCCGCGGCGGGCTCCGTCCGCCCCGGGAGCGGCCCGCCCGGGAAGTCATCGGGCCGCCAGGCCCCGACCTGCGGCCCGCCCGGAACGGCGGTGGAGCCGGGCCGGACCGTGGGCCGCGGCGGCACGGTGGCCGCGCCGGGCCGTGCGGGGGGCGACGGTGGCACAGGCCGTCCCGGTCCGCGGTCCGCGCCGGGTCCGGGCTCCGACGGCGTCGCCCGCGGCCGGCCGGTGGTCTCCGACGGGGGCGTGGCGGGCGGGCCGGACGGCCGGGGCGGCACAACGGGCGGGTGCCCGAGGTGCGGTGGGCGCGGGGACCGCCCCGGGTGCCGGTCGGCTCCGCCAGTCCGCGCCGGGTCTGAACTCCCGGTGCGGCGGGGGCGGAAGCCCGCGGCGGGCGGGGTGTCCGGGAAGCGGGCCGAGGCTGGCGGCGGCGGTGCCGACACGCCGGTCCTGTCCGCCCCGCCGTCCGACGTGGCCGGGGGCGCGGCGGGCGGCGAAGTGGGGCGCGGTGGAGGCAGGGAGCGCGCGGGCTTCGCCGTGTGCGCGCCGTTGGCCGCCGGTTTCGCGGCGTCGTCCGTGGTACCGGTCTGCTCGGTCTTCTCGCTGGTCGCGGTGGTCTCCGGGGGCATCTCGGGGGCGTCCGTGGGGGTTGGCCGCGGGGGAATCGGGGCGTGGCGCGCTTCCGTGCTCATGCACCCCCCGTTTCCTCGTCCCCGGGCCGTCTCCTCGGTACGCGGGCGGTCCTGCCCCTCACCTCGGCCCGGTGCGGTCCGTCCCGGGCACGCATACCCGCACGGAGGCAACGGCATCCCGGCGCGGCACCGCGGCCGATGGCGTTCCGTCGTGCGTGCGCGTCACTCTACGGGTTGTTCCACGGCGAACGGGAACCAGTCCGCGACGCCGGGGCATCTGCCCAGAACGTCCCCCTACCCTGCGGTAATCGTGTCTGGCAGGCTTCGTTCATGACTGCGCGCGCCGCCGACCGGGCCCGTTACGACCGGGCCACCGCCCATCTCGACGCCCCGCTGGCGATCGTGGACCTGGACGCGTTCGACGCCAACGCGGACGACCTCGTGCGCCGGGCCGGCGGGAAGCCGATCCGCGTGGCCAGCAAGTCCGTGCGCTGCCGTGCCCTGCTCGAACGGGTCCTCGCGAGGGACGGCTTCCAGGGCATCATGTCGTTCACGCTGGCCGAGTCGCTGTGGCTCGCGCGCTCCGGCTTCGACGACGTGCTGCTCGCCTACCCGTCCGCCGACCGGTCCGGTTTCGCCGAGCTGACCGCCCACCCCAAGGCGGCCGCCGCCGTCACCGTCATGATCGACGACCCGGCGCAGCTCGACCTCATCGATGCCTCCCGCGCCGGCGGCGGCGAAGTCGTGCGTGTCTGCCTGGAGTTGGACACGTCGCTGCGGCTGTTCGGCGGCCGGCTGCGGGTCGGGGCGCTGCGTTCGCCGCTGCACTCCCCCGACCAGGTCGCCGAGTTGGCGCGGGCGGTGGTGCGGCGTCCCGGTTTCACGCTCGTGGGGATCATGGCGTACGAGGGTCATATCGCCGGCGTGGGCGACTCCGTCGCCGGTCGTCCGCTGCGCTCACGGGGCATCCGTCTGATGCAGGCGAGCGCGCGGCGCGAACTGGCGGAGCGGCGGGCCGCCGTGGTGCGGGCCGTCCGGGCGGTGGCGCCCGGCCTGGAGTTCGTCAACGGCGGTGGCACGGGCAGCGTGCAGCACACGGCCGCCGAGGCCGCCGTCACCGAGGTCGCGGCCGGTTCCGGGCTGTATGTGCCGCGCCTGTTCGACAACTACACGTCGTTCAGGGGCCGTCCGGCCGCGCTGTTCGCGCTGCCGGTCGTGCGCCGGCCGGGCGTCGGGGTGGTGACGGTCCTCGGCGGGGGCTATCCGGCCTCCGGCGTGGCCGGCACGGACCGGCTGCCGGTGCCGTATCTGCCGGAGGGGCTGCGCTACGACCCGCAGGAGGGGCCGGGCGAGGTGCAGACGCCGCTGCTCGGTGCGCCCGCCGACGATCTGCTCGTCGGCGACAAGGTGTGGTTCCGGCACGCCAAGGCCGGTGAGCTGTGCGAGCGGTTCGAGATGCTGCACCTGGTCGAGGGGGACGCGGTGACGGCGGCCGTGCCCACCTACCGGGGCGAGGGCCACACCTTCCTGTGACGGGTCAGCTCGACGGGCCGAGGCTGCTGCCGACGCCACCGCCGGTGTCCGCGTCGCCCACCGGCCGGATGCCCCGGGTGATCTCGTCCATGCCGGACAGCGCAGGCCCGTCGGGGCCCGCGTCGAAGACGAAGCGGACGACGACGGGCGCCTCGGTGCCGACAGTGGACGGGAAGGCCAGGGACTGGACGTAGCCGCCGGACCCCTTGGCCGTGGTGACCCGCCAGCGCACGTAGTACCCGGCGCGGCCCGCGACGGCGATCTGCCCCGAGGCGACGAGCCGATGGGACTCGATGCCGCCGAAGGGCCGCTCCCCGAGGGTGTTCTCCTCGTAGGCGGCGTCCGCGGCGTCGGGGATGTCCTCCTTGGCGAGCGCTTCGGGCGAGGTCCCTTCGGTGGCGGTCGCGGTGCGGGTGCTGACCAGGCCGTGCCGGCACAGGCCGACGCCGGCCGGGCAGTCGTAGGTGCCGTCCGTGGTCATGACGACGTCCTCGTCGGCGACGTACCGCGGGCGCTCCCAGCCGTCGGGCAGCGGCAGCGTGATGCCGTTGAGCTGGTCGACGACCACGGCGGGGTCGTCGGCGAAGGTGCCGGAAGGCGACGGTGTGCCGGACGGCGCAGCGGACTCCGGAGCGCTCGTGGCGGGCGTGGTCGCGGCGTCCGACTCGGTGGAGCCGGCGCCCTCGTGGTCCGCGCGGAGCACCAGGGCACCGGTGACGATCGCCGCGACCAGCACGGCGCCGGCGGCGACCAGCGCGATCGCCTTCGCCCGCCCAAAGGCGCGGTCCGGGGCCGCCGACGGTACGGGCGCCCCGGGCGCGCGCCGGTGCTCGGTCCAGGCGCTGCCGTCCCACCAGCGCTCCAGCTGTGGGGCGTTCGGGTCGGGGTACCAGCCGGGCGGCGGTGTCATGCTCATCCCGGCACTGTAGGCCGGGCGCCGAAGTCGCGTACACGGCGTCCGGCCCGCGGGCGGAGCCCGGTCAGAGCGGTGTGACGTAGGCGCCGGAGATTCCGCCGTCCACCAGGAAGTCGCTGGCGTTCACGAAGGAGGAGTCGTCGCTGGCGAGGAAGGCGACGGCGGCGGCGATCTCCTCGGCCTCGGCGAACCGGCCGAGCGGGATGTGCACCAGGCGGCGGGCGGCCCGCTCCGGGTCCTTGGCGAACAGCTCCTGCAGCAGCGGGGTGTTGACCGGTCCCGGGCACAGCGCGTTGACCCGGATGCCCTCCCGGGCGAACTGCACGCCGAGTTCACGGGACATGGCGAGCACCCCGCCCTTGGAGGCGGTGTAGGAGATCTGCGAGGTGGCCGCGCCCATGCGGGCGACGAAGGAGGCGGTGTTGATGATGGATCCCCGGCCCTGGCGGCGCATGTAGGGGATGGCGGCCTTGCAGCACAGGTAGACGGAGGTCAGGTTGACCTCCTGGACGCGCTTCCAGGCCTCCAGTCCGGTCTCCAGGATGGAGTCGTCGTCGGGCGGGGAGATGCCGGCGTTGTTGAAGGCGACGTCGACGCTGCCGTAGGTGTCGTACGCCGTCTTGAACAGCGCCTCGACCTGCTCGGGGTCGGTGACGTCGACCTTCACGAACAGCCCGCCGACCTCGTCGGCGGCGGCCTTGCCGCGGGTCTCGTCGACGTCGCCGCAGACGACGTGGGCGCCCTCGGAGGCGAGCCGGCGGGCGGTGGCGAGGCCGATGCCGCTGCCCGCTCCGGTGACGACGGCGGTGCGGCCGACCAGCCGGCGGCAGATGATCTCAGGGGTCTCGGCGGTCACTGTGCGGGGCCCTCCGTGCTGATGAAGACGTTCTTGGTCTCGGTGAAGGCGGTCAGGGCGTCCGGGCCCAGTTCGCGGCCGAGGCCGGACTGTTTGAAGCCGCCGAACGGGGTCCAGTAGCGGACGCTGGAGTGGGAGTTGACGGACAGGTTGCCGGCCCGGACGGCCCGCGAGACGCGCAGGGCGCGGCCCAGGTCCCGGGTCCACAGGGAGCCGGCCAGGCCGTAGGGGGTGTCGTTGGCGAGGCGGATCGCGTCGGCCTCGTCGGTGAAGGGCAGCAGCACGGCGACCGGGCCGAAGATCTCCTCGCGGGCCGCGGCCGAGTCGGGCCGCTCCCCCGTGAGCACGGTCGGCGGGAACCAGTAGCCGGGTCCCTCGGGGGCGGTGCCGCGCAGGGCGGGGGCGTCGGCGGGGACGAAGGACCGTACGCGGTCGCGTTGCCGGGCGGAGATCAGCGGGCCCATCCCGGTCTTCGGGTCGGCCGGGTCGCCCACCACGACGGCCGCGAGCGCGTCCGCCAGCAGCTCGTGGACCTGGTCGTACACCGGCTCCTGGACGAGGATCCGGGTGCGGGCGCAGCAGTCCTGGCCGGAGTTGTCGAGGAAGGAGAACGGGTCGACGGCGGCCTCGATGTCGGCGTCGGCGAAGACGATGTTGGGGCTCTTGCCGCCGAGTTCGAGGGTGACCGGTTTGACCAGGCGGGCGCACCGCTCCATGACCTCGCGGCCGGTGCGGGTGGAGCCGGTGAACACGATCTTCGCCACGCCGGGATGGTCGACGAGCGCGCGGCCGGCGATGTGGCCGTGTCCGGGCAGCACCTGGAAGAGGTGCTCGGGCAGGCCCGCCGCCAGGGCGAGTTCGGCGAGGCGGAGCGCGGTGAGCGGGGTGGTCTCGGCGGGCTTGAGGACGACGGCGTTGCCCGCGGCGAGGGCCGGGAAGCTGCCCCAGGCGGCGATGGGCATCGGGAAGTTCCAGGGCGCGATGACCCCGACCACGCCCAGCGGCTCCTGGAAGGTGACGTCCCAGCCGCCGGGCACGGGGATCTGCCGGCCGAGGAGGCGTTCGGCGCCGCCGGCCGCGTACAGCAGCAGGTCGCGGGCGTTGCCGGCCTCCCAGCGGGCGTTGCCGAGCAGATGGCCGGCCTCGCGGACCTCCAGCTGGGCCAGTTCCTCGGTGTGCGCGTCGACGGTGTCGGCGAAGCGGCGCAGCAGCCGGGCCCGGTCGGCGGGCGCGAGCGCGGCCCAGCGCGCCTGTGCGGTCGCGGCCCGTACGACGGCGGCGTCGACGTCGGCCGCGGTGGCGGCGGGGACGGTGGCGACGACCTCTTCGGTGGCGGGGTTGCGGATCTGGAGCTCGGGCTCGGGGGACAGCTCGTCGGACGAGTCGGACACGGCGGGCCTCACATGCGTTCGAAGGAGCGGCGCAGCTCCCAGTCGGTGACCGCGGCGTCGAAGGCGTCCAGTTCGACGCGGGCCAGGTTGTGGTAGTGGTCGACGACCTCGTCGCCGAAGGCAGCCCGGGCGATCGGGCTGGCCGTCCAGAGCGCGGCGGCCTCCCGCAGCGTGGTGGGGACGTGTGCGAAGCCGGCGGTGTAGGCGTTGCCCGGGCAGGGCTCGGGCAGTTCCAGTCGCTGTTCGACGCCGTACAGTCCGGCCGCCACCAGGGCGGCGACCGCGAGGTGCGGGTTGACGTCGCCGCCGGGCAGCCGGTTCTCGAAGCGCAGGGAGCGGCCGTGGCCGACGACGCGCAGCGCGCAGGTGCGGTTGTCGTGGCCCCAGGCGACGGCGGTCGGGGCGAACGAACCGGGCTGGAACCGCTTGTAGGAGTTGATGTTGGGGGCGTAGAGGAGGGCGAAGTCACGCAGGGCCGCCAGTTGTCCGGCGAGGAAGTGCCGCATGACGTCGGTCATCCCGTCGGGCCCGGCCATCGCGTTGCCGCCGTCGGCGTCGGCGAGCGAGAGGTGGATGTGGCAGGAGTTTCCCTCGCGCTCGTTGTACTTGGCCATGAAGGTGATCGAGACGCCCTCCTGGGCGGCGATCTCCTTGGCGCCGGTCTTGTACACGGCGTGCTGGTCGCAGGTGACCAGGGCCTCGTCGTAGCGGAAGGCGATCTCGTGCTGGCCGGGGTTGCACTCGCCCTTGGCCGACTCGACGGTGAGTCCGGCGCCGGTCATGTCGTTGCGCAGGCGGCGCAGCAGCGGCTCGATGCGGCCGGTGCCGAGGATGGAGTAGTCGACGTTGTACTGGTTGGCCGGGGTCAGCCCGCGGTAGGCCGCGTCCCAGGCCTGCTCGTAGGTGTCCTTGAAGACGATGAACTCCAGCTCGGTGCCGACCTGGGCGGTGTAGCCGAGCCGGGCGAGCCGCTCCAGCTGGTGGCGGAGGATGTGGCGGGGCGCCGCGGCGACCGGGGAGCCGTCCGCCCAGGCGAGGTCGGCGACGACCAGGGCGGTGCCCGGGTGCCAGGGGATGCGGCGCAGGGTGCTCAGGTCGGGGTGCATGGCGAAGTCGCCGTAGCCGCTGTCCCAGGAGGACATGGCGTAGCCGTCGACCGTGTTCATCTCGGCGTCGACGGCGAGCAGATAGTTGCAGCCCTCGGTGCCGTGGTGGAGGACCTCGTCGAGGAAGAAGCGGGCGGCGAACCGCTTGCCCTGGAGCCGCCCTTGCATATCGGGGAAGGCCAGCACGACAGTGTCGATCTCACCGCTCACGACGAGGGCGTGCAGTTCCTCGACGCCGAGCGGGGGTGTGCGGTCTGCCACGGGAGAGCCTCCTCAGGCTTCGTCGGCCGGCCGGGAGCCATAAGGTATTCCCGAGAACCATTGGTTGGGAAGGGGGCACGGCCGAATGGCGCGGGACACGCGGCAAGGACGGCTGGACGACCGGCTCGCGCCGGTGCTGCGGCCGGTGCGGGCGGGCAACGGATTCGAGGAGGCGCTGGAGCAGATCCTTCAGGTCGTGCGGCTGGGCCTGGTGCCGGGCGGCGAGCGGCTGCCCGCCGAGCGGGAGTTGGCGGAGCGGCTCGGGATCAGCCGGGTGACGCTGCGCGAGGTGCTGAAGGTGCTCCAGGACCAGGGGCTTGTGGAGTCCCGGCGCGGGCGTTACGGCGGCACGTTCGTGCTGCCGCGGACCGGCGCGGGCGGCGAGGACGAGCTGCGGCGCCGGGGCGCGGCGGTCGACATCGACGACGTGCTCAGATTCCGGGAGGTCCTGGAGGTGGGCGCGGCGGGGCTGTGCGCGGCGCACCCGCCGGCCGGCGACTCCGCGGAGCGGCTGCGGGCGGCGCTGGCCCGCACGCACGACGCGCCGCTGGCCGAGTACCGGCGACTGGACACCCTGCTCCACCTCACGCTGGCCGAGTTGTCGGGCTCGCCGACGCTGGCCGCGCAGTACGCGGCGGTCCGGGCGACGGTCAACGACCTGCTCGACTGCATCCCGCTGCTCGTCCGCAACCTGGAGCACTCACAGCGCCAGCACACGGCACTGGTCGAGGCGGTCCTGGACGGCGACACGGACGGGGCCCAGGAGATGATGCGCGAACACTGCGCGGGAACGGCAGCACTGCTCCGCGGGTTCCTGACATGAGAGCCGGAGCACCGGGGCCCGCCCAGCAGGGCAAACGCCTGACAGGCGGACGCCGTCAGGCAGGCCGCCACGGAGCCCGTCGCCGGGACCGCCGAACAGGCACCCCGCCCCGGGACGCTCGCCGCGGCAGGGGCGCCGCCAGGTATCGGCGGGGGCCCGGCCCGCAGGGCAAACGCCTGACGGGCAAAGGCCATCACACAGACGCCCACGGAGCCCGTCGCGGGGCCGAGTCCGAACGACACCACCCCGGGACGCTCACCGCGGCAGGTGGCGCGCCCGGCTCGGACGGCGACAGGGCCCGAAACGCCCGGCATTCAGGCAGCCACGGGACCCGTCGCCGGGACCGTCAGACAGGCGCCCTCCACGGGCCCGGGTGGGCTGGGGCTTGTCCTCGGGTGGGTTCGCGGTAAAGGTATGCATGCTAGCCATTGAGCGGAGGAGGGTGCCATGGCGGGCCGGCCGTTGATCGGGGTCAGTACGTATCTGGAGTCCGGGGCGCGCTGGGGGGTGTGGGAGCTGGCGGCGGCACTGCTGCCGGCCGGCTATCCGCGGCTGGTGCAACGGGCCGGCGGGCTGGCCGCGATGCTGCCGCCGGACGGACCCGAGCACGCCGCGGCCACCGTGGCCCGGCTGGACGGGCTGGTGATCGCGGGCGGCCCGGACGTCGAACCGGTCCGCTACGGCGCCGTGCCCGACCCGCGGACCGGTCCGCCGGCCCGGGCCCGGGATGCCTGGGAACTCGCCCTGATCGACGCCGCGTTGGCCGCGGACGTACCGCTGCTCGGGATCTGCCGGGGCATGCAACTGCTGAACGTCGCGCTCGGCGGCACACTGGTGCAGCACCTGGACGGGCACGCCGAGGTGCCGGGGGTCTTCGGCCGGCACCCGGTCAAGCCGGTGCCCGGCACGCGGTACGCCGGCATCGTCCCGGAGGAGACCGCCGTACCCACGTTCCATCACCAGGCCGTGGACCGGCTCGGCAGCGGCCTCGTGGCGTCGGCGCACGCGGCGGACGGGACGGTCGAGGCGATCGAGCCCTCGGGGCCCGAAGGCTGGGTCCTGGGGGTGCAGTGGCATCCGGAGATGGGCGAGGACCTGCGGGTGATGCGGGCGCTGGTGACGGCGGCCGGCTGAGCGGTCCCCGGCTCAGCCGCGGGTCAGCGACAGCAGCTCCCGGGCCGGCCCCGTCGGCCGGTGCCCCGTCCGCCAGACCGCGCGCAGATCACGGCCGAGGGACATGTCCCGCACCGGGATGCGGACCAGACGGCGCAGGCCGAGTTCCTCCCGCACCGCGAGTTCGCTCAGCACCGCGGGTCCGGCGCCGCTGACCGCGGAGGCCTTGACCGCCGTGGTGGAGGACAGCTCGATCAGCGGGCGGGCGAGGCCGCCCAGGGCGGCGTCCAGGACCTGGCGGGTGCCCGAGCCGCGTTCGCGCAGGATCAGCGGGGTGGTGGCGAGTTCCGCCGCGGCCAGCGGGCCGCGGCGGCGGGCCCAGGGGTGCCCGGGGGCGGTGACGACGATCAGGTGGTCCTGCGCGATGACCGCGGAGTCCAGGCCCGCGGGGACCGTGAGCCCCTCCACGAAGCCGAGGTCCGCCTCGTCCGCGAGCAGCCGCTCGGCCACCGCCGTCGAGTTCCCGGCGAGCAGGGAGACCGCCGTGTCCGGGCGCCCCGCGCGCAGGGCCAGCAGCCAGCCCGGCAGCAGATACTCGGCGATCGTCATGCTGGCCGCCACCCGCAGCCGCGAGTCGCGCCGGTCCCGCAGCGCCTGCGCGCCCGCGTCGAAGGCCTCGGCCGCCTCCACGATGCGCCGTGCCCAGTCGGTCACCAGCGCCCCGGCGTCGGTGAGCCGGGAGCCGCGCGGCGAGCGGTCCACCAGGGCGACGCCCAACTGCCGTTCCATGGAACGGATCCGGCTGCTGGCCGCCGGCTGGCTGACGCCCCGCTCCCGGGCCGCCGCGCCGAGGCTGCCGGTGCGCGCCACCGCCAGCAGCAGTTCCAGCGCACCGAGATCCGGCACCCGATGGGCCAGCGATCCCGGCCCGCGGCGCTCCTCCGCTCCACTCATAAGACCAGCTTATGCCCTCATAGAGCCGGACTCCCTGGTCGCGGAGTGCACCCGGCGCGACGGTGGACCCATGGTCACCGCAGCCCCGCCCCTGGTACTCCGCCGCGCCCCGCGCGTCCGCCATCTCGGCCCCCACTGGTACGCCGCCGTCATGGGCACGGCGGCGGTCGGCTCCGCGGGCGCCGTGCTCCCCCGGCACACCGGCCTGCTCCGCACCGGCTGCGCCACCGTGTGGGCCCTGTCGCTCGCGCTGCTCGTGGTCCTCCTGACCGCCCGCGCCCTGCACTGGACGTACCACCGCGACCAGGCCAGGGCCCATCTCCTCGACCCGGCGACGGCGCCCTTCTACGGCTGTCTGTCCATGGCGCTGCTGGCGGTCGGCGGCGGTGCCATGACCGTCGGACGGGACTGGCTCGGGGTGCCGGGCGCCGTGGCCCTGGACGCCGTGCTGTTCGTCGCCGGCACCGTCGTGGGGCTCGCGGCGGCGGTGGCGGTGCCGTACCTCATGGCCGTACGCCATCGGATCGAGCCCGGGCAGGCGTCCCCGGTGTGGCTGCTGCCGCTCGTCGCGCCCATGGTGTCGGCCGCGCTCGGCCCGCTGCTCGTGCCGCATCTGCCGCCGGGGCAGCCCCGGCAGACCCTGCTCCTCGCGTGTTTCGCCCTGTTCGGACTCAGCCTGCTCGCGACCCTGCTGATGCTGCCCCTCGTGTTCGCCCGGCTGATCGTCGCGGGCCCGCTCCCCCTCGCGCTCACCCCGACGCTGTTCCTGGTGCTCGGGCCGCTCGGGCAGTCCACCACCGCCGTGGGCGCGTTCGCGGACATCGCGCCGGGGGTCGTGGCGGCCCCGTACGACCGCGGCTTCGTCGTGCTCGCCGTCCTGTACGGGGTGCCGGTGATGGGTTTCGCGCTGCTGTGGCTGGCGTTCGCCGCGGCCCATGTGGGGCGGGCCCGGCGGCGCGGCATGGGGTTCACGATGACCTGGTGGGGGTTCACCTTCCCGGTGGGCACCTGTGTCACCGGTGCCGCGGCGCTGGCCCGGCACACCGGGCTTGCCGCCTACGACTGGCTGACGGTCGGCCTGTACGGGATGCTGGTCGCCGCCTGGGCGGCCGCCGCCGTGGGCACGGTACGCGGGCTGGTCAGCGGTGAACTGCTCGCAGCGCCGCGGACAGCACCCGCGGCGCCTCGGCCAGTGACGGGCCGTACCACGTCAGATGCCGTCCGCTGACCAGGGCACAGGGCAGCCCCGGGAAGGCCTCGGGGCCGTCGTCGGCGGTGAAGCGGTACGGCTCGTCGGGCAGGACGACGAGGCCGGGTGCGGCGGCCCGCAGCTCGTCCAGCGGGATCCGCGGATAGCGGTCGGCGTGCCCGGCATGGATGTTGTCCACGCCCAGGCGGGCGAGCACGTCGCCCGCGAAGGTGTCCCGGCCGAGCACCATCCAGGGCCGTCGCCAGACCGGCACGACGGCCTTCGCGCGGAGGGCGGGCACCGGCGGCGCCGACCAGGCGTCCTCGGCCTCGTCCAGCCATCGCGGCCGGATCGTGGCACCGCACGCGGTCAGCACCCGGGCCAGTTCCCGGAAGGCCTGCGGCACGCTGCGCACCTCGGTGACCAGCACCGTGAGGCCCGCGGCGCGCAGGGCGTCCAGGTCGGGGGCGCGGTTCTCCTCCTCGTTGGCGATCACCAGGTCGGGGGCGAGCGCGACGATCCGGTCCACGCTCGGGTTCTTGGTGCCGCCGACGCGGGTGACGGGGAGGTCCGCCGGGTGCGTGCACCAGTCGGTGGCACCGGCCAGGGCGCCGGGGACGGTCTCGGCGACCGCCTCGGTGAGGGACGGGACGAGGGAGACGACGCGCATCATGCGCTCCGCGGGAAGGGCGCGCCCGGAGAGGACGCGGGGAACCGCGCCACCCGCCACGACGCTGCCGCAGCCGGCAGCGGGCGCGTCAGGTGCCGGACCCCGGCCGAGGTCACGCGCACCGCTCAGCGGGGCCGGTCGTGGACGGCCTCGATGTGCTCGGCCACCGCGACGACGATCACCCGGGTGTCGGGCACCGTGGCACGCCAGCGGTGGCGCACCCCGCCCGTCAGGTAGAGGGTGTCGCCGCGGCCCAGGCGGTAGGCGCGGCCCTCGGCCTCGATCTCCACCGCGCCGTCGGCGACGTACAGCAACTCGTCGTTGCGGTGCTGGAATTCGCGGCCCGCGTCGTGGTCGCCGGTGAACTCCGAGGCGTGCAACTGGTGGTGGCCGCGGACCAACGAGCGCACCCGGGGGGTGAAGTCCGCATCGACGATCTCGCCGCGCACGACGTCGACGCTGCACGCCGGGTCGGCGGCGGCGAGGAGTTCGACGGCCGTGGTGCGCAGTGCGTCGGCCACCTTCTCCAGGGAACCGGTGCTGGGGCGTGCCCGGTCGTTCTCGACCTGGCTCAGGAAGGGCACCGACAGGCCGCTGCGCTCCGCCACGACGGCGAGGGTCAGCTCCAACGCACGGCGCCGCCTCCGGACGGCCGCACCCACTCGGACGGGCTGTTGTTCCTTGTGGTCGCCCATCGCTCCGGCTCCCTCCTCCGCTCGTCGTGCCGCTGCCTCGGGGCCCGACGTCGGGCCCCCTTGCCCTGATGGGTTCTCTGCACCCTACGCATGTTCGGCAAACCGTTTCATGCGGCTGTCACATCCACGTCACGTCGGGTAAGCACGACCCTCACGGTTCGCGCCAGTGGGCGGCGGTCCGCCGGCCGGTCCGGCCGACCGCGGGACGGTGGGCCCATGGCGACCAGCTCCCGGGGTCGTGACGCGACCGCTGACCCGAGATCAGCAGGGAATCGCGTCCTTCTTCTTCAATGCGCCGGCGGCCTCCGGTGTTCCCGGTCCGTGCCCCGGATCCGCAGGGCGCGGTGGAGCCGCTGGTCAGGGCGGGTGTGGCGGGTGGTGAAACGGTGCGGTCCCGGCCCCGTGGACAACCGGCCGGAGGACCGGCGACGCCGCGGTCCGTGGTGGGCACGGTCGGGGCCCGGCCGACGGTTCGCGCAGGCTCGGACAGGGCCATCGCGCTCTGTGGTTGGCCGGATCCTTCTCGTGGGCGGCGGCACCCCGCCGGCGCCGGCACCGAGGAACAGAGGGCAGCGGAAGCGGGAGGAGCACAACGGGTGGAGCGGGGGCCACGCCGTGCGACGCGACCACCGCTCCACCCGTCCGCGGACCTCGATACGGTGCTCAGGACACCGGTGCCAGCTTGTCCTCCAGACCCGGCTGGGCGTCCAGCCACTGCCGTGCGGACGCCTTCTCGTTCCCGGCGCCGCCCTTCTGGATCGCGACCTCCAGGGAGGCGAGCTGTTCCTCGGTCAGCTTGAAGTTCTTCAGCCAGCCGGAGAACTCCGGGAAGTCCTGGCTGAAGGTCTTCTTGCCCACCATGTGGATCCGCTCGCCCTTGCCCCAGGCGCCCTCGGGGTCCTGGAGCTTCTTCAGGTCGTACTTCCCGTACGCCCAGTGCGGCGACCACAACGTCACCACCACCGGCTCACGCTTCTTGATCGACCGATCCAGCTCCGCCAGCATCGACGACGTACTCGACGACACCACCTTGTACTCACCCTCCAGCCCATAGGCCTTCAGGACCTTGCTGTTCAACGTCCCCATCATCCCGGCACTCGCCTCAATGCCGATGATCTTCCCGCCGAACCTCTTCCCCTGACCCTTCAGATCGGCCAGCGAATCGATCCCCTTCACATACGACGGAACCGTCAACTCCAACGACGTCGGCCCGTACCAAGACCCCAGATCCTCCAACTGCGAGCCGTACTTGTCCATGTACGCCTTGTGCGTCGTCGGCAGCCATGAGTCCAGCTGGACGTCCATCTGCCCCTGGGCGAGGGAACTGTAGAGCGGGCCCGGGTCGAGCTGCTTGAGGGTCGGCTTGTAGCCGCGGTCCTCCAGGATGTTCTGCCACAGGTAGGTGCTGGCGATGGCCTCGTCCCACGGGAAGTAGCCCATGTCGACGGTCTTGCCCGCGTCCTTGCCCTGCTTCCCGGCGCCGCTTCCGGGTACCGGGGCGAGCCGGTCGACGAGGCCGGGGTTCTTCTTCAGCCAGCTGCGCACGCCGTCCTGCTCATGGCCCTGGCCGGCCTCCCGAATGGCGTTCTCCAGCCCGGTCAGCTGCTTCTCGGTGAGCTTGAAGTCCTTCAGCCACTGCGCGGCGACCGGGTCGTCGGCGCTGAAGCCCTTGCGCGCGACGGTGTGGATCTGCTCGCCCTCGCCCCAGGCGCCCTCGGGGTCCTGGAGCTTCTTCAGGTCGTACTTCCCGTACGCCCAGTGCGGCGACCACAACGTCACCACCACCGGCTCACGCTTCTTGATCGACCGATCCAGCTCCGCCAGCATCGACGACGTACTCGACGACACCACCTTGTACTCACCCTCCAGCCCATAAGCCTTCAGGACCTTGCTGTTCAACGTCCCCATCATCCCGGCACTCGCCTCAATGCCGATGATCTTCCCGCCGAACCTCTTCCCCTGACCCTTCAGATCGGCCAGCGAATCGATCCCCTTCACATACGACGGAACCGTCAACTCCAACGACGTCGGCCCGTACCAAGACCCCAGATCCTCCAACTGCGAACCGTACTTGTCCCAGTACGCCTTGTGCGTCGTCGGCAGCCAGGCATCGGTCTGGAAGTCGAGGTCACCGCGGGCCACACCGGAGTAGAGCGGGCCGGGGTCGAGCTGCTTGACGTCGGTCTCGTAACCGCGCTGCTCCAGCAGTTCCTTCCACAGATACGTGGTGGCGGTGCCCTCGTCCCAGGGGATGTAGCCGATGCTGATCCGCTTGCCCTTGCCGACGTCCGTGCTCGAACCGGCCTCGGCGTCGCCGGAGCCGGCCAGGTTCAGGCCGCCCGCGACCAGGGCGAGCACGACGACGCCGACCACCGCGACCGCGCCGGCCGGCCGGTAGTGGGCGAACCGCGCGCGTCCCACCAGTGCCGAGACCTTGGCCGCCGCGCGCCGGCCCAGCGGGGACACCCGCTCGCCCAGGGCGCCGGTCATCCGGTCGAGGTACATCGCGAGGATGACCACCGCCACCCCGCTCTCCGCGGCGAGACCCACCTTGAGCTGGGTGATCGCGGAGTAGACCTGCTCACCGAGGCCGCCCGCGCCGGCCATGCCGCCGATGACCACCATCGACAGGGCCAGCATGATGACCTGGTTGACGCCGGCCATGATGGTCGGCAGGGCCAGCGGCAACTGCACGCGCAGCAGGATGTCGCGCGGGGTGGTGCCGAACGCCTCGGCGGCCTCCACGAGTTCACCGTCGACCTGGCGGATGCCGAGTTCGGTCATGCGGACGCCCGGCGGCATCGCGAAGATGATCGTCGCCAGCAGACCCGGGGTCGTGCCGACGCCGAAGAACATCACGCCGGGGATGAGGTAGATGAACGCCGGCATGGTCTGCATGACGTCCAGCACCGGCCGCAGCTGGGCGCTGACGCGCCTGCTGCGCGCGGCCCAGACGCCGAGCGGAAGGGCGAGCACGACGGTGATGACCGCGGCCACCAGCACCAGGGACAGGGTGTCCATGGCGTCGTCCCACAGCCCGAGCGAGTCGATGAGCGCGAGCCCCGCGAAGGCGAGGACGCCGGGCAGCAGGCCGCGCAGCCAGGCGGCGATCACGGCGAGGATGCCGGCCAGCAGCAGCGGTTCGCCGCCGCCGAGGACGCTCTCGACGCCGCTGTACATGCCGTCGAGCACCGCGTTGACGATGTCGAAGACCCAGGTCAGATGGGACTGCACCCAGTCGACCGCGGTCTCCACCCAGTCGCCGAAATGGATCCTAGGCACCGGCGGCCACCTTCCCGCCGCGCGGACGGCAGGGCGTGGGATCACCCTGCTCGTCGCCGAGGAAACCGACGAGGCGGTGCCGCGGGACGACCCCGACGAGGGTGTCGTCACGGTCGACGACGGCGACCGGATGGGCCACACGGGCGCTGATCGCGCACAGCTCCGTGAACGGCGTGTGCGGCGTGGCGGTCTCGCAGTCGCAGTCGGCCTCGTCGCCGCGGACCTCGGTGTCCATGACGGCCGCCGCGGTGAGGACGCGGGACCGGTCGACGTCCTTGGTGAACGAGGCGACGTAGTCGTCGGCGGGGTGGACGAGGATCTCCTGCGCGGTGCCGACCTGGACGATCCGGCCGTCGCGCATCATGGCGATCCGGTCGCCGAGCCGCATCGCCTCGTTGAGGTCATGGGTGATGAAGACGATCGTCTTCTTCAGGCTCTTCTGCAGTTCCAGCAGCTGGTCCTGCATGTCGCGGCGGATCAGCGGGTCGAGCGCGCTGAACGACTCGTCCATGAGCAGCAGGTCGGCGTCCGTGGCGAGGGCGCGGGCCAGCCCGACGCGCTGCTGCATGCCGCCGGACAGCTCGTCGGGCCAGGACTTCTCCCAGCCGGCCAGGCCGCACAGAGCGAGCGCCTCGTCGGCGCGGCGATCGCGCTCGGCGCGGGGCACGCCCTGCACGTACAGGCCGTAGGCGGCGTTGTCGCGGACGCTGCGGTGCGGGAACAGCGCGAAGTGCTGGAAGACCATGCTGATCTTGCGCGAGCGCAGCTCGCGCAGTGCGGGGTCGGGCAGCGAGGTCAGGTCCTGTCCGTCGAACCTGACGTGGCCCGCCGTGGGCTCCGACAGGCCGTTGAGCATGCGCAACAGGGTGGACTTACCGGATCCGGACAGTCCCATCACGACGAAGATCTCGCCGGGCTCCACCTGGAAGGAGGCGTCGATGACGGCGGCGGTGGTGCCGCCGGCACGCAGTTCCTCCCGTCCGGCGCCCTGCCGGAGTCGCTCCACTGCGTCGTCGGGTCGTCTTCCGAACACCTTGTAGAGATGTTCGGTCTCAAGCCTGGGTGACACGCGTACCTCTCGTCTCGGGGCAGGGGGCAAAGGCCGCGCCTGCCCCGATCCGGGACAGGCAAACACCTGAGTGATCCAGGTCACATGGCACACGCACGGGGCCGCCGCCGCTGGTCACGGGGTCGGTGTCAGTGCCGTACGGCATGATGCGAGGCGTGACCGGACGACTGATGCTCCTCGACACCGCCTCGCTGTACTTCCGCGCCTACTTCGGCGTACCGGACTCGGTGAAGGCTCCGGACGGCACGCCGGTGAACGCCGTGCGCGGGCTGCTGGACTTCATCGACCGGCTGGTGAAGGACCACCGGCCCGACCGGCTGGTGGCCTGCATGGACGCCGACTGGCGGCCCAAGTGGCGGGTCGAACTCATCCCCACGTACAAGGCCCACCGGGTCGCCGAGGAGCATGCGCAGGGCCCGGACGCGGAGGAGGTGCCGGACACGCTCTCCCCGCAGGTGCCGGTCATCGAGGAGGTGCTGGACGCGCTCGGCATCGCCCGGGTGGGCGTCGCACGGTACGAGGCGGACGACGTGATCGGCACATTCACCGCGCGCGCCGAGGGCCCGGTCGACATCGTCACCGGCGACCGCGACCTGTACCAGCTGGTGGACGACGCGCGAGGGGTGCGGGTGCTGTACCCGCTCAAGGGCGTGGGCACGCTCCAGCTCACGGACGAGGCCGTGCTGCGCGAGAAGTACGGCGTCGACGGCCGGGGCTACGCGGATCTGGCGCTGCTGCGCGGCGACCCGAGCGACGGGCTGCCCGGGGTGCCCGGCATCGGCGAGAAGACGGCGGCGAAGCTGCTCGCCGAGTTCGGCGACCTGGCCGGGATCATGGCGGCGGTCGACGACCCGAAGGCCCGGCTGACCCCGTCGCAGCGCAAGCGCCTGGACGAGGCCCGGCCGTATGTCGCGGTCGCCCCGAAGGTCGTCCGGGTCGCCGCCGACGTACCGCTGCCGGACGTCGACACGGCGCTGCCGCGCGCTCCGCGCGACCCGGCGGGTCTGGACGCGCTGGCGGTGCGCTGGGGGCTGGGCGGGTCGCTGCAACGGCTTCTCGCCACGCTCACCGCGTGAGCAGCGCTCCTGCCGGGGTTCCGGTGTCCCGGTCGGTGTTCCTGTCCGTGTTCCGGTACGTAGTTCTGTCCATGGTTCTGCCGGGTGTTTCTGTCGGCCGTAAGGGCGTGGTGCTAACTTAGGTAAACCTAAGAACGTGAACATGGAGGCCGCCATGGCAGAACGTCCGGCACGGAAGCCGCGGAAGCCCCACTCCGCGCAGGTCGTCCGCACCGAACGGCTGACCCCGCATATGCAGCGGGTCGTGCTCGGCGGTGCGGGGCTGGCCGACTTCGCGGCGGACACCTGCACCGACCACTATGTGAAGCTGCTCTTCCCGGCGGGGGGCGCGACCTATCCGGAGCCCTTCGACATGGAGCGGATCCGTGCGGAGTTCCCGCGCGAGCAGTGGCCGGTGACCCGGACCTACACGGTGCGCGGCTGGGACGCCGAGCACCGCGAGCTGACCCTGGACTTCGTGGTGCACGGCGACGAGGGCCTGGCCGGTCCGTGGGCGCTGCGTGTACGGCCCGGCGAGACTGTGTGGTTCATGGGCCCCGGCGGCGCCTACGCGCCCGACACCCGGGCCGACTGGCATCTGCTGGCCGGCGACGAGAGCGCGCTGCCCGCGATCGCCCGCGCCCTGGAGACGCTGCCTCCCGGCGCCCGGGCCCATGCCTTCGTCGAGGTGTCCGGGCCGGAGGAGGAGCAGAAGATCGACTCCGACGTGCCGGTCGTCTGGCTGCACCGCGGGGACCGGCCGGTCGGCGACGCGCTGGTCGAGGCCGTGCGGGCGCTGGAGTTCCCGGCGGGCCGGGTGCACGCGTTCGTGCACGGCGAGGCGGGCTTCGTGAAGGAGCTGCGCCGGCTGCTGCGGGTCGAGTACGCGATCCCCCGCGAGGATCTGTCGATCTCCGGCTACTGGCGGCTGGGCCACGACGAGGACGGCTGGCAGGCCTCCAAGCGCGACTGGAACGCCCGCATCGAGGTGGAACAGGAGAACGCCACCGCCGCGTAGGTCTGCCGACACCGGAAGGGGGCGGCGCACCGCCCCCGCTCCACCACCGCGGCGACGACTCCGGCCATGCCCGGCGAGCGTGACGACCGGCCCAGCCGAGAGCGCCCGCAGCCCTCCCCCGACCACCGACGCCACGACGACGCCGGCCGGTCGGCGCCGCCCGACAACCACCACAGCACCGCCGACTCACCGCGATGGCATCCCCCACCGGCGACCGGCGACCGGCGAGCGTGACGACCGGCCCAGCCGAGAGCGCCCGCAGCCCTCCCCCGACCACCGACGCCACGACGACGCCGGCCGGCGCCGCCCGACAACCACCACAGCACCGCCGGCACACCGCGATGGCATCCCCCCACCGCCGTACCGGCCCTTGTCCGGCGGACCGGCGAGCGTGACGGCCGGCGCCGCTCAGTGCGCCGGCCTTTCGCCGCCGACGGAACGACACCCGGCACACCGCACCGGCATCGGCAACCGCCGGCACGCCGCGATGGCTCATCCCTCCGTCGCCCGGCCGAGGCCGCCTGACCGGCATCCGGCGCCGGGGCCGACCGGCGCGCTCGGGCAGCTCCCCGTACGCTGAGCCGTGATGAGACGCAAGACCCGCATCCCGCCCGCTCCCCTCCCCCAGCGCGACGGCGTGGACGCCGTGCGGGTGCGGCTGCCCGCCGAGGGGCCCTGGGACACGGTGCGCGCGCACCTCGTGGCGCGGCTGTCCGGGGCGCCGCCCGGCACGGTCGACGGGATGCTGGCGGCGGGCCGGATCGTCGGGGCCGACGGGCGGGCGGTCACGCCCGACGATCCGTACGTGCCCGGCCTGTACGTCTGGTTCCACCGGGAACTGCCCGCCGAGGTGCCCGTGCCGTTCCCGCTGGAGGTCGTGTACCGCGACGCGCACCTGGTCGTCGCCGACAAGCCGCACTTCCTCGCCACCACCCCGCGCGGCGGCCACATCGCGCAGACGGCGCTGACGCGGCTGCGCCGGGAGCTGGGCATCCCCACGCTGTCCCCGGCGCACCGGCTGGACCGGCTGACGGCGGGACTGGTGCTGTTCACGGTGCGGCCCGAGGAGCGCGGCGCCTACCAGTCGCTGTTCCGCGACCGGCTGGTGCGCAAGGAGTACGAGGCCGTCGCCCGTCACGATCCCTCGCTCGCGCTGCCCCGGACGGTGCGCAGCCGGATCCTGAAGGAGCGCGGGGTGCCGGCCGCGCGGCAGGTCGCGGGCGAGCCGAACGCGGTGACCCGGGTCGAACTGGCCGAACACCGCGAACGGGACGGGCTGGCCCGCTACCGGCTGACCCCGCACACCGGGCAGACGCATCAGCTGCGGGTGCACCTGAACGCCCTGGGCGTGCCGATCCTCGGCGACCCGCTGTATCCGGTGGTGACCGGTCCCCGGCCGGCCGACGATTTCCGGAGACCGCTGCAACTGCTCGCACGGCGGCTGGAGTTCACCGATCCGGTGACCGGGACGGAGCACCGGTTCCGCAGCGGGCGGACGCTCACGGCCTGGTCCGCGTACCCGGAGTGGGCCGGACGCTGACCGGGGCCGGTCAGTGACCGCGCCACCAGCGGCGCAGCCGCTGCCAGGAGCCGCGCAGACGCGACGGCTCAGGCACCGCCGCCGGCCGCGGATCCACCACGCCGGGCCCGACGGCCGGGGCAGGGACCGGGGCCGGCTGCGGCGGGACGGGCAGGTGACCGGGCAGGGGCGTCACGTCCTGCTGCGGCTTGGGTTCGAAACGCACCGGCAGGCTCACCAGATGGCGTGAGGCGATCGATTCCCGCCACGCCAACTCGCTCTCCTCGCAGTCCAGTTGCACATCGGGCAGCCGCATCAGCAGCGCGTCGACGCCGACGTCGGCGATGGCCCGGCCGATGTCCTGCCCCGGGCACTCGTGCGGGCCGCCGCCGAAGGCCAGGTGCGAGCGGTTGCCCTGCATGCCGGCTGTCAGGTCGGGGCGCACCCGGGGGTCGATGTTCCCCGGGGCGGGCGCGAACAGCAGCCCGTCGCCCCGCCGGATGCGCTGCCCGCCCAGCTCCGTGTCCTGCTTGGCGTAGTAGGCGAAGACCGTGCTGAACGGCGGCTCGTCCCACAGGGACTGCTCGACCGCCTCAGGCACCGTCATCTGGCCGCCGTTGAGCTGGGCGCGGAAGCCCGGCTCGGTGAGCACCATGCGCAGCGCGTTGCCGAGGAGGTTGGCGGTGGTCTCGTAGGCGGCGAAGAGCACCAGGCGCAGGTGCTCGCGCACCTCGTCGTCGGACAGCCGCGCCGGGTGGGCGATGAGCCGGCTGGCGAAGTCCTCCTCCGGCCGGGCGCGGCGGCGGGCGGTGAGCCGGCTCAGCGCGTCCAGCACGTACTGGTGGCTGGCGTTCGCGGTCTCGGACCCCTTGAGCGCGTCACGGGCGGCCTGCACCATGCGCTCGTTGTACTCCTCGGGCATGCCGAGGAGCTCGCACATCACCGCCATCGGCAGCGGTTCGGCGAACCGGGTGACGAGGTCGGCCCGGCCCGCCTCGCAGAACTCGTTCACCAGACGCTGGGTGTAGCGGCCGATGTGGCGGCGGATGCCGCGGTGGTCGATGGTCGCCATGGCGCCGGTGACCGCCGCCCGCAGCCGCTGATGCTCCGCGCCCTCGGCGTGGGAGCAGATCGGCTGCCACGCGATGTGCGGCATCAGCGGATGGCCGGGCTCGACCATGCCCTCGAGGAGCGGGGTCCAGACGCGGCTGTCCCGGGTGAACTGCGAGGGGGTGCGCACCAGGTGCAGGTTCTCGGCGTGTCCGAGGACCACCCACATCGGTACGTCGTCGTGGAGCAGCACGGGCGCCACGGGGCCGTGTTCCTCCCGCAGGCGCTCGTACAGCCCGCCCAGGTCCGCCGCGTCGGGGCCGTACAGCCGGTGCAGCCCGCCGGGCCCCGGGGTGTGTGCCGGGCAGCCGGGCGGCGGGCCGAGCGCGGGATCGTCGGTACCGGCCGGGGAGTGGGGTTCAGGCGTCACAGTGGTCGCTCCGAAACTGAAGTGGTTCCGAGGTGCAGGGGCTGGGGCGGTGCGAGGTCAGGTGAGCGCATCGGTCATGGCGAGCGAGTGCAGGAAGCGCATCAGGGTCATCAGCACGTCACGGCTGGCGGCCCGGCGGCGGACGTCGCACTCGACGAGGGGGATCTCCGGGGCCAGGTCGAGCGCGGCGCGCAGTTCCTCGACGGGGTGACGGGGGGCGTCCGGGAAGGAGTTGACGGCGACGACGAACGGGACGCCGCGCTCCTCCAGCCGTCCCATGACGTCGAAGCTGACCTCCAGGCGCCGGGTGTCGACCAGGACGACCGCGCCGAGCGCCCCTTCGAACAGCCCGTTCCACAGGAACCAGAAGCGTTCCTGGCCGGGGGTGCCGAAGAGGTAGAGCACCAGCTTCTCGGTGATGCTGATCCGGCCGAAGTCCATCGCCACGGTGGTGGCCGTCTTCGAGTCGGAGCCGTAGTCGTCGTCGACCCCGACGCCGGCCTGCGTCATGGTCTCCTCGGTGGTCAGCGGTCTGATCTCGCTGACCGAGCCGACCATGGTCGTCTTGCCGACCCCGAAACCGCCCACGATGACGATCTTCACCGCGGCCTGGGCGGTCTGCGGGAGATGGTCCTCGGTGCGCGGGCCGGGGACGGGGTCAGAGCCTTTGAAGTCCATGCATCACCGCTTCGAGGAGCGAACGGTCAGGGAGCGCCTGGCGGACGATCGGGGCGCGTGCCTGCACCAGTCCGGCCGTGATCAGTTCGGTGATCAGTACGGTCAGCGCGCTGAACGGCAGGCTGAGATAGGCCGTGAGCTCGGCCACCGACAGGGGGGCGGTGCACAGCCGGAGCAGTGCGGCCTGCTCCGGTGGGAGGGACGGCGGCGGGTCGGAGCGCGCCACGATCAGGGTCACCAGATCGAGCTCGGCGCGCGGGCCGTCGGCGGCGCCGGTGATCACGTACAGCCGCTCGGGGTTCTTGGACCGGCCCGTGTTCTCGCCGTCGGCGGCGGCCGATTCGGGGGGTGGCGGCTGCTGCCCGGGCTGGTCCCGTCTGCGCTGCGGAGGAGTCATACGGTCTGCCCGTTCCGCCGGGGCGGACTGGTCAGGTGGGCACCGATCCGGAGGACGAGGTCGCGCATGCGGTTGCTCATCCGGCCGGGTTCGCACACCACGTCGGCGAGGACGGCGAGGTAGGCGTTGGCCCCCGCCGCCATGAGGTAGAAGTAGCCGCCGTCGATCTCGATGACGACCAGTTTCATGTCGCCGTCGCTGCCCGGCAGTTCCTGGGCCACGGCGCCCGCCAGGCTCTGCACGCCCGCGCAGGCCGCGGCGAGCCGGTCGGCGGAGTCGGGGTCGCCGCCGTAGCGGGCGATGCGCAGCCCGTCGGCGGAGAGCACCACGATCATCTCGATGCCCGGTACGCCGTCGGCGAGTTCCTTGAGCATCCAGTCGAAGTTGGCTCGCTGCTGGATCACTTGAGGTCCCCCTCGTCGTCGGCCTCGCTGTGGGCCGGTTCGTCGATCAGATGCAGGTACGCGGTCGGGTTGCGCGTGAAGTCGGTGGGGTGGACGCCCTCGTTGTCCTTCTTCAGGCCCGCCCAGAAGTCCTCCACCCACAGGCCGGGTTCACGGTCCTTGTGCTGCCGCCGCTCGGCGTCGGGCCCGGGTGCCGGCTCGGGCCGGGACCAGACGGTCGGCCTGCCCTCGCGCTCGGCCCGTTCGACGGCGGCCTGCTCGGCGATCCGCCGGCTGAGCGGGATCTTCATCTTGCTGCGGCGCTGCGGCAGGCCGTTCGCCGTCCACTCGGTGACCTCGGGGACGTCGTCCGCCATCGAGATCCCGGCGGGGATGCGCGGGCTGGTGGGGCAGCGCTTCTTCGGGGGCCGCTCGGGGCCCTTCAGGGCGCCGAGTTCGGCCTTGGGCACCGCGGTGGCGCCGATGCCGTGGGCGAGTCCGGGCGCGGGCTCGGTGGTCAGCATGCTGTTGGGCACCATGAGGACGGCCCGGACCCCGCCGTACGCCGAGGCGCGCAGCGAGACCTGCATGTCGTACGTCGAGCAGAGCCGGCCGACGACGGCGAGGCCCAGGCGCGGGCTCTCGCCGAGGTCCTCCAGGTCGACGCCGGCCTTGGCCCGCTCCAGCATGGCCTCGACCCGCGCGCGGGCCTCCTCGCTGAGGCTGACGCCGCCGTCCTCGATCTCGATGGCGACTCCGGTCTGCACCTCCACGGCGGTCACATGCACCTTGGTGTTCGGCGGCGAGTAGCGGGTGGCGTTGTCGAGGAGTTCGGCGGCGGCGTGGATGACCGGCTCGACGGAGGTGCCCTTGATGTTGACCTTGGCGATGGAGGCCAGTTCGATGCGCCGGTACTCCAGGATCCGGGACATGGCGCCGCGCAGCACGCTGTAGAGGGCGACGGGGTTGGGCCACTGGCGGCCGGGGCGGCCGCCGCCGAGCACGGAGATCGAGTCGGCGAGCCGGCCGATCAGCGCGGTGCCGTGGTCGATGCGCAGCAGGTCGTCGAAGACCTCGGGGTTGCGGCCGTGGTCCTCCTCCATCTCCCGCAGCTCCTTGGCCTGTTGGTGCACGATGGCCTGGACGCGCTGGGCGATGTTGACGAAGGAGCGCTGCGCGGCGTCGCGCATGGACTCCTCCGCGTCCACCACCGTGAGCACGGTGCGCAGCAGCTCGCGCTGCGCGTCGGGGAGGTGACGGAGTCCGGGGTCGGTGTCGAGGACGGCGCGGATCACCTCTTGGGGGGATTCGCCGTGCCGCAGCCGGTACAGCGCTGCCGGGACGATCTCCTGGGTGAGCCGGACGATCTCCTCGTCGTGGGCGGCGATGCGCCGCTCCAAGGACGCGATGTGACGGGCGTGTTCGGCCCGCAGGGCGCCGAGGTCGCGGCCGCGCCGTACGGCTGCCGCCGCCGTCGCGGTGACCAGCACGGTGGCGACGGCTCCGCACCAGCCGACGGCGGTCCGGGCCGGTCCCGTCACCAGGGCGACGGCGGCTCCGGTCGCCGCGGCCATCAGCACGGCCGGCAGCAACAGTGCGCGCGCATAGGGACGTTCACGGCCGCCGGGAGGCGATTGCACACTCACCATGTATGCCCTCTGAGAAGTCGGCTGGGTGTCTGGGGCTTGCGAGGGAACGTTCAGGGCACTGTCTGGATCTTCAGCACCTTTGGGAACAAGCGCACGTTTTCAACTCAACTCGGTGCGCTGCGGGCGAGCCTAGTCCGAGCGGATCATCGCCGTGTCATATTCAGCAAGCACCTGAAATCACCCATGGAACAGGAGTACTCTCGCCCCCGCCCGGGCGTGGGCTCAGGCGCCGGCGATGCGCAGGGCCGCGTCCGCGGTGGCGCGGGCGAACTCCGCGACGGGGCGCTCCGGATCGGAGCGGTGCACGAGGATGACGCCCTCGATCAGCCCGAAGACCAGATCGGTGCGCAGGTCGAGGCCGCCCTTGCCGAGCGCGCCACCGGCGGCGGTCGCGGCGATCAACCGCCGGTAGGCGTCCTTGAGTTCGGCGCGCACCGCATGGAAGCCGGCGAACCGTTCGGCCCGCACCTCGGGCAGCAGGTACAGGACTCCGAGGTTGTGCGGCCCGCCGCAGAGCAGTTCCACGTCGGCCCGGCACAGCTCCCACAGCCGGTCCTCGGCCGGCCTCGCAAGGTCGGCGAGCAGCTCGCGGGCGCAGCCGAGGGAGGGCGTGACGGTGGACTCCAGCAGCTCGGCGAGCAGTTCCTCCTTGCCGGAGACGTAGTGGTACATGGACGCCTGACGCATCCCGGCACGCTCGGCGACGGCCCGGGTGGTGGTCGCGGCATAGCCCCGGGTGGTGAACAACTCGGCTGCGGCGGCGAGCAGTTCGGCACGCGGTTGCAGTCCCCGGTCCGGCCGCTGCACCACCCGCGGCCGCCCGACCCGGCGCCCACTGCCCGTACCCATGGCCCGATCCTCGCACAACACCCCCTGCGGACGATCTCCGCCGACGCAGGCGCCGGAGGGCCGCGCCGGCCGTGAGAGGTCGGTAACCGAGCGGCAACGGCTCCGCAATGGGCGGGACCCGGAGCGGGCCTAATTTCTGTCGGGCGACAGAAATGTCGGTGGCGACAGAGATGACGGTGGAGCCGGAGGTGCCCGAATGGCGACAGCGACCACACACGGAGCCCGCGACCATGCGCGCGCCCAGGAGGGGACCCGCGTGACGGCCATGCCCGTCGTACCGGCAGGCGACTGGCCCGCGCCGCCCTGCGAGGCGGGCCACCTGGTGTGGGCGGAGACCGTCGCGGGCGGCAACTACACACACCGGGTCCTGGCCCGCGGCACCGAACTGCGCCTGACGGACCCGCACGGCGACGCCTGCGCGCATCTGCTGCTGTATGTCGCCGACCGGCCGTGGGAACGGCTGAACGTCGCCGACACGGTCAAGGTCCAGTGGAACGCCTACCTGGGCGAGGGGCGGCTGCTCCTGTCCGACCAGGGCCGGGTGCTGGCGAGCGTCGTCGCCGACACCTCCGGCCGGCACGACGCGCTGTGCGGCACCTCCACCCTCGTACGGAACACCGCCCGCTACGGCGACGGCAGCCCGCAGTCCCCCTCCCCGGCCGGCCGTGAACTGTTCAAGCTGGCCGCCGCCAAGAACGGCCTGGGACCGCGCGACCTGCCGCCGTCGCTGTCGTTCTTCCAGGGCGTCCAGGTCCGCGACGACGGCTCCCTTGACTTCACCGGCTCGGCCGGCCCCGGCGGCAGCGTCACCCTCCGCGCCGAACAGGACCTGACCGTGCTCCTCGCCAATGTGCCGCACCCGGCCGACCCCCGGCATGCGTACATCAGCACCCCGCTGGAGGTCCTGGCCTGGCGCGCCACGCCGACCACACCCGGAGACCCGCTGTGGGAGGCCACCCCCGAGGGCCGCCGCGCCTTCCTGAACACCGCCGAATTCCTCGCCGCGAGGGGGCTCGCATGACGACGACACACTCCGAGACCGTGCCGGCCCGCGCCGCCTGGTCGTCCGTGGTCCCCGCGGGCGCGACACTCACCCTCACCGATCTGCACGGCAACCAGGCCGTCGACTTCCTGGTGTACGACGCGAAGGACACGTCCGTCCGCTACAGCGCGCCCGACACCCTGCACGCGCAGGGCGGAATCTTCCTCACCACCGGCAGCGTGCTGCTCTCCAACGAGCACACCCCGCTGATGACGGTCGTCGCCGACGAGGTCGGACGGCACGACACCATCGGCGGGGCCTGCTCCAAGGAGTCGAACACCCTGCGCTACGGCCACCACACCTGGTCGCAGCACGCCTGCGTGGACAACTTCCTCGCCGAGGGCGCCCGGTACGGCCTGGGCAAACGGGACCTGGTCTCCAACATCAACTGGTACATGAACGTGCCGGTCGAGAAGGACGGCACGCTCGGCATCGTCGACGGCCTGTCCGCCCCCGGCCGCACCCTGACCCTGCGGGCCGCACGCGACGTCCTCGTGCTCGTCTCCAACTGCCCCCAGATCAACAACCCCTGCAACGGCTTCGAGCCGACCGCCGTCCGGATGACGATCACCGGGGCGGACACCGCATGACCTTCGGCACGCTGCTGGTCGCCGACCGCGGCGAGATCGCCGTCCGGATCATCCGCACCGCCCGCGCGCTCGGCCCGGCCCCGCGAAGGAGTCGTACCTCGACGCCGACCTGGTGCTGAGGGCGGCCAAGGACACCGGCGCGGGCGCACACCGAGGTCCCGGCGCGCCCCGGCGACCTGGTCGAGCCGGGCACCGCCCTGCTCGTGCCGGCCCCCCGCGCCGGACGCACACTGAGAGTCGAGGAGCTCGCATGTCCAGCACCGTGTCCCGGGTGCGCGCCGCGTACGCCCGGATCGAAGCCGTCGACCGCCCCGAGATCTGGATCGGTCTGCGCCCGCAGGAGGAGGCCGAGGCGGAGGCCCGGACGCTCGACGCCCGCGTGGCCGCCGGGGAACGGCTCCCGCTCGCCGGGCGGCTGCTCGCCGTCAAGGGCAACATCGATGTGCGCGGCCTGCCCACCACCGCGGGCTGCCCCGCCTACGCCTATGCCCCCGAGGCCGACGCCCCGGCCGTCGCCCGGCTGCGCGCGGCCGGCGCGCTGGTCCTCGGCACCACCAACCTCGACCAGTTCGCGACGGGGCTGGTCGGCACCCGTTCCCCGTACGGAGCGGTGCGCGGCGCGCACGATCCGCAGCGGGTCAGCGGCGGCTCCAGCTCCGGATCCGCGGTGGCCGTGGCGCTCGGCGTCGTCGATCTCGCGCTGGGCACGGACACCGCCGGCTCGGGCCGGGTCCCGGCGGCCTTCAACGGCATCGTGGGCCTCAAGCCGACCCGCGGCCTGGTGCCGACCCGGGGCGTGGTCCCGGCCTGCGCCTCGCTCGACTGCGTGACCGTCTTCGCGCGCACCCTGCCGGAGGCGGAGCAGGCACTGGCGTTCATGGCGGCACCGCCCGGCCGGGAACTGCCGGCGCTGCCTCAGCGGACCCCGGGCCCCTGGCGGGTCGCGGTGGCGGCCCCGGACCGGCTCGGCGAGCTGGACCCGGGCTGGGCCCAGGCGTACGAGGCGGCGGTGGCGCAGCTGGCCGAGGCGGGCGCCACGGTACGCGAGATCGACCTGGGCCCCTTCACCGCGGCGGCGGCGATGCTGTATGAGGGCGCGTTCGTCGCCGAGCGCTACACCGCGGTGGGCGGCTTTGTCGACAAGTTGCTCTCAACCGGCGACCCCGGGACGACCGCGGCCCTCGACCCCACCGTCGCCGGCATCATCACCCGTGCCCGTGACATCCCCGCCCACCGGCTCTTCGCCGACCAGGACCGGCTGGCGGCGCTGCGGGAACGCGCCCGCGCCAAGCTGGCCGACGCGGACGCGCTGCTGCTGCCCACCACGCCCGGCCACCCCACGCTCGCCGAGGTGGCCGCCGACCCGCTGGGCGCGAACGCCCGGCTGGGCCGCTTCACCAACTCCACGAACCTCTTCGACCAGGCCGCGGTCGCCGTCCCGGCGGGCGAGGTGAACGGCCTCCCGTTCGGCGTGATGCTGATCGGCCCCGCCTTCACCGACGACCGGCTGGCCCGGATCGCCGCCCTGCTGCAACCCGAGACCCGGCTCGCGGTGGTGGGCGCGCACCTGACCGGCCAGCCGCTCAACCCCCAGCTGCTGGCCCTGGGCGCCCGGCTGGACCGGACGACCACGACGGCCCCCGTCTACCGCCTGCACGCCCTGCGCACGACCCCGCCCAAGCCGGGCCTGGTGCACGTCGGAGAGGGCGGCGCCCCGATCGAGACGGAGATCTGGCGCCTGCCCGCGGAGGGCCTGGGCCGCCTGCTGACCACCCTCCCCCGCCCGATGACCCTGGGCTCACTGGAACTGGCAGACGGCACAAGAGCCCCCGGCTTCCTCTGCGAACCAGCAGCCCTGACAGACACGGAGGACATCACCCACTACAGAAGCTGGCGCACCTACGCAAACAACCCACCACCCCGCACCCACCCCACAACGATCACCCAAACATAGGGGCGCGGGGAACTGCGCAAACCGCCGAACAGCCAACGTCACCCCACCGACGAGTACGCCACCACCCCCCGCAGCAACTGATCCACCGCCTTACGCGCACTCTGGGCCACGGTCGACCCCTCCGCATGAGCCGCCGCCGAGATCTGCCCCAGCACATCGATGACCTGCTTGCACCACCGCACAAAGTCCCCCGCCGGCATCTCCGCCTCGCGCAGCACCTCGTCAAGCCCCGTACCGGAGGCCCACATGTACGCGGCCCAGGCAAAGCCCAGATCGGGCTCGCGCTGCCCCACCCCCTCGGTCTGGGTGATCCGGAACTCCTCCTCCAGACCGTCGAGCCGACCCCAGATCCGGACCATCTCACCGAGCGCGGCCTTCGCCCGGCCCGACGGTACCCGCGGCGCCAGCGCGTCGTCACCGACCCGCGCCTCGTACACCAACGCCGAGACGCAGGCGGCGAGTTCGGCGGGCCCCAGCCCCTCCCAGACCTGCTCACGCAGACACTCGCTGGCCAGCAGGTCGAGTTCGCCGTACAGCCGCGCGAGCCGCTTGCCGTGCTCGGTGACCTCGTCGCCGCGCAGGTAGTCGAGTTCGGTCAGCAGCGCCACGATCCGGTCGAAGGTCCGCGCGATCGTGTTCGTACGCCCCTCGATACGCCGCTCCAGCTGCGAGGTGTCCCGCAGCAGCCGGTGGTAGCGCTCGGCCCAACGGGCGTGGTCCTCACGGTCGTTGCAACCGTGGCAGGGATGCGCGCGGATCGCGGTGCGCAGCCGGGCGATCTCCCGGTCGTCGGCGGCCTGCGCCCGCTTCTTGCGGTGCCGCTCCGGCGGGATGTGCCCGGCCTTGCTGCGCAGCGCGGAGGCGAGGTCGCGACGGGACTGCGGCGAGCGCGGGTTGAACGTCTTCGGGATGCGCATCCGCTCCAGCGGTTCGACCGGCACCGGGAAGTCGATCGACGCCAGCCGCTTGACCTGCCGCTCGACCGTGAGGACGAGGGGACGCGGCCCGTCGTGGTACTCGAAGCCGCGGTGGCCGTTGGAACGCCCGGCGGGCAGGCCGGGGTCGAGCACCAGGGCCAGCCCCGCGTACTTGCCGGTGGGCACATGGATGATGTCGCCGGGCCGGAGCTTCTCCAGGGCGACGGCGGCCTCGGCGCGCCGCTGGGCCACGCCCTGCCGGGCCAGTTCGGTCTCCCGGTCCTTCAGTTCGCGGCGCAGGCGCGCGTACTCGTCGAAGTCGCCGAGGTGGCAGGTCATGGACTCCTTGTAGCCGTCGAGACCCTCCTCGTTGCGCTGCACCTGCCGGGAGATCCCGACGACCGACCGGTCCGCCTGGAACTGTGCGAAGGAGGTCTCCAGCAGTTCGCGCGAACGGTGCCTGCCGAACTGCTCGACCAGGTTGACCGCCATGTTGTACGACGGCTTGAAGCTGGAGCGCAGCGGATAGGTACGGGTGCCCGCCAGGCCGGCGAGGTGCTCGGGGCTCGTGCCGCGCTGCCACAGCACCACCGCGTGGCCCTCGACATCGATGCCGCGGCGGCCCGCCCGCCCGGTGAGCTGGGTGTACTCGCCGGGCGTGATGTCGGCGTGCTGCTCGCCGTTCCATTTGACGAGCTTCTCCAGCACGACCGAGCGCGCCGGCATGTTGATGCCGAGCGCGAGGGTCTCGGTGGCGAAGACGGCCTTCACCAGGCCCCGCACGAACAGTTCCTCGACGACCTCCTTGAAGGTCGGGAGCATGCCCGCGTGATGGGCGGCGATGCCCCGCTCCAGGCCCTCGAGCCACTCGTAGTAGCCGAGGACGTGCAGGTCCTCGCGGGGGATGGAGGCGGTGCGCTCCTCCACGAGTTCGCGCACCCGCTGCCGGGCCTCGTCGTCGTTGAGCCGCAGCCCCGCGTGCAGGCACTGCTGGACGGCGGCCTCGCAGGCGGCCCGGCTGAAGATGAAGGTGATGGCGGGCAGCAGGCCCTCGGAGTCGAGCCGTTCGATGACCTCGGGGCGGCCCGGCGTCCACACCCGGGACCGCTGCCGCCGCTCACGCTCGCGGTCCGCCTCGCGCATCGCACGGCCGCGTCTGCGGTCCTGGTAGGAGGGCCGGCTGGCCTCCGTCCTGGAGAGCCGGACGAGGTCGGGGTTGACCGCCCTCTTGTGGCCGTCGCCCTCCTCGAACAGGTCGTACATCCGGCGCCCGGCGAGCACGTGCTGGAACAGCGGCACGGGCCGGTGCTCGGAGACGATCACCTCGGTGTCACCGCGCACGGTGTCCAGCCAGTCGCCGAACTCCTCCGCGTTGGACACGGTCGCCGAGAGCGAGACGAGGGTGACGGACTCGGGCAGGTGGATGATGACCTCCTCCCACACCGCGCCGCGGAAGCGGTCGGAGAGGTAGTGCACCTCGTCCATGACCACATGGCCGAGGCCGAGCAGCGTCCGGGAGCCCGCGTACAGCATGTTCCGCAGCACCTCGGTGGTCATCACGACCACCGGGGCGTCGGAGTTGACGCTGTTGTCGCCGGTGAGGAGGCCCACCTTGTCCGCGCCGTAGCGGCGGCACAGGTCGGCGTACTTCTGGTTCGACAGCGCCTTGATGGGTGTCGTGTAGAAGCACTTCTTGCCCTGGAGCAGAGCGAGGTGGACGGCGAACTCGCCCACGATCGTCTTCCCGGAGCCGGTGGGGGCGGCCACCAGCACGCCCTTCCCGGCCTCCAGCGCCTGGCAGGCCTCGATCTGGAAGGGGTCGAGGCCGAAGTCGTACATCTCGCGGAAGGACGCGAGCGCGGTGGCCTGCTCGGCTGCCCGCCTGCGGGCTGCCGCGTACCGCTCGGCAGGTGAGAGGTCCTCTGTCATCGTGCTTTCGAGCGTACCGGGCCGCACTGACAACAGGACGATCATTATCCGGAACGCGTGATGTACGCCCGGCGCGCCAAAGGGCCCGCAGCCGCGGATGCCCGCGCCCTGTACGGGTGCGGGCACCTCACCGGTCGTGGGGCGCGGGCGGTCAGGTCACGTCGTCGTAGCCGTTGACCCGGTCCGTGTTCGCCTGCTCGGGCAGTGCCCGGGTGGCGGAGACCGTCTCGACCTCGCCGATGTCCTCGGGGGTCAGGTCCAGGTCGGAGGCCTCGTCGTCGGCGGGGCCCGCGGCATCGCGGCGTTGCCTGCGCCGGTCGTTGAGCAGCGAGAAGGCGACGGCGGCGAAGTACAGCACGCAGATCGGTCCGGCGAGCGACAGCATGGAGATGGGGTCGGTGCTGGGCGTGGCCACGGCCGCGAAGACCGTGATGCCCATGATCATGGCTCGCCACCAGCCGAGCATGCGCTTGCCGCTGAGCGCGCCGGTCAGATTGAGCATGATCAGCAGCAGCGGCAGCTCGAAGGAGAGACCGAAGACGACCACCATGCGGGTGACGAGCTGCAGCAGGTCGTCCAGCGGCAGCAGGTTGTCGACGCCGCTCGGCGTGAATTCCATCAGCACGGTCGCCGTGGTGGGCAGCACCCGGTACGCGAAGTACCCGCCGCCGAGGAACAGCGGGACGCCGCTGGCGACGAACGCGTAGGCGTACTTCTTCTCGTGCCGGTGCAGACCGGGCGCGACGAACGCCCACAGCTGGAAGAGCCAGATCGGCGAGGCGAACACGACGCCCGCCATCAAGGAGACCTGGAGGGCCAGCGTGAACGGGGCGAGGAGACCGTTGATGGTGATCCGCGCGCACTGCTGGGCGTTGTCGCTCGACCTCGCCAGTTCCTCGAAGGTCTTCGCGCAGCCGACCGAATCGAGGATCGGCTTGGTCAGGAAGTTGATGATGTCGTTGTAGAAGAAGGCGGCGACGACCGTGACGACGACGATGGCCAGAATCGCCTTCGCGAGCCGGTTGCGCAGCTCACGAAGATGATCCGCAAGGGGCATCCGCCCCTCGGGATCCTTCTCCTTCTTGCGGGCAGGCTTGGGCAACCCACGTCCTCATCTCGTGCGGCAGGCCGGGAGTTTCCGGCCCTGCGTCAGCGCTTGGTGGAGTCCGACGGCTCGGCGACCGGCCGCGAGCTGGTCACGTCGCCGGGGGCAGCCTGGATGGTGCGCTGGGCCGAGGACTGCTCGTCGGAGCTGGGTGCCTGGGCGGACGCGGCGGTGTTGTTGCCGCCGTCCTCCTTCATCGCCTTGGCCTCGCTCTTGAGGATGCGGGCCGACTTCCCGAGGGAGCGGGCCATGTCCGGAAGCTTCTTCGCGCCGAACAGCAGGACGATGACGACGAGGATGAGAATGATCTCGGGGGCTCCGAGCCTTCCGAACATAAGTCTTTACCTTCTCACCGAGGCGGCTGGGTGGGTTGCTGTCGGATCATTCGGACATGTGCGTCCGAGCGACCGCATAACAGCGATCGTAACGCTCAGGGGTGAACGTGAGGCAATCCCCGTGCGTACTCCCGGTCCGCGGTACGGGCCTCGTTCTTCGCACCGCGAGCAGCAGCGTACCCGGCAAAACCGGCCGTGTGACAGGGCGAAGTGACACATAGCGCTTCCGGTCATGCGATCACAACTGTTCACCGGGGAACTCACAGCGCGTCGACGGCGTGCGCCGCGCTCGCCGCCGCCCGCTCCAGTTCCTCCGCCGCCCGGTTGATCCGGCGCGCGGAGTCCTCGACCTGCCGCCCCAGACGCCGCGCCTCCAGGAAGACCCGGACGGCGAACACACCGAGGACGGCGAGACCCAGAAAACCCGCGGCTATCGCGAACATCGCCCAGAACATGGCGTCGAGCCTAGACCGTAGGGTGCAGCCGCAGCGTCTTGACCCCGCCGTCGGTCAGCAACTCGACGATGCGTTCACCCGCGGGCTTGCGGACCAGGGCACCGCAGTCCGGACAGGTGAAGGAGTAGAACGTCGTACGGCTGGTGGCGCCGATGGCGAGCCGCAGGGCACTCGCGGACAGCTCGAAACGGCCCCGGCACTCCGGGCAGCCCGCCCTGAACACCACGGGAACCACTCTTCGCATCCCCGCGAAGGCGGCCGCGACCGTCATCTCCCCCGCGTCGGACACCGGAGACTCGCTCAAAGCCCTCGCTCCTCACTTCGTGGTAGGTCGCCTTCGGGGCGTCACCGCCCAGCTCGCGGGGGCCCCGCGCCCGGCCTGCCCGGCCGTCGTACACCGGCCCCGCGGCACCGCGCGGAGCCGCGCGGCTCACTCCGCCCTGTCGTACAGCCCGTCGCGCTGCGCGCGCGTCGCGTCCTGCGCCGCCTCCACCCCGTCGTACCCGGCGAGTGCCGCGCGGGCGGCCTGCCGGGCGCTGTCGGCCAGCTCGGGCGGCGAGACGATCCGGCCGTCACGGCCGAGCCGCAGCGCCAGACGTCTGAGCGAGGCCGGATCGGGGGTGCGCACGGTGATACGCAGCCCGCCGTCGGGCAGCTCGTCGGCGCTGTCGTGCGGGTAGTACTCGGCGACCCAGCGGCCGCCCGGGCCGACCTCGACGACGACCTCAGGGTCCTCGGCGGCCGGCTGCACCAGCCCCTCCGACAGGTCCCGCAACTCGATCTCCGGCGGCGCCGACGGCTCGTCGAGAATCTTGATCTCGGCGACCCGGTCCAGCCGGAAGGTGCGGCGCGCCTCGGAGCGGCGGCACCAGGCCTCCACATAGGTGTGGCCGACGCTGACCAGGCGGATGGGGTCGATCTCCCGCTCGGTGACCTCGTCACGAGCCGGTGAGTAGTAGCGGATCCACAGGCGGCGCCGCTCGGAGATGGCCCGGTCGACATCCGCGAACACCCCGCCCTCGGACTCGAAGGTCACCGAGAGCCGCGAGCTGGCGCCCGCCGCCTCACCGGCCGCCCCCTCCACCTTGGCGGTGGCCCGCAGCAGCGCCTGCCGGTCGCTCTCCCGCAGACCCGGCAGGGTGGCCACGGCACGCGCCGCCACCAGCAGCGCGGTCGCCTCGTCCGCGGCCAGCCTGAGCGGCTCCGCCGCGTCCGCGCCGAGCGCGGCAGGGTTGTGCCACCAGATGCGCTCGCCGTCCGTGTCGATGTCCAGCAGATCGCCGCCACGGAAGCTGGTGCCGCACATGGGCAGCACGTCCAGGTCCGAGACCAGCTCGTCCTCGGTGATCCCGAAGGCACGCGCGACATCCGCGACCCGGGCGCCGGGGCGCTCCCGCAGATACGTCACCAGGGAGAGCATCCGCCGGGTCTGGTCGATGGCGTTCACGGGCCTGACCGGTTTGCCTGCCACTGTTCCGCTCCGCTCCCCCTCAGCCCTTGGCCACGGCACGCAGCCGGTCCACCACGTCGGCCCGCAGCTCGGCCGGCTCCAGGACCACCACGTCGGGCCCGAACTCCACCAGCCAGGCATCCAGACCGTGCCCGTACGGAATCTCCAACTCGTCCCAGCCGTCCCCGAGTTCCCGGACCGCGGTGGCCTTCGCCCGAAGGGGGTAGCCCGCGCCGGAACGCAGCCGGATCAGCGCCGAACGGTCGGCGAACTCGCCCGCCCAGCTCGCGACGGTCTCCCGCACGGTGACGACATCGGGCACCGGGGCGGTGAAGCCGCTCCCGCGCGAACGGACCCGGCCGGTGATCCGGGACAGCCGGAACACCCGCTCGGCACCCCGGTCACGGTCCCAGCCCGCCAGGTACCAGTGGCCGCGCCAGCACTCCAGCGCCCACGGCTCGACATGCCGGGTCCCGGGGTGGGCGGCGGTGGCCTTGCGGTAGTCGAAGACCACCGGACGGCGGTCACGGCAGGCCAGCATCAGCGGCTCGAAGGCGGCCTCGTGCACCGGGATGCGCGGCTCCAGCGCGCCGTGCGCCTCGTACGGGTCGACATCCTCGGGCAGCCCGGCCGCCCGCAGCTTCTGCAGGGCGCCACTGGCCGCGCCGGCCAGCCGGGCCTGCTGCCACACCTTGGCGGCCAGCCCCAGCGCGGCGGCCTCCTCCGCGTCCAGAGTGATGGGCGGCAGCCGGTTGCTGTCACGGCGGGCGAGATAGCCGACCTCGCCGTCGATGTTCTCGACGGTCTCGATGACCAGGCCGAGTTCGCGCAGATCGTCCTTGTCGCGCTCGAACATCCGGCTGAAGGAGTCGTCGCCGCCGGCCGTACCCTTCCCCGGCCCGAAAGCCTCGACATAGGCCTCGATGGACTCCCGCAGCTCACGCTTGCTGAGCGGCCGCCGCGTCCCGAGCAGACACAGCGCCAGGTTCATCAGCCGCTCGGCCTTGGCAATGGCCATCGACGCCCTTCGCCTCCCCTATGGTGCTTACGCCCGACGACCGTACCGCTCCACGGTGGCGCGGCCAAAGCCGAGGGCCCATGCCCGGACGGGCATGGGCCCCGGATGATCGGATCCGATCAGACCGCGACCAGATCACAGACGAAGATCAGCGTCTCGCCGGGGGCGATCCGGCCGCCGCCCGCACCACGGTCGCCGTAGGCCAGGTGCGCCGGAATGGTCAGCTGACGACGGCCGCCGACCTTCATGCCCTGCACACCCCGGTCCCAGCCGGCGATGACCTGACCGGCACCCAGCTGGAAATTCAGCGGCGTGCCACGGTTCCAGGACGCGTCGAACTCCTCGCCCGTGGAGAAGGCCACACCCACATAGTGGACGGAGACGGTGTCGCCGGCCTTGGCCTCCGGACCGTCGCCCGCCCAGATGTCCTTGATCTCGAGGTCCGCCGGGGGCTCGCCACCCGGGAAGTCGACCTCGGGCTTCTCGATGCTCACGTCTCTAGCTCCTGCTTGTGTACGACACGGAACGCGCACAGTCTTTCATCCCCGCCCCCCGCACGCCCGCGGCGGGCGAGCGCGGCGGGCACGGCCCGCCGCCGCACGGCGTCACATCGCGGCCAGGATGTCGACGGCGAACACCAGGGTGGAACCCTTCTTGATGACATCACCGCTCGGCGGCGTGTCGCCGTAGGCCAGGTCCGGGGGCACCACGACGAGGACCCGGCTGCCGACCTTCTTGCCGGTCAGCCCCTCCGACAGCCCCTTGACGACCTGCTTCATCTGCTCCAGGGAGAACTGGCTCAGCCGGCCCGAACCATAGGTCTGCTCGAAGGTCTTCCCGCCGTCCCAGACCACGCCCTGGAACTGGCACAGGACCGTCTGCTCCGCCTTGACCTCGGCGCCGTCGCTCTCCAGGACATAGTTCGACACCAGCTTGCCCGGCGCCGCCGACTTCGGGATGTCGATGGAAGGCGCCTTGCCGTCCGTGTTCGTACCGATCTTCGGCAGCGCCGCATCGGTCTGCGGGACCTCTTTGCCCTGCGCCGAACTCTTGGTGTTGAAGGTGTTCAGCACATCGACGACGAACACCAGGGTGTCGGTGCCCTTGATACCGGCCTGCGCATTGCCCGATGAGCCGTAACCCCAGGTCGGCGGCACCGCCATCACGATCCGGCTGCCCGCCTTCTTACCGGTCAGCGCATACCGCCAGCCGTCGATGACACTGCCCTCGGCCAGCTGGAGCACCAGCGGCGACTTACGGTCGTAGGAGTTGTCGAAGACCTTCCCCGAGCTCCAGATCTGGCCCAGGTAGTGCGCCTGCACGAAGTCGTTCTCCGCGACCGTCCTGCCACCGCCCGCGATCACCGTCTTCACCGCCAGATCCTTCGACGGCTCCCCGGACCCCTTGGCCACGGTCGGCTTCTCGCCGAACTTCGCACCCGCGGTGATCGCCGGCACCGGCCCGTCCACGATCTTCGGCGGGGACACGGACGCCCCCGAGGCGGACGGAGACGCGCTCGCCTTGCTGGAGTCCGACTTGCCGTCGCCGCATCCGGCAAGCGTGACCAGTCCTGCGGGTACGGCGGCAAGGAGAAGTGAGCGTCGGCGCACGGTGGGGGCCTCGTAATCATCGATCTTGTGAATGGCGTGCCCGCGCAACTCTACGGCGTGCGAAGGGCGCCGTACGGAAAACGTACGACGCCCGTGTGGCGTTCTCCCCGGATCCCTCGTTCGAGCGAAGTCGCACAGAGGAACGGGAGGAACACCCCGCTCACATACCGGCGATGAGCTTCTCCACCCGATCGTCCACCGAACGGAACGGGTCCTTGCACAACACCGTCCGCTGCGCCTGGTCGTTGAGCTTGAGGTGCACCCAGTCGACCGTGAAGTCACGGCGCTGCTCCTGGGCACGCCGGATGAAATCGCCGCGCAGCCGGGCCCGAGTGGTCTGCGGCGGAACCGACTTGCCCTCGAAGATCTTCAAGTCGTTGCAGATCCGGGCGGCTTGGCCCCGCTTCTCCAGCAGGTAGTACAGGCCACGACGACGGTGGATGTCGTGGTAGGCCAGATCTATCTGCGCGACCCGCGGATGCGACATGGTCATGTTGTGCTTGGCCCGGTACCGCTCGATGAGCTTGTACTTCATCACCCAGTCGATCTCGGTGGCGATCCGGTCCAGATCCTCCGCCTCGATCGCGTCCAGCGTGCGGCCCCACAGCTCCAGCACCTGCTCCACCGTGCCGGTGCGGATACCGCGGCGCTCGCAGAAGTCCACGGCCTTCTCGTAGTACTCGCGCTGCACCTCCAGCGCCGAGGCCTCCCGGCCGCTGGCCAGACGCACCTTGCGCCGGCCCGTGATGTCATGGCTGACCTCACGGATCGCCCGGATCGGGTTCTCCAGGGTCAGGTCACGCATCACCGTGCCCGCCTCGATCATGCGCAGCACCAGATCGGTGGCCCCGACCTTGAGCAGCATGGTCGTCTCGGACATGTTCGAGTCGCCCACGATGACATGCAGCCGGCGGTAACGCTCCGCGTCCGCGTGCGGCTCGTCCCGCGTGTTGATGATGGGCCGGGAGCGGGTCGTCGCCGAGGAGACCCCCTCCCAGATGTGCTCCGCCCGCTGGCTCACGCAGTACACCGCACCGCGCGGCGTCTGCAGCACCTTCCCCGCGCCGCACAGCAGCTGCCGGGTGACCAGGAACGGAATGAGGATGTCGGCGAGCCGGGAGAACTCCCCGTGCCGCGCCACCAGATAGTTCTCGTGGCAACCGTAGGAGTTGCCCGCCGAGTCCGTGTTGTTCTTGAAAAGGTAGACGTCGCCCGCGATGCCCTCCTCGTGCAGGCGTCGTTCCGCGTCCACCAGAAGTCCTTCGAGAATGCGCTCGCCGGCCTTGTCGTGGGTGACCAGTTCGATCACATTGTCACATTCGGGTGTCGCGTATTCCGGATGTGACCCCACGTCGAGATAGAGCCGGGCACCGTTGCGCAGAAAGACATTGCTGCTACGGCCCCATGACACGACACGGCGGAAGAGGTACCGCGCCACCTCGTCAGGCGACAGGCGGCGCTGTCCCCTGAACGTGCACGTGACGCCGTACTCGTTCTCCAGCCCGAAAATGCGGCGGTCCATGACTGAACATTACGCCCGATCCCCGGAACTGAAACGGGGTTCGGCAGCACGATTTGGATCATTTTCCGCTGACGCCGCAACCACCGCTCCCCCGCCGGGAGCTGCGAGGACCCGCCCGGTGGCCAGCAGCACCAGCAAGGACACGGCCCCCGCCACACCCGGCACCGCGAACCCCCACAGCGCACCGCCCGCCTCGACCACGGGCCCCGCCAGGCCCGTTCCCACCGAGGCACCCACGGTGAACGTCGTCACAAGCCAGGAGAACGCCTCGGTGACCGTACCGCTCGGCGCATGCCCGTCGACCATGACGAACGCGCAGGCCATCGCAGGCGCCAGGAACACCCCGGCGACCACCGTGAGCAACACCATCACCACCGCGCCCGGCATCAGCATCAGCGGCAGATAACACAGCGCCAGAAGGGCCACCAGCACCCGCAGTCGCCGCTCCGGCGCACCGCTCCACCGCCGCGCCCCGTACACGGTCCCGCCGGCCAGCGCGCCCAGCCCCAGCGCCGCCATCAGCCAGCCGTACACCGCGTCACCGCCGTGGTCGTCGGCGTAGGGCACCGAGGCCACCGTGATGGAACCGAGCGCGATCCCCACGAACAGGAACGCACCGAACAGCGCCAGCAGCCCCGGCGAGCGGAGCGGACCCAGCCAGTGCGCCTCGCGCGGCGCGGAACGCCACGCGCGCGAGGGCGGCGACAGCACCACGGACAGCGCCCCGAGCACACCCACCGCGTTCAGCACCAGCAGGGCCGCCCGCTCCGACCACACCGACACGCACAGCGTGACCAGCAACGGGCCGACAGTGAACATGACCTCCTGGGCCACCGCGTCCATGGCGTACGCGGTGTGCACCTGCTCCTCGCGGCGCAGCACCGAGGGCCACAGGGCGCGCAGGCCGCCCTCCAGGGGCGGCGTGAACAAGCCGGCGGCCGCGACGGCGGCGCAGGCGAGGGGCAGCGGATCGGTGCCGCAGAACGCGAAGACCGCCATCGACAGCGCCGACAGCACCGCCGCGGGCAACTGGATCCGCGGCTGCCCGTGCAGATCGACCAGCCGCCCGAGCACGGGCTGCCCGACGGCGTTGGCCACGCCGTACACCGCCGCCAGCGCCCCCGCCAGGCTGTAGCTGCCGCCCTCCGCGCGCACGAACAGCACCAGCGCGATCGCGGCCGTGGCGTTCGGCAGCCGGCCCACCAGCGTGCCCGCCAGCAGCCTGGCCGCATGTCTCGCGCTGAGGATCTCCAGGTATCCCGCGGCCATCTCCTGCCCTCCACCGGCTCGCCCGAGGCCGGATCGTCGCCGTCACGTGTTACGTATAACTCCCGTGGTCATACGTACCATGTGCGCTGTTCACACGTCCAGACGAAGGAGCGCACCCACGGTGGCACACAGCAACACGCGCCCGACGAGCCGTGACGTCGCCCAGGCCGCCGGAGTCTCCCAGGCAGCCGTCTCCCTCGTCCTCGGCGACAAATGGCACGGCCGGGTCTCCGCCGCCACCGCACAACGAGTCCGGGACGCCGCACGCGACCTCGGCTACCGCCCCAACCTCGCCGCCCGCAACCTCCGCCTCGGCCACACCCGCACCGTGCTCCTCGTCGTCCCCGCCCTCACCACGGAATTCTTCGCCGGCGTCTACACAGGAGCGGCCCGCATCGCCGCCCAGCACGGCTTCGGCGTGGTCCTGTACCCCTCCCCGGAAGGCGTCGGCCCGGCCCGCGACCCCTTCGCATCCGCACAGGCCGCCCTCGACGGAGTCATCGCCTCCTCCATGGCCGCCGACGCACTCACCACCATCCGCGGCGACCAACTCCCCCTCGTCATGCTCGACAGCGACCCACAGGGCAGCCTCGGCGCAGCCACCGTGAACCTGGACATCGCCGACGGCGTCCGCCAGGTCACCGAACACCTCCTGGGCCTCGGCCACCGCCGCTTCCTGCACCTCGCCGCCGACGTGCCCTCCTGGACCTTCGAGGTCCGCGCACACGAACTGGCCACCCGCGTCGCCACCGTTCCCGGCACCGACGTACGCACCATCCGCGCACCCCTCACCTTCGAAGCCGCCAGAGCCGCCACGGAGGCCGCCCTCACCACCCCCGGCCCCCACCCCACCGCCCTCGTCTGCGACGACGACAAACTCGCCGCCGGCGCCTACAAGGCACTACGCCGCCACGGCCTGCACGTACCCTCCGACATCTCCGTCACCGGACTCGACGACCTCGCCCTGGCCACCGCCATCGACCCCGAACTGACCACCGTACGACTCGACGCGGAACTCTTCGGCGAACGCGGCATGCAAGCCCTCCTGGCCGTCCTGGACGGCCGCGAACCGGACCGCTCGGACATCCCCGTACACCTGGTGGTACGCGGCTCCACAGCACCACCCAGGCCACACTGACCACCACCCGCCGCCCGCCTGCCAGAACGCACCGCGCCCCGGTCGGCAAGGCCGGCCGGGGCACACGGTCATCACAGAGCGGACGCGAAACCTACTCCTCGTCCCCGCCCTCGTCCTCGGCGCTCTCCGCCTCGGTGGCCGCACCGTCCGCCTGCAACAGCCGCGAGAGCTGCCGGCCGACGATGCGCTTGAACTTGCGCTGCTGCGGCCGCGTCCGGTCCAGCACAGCCACCTCCAGACGCTCCGCCGGGATCTCCCGCTCACTGCCGTTCGTGTCCCGGGACAGCGCCTGCACAGCCAGCTTGAGCGCCTCCGCCAGGCTCATCCCGTCACGGTGCCGCTGATCCAGGAAACTGCTGATCTGCTCGGCATTACCGCCCACCGCGACCGAACCGTGCTCGTCCACGATCGACCCGTCATGCGGCAGCCGGTAGATCTGGTCGCCCTCCGGGGTCTCCCCCACCTCGGCCACCACCAGCTCCACCTCGTACGGCTTCTCGGCTGCACTGGAGAAGATCGTGCCCAGCGTCTGCGCATACACGTTGGCCAGACCGCGGGCGGTCACATCGTCCCGGTCATAGGTGTAACCACGCAGATCGGCATAGCGCACGCCACCGATACGAAGGTTCTCGTACTCGTTGTACTTCCCGGCCGCGGCGAACCCGATCCGGTCATAGATCTCGCTGAACTTGTGCAGCGCACGGGACGGGTTCTCACCGACGAACACGATGCCGTCGGCATACTGCAGCACGACCAGGCTGCGGCCACGGGCGATGCCCTTGCGGGCGTACTCCGCCCGGTCGGCCATGGCCTGCTGAGGTGAGACATAGAACGGCGTCGACACCGGTTATCCGTCCCTTTCTGTCGAAGTCACTGGATCACCTTGCAAAGAAACAGCCGGCTACAGCAGCGCGGCCCGCGGGCCGTCCGGCTGCTCCAGGCGCCGCTCCAGGATCGAACGGGCGATCTCGGAGGACTCCTCCTCGGTGAGCCGGCGGAAGCCGTCCTCGGTGATCACGGTGACGATCGGGTAGATCCGGCGGGCGACATCGGGACCGCCCGTCGCCGAGTCGTCGTCTGCCGCGTCGTACAGGGCCTGCACCACCAGGGTCGTGGCCTGCTCCTCGGTCAGATCGTCGCGGAACAGCTTCTTCATCGCACCGCGCGCGAACACCGAGCCGGAGCCCGTCGCGGCGAAGTTGTGCTCCTCGGAGCGGCCTCCGGTGACGTCGTAGGAGAAGATACGACCCCGCTCGCGGTCCACGTCGTATCCGGCGAAGAGCGGGACCACGGCCAGCCCCTGCATCGCCATGCCCAGGTTGGACCGGATCATCGTCGACAGCCGGTTCGCCTTGCCCTCCAGCGACAGCTGGGCACCCTCGACCTTCTCGAAGTGCTCCAGCTCCAGCTGGAAGAGCTTGACCATCTCGACGGCCAGACCCGCGGTACCGGCGATACCGACCGCCGAGTACTCGTCGGCCGGGAAGACCTTCTCGATGTCCCGCTGGGCGATCACGTTGCCCATCGTGGCCCGGCGGTCACCGGCGAGCACCACACCACCGGGGAAGGTCACGGCGACGATCGTCGTCCCGTGCGGCGCCTCGATCACCCCCTGGATGGGGGGCAGCTGCCGCTTGCCCGGCAGCAGCTCCGGCTGATGATCGGCGAGAAAGTCCATGAAGGAGGAGGACCCAGGCGTCAGGAAGGCAGCCGGTAGACGCCCGGTGCTACGAGTGTTGGCTTCCACGAGGTTCCTTCCAGATATGCGGCAGCCCGCCGGACAGCGTCAGGATCGTCGCCCAACTTGCCGATGGCCGAATTGCAGTTGAAGCACAGTACGCCACGGACCCTACCCGTCTTGTGGCAGTGATCCACATGCACGGCGGGGGCCTCCAGGCAGATCACACAGAGCCCCATCTGAGAGGCGACCATCTCGTCACGTTGAGCCTCGGTGATGCCGTACTGGCGTTTCAGATGGCCTGCCCGCCCCTTCAGCGCCTTGCACGACCTGCATAGCGTCGCGAGGCCGTCCGAGGCGCTCCTGTTCCGTTGCCATTCGCTGTGCGGCTTGATCTCACCACACGTTCGGCAGTACTTGTGGCCCTCCGGCACATCGACTCTCGGCCGGACGTTATGCCCCCTGGCGACCTGCCGCTCCTGATGGTACGCAGCCGCACACGCTCGGCAGTAAGCCTGCAAGCCGTCCCGCATCGCCTTGTTCCGCGCGAAGGCCGCCCGCGGCTTGTGCTGCTTGCACCGCGAGCAACGCTTCGCACCATCTTCATTTTCCAAGTCGACGACCCCCGTCACCTTCCATTCGAAGGTTATTCGCCGCCCTTCTGAACGAAACTTCGAACGAAGTCCTCAGCGTTCTCCTCTAGGACATCGTCGATCTCGTCCAGTACCGAGTCCACGTCGTCGCTCAGCTTTTCGTGTCGTTCCTTGAGGTCGTCGGTGGCCTGCGCGTCCTGCGCCTGCTCCTCGACCTCCTCGGTGGAGCGCGTGGCCTTCTGCTGGCCGCCACCGGTGTCCTTGGTCGCCATAACCCTCACCCCGCTCAATTCGCCCGACATGGTCGACAGGTCGGCATTCCTGCCGATCAGTGATGATCAGACCCTACAAGCGGGGTCCGACATCGGCCCCGCAGTTTCTCCAACGTACGGGGACCACCACCATGATTCCCTCGCGCCGGGATTTCCACCCCGGACGCCCGGTGCGGTCCGCCGGCCCGCTCAGCCGCCCGAGAGGACTTTGACCAGGTCTTCCGCGGTGCGGCAGCGGTCCAGCAGCTCCTTGACATGATTTCGCGTTCCGCGAAGCGGTTCGAGGGTTGGAACGCGCTGGAGGGAGTCCCGACCGGGCAGGTCGAAGATCACCGAGTCCCAGGAGGCGGCCGCCACGTCGTCCGCGTACTGCTCCAGGCACCGGCCCCGGAAGTACGCCCGGGTGTCCTCCGGCGGCTTCGTGCGCGCCCGCTCGACCTCGGCCTCGTCCAGGAGCCGCTTCATGCGCCCGCGGCCCACCAGGCGGTTGTAGAGGCCCTTCTCGGCGCGTACGTCCGCGTACTGAAGGTCCACCAGGTGCAGCCGAGCGGCGTCCCAGTCCAGGCTGTCGCGGCGCCGGTAGCCCTCCATCAGTTCCCGCTTGGCGACCCAGTCGAGTTCGCCGGAGAGGCTCATCGGGTCATTCTCCAGCCGGTTCAGGGTGTCCTCCCAGCGGACCAGGACGTCCTTGGTCTGTTCGTCGGCGTCCGACCCGTGGCGCTCCTCGACGTACTTGCGGGCCAGTTCGTAGTACTCCATCTGGAGCTGGACCGCGGTGAGTGTCCGGCCGCTGCGGAGGGTGACCAGGCGTTGGAGGGTGGGGTCGTGGGAGACCTGGTGGAGGGTGCGTACGGGCTGGTCCACGGCCAGGTCGACGGCGATGAAGCCGTCCTCGATCATGGACAGGACCAGGGCCGTCGTGCCCAGCTTCAGGTAGGTCGAGATCTCCGACAGGTTGGCGTCGCCGATGATCACGTGCAGCCGCCGGTATTTCTCGGCGTCCGCGTGCGGCTCGTCGCGGGTGTTGATGATGGGGCGCTTGAGGGTGGTCTCCAGGCCGACCTCGACCTCGAAGTAGTCGGCGCGCTGGCTGAGCTGGAAGCCGTGTTCGTGGCCGTCCTGGCCGATGCCGACGCGGCCCGCTCCGGCGAAGACCTGTCGGGAGACGAAGAAGGGCGTGAGGTGGCGCACGATGTCCGAGAAGGCGGTTTCCCGCTTCATCAGGTAGTTCTCGTGCGTGCCGTACGAGGCGCCCTTGTTGTCGGTGTTGTTCTTGTACAGGTGGATGGGCTGGGCGCCGGGGAGCTGGGCGGCCCGTTCCGCGGCCTCCGCCATGATCCGCTCGCCGGCCTTGTCCCAGAGGACGGCGTCGCGGGGGTTGGTCACCTCGGGCGCGCTGTACTCGGGGTGTGCGTGGTCGACGTAGAGGCGCGCGCCGTTGGTGAGGATGACGTTCGCCAGGCCGATGTCCTCGTCGGTGAGCTGGCTGGCGTCGGCGGCCTCGCGGGCGAGGTCGAAGCCTCGTGCGTCGCGCAGCGGGTTCTCCTCCTCGAAGTCCCAGCGGGCGCGGCGGGCCCGGTGCATCGCAGCCGCGTAGGCGTTGACGATCTGGGATGAGGTGAGCATGGCATTGGCATTGGGGTGACCGGGGACGGAGATGCCGTACTCCGTCTCGATGCCCATTACTCGCCGTACGGTCATGCGGCCCTCCTTGCCCGGCGGCGCCCTCGGTCGTGGGCGCCGCTCGCGTACCGCTGGCGCTCCGGTGCGTGTGCGGTGCCCGTCCCCGCACTGCGCGACTCGGCGGTACCGAAGAGCCTAGAACGCCTTTGCGCTGGTGGGGAGATCATTTGCGTCATTGCCTGTTCCGGCGTGGCCCGGAAAACAGTCGGCTGCGGGTACCCGGTGGGGGCACCCGCAGCCGCCCTGTCTTTACAGGTACTGCCCGGTGTTCGCCACCGTGTCGATGGAGCGTCCGGTGTCCGCGCCCTGCTTTCCGGTGATGAGGGTGCGGATGTAGACGATCCTTTCACCCTTCTTGCCGGAGATCCGGGCCCAGTCGTCCGGGTTCGTGGTGTTGGGCAGGTCCTCATTCTCCTTGAACTCGTCCACGCATGCCTGGAGGAGGTGGGAGACCCTGAGGCCTTTCTGGTTGTGTTCGAGGAATTCCTTGATCGCCATTTTCTTGGCGCGTCCGACGATGTTCTCGATCATCGCTCCGGAGTTGAAGTCCTTGAAGTAGAGGACTTCCTTGTCGCCGTTGGCGTAGGTGACCTCCAGGAAGCGGTTCTCCTCGGTTTCGGCGTACATGTGCTCGACCGCGGTCTGGATCATGCTCTGGACCGTGGTGGCCTTGTCGCCGCCGTGTTCTCCGAGGTCGTCCGAGTGCAGTGGGAGGCGCTCGGTGAGGTACTTCCCGAAGATGTCCTTGGCCGCTTCGGCGTCCGGACGCTCGATCTTGATCTTCACGTCGAGCCGGCCGGGCCGCAGGATGGCGGGGTCGATCATGTCCTCGCGGTTGGAGGCACCGATCACCACCACGTTCTGCAGGCCTTCGACGCCGTCGATCTCGGCGAGCAGCTGGGGGACGATGGTGTTCTCCACGTCCGAGCTGACGCCGGAGCCGCGGGTGCGGAAGAGCGATTCCATCTCGTCGAAGAAGACGATCACGGGGGTGCCTTCGCTGGCCTTCTCCCGTGCGCGCTGGAAGACGAGGCGGATCTGCCGCTCGGTCTCGCCGACGTACTTGTTGAGCAGTTCGGGGCCCTTGATGTTGAGGAAGAAGCTCTTGCCCGCGGCCTGGCCGGTGACTTCGGCGACCTTCTTGGCCAGCGAGTTGGCGACGGCCTTGGCGATGAGCGTCTTGCCGCATCCGGGGGGTCCGTAGAGCAGGACGCCCTTGGGCGGGCGCAGCTCGTGCTCCTTGAAGAGGTCGGGGTAGAGGTAGGGCAGCTCGACCGCGTCGCGGATGGCCTCGATCTGGTTGCCGAGGCCGCCGATCTGCTGGTACCCGATGTCGGGCACTTCTTCGAGGACGAGTTCTTCGACCTCGCTCTTGGGGACCACTTCGTAGACGTAGCCGGAGCGGGGTTCGAGCAGCAGGGCGTCGCCGGGGCGGATGGTGACGTCCAGCAGCGGCTCGGCGAGCCGTACCACCCGTTCCTCGTCGGTGTGCCCGAGCACCAGGGCGCGCTCGCCGTCCTCGAGGATCTCCTTGAGGGTGACGATGTCCCCGACGCGCTCGTACTCCATGGCTTCGACCACGTTGAGCGCTTCGTTGAGCATGACTTCCTGGCCGCGCCGCAGGATGTCGAGGTCGACGCTCGGGCTGACGTTCACCCGGAGCTTGCGGCCGCCGGTGAAGATGTCGGCGGTGCCGTCCTCGTTCGCCTGCAGGAAGACACCGAAGCCGGCGGGCGGCTGGGCGAGCCGGTCGACTTCTTCTTTGAGGGCCACGATCTGGTCGCGGGCCTCGCGGAGTGTGTTGGCGAGTCGCTCGTTCTGTGCGGACACGCCGGCCAGGTTGGTCTGCAGCTCGACGATCCGCTCTTCGAGAATTCTCGTGTGTCGCGGAGAGTCGGCGAGCTTGCGTCGCAGGACGGCGATCTCCTGCTCAAGGTAGGCGATCTGCCCGGCGGGGTCCTCGGACCCTCGTCCCGGGCGGATGCCGCGGTTCATGTCGTCGTCGTGGGCTGCCACGGTCCTCACCTCCTCCAAGGGGAGCTGGACGCTTCCAGACCCTACCTGGGTGGGTGTCGATTGAAACCCCTAGATCACAAAGACTGTCAAGGAGTGTCCGATCTTCACCCTTGCGCTCACCCTCACGCCAGGGGAATACCCACCGAACATGATTGGGAAGCCGCCGCGGGTAGGGTCGAGGGGTTCAACACCCGTCAGAGCTGGCCGGATTCCCGTCGGCTCGGTTCGTGAACGGCAGGAGAGATGACCGTGCAGCAGGAGGCCCGAGGCGGTGGCGATGCGCTGGAGGTCTGGATCGACCAGGATCTGTGTACGGGGGACGGGATCTGCGCCCAGTACGCGCCCGAGGTGTTCGAGCTGGACATCGACGGGCTGGCTTATGTGAAGGGGGCGGACGACGAGCTGTTGCAGGCCAAGGGGGCAGTGACTCCGGTGCCGTTGCCGCTTCTCACGGATGTCGTGGACTCGGCGAGGGAATGTCCGGGCGAGTGCATCCATGTGCGTCGGGTTTCGGACAGGGTCGAGGTGTACGGCCCGGACGCGGAGTGACAGCGAAGTCACTCCATGTGACCAATGTCTGATTTCTCACATTCCCGTCGGGACGGGGTGTTTCATACGCTGTGGGCGGCCGCCGGTGTGGAGCGGATGAACGCGCGGCCGTTCCACTGCCACTTGGCGGGCGTCGTCACGTCCGGGCAGCAACTCGGTACGTCGGCCGTGGAGTAGCCGAGCAGGGTCGCGGTGACCGCGCCGGACCGCACCGTGAAGTCGGTGACGGTGAGCCGGTCCTTGGGGTCGACGAGCGTGGCGACGACGCGGGCCCGCTCGGTCCGCGCGTCCCGGGTGAGGACGTAGACGCCGTCGGGTGGGGTGCCCATGGGGGCGTCGCAGTGGACCACGGCGACCGTCTCGGGGCTGCCGTCGCCGTCGAGGTCTCCGGTGGCCTTCTGTTTCACGACGGCTCTCACGGGTCCGCACTCGAGGGGGAAGGCGACGCCCGTGGTGCCGGGCGCGGTGGCCGCGGGTGCGGGCTTCGGCTTCCGATCGGCGGGCTGGGCGGCCTTGGCCGAGCCGGGCTGGATCATCGAGGAGAGGGCGACGACGCCGGCGACAGCGGTTGCGGTGGCCACCCAGTGGATCGGGCGGGTGTGGGTGTGTGCGAGTTCCGGGACGGCGGATTGCACGAGGAGTGTCTCCTGTGAGGGCTGTGCCGGTGGGGGTGGCCAGCATGGTGCCACACGTCACAGTGCGGGGGAACGGCGGGGTCCGGGATTGCGCGGGTCCTTCGCCCGCGGGCGGTGGCGGCGCGTGGGTTTCACCGTCTTGGGGGCTGTGTTCCCTCAACGTTCCCTCAACGCGCGGGCGCCGTCGCCGGGTTCCCGGTCGGCCCGGGGTGACTCGGCGGCGGCGCCGCTGCGTTGAGGGTGATGAGGGGGTCAGTGGCCGGTGCCGCCGTCGGCGTTGGGGCCCGCGTAGTCCTCGCCGTAGGCGCCCTTGGCGGGGCGGCGGCGGCGCATGGGCGGCTCGACGCCGTCGGCGAGGCGCCGGGCGGTGAGCAGGAAGCCGGTGTGGCCGATCATCCGGTGGTCGGGGCGGACGGCCAGGCCCTCGATGTGCCAGTTGCGGATCATCGTCTCCCAGGCGGTCGGCTCGTTGAAGCTGCCGATCTCGCGGATGGACTCGACGGTCCGGGCGAGCTGTGTCGTGGTCGCCACGTAGCAGCACAGGATGCCGCCGGGTACGAGCGCCTTGGAGACGGCCTCCAGGCACTCCCAGGGGGCGAGCATGTCGAGGATGACGCGGTCGACGTCGGTGTCGGACAGGTTGTCCTGGAGGTCGCCGACGGTGAGCTGCCAGGCCGGGTGCGGTCCGCCGAAGTAGCGTTCCACGTTCTGCCGGGCGATGTCGGCGAAGTCTTCGCGGCGCTCGTAGGAGTGCAGCATGCCCTGGTCGCCGATGGCCCTCAGCAGGAAGCTGCTGAGCGAGCCGGAGCCGACGCCTGCCTCCACGACGCGGGCGCCGGGGAAGATGTCGGCGAAGGCGAGGATCTGACCCGCGTCCTTCGGGTAGACGACGGCGGCCCCGCGGGGCATGGACAGGACGTAGTCGGGGAGCAGGGGGCGCAGCGCGAGGTAGGCGACGTTTCCGGTGGTGCGGACAACGCTGCCCTCGGGAGCGCCGATCAGTTCGTCGTGCGGGAAGGAACCCTTGTGGGTGTGGAAGTTCTTCCCGGCTTCGAGCGTGAACGTGTAGTGGCGGCCCTTGGGGTCGGTCAGCTGTACCTGGTCCCCGACCTTGAAGGGCCCGCGCCTGCGGGCGGCACCGGTCGGTTCGGACATGTGACCAGCCTACCGGTTCCCCGCTGGGCGCTTGACCGGTGAGGACCGGTGGAGGGAGCGGGGCGATGGTGCGGGCTGTGGCCGGCCGGTCGCACGGTCCGTGCCGCTCCGGGGTGCTTCAGGCGGGCCGTGCCATCGCCTTGACGAAGGCGCGTTCCACGTCGGCCGCGGACAGGACGCCGTAGATCTCGCCTGTCTTCTCCACGACCAGGTACTCGGTCGCGGGGGTGGCCCGCAGGACGTCGAGGAGGTCCTCGCCCGCCAGTTCGGCGGAGACGCGCATGCCGTCGGTGAGTTCCTGGGCGAGGCCGCTGACGGCGACCCAGGGGCGGCGGTGTTCGGGTACGCCGACGATGGCGGCCTCGCGGACCAGGGAGCGCGGTTTGCCGTCGGCGTCGACGATGACGAGGGCGCGGGCGCCGGCGGCGTTGGCGCGGCGCAGTGCCTCGGACAGCGGGGTGTCGGTCTCCACCGGGACCGCGCGCCGGGTCAGGGTGCGGGCCCGCAGTTCCGGGAGGTGCTCGCGCAGCCGTGCCATGCGCAGGCTGTTGCCCGCGCCGGTCCAGATGATCGCGGCGAGGATGGCGGCGAGCAGGGCGTCGGTGACGGTGTCCATGCCGCTGATGTCCTGGGCGTCGGAGCCGAGGGCGCCGGACTGGTTGAGCAGCGGGAGGCCGATCAGTACGGAGATGGCGAGGGCGCGGCCGACCCAGGCGGCGGCGACGGTGCCGCTCATGGGCCTGCCGGTGATCTTCCAGACGACGGCGCGGAGCATCCGGCCGCCGTCGAGGGGGAGGCCGGGCAGGAGGTTGAAGGCGGCGACGATGAGGTTGGAGATCATCAGGCCGGCCAGCAGGACGCCGGGCACGGTGCCGGGCTCGACGGGCTGCATGGCCAGGTAGAACAGGCCCGCGAGGACGAGGGAGAGCAGTGGTCCGACGAAGGCCAGGATGAACTCCCGTCCGGGGGTCTCGGCCTCCTTCTCGATCTCGGAGACGCCGCCGAAGAACTGGAGCTGGATGCGGCGGACCGGGAGTTTGAAGCGGACGGCGGCGACGGTGTGGGCGAGTTCGTGGACGAGGACGGAGGCGTAGAAGGCGACCGCGAAGAAGAGGGACACCAGGTAGCGGGCGGCGCCCAGCTCCGGCAGCACCCGGTCGAGCTGGCCGCCGAAGACCCAGGTGATCAGCGCGGCGACGAGGAACCAGCTGGGTGCCACGTACACGGGTACGCCGAAGGGTCGTCCCATGAGGAGCCCGCCGCCGGGTCCCTTGGGCCGCTCCGGCGGCTTCCCCTGGCCCTGGCCCTTGTCGTGTCCCTTGCCGAAGCCGGATTCGGCGTGCGCACGGGGCTCGGAGCCGCCGTCGGGCCGCCCGGCGCGGGCGTCGTCGTGCGCTTCGGGCGGGGTCGGCGAAGGCGGCGCGGCCGAGGCGTCCGGCGGGCCGTCTCCGGTCGTGGTGGAGGCGTTCTCAGGCTCGGTGTCGCGTTCGGAGCCGGGCTCGGCCGGGGTCTTGGAGGCGTCGGGCCGGGGCTCGGTGTTCTTGGTGGGCTCGGTGGCCGCGGCGCTGTCGTCGGTGCCGTCGCCGGTGCCGGTGCTCGGGGCCGTAGGACCTGCGGGGCGCTCGGCCGGCTCGTCGTTGCCGGACCGCGGCTGCCCGCTCCCGCCGCTCACGTCCACGGTGTCCCCTCGTTCGAAGCGTCTTCCGCGCCTGGCGGGCGGAAGGGTCTGTGGTCGATGGTATGCGGCCGTCGTCACACGTTCCGCCCCGGCACCCCCCGTGTTCCCCGCGGGGACGCCGGGTGCGCGGCGCGGCTGGGTCACTGTCAGTGGCGGCCCGTATGGTCTGTGGTCATGAACAGCAGCATCGAGGGTGCCACGGAGGCCCGTTCCGGCGATACCGGGGAGGAGGGCCCACCGGTCGCGAGGGCGGCGGAGGGGGTGGCGGACGGGGAATCGGTCCCGGCCGGTGCGGCCGACGCGTCGGATGCGGCTGGTACGGCCGACGCGGCTGGGGCGGCAGGTGCGGCGGGTACAGCCGACGTGGCGGGCGCGGCTGGTACAGCGAGCGCGGGGGCGGCCGGTGCCACGGGCGCGGCCGGTACGGCGGGCACAGCCGGTGTGGCAGGGAGGGCCGATCTGGCGGGTACGGCGGGCGCAGCCAGTACAACCGACACGGCCGGTGCCACGGGTGCGGCCCGTGCGGTGGGCGCGGCCGGTACCGCGGGCACAGCCGGTACGGCGGGGAGAGTCGCCGCGCCGCCTGTCTCGTTGTCGCCCTCGCGGGCCGGTGACTTCATGCAGTGCCCGTTGCTGTACCGGTTCCGGGTGATCGACCGGCTTCCGGAGAAGCCGAGCGAGGCGGCGACCCGGGGCACCCTGGTGCACGCGGTGCTCGAGCGGCTCTTCGACGCGCCCGCCGCCGAGCGGACCGCGCCCCGCGCCAAGTCGCTGATCCCCGGCCAGTGGGACCGGCTGCGGGAGACGAAGCCCGAGGTCGTGGAGTTGTTCGCGGACGACCCGCAGGGCGAGCGGCTCGCGCGCTGGCTCGGCGAGGCGGAGCAGCTGGTGGAGCGCTGGTTCACGCTGGAGGATCCGACCCGGCTGGAGCCCGCCGAGCGGGAGCTGTTCGTCGAGGCCGATCTGGAGTCGGGGCTGCGGCTGCGCGGGATCATCGACCGGGTCGATGTGGCGCCCTCGGGTGAGGTGCGGATCGTCGACTACAAGACGGGCAAGGCGCCGAAACCGCAGTACGCGGAGGGCGCGCTGTTCCAGATGAAGTTCTACGCCCTGGTCGTGTGGCGGCTGAAGCAGGTGGTCCCGCGCCGGCTCCAGCTCGTCTACCTGGGCAGCGGCGATGTGCTGACGTACGACCCCGTGCTCGCGGACCTCGAACGGGTCGAGCGCAAGCTGCTGGCCCTGTGGGAGGCGATCCGGCAGGCCACCGAGACGGGTGACTGGCGGCCGCGTCCGACCCGGCTGTGCGGCTGGTGCGACCACCAGGCGCACTGCCCGGAGTTCGGCGGCACTCCGCCGCCCTATCCGCTGCCGGTGAGGGGGGCCGAGTCCCCGGACGTCCCGCAGGGCAGAATGGGGCCGGACTAGCGAAGGAGACTTATGGCCATCCGCGTCCTACTGGTCGATGACCAGCCGCTGCTGCGCACCGGATTCCGGATGATCCTGGAGGCGGAGCAGGACATCGCGGTCGTGGGCGAGGCCGGCGACGGCCTCCAGGCCCTCGACCAGGTCCGTGCCCTGCAGCCGGATGTGGTGCTGATGGACATCCGCATGCCGCGGATGGACGGGGTGGAGGCGACCCGGCAGATCTCCGGCCCGGGGCGCGACGGCCCGGCGAAGGTGCTGGTGCTGACCACGTTCGACCTCGACGAGTACGTGGTGGAGGCGCTGCGGGCAGGGGCCAGCGGCTTCCTGCTGAAGGACGCGCCCGCCAACGAACTCGTCCAGGCGATCCGGGTGGTGGCCGCCGGTGAGGCCATGCTGGCACCGAGCATCACGCGTCGGCTGCTGGACAAGTACGCGACGCATCTGCCGTCCGGCGAGGAGCCGGTGCCGGACACACTGCACACGCTCACCGAGCGTGAGGTGGAGGTGCTGAAGCTGGTGGCGCGCGGGCTGTCGAACGCCGAGATCGCGGCGGACCTGTTCGTCAGCGAGACCACGGTGAAGACGCACGTCGGGCATGTGCTGACCAAGCTGGGCCTGCGGGACCGGGTGCAGGCGGCGGTGTACGCGTACGAGAGCGGGTTGGTGCGCCCCGGCGCGCAGTGACGGCCGGCAGCCGCACGAGAGCCCCGAGGGCGCCCTCTTCCGGAGAAGGGGCGCCCTCGGGGCTCTGCTGGTTCTGGGGCCGTGCGGGTCCGGACCACGGGGTGTGGCCCGGACCAGGGGGTGGGTGTCAGCCTCCGACGCCTCGGCCGAGCTCCCACAGCTGGAGCGAGGAGGACGAGTTGATGGCGTACGCGGCACCGGTGATGTCGTCCCGGGCGGCGACGTACTGCTTGCCCTGCCACAGCGGCAGGAGGGGGACGTCGTCGGCGACGATGTCCTGGATGCGCGTGAGGGTCTTGGCGGCGCCGAGCCGGTCGGCCTCGCGGCGGGACTCCGGGATCAGGGTGTTGATGATCTCGGGGTTGGCGTACGGAGAGGCGAGGAAGTTGTCCTTGTCGAGGAACGGCGCCAGGTAGCTGTCGGGGTCGGGGAAGTCGGGGAACCAACCCATGCCGTAGACGTCGTACTTGCCCTTGCGCTCGTCGGTCTGGTAGATGGACCAGGGCCAGCCCTTGATGCTGACGTCGAACAGACCGCTGTCGTTGAGCTGCTTCTGCAGGACCTCGAACTCCTGCTTGGTGGCAGCGCCGTAGTGGTCGGTCGTGTAGTGCAGGGTCAGCTTCACGGGGGCGTTGACGCCGACCTTGTCGAGCAGCGACTTGGCCTGGTTGACGTCGGGCTCGCCGAACTTGTTGAAGAACGAGTTGGAGTGCCCGGTGATGCCGGCCGGGACCAGCGAGTAGAGCGGCTCGGCCTGGGAGCCGTACACCTTGGAGACGAGTTCGGCGCGGTTGACGACCTCGGCCATCGCCTGGCGGACGGCCTTGTCCTTCACGGTGACCGCGTCGGTGTTGAAGCCGAGGTAGCGGATCTCGAGACCGGCCATCTCGACGAGGCTGACGTGCTCGTCGGTACCGGCGTCCAGCTTGCGGATCTGCGCCGGCGTCATGGCGCGGGTCATGACGTCGATGTCGCCCTTTTCGAGGGAGGCGCCCATCGAGTCCGCGTCGCCGAAGGAGCGCAGCTCGACCTTGGTGTTGTTCACCTTCAGACTCCCCTTGTAGTGGGGGTTCTTGGTGAAGGTGGCCGAGACGACCTCGTTGTCCTTGACGTCGGCCTTCATCGAGTAGGGGCCGGAGCCGTCCACTTCGAAGCCGTCGCGCAGCTTGTCCTTCGCGTAGTCGTTGGGGTTGACGATGCCCGCGACCGGGGTGGACAGCTTGTACGGGAAGGTGGCGTCCGCGGTCTTGAGGTGGAAGATCACCTCACGGTCGCCCTGGGTCTCGATGGTGTCGATGGTGGAGAGCAGGGCGAACACGCCGCTGTCCGCCTTGATGCGCAGCGCCCGTTCCATCGAGTACTTGACGTCCTCGGCGGTGACGTCGTCGCCGTTGGCGAACTTCAGCCCGTCGCGCAGCTTGCAGGCGTAGCGCTCGTTGCCGCTGTCGGTGAAGGTGCAGCTCTCGGCGGCCTCGGGCACCGGGTCACCGTCGCCCTTGGGCTGGGTCATCAGGGTCTGGACGGTCTGGCGCAGTACGTTCCAGGAGCCGACGTCGTACGCGTAGGCGGGGTCGAGGGGGGCCGGGGCGTCCTTGGTGGCGGTGAACCGGTCCGTGGTGCCGACGACGATCGCTCCGCCGCCGTCACTCCCGCTGTCGGATCCGCCGCAGGCGGCAAGCACCGGCGCGAGCAGGCCCGCCACGGCCGGCAGCACCATAGTCTTGCGGTTCATGCTCGAATTTCTCCAGGGCTGTTCGAGTCCGTGTACCCGACATGCAGGGGTGTTGCGGCGGATCACGGGGGTAAGGGCGATGTTCTCGCGACGAGATTAGTCGGCACTCGCACGACGGTTCACGGTCACGGGAGTTGAGTTCCCATCACGCAGTGAAACCGGGCGTGGACGCACCGAAAACCCGACAGCAGCAGGATTAGTGCAGCGTCCCATCAATCGGGACACATGGTCGCGCCGCGACCGCCCGGTCGGGGGCTCATGGCACAGGTCCCGGCGGATGTCGACCCCCGGGCGAGTGGCGAACCTCACATCGTCAACTCGGCTGGTCGTGAGCGGGATTCAGCCAGTCGGCCGACTTTGGATTCAGTGCGCCGTACGGGGGTGGACTCCTGCCCAATGGGCTTGGCACGCTGGGTGAACGGCTAGCGCATATCCGTCATCAGGCCGCGCAGAAATGCCAGGTCGACCTCTTCGAGGGAGCCGACGACGGTGCGCCGGTCGGCCGGGGCGATGGGGGCGACGGACGGCACGGCGACCACCCGGCAGCCGGCGGCCTCGGCCGCGGCGACACCGGTCGCGGTGTCCTCGACGACGGCGCACCTGGCCGGGTCCACGCCGAGGCCGGAGGCGGCGAACAGATACGGGTCGGGATGGGGCTTGGTGCGGGACACCTCGTCGCCCGCGACGGACAGGCCGAAGTGCTGGGGGCCGAGGGAGACCATGACGCGGTCGATGATGCGGCGGTGGGAGGCGGAGACCAGGGCCGTGGGGATCTCCTGCTCGTAGAGTTCGGCGAGCAGCCGGGTGGCGCCCGGCATCAGGGGCAGGGCGTGTCCGATGCGGTCCTCGAATCCCTCGTTGAGCAGCACCGACAGGTCGGCGAGGGTGATGTCGGCGCCGGTCGCCTCGATCAGGAAACCGGCGCTGCGGGTCATCGGGCCGCCGACCACGACATGGCGCCAGGAGTCGTCGAGGGTGTGGCCGAGGCCGGCGAAGACCTCGACCTCGACCTCCCACCAGAAGCCTTCGGTGTCCACCAGAGTGCCGTCCATGTCCAGGAGGACGGCCTGCAGGGCCGAGCCTTCCGCCGAACGGGTTCCGAGCGCGGGGACCGTAGCGGTCATCCTGGCGCACCTCCTTGAGGGACGATCAGGCCGGTTCCCTTGCGGGGAACCGGCCTGCGGTGGACCGACCAGTGTACGTCGCCACCACCCGAACCGCCTCACATGACTCCCCGCTCCCGCGGATACCACAGGTAACACCCGCCCCACCCTGACCTGCGAAAACCCACCAGACAGGGCAGCCGGCCGCGGACGCGGTGGGCTTGGCTCGGGCACGGTAGGCCGCCGCGGGCGGGGGGGCCGACGCGGGCGCGGCGGGCCGGGCATGAGCGTGGCAGCCCGACGCGGACACGGCAGGCCGGACACGAGCACGGCGGGCCCGACGCGGACATGGTGAACCCGGCACGAGCACAGTGAGCCCAGCACGAGCACAGCAGCCCGACGCGGGCGCGGTGAGCCCGGCGCGAGCACGGCGGGCCCGGCGTGGGTGGGCCGGGGGTGCGGGCGCGGTGGGCGGGCGAAGCCCCGGAAGGCGCCCCTTGGCTGTCACTCCGCCCCGCACGTGGGCGCCGCCGACGCCGCCCAGGAGCAGCGCCACCGCCGTCAGGCCGACTAGCGGGCGCCCTCCAGCCCACCTTGCGGCAGGACCAGGCACCCGGGGACCCACGGGAAGTCTGCCGGGGCGTGGTCACACCCCGTACTCGGGCCCGACGCGAGCACGGCAGGCCGACCCGGACACGGCAGGCCGGGCACCGGCACGGTGGGACCGGCGTGGGTGGGCCGGGGGTGCGGGCGGAGCCCCGGAAGGGGTCCCTTGGGCTGTCAATCCGCCCCGCGCGGGCGCCGCCGACGCCGTCCAGGAGCAGCGCCACCGCCATGAGGCCCACTAGCGGGCACCCTCCAGCCCACCTCACGGCAGGACCAGGCTCCGGGGCGGCGTCACACCCCGAACCGGGCCCGACGCGAGCACGGCAGGCCGGGTACCGGCGCGGTGGGACCGGCGTGGGTGGGCCGGGGGTGCGGGCGCAGTGGGCGAGCGAAGCCCCGGAAGGGGTCCCTCGGGCTGCCACTCCGCCCGCGCGCGGGCGCCGCCGACGCCGTCCAGGAGCAGTGCCACCGCCATGAGACCGACGAGCGGGCACCCTCCAGCCCGCCTCACGGCCGGACTGGGCCCCCGGTGGCCCATGGGGTACCCGGGCCCAGAGGGTCACCATGGGCCCGGCACGGGCACCCCGGACCGGGCGCCAGCGCGGGCCCCTCGGGGTGTCACTCCGCCCCGCGTCTGGGCGCCGTCGACGGCGCCCAGGGGCGGTGCCACCGCCGTGAGGCCGACGCGCGGGCGCCCTCCAGCCGGGGTGTGGTCACCCCGGTAGCCGGGGCCGGGGAGTCACCTGGCGTTGAAGTACTTCGCTTCGGGGTGGTGGATGACGATGGCGTCCGTGGACTGTTCCGGGTGGAGCTGGAACTCCTCCGAGAGGTGCACCCCGATGCGTTCCGGGCGGAGGAGTTCGGCGATCTTGGCCCGGTCCGCCAGGTCGGGGCAGGCGCCGTAGCCGAGCGAGAAGCGGGCGCCTCGGTACTTCAGGGCGAACATGTCCTCCATGACCGCCGGGTCCTCACCGGCGAAGCCCAGCTCGGAGCGGACCCTGGCGTGCCAGTACTCGGCCAGCGCCTCCGCCAATTGCACGGACAGACCGTGCAGTTCGAGGTAATCCCGGTAGGAGTCGGACGCGAAGAGCCGCGCCGTCTCCTCGCCGATCCGCGAGCCGACCGTGACGACCTGGAGGCCGACCACATCGGTCTCCCCCGACTCCTCCGGACGGAAGAAGTCGGCCAGGCACAGCCGGCGGCCACGGCGCTGGCGCGGGAAGCTGAACCGGGTCCGCTCATTGCCCCGGTCGTCCAGGATGATCAGGTCGTCGTCCTTGGACACACAGGGGAAGTAGCCGTGGACGACGGCGGCTTCGAGGAGGTTCTCCGTCTGGAGCCGGTCCAGCAGCCCCCGCAGCCGCGGCCGGCCCTCGGTCTCGACGAGTTCCTCATAGGTCGGTCCGTCGCCGGTGCGGGCCTGCTTCAGCCCCCACTGCCCCTTGAACAGCGCGCCCTCGTCCAGCCAGCTCGCGTACTCCTTGAGCTGGATGCCCTTGACGACACGGGTGTCCCAGAACGGCGGCGTGGGCACCGGGTTGTCGGTGGCGACGTCCGAGCGGACGTGGCCCTCCTCCGGCCGCTCCTCGACCTCGACGGCCGCCGCGGCGCGCACCCGGCGCTGCTTCAGCTCCGGCAGCTTCGCCCCGGGCAGGCCCCGCTTGACCCCGATGAGCGCGTCCATCAGGCGCAGGCCCTCGAACGCGTCGCGGGCATAGCGGACCTCGCCCTCGTACAGCTCGTGCAGATCCTGCTCGACATACGCCCGGGTCAGGGCCGCGCCGCCGAGGATCACCGGGTAGCTCGCCGCGAGGCCCCGCTGGTTCAGCTCCTCCAGGTTCTCCTTCATGATCACCGTGGACTTGACCAGCAGCCCGGACATGCCGATGACGTCCGCCCGGTGCTCCTCGGCCGCCTCCAGGATCGCGGAGACCGGCTGCTTGATGCCGAGGTTGACGACGTTGTAGCCGTTGTTGGACAGGATGATGTCGACGAGGTTCTTGCCGATGTCGTGCACGTCGCCGCGCACGGTGGCGAGCACGATGGTGCCCTTGCCCTCCGCGTCCGACTTCTCCATGTGCGGTTCGAGATGGGCCACCGCCGTCTTCATCACCTCGGCGGACTGCAGGACGAACGGCAGCTGCATCTGGCCCGAGCCGAACAGCTCGCCGACCACCTTCATGCCGTCCAGGAGGGTCTCGTTGACGATGTCGAGGGCCGTGCGGGTCCGCAGGGCCTCGTCGAGGTCGGCCTCCAGGCCGTTGCGCTCGCCGTCGATGATGCGCCGCTTCAGCCGCTCCTCCAGCGGCAGGGCGGCCAGTTCCTCGGCCTTGCCCGCCTTCAGCGACTTCGCCGTGGCGCCCTCGAACAGCGCCATCAGCTTCTGCAGCGGGTCGTAGCCGTCCGCGCGGCGGTCGTGGATGAGGTCGAGGGCGGTGCGTACCTGCTCCTCGTCGAAGCGGGCGATCGGCAGGATCTTGGAGGCGTGCACGATGGCCGAGTCCAGGCCGGCCTTCACACACTCGTCGAGGAAGACCGAGTTGAGCAGGATGCGGGCGGCCGGATTGAGCCCGAAGGAGATGTTCGAAAGGCCCAGCGTGGTCTGCACGGCGGGGTGGCGGCGCTTGAGCTCGCGGATCGCCTCGATCGTGGCGATGCCGTCCTTGCGGGACTCCTCCTGGCCGGTGCAGATGGTGAAGGTCAGGGTGTCGATGAGGATGTCGTCCTCGCGGATGCCCCAGTTCCCGGTCAGGTCGTCGATCAGCCGTTCGGCGATCTCGACCTTCTTCTCCGGTGTGCGGGCCTGGCCCTGCTCGTCGATGGTCAGCGCGATGAGCGCGGCGCCGTGCTCCCGGGCCAGCTGCGTGACCTTCGCGAACCGGGACTCCGGGCCGTCGCCGTCCTCGTAGTTCACGGAGTTGATGACCGCCCGGCCGCCCAGCTTCTCCAGGCCGGCCCGGATGACGTCCACCTCGGTGGAGTCGAGCACGACCGGCAGGGTGGAGGCGGTGGCGAAGCGGCCGGCGAGTTCCTCCATGTCGGCGACGCCGTCGCGGCCGACGTAGTCCACGCACAGGTCGAGCATGTGCGCGCCCTCGCGGATCTGCTCGCGCGCCGTCTCCACGCAGTCGTCCCAGCGGCCCTCCAGCATGGCCTCGCGGAACTTCTTCGAGCCGTTGGCGTTCGTCCGCTCCCCGATCGCCAGGTAGGAGGTGTCCTGGCGGAACGGCACCGACTGGTACAGCGAGGCGGCGCCCGGCTCGGGCTGCGGGCTGCGCTCGGGCGGGGTGCGGCCCTGGACCCGCTCGACGACCTGGCGCAGATGCTCGGGGGTGGTGCCGCAGCAGCCGCCGACGAGGGACAGACCGTAGTCCCGTACGAAGTTCTCCTGGGCGTCGGCCAGGCCCTCCGGGCCGAGCGGGAAGTGCGCGCCGTCCTTCGTCAGGACGGGCAGTCCGGCGTTCGGCATGCACAGCAGCGGGATACGGGAGTGCCGGGTGAGGTAGCGCAGGTGCTCGCTCATCTCGGCGGGGCCGGTCGAGCAGTTCAGGCCGATCATGTCGATGCCGAGCGGCTCCAGCGCGGTCAGCGCGGCGCCGATCTCGGAGCCCAGCAGCATGGTGCCGGTGGTCTCGAAGGCCATGGAGCACAGCAGGGGCACCTCGATGCCGGTGGCCTCCATCGCGCGCCGGGCGCCGAGGACGGAGGCCTTCGTCTGCAGCAGGTCCTGCGTGGTCTCGACGATCAGCGCGTCCGCGCCGCCGGCCAGCAGGCCCTCGGCGTTGGCCTGGAAGCCGTCGCGGATCGTCGGGTAGGGCACATGGCCGAGGGTGGGCAGCTTGGTGCCGGGGCCGATGGAGCCCAGCACCCAGCGCCGCCGGTCGTCGCCCGCGGTGAACTCGTCGGCCACCTCGCGGGCGATACGGGCACCGGCCTCCGACAGCTCGTACACGCGGTCGGCGATGTCGTACTCGGCCATCGCCGCGTGGTTGGCCCCGAAGGTGTTGGTCTCGACGCAGTCCACGCCCACGGCGAAGTAGGCCTCGTGGACCGAGCGGACGATGTCGGGGCGGGTCAGGTTGAGGATCTCGTTGCAGCCCTCGAGGTTCTCGAAATCGTCGAGCGTGGGCTCCTGGTCCTGGAGCATGGTGCCCATCGCTCCGTCGGCGACCACCACTCGGGTGGCGAGCGCCTCGCGGAGCGCGGACACACGGGTCCTGCTGTCGGCTGAAGGGGTCGGTGGCGACGAGGCCATGTAAGGGCTCCCTGGAGTGCGACGGCTGTCGGCTATGCGGTCGTCCGGACGGTCCCGGAGCAGGCGCACGGCGCCAGGGTAACCGGGAGTGGGCTTGGATGGGCAGGGCGTCCACGAGACGGACGGGTGTGACCGAGGGGTCACACCGGGGTCACGTCGGGCGGAACAGATGGCGACCGACCATTGGCGGGAGGTCGACATGGACCGGTAGTGTTCGACATTGCCGAACAGCGGCGGGGGCGCCGCTGAGCTCGCACGTCGAAGGGACGGAGGCAGTGCGGCGATGACACGGAACATCCAGTCGCTCGAACGGGCGGCCGCGATGATGCGGCTGCTCGCGGGCGGCGAGCGACGGCTAGGCCTGTCGGACATCGCCTCCTCGCTGGGCCTCGCGAAGGGCACCGCCCACGGCATCCTGCGCACCCTCCAGCAGGAGGGGTTCGTGGAGCAGGAGGAGGCGTCGGGGCGGTACCAGCTGGGCGCCGAGCTGCTGCGTCTGGGCACCACCTACCTCGATGTGCACGAGCTGCGGGCGCGGGCCCTGGTGTGGACGGACGACCTGGCACGCTCCAGCGGCGAGAGCGCCTATCTGGGCGTCCTGCACCAGCACGGCGTGCTGATCGTGCACCACGTCTTCCGGCCGGACGACAGCCGGCAGGTCCTGGAGATCGGGGCCATGCAGCCGCTGCACTCCACGGCCATGGGCAAGGTGCTGTCGGCCTACGACCCGGTGGCGCACAGCGAGGTGCTGGAGACGGGGCGCAAGGCGTTCACCGACCGCACCGTGTGCGACCCGGAGGGCTTCGAGGAGATCCTCGACATCACGCGCGCGCGTGGGTACGCGGCCGACGTGGAGGAGACCTGGGACGGCGTGGCCTCGGTGGCCGCGCCCATCCACGACCGGCGGCGCATGCCGGTGGGCGCGGTCGGCGTCACCGGCGCGGTGGAGCGGCTGTGCCGGGACGGCGAGCTGCGCCCCGATCTGATCGCGGCCGTGCGTGACTGCGCCCGCGCGGTGTCGCGCGATCTGGGCGCCGGGCGGTTCTGAGCCTCACGCCGCGCCGCCTCGCGGCCTCCCCTTCCGTTCACCCTTCCTCCCTCCTCACTCCCCTCCTTCCCCCCTCCCCTCGGCCGAGCCCGGTTCGCCTGACGGCGTTCCGGGCCGCGCGCGTATGGGGCCCCGCCACGGCCCCTTTTCGCGCCCGGAACCGATAGCCCAAGGCGATCAATAACGATCAGAGTTTCGATAACCAAACCCTTGACTCATGCGTAACACGGAGCAAGACTCCCGTCCATCGGTCGGCATTGTCGAACACTTACCGGCAATACGCGCTAGAGTGTGACAACGCCATGGGCCGTCATCGCTCTCACCCCGAGGGCACCAGAACCCACGGAGGGACCCGGGGTTCGGCTTTCCTGGACGAAGGACAAAGGAGTCGCGGGTGTCCAGCTCCGACATCTTCATCGGCGAGACCATCGGTACCGCCGTACTCATCCTGCTCGGTGGCGGCGTCTGCGCCGCCGTCACACTGAAGGCTTCCAAGGCCCGTAACGCCGGCTGGCTCGCCATCGCCTTCGGGTGGGGCTTCGCCGTGCTCACAGGCGCCTACATCTCGGCGCCCCTGTCCGGCGCCCACCTCAACCCGGCCGTCACGCTCGCGCTCGCGATCAAGGACGACGACTACAGCAACCTGGCCACCTACTGGGGCGGCCAGCTGCTCGGCGCCATGATCGGCGCCGTGCTGGTCTGGGCTGCCTACTACGGCCAGTTCCACGCGCATCTCACCGACCGGGAGATCGTCGGCGGTCCGGGCGCCCAGGCCACCAAGTCCGCGGGCGTCAAGGCCGTCGAGGCCGAGGAGCCCGCCGCCGGTCCGGTCCTGGGCATCTTCTCCACCGGTCCGGAGATCCGGCAGGCGGCACAGAACCTCGCCACGGAGATCATCGGCACGCTGGTGCTGGTCCTCGCCATCCTCACGCAGGGCCTGAACGACAAGGGCAACGGCCTCGGTACCCTGGGCGCCCTGATCACCGCGCTGGTGGTCGTCTCCATCGGTCTGTCCCTCGGCGGCCCGACCGGTTACGCCATCAACCCGGCCCGTGACCTCGGGCCGCGCATCGTGCACGCGCTGCTGCCCCTGCCCAACAAGGGCGGCTCCGACTGGAGCTACGCCTGGATCCCGGTCGCCGGTCCGCTGATCGGCGGCGCCATCGCTGCGGGCGTCTACAACGTCGCTTTTGCTTAGGAGCACCGCGCCTCCCCGACAGCCCGAGCCGCACAGCACGCGCCGCCCACGCGCCCCACATCACGGAACCTCCAGGAGCACACAGTGACCGACGCCCACACCGCAGGACCCTTCATCGCGGCGATCGACCAGGGCACGACCTCCAGCCGCTGCATCGTCTTCGACCGGGACGGCCGTATCGTCTCCGTCGACCAGAAGGAGCACGAGCAGATCTTCCCGAAGCCGGGCTGGGTCGAGCACGACGCGAACGAGATCTGGACCAACGTCCAGAAGGTCGTCGCCGGCGCCATCGCGAAGGCCGGCATCACCCGTGCCGACATCAAGGCCATCGGCATCACCAACCAGCGCGAGACCACCGTGCTGTGGGACAAGAACACCGGCCGGCCCGTCCACAACGCCATCGTCTGGCAGGACACCCGCACCGACGCCCTGTGCAAGGAGCTGGGGCGCAACGTCGGCCAGGACCGCTTCCGCCGCGAGACCGGCCTCCCGCTGGCCTCCTACTTCGCCGGTCCCAAGGCCCGCTGGCTGCTCGACAACGTCGAGGGGCTGCGGGAGCGCGCCGAGGCCGGCGACATCCTGTTCGGCACCATGGACTCCTGGGTCATCTGGAACCTGACCGGTGGTGTGAGCGGCGGCCGCCACGTCACCGACGTCACCAACGCCTCCCGCACCCTGCTGATGAACCTGCACACGATGCAGTGGGACCCGAAGATCGCCGAGTCCATCGGAGTGCCGCTGGCGATTCTGCCGGAGATCCGCTCCTCCGCCGAGGTCTACGGCGAGGTCACCGGCGGCAAGCTCGGCGACCTGCTCGGCGGCATCCCGGTCGCCTCCGCGCTCGGCGACCAGCAGGCGGCCCTGTTCGGCCAGACCTGTTTCTCCGAGGGCGAGACGAAGTCGACCTACGGCACCGGCACCTTCATGGTGATGAACACCGGCGACAAGATCATCAACTCCTACGCCGGGCTGCTCACCACGGTCGGCTACAAGATCGGCGACAAGCCGACGGTCTACGCCCTGGAGGGCTCGATCGCCGTCACCGGTTCGCTGGTGCAGTGGATGCGCGACCAGATGGGCCTGATCTCCACCGCCGCCGAGATCGAGACACTCGCGCTGTCCGTCGAGGACAACGGCGGCGCCTACTTCGTGCCGGCGTTCTCCGGTCTGTTCGCCCCGCACTGGCGCTCCGACGCCCGTGGTGTGATCGCCGGCCTGACCCGGTACGTCACCAAGGCGCACCTCGCCCGCGCCGTCCTGGAGGCCACCGCCTGGCAGACGCGGGAGATCGCGGACGCCATGACCAAGGACTCCGGCGTGGAGCTGTCCACCCTGAAGGTCGACGGCGGCATGACCGCCAACAACCTGCTCATGCAGAACCTCGCCGATGTGCTGGACGCCCCGGTGGTGCGCCCGATGGTCGCCGAGACGACCTGCCTGGGCGCCGCCTACGCCGCCGGTCTCGCCGTCGGTTTCTGGACCAACACCGACGATCTGCGCGCCAACTGGCGCCGGGCCGCCGAGTGGACCCCCCGCATGGACGCGGAGACCCGCGACCGTGAATACAAGAACTGGCTCAAGGCCGTCGAGCGGACCATGGGCTGGATCGAGCACGAGGAGTAAGCACCCGACATGACCAGTCAGCCCACCCTGCAGTCCGTGCCTGCTCTGGGGACGCGCCCGGCGCACGGCGTCCATCCGAGCCGCGCCGAGACCCGGGAACAGCTCGCCAGGGCGTCGTACGACCTTCTTGTGATCGGCGGCGGCATCCTGGGTATCTCCACCGCCTGGCACGCCGCGCAGTCCGGTCTCAGGGTGGCTCTGGTCGACGCCGGCGACTTCGCCGGCGCCACCTCGTCCGCCTCCTCCAAGCTGCTCCACGGCGGTCTGCGGTATCTGCAGACCGGCGCGGTGAAGCTGGTCGCGGAGAACCACTTCGAACGCCGCGCGGTCTCCCGCCAGGTGGCCCCCCATCTGGCGAACCCGCTCACCTTCTACCTCCCGGTGTACAAGGGCGGCCCGCACAGCGCGGCGAAGCTCGGGGCGGGTGTCTTCGCGTACTCGGCACTGTCCGCGTTCGGGGACGGCGTGGGCCATCTGCTCTCCCCGGCGAAGGCCGCGCAGGACGTGCCCGAGCTGCGCACCGAGAACCTGAAGGCCGTGGCCGTGTACGGCGACGACCAGATGAACGACGCGCGCATGGCGCTGATGACGGTCCGCGCGGCCGTCGAGGCGGGCGCCGTCGTCCTCAACCACGCCGAGGTGACCGGGCTGCGCTTCGCCCGGGGCCGGGTCACCGGCGCCGAGCTGACGGACCGGCTGTCCGGTGACGAGTTCGGTGTGAACGCCCGGCTGGTGCTCAACGCGACCGGCCCGTGGGTCGACCGGCTGCGCGCGCTGGAGGACCCGCAGGCCGCGCCGTCGATCCGCCTGTCGAAGGGCGCGCACCTGGTGCTCAGGCGCACCGCCCCGTGGAAGGCCGCGCTCGCCACCCCGATCGACAAGTACCGCATCACCTTCGCCCTCCCCTGGGAGGACATGCTGCTGCTCGGCACGACCGACGAGGAGTACGAGGGCGACCCTGCGGATGTCGCGGTCACCGACAAGGACATCGCCCAGATACTCGACGAGGCCGCGTTCTCGGTCCGCGACCAGCAGCTCGACCGTGATCTGATCACCTACACCTTCGCCGGGCTGCGGGTGCTGCCGGGCGGTCCCGGCGACACCTCGAAGGCCAAGCGGGAGACGGTCGTGACCGAGGGCAGGGGCGGCATGCTGTCCGTCGCAGGCGGCAAGTGGACCACCTTCCGGCACATCGGCCGTACGGTCATGAAGAAGCTGGAGTCGCTGCCCGGTCATCCGCTGGGCGAGGACTTCGAGCCGATCTCCACACTGCCGAAGAGGCTGCCGCTGCCCGGCGTGGCCAATCCCCGTGCGGTGGCCCACCGCCTCCTCGTGGACGGGCCGGCGCCCGGCCCGCGGATGGCCGCCGACACCGCGCGGCATCTGGCCACCCACTACGGTTCGCTGGCCTTCGACATCGCCCGGCTGGCCAACGACGACCCGGCGCTGGCCGAGCGGGTCCACCCGGACGCGCCCGAGATCTGGGCCCAGGTCGTGTGGGCCCGGGACCACGAGTGGGCCGAGACGGCGGACGACGTGCTGCGCCGCCGGACGACGCTGACGATCCGTGGCCTCGACACCGACGAGGTGCGGGCCGGGGTCCGTGACGTGCTCGCCGGGAAGCGGGCGTGAGCAGATCCGGGAGGCCCGAGTGAGCGGGTCTCCCAGCCGTGTGCGGGGCGGTCCCGGTCCGGTGGGGCCGCCCTGTTCCGGTGACCCATAAAGTGGCCGATACATCCGATGTCTGAGCGCACTGGGAGGCCCGTCATGGCAGTCACCGATGAGGCGATCGAGAAGATCAAGGGCATGATCGTCTCCGGTGCGCTGCGTCCCGGCGACCGGCTGCCCAAGGAGAGCGAGCTCGCCTCGGGGCTGGGGCTGTCCCGCAATTCGCTGCGGGAGGCGGTGCGCGCGCTGTCGCTGATCCGGATACTGGACGTGCGCCAGGGCGACGGTACGTATGTGACCAGCCTCGCTCCCCAACTGCTGCTGGAGGCGATGAGTTTCGTCGTGGACTTCCATCGCGACGACACGGTGCTGGAGTTCCTCGCGGTGCGGCGGATCCTGGAGCCGGCCGCGACGGCGATGGCCGCCCCGCGGATCAGCGAGCAGCAATTGGACGCGTTGTCCGCCCAGTTGGACGCGCTGGGCGTGGCGCCCTCGGTGGAGGAACTGGTCGCCTGCGACCTGGAGTTCCACCGTGGCATCGTGCGGGGTTCCGGGAACTCGGTGTTGTGTTCCCTGCTCGACGGTCTGTCCGGGCCGACCACCCGGGCCCGGATCTGGCGCGGGCTGACCCAGGAGGACGCGGTCGCCCGTACCCTGCGCGAGCACCGGGCGATTCTGGCGGCGCTGCGTGACCGGGATGCGGAGGCGGCGCGGTCCTGGGCGACCGTGCACATCGCCAGCGTGGAGCAGTGGCTCCGGTCCACTCTGTGAGTTCGGCGGGGTGCCGGTGCGTTGGGGCTGGTCGCGCAGTTCCCCGCGCCCCTAGGTTTCTCCACTCGCCCGGGCCACAAGGCATAGCCGGGGCCGATGCCGGCCACGCGCAGTTCCCCGCGCCCCTGGGGTTCTCCGCTCGCCCGGGCTCGCGAGGTGACAATGCTGAGTTGGTGATCTCGGGGTGTTTCGTGGGGGTGGATGGGGCAGTGATCCGTTCACTCGCGCGTGCAAGGGGGCTGCGGGTGGCCCCGGCGGACGCCGTAAGGTTGGGACGTACGCGAGGGCACGTCGGAAGGAGGCGCTGGGTGATCGAGCTGGAGGGAGTTCCCGAGCTGATCAACCCAGTCATGGTGGCCGCGTTCGAGGGCTGGAACGATGCCGGGGACGCCGCCTCCACCGCGGTCGCTCATCTTGAGCGGGAGTGGAAGGGAGACGTGTTCGCGGCGCTGGACGCCGAGGACTACTACGACTTCCAGGTGAACCGCCCCACGGTGTTCATGGACGGCGGCGTACGCAAGATCACCTGGCCGACGACCAGGTTGTCGGTGGTCCGGGTCGGCGGTGACAAGCCCCGGGACCTGGTGCTGATCCGCGGCATCGAGCCGTCCATGCGCTGGCGTTCGTTCTGCAACGAGCTGCTGGGCTTCGCGCACGAGCTGGGCGTGGAGCTGGTGGTCATCCTGGGGGCCCTGCTCGGCGACACCCCGCACACGCGTCCGGTCCCGGTCAGCGGGGTCACGTCCGACCCGGATCTGGCCGACCGCATGGACCTGGAGGAGACCAAGTACGAGGGCCCCACGGGCATCGTCGGCGTGCTGCAGGAGGCGTGCACGCACGCGGGCGTCCCGGCGGTCAGCCTGTGGGCGGCGGTGCCGCACTATGTGTCGCAGCCGCCCAACCCGAAGGCGACGCTGGCCCTGCTGAACCGTCTTGAGGACCTGCTCGACCTGCGTATTCCGCTGGGCGAACTGCCGGAGGACGCGCGCGCCTGGCAGGTGGGCGTGGACCAGCTGGCGGCCGAGGACAGCGAGGTCGCCGAGTATGTGCAGACGCTGGAGGAGGCGCGGGACACCGCCGAGCTGCCGGAGGCGTCGGGCGAGGCGATCGCCCGTGAGTTCGAACGCTATCTGCGGCGCCGGGACGTCAGCCCGCCCGGCGGGCACGCCACGGCGGACGGCGGGGACGGCCCTTCCCCGTCCCCGTTCCGGCGGGACGGTCCGGGCGGCCGGGCCCGGCCGCCGAAGCCGCCGAGGCCCGGCGGTTCCGGCCCGTCGGACAACGACGACGAGGACACCTCGGAGGACTGAGCGGGGGCGGTGCGCACGGCGCGTACCGCCCCCGCCGCGTCACGCGTCGACGGCGGTCACGGAGTACGCGGTGTCGGGGGTCGGCGGCGTGGTGAACCGCGCGTTGGGCAGGTAGAGCCGGCCCCGGTGGGCGGCCAGCGTGGTCGGCACGTCGAAGTCCGGTGCGGTGATGCGCCGCTGGAAGACGCCGCTGCGGCCGTCCGGGGCGAGCCGGAGCACATCGATCGCGTTCTGCCGGTTCTGTACGACGTACAGGGTGCGGCCGGTGACCAGCAGGCCGTCGCCGTTGGTGAGCGGTGCCGCGTCCCCGAGGCCGACGGTCTCGGTGATCCCGGTACGCGGGTCCACCCGGTGCAGCAGACCGACGCCGCTCTGCACGACGAGCAGCGCGGAGCCGTCCGGGGTGCGGGCGATGCCGTTGGCGTTCAGGGCGCCGTCGGGGCTCTGGTGCCAGTCGCCGCCGAGCGGCAGCCGTACGACGCCGTCCGGTTCGGGCAGTGCGCCGTCGCGGCCCAGCGGCAGGGCGTACAGGACCGGCTGGTAGGAGTCCGTGAACCAGGCGGCGCGCGGGGTGAGCACCACGTCGTTGGCGAAGGTGGGGGTCGTGGTGGCGAGCGGGTACGAGGCCAGGGTGGCGCCGCTGCGGGCGTCCACCACGCGGGCGCCGGACTGCCGTCCCGCGATGAACAGCCGTCCGTGGGTGTCGAGTTTGAGGCCGACGGCGGGGGTGCCTGGGCCGGTGGAGATGATCCGGCCCCGGCCCGTGCGCAGGTCCGCGCGGTAGACGGAGCCGTCGGCGAGGGAGCCGAGGTAGGCGTGGGGGCCGGCGCCGATGGTGATGCCCTCCGGCTGCCAGCCGTTCGGCAGCCGGAGGGTGGTGGGCCAGGAGGCGGCTTCGGCGGGTGCCGCGAGCGCTGCCGCGGCGGCGGTCGCCGCGGCGGCGGTGAACAGCCGACGCCGGGTCAGGGCTGGTGCGAAGGAGCCGTGTGTGGGTGCCACGGGGTGACCTTCCGCGAGGGGACCGGCAGTTGGCCGGTCCGACGGTCAACTGACGCGTCCCACCCCATCACAGGAGCCGCGGCCTGCACAGCCCGCACCGGTGCTCGTCAGCCGGTCCACGGCTTCCGGCGCCGCCCGCTGCCTCTTGCGCACCGGGCCGCGGCCGGCGCGCTCGCCGGGCCGCGGCCCGTGTGGTCACAGCGCGACGCCCAGCAGGGCGTCGACGGCGCGCGAGACGATGCCCGGGGCGCCCGTGTCCGTGCCGCCGTGCTCCTGCTGCCCGGCGGCCCACCGGTCGACGGCGGCCAGCGCGGCCGGGGCGTCGAGGTCGTGCGCGAGGGCGTCGCGGATCTCCTCGACGAGCGCCTCGGCGGGCGGCCCGTCGGGCCGGGAGACCGCGGCGCGCCAGCGGTCGAGCCGGGCCACCGCGTCCGTCAGCACCTGGTCGGTCCACTCCCAGTCGGACCGGTAGTGGTGGGCGAGCAGGGCGAGCCGGATCGCGGCGGGGTCGACGCCGTCACGGCGCAGCCGGGAGACGAAGACGAGGTTGCCCTTGGACTTCGACATCTTCTCGCCGTCCAGGGCGACCATGCCGGCGTGGACGTACGCCTTGGCCATGGGGAACTCGCCGGTGAGTACCTGGGCGTGCGAGGCGCCCATCTCGTGGTGCGGGAAGGCGAGGTCGGAGCCGCCGCCCTGGACGTCGAAGCCCATGCCGAGGTGGTCCAGGGCGATGGCGACGCACTCGATGTGCCAGCCGGGGCGTCCGGGGCCCAGCGAGCCGCCGTCCCAGCTGGGCTCGCCCTCGCGGGCGGCCATCCACAGCATCGGGTCGACCGGGTTCTTCTTGCCCGGGCGGTCCGGGTCGCCGCCGCGCTCGGCGGACAGCAGCCGCATGGTGGCGGCGTCGAGGTGGGAGACGCTGCCGAAGTGCGGGTCGGACTCCACGGAGAAGTAGACGTCGCCGTCGAGTTCGTAGGCCGCGCCCTGGTCCCGCAGCCGCTCGACGAGCGGCACGATGCCCGGTATGGCCTCGACGGCGCCGATGTAGTGCTCGGGGGGCAGCATCCGCAGGGCGGTCATGTCCTCGCGGAACAGGGTGGTCTCCTGCTCGGCGAGGGCGACCCAGTCGACGCCGTCGCGCTGGGCGCGTTCCAGCAGCGGGTCGTCGACGTCGGTGACGTTCTGGACGTAGTGGACCTGGCGCTTGGTGTCGAGCCACACGCGTTGGACGAGGTCGAACGCGTTGTAGGTCGCCGCGTGACCCATGTGGGTCGCGTCGTACGGGGTGATGCCGCAGACGTAGATACGGGCGACGGGACCGGGGACGAGAGTGACCAGGCCGCCGGTCGCGGTGTCGTGGATCCTCAGGTCGCGGCCCTGACCGGGCAGGGCGGGGACTTCGGAAGCGGGCCAGGCATGCATGTACATGAGACTAACCGGCGGCGAGTTCGGCATACGAGCCGGACCAGCCCGGATGGCCGGAAAGGCGATCTTGCGTTGGGGCCGCCGCTGTGCTCCGCCGCCCGCTACACGGGCGGCCAGGGAATCGCCGGCCACTCCCCGCCCGGCTCCGGATGGGTCCCGGACGTGAGCAAGGTCTCCACACGCGCGCGCGTGGCTGCCAGCTCCGCCTCCGTGATCAGCCCGGCCAGCCGGCCGGCCAGTGCGCCGCCGTCGCCCAGGCCGTCGCGCAGGCCCTCGAGGACGTCGACCGCCTCGGGGGTGAGCGGTTCGCCCGCCCAGCCCCACAGCAGCGTCCGCAGCTTGTTCTCGGCGTTGAAGGTGACCCCGTGGTCGATGCCGTACAGCCGTCCGTCGGCGGTCGGCAGCAGATGGCCGCCCTTGCGGTCGGCGTTGTTGATCACGGCGTCGAGGACGGCGAGCCGGCGCAGCCGCTCGTCGTCGGCGTGCACGAGCAGTGCCGTGCGGCCCTCGCCGACCTCGGCGAGGCCGATGGCCTTCCAGCCCGGTTCCGGCTCCTCGGCGTCGACCAGGGCGAGCAGCTCGGCGTCGGGGGCCGCCTCGATCCACAGCTGGCACATGCCCTCGCCGTGGGGCCCGTCCCGCAGCACCGTGGGCGGTACCAGCCCCCAGCCGGTGGCCTCGGAGACCTCGTAGGCGGCGACCTCGCGCTCGGCGAGGGTGCCGTCGGGGAAGTCCCACAGGGGGCGTTCCCCGGCGGCCGGCTTGTAGACGCAGGAGGCTTCCTGACCGTCGTACGCGATCGTGCAGAACAGCGCGGCGTTGGACGCGTCGCGGATGCGGCCGCGCACCTTCAGCTCGCCCCTGGCGAGCAGTTCGGCGGGGGCGTCGGCGGGCGTCACGCTCCGCGGCGGTATCCGTTCTGGCGCGGACATACGTGTCCTTCCGGATCGAGCGGCAGGCTGCACAGCGGGCACGGCGGCCTTCCGGCGTTGACGACGTCGAGGGCGCGCTTGGCGAAGGCTCTGGCCTGCGCGCCGCTCAGCCGGACCCGCAGCATCGGGGGCCCGTTCTCCTCGTCCTGGAGCAGCCGTTCCTCGGCCTCCGCGAGGTCCTCGTCGGAGTCGGCGTCCAGCTCGACCAGCGCCTGGGCCTCGACGATCATGCGCTGTTCCTCGCCGTCCCAGGCCAGGGCCATGGTGCCGACGCGGAACTCCTCCTCGATGGGGGTGTCGAGCGGGGCGCTGTCCGAGATCTCGTTCGGGGCCACCGCGGGCACCGGCGCGCTGCCGCCGCTGCGCCGCACCACCTCGTCGAGCAGTTCGTCCATGCGCTCCGCGAGTGCGGCGACCTGGGTCTTCTCCAGGGCCACGCTGGTCACCCGGGGGCCGGCGGAAGCCTGGAGGAAGAACGTACGGCGCCCGGGCAGCCCGACCGTACCGGCCACGAAGCGGTCCGGGGGGTCGTAGAGGAACACCTGACGGGACACGTCCTGTCTCCTGGAATCGAGAATGCGTGAAGGTCCATGCGTGAACGCGATGATGTCAACCGCTTCACCCTACTGCGGCCGACGATCACGGTGCGCCCGCACCGCCACCGACGGGAGCGTCTTCCCCTGGGGGTTCCTCGTGGGGCACAAGGGAGGCGAAATCCCCGGTGTCACCGAGGCGAACGAGAAACGGCCGCAGGCGCGTGTACCGGATCGCCGTGACCGAGCAGGGCTCGACGGAGATCCGCTGGAACAGGTCGAGGTGCAGGCCGAGCGCGTCCGCGACGAGGGACTTGATGACGTCGCCGTGCGAGCACATCAGGTACACGGCGTTCGCGCCGTGGTCGCGTTCCACGCGCGCGTTCCACTCGCGCACGGCTTCCGCGGCGCGGGTCTGCATGGCGCGCATGGACTCGCCGCCGGGGAACGCGGCGGCCGACGGATGGGCCTGTACGACCTGCATGAGCGGTTCGTCGCTGAGTTCGGCGAGCTTGCGTCCGGTCCAGTCGCCGTAGTGGCACTCCCCGATCCGTTCGTCGGTGTGGGGGCTCAGCCCCGGCCGGGCGTCCAGGAGCGGCCGGATCGTCTCCTGGCAGCGTTGCAGGGGGCTCGTGACCACTTCGGCGAGGGGGAGCGCGGCGAGCCGTCCGGGCAGTGCGGCGGCCTGTGCGGCCCCGCGCTCGTCGAGGGCGACGCCCGGCGTCCAGCCGGCCAGCTCGCCCGCGGTGTTGGCGGTGGAACGTCCGTGCCTTACGAGGATCAGCGTGGGCATGCGGCCCAGGGTAAGCGCCCGCCCGCGGTACCCGGGGGTGCCGGTGCCGCGAAGTGCGGTCGTGCGGGTGTGACGGGACAATTCCCCCGTGATCGTCGACTGTGCCATCTACCGCGACGGGCACCGCACGGAGGGTCCGCGGGACTTCTCGGACGCCCTGGCCGAGGCCCGCGCGCGGGGTGACAGCTTCCTGTGGATCGGGCTGTACGAGCCCACGCAGCGGGAGTTCGACCTGGTCACCGAGGAGTTCGGGCTGCATCCGCTGGGCCGTGGAGGACGCGCTGAAGGCGCATCAGCGGCCGAAGCTGGAGGTGTACGACGACTCGCTGTTCGTGGTGCTGAAGCCGGTGACGTACGAGCCGGAGAACGGCATCGTCGCCTCCGGCGAGGTGATGCTCTTCCTCGGCGACTCCTTCGTGGTGACCGTGCGGCACGGCGAGGGCTCGCCGCTCGGCGCCGTCCGGCGCGAGCTGGAGCACCGGCACGACACGCTGCGGCACGGCCCGACCGGGGTGCTGTACGCGATCGCCGACGCGGTCGTCGACCACTACGTGGAGGTGGCCACGGAGCTGGGCGGTGACCTGGAGGCGCTGGAGGCGGAGGTGTTCTCGCCGGCCGGCGGCGGCTCGCGCACCGCGTCGCGGATCTACACGTTCAAGCGGCAGGTCATGGAGTTCCGCCGGGCCACCGGGCCGCTGGCGATGCCGATGTCCCGGCTCGCGGGGCTGGGCCCGTACGCCGGGTCGGTGCCGTTCGTGCGGAGGCAGGCGCGTCCGTTCTTCCGGGATGTCAACGATCACCTCACGCGCGTGAACGAGTCGGTGGAGGGCCTTGACCGGCTGGTGTCGGACATCCTGTCGGCGCATCTGGCGCAGATGAGCGTCCGGCAGAACGACGACATGCGGAAGATCTCCGCGTGGGCGGCGATGGCCGCGATCCCCACGTTGATCGCGGGGATCTACGGCATGAACTTCGACCACATGCCGGAGCTGCACTGGCTGTGGTCGTATCCGGCGGTGATCGGGGTGATGGGGGCTCTGGAGGTGGTGCTGTACCGGACGTTCAAGCGGCGCGGCTGGCTGTGACGCGCGTGGTCAGGCGAATTCGGGGGCGGTGGGCGCGGGGCCGCCCAGCGCGTTGCGGCGCTCGGGCATCCGCAGGGACACCAGGCGGTGCCAGCCCGCCGCCCGCTCGTACCCGTACACGGCGTGGATGCCGGCCGCGAGCAGCGCGGACCTGGTCCTGGACCAGCCGAGGATGCGGCCCATGTGGGCCATCACGGCGAGGCTGACGTCCCGGTAGATCCGGATCTCGGCCAGGGCGCACGCGCGCAAGGCGCGCTGGATCGCGGGGCCGTGGCCGGCCTGTGCGAGGCGCAGCAGTTCCTCGTGGCAGTAGGCGAGGTGGTTGTCCTCGTCGTTGGAGATCATCTTCACGGCGCGGCCGATGTCCGGGTGGTCGCCGAAGTAGGTGCGCAGCATCGTCATCTGCTCGGCGGCGCGCTGCTCGGTGACCCGGCTGTGGGCGAGGTAGACGACGAGGTCCTGGACCGTGAGCGGCGCCTCGGCCCGCAGCTTCTCGTGGGCGAGTCCTATGCCGTGGCGTTCCAGGAGCATGGTGTAGTCCGTCTCGGGCGGGACCGGGACGGGGCGCAGACCGCGCTTGTTCAGGAGCGCGTCGAAGATGCGCCCGTGCTTGTCCTCGTCGGCGCCGTGCCGGGTGATCTTGGGGGCGAGCGCGCGTTCGCTCTGCGGCACCAGTGCGGCGATCCGCCCGTTCTCCCAGCCGCCCTGTGCCTCCCCGCTGGCCGCGATGGAGCAGAAGAGCCGGAAGGACTCGTCGTTGTCGAGGATCTCCTGGAACAGACTCTTGGCCGAGAGCATCGTGGGCACCTTCCTGGATGCGCGGGTTCCGCGGGGCTCCGCCGGTTTCCGTGGGATTCCGCAAAGAACGAGTCAAATGCCGCGCAGAAGGTGCCGCAACAGGTATGTCGGACAACTCCGCCGAACGGATGAGCAGTCGGGTCGTGACGGCGGCGTAACCGCGCGGGTGCGGGCGCGTTGTTCCCCGTGACGGCCGTGGCGGGGAAGACCCCGAGCCCCCACCACGGCCGTGAAGACCCTTCTCCTGACGCGGTCGGCCCCTCGTCTCAGGCGAGGCCCGCGCGGTCCAGGGCCTCGGTGCCTGCGCGCAGGGAGGCGATCCGCTCGTCGAGCGTGAAGCCCGCGGGGGCGAGGGTGAGGGTGGTGACCCCGGCCGCGGCGTAGGCCCTCATGCGGTCGGCGATGCGGTCGACGGAGCCGAGCAGGGTGGTCCGGTCGATCAGGTCCTGCGGTACGGCGGCCGCGGCGCCCTGCTTGTCGCCCGAGAGGTACTTGTCCTGGATCTCGGCGGCTTCCTTCTCGTACCCCATGCGCTGGGCGAGCTGGTTGTAGAAGTTCTGCTTGCGGCTGCCCATGCCGCCGACGTACAGGGCCGTGTAGGGGCGGAAGGTGTCGGCGAGCTGCGACACGTCCTTGTCGTCGCCGACGGCGAGCGGCACGGTCGGGCAGATGTCGAACCCGTCGAGGCCCTTGCCCGCCTTCTCGCGCCCGGCGCGCAGGTGCTTGACGGCCGTCTCCTCCAGGTGGTCGGCCGAGGGGAAGATGAGCAGCGCCCCGTCGGCGATCTCCCCGGTCTGTTCCAGGTTCTTGGGTCCGATGGCGGCGATGTAGAGCGGGATGTGCTCGCGCTGCGGGTGCACGGTCAGCTTGATCGGCTTGCCGGGGCCGCCGGGCAGCGGCAGCGTCCAGTGCTCGCCCTCGAAGGACAGGCGTTCGCGGGTCATGACCCGGCGGATGATCTCGACGTACTCGCGGGTGCGGGCGAGGGGCTTGTCGAACGTGACCCCGTACCAGCCCTCGGAGACCTGCGGCCCGGAGACGCCGAGGCCGAGCCGGAAGCGGCCGCCGGAGAGCGAGTCGAGGGTCGCGGCGGTCATCGCGGTCATCGCCGGCTGACGGGCCGGGATCTGGAAGATGGCCGAGCCGACGTCGATCCGCTCCGTGTGCGCGGCGACCCAGGTCAGCACGGTGGCCGCGTCCGATCCGTACACCTCGGCGGCCCAACACACGGCGTATCCCAGCCGTTCGGCCTCCTGCGCCACGGCCAGATTGTCCGCGTCCATCCCGGCACCCCAGTACCCCAGGTTGATCCCGAGCTGCATGGCCGATTCCCCTTACCGGTGAGTAACGTCCCTGTCCCGCAGACATTAGCGCGCCTCGGCAGCGGACGGCAGCGGCGCCCCGGGGAGCCATGGACGACACACGGTCGAGGGGAGCCCGGGTGCTGGGGAAAACGGTTGTCCACAGGTGCCCACGGGGCCAGTTCTGGCCAGTAGGGTCGACGGACATGGAGCAGAGGCATCTCGGCCGTACCGGCCTGCGCGTGTCCCGGATCGGGCTCGGCACCCTCACCTGGGGCCGGGACACCGACGAGCACGACGCCGCGGACATGCTGAAGGCGTTCTGGGAGGCAGGCGGAACCCTCGTCGACACCGCGGACGTGTACGGCGCGGGTGAGGCCGAGTATCTGCTCGGACAGCTGATAGAAGGGCTCGTGCCGCGCCGGGACCTGATCATCTCGACGAAGGCGGGCAGCGTACCGGACCCCGACCGCCGCTTCGACGGCTCGCGCGGCCATCTGCTCGCCGCGCTCGACGCCTCCCTGGCCCGCCTCGGCACGGACTACGTCGACGTCTGGCACATCCACGCCTTCGACCCGCACACCCCGCTGGAGGAGACCCTTCAGGCCGTCGACCTGGCCGTCAGCAGCGGTCGCGTGCGCTATGCGGGAATCTCCAACTTCTGCGGCTGGCAGCTCGCCAAGGCCGCCACCTGGCAGCTGTCCCAGCCGGGCACCCGCACCCGGCTGGCGAGCACACAGCTGGAGTACTCGCTGCTCCAGCGCGGCGTGGAGCGCGAAGTGCTGCCCGCCGCCCTCGACCTGGGCATCGGCCTGCTGCCCTCCTCCCCGCTCGGCCGCGGCGTGCTGACCGGCAAGTACCGCAAGGCGACTCCCCCGGACTCGCGCGGCGCCTCCGAGCACATGGCGCCGTTCGTCGCGCCGTACCTGGACGACACCGCGAGCCGGATCGTGGACGCGGTGGCGACGGCGGCGGACGGGCTCGCGGTGACCCCGCTCCAGGTGGCACTCGCCTGGGTCCGCGACCGTCCAGGCGTGGCCGCCCCGATCATCGGCGCGCGCAACGCGCAGCAGCTCACGGCCGCATTGTCAGTGGAGGCGCTTAGTCTTCCTGACGAGATCTGCCGAGCGCTCGACGACGTGTCGGCGCCCCTGCACCGCTATCCCGATCACGACTGGAGCACGCTGTGAGCACGGACCCGGAGACCACGGAGGAAGCCCGGCCGGGGACCCCCGAGGCCACAGACCCCACGGACGCCACGGACGCCACGGACGCCACGGACCCCGCCGACGGGACGGAGAGCGCGGACGGGGCGGAGAGCGCGGACGGGGCGGAGAGCGCGGGCGAGGACAGCGCCGCCGCCGGGGAGGGCGGTACCGAGGCCGCCGCCCAGCAGTCCGAGGCGGCGGCGGAACTCGCCGCACAGCGCGTCGAGCGGGAGCGGATCGAGCGGCGCAAGGCCGAGAAGAGGGGTCCGGTCGAGAGCGGCGCCAAGCTCAGCGGCACGGCGGCCGATCTGCTCGCGGCCGTGCGGGCGGTGGAGAGCGGCGAGCGGCCCGTCACCGCGGCCTTCGACGAACCGGCGCCCGCCCCGCGCAGGCCGGCGACCCCGGAGCCCGCGCGCCGGCCGCAGCCCGCCCCGGCCCCCGAACCCAGCGCCCCGGCGCCGGCGGCGGTCGACGCGGTACGCGGGGTGCTGGCCGAGGGCGGCGCTCCCGAGGGCCTCGCGCCCCAGGTCGCCGCGGCGCTCGGCGAGGGCGCGGGGGCCCGGCTGCGGTCCGATCCCTGGCTGTTGCTGCGGGTCACCGGTGTACGGCCGGAACAGGCCGACGGCTTCGCACGGGCGCTGCTCGGCGCCGAGTGCGGCCCGGACGACGAGCGGCGCGGCCGGGCGGTGACGGGCTGGCTGCTGGAGCAGGCGGCACTGGCCGGGCACACCGCCCTGGAGATGTCCGCGCTGCTCGCCGCGCTGGCCCAGCGGGGCGTGCCGGATCCGGACGCGGCTGTGCAGAGCACGCTCGCGGAGGGCGAGGCCCTGGTCTTCCAGGACGCCCTGGAGGAGCCGGGCGCCCCGGCCCGGCCGCGGCCGGCACAGAACGACAAGGAAGGCGCGCAAGGCACGGAGGGCGCGGAAGGCGCAGCCGACGAGGAAGAGGAGGAGCGGCCCGTCCGGGTCCTCGTCGGCCTGGAGCGGTACGCGCTCGCCGAGGAGAGCCTCGCCGACGGCCTGGCCCGGCTGGTCAACTCCGTACCGAAGGAGGACGGCCCGACTGAGGACTGGGAGCGGGCGGCCGGCACCGCGGGGGGCTCGGCGGGCGAGCTGATCGGGGCGGTCGCGCGGCACGGACTGGTGCTGCACACGGGCGGCCACGCGTCCCTCGTCGACCCGGCGCGCCTGCTGCACGAGGCGCCCGCGCTGGGCCTGCGGGCCTGGGCCGCCGCGTACACGGCCGGTGGCCGGGACGACTGCGCGGCGCTGCTCGCCGGCTTCGACCGGCCGGACGGACGGGAGGACGGGACCGGCTGCGGGACCGCGACCGTGGCCGGGCTGCTGGCGGGCGCCGAGGGACCGGGGCGGGACGCGGACGGCGCCCTGGACCTCGATCTGCTGATCGTGCTCGACGCGCCCCAGCTCGACGTCGAGACCGCCGCCCTGCTCGTGGAGTCGCTGCCGGACGGGGCCCGGCTGGTGCTGTCCGGTGACCCCGCGGTGCTGTGGTCGGCCGGGCCCGGCCGGGTCTTCGCCGATCTGCTCGTGACCCGGGCGTGCCCGCAGATCGCCTCCCGGGTGCCCGACCCCGGCCCGCTCGGCGAGCTCGTCTCCGGTATCGGCATCGGCGAACTGAACCAGGTCGAGGCGCCCGGCAAGGAGGTCGTGATCGTGCCCGTGCGGGACGCGGGCGAGGCCGTGCACCGGACCGTGCAGCTGGTCGCGGACTCGGTGCCGCGGGCCATCGGCATCCCGGCCGAGCAGACGGTGGTGATCACACCGGGGCACGGCGGAGCGGCCGGGACCCGCGCGCTCAACGCGGCGCTCAAGGAGCGGCTCAATCCGGGCCCCGGCCGCTTCGGCGGCTTCGACCCCGGTGACCGGATCGCCTACTCCCCCGCTCCCGGCCGTACGCTCCCCGGCCAGGTCGTGACGGCCGACGCCGACGGACTGCACCTGTCCTGCGCGGGCGGGCCGGTCGTGGTGGCGAGGGAGCAGGTGGAGCGGTCCGTGCGGCACGGATGGGCGCTGACCGCGCACCAGGCGGCGGGCGCCCGGTGGCCGGCGGTGGTCGCGGTGCTGCCCGGCGATGCCGCGCAGGCGCTCAACAGGCCATGGGTGTACACGGCGTTCGGCCGGGCCGGCCGCCATCTGTCCGTCGTGCACGGCGTGGAGCAGGCGCTGCCGAGAGCGGTCGCGGAGATCCCCGCCAAGCCCCGGACCACCCGGCTGCCGGCCCTGCTGCGCGCCCAGCTCCCGGCGGCCGGCTGACCCGCACGGCACCGCCGGGACGGAAGGCGGCGGGTGAAACACAGCGGTGCCGCACGGGTCTCACGCCCGTGCGGCACCGTCGTCGGTCCGGTTCAGCGATCCGCGTCCAAGGGTTCCAGGTCCTCGTCGCCGTCCAGGTCGAGGTCGTCCTCAAGATCGTCGTCGTCCGCGCCGTCGGCGCCGTCCTCGGTGTCCTCGTCGTCGAAGACGGCGCTGACGTCGAAGCGGCAGACCACCCGCTCCGGGTCGATCTGCTCGAACGGCGCCTCCAGCCACTCGCCGGGATCGGCGGGCTCGTCCGCGGCGGTCACCCACAGCGTCGAGTCGCCCTCCTCCAGGCCGAACTCCTTGTGCCGGGAGGCGATCTCGTCCGGTTCGAACTCCCCGAACAGGACCCCCAGCGCCTCGTGCACCGTGCCGGTGGCATCCGCGCCCGCGCCGTCCTCGTACTCCGCGGCCTCGACCCGCTCGGCCTGGGCCAGCAGCCGCTGCGGCTCCACCACGGCGTAGTCGCGGCGGATCAGCACGCTCAGGGCGTTCGGTTCCTCGGGTCCCGCGTACGGCGGCAGCGACTCATCCGTGCCGGGGATCTCGAAGGGCGTGACCTCGTCGTAGCGGTCGTAGAGCAGCTCGTCGTAGGCCTCGGCGGCCGCCGCGAGCTGGTTGAACGCCTCGTAGACGGTCGGGTCGTCCTCACCCGACCTGCGTTCGACCGCAGCCAGGTGGCGGTCGAGCGCGGTCTTGACCGCCTCGGCGGCGGCGCGTACCTCGGCAGCGGTGGGCTGCGCAGCATCAGACATAGTGCAGACGCTATCCGTACCCGGCCCCAGCCCGCACAATAGATGCGATGCCGGAATACGAATTTGTCGACGTGTACGTTCCGCGCGGGGTGTCCCGCAAGGACGCGACGCGTCTGCTGACGGACCATGCCGAGTACGGACACTGGGAGTTGGACCGACTGAGCCTGCTGCGCGACGGCAGCCGCAGGGTGCGGTTGCGCCGGCGGATCATCCGCCAGGTGCGGGCCACATGGTGAGACCGGGCACCTGAACGGAGCGGGCCCGCTGCGCGGGGCTGTGCGACGGAGCTGCCGCCCCGCGGGCGGACGTCCGAGACGTCGGCGGCCGGTGTCGTGGCGAGGGTCGTGGGCGGGGTGCTCGGCGCACTCGGGCGGCCCGGGTTTCCGGGCGGGGTGTTTCCGTGACTGCCGCCCGGAGGGGTTTCCTGCCCGCCGCCGAGTGGTGGGGTCGGGTGGCCGCCACCCGAGTCTCCGCCATCGGCGCAGTCGTTCCCGGTCGCGGCGTTGCCGGCCCCGATGACGTCGATGCTGTTGCCGCACCCGTCCACCGGCACGTCGATGCCGGACAGCGCGCCGGGTGCGTGCGTGGTGGTGCTGCCCGCTCGCGAGTCGGTGTGGGCGTGTCCGTTCATCGCGGCGGGCGCTCCGGTTGCCGCCACCCCGTACTGAATTCCCCGCTCTGTCGTTCCGCGGGGCGAGAACGGGTCGGCCCCGGAGCGCATGGCGCGCGCTCCGGGGCCGATGAGAAGACGTCTCTCAGGGAGTCGACGTCACTTGTTGATGCAGGTGTTGCCGAAGGCGGGGTTCAGCAGCCCGATCACCGAGATCGTGTTGCCGCAGACGTTCACGGGGACGTTCACCGGGATCTGGATGACATTGCCGGAGACGACACCCGGGGACTGCACGGCGGCACCCTGGGCACCGGAGTCGGCGACGGCGAGGCCCGCGCCCGCGAGAACCAGACCACCGGTAGCAGCCGCAGCGGCGACGACCTTCTTGAGCATTGTTCCTCCTTGTTGGCACAAGCGGTCTCAGCTGCGGACCGCACCACGTGTAACGAGGAGGGAGTAATGGAGCTACGAGCGTATCGTCGCATTCACTCTTCCCAGTGGACTCCGTACGTGTGCCCGAATTCAGGACGCGTCGATGAACCGGTCGAGCACCCGCACCCCGAACTTCAGCCCGTCCACCGGCACCCGCTCGTCGACGCCGTGGAACATGCCCGCGAAGTCCAGCTCCGGGGGCAGCTTCAGGGGCGCGAAGCCGAAGCCCCGGATGCCCAGGTCGTCGAAGGACTTGGCGTCCGTGCCGCCGGAGAGCATGTACGGGATCGCCTTGGCGGCCGGGTCCTCGGCGACCAGCGCGGACTGCATCGCCTCCACCAGCGCCCCGTCGAAGCCGGTCTCCACGGCCTTGTCGGAGTGCACGTCCTCCCGCCGTACCTTCGGCCCGAGGATCCGGTCGAGGTCGGCGAGGAACTCCTCCTCGTACCCGGGCAGGAACCGCCCGTCGACATGCGCGGTGGCCTCGCCCGGAATGACGTTGACCTTGTAGCCGGCGTTCAGCTGGGTGGGGTTGGCGGTGTTGCTCAGGGTGGCGCCGATGAGCTTGGCGATGCCGCCGAGCCTGGCGAGCGTGGCCTCCATGTCCTCCGGGTCCAGCTCGGTGCCGAGCGCGTCGCCCAGTTCGTCGAGGAAGGCCCGGGTGGTCTTGGTGACCCGCACCGGGAACCGGTGCCGGCCCACTCGGGCGACCGCCTCGGACAGCTCGGTGATCGCGTTGTCCCGGTGGATCATCGAACCGTGCCCGGCGGTGCCGGCCACGGTCAGCTTCATCCAGTGCATGCCCTTCTCGGCGGTCTGGATCAGATAGAGGCGGCGCTGCTCGTTCACGGTGAACGAGAAGCCGCCGACCTCGCTGATCGCCTCGGTGACGCCCTCGAACAGCCCGGGATGGTGGTCGACCAGCCAGCGGGCGCCGTAGCTGCCGCCAGCCTCCTCGTCGGCGAGGAAGGCGAGCACGATGTCCCGGGGCGGCCGCCGGCCACTGCGCAGCCGGTCGCGCACGACGGCCAGGGTCATGGCGTCCATGTCCTTCATGTCCACGGCGCCGCGCCCCCAGACGCACCCGTCCGTGACCTCGCCGGAGAACGGGTGGTGGGTCCAGTCGTCGGCATTGGCCGGTACGACGTCGAGGTGGCCGTGGATCAGCAGTGCGGGCCGGGACGGGTCCTCGCCCTCGATGCGGGCCACGGTCGAGGCGCGCCCCGGGTGCGACTCGAAGATGCTCGGTTCGAGACCCACCTCGGCGAGCTTCTCGGCGACGTATTCGGCGGCCTTGCGCTCGCCCGGGCCCGAGTGGTCGCCGTAGTTGCTGGTGTCGATCTGGATCAGCTCGCGGCAGAGGTCCACGACCTCGTCCTCGCCGGTGACGCCCCTGGCCGTGTCCGTCTCGCTCACGCTGCTTCCTCCCGCGCTGTCGCTGCTGGTGGTCCCCCTCATCCTCCCTCGCCGCCGCCTCGGCCCCAAGCCCGGACGCGGCCCGTCACAGGGCGTTCACGCGGGACAGGAGGCGGGGACGGGGCGTGATCGGCGCTCCCCGAAAGCCTGGTAATGTTTGCCTCGTCGCCGCAGGGGAAGCCCGCGCGACAGACACCTTGTCCGGGTGGCGGAATGGCAGACGCGCTAGCTTGAGGTGCTAGTGCCCTTTATCGGGCGTGGGGGTTCAAGTCCCCCCTCGGACACTCGCAGAAACCCCAGTTGATCTGGGGTTTTTCTGTTTCTGTGGACGTGTTCGCCGTCGTCTTCGGCGGCCCTCGGACGGGCCTCCCGAGTGGCTGGACAGAGCGGTCGACCCTAGCGTCGTACTAATATTTCCGGCTTGTGCTTGTTATGGAGCTGGAGCCGGACAACCCCAGGCAGACCTGCGGGCCCGCCAGCGCCCCGGAGGTTTCCGGGAACGAGACGTGAGGACCCGATGGCAGCCATACACGAGGGCGGTGCTCTCGGCCTGCTCGACGAGGCGATCAGCGAAGAGCTCCACGAGGCGATCGGCGAGGAGACCGGTGAAGAGACCGGCGCCGGGGCGCGTGAGCGGTTCGGTGACCGGGCGCGGTTCGCCGCGGCCCCCGCCGCGCCGCCGCGCACGCTGATCGACGTCTTCGAGGCCACCGTGCGCTCCCACCCCGAGGAACCCGCCCTGGACGACGGTGCCGAGCAGCTCACCTACCGTGTACTGGCCGCGCGGGTCGAGCGGCTGCGACGGCGGCTCGCGGCCGCCGGGGTCGGGCTCGGGGACCGCGTGGGGGTGCGCGTCCCGTCGGGCACCAACGAGCTGTACGTGGCGGTCCTGGCGGTGCTCGCGGCCGGTGCCGCCTACGTCCCCGTGGACGCCGAGGACCCGGACGAGCGGGCCGAGCTGGTGTTCGGGGAGGCCGCGGTGGGGGCCGTCGTCGAGGCCGGACACCGGATCACCGTCCACCGATCCCCCAGCGCGGCCGGCTCGCCTGCCGCGCGCCCCGGTACCGGGCACGACGCCTGGATCATCTTCACCTCCGGCTCCACCGGGAAGCCCAAGGGCGTCGCCGTGACGCACCGCAGCGCCGCCGCGTTCGTGGACGCGGAGGCGGCCCTGTTCCTCGCCGACGACCCCGTCGGGCCGGGTGACCGGGTCATGGCGGGGCTGTCCGTGGCGTTCGACGCGTCCTGCGAGGAGATGTGGCTGGCGTGGCGGTACGGGGCCTGTCTGGTGCCCGTGCCCCGGTCGCAGGTCAGGAGCGGCGCGGACCTCGAGCCCTGGCTGGTGGAGCAGGAGATCACCGTGGTGTCCACGGTGCCGACGCTGGCCGCGCTGTGGGAGCCCGAGGCCCTGGGCGACGTACGGCTGCTGATCTTCGGCGGGGAGGCCTGCCCGCCCGAGCTGGCGCAGCGGCTGGTGACGGAGGGCCGCGAGGTCTGGAACACCTACGGGCCGACCGAGGCGACCGTCGTGGCCTGTGCGGCGCTGCTGACCGGCGCGGAGCCGGTGCGGATCGGGCTGCCGCTGGCCGGCTGGGAGCTGGCCGTGGTCGACGAGGCGGGCGAGCCGGTGCCGATGGGCGGCAGCGGGCAGCTGGTGATCGGCGGTGTGGGGCTCGCGCGTTACCTCGACGCCGAGAAGGACGCGGAGAAGTACGCGCCGCTCGCGTCGCTGGGCTGGGAGCGCGCGTACCGCAGCGGGGACCTGGTGCGGGCGGACCCGGAGGGGCTGGTGTTCCTCGGGCGGGCCGACGAGCAGGTCAAGCTCGGCGGGCGGCGGATCGAGCTGGGCGAGGTGGACGCCGCGCTGCAGGCCCTGCCGGGCGTCGGGGGCGCAGCCGCCGCGGTGCGCACGGCACGCGGCGGCAACCAGCTGCTCGTCGGCTATGTCGTCACCCAGGACGGCTGGGACCACGCCGCCGCGGTCGAGAAGCTGCGCGCCGCCCTGCCCGCCGCCCTGGTCCCGCTGCTCGCGCCCGTCGACACCTTGCCGACCCGGACCTCCGGCAAGGTCGACCGGGCCGCCCTGCCCTGGCCGCTGAAGGGGGTGGAGGCACCCCCGGCCCGGTTGCACGGCACCGAGGCATGGCTCGCCGAACAGTGGACCGAGGTTCTCGGCATCCCCGTGAACGGGCCCGACGACGACTTCTTCGCGATCGGCGGCGGCAGCCTGGCCGCCGCCCAGCTCACCACACGGCTGCGCACCCGCTACCCGAGCGCCGCCGTCCTCGACGTCTACCAGCAGCCCGTGCTGCGCAAGCTGGCCCGACGGCTGGCGGCGGCGGAGCCGGAGGAGGGCCCGCGGCGGACGGTGCCGCCGGTTCCGGTGCGCGCCCGGGTGATCCAACTGCTGCTGCTCGTGCCGCTGTTCACTCTGCTCGGGCTGCGCTGGTGCGTGGTGCTTGCCGCGGCCGGGAACCTGCTGCCCGGCTACGCCTGGCTGCCGACGGCGTCGTGGTGGCTGCTCGCGGCCGGTGCCGTGCTGCTGTTCAGCCCGCCGGGCCGGATCGCGCTCGCCGCGGGCGGGGCGCGGCTGTTGCTGCGGGGTGTGCGGGCGGGACGGTATCCGCGCGGCGGCGGTGTGCATCTGCGGCTGTGGGCGGCGGAGCGGCTGGCCGAGGCCACCGGGGCGACCGAACTGACCGGGTCGTGGCTGGAGCGGTACGCGCGGGCGCTGGGCGCCCGGGTCGGCGCGGACGTGGACCTGCACTCGCTGCCGCCGGTCACCGGCATGCTCAGGCTGGGCCGCGGGGCCGCGGTCGAGTCCGAGGTGGACCTGTGCGGGTACTGGGTGGACGGGGACCGGGTCGAGATCGGCCCGGTGAAGGTGGGCGCGCACGCCGTGGTCGGCACCCGGAGCGTGCTGTTCCCGGGCGCCCGGGTGGGCAAGCGGGCCGAGGTGGCGCCGGGTTCGGCGGTCACCGGGCAGATCCCGACCGGGCAGCGGTGGGCCGGCGCGCCCGCGGTCAAGCTCGGCAAGGCCAAGCGGAACTGGCCCAAGCAGCGGCCGCAGCGCGGCACCGCCTGGCGGGCGATGTACGGCGCGACCGGTGTCGCGCTGAGCGCCCTGCCGGTGGCGGCGGGTGCGGCGGCGCTGCTCGTGAGTACGCTCTTCGTGCGGCCCGGGGACGGGCTCGGTCAGGCCCTGCGCGGGGCCGCGCTGGGGCTCGTGCCGGCCACGCTCGCGTTCGGGGTGGCGTACGCCCTGCTGCTCGTCGTCGCGGTCCGGCTGCTCAGTCTGGGGCTGCGCGAGGGTACGCATCCGACGCACAGCCGGGTCGGCTGGCAGGCCTGGACGGTCACTCAGCTGATGGACCGGTCCCGCCAGACGCTGTTCCCGCTGTACGCGGGGCTGGTCACTCCGGTGTGGCTGCGGCTGCTGGGGATGCGGATCGGCCGGGGCGCCGAGGTGTCGACCGTGCTGGCGCTGCCGAGCCTGACCACGGTGGGCGACGGCGCGTTCCTGGCCGACGACACGCTGACCGCGCCGTACGAGCTGGGCGGTGGCTGGGTGCGGATCGGGCGTGCGGAGATCGGGCGGCGGGCGTTCCTCGGGAACTCGGGGATGACCGCGCCGGGGCGGAGCGTGCCGGACGGCGGTCTGGTCGGTGTGCTGTCCGCGACGCCGAAGAAGGCGAAGAAGGGCAGTTCGTACCTGGGGCTGCCGCCGGTCAAGCTGCCGCGCAGCGCGGCCGACAGCGATCTGAGCCGCACCTATGACCCGCCGGCCCGGCTGCGCTGGGCGCGTGGGCTGGTGGAGCTGTGCCGGATCGTGCCGGTGCTGTGCTCGGCGGCGGTGGCCGTGCTGACGGCGGCGGCGCTGTGCGCGCTGGGCGGCTGGGCGCCGGCGCTGTCGGGTCTTGTGCTGCTCGCGGCGGGGATCGTCGCGGGCGTCGGGTCGGTCGTGGCGAAGTGGTCGCTGGTGGGGCGGCATCGCAGCGGGGAGCACCCGCTGTGGAGCGGTTTCGTGTGGCGCAACGAACTGGCGGACACCTTCGTCGAGGTGCTGGCCGTGCCGTGGCTGGCCGGTGCCGTGCCGGGGACGCCGCTGATGACGGCGTGGCTGCGCGGTCTTGGCGCGCGGATCGGCCGTGGTGTCTGGGTGGAGAGTTACTGGTTGCCCGAGACGGACCTGGTGACGCTGGCGGACGCCGCCACGGTCAATCGCGGCTGTGTGCTGCAGACGCACCTCTTCCACGACCGGATCTTGCGGACGGATACTGTGGTTCTCCGTGAGGGCGCCACACTGGGCCCTGGCGGGATCGTGCTGCCCGGCAGCACGGTGGGGGCCCGTACCACCCTGGGTCCCGCGTCGCTCGTCATGGCCGCGGAGTCCGTCCCGGACGACACTCGCTGGCTCGGCAATCCGATCGAGGCATGGCGTCCCTGAGCGCGGGCCACCCGGAGCCGGTCCGTGCCCCGGTACAGGGTGGCGGCACGGCGCAGGGAGCGGACGCGGCAGTGGCAGTTCAGCAGTCGGTGGGGCAGGACCCTTACTTCCCGGACAACGGTGATTCCCGGTACCGGGTGCACCGCTACGAGCTCGCGCTGGACTACCGTCCCGGTCCCAACCGGCTGTCGGGCACGGCCCGGATCAACGCCATCGTGGGGCGGTCGCCGCTGGCCGAGTTCCAGCTGAACCTGGCCGACTTCAAGATCGGCCGGGTCCGGGTGGACGGCCGGCAGCCGCACTACACGCACCGGGGCGGCCGGCTGCGCGTCCGGCCGGCGAAGCCGCTGCGGGCCGGGGCGGCGTTCACGGTGGAGGTGCACTGGTCCGGCAATCCCAAGCCGGTGAACAGCCCGTGGGGCGGGCTCGGCTGGGAGGAGTTGGCGGACGGGGCGCTGGTGGCGAGCCAGCCGGTGGGCGCGCCGTCGTGGTTCCCGTGCAACGACCGGCCCGCGGACAAGGCGTCGTATCTGATCTCGGTGACCACGCCGTCCGCGTACGCGGTGGTCGCGGGCGGGCGGCTGCTGACCCGGACGACGAAGGCGTCGACGACGACGTGGGTGTACGAGCAGTCCGCGCCGACCTCCAGTTATCTCGTCGGGCTGACGATCGGCAAGTACCAGACGGTGCTGCTGGGCGATCCGGGGCCGGGCGGCATCCCTCAGCACGGCCACATTCCGGCGCATCTGCTGCCGGAGTTCTCCCGGGACTTCGCGCGGCAGCCCGCGATGATGGAGCTGTTCCAGGAGTTGTTCGGGCCGTATCCGTTCGACGAGTACGCGGTCGCGGTCACGGAGGAGGAACTCGATGTGCCCGTCGAGGCGCAGGGGTTGTCGCTGTTCGGCGCCAACCATGTGGACGGGGCGCGGGGTTCGGAGCGGCTGGTCGCGCACGAGCTGGCGCACCAGTGGTTCGGCAACAGTGTGTCCATCGCCGACTGGCGGCACATCTGGCTGAACGAGGGGTTCGCGAAGTACGCGGAGTGGTTGTGGTCGGAGCGTTCGGGTGGGCGTACCGCCCAGCAACTGGCTGCCGTCGCGCACCGGTTGCTGTCCTCGCAGCCGCAGGATCTGCGGCTGGCGGATCCGGGCCGCAAGGCGATGTTCGACGACCGGCTCTACGAGCGGGGCGGGCTGGCTGTGCACGCGGTGCGGTGTGCTCTCGGCGATGAGGCGTTCTTTCTGATGCTGCGCAGCTGGGTGCGGCTGCATCGGGGGGGGGCGGTGACGACTGAGGCGTTCGCGGCGCATGTCGGGCGGTTCGCCCGGGAGCCGGTGGAGGGGGTGTTCACGGCGTGGGTACGGGGCGCTGCGCTGCCTTCTTTGCCTGTGTTTCGGGCTGGGGAGTGAGCTTCGCCTTGCCGGCGGGGGTGGGTCGGGATGTCGGTTGCCTACGCCCCCCTTGCGGGGAGCTCGGCCGTCAAACCCCTGCGGGCGCCTGGCCGTCGGGCCTCTGCGGGAGCGTCGTGGCTGAGCGCGCAGTTCCCTGCGGGGCGCCTGGCCGTCGGGCCGCTGCGGCAGCGTCGTGGCTGAGCGCGCAGTTCCCTGCGGGGCGCCTGGCCGTCGGGCCGCTGCGGGAGCATCGTGGTTGATCGCGCAGTTCCCCGCGCCCCCTTTCGGGGCGCCCGGCCGTCACGACCCTGCGGCAGCGTCGTGGCTGGGCGCGCCGTTCCCCGCGCCCCTTGGGGGGGCTGCCATCAACGGCGGAATCAGGGCCCCGTGCCGACAGGTCTGCACCTCGTTGTTCGTTGCCTGCGGGGCCCGGTCGGCGGGGCGTTGCACAATGGGGGGATGGTGATGGGGTCTTTGTGTCCGTGTGGGGTTGGGGATTATTACGGGTGTTGTGGGCGGTATCACCGGGGGGTGGGGGGCGCGCCTACTGCCGAGGTGTTGATGCGGTCGCGGTATGCGGCCTTTGTGCGGGGGGACGTGGGGTATCTGCTGCGCACCTGGCATCCGCGGACGCGGCCCGTGCGGCTCGAACTCGATCCGGGGCTGCGGTGGACCGGTCTGGAGGTGCTGGGGACGACGGACGGCTCGGCCTTCCACACCGCCGGGACCGTGGCCTTCCGGGCCTCCTACCGGGGCGGCTCGCTGCACGAGCGCAGCCGGTTCGAGCGGTTCGACGGGGCGTGGGTGTACGTCGACGGGGAGTTCCTCGACTGACCGTCAGGGCGCGAGGATGTCGAGTTCCTGGAGCGCGCCCTCGGTGATCTCGCGGGTCAGCTGCTCGGCGCGGGCCGCGTCGCCGCCGCGTACCGCCTCCGCGACCTGGACGTGCAGGGTGACGGCGGCCGGGTCGGGGTCCTCGAACATGACCTCGTGGTGGGTGCGCCCGGCGAGCACCTCGGCGACGACGTCGCCCAGCCGGGCGAACATCTCGTTGCCGGACGCGGTCAGGATGACCCGGTGGAAGGCGACGTCGTGGACGAGGTACCCCTCCAGCTTGTGGCCGCGTGAGTTGGCGACCATGCCGAGCGCGCACTCGGTGAGTTCGGCGCACTGCTCCGCCGTGGCGTGCTGCGCGGCGAGCCCGGCCGCGACCGGTTCGATGGCCGAGCGCAGCACGGTCAGGGAGCGCAGCTGGCGCGGGCGGTCGGTGCCCGCCAGGCGCCAGCGGATGACCTGCGGGTCGTACACGTTCCACGCGGATTTCGGCAGCACGGTCACGCCCACCCGGCGCCGGGACTCGACCAGGTGCATGGACTCCAGGACGCGCACCGCCTCGCGCATCACCGAACGCGACACCTCGAAGCGCTGGGCCAGTTCGTCGGTGCGCAGCACGCTGCCCCCGGGGTAGTCCCCCGCGGTGATCGCGGGGCCGAGGCTGTCCAGTACGCGGCCGTGCAGCCCCCGGCCCGGTGTGCTCATGCACTCAGCGTACAGAGTGGATCACGCTCACAAAAAGTCAGACTTATTTGTCACAGACTCTTGAATTCGTCGTACCTAATGGGTTTCAGTGTGCCGACGTCAGATGTCGACGTCGCATGTCGAGGAAGACAGCGAGGCAGTGATGCGTACCCCCCACGTCGTCGTGGTGATGGGCGTCGCCGGCACGGGCAAGACCACGATCGGTCCCCTGCTCGCGGCCCGGCTCGGCGTCCCGTATGCCGAGGGCGACGACTTCCACCCGCCCGCCAACATCGCCAAGATGTCGGCCGGGACCCCGCTGGACGACGCGGACCGGTGGCCGTGGCTCGATGCCATCGGCGGCTGGGCCCACGGGCGGGCGGGGCTCGGCGGAGTGGTGAGCAGCTCGGCGCTGAAGCGGTCGTACCGCGACCGGCTCAGGGCGGCGGCCCCGGGGATCGTGTTCGTGCACCTGACGGGTGACCGCGCGCTCATCGAGGACCGCATGGCCCACCGGCAGGGCCACTTCATGCCGACCGCGCTGCTGGACTCGCAGTTCGCCACGCTCCAGCCGCTGGAGCCGGACGAGCCGGGGGTCACCGTGGACGTCTCCGGCAGCCCGGACGAGATCACCGAGCGGGCCGTCGCGGCACTGGCCGCACTTCCCGGCACCGCGCGGTGACACCCCCGCACAACCCCCAGCGGTAGCACCCCCACCTCAGCAACACCTCCCCCGTCCCCGTCCATCTGCAAGGGAATCCCCGTGACCAGACTCAGTGCCGAGATGCTGGCAGCGGACACCGTCCAGCCCATCACCTCGGCTGGGCACGCCCAGCTCGGCATCGCCGTGCTGGCGGGCATCGCCGTCATCGTCCTGCTCATCACCAAGTTCAAGCTGCACGCCTTCCTGGCGCTGACCATCGGCTCGCTCGCGCTGGGCGCGTTCGCCGGGGCGCCGCTCGACAAGGTGATCACCAGCTTCACCGCCGGGCTCGGCAGCACGGTCGCCGGTGTCGGCGTGCTGATCGCGCTGGGCGCGATCCTCGGCAAGCTGCTCGCCGACTCCGGCGGCGCCGACCAGATCGTCGACACCATCCTCGCCAAGGCGGGCGGCCGGACGATGCCGTGGGCGATGGTGCTGATCGCCTCCGTGATCGGCCTGCCGCTGTTCTTCGAGGTCGGCATCGTGCTGCTGATCCCGGTGGTGCTGATGGTCGCCAAGCGCGGCAACTACTCGCTGATGCGCATCGGCATCCCGGCGCTCGCGGGCCTGTCCGTGATGCACGGCCTGGTGCCGCCGCACCCCGGCCCGCTGGTCGCGATCGACGCGGTCGGCGCCAACCTGGGCGTCACGCTGGCCCTCGGTGTGCTCGTCGCCGTCCCCACCGTCGTCATCGCGGGCCCGCTGTTCTCGAAGGTCGCCGCCCGCTGGGTGGACGTCCCGGCGCCCGAGCGGATGATCCCGCAGCGTCCCTCCGAGGAGTTGGAGAAGCGCCCCGGCTTCGGCGCCACGCTCGCCACGATCCTGCTGCCTGTGGTCCTGATGCTGGCCAAGGCGCTGGTGGACATCGTCGTCGACGACCCGACGCACCTGGTGCAGCGCGTCTTCGACGTCATAGGCTCGCCGCTGATCGCGCTGCTCGCGGCCGTGATCGTCGGCATCTTCACGCTGGGCCGCCCGGCCGGGTTCTCCAAGGACCGGCTCTCGCGGACCGTCGAGAAGGGCCTGATGCCGATCGCCGGCATCCTGCTGATCGTCGGCGCGGGCGGCGGCTTCAAGCAGACGCTGATCGACTCCGGCGTCGGCCAGATGGTCCTCGACATCTCCAAGGACTGGTCCATCCCGGCGCTGCTGCTGGCCTGGCTGATCGCGGTGGCGATCCGGCTGGCGACCGGTTCGGCGACCGTGGCGACCGTGTCGGCGGCCGGTCTGGTCGCCCCGCTGGCTGCCGACATGTCGACCACCCACGCGGCCCTGCTGGTCCTGGCGATCGGCGCCGGCTCACTGTTCCTGAGCCATGTCAACGACGCCGGGTTCTGGCTGGTGAAGGAGTACTTCGGGCTCAGCGTCGGCCAGAACCTGAAGACCTGGTCGGTGATGGAGTGCATCATCTCCGTGGTCGCCGGCGCCCTGGTCCTCCTGCTCTCCCTCGTGATCTAGGAAGGGTACGGCGATGACGGCTCACCCCCTCTTCGACATCGGCGGGCGCACGGCCCTGGTCACCGGCTCCAGCCGGGGCATCGGGCTCGCGCTGGCCCGCGGTCTGGCCGAGGCCGGCTGCACGGTCGTGCTCAACGGACGCGACGGCGCCCGGCTCGCCGAGGCCGCCGCCGGCCTGCCCGCCGGCCGGGTGCACACGGCGGTGTTCGACGTGACCGACGGACCGTCCGTGGCGGCGGGCATCGCGGACGTCGAGGAGCGGGTGGGCCCGCTCGACATCCTGGTCAACAACGCGGGCATGCAACTGCGCGCCCCGCTCCTGGAGTTCACCGACGCCGACTGGCACCGGATCCTGGACACCAACCTGACCAGCGCGTTCCTGGTCGGCCGCGAGGCGGCCCGGCGGATGACGGAGCGCGGCCACGGCAAGATCGTCAACATCTGCTCGCTGCAGAGCGAGGTGGTGCGCCCCGGCATCGCGCCGTACGCGGCGACCAAGGGCGCGCTGAAGCTGCTCACCAAGGGCATGTGCGCGGACTGGGGGCCGTACGGCGTCCAGGTGAACGGGCTCGGCCCCGGGTACATCGAGACCGAGCTGACCCGGCCGCTCGTCGAGGACGAGGAGTTCACCGCCTGGGTGCGCCGCCGTACCCCGGCCGGGCGCTGGGGCCGTACCGAGGACCTGGTCGGCGGGGTGCTGTTCCTCGCCTCGCCGGCCGCGGACTTCGTCAGCGGGCAGGTGCTGTATGTCGACGGCGGCATGACGAGCGTGCTGTGAAGGAGGCCGACGCGATGTGGGGCTGTGTGATCCACGGGCGCGGTGATCTGCGCGTCGAGGAGCTGCCGGTGCCGGAACCCGGCCGCGGACAGGCGCTCGTCGCCGTCCGCTACGGCGGGGTGTGCGGCTCCGACCTGCACTACTGGCGGCACGGCGGGGTCGGTGACTTCCGGCTCCGGGAGCCGATGGTGCTCGGCCATGAGGTGGTGGGCACGGTGGTCGGGTACGGCGCCGGCGCCTCGGGGCCGGCCGTCGGTACGGCCGTCGCCGTGCACCCCGCCACACCGTGCGGGGCGTGCCCGGAGTGCGCGGCCGGGCGGCGCACCGTGTGCCGGGACACCCGCTACCTCGGCAGCGCGGCCCGTTTCCCGCACGTCCAGGGCGGGTTCGCGGCCCGCGTGGCCGTGCCGGCCGGGCAGTTGCGTGCCCTGCCCGCCGGTCTGGAGCCGCGCCGGGCGGCGCTCGCCGAGCCGCTGTCGGTCGCGCTGCACGCGGTGCGGCGGGCCGGGCCGGTGGCCGGGCGGCAGGTGCTGGTGACCGGGGCCGGGCCGATCGGATGTCTGGTGGTCGCCGCGGTGCGGGCGGCGGGCGCGGCCCGGGTGACCGTGACCGACCTGCTGCCCGAGGCGCTGCGGTACGCCGCTGTGGCGGGCGCCGACACGGTCGTCCGGGCGGACGATCCGGACGACACCGGCTGGCCGGCCGAGGTCGATGTGGCCGTCGAGGCCTCGGGGGTGGCCGCCGGGCTCGACACCTGTCTGCGGCTCGTGCGGCGCGGCGGGGTCGTGGTGCAGCTGGGCATGCTGCCGCCGGGGCAGAGCCCGTTCGCGGGGAACCTGGTGGTGAGCCGGGAGATCGAGCTGCGCGGGGCGTTCCGGTTCGACGCCGAGTTCGACGAGGCGCTGGAACTGCTGGCGGCCGAGCCCGCGTTCGACGGGCTGATCAGCGCGGTGGTCCCGGTGACCGAGGCGGAGCGGGCCTTCGCCCTGGCGGCGGACCGCAGCCGCTCGTGCAAGGTGCTGCTGGACTTCGACGCCTGAACCGACGCTCCGCGGCCGGTGGCTCCGGCTGCGGGGCGCCGCGGGCGGCAAGCGGACGGCGAATCGCCCGGTGTTCCCGGGCAGCCCCACGGACCCGTGGTGTGTCAGGGCCGCCACAGCGGGTGCTCCCGGTCGGCCCAGTCCCGGCTCACGGTGCCGGTGCGCAGCCCGCGGCGGGCTTCCGGGTCGGCCAGGGCCATGCCGATGTGGCCGGCCAGGACGACGCCCATGGTGAGGGCGAGCCAGTCGTGCACGAAGGTCGCGGAGGTGCGCCAGATCAACGGGGTGAGGTGGGTGAACCACATCAGCAGGCCCGTACCGAGCATCACCAGCGTGGCGCCGGCGAGCCAGGCGGCGTAGATCTTCTGGCCGGCGTTGAACTTGCCCGCCGGGCGCGCGGCGGGCCGTCTGTCGCGGCGCAGGGCCGCCCCGAGCCAGACCCGGTCGTGCGGGCCGAAGCGGTTGAGGAAGCGCAGGTCGGCGCGGAACGCCCGGGAGGCGAGCCCCAGCAGGACGGGCACCGGCAGCGCGAGGCCCGCGTACTCGTGGACGCGGACGACGAGGGCGCGGCGGCCGACGAGAACGGCGAGCTGGGGGAGGTAGAGGAAGGCCGCGGTCACCACGCACACGCCCATCAGTGCGGCCGTCGTGCGGTGCACCCAGCGTTCGGCGCGGGAGAAGCGCCGCAGCCTGGCGGTGCGCGCGGGGGTCTCAGCTCGTACGCTCATCGGACCGTCCGTTCGAGCGGCCGACCCAGGCGTCGACGTCGTATCCCCGCTTCTCCCAGTACCCGGGCTCGACCCGGTCGGTGACGGTGATGCCGGAGAGCCACTTGGCCGATTTGTAGAAGTACATGGGGGCGACGTAGAGGCGGACGGGGCCGCCGTGGTCGTGGCCGATGTCCTTGTCCTGCATGCGCAGCGCGACCAGCACGTCCGGGCGGCGGGCCTGGTCGAGGGTGAGGCTCTCGGTGTAGGTGCCGTCGAAGCAGGTGAAGCGGATCGCGCGGGCGGTGCCGCGCACGCCCGCCGCGTCCAGCAGCCGGGAGAGCCGGACCCCCTCGAACGGGGTGTCTGCGACGCGCCAGCCGGTGACGCACTGGACGTCCTTGACCAGCCGGGTCCGGGGCAGGGCGCGCAGGTCGGCGAGGGTGTAGGTGCGGGGGTGGTCGACGAGTCCGCCGACCGTGAGCCGGTAGTCCGCGGGGCCCTGGTGCGGGACGGACGCGGTGACCGAGTAGTAGCGGAAGCCGCCGCCGTTCGGCAGCAGGCCGGACAGCCCGGTGGGGTCCTTGCCGGACGCGGCACCGAGGAACGCCTCGGTGCCACGCTGCAGCGCGGGCGCGGTGACCACCCCGAGAGCCCCGAGCACAAGAGTGCCAAGCAAAACACGCCGCCCTATCGGCCGCCCCTCCTCGACCTGATCACCGCCGACCCACGAGTTCCCCACCCGGGGGTTCTCGGGCCGGGGGTTCTCGGGCCGGGGGTTCTCGACCTGCGGGTTCTCGGGCCGAGTGGCCTGCGCCCGCACGGTCTCGGCCGACGGGACCTCGACCCGGGCGTCATCCGCCCGCGTGTTCCCAGCCCGCGTGTTCTCCGCCCGAACGTCCTCGGCCGGCGGGTTCTCGGGCCGGGCGCCCTCGACCCTGACATCCCCGGCCGACGGGTCCTCAACCCGAACATCCACCGCCCGCAGGTTCTCGGCCCTGGCGTCATCGGCCCGGGCGTTCTCGGCCAGTGGGCCCTCGGCCCGGATGGCCTCCGCCCGCACGTCCTCGGCCAGCCGATCCTCGACCCGCGTGCTTTCGGCCCGGGCATCCACCGCCCGCGTGTTCCCGGCCCGCGTGTTCTCCGCCCGGACGTCCTCGGCCGGCGGGTTCTCGGGCCGAGCGTCCTCGACCGGCAGATCCTCGGCCCGGGCATTCTCGGCCCGCACGTTCGCGACCCGCGTGTTCTCGACTCTGACATCCCCGGCCGACGGGTCCTCAACCCGAACATCCTCCGCCCGCAGGTTCTCGGCCCGGGTGGCCTCCGCCCGCACGTCCTCGGCCGGCCGATCCTCGACCCGCGTGTTCTCGGCCTGGGCATCCTCCGCCCGCACGTCCGCGACCCGCGGGTCCTCGACCGACTGGTCCCCAGCCCGGGCATCCACCGCACGCACATCCGCGACCCGCGTGCTCTCGACCCTGACGTCCTCCGCCGACGGGTCCTCGACCGGCAGGTTCTCGGCCTGGGCATCCTCCGCACGCACATCCGCGACCCGCGGGTCCTCGACCGGCAGGTCCTCGGCCCGGGCTTCCTCCGCTCGCGCATCCGCGACCCGCGGGTTCTCGGCCCGGGTGTTCTGGGCCCGCGGGTCCTCGGCCGGCAGGTTCTCGGCCTGGGTGTCCTCGACCGGCGTTTTCTCGGCCCGGGCGGCCTCGGTCCGTATGTTCTCGGTCCCGGCAGCGTCGGGTGGTTGGGGGTTCACCCCGTCATTCGAGCACCGTCGGCTTTGCGGGGCCAGGGGTTCGGGGCACGGGTCAGCGTTCTGTAATGACTTCTTGCGGGTCCGGGGGCGCCCCGTCGGACGCCGGCTGCGCGGCGCCGAGCGCGCGGTCGCGGGCGGCGCGGAAGGCGGCGCCGGGCTCGCGGCCGGGGTACGACCAGGGCCGTGCGGTCGGGTGCCGGTCGATCCGCTGGAACAGGGCGGCGGCCTCGGCGGTCCGGCCCGCGCAGGACATGGCGTGGGCGAGGAAGTTCAGATCGACATGGCGGCGTGGATGCTCGTCGTGCTCCCACTCCAGCCACCAGTCGAAGGCGGCCTCCAGCAGCTGCCGGGCCCAGGGTCCCGACCAGTGGCCGGAGGCCGCGGGGTCGGCGGGTACGAGACCCGCGGCGGCCAGCGCCCGGAAACGCTCGGCGTGCGCGACGACCGGCAGGACGGCGAGCGGGGAGTCCGCGGGGGCGCGGGCCGCGGTCCGGTCGGCGAACGCGTACGCCTCGTGGCCCGGGTCGGCGCCGGCCTCGGGACGGAGCTCGGCGAGGCGGGCGGTCATCAGATGGTGGGCGTGATGGTGGTCACGGTGACGGCGGCACACCTCGGCGAAGGCGTCCGCGGTCTCCTCGTCGGTGCCCAGGTCGCGAGCGAGCAGGAGCAGGCCGAGCCAGGGGGTCGGGTCGGCGGGCGCCCGTTCGGCCGCGGCACGGCAGGCGGCGCGGGCCGCGGCGGGCTCTTCCTTGCCGTTCAGGGCGCGCCGCGCCAGGGTCAGGGCGAGCAGCGCGGCGGCGTCGGCGGACCCCGGCTCGGCGGCCAGCCAGTCGCGGGCCCAGTCGGCGGCGTACGGCTCCCGGGCGAGAACGCAGATCCGGTGGCCGCGGCGGTCCCAGTCGTCGGCCGTGCGTTGCAGCAGCGCCCGTACGGCATGCCGCCGGCCCTGGGCCGGCGCGGCGCGCGCGGCGATCAGCTCGGTGTCGTCGAACGCGTCGTCGAAGACCCCGGAGGGGCGCTCGCGGCGCGGGTGGAGCAGGGGCGGGGGTGAGGGCACCGCGGAACTTTCTGGTTGTCGAACTGCCATCGACTGATCACTCACAGCAAATCCCCAGCCAACGGTTCACGTCAAGTTCACCGGAGCTGTTGATAGCTTCAACTACCGCTTGTGCAGGGGGAGTTGGGGCAGGCCGAGGGCCCATCGGGCGGCCGGGGCGGGCGCGCCGAGGGCGAACGCTGTGGCCTACGCCATGGCGGCGCCCGTCCGGGCGACGGACCATGGCGGTACGGTCACGTCGCCGACCCGCGCCCCCCCTTGACCCACCGGGCGCCGTGACCGATTCACCTGACCGGTTCCGGGCACTCCCGGGGGCACGGAGTGCTTCGGAACGCTACAGTCGGCCACTACGCACCCGTGGCCCGGCCGGATGATCGAGGTACGCAGCGTGTCGGTTCTGGTTCTGATTCTCGGTGTGAGCGCGGCCTGTTGCCTGGGCTTCGGGTTCGTGCTCCAGCAGAACGCCGCCCAGAAGGCACCGCTCAGCGACTTCCTCTCGCCGCGGCTGCTGCTCGACCTGATGAAGGTGCCGCGCTGGCTCGGCGGCATCGGCCTGATGGCGGCCGGGATGGTCCTCGGCGCCATCACCCTGGGCAAGGGCGAGATCTCCCTGGTGGAGCCGCTGCTCGCCACGAACCTGCTGTTCGCCCTCGCCCTCTCCCGGTACCAGACCAAGCAGCCGCTGGGCAGCCAGGGCTGGACGGGCCTCGCCCTGCTGGCCGGTGGCGTGACCGCGTTCATCGTGGCGGGCCAGCCGCACAGCGGGCACGCGGTCACCGATCCGTTCCGCCACTGGCTGATCATCGGGGTGATGCTGGGCCTGGCCCTGGTGCTCACGACCTTCGCCAAACGGTCCCGGCTGAGCACGGCCCCGGTGCTGCTGGCCCTCGCCGCCGGTCTCCTGTACGGCGTGCAGGACGCGCTGACCCGGATCAGCGGGCAGCGGTTCTCCGCGGGCGGGTTCGCCGAACTGTTCGCCGGCTGGCAGCCCTACGGTGTGCTCGTGCTGGGCGTCACCGGGCTGATCCTGGTGCAGAGCGCGTTCGAGACGGCGCCGCTGCGCATGTCACTGCCCGCGCTCACGGCCGCCCAGCCGCTGGCCGGGATCCTGTGCGGGGTGGGCTTTCTCGGCGACCGGCTGCGTACCGACACCGGGGCGCTGGCCTGGGAGGCGACCGGGCTCGCCGCCGTGGTCGTGGGCATCGTGCTGCTGGGGCTGCATCCGGCGATGCCGCGCGGCACGGCGGAAACAGAACCGGAACGCGACCTCCAGCCGCACTGATCCCGGATGGCCCGGCCGCCGGCACGCCTGAGCCCCGAGGGACCCGGCAACCCTGCGGCACTGAGCCCCAGTAAGCCCGGCCTCCAGCAGCCCCGCCCCGATGGACCCAGGCCTCCAGCAGCCCCGCCCCGCGCCCCGATGGACCCGGCTTCCAGTGACCGAGCGCCCCCGTGGCCCCAGCCTTCAACCGCCCCGAGCCCGATGGGCACAGACCTCCAGCAGCCCTGACCCCCGATGGACCGAGCAACAAGCGGCACTGAGCCCCAGCGGGCCCGGCCTCCAGCGACCCCGAGCCCGATGGACCCGACCTTCAACCACCCCGCGCCCCGACCGACCCGGCCGCCAGCGACCGAGCGCCCCCGTGACCCCAGCCGCCAGCGGCCCCGCGGCCTCGCGCCCTCGCGCCCCCGCGGCCCCGCCGCCCCGCCGCCCCGCCGCCCCAGCCTCCGACCACCCCGCGCCCAGCCGACCCGGTCTCCGACCACCCCGCGCCCCGGTCGACCCGGCCGGGAGCGGCCACCGCACCCTGCTTGGATGGGGCCATGAGCGCTGCTGACGAAATCCTCGACATCGTCGACGAGCACGACCAAGTCATCGGGCAGTCCCCCCGGGGCGAGGCGTACGCGCGCGGGCTGCGCCACCGCTGCGCGTTCGTCCTGGCCCGGGACGCGGCCGGCCGGATCTTCGTGCACCGCCGCACGGCGACCAAGCTGGTCCACCCCTCCCGGTACGACATGTTCGTCGGCGGGGTGGTCGGCGCGGGCGAGTCCTACGACGACGCGGCCCTGCGCGAGGCCGAGGAGGAACTGGGGGTGACGGGGCTGCCCCGCCCGTCGCACCTGTTCACGTTCCTGTACGACGACGGCGCCGGCCACAGCTGGTGGTCGGCGGTCTACGAGGTCCGCTGCGACCTTCCGGTCCGGCCCCAGGCCGAGGAGGTGGCCTGGCACGACTTCCTGACCGAGGACGAACTGACGCGGCGGCTCGGCGCGTGGGAGTGGACGCCGGACGGGCTCGCGGCGTACCGGCGGCTGCGGGAGCACCGGGGCGAGGGATGAGCGTGGGCGGCCCGGCCGACCGGCCCCGCCGAGGCGCCCGGTAGGGTCCTCGGCGTGATCGAATTCCTGCGGAACGTCCGGTTCTGGTTCACGCCCGACCGGGTCCGGGAGGAGGGCGGCACGCCCGACTACCGGTTCTCGCTGGCGAACGAGCGCACCTTCCTGGCCTGGCTGCGCACCTCGCTCGCGCTGATCGGCGGGGGTTTCGCGGTGGACCAGTTCCTGCCGGAGCTGCGCTGGGGCTGGCGGGTGGGGCTGGCGCTCGCCCTGCTCGGCGCGGGCGTGCTGTGCTCGCTGCGCGCGGTCAACCACTGGGTGCGCTGCGAGCGGGCGATGCGGCGGGGCGAGGATCTGCCCGCGTCCCGGTTCCCGGCGCTGCTGAGCCTGGTCGTCGGGGTGGTGGCCGTCGCCATGGTGCTCGTCGTGCTCGTCGGGTGGAAGGGGTGACGGCCGGCCGGGATCCGGGGCTGCAGCCGGAGCGGACCCGGCTCGCCTGGCGGCGCACGACGCTCGCCTACACCGTGGCCACCGTGCTCGCCCTGCGCACCGCCCTGCACGGCGGGGCGTCGCCCGTCGGCATCCTCGTGTGCGCCCTGTGCTTCGGGCTCTGGCTGGGCTTTCTGCGGATCGCGCACCACCGCGTGCGGGCGCTCTCGACGTCCGCGCGCCCCGCACCCCTCACGCCCCGACACGCCGCGGTGGCGGCGCTGTGCGCGGTGGCGATGGCGGCGTGCGCGGCGGCGATAGTCGTCTAGGGCGGCCCGTTCGGGGTGCCGGAGGGGCGGCGTTCGGCCAGCATGGTGGGGTACTCGGGCGCCACGCAACCGGGTGTCCGATATGTTCCGCATGCGTGGCAGCCTGTCCGTCGTCAGCACCTCACACTCCTGAAGGTGAGCACCATGACCTCGGTTCATCACGCGCACGCCGCCCATGACTCGCACGACCACGGTCCCGGGTGCGGGCACACCCAGGTGCCGCACGGCGACCATGTGGACTACGCGCACGACGGGCATCTGCACCGCGCGCACGAAGGGCACTGGGACGAGTGCGAGCCGGCCACGCACACCACCCATGAGGGCCACGACCACCGGCACGGCGAGGACTGCGGGCACGCGAGCGTGCTCCACGGCGACCACGTCGACTATCTGCACGACGGCCACCGGCACGCCGAGCACGCCGGCCACTGGGACGACCACTGACCCCACCGCACCCGGGCCGACGGTCCCTTCGCGCGACGCGCGGGGAGCCGTCGGCCCCTCGTGGCCCCGATCACGTTCGGCACCCGCACTGGACGGCATACCGACCGGTCGGCATCATTGGTCGCGTCCTGTTCACCTGTTCGTAGGAGCGATGCATGAGCCCCGACCGGCCGCCCGGACTCGATCCCGACCGGTTGCGCGGCCTGCTCGACCGCGAACGACCAGGTCTGGTCGACGGCCCCCTGTCCGGCCGGCTGATCGAGGGCGGACGGTCGAACCTCACCTACGCCGTCACGGACGGCACGTCGACCTGGGTCGTACGCCGGCCCCCGCTCGGCCACGTCCTCGCCACCGCGCACGACATGGCGCGCGAGCACCGCGTGATCAGCGCACTGCACCCCACGCGCGTGCCGGTGCCGCGCCCGCTGCTGCTGTGCGAGGACCCGGAGGTGCTCGGCGCGCCCTTCTACGTCATGGAGTTCGTCGAGGGCACGCCGTACCGCACCGCGGAGCAGCTGGCCCCGCTGGGCGCGGAACGCACCCGGGCCGCGGTGCTCGCCCTCGTCGACACCCTCGTCGAGCTGCACGCCGTGGACCCCGCAGCGGTGGGCCTCACGGACTTCGGCCGGCCCGAGGGGTTCCTGGACCGGCAGTTGCGCCGCTGGGGCAAGCAACTGGACGCCTCCCGCAACCGGGAGCTGGCCGGCATCGACGAACTGCACGCGGCCCTCGGGCGCGCGCTGCCCACCTCGCCCGCGCCGGCCGTCGTGCACGGCGACTACCGGCTCGACAACGTCCTCATCGACGCCGACGACCGGATCACGGCGATCCTCGACTGGGAGATGTCGACGGTGGGCGACCCGCTCACCGATCTGGGTCTGCTGGTGATGTACAGCCTGCCGCTGGGCGCGCCGGACTCCCCCGTCTCGACCACCGCCGAGGCCGCCGGGCACCCCGCGCCGGCCGAGCTGATCGAGCGGTACGCGGCGCGCTCCGGGCGCGACGTGTCGGCCGTCTCCTGGTACACGGCGTTCGCGTGGTTCAAGCTCGCCGTGATCCTGGAGGGCATCCACTACCGGTACACGCTGGGCCGGACGGTCGGACCCGGCTTCGACCGCATCGGCGGCCTCGTCCCCGTCTTCATCGAGCACGGACTCACCACCCTCCAGGAAGGCTGACCGGTCATGGACTTCGCGTTCGACGCGCGCACCGAGGAACTCCGCGCCAGGCTGCTGGCCTTCATGGACGCATACGTGTATCCGGCCGAGGCGGTCGCGGAGGAGCAGCGGGCGGCGCTGGCCTCACCCTGGGACACCCCGGCCGTGGTCGAGGAGCTGAAGGCCGAGGCGCGCAGGCAGGGGCTGTGGAACCTGTTCCTGCCGGACGCCGAGTACGGCGCCGGGCTGACCAACCTGCAGTACGCGCCGCTGGCCGAGATCACCGGCCGCTCCCCGCAGCTCGCGCCCACCGCGCTGAACTGCGCGGCCCCGGACACCGGCAACATGGAGGTGCTGGCGCAGTTCGGCGACGCACGGCAGAAGAAGCAGTGGCTGGAGCCGCTGCTGGCCGGCGAGATCCGCTCGGCGTTCGCGATGACCGAGCCGGACGTGGCCTCGTCGGACGCCACCAACATCACCACCCGTATCGAACGGGACGGCGACGAATACGTCGTCACCGGACGCAAGTGGTACATCTCCGGGGCGATGAACCCGGACTGCAGGATCTTCATCGTGATGGGCAAGACCGACCCCGGCGGGACCGACATCCGCCGCCAGCAGTCCATGGTCCTGGTCCCCCGCGACACCCCGGGCGTCACGGTGCGGCGGGCGATGCGGGTCTTCGGGTACGAGGACCACGGTCACGGCGGTCACGCCGAGGTGGTCTTCGACCACGCGCGCGTGCCGGTGTCGAACCTGATCGGCGCGGAGGGCGGCGGGTTCGCCATCGCCCAGGCCCGGCTCGGGCCGGGCCGCATCCACCACTGCATGCGGCTGATCGGCATGGCGGAACGGGCGATCGAGCTGATGTGCCGGCGTGCCGTGTCCCGCTCGGCGTTCGGCCAGGCGCTGGCCCGGCAGGGCGTGGTCCACAACTGGATCGCGGACGCCCGGGTGACGGTGGAGCAGCTGCGGCTGCTGGTGCTGAAAACGGCGTGGCTGATGGACACGGTCGGCAACAAGGGGGCGCACACGGAGATCCAGGCCATCAAGATCGCCACGCCCCGCGCGGTCGTCGGCATCATCGACCGGGCCATCCAGTTGCACGGCGCCGGCGGTGTCAGCCAGGACTTCCCCCTGGCCGAGCTGTACGCCGCCGCCCGCACCCTGATGATCGCAGACGGCCCGGACGAGGTACACCAACGCTCCCTGGCCCGCCAAGAGTTGAAGAAATACGCCTCATAACAACGCGCCCCAAAGGGGCACGAGGAACTACGCGACCACGACAACGTGCCCCAAAGGGGCGCGGGGAACTGCGCGACCAGCCACGACGCAGCCGCACACGACAGACGGCCATCACCACGCGCCTACACCACGCGAAAGCCACAGTCCGACAACGCGCCCCAAAGGGGCGCGGGGAACTGCGCGATCAACCACGACGCAGCCGCACACGACAGACGACAGAACAGCCCCGCCAAATTCGCACCGCGCACGTCAAGGCCGCAGCGCCCGCAGCAGCAGATCCGCCAGATGGTCGGCGACCTGCTGAGGGGTGAGCGGGCCGTTCGGCCGGTACCACGTCGACAGGTGATGGACCGAGCCGAAGTGGTAGTCCGCCACCAGGTCGGCCGGGGTCACCGTGGAGAAGACGCCCTCCCGCTGCCCCTCCTCGACGAGCGCACGGAAGCGTTCGTGGTAGCGCCGGCGCTCGGCACGCACCTGCTTGTTCTTCTCGGGGCTGAGATGCTGCATGGACCGGAAGAAGATCGACGCGTCGTCGAGGTTCTCGATCGTGGTGACGACGACGTCGGCCGCCGCCGCCCGCAGCCGTTTCTCGACCGGTTCGTCGGCATTCGCGAAGGCGTCGAGGCGCTCCTGCTGGACGCGCAGCACGCGGGCGTAGATCTCGTGCAGCAGGTCGTCCTTGGAGCCGAAGTAGTGGTAGAGCGCTCCCTTGGTGACACCGGCCGCCTCGACGATCTCCTGCACCGAGGTGCGGTCGTAGCCCTGCTCGGCGAAGAGCCGTGTGGCGGCGGCGAGCAGCCGCTGCGGGACGGGAGTCCCGTCGCCGTCCGTCGTCGTCCTGGGCACTGCCGCCACCTGCCTTTCCGTGGTGCTTCACTGGCTGTCGTGCGCGCGGGAACGAAGTTCCCGACGGAGGATCTTTCCACCTGCTGCCCTGGGCGGATCCGGCAGGATCTCGTGGGAGCCGGTCATCGGTTCGTCTCCCAGGTGTGCTGGAGGTGGTTCATGCGGGACAGCCAGCGGTCCGGGTCGGTGGCCCGGAGCCGGTAGTGGTCGGCGACCTCCGGGTGCGGCAGGATCAGGAAGCGGTCCTCCTCGATACCCTCGAACAGGGCGTCCGCGACGTCCTCCGGCTCGATCGCAGTCGGCCTGAGCACCAGGTCGCCCGCGCTGCCGGTGGCGGTCAGCATGTCGGTGCGGACGCCCTGCGGGCAGATGGCGTGGACCTTCAGGCCGCGGTGCCGGTAGGTCAGCGACAGCCACTCGGCGAAGGCGTACGCGCCGTGCTTGGTGACGCTGTACGGGGCGGCGCCGATCATGGTGAGGAGGCCGGCGGCGGAGACGGTGGAGACGAAGCGGCCGGCACCGCGCTCCAGCCAGCCGGGGAGCAGCGCGTGGGCGGCGCGTACGTGCGCCATGACGTTGACGTCCCAGGCCCGTGCCCAGACGTCCTCGGGCGCGGCCTCAGAACCGCCCGAGCCGAGCCCCGCGTTGGCGCAGTAGATGTCGACCGTGCCGCCCAGCGCGTCCCGGGCGGCGGCGACGGTCGTCGACGCGTCGCCGGGGACCGCGATGCCGCCGATCTCGTCGGCGACCGCCCCGGCCCGGTCCGCGTCGAGGTCGTTCACGACGACCCGGGCGCCCGCGGCGGCGAACCGGCGGGCGAGCGCGGCCCCGATCCCGCCGCCCGCCCCGGTGACGACGACTCCGGCGTCCTGCACGGCTTCCACCATCGGTCTCCTTCGACCCGACCGGACACGACACGAACCGGCTCCTGCGGTGCCACACTAACCGGTCGGTATGTTGACGGGAAAGAGCGACCGCGACACGTCGGGGGCGCGGGACCGTGCCCGGGAGCGGCTTCGCGGCACGGGCCCGGCCCGGCACGGGCGCCCCGCACCTTCCGGACCACGCCGGGACGCGCATAGCGTGCCCATGCCAACATCGATCACGGAGGTCGCCCCATGCACCTGTCCAGACGGAGTCTCCTCGCGGCGGCGACCACGGCGGCGGCCGTGTCCGGCGCGCCCGCCGCGGCCGCCGAGGACGGCCGCGGGCCGCTGCGCACCGGGTTCGAGCGCCTCGCCGCGGACGGCTACGCGCTCCTCGGCGGCCGGCGTGTCGGCATCGTCACCAACCCGACCGGCATCACCCGGGACGCCCGGCACATCGTCGACGTCATGCACGCCGACCCCCGGGTGTCCCTCACCGCCGTCTTCGGCCCCGAGCACGGTTTTCGCGGCACCGCGCAGGCGGGCGGCTCCGAGGGACGCCACGACGACCCGGCGACCGGGCTGCCGGTCTACGACACCTACCTGAAGAGCGGCCGGCCGCTCGCCGACGTGTTCACCGCCTCCGGAGTGGACACGGTCGTCTTCGACATCCAGGACGTGGGCGCCCGCTTCTACACGTACATCTGGACCCTGTACGACTGCATGGAGGCGGCGGCGCTCGCGGGCAAGCGGTTCGTGGTGCTGGACCGGCCCAACCCGGTGACCGGACGCTCCGCCCAGGGACCGGTGCTGCACCGGGAGTTCGCCACCTTCGTCGGCCGGCAGCCGATCGCCCAGGCGCACGGGATGACGGTCGCCGAACTGGCCCGGCTGTTCAACGCGGAGTTCCTGAGCACGCCGGTGCCCCTGGAGACCGTCCTGATGACGGGCTGGCGGCGGTCGGACTTCTACGACGCGACCGGACTGCCCTGGGTGCCGCCGAGCCCGAACATGCCGACGCCGGACACCGCGTTGGTGTACTCGGGGACCTGTCTCTTCGAGGGGACGAACCTGTCGGAGGGGCGCGGCACGACCCGGCCCTTCGAACTGCTCGGCGCGGACGGCATCGACGGACGGTGGGCCGCCGCGGCCGGCGAACTCGGGCTGCCGGGCGTGCGGTTCCGGGAGGCCTACTTCGCTCCCGCCTTCTCCAAGTTCCAGGGCACGACCGTCGGCGGCGTACAGATCCACGTCCACGACCGGGCCGCGTACGACCCGGTGCGCACCGGGATCGCGCTCCTGGTGACCGCCAGACGGGTCTGGAGCGGCTTCGCCTGGCGCTCCGACGACTGGATCGACAAGCTCACCGGCTCCGCGCAGGTGCGCACGATGATCGACGCGGGCGCGGGACCGGACGAGGTGGCCGGCGCCTGGCAGCGGGAGTTGGCGGCGTTCCGCAGGGTGCGCGGGGAGTATCTCCACTACAGGTGAGCCCCGGCGGCTGACCGGCCCGCCCGGTGGCGGGACGATGCCCGCACAGCGCACCGCTCGGAGGACGAGGGAGCACGACGGGGTGCGCAGGCGGACCGGGTACGCGCGCGTGGCCACTCGCCCAGGCCCCGAGCGAGCCGCTCCTCGTCGGGGCGCGTGAACGTCGACGCGGCGGTGGTGGTCCGGCGCGGCGGCCGGGCGGCCGGGGACACTGCGACCTCGGGCAGCCCGAGTGGGCGCGGGTGGTACCGGCGGCGGGCCGCGTCGCGCGGCCCGCCGCCGTCAGCTCACCGGTGCGCGGTGAACTCCACCACCTGCTGGTAGGTCGGCCGGTTCTGCCAGCTGATGTTGCCGTGCTTGATGCCGCCCAGGGTGCGCTGGACGATCGAGTCGGCGCACCACTGGTCGCCCGCCGAGCACTGGTCGTCGCCGGGGTAGACCTGGCCGGCGGTCAGCCCGGCCGCCTGCTTGAGCGTGCTGATCAGGATGTCCCGGCAGGAGGTGAGGCTGCCGCCGCCGCAGTACTTCCCGGCGAGCGGTCCCTGCACGGGTTCGCCGAGCACCGCCCGGATGTCCTTGTCGACATAGCTCCACCAGCCGTACTGGAAGGCGCTTCCCGCGTGCGACCCGGTCGGGCCGTGCCCGGCCGACGGCGCCTCGTCCACCGGCAGGTTGGCCGTGAACGCGGTGTACAGGTCGCTGCCCAGACCGGGTTCGAACTGGGCCTTCACCAGCAGCGGCCACCAGGCGTCCAGGATCCGGATGGCGTCGGCGTTCGCATACCGCTTCGAACCCGCCGATGTCTCCGTGCGTTTGGCGCCGGCGCTCACCCACGTCTGGAGCTTGCTCACCGCCGCCGCGGCCGTGGCGTCGGTGACCGTCGAGCTGTTGATCACCTTCAGCAGGTCCGGCAGCACGCCCTCGGCACGCAGATCGGCGAGCCCCGCGTCCGCCATCGCCTTCACCAGCGATGTCCGGGTGACCCCGCCGGCCTGGACCAGCTTCTTCACCCGGTCGTCGAGGAGGTTGCCGCGGTGCACCGACCCCTCGCCCCAGGGCGCGGCCGCGTAGTCCTCGGCCTGCTTGTTGTTCCAGGAGATGTAGTAGTCCTGGTCGACGGAGTGGGGGTGCTCGGCGGGCGGCGTGTAGGCGGCCGTGTTGGCCGCCGGGTCCCAGCCGCGCCACTCGTACGCGGGCTGCGCCCACACCGGGAACTCGGCGTCCACGCCGCTCGCCCGCACCGGGTTGCTGCCGCTGTTGTAGTACGCGGTGTGCCGGGAGTCGGCGTAGAACCAGTTGAAGGTGTAGTTGATGTGCTGCGCCGCGGTCTGGAAGTCCTCGGGACCCTTGAGATAGTCCGGGTCGTTCAGCATCTGGAAGCCGATGATCGAGTCGACCTCGTGCAGGTAGGAGGAGCGCAGGGTGGTGTAGGCGACCTTCTTGCCGCCGACGGTCGCCCGGTACGCCACCGGTCCGTACTCGGTCCGCCAGACCCGCATGGTGTACGAACCGGCCGCGGTGCCGTCGGCCACGGTCGGCTTCCAGGCGTTCTTCTGCTCGACCTTCTCCATGGCGGTGCAGGTGCCGCGGTACAGGTAGTGGTAGTCGTCCTGGCACAGCTCGACCGCGTAGGTGTCGATGATGTCCTGGCCGGAGGTGGTGGCGCTCCACGCGTAGTCCTGGCCGCGGCCCAGCTCGACGTACATGCTCAGGCCCGCGAAGGAGGCGCCGCGGGCGCTGATGCCGGGGCCCTGGATCTCCTGGAGCAGGAGCAGCTGGGGTGCGAAGTAGCCGGTCTGCGGGCCGAAGACGGCGATCGGGTGGCCGCCGGCCGTGTGCTCGCCGCTCACCACCAGGGCGTTGGACATGCCGCGCCGGGCGGAGCCGACCGCCGTCCTCGCGGCCTCGGTGGAGGCGCCGTCGGCGCTCGCGGTGGCGGCGCTGCCGGTGCGGTCGTGGACCAGGGGCTCCTGGGTCACCGAGCCGGCGTCGGGCAGGGCCGCGCCCTTCGGGTCGGCGGGCCTGGTGCCGTACGGGAAGCTCTCGCCGTTGTGGAGGGTGAGGACGGCCTCGGGGTCGTTGCGCTCGCGGAAGGACTCCCAGACCCGGGTGCCCTCCTCGACGCCGTACTTGGACTGGGCGGCGATCAGGGAGAGCGCGTTGTCGACCTCGCCGCCACCGCCGGCGCCGAACAGTGCGCCGATGACGGAGGCGAGCGCCACCAGGTCGGTGACCTTGAAGTGCTCGATGGTGCCGGCGTTGGTGATGGAGTCCTTGTGGCCGGTCAGCACGTACTCGCCGGGGAAGTAGCGGCCGCTGTCGGAGGCGTCGATGTAGGCGTTGATGCCGTCGATGTAGGCGTTGACATCGGCGATGGCCTGCCGGCCGCGGTCGCCGTTCTGGGCGACGGCGTTGTCGATCTGGGCCTGCAGATCCGCTTCGGTGTAGGGGGCGTTGCGGTAGAACTGCTGTTCAAGGCCCTGGTTGGCGGCGGCGCCGCCGGCGAACGAGGTCAATTGGCCGCGGCCGACGTGCCGGAAGACGTCCATCAGCCACAGCCGGTCCTGGGCCGCGGCGTAGCCGGCGCCGAATTCGGTGCCGTACCGGGTGGTGCCGGTGATGTGCGGGACTCCGGTCCTCTTGTCCCGGACGATCGTCACGTCGGTGCGGCCGGCCGGCTTCTCGGTGGCGGCGACCTGGTCGGCGGGTACTCCGAACGAGGCGTCGTTGAAGAAGGTGTTGATCTTCGCGTCGGTGAGCGCGGAGTAGCCCGTGGCCAGGTCGGCATAGGGACCGAGCTGGTCCTCGGCATGGTCGGGCTGGGTGCCGAAGGCCTGGTTGAGGAGGATCTGGACGAGGGTCGCGTTGCCGTTCTGGCCGGGCGGCAGGATGTCGGAACACTGCCCGCCGCAGTAGTCGTCGGCGGCCGTGGCCTGCACCGCCGCCGGCTCGGCGGCCGCCGCCTGCTGGGTGAGCGGGGACAGCAGACCGGCCAGCAGAGCACATACGGACGCCGTCTTCAGGAACCCGGTGCGGCTGCCGGGAGTTCTCAGTCTGTGGAACAACACGTTGCGTGGGGTGCGCCAGGGCATGGCAGCTCCTACCGACGGGGGTGGGCCGGACGTTACCGCCGGTATCCCCGACATTGAAGATGAACATGCGTCACTTTTCGGAGTCGCCGCAGCCGTTGTCCGCGTCAACCGGGGGCGCCTTATGGCGGACATCGGAAATCGGATGGAGCCGAATCGCGTATCGACACGTCTATTCGGCGACGTCGCGCGAAGTCCGTACGACGACGCCGAAGTGACCGAAGTACAGGTGCAGGTGTGACGGAGGTGCAGGGCGATGGCCGGTTTCCGGAGTCTGGCGAGACAGGTGCGCGACCCGCGGTGCGACCTGGCGCTGCGGCGCTACTCGCTGCGCAAGTGCCTTGAGCGGTTCGCCCCTTATGGGCACAGGGCGACCTGGGACCATCTGTGCTCCCGGGCCGGGTTCGACCCCGAGGACCGTTCCCCCGATCCAGTGCGTCTCGTGGCCGCACTGGAGGAGTTGGAGGAGGCCCGGGCGGTCTGGCTCGGCTACGAAGGGGAGTTCGCCGAGCGCCGGAGGAAGGAGAAGCAGGACGGGCTGCGCCGGCCGGGCAGCGTGGACGACTGGCACCGGCTGACCTGGGGCGGCTTCGGGGTCGCGTGGTGCGACGACCCGCGGGTCCACCCCCGTGAACCACTCGCCGAGGTGCTGCGACGGCTGATCGCCGCCCTTGAGCGCGCGCCGGGCTCGGCCTGCCCGGTGTGTGGCGGGGAGCGCCTCCTCTGGAAGTACGACCTGGACCACGAACCCTCGTCCGGTCCGGTCTGCGTGGACTGCGGGATTCTGGTACCGCGGCCCGTCCTCACGCCCGAGGCGCTGGGATACGCCCGGCGCGGGCGGCTGCTCATGTCGGCCTGACCGACCGGGGGTGCGCCGGGGATGCCGCACCCCTGCGTCAGTGCCGGCCGGCATCCTGCGGGTGTGCCTCAACGGGCGGCGCGGGAGCGCCGACGGTGCGCGGGTGCCGCTGACGCCGACAAGTCGCCTAACGGCGGCGTTCCACCAGCAGGCGTGAGCCCGCGCCGCGTTCGCCGAAGGCGTCGTCCGGGTTCGACAGGACGCAGCTCTCCAGGGAGAGACAGCCGCAGCCGATGCAGTCGGTGAGATGGTCGCGGAGCCGGTTCAGCTGTGCGATGCGCTCGTCCAGTTCGCAGCGCCACGCCTGCGAGAGCCGCGCCCAGTCCTCGCGGGTCGGGGTGCGCTCCTCGGGGAGTTCGGCGAGCGCCTGGCGGATCGTGGCCAGCGGGATGCCCACCCGCTGGGCGGCCCGGACGAAGGCGACGCGGCGCAGCGTGTCCCGGGTGTAACGGCGCTGGTTGCCGGCGGTCCGACGGCTGCTGATGAGCCCCTTGGACTCGTAGAAGTGCAGGGCGGACACGGCGGCGCCGCTGCGTGCGGACAGTTGCCCGACGGTCAGCTCATGGATCTTCTCGGGGATCTGGGGCACTCGTCAGAGCCTACTCACCGCACCGGCGTCGCGGTCCGTTGACATCGCCCCCGACCGCGACCATGCTAAGCAGTCGCTCAGCGTAGACGATTCCGCACAGATTCCGTGCATACGCGAGAGGCCGGGACAGGGACATGGCAGAACCGAGGATCTTCACCTCACCCGACGAGCTGAAGGCCGCCGTGGGCGAGCAGCTGGGGTACACCGACTGGCTGGAGATCGACCAGAAGCGGATCGACCTCTTCGCGGACGCCACCGGCGACCACCAGTGGATCCACGTCGACCCGGAGAAGGCCGCGGCGGGACCGTTCGGCACGACCATCGCGCACGGGTACCTCACCCTGTCGCTGCTGCCGCTGTTCGGCCCGCAGCTGCTGCGCGTCGAGGGCGCGACGATGGGCGTCAACTACGGCACCGACAAGGTCCGGTTCCCCGCCCCCGTCCCGGTCGGCTCCCGGCTGCGCGCCACCGCGCGGATCACCGGCGCCGAGGACGTCACGGGCGGCGTCCAGCTGACCGTCGCCTTCACCGTGGAGCGCGAGGGCGGCGACAAACCGGTCTGCGTGGCCGAGTCGGTCTCCCGCTACTACCTCTGAGCGCCACCGCCCGGCGGACCCGGATCGCCGACTACCCGGCCCCGACCATCCGCAGTACGAGGTCGGCGTAGAGCGCGCCGACCTCCTCGGGGGTCCGGGGGCCGTTCACGTTGAACCAGCGGGCCACGTCGATGCACAGGGACAGCACCGCAAGGGTCGTGCCGCGCACGTCCAGGACGTCGAACTCACCGGACGCCACGCCCTCCTGGATGATCCCGCGCACCTCGGCGTCGACCTGACGGCGCAGCGCGAGGATCTCCGCGCGGGCGTCGGGCCCCAGCGCGTCCAGCTCGTACTGCACGACCCGGGCGGTCGTGCGCCGGCCGGCGTGCCAGCGGACGAAGGAGCTCACCGCGTCGGCGAGCCGCTCCGTGGCGCTGCCCTCGCGCCGGGCGGCCGTACGCAGGATGTCCAGCGCCTTGTCATGGCCGATGCGGCTGATCCGGTGGAGCAGCTCTTCCTTGGTCTTGTAGTGGATGTAGAGCGCGGCCGGGCTCATGCCGGCGCGGCCCGCGATGTCACGGGTCGTCGTCGCGTGGTACCCGCGCTCGGCGAAGGCCTCCACGGCGGCGATGAGCAGCCGCCGGGCCGCGTCAGGGGTGACCTGGTCCCACGGCTCGACCTCGCCGCCGGCCGTCTCCTCCGCCGTACTCATCGCTCGCTCGCCCCTCTCGCTGACAGGAGCTCCACCATACCGCCGAGGGTGAGCGGGCGCTTAGCTTCCTCGTCCGGAGGCATGGGTCACCTCCGTGCCGCACCTCCCTCCCGGCATCCCCGCCGCTCCCCCGGCCGGCCGCGCACCGGTCAGAGCTTCGTGAACGGGTCGTGCTCGGCGAGGATCTTCTCCAGCCGCGCCTGATCCACCCGGCTCACGATCTGGCCGGCCTCCTGACGGTCCCGGATGACCTTCGCCAGGGTGAAGGCGGAGGTGACCAGATACAGGACGGCGATGCCGAGGAACGCGCGGACCCAGGCGTCCGTGTGCAGGTTGTAGATGCCGAGGGCGGTGGCCGTCAGGGCGACGCCGAAGGATGCGACGGCCTGACCGTAGAAGGCGGTCGTGCTCTGCTGCTTGACCGGTGTGTCGCTCATGCGGGCCAGCGTCGCGCGGGAGTGGCCGGCGTCACATCCGCTCAGCTACTCAGCCGCATACTCAGCACCCCACGTGGGCGCTCAGATCCTGGAGGCGGTCGCCTACTCGGTGAGCGGCCAGGTCGATCTGTCGATGTCCGAGGACGGCCGGGACCGGCGGACGGCGCTGCACGGCTGGGTCGTCTCCTACCGGGCCGCCCTGCGCGACCGCCCCGGCATCGTCCGGGTCCTGGCCCGCGGCGCTGCGTCTCGCCGACACCGCCCCCGGCGCGATGGCCGGCGCCGGCTTGCCGCCCGCGCAGGCCCGCCCGCGCAGGCCACGTCCATCGGCGCGGCGCCTGCTCGGCGAGCGGGCGCGCCGTGCGATGACCCTTCGGCGGCGGCCGAACCGTTCGTGACCGATCCTGGGGACATGACCGTCAAGGATCCCCGGGCCGCGGGGCTCGCGGCGCTCGCCGGACTGCTCGCCGACCGGACCCGGGCGGCCTGTCTGCTGGCGCTGCTCGACGGACGGGCCTGGACCAACGGCGAGCTGGCCCGGCATGCCGGGGTCGCCGCGTCCACGCTGAGCGAGCACCTGGGCAAGCTGGTCGCGGGCGGGCTGCTCGTCGAGGAACGGCAGGGGCGGCACCGGTATGTGCGGCTGGCCGACGTGCGGGTCGCCCAGCTCGTCGAGGAGCTGACCGCGCGGGTCGCACCGGAGGCCGCGGCCCCGCGCCCGCGCACGCTGCGGGAGGCGAGCGCCGGTTCCGCGCTGGCCCGCGGGCGCACCTGCTACGACCACCTCGCCGGGCGGCTCGGCATCGCGATCACCGACGCGCTGACCGAGCGCGGGCTGCTGAGCGTCACGGGCGGGGCGACGGACGCCACCTCGGCGGCCGTCGCGGCGCCCGTGTGGCCGGTGACCGAGGAGCGGGGCACCGGGTTCGCGCTCACGGAGGCGGGGCTGAAGTGGTTCGGCGACGCCGGCATCGGGCTGGCACACACGGGCCGCCGCCCGCTGGCCCGCGCCTGCCTCGACTGGACCGAGCGCCGCCCCCATCTGGCAGGCGTCGCGGGCGCGGAACTGTGCCGGCACGCCCTGGACACGGGTTGGTGCGTCCGCATCGGCTCGGGCCGCGCAGTCCGGCTGACCGCCACCGGCGAACACACCCTGTCCACCCTGCTGGGCATCGACCTCGGCACGCTGCGCTGAACCCGGCCCCGGGCGCCCCGCGGGGCCGACGGCGTCACTCCGCACGCCCCGGACACGGCCCGGTGCATCCGCATCGACTCGCGCCGCGCCGTCCGACTCACCGCCACCGGCGAACACACCCTGTCCACCCTGCCGGGCATCGACCTCGGCACGCTGCGCTGAACCCGGCCCCGGGCACGCCGCGCGTCCGACGGCGTCACCCATCCAGGTCTGGCAACCGCTACGGGCACGGACAGACACGCACGACCGCATCGGCCCGCGCCGCACCGTCCAGCTCACCGCCACCGGCGAACACACCCTGCCCACCCTGCCGGGCATCGACCTCGGCACACTGCGCCAAACCCGACCCCGGGCAGGCCGCGCGTCCGACGGCGCACTCCTCCAGGTCCGGCAGACACGCTTGCCCCGGACACAGGCCGGTGCGTCCGCATCGGCTCGCGCCGCGCCGTCCAGCTCACCGCCATCGGCGGGCACGCCCTGTCCACCCTGCTGGGCATCGACCTCGGCACGCTGTGCTGAGCCCGGCGCCGGGCGCGCCGCGGGGCCGACGGCGTCACCCGGCAGTCGGCCCGCCAAGGGCACGGGGGCGGCATCGGCGTGCGCCGGACGGTCCAGGGCCGCCACCGGCCCGCCGGCCGAATCCGGTCCAGCACGGTCGTGGTCCCCGCAGGCACCCACCCCCGGCGGGGCGAACTCCCGGCGGCGGCCCTACCGGCCCCACGGCAGGACTCAGCGACAGCGGGGGGCTTCCTCCCCCGGGGTGGGCCCCGACGCGCTCACCCCCCGGCGGTGTTCGATGGGGGTGGTGGGTTCGGGGCGGGACGGGGAACGCAGGGCCACCGCCGATGACAGCAGCAGGAGCGCGCCGAGCATGACGAACGGCGCGGCCACGCCGGCGACTCCGGCGACCAGGCCGGCCGTGGCGGGGGCGGCGACCTGGCCGAGGCGGTTGCCGGTCAGCCGCAGCGCGAGGGCGGTGGAGCGGGCGTCGTCGGGGGCGGCCTGCACGACCGTCGTCATGGACAGCGGCTGGCCGACGCCGAGGCAGAAACCGAGCACGGTGAGGGTCAGACCGAGCGCCCACACCGGCAGCGGCAGCGCGATGCCCGCGCACAGCAGGGCCGCCAGCAGACAGGTCACAGTGAGCAGCGCGGGCCGGCCGAGCAGCCGCAGCAGCGGAGTCAGCACGAGACGGCAGGCGATGCTGGCGCCGGCCCGCAGGCTGAGCAGGACGCCGATGACGGACGGCGCGATGCCCCGGTGCTCGCCGACCACCGGGAGATAGGCGGTGAGAATGTCCGTCGCGGACAGCACGGACAGGCTGATCAGCATGCCCGCGGGCACGCCACGGGCGCGCAGGATCCGGCCGACGGGGACGCGTGCGCCGGACGCGGTGCGGGCCGTGCCGGCCGTACGGTCCTCGACGCGCCACAGCGAGGTGACGGCGACCGCCGCGCCCGCCCCGGCGACCACGAGTGCCAGGGCGCTGCTGCCGGCCATGTCGGGGCCGCCGATCAGGCCGCCCGCCGCGATCGGCCCGACGAGCTGGCCGAGCGAGGCGCCGATGGTGAAGTGGCCGAAGTTGCGGTCCTGTTCGTGCGGGGCCGACTGGCGGGCGACGAGCGACTGGGCGCCGATCACGAAGCTGAGGTGGCCGAGACCCATCACGCCGCTCCACAGGGCCATCGCCCACAGGGAGTTCACCAGGCCGCTGAGCGCACAGCCGCCGGCGATGAGGACGACACCGGCCGGCAGCAGGGGCGCACAGCGGCCGTGGTCGGTGCGCCGGCCCAGCGGTACGGCGGCGAACAGCGGCAGCAGCGCGTACACGCCCGCGATGACGCCGATCGCCCGCTCGTCGGCGCCCAGCGCGAGGGCCCGGTAGGAGACGGCGGGCCGGGCCATCGACACCGCCCCCTGCGCGAAGCCGAAGGCGATGACGAGCCGGAGCAGCCAGCCGCGGTTCCTGCCGGGCCTCACGATGCGGTCCTCCCTGGTGCGGTCGGATGATGCCGAAGAGCGGGCCTGGAGACACGGCCGTACCGGGCGGTCAGTCCAGGACCCGCGCCAGATACGCGCGCAGCAGCTCCCGGGTCTCGGCGATGATCGCCTCGTCGCCCTCCGGGGCGACCCGGAAGGCGAGATGGACGAGGGTGTCGGCGGCCTCCACGGCGACCAGGAAGGTCCGCCGCAACTCCTCGTCGGGGGTGCGGCCCAGATAGCCGGAGAGCAGGTCGGTGAGGCTGTCGGCGACACGGTGGTTGGGCTCGGCGTGCCGGTCGCCGACCGGGATCTGGTTGCCGAAGTCCACGAGGGAGAAGCCGGGTGCGGTGCGCTTCATGGCCAGATATTCGTCCAGTACGGCGTCCATGGCCGCCCGCCAGTCGCCCGGCCGGGCGTCCTTCAGACCCCGGGTGACGCGCTCGGCGTAGCGTTCCAGGTTGCGCTGGGCCAGGGCGTCGGCCATCTGTCGCTTGTTGCCGAAGAAGCGGTACACGGAGCCGATGGGCACGCCGGCGCGGAGCGCGACGGCGCGGGTGCTCAGGGCGTCGTAGCCGACCTCGTCGAGGAGGTCGGCGCAGGCGTCGAGGATCCTCTCCAGGCGTTCGGCACTGCGTCGTTGGACGGGGGCGCGGCGGAGCGATGTCGCATGGGGCACGGGCTTCATGATGCCTTTCGGGCGGAAGCCGGTGAACCCCGTCCCACAGTACGGAGCACGTGGACCGGTGTGCCCGGCCCGCCCCTGCCGCTTTCCCCGGCCGGTGCGCTCACCCGGCCGTGCCGCTTTTCCCTCCCGGTGTGCCCGGTGACATCGTCGGGGCCGGTGCCGTCTCCGCTCCCGACGCGGTGACGTCGGCGGTGCTCTCGACCGGTTTGCCGTGCACCGCCCACACCGTGCCGTCGTCGGCGTAGAGGCGGGCGGTGACCTGGTGGGTGCCCTTCGGGAGGAGGTGGGCGGCGAGGTGGTGGCGCGGGGTGCGCAGCCGCGCGACCGGTTCGCCGTCCACGAAGAGGTTGGCGAGTCCGCGCCCGGGGTGCGCCCGTTCCTGCTCTTCGTCCGGCGAGAAGCGGAAGGCGCGGACGGTCAGCCGTACGTCCCAGCCGCCGGCGGCGTCGGGGGTCACCTCGATATCGATGTCCGGTGCGCCGGCCGCGGGCGCCTCGCGGTAGCGCCGCCCCTCGTCGTCCGTCTTGTCGAGGAGCCGGCCCGCCGGTGCGGACGACCGCGCGCCGGTCCCTTCGCGCGCCTCGCCGGTCCCGCAGCCCGTCGCCCCGGTCAGGAGCAGGACGCAGACGGCGAGCGTGCTGAGAAGTCCACGGGTCCACGGCATGCCCGGGAGCGTAGAACACCGTTCCGCGGCCCGGATCCCCCTGGAGTCGGGAGTTCCGGTCGGTGCCGTACCCCTCAGGGAGCAGGCGGGCGTTCTTGCGTCCGCATTCCCGCAATCCTATGGTGATACACAGGAATAGAGTCGGCGGCGGAATCGGGTTCGCAAGGGAGCGATCATGAGCGGGGACGCACGCAAGACGGCCGAGCGCCTGGCCTATCTGTCCGGCTTCGGCAACGAGCACTCCTCGGAGGCGGTGCCCGGCGCGCTGCCCGAGGGCCGCAACTCACCGCAGCGCGCCCCGCTCGGGCTGTACGCGGAACAGCTCAGCGGCTCGGCGTTCACGGAGCCGCGCGCGCACAACCGGCGCTCCTGGCTGTACCGCATCCGCCCGTCCGCCGCGCACCCGGCGTTCACCCGCGCCGACAACGGGGCGCTGCGCACGGCGCCGTTCGCCGAGTCGGTGCCCGACCCGAACCGGCTGCGCTGGAACCCGCTGCCCGCGCCGCCGGCCGGGACGGACTTCCTCGCCGGTCTGTGGACCCTCGGCGGCAACGGCGACGCCGGCGTGCGCAACGGTATGGCCGTGCATCTCTACCACGCCGACGCCTCGATGGAGCGGGTCTTCAGCGACGCCGACGGGGAGTTGCTGATCGTGCCGGAGCGCGGCGGGCTGCTGCTGCGCACGGAGTTCGGCCTGCTGCATGTGGAGCCGGGCCAGGTCGCGCTGATTCCGCGTGGGGTGCGCTTCCGTGTGGAGCTCCTGGACGACTCGGCCCGGGGTTATGTGTGCGAGAACTATGGTGCGCCGTTCCAGCTGCCGGACCTCGGCCCGATCGGCGCCAACGGGCTGGCCAACGCCCGTGACTTCCGGGCGCCGGTCGCCGCGTACGAGGACGTCGACGGCCCGGTGGAGGTGGTGAACAAGTTCTGCGGCAACCTGTGGACGGCGACGTACGACCACTCCCCGCTCGACGTGGTCGCCTGGCATGGCAACCATGTGCCGTACACCTATGATCTGCGCCGTTTCAATGTGATCGGGACCATCTCGTACGACCACCCGGACCCGTCGATCTTCACGGTGCTCACCTCGCCGTCCGACACTCCCGGGCTCGCCGGTGTCGACTTCGTGGTGTTCGCGCCGCGCTGGCTGGTGGGCGAGGACACGTTCCGTCCGCCGTACTTCCACCGGAACGTGATGAGCGAGTACATGGGCCTGATCGAGGGCGCGTACGACGCCAAGGCGGAGGGCTTCGTGCCGGGCGGCGGCTCGCTGCACAACATGATGTCGGCGCACGGACCTGACCGGGAGACGTTCGACCGGGCGAGCGCCGCCGAGCTGACGCCGCAGCGCGTCGACGACGGGCTGGCGTTCATGTTCGAGACGCGCTGGCCGGTCACGCTCGCCCCGCAGGCGGCGCGCGCGGACCACCTCCAGCAGGACTACGACGGCGTCTGGCGGGGCCTGGAACGGCACTTCCGCCCGTTGCGCTGATCGGTCCCGACGGGTACGGATAGGCCGGTGACCTCCTTCGCCCCGGACTCGATCGTCCTGAACCGCAAGCTGCCGCTCTGGTACCAGGTGTCGCAGTCGCTGCGCGCCTCGATACTCGGCCGCTCGCCCCAGGACCCGCTGCGGCTGCCCACCGAGGAGCGGCTGGCGGAGCACTACGGCGTGAGCGTGCTCACCATGCGGCAGGCGCTGAAGGAACTGGAGGCCGAGGGGCTGATCAGCCGGCACCGGCGGCGCGGCACGTTCATCGAGCCCGCCGCCCGGCGGGGCACCCCGGTGCGGCTGCTCGGCTCGGTGGACGCGATCGTGGCCCAGCAGTCCGGGATGACCACCGAACTGCTCGGCCGGGGCCGGACGGCGGTCCCGGCCGGGCTCGCCGAGCACTTCCCGGATCTGACCGAGGTGGCGACGTACCACCGGCTGCGGTGCGACGAGAAGAGCGGCGAGCCGACCAACCACGCCCGCAACTACGTCCGCCCCGCGCTGGCCCGGCGCATCGACCCGGAGGACCTGGTCCGCTGGCCGATGACGAAGGTGCTGCGGGACGTCGTGGGCGCGGACATCGGCCGCATCACGGACACCGTCGAGGCCCGGCTCGCCGACCCGGAGACGGCACGGCTGCTTCAGGTGCCGCTGCTCAGCCCGATCCTGCACTACACGGGGGTGACCTACGACGCGGCGGGCCGGGTGCTTGACGTGGCGGTCATCCACTACCGCGGGGACCGGTTCTCGTTCACGGTCACCCTCGAAGCGACGTGACTCCGTCGGTTTGGGCGGGGGTGGTCGGTCGCCGTCGTGCCGCAGGCCCGTGGCCGGGTGCGGGCGGCGTCGTGGCTGGGCGCGCAGTTCCCCGCGCCCCTTCAGGGCGACAACACCCCCGGCCCGCCACACACGACACCATGACTCCGACGGACCAGCCCCAGGCAGGCGATCACCGTCATGCGACAGGCCCGTGGCCGAGTGCGGGCAGCGTCGTGGCCGGGCGCGCAGTTCCCCGCGCCCCTTCAGGGCGACAACGGCAACCCCCGCCTTCACACACACGACACCATGACTCCGACGGACAGGCGGTCGCCAGGTGCGGGCAGCGTCGTGGCTGGGCGCGCAGTTCCCCGCGCCCCTTCGGGGCTGCGACGGCGGCGCCCGTCCGGGGCCGTTCGTAGGTGGGAGGTCGTACGATGCCCAGCGTGACGCACGACGACGCTCCGCTGCTCGCGGACCTCATGCCGTGGTCCGTCGCACCGCCGCGACTCGGCCGGGGGTGGCCGGCGGCCCCCGATCCGGCGGCCCTGAAGGCCCGTTGGGACGCCCTCGTGAAGGCCGAGGGCCCGGACCGGGAGGCCCTGTTCGAGCCGACGCGCTCCCGCACCCTGCACTCGGCCGTCGGCCAGCTGCCCGGCCAGGGCACCGGCACGGAGCGGCTGACGCGGGCGGCGGGCCCGTGTCCTGAGCCGGTCCGTGTGCTGACCGCGCCCTTCGACGAGCAGTGGCTGATCCCCGACCACCGGCTGATCGACTCGGCCCGCCCGGAGCTGTGGCGGGTGGCGGACGCGCACCAGGTGTTCGCGGTGGAGACGGCCGCGGAGGGGCCGGGCCCGGTGCTCCTGGCCACATCGCTGCTGCCCGCCCTGCGCCCCGGCCGGATCCGCCCGCTGTACCGGCGGCCGGGCGGCCGGGAGCCCAATCTGGCGCCCGGCCTGCTGGACCACCTGGGCGCCCGGCTGGGGCTGACCCCGACGCCCCTGGACGTGCTGGCCTGGGTCCTGGCGGCGGCCCGGCCGGGCCCGGCGGTGCCGCTCACGGAGGACCCGGAACTGTGGTCGCGGGGCGTGGAGCTGGGCCGCCGCCTGCTGTGGCTGATGCGCCGCGACGGCGAGCGCCCCAAGCTCCCCGGTGGCCGCCGCCCCTACGTCCGCGCCCCGCTCCCGCCGCGCCCGCTCGCCGTCCACTACAACCGCGACGAGGAGTGCCTCCAGCTCGACGAGGGCCGCATCGCGCCGGTCCCGCCCGCGGCCTGGGAGTTCGAGGTGGCCGGAGTCCGGGTGCTGGAGCAGTGGTTCACCGCGCGGACGGCGGAGGCGGCGCCCGGCACCCTGGCGGCCGTCCGCCCCGCGACCTGGCCGCAGTCCTGGACGTCGGAGCTGCTCGAACTGATCACGGCCCTGGCCCTGCTGGCCGAACTGCGGCCCCGGCAGGCCGAGCTGACCGTGGGTGCGCCGATCACGGCCGCGGAGCTGCGCGCGGCGGCCGTCCTCCCGCCGCCGGCCTCGTCCCGTCGGCCCGCCTCGGTCCTGGACCACCACGAGGAGGGCCCGGAGGGGCAGTTCGCGCTGCTCTGAGGGGCGGCGCCGCTCCGACGCGTCTCTAGGCCACCGGCGGGCCGAAGGCGTCGAGGAGGCGGTCCAGGGTCCGTTCGAAGACCACCGCCAGATCGACCGGCCCGGGATCCTGCGCGAACGCCGCCGCCAGGTGCGGGTAGGCGCCCGAGGCGATCCGGCCGCCGAGGTAGGCGCCGCGGGCCGCGTTCTCCTGCTCCTCCGTCCAGGGCAGGGCGCGGGTGCGCTCGGCGCTCTCCAGTTCGGTCCTGACGTAGGTGGTCACGACCCCATTGAGCATCGCGACGAGTTCCAGCTTCGTGCCCTGCGCCCCCTCCAGCGGCTCCAGGCAGGCCAGGCAGTGCTCGAGGTAGCGCAGGGCGTTCGGGCTGAAGCCGTACACCGGTGACATCAGCCGCGGCAGCCACGGATGCCGGTGCATCAGGGCACGCGTCTGCCGCGCCACCCGGCCCATGTCCGCGCGCCAGTCCCCGCTCGGCGGCCACAGCTCGTGTTCACCGCTGACCGCGTCCACCATCAGCTCGTACAGGTCCTCCTTGCGGGGGACGTAGTTGTACAGCGACATGGTGCCGCAGCCCAGTTCGGCCGCCACATGTCGCATCGAGACCGCGTCGAGACCGTCGGCGTCGGCGATCCGCACGGCCGCCGCCGCGATGTCGGCGCGGGTGTACGCCGACTTGGGGCCGCGACCCGTGCGCTCGGGACGGGCCCAGATCACTTCGGGGACGGCCGCTCGGCCTGCCATGGATCATCACCTCACGCCACCATCCTAGTTACGTACACCGTACGCAGTGCGCTATGGTCGACCCATGCCTACTACGTACGCCGTACTCAGTGAACAGCTGGAGAAGCGCTTCGGCGCCGTGCACGCCCTGCGCGGGCTGGACCTGGCCGTCGCGCAGGGCACGGTCTGCGGGCTGCTCGGCCCGAACGGGGCGGGGAAGACGACGGCCGTGCGGCTGCTCACCACGCTGCTGCGGCCGGACGCGGGCTCGGCCCGGGTCGCGGGGCACGACCTCGTGCGGGAGGCCGCGGCCGTGCGGCGCCGGATCGCCGTCACCGGTCAGTACGCGTCGGTCGACGGCGACCTCACCGGGCGGCAGAACCTGCGGCTCTTCGCCCGCCTGCACCGGGTACGCGGCCCCGCCGAGCGGGCCGCCGACCTGCTGGACCGCTTCGGACTGACCGAGGCGGCCGACCGGCGGGCGGCCACCTACTCGGGCGGGATGCGACGCCGGCTGGACCTCGCGGCGAGCCTCGTCCGCCGCCCCGACGTGCTCTTCCTGGACGAGCCCGGCACCGGTCTCGACCCGGTCGGCCGGAACCGGATCCGGGACGCGGTACGCGAACTGACGGCCGAGGGCACAACCGTGCTGCTGACCACGCAGTACCTGGAGGAGGCCGACCAACTCGCCGACGACATCGCCCTGCTGGACCGGGGCCGGGTCGCACACACCGGATCGCCGGCCGAACTGAAGTCCCTCATCGGCTCCTGTGCCGAGGTCGTCGTCGCGCACGCCGACGCGCTGCCGCGGGCGGCCGGCGTCCTCGACCGGCTCACCGGCCGCGAGCCGTCGTTCGACCACGACCGGCGGTCCGTCGGCGCGGTCACCACCGACCCCACCCTGACGCTCCCCCGCCTGGTGCGCGAACTCGACGCGGCGGGCGTGCCGTTGCTGGACGCGAGCCTGCGCCCGCCGACCCTCGACGATGTGTTCCTGCGGCTGACCGGCGAGAGCGCCCGGACCGGGACGGCACAGCACCCGGAGGCCGGCACCGCCGAGCGCGAGGAGGCCACGGCATGAGCGCATGGGCGTACGACGGTGCCGCGCTGGTGGGCCGGCAGCTGCGCCGGGTCCGCAACAGTCCGGGGATCGCGATCCTCACCCAGATCATGCCGGTGAACATGCTGCTGTTCTTCGGCTACGTGTTCGGCAGCGCCCTCGCGATGCCCGGCCGGGAGTACCGGTCCTTCCTGGTCCCCGGGCTGCTGGTGGCGACCGCGGCGGGCGGGATCATGACCGGGATGTTCCAGGCCGCCCAGGACACGCACCGGGGTGTGATGGACCGGTTCCGCACGATGCCGGTGAGCCGGGCCGCCGTGCCGCTCGGCCAGGCCGTGGCGGACCTGGTCGTCTCCGCGCTCGGCACGGTACCGCTGCTGCTGGTCGGGCTCGCCGTGGGGTGGCGGGTCGAGGGGTCGGTGGCCGGGGCGCTCGGCGCGGTGGGTCTGCTGCTGCTGTTCCGGTTCGCCTGCACGAGCGTCGGGATCCTCCTCGGGCTGCTCACCCGCAGCGAGGAGGCCGCCGGGCAGCTCGGCGCCTCGACCTTCGTGCTGCCCCTGCTGTCGAACGCCTACATCCCGACCGACAACCTGCCCGGCTGGCTGCGCGCGTCGGCCGAGTGGAACCCGATCAGCGCGGTCACCACCGCGCTGCGGGACCGGTTCGGCAACGCCCCCGTACCGGAGGGCGCGGCCTGGCCGGTGGCGCATCCGGTCGCCGGGGCGCTGGCGTGGAGCGCGGTCCTGATCGCGGTGTCCCTGCCGCTCGCCGTGCGCCGGTACGCGCGCGGCGAGCGGTGAACGGCTACTTCTGGGGGGCCAGTTCGGGGCCGAGGGACGAGAACTTCTCCTGGGACACGATCCGCCGGGGCGGCCAGGTGATGTTGTCCGGCGGCCACGACTGGCGGGTCTTCTTCAGGAACCACTCCGGCGGCTCATACATGGGCGGTTCATAGCCGTCGGGCAGCGCGGTCTTCCAGGTGATGCCCTGGGTCCGCGCCGCGAACTCGTCCTTGACCGCCTTCAGCCGCTCGGGCTGGGTGATCAGGTCGACCGCGGTCGCCGCGAGGTACTGGGCCGCGGCGACGACGGCCGTCTGGCCGGGGGCGGCGGCCGCGCAGGCCGCGGTGGACCAGGTGTGGAACTTGCCGCCGATGGGGGCGAGCGCGGCGCCCATCGAGACCGTGGGCACGTTCCAGCTGATGTCGGCGACGTCCGTCGAGCCGCCGCCGAGGAACACCGGGTTGGGCGGGGTGAGTTCGGCGATCTCGGCGTGCATGCCCCGCTGCGGGAGACCGAGGGATTCCTGGAGGTCCCTCGCCAGTTGGTGGGCCTCCTCGGTGAACCGCGGCGGTCCGATCCGCTTCATGTTGTCGTACATCAGCTCGGCGAACGACTTGGAGGGCAGCTGGTTCCAGCAGGCGGAGGTGATGCGGTGGCGCACCGTCGTCCGGGACGCCTTCGCCGCGGCCTCCGCGACGGCGATCACCTTGTCGAGCAGGACCTGGACGCGGGCGGTGCTGCCCTCGCGGACGTAGTAGCTGATCTCCGCTATCTCCGGGGTGACGTTGGGGATGTCACCGCCGTTGTTGATCACCCAGTGCAGCCGGCCGGACGGCGCCAGGTTCTCCTCGCGCAGGAACTCCGACATCGTCGCCATCATCACGGCCGCGTCCAGGGCGCTCTTGTTGCCGAGCGGGGTGCCGCCGTGTCCGGCCACGCCGAGGAAGGTGAAGGTCACGGCGGTCATCGCGGTCGAGCTGCCCCAGCCGGTGGCGTTCGCGGTGGAGGGGTGCCAGTCGAGGAAGGCGTCGAGGCCGTCGTAGACGCCCCTGCTGACCGCGTAGGTCTTGCCGATCAGGGCCTCCTCGGCGGTCGAGCCGAAGAACTTCACGGTGACGGGCAGCCGGTGCTTCTTCGCGGAGTGCGCGACCGCCGCGGCGGCGGCCGCTGCCGCCGTGCCCAGGGCGCTGTGGCCGCAGCCGTGACCGGGGCCGTAGCCGGGCGCGAACGGGTCGTGCACGTATTCACGCGGGTCGTGGTGGCCGACGCCCTTGTGCTGGGAGAGGCCGGGCAGGGCGTCGTACTCGCCGCTGAAGCCGAGCACGGGCCCGCCGCTGCCGTAGGAGTAGGTCGCGGTGAAGGCGGTGGGGAAGCCGGCGGTGCCGAACCGGACGTCGAAGCCGGCCCGCTGCAGGAACTCGGCCTCGGCGAGGGACGACTTCCACTCGCGCAGGCTCAGCTCGGCGTTCTCCCAGATCTCGGTGTTGAGTCCGGTGATCCGGTCGGAGTTGCCCGTGATCCAGGCCAGGGCGGAGTCCTTGGCGGGGCTGTCCTGGGCGAGGCCCTCGGGCGGCCGGTAGCCGGCGGCCGTGACGTCGACGGCGGCCGCCATCGCGGGGTCGGCCTCGGCGCTCATGACGGCGCCGGTGACACCGGCCGCGCCCAGCAGTTGCATGATCCGGCGCCGGCTCGGCCGCGCGCCGTCCGTGCCGCTCGTCTCGTGGTCGTGCTGATCGTGCAGGTCACACACGCGCGCCTCCGGTGGTGAGGATCGGTGTACCAGCGACATGACACAGCAAACGATCAGTCACGATGGCCCCACGAGATTGCCCCGTCAACATCCGCGTATGACAAACCTGTTACACGAGGGCCGCGGGGTGGGTGGCGGCGGTGCGGGGAGCGGGGGTGGGGAGTGGGGGTGTCGGCGTCTGTCCCCCATCGATGCCGGGTGGGGACGGGCAGGGATGGGGGACGTGCGGGCGCTCGGGCAGCACACCGCGGCCCGCTGCGTGCCGCGGGGATGACGGACGACCGGATCGCAGCGTGGCGCCGGGACGGTGTGGCGGCCCGAGTGCGCCCGTCGGTCAGTGCCTGTGGCCGCCGAACAGCGAACGCCGCAGCCGACGCAGCGGCGCGAAGAGCGACACACGGCGCACCCGTGTGTCCCGGTCGCTGCGCTTGTGCGTGGTGTCACGCGCGGTCAGCTCGCGCATCAGTGACGTCGCCTCGGCCGTCTTCTGCTGCGGTATGGCGGGGCCCGCCAGCACCGAAAGATGGCGGTCGAGGCGCGAACTGGTCGCGCTGCTCCCGCAGGTGATCGCAGGGACCCTCGCCCTGCTGCGCACTGTTATCTGCTCCATGTCACTCCCCACCCGTAACGAGTCCACCCGGCGCGGGCAGAGTAACCCTATCGCCCCATCCGGGCACTCGGGTATCGGGCCCGCAGGATTCACCTTCCCCGCAAGGAGGTTGACGATTACTCTCCGAATCCGACCGATTTCAGGGCGAGTTGCGCAATCGGCTGACTGGTGGGCTGCGCGGAGCCGCCGCCGGGCTCGACGGTCACCGCGAGTGACATCGCGGACGCGTCAAGTCCGGTCGCGATCAAGGGCGTGTCGCCGGCGAGGAGCCCGAGGGAGCGCGGTTGCACATCGGGGCGCATGAGCCACAGCTGGTGCACGCGCCCGCCGGGCGGACTGTCGTACCCGCTGAGGGTGACGACGGCCCGTCCCTCGGTCGCGGAGGCGATCACCGCGATACCACGGCCACGGGCATCCTTGCTGCTGGTCGCCCGTGCGTCGGGGGCCGCGAGCACCTGTGCGATCTCGTTCGCCCGGGCCCGCTCGGCGTCCAGCCGGTCCTGGGTCCGGCCCGCCTGGACCGCGAAGAGTCCGGCGACGACGAGGGCCGCGGCGGCGGTCGCCGTGGTGAGCGGAACGAGCAGGGGGCGCACCCGGGGCGTACGGGTGCGTGCCGGCGGGGGCTGGGTGCCCCAGACGTGCGGCGGCAGCTGCGGTGTGCGCTCCCGCCCGGGGGCCTGCCGCCCGGGGACCGGCTCCTGCGGGGTGGCGCGCACGGCGGCCAGCACCCGCTCGCGCAGCGCGGCCGGCGCCGGGGCCGCCGTGGACCAGGCGAGCCGCACCGCGTCCTCGGACAGCGCCCGGACCTCGCCGGCGCAGTGCTCGCAGCGGTCGAGGTGCTTCTCGAAGCGGCGCCGCTCGCCGGCGTCGAGGGAGTCGAGCGCGTAGGGCGCGGCCAGCGAGTGCAGGTCCTCGCGGCGCAGCAGACGGCGGAGGGCATTCATGCGGCACCTCCCAGGCACTCGCGCAGCCGGGTCAGTCCGTCGCGCATCCGCGTCTTCACCGTGCCCAGCGGCAACGAGAGCCGCTCGGCCACCTCACGGTACGTGTAGCCGTCGTAGTAGGCGAGGGTGACGGACTGCCGCTGGAGGGCGGTGAGCCGGTCCAGACAGTGGCGCACCCACTCGCGCTCAAGGCCCGCCTCCACCTCCTCGGTCACCTGGTCGAAGGCCGGGTGGTGGGCGCGGCGGGCCTCGCGCTCCTCGCGTTCGCCGGCCGCGCGGACGCTGCGCACCCGGTCAACGGCACGCCGGTGGGCAAGGGTGAGGATCCAGGAGAGGGCGCTGCCCCGGGCGGGGTCGAACCGCCCCGCGGAGCGCCACAGTTCGAGCAGCACCTCCTGGGCCACCTCCTCCGACTGGGCCGGGTCCCGCACCACGCGCCGCACCAGGCCGAACACGGGTCCGGACACCAGTCCGTACAGGTCCTCGAATGCCTTCTGGTCGCCGCCCGCCACGAGCACCAGAAGTTCGTCCGCCTCCACCGCATCCCTCTCTCGCCGTCCGCACCCGGACCGTCCCGTCACACCAGGCATTCGCACCGAACGCACCTCCGGACGGTGTTACGGATCAGCCGGGCGAAAACGCGGGTCGGGCCGGGGAAGAAAAAAGTTTCCCGGCCGACCAATCCGCCCCGGCGCCGTCTCCGAATCCCCGGCATCAGGCAAGTCGGCACGGAGGACGGACGGCATGACTCCTCTCATCTCCAGGAGGGCCACGGGACGTTCGGGTCTCGTCACCCTCATCTGTGGTGCGCTGGCCGCCGGAGGGCTCACAGCCGCCGGTGTGGCCACGCTGGAACCGGGGGCGGCCTCCGCCTCCTCGCACCGGGAGGCCCCGCTGATCTCGGGGACCCCGCAGTACGACAACACGGACGTGTACGCGTTCGTCAGCCCGGACGAGCCGGACACGACGACGGTCATCGCCAACTGGATCCCGTTCGAGGAGCCGGCCGGCGGACCGAACTTCTACACGTTCGCGGACGACGCCCAGTACGACATCCACATCGACAACAACGGTGACGGGCAGGGCGAGCTGCTGTTCCGCTGCACCTTCACCACCCACCGCAAGAACGGGGACACGTTCCTCTACAACACGGGACCCGTCACCAGCCTCGACGACCCCGACCTGAACATCACACAGACCTACGACATCGATCTGATCCGGCTGAAGGACCAGCACGTGATGTCGAAGACGAGGATCGCGGACGACGTGCCGGTCGCGCCGTCCAATGTGGGCAAGGCCTCGATGCCGGACTACGGCGCGCTGCGCGCGCAGGCGATCCACAAGGCGGCGGGCGGCGCCCGGACCTTCGCCGGACAGGCGGACGACCCGTTCTTCCTGGACCTGCGCGTCTTCGACCTGCTGTACGGCGGCAACCTGTCCGAGGTCGGCCGGGACACCCTCAAGGGCTACAACGTCAACACGATCGCCCTGCAGGTGCCGAACGACCTGATCCGCGAGTCGGCGGAGCAGCCGGTCGTCGGCATCTGGTCGACGACGCAGCGCAGAAACGCGCAGGGGTACTACGCACAGGTGTCGCGGCTGGGCAACCCGCTGGTCAACGAGGTCGTCAACCCGCAGAAGGACAAGGACAAGTTCAATGCCTCCGTGCCGTGGGACGACGCGCAGTTCCTGAAGAACGTCACCAACCCGGAGCTGCCGAAGCTCATCGAGGCGATCTACAAGATCCCGGCGCCCGCCGAGCCGCGCAACGACCTGGTCGATGTCTTCCTGAAGGGGGTCGAGGGGCTCAACCGGCCGCCGAACGTGCGCCCGGCGGAGGAGCTGCGCCTGAACACCTCGATCAAGCCGAGCGCGCACCCCAAGCGGCTCGGTGTGCTCGACGGTGACAACGCGGGCTTCCCGAACGGCCGTCGGCTGACCGACGACGTGATCGATATCGCCCTCCAGGTGGTCGAGGGTGAACTGGTCGGCGCCAAGAACGACTTGGGTGACGCGGTGGACGCGAACGACAAGAAGTTCGAGCACCGCTTCCCGTACGTGGCCGAGCCGACGGCCGGTTCGCGCGGCGCGCTCGCCAAGGGCACCACCGAGGGCGCCGACGTCCGCAGCGGGCTCGCTGACGCGCTGCGGCCGGCCGGCTCGTCCGCCGGCTCCGGCAATACGGTGCTGATCGCCGCCTCGGCGGCCTCGGGCGCGGCCGGGGTGCTGCTGATCGGGACCGCCCTGGCGTGGTGGCGCCGTCGGCTGCAGCGCCCGTACTGACCGGGCACCCCACCCCCACCGACCGGCGCGGCCCGCATCCCCGTCTCCCCCACGGCGCGGGCCGCGCCACCCCACGCACGACCACCCGCCCAGGCGACGGAGGAGAGGGCATGCCCCCGCGTACGCACGACGACGGACCGGCCGCACGGCCGGCGAACGCACCTGAGCACGAACCGGGGACCGGCCGCCCCGATCGCCCGGGGAACGAGCCGGAGACCCCGGAGAACACCGTCCCCGAGAACGAGCCGGGGAGCAACACCTCCGGGAGCGGGCCGACGAGCACGGGACCGGCCGGCGCCGCCCCGCCGGACGCCGCGGTCGACGAGCGGAGCGCCACCGGGCGGCGGGTGGCGGCTGCCGGGCGGCGGTGGCGGCGGGCCCGGACCGCCGGCTGCGCGGTGCTGCTGGCCGTCGCGCTCACCGGTGGTGCCGTCGCCGTGGGCGCCGCGCGGGACGGGGCACCCGCCTCCGCCGCCGCGGTCTCCGCAGCCGCCGTCTCCCCAGCCCTGCTGAGCGGCGGCGACCTCGACGCGGGCATCGCCGCGCTGCAGGCGCATCTGCTTGCCCAGCCACGGGACTTCTCCGGCTGGGCCGTGCTCGGACTCGCGTACGTCGAACAGGCCCGCGTCCAGGGCGACCCGTCCCGGTACCCGCAGGCCGACCGGGCCCTGCGGCGCTCCCTGCGGCTGGCCCCGGACAACGACCAGGCCCTCGCGGGACGCGCCGCGCTCGCCGCCGCCCGGCACGACTTCACGGGCGCCCTCCGCCATGCGGACCGGGCGCTGACGCAGAACCCCTACAGCGAGCGCGCCCTGTGCTCCCGGATCGACGCCCTCGTCGAACTCGGCCGCTACGACGAGGCGGCCCGGGCCGCCGACACCGCCGACGCGCGGCGCCCGGGGGTGCCGGTCTTCACCCGGTACGCCTATGTCCGCGAGCTGCGCGGCGACGTCGGCACGGCCCGGCGGGTGCTGGAGCGGGCGCTGGCCGCCGCCGCCACGCCCGGGGATGTGGCGTACGTCGCCACCCAGCTCGGCCAACTCGCCTGGAACCAGGGCGACCACCGGACGGCCCTGACCCACTACGCCCGCGCGCTCGCCGCCGACGAAACCTACCTCCCCGCCCTGGAGGGCCGGGCCCGCGCCCAGGCGGCGAGCGGTGACCGGGCCGCCGCCGTCCGGGGCCTGGAGGCCGTCGTCGCCCGCTCCCCGCTGCCCGGCCCGCTGGTCGGACTCGGCGAGTTGTACGAGGCGCGCGGCGCGGCGGGCGACCAGGACCGGGCCCGTGACCAGTACGCCCTCGTCGGCGCGTGGACGGACCTCGCCCGCGCGGGCGGTGTCGACGCCGACCTGGACACCGCGCTCGCCGCCGCCGACCACGGCGACCGGGCCGCCGCCCTGCGCGCGGCGCGCGCCGAGTGGGCCCGCCGGCACAGCGTGCACACCGCGGACGCGCTCGCCTGGGCGCTGCACGTCAACGGCCGGGACCGGGAGGCACTGCCGTACGCCCGCCGGGCCACGGCGACCGGGTACCGCAACGCCGCCTTCCTCTACCACCGCGGGATGATCGAGCTGGCCGCGGGCGACCGGCGGGAGGGCCGCGCCTCGCTCAGGGCGGCCCTGCGGCTCAACCCCGGCTTCTCGCCGCTCGGCGCGGCCCGGGCCCGTACGGCACTGCACGGGCCGGAGGCGGCCGAGTGAGCCTCCGTCACCCCTTCGCCGCCGCCGCGGCCGTGCTCACGGCGGCCTCTGTGCTCGCGCTGGTCCCGGCCGCGGGCGCGTGGGCGCACCCGCTCGGCAATTTCACCGTCAACCGGTACGACGGCCTCGTGGCGGCGCCCGGGCAGCTCCGCGTCGACCACGTCGAGGATCTCGCCGAGATCCCCGCCACCCAGGCCCGGCCGGACATCGAGCGGCTGGGGACGGCCGGGTGGGCCCGGCAGCGGTGCGCCGAGGCCGCCGAGGGCAGCGCGCTCAGCGTGGCCGGCCGGCGGACCGCGCTGTCCGTCGAACGCAGTCACGCGCTGCGGCGCCCCGGACAGGCCGGGCTCGACACCGTCCGCGTGGAGTGCCGGTTCACCGCCCCGCTGCCCGAGGGCGCCGTCGCGATCGGCTTCCACGCGGCGGGCGCGGACAGCGGGCCGGGCTGGCGGGAGATCACGGCGCGCGGCGACCGGATGACGCTCACCGCGACGGATGTGCCCGAACGCTCCGTCTCGCACGAACTCACCAGCTATCCCGGGGAGTTGCTGTCCTCCCCCGCCGACGCCGGCGGCGCCGCCGTACGGGTGCGGCCCGGCGGTCCCGCCCTCGCCGGGCCCGACCGGGACGCGCCCGCCGCCACGGTCCTGCCGCGCGCCGCCGACCGCTGGACCAGCGCGCTGGACGACCTCGTCGCCCGGCACCGTCCGACCGCCGGCTTCGCCCTCCTGGCGCTGGTCGTCGCGGCCGGACTCGGCGCGCTGCACGCGCTCGCCCCGGGCCACGGCAAGACGTTGATGGCCGCGACGGCGGCCGCCCGGGGCGGCCGGGCCCGGCTGCGGGACGTGCTGCCCCTGGCGGCCTCGGTGACGGTCACCCACACCCTCGGCGTCGTCGCCCTCGGCCTGCTCGTCACGGCGGGCTCGGCGGCGGCGCCCTCGGTGATCGCGTGGCTGGGCATCGCGAGCGGAATCCTGGTGATGCTGGCGGGCACCGGTCTCGTACGCCGGACATGGCGCGACCGCCCGCGCGCGCACCGGCACCCGCACCGGCACTCGCACCCGCACCCGCACCCGCACCCGCACCCGCACCCGCACCCGCACCCGCACCCGCACCCGCACCCGCACGACCATCTCCCCGACCACGACCACGACCACCCGCACACCGTCGAGCACACCCACGGCGGTTCCACCCACACGCACCCCAGCGCCCCCACGCTCCGCGGCACGATCCTGCTCGGCTTCGCGGGCGGGCTCGTGCCCAGCCCGTCCGCGGTGGTGGTGCTCGTCGGCGCCGCCGCGCTCGGTCACGCCTGGTTCGGGCTGCTGCTCGTCGTCGCCTACGGGACCGGACTGGCCCTGACGCTGACCGCGGCCGGGTTCGCCGTCGTCAAGCTGGGTACGGGAATGACCCGGGTGCTGGACGGACGACCCGGCTGGACCACCCATCCGGTGGCCGCCCTGGTACGCCGGACCGTGCCCCTGGCATCGGCGGTCGCCGTCGTGGCCCTGGGGATCGGACTGGTGCTCAAGGGGACGGCATCCGCGTTCGGATGAGCTACTTTGTGGAGATGTCTCGCGAGCTGGCGTCGGGGGGGCACCCGTGTCGGAAGAACCGGGCAACGAACGTGTGATCGCGGGCCGTTACCGACTGCTGTCCCCGCTCGGCGAGGGCGGCATGGGCACCGTGTGGCGGGCGCGCGACGAGGTGCTGCACCGCGAGGTGGCGGTCAAGGAGGTGCGGGCCCCGGCCGGCCTGCCGGGCCCGGACGTGGAGCGGATGTACGCCCGTCTGGAGCGCGAGGCGTGGGCGGCGGCCCGGGTCGCGCACCGCAATGTGGTGACGGTGTACGACGTGGCGATGGAGGGCGGCCGGCCGTGGATCGTCATGGAGTTGATCCGGGGTCTGTCGCTCGCCGACCAGTTGGCGGCGGAGGGCCCGCTGCCGCCGCAGCGCGTCGCGCAGATCGGCGCCGAGGTGCTGGCCGCGCTGCGCGCCGCCCACGGGGCCGGGGTGCTGCACCGGGACGTCAAGCCGGGCAATGTGCTGCTGACGAACGACGGCCGGGTGGTGCTCACCGACTTCGGCATCGCCACCGTGGAGGGCAGCTCCGCGCTGACCATGACGGGCGAGATGGTCGGTTCACCCGAATTCCTCGCCCCGGAGCGGGCGTTGGGGCGTACCCCGGGCCCCGAGTCCGATCTGTGGTCGCTGGGTGTGCTGCTGTACGTGGCGGTCGAGGGCACCTCGCCGTTCCGGCACGACACCGCGCTCAGCACCCTGCGCGCGGTGGTCGACGAGGAGGTGCCGCCGCCGCGCCGTGCGGGACCGCTCACCCCGGTCGTCGAGGGGCTGCTGCGCAAGGATCCCGCCGAGCGGCCGACGGCCGAGCTGGCCGAGCGGGAGCTGCGGCTGGTCGCGGCGGGCGGCGCGCCGCGTGCGGGCACGGCGTACGCGGCGACGGCCCCGACCCGGCCGGTCCGCCCGGACCCGACGCGGCCGGTGCCGGTCCGCTCCGAGGGCCCGTCGTCCCCGGCGCCGACCACGGCGATCGCGGCGCCCGCACCCGAGCGCGGCCGTCGTGCCGTCGTCGTCCTGGTGGCGGGCCTGGTCGCCATGGCGCTCGCGCTGGCCGGGCTGACGTACGCCCTGCTGAACCGCGACGGCGGCGGTGGCGGCTCCGCGGCCGACGGCGGGCCGGGGAGCAGTCTCGGCTCCCCCGCGCCGAGCGGCGGCACCGGCTCAGGCGCCCAGAACACGCCGCCCGACGCGAACACCACCCCGTCCGACAGCGAGCCGGTCCAGTCGGTGCGGGTCACCCTGACCGGCACCGACACGCGGTATTCCGGGGCCTGTCCGCCGCCGGCCGCGCATGCCCCGGCCTTCACGGCGACGTTCACCGTGGGGCGGTTGCCCGCACAGGTGGAGTACCGGTGGGTGGCGAAGCACGGGGCGGTCTCCGACCCGGGGTGGCAGACGCTGTCGTTCCCGGCGGGCGGCGGGCGGACGCAGCAGGACAAGGTGGTGGTGACCACCTACTCCGAGAGCGGAACGATCGAGAACGCGATCAGCGTGGAGGTACGGGGTCCGGTGCGGACGACGTCCGACGCCGTGCCGTTCTCGGTGACGTGCACGGCGGCGGAGACCCCGACGGACGGGGCCTCCGCTTCGCCTACGGACTCGTCGTCGAACGCGCCCTGACGGATCAGGCGTTGTTGGTGAGCACCGGCAGGTAGCCGCCGGACTGGCCGGCCGCGGTGGGGTGGTACGAGGTGCCGATGTCCAGCCAGTTCACGCTGTGCAGCCAGGAGTTGCCGGAGCAGATCTCGTGGCCGCCGAAGGTGGTGCGGACGTCGCCGAAGACGAAGCCGTGGGCGGCTGCGCGCTGGGCGATGGCGTTGTCCATGTAGTCGGCCGCGTCGTTGATCGCGGACCGCTTGGTCTCGGAGAGGCCGATGCATGTCGTGCCCAGCTTGTAGAAGCGGGGGTAGCCGATCACGACGACTCGGGCGGACGGGGCCTTGGACCTGATCGCCGAGTAGACGGCGTCGAGCTTGCCGGGCAGCGTCGAGGCGACGTAGGACCGGGCGGTGTTGATCCGGGACAGGCAGGTGCTGTCGGAGTTGAGCACACAGGTCGTCATGACGTCGGCGAAACCGGCGTCGTTGCCGCCGATGGAGATGGACACGAGGCCGGTGGCGGAGTTGAGCGAGCCGAGCTGGTTCGCGAGGACGTCGTCCGTCGTGGCGCCGGAGCAGGCGTTGAAGGCGAACGACGCGGGGGCGTGGGCCGCGTTCCACAGGTAGGGGTACGCGTTGGTGCTGCGGTTGCAGCTGCCGCTCGAACTGATGTAACTGCCCGCTCCGACCCCGGAGGAGTAGGAGTCGCCGAGGGCCACATAGCCGCCGGCCGCCGCGGACGCCTGCGCCGTGGCGGCCCCGGTGAGGGCGAAGCCGACCGCGAGAAGAGTCGAGATCAGATATGCGGTAAGTCGGGAACGTCTCATGGAACCTCCCTTTAGCAGGATCTCTGCCTCAACTTTGGTACCAGCTACGCGTGTTGACTGGAAGTGTTCATGCCAATACTTTTCAGGTCCGGACTGGATCGACAGCGCTCGTTACTGCCCGTTTGATTGCATGTTCATGACAGATATGTTGACAATGCGTCAACTCCCTTGTTCTACGCCTGTAGACGGCCCACGCTTTACTCAGCCCCGGGATGGAACGCGACGTTCCAGGGCCGTGCGGGCGATCCCGCCCGCGCCCCCCACAGCAGCGCGCCGCACCCGGGCGCGCTCCGCCAGGAGGAGGACCCCTTCGTCATGGCACAACTGCGTAGCAGGAAGCTCCGCCTCGCCGCCCTCACCGGCGTGGCCGCCGCCGCCCTCGTCGGCGGGCTCACCGCGCTCCCGGCGCACGCCGTACCCGCCACCGGTACGGTGCTCGCCGCGGACTCCCCCACCGCGGTGCAGGGCAGTTACCTCGTGACCCTGAAGAACTCCGCCGGTTTCAAGGCCTCGTCGAGCACCGGCAAGGGCCTGATCAAGGAGTACGGCGGCACGGTGAAGAAGACGTTCGGCGCGGCGCTGAACGGCTACACCGCGAACCTCTCGGCCACCGAGGCCGCGAGACTGGCCGCCGACCCGGCGGTGGCCTCCGTGGAGCAGAACCAGACCGTCCGGCTGACCGACACGACGCAGTCCGACGCCCCCTGGGGCCTGGACCGCATCGACCAGACCTCGCTCCCGCTGTCCGGCACCTACACCTACCCGGACAGCGCGGGCGGCGGCGTGACCGCGTACGTCATCGACACCGGTGTGCGCATCACACACAGCCAGATCAGCGGCCGGGCCTCCTACGGCTACGACGCGGTGGACGGTGACAACACGGCCCAGGACGGCAACGGCCACGGCACCCATGTGGCCACCACCATCGCGGGCTCCACCTACGGTGTGGCCAAGAAGGCGAACATCGTCGCGGTCCGCGTGCTCGACAACAGCGGCTCGGGCACCACCGCCGGGGTCGTCGCGGGCATCGACTGGGTGACCGCCAACCACAGCGGGCCCTCGGTCGCCAACATGTCGCTCGGCGGCGGCGCCTCGTCGACGCTGGACGCGGCCGTGCGCAACTCCATAGCCAGCGGCGTCACCTACGCGGTCGCCGCGGGCAACAACGGCCTCAGCGCCTCCTCGTACTCCCCCGCCCGGGTGACCGAGGCGATCACGGTCGGCGCCACCACCAGCTCCGACGCCAAGGCCAGCTACTCCAACTACGGCTCGGTGCTCGACCTCTTCGCACCCGGCTCCTCCATCACGGCGGGCTGGAACACCAGTGACACCGCCACCAACACCATCTCCGGCACGTCGATGGCCACCCCGCACGTGGCGGGTGCCGCGGCCGTCTACCTGGCGAGCCACACCTCGGCCACCCCGGCCCAGGTCGCCACGGCCCTGGTGAACGGCGCCACCTCCAACGTGCTCTCCAGCGTGGGCACCGGCTCGCCGAACAAGCTCCTGAAGGTCGTGCCGTAACCCCGCCACGCACCCACCGAACCACCCGTTCCCCGGAGGCAGCCGGCGCCTCCGGGGAACGTCCGTCCGGGGCCGGCGGCCGGTCACCGGCGCGGCGGCTGACGGACGGCGAGGCCGTGCGCATCGCGACCGGCGCCCGCATCCCGGCCGACACGACCGCGGTCCTGCGCTCCGAGCACGGCCGTACGGACCCGCGACCAGCTGCCACCGCGGCGTCTTGACGGCCCGTCGGCGCCGCGCGACATTGAAGCCCGGCATCCGGCTCTTCGGGGGGCGAAGTCGGCCATGCGGATCACACGTGCCAAGCCACTTGCGCCGGACGGCTCCGCGCGGGCCCGGCCGGGTCCGGGGAGGGATCTGGCGCCGCTGCTCACCGGGGTCGCGACCGCCGTCGGCGGGGCCGGGGCGCTGCTCGCGCTCACCGGCTCGCAGTCGCCGCTGCGCGGCCCGCTCACGCTCTTCTTCCTGCTCGCGGCGCCGGCAGCGGCCATCGCGACAGCCCTGCGCGGGCTCGATCCGTTCGGCCGGCTGCTCGCCGCACTGGCGGGCGCGGTCGTCGTCGACATGCTGGTGGCGCAGGGCATGCTCACCGTGCACCGCTGGTCGGTGGGCGGCGGGATCGTGGCCGTGACCGCGCTCAGCCTGCTGCTGCTCCTGGCCGACGGAGTTCTCGGCCGGATACGGAAGGCCCGTGCGCGGCACGGAGCAAGGGCCGACAGCGCCGGATGACGGCCAAACCGACGAAAAACGTGAGGGCTCGATCCAGGCCTTGCCATACGGGTTCAATCGTCAATACCGTCGAACATCTCACCCGCATCGGTCCGTCACCAAGCGGCTCCAGGGGAGGGCTGAGGACCGTGACGTTCCGGCGCGGGGCGCGGTAGGGGGGTGCCGTGCTCGGTGACCGCACGTGTGACCGAGCCGTGCCGCGCGACCGGCTGCCGTCCGCCGTCCCCGACGGACCGGCCAGCTTTGCCAGCTCACTCGCATGCACGAAGATCCGCTCGCCGTGCCGTGAGTGAGTACCCCCCTTTCGAACCGGACACAGAGCCGGGCCGCCCAGGGGCGGGCGGTCCACCGGACGAGAGGGACAACACTCGTGAGTTCCGTTCTGCGCCCGCCGACCTCGGGCCAAGATCCGTCGAAACCCGGCCCTTACCGGCCGATCTCCTCGCACCTGGCCATCGCGCCGCCGGTGAGCGTCGTGATTCCCGCCATGAACGAGGCGGAGAACCTGCCGTACGTCTTCAGAACCCTGCCCGCGTGGATACACGAAGTGGTGCTCGTGGACGGGAACTCCAGCGACGACACCGTGGCGGTGGCCCGCCGGCTGTGGCCTGGGGTCAGGGTCGTCGGACAGCGGGGGCGGGGCAAGGGGGACGCCCTGATCACCGGGTTCGGGGCGTGCACCGGCGACATCATCGTGATGGTCGACGCGGACGGCTCGGCCGACGGCCAGGAGATCGTCTCGTATGTCTCGGCCCTGGTCTCGGGCGCCGACTTCGCCAAGGGCTCGCGCTTCGCCAACGGCGGCGGCACCGACGACATGACCCTCGTCCGCAAGCTGGGCAACTGGGCGCTGTGCACGGTCGTCAACCGCAAGTTCGGCGCCCGCTACACCGATCTGTGCTACGGCTTCAACGCGTTCTGGCGGCACTGCCTCGACCGGATCGACCTCGACTGCACCGGCTTCGAGGTGGAGACCCTGATGAACATCAGAGTGGTCAAGGCGGGGCTGAGAGTGCAGGAGATACCCAGCCACGAGTATCTGCGCATCCACGGCACCAGCAATCTGCGGGCGGTGCGGGACGGACTGCGGGTCCTCAAGGTGATCCTGAAGGAACGCTCCAACCGCCGTGACCTGCGCCGGCGCGCACACCGCTCGCCGGCGCCGGACGCGGTCCGGCTCGACCCGGTACAGCTCGACTCGGTCCGGGGAGAGGTGTCTTGAGCGATCCCGGCGTCTCCGTCGTGATCTGCGTGTACACCGAGGACCGCTGGGAGGACATCCTCGCGGCGGTCTCCTCGGTGCGCGCGCAGTCGTACCCGGCGCTGGAGACGCTGCTCGTCGTCGACCACAACCCGGCGCTCCTGGACCGGCTGGCCGAGGAGTACGGGGAGCAGCGCACGGCACGGGCGGCCGGAGGCGTGCGGGTGCTCGCCAACGCGGGCCCCCGCGGGCTGTCCGCCGGCCGCAACACCGGCGTCGCGGCCTCGCGCGGCGCGATCATCGCCTTCCTGGACGACGACGCCGTCGCCGAGCGGGACTGGCTGCGCCGCTTCGCCGAAGGGTACGCCGACCCGAAGGTGCTGGCCGTCGGCGGCCGGACGGTGCCGGTCTGGGCGTCGGGCCGCCGGCCGGCCTGGTTCCCGGCGGAGTTCGACTGGGTGGTGGGCTGCACCTACCGGGGACTGCCGCCGGGCCGGGTCCGGGTCCGCAACGTACTGGGCGGGAACGCGTCGTTCCGGCGGACGGCCTTCGACGCGGCGGGCGGCTTCGCCACCGGCATCGGCCGGGACGCCGGCAGCCGGCCGCTGGGCTGCGAGGAGACGGAGCTGTGCATCCGGCTCGGCCGCGCCCGGCCGGACGCGGTCCTGCTGATCGACGACCGGGCGGTGATCCACCACCGGGTGCCCGCGGCACGCGAGCGCTTCGGCTACTTCCGCACCCGCGCCTACGCCGAGGGGCTGTCCAAGGCCCTGGTGGCGCGCAGCGTCGGCGCGACCAAGGCGCTGGAGTCGGAACGCCGGTACGCGACACGGGTGCTGCCCGCCGGGGTCGCCCGCGGTCTGCGGGACGCCCTGCTGGCCCGGCCGGGCGGCGCGGGACGGGCGGGCGCGATCGTCGCGGGCGTGCTCGCCGCGGCGGGCGGATACCTGGTGGGCAGCGCCCGGGCACGCCGCGGCGAGGCCACGTTCTCGGTGGTGCCGGTCGGATCGGCCGGGCCGGTCACACGGGCCGGGCCGGCCGCGCGGAGGACGGCCGAGGGGACACGACATGGCTGAGGCGTCCGTGCCGATCCTGATGTACCACTCGGTGGCGACCGCGCCGAACGACGCCACACGCGCCCTGTCCGTCGCCCCCGAGGCGTTCGCGGAACAGATGGCGCTGATCGCCGATCTGGGCCTCACCCCGCTCGGCACGGCCGACCTCGCGGCGCGCTGGCGCTCGGGCCGGCCGCTGCCCGCCCGCCCGGTCCTGATCACCTTCGACGACGGCTACGAAGGCGTGCACCGGCACGCCCTGCCGGTACTCGCCCAGCGTGCCTTCCCGGCCACGCTGTTCGTCGCCACGGGCTGGATCAGGGGCGCCCACGACACCGGAGGCGGCCCGGACACCATGCTCGACTGGCACCAGGTGCGCGACCTCGCGGGCGCCGGCATCGAGATCGGCGGGCACAGCCACACGCATCCGCAGCTCGACCAGCTGGACGACGCGACGCTGCGCTCCGAGCTGTCCCGCTGTGTCCGGATCGTCAGTGCCGAACTGGGCGCCGTACCGGCCTCGTTCGCCTATCCGTACGGCTACTCCAGCCGCCGGGTGCGCCGGGCGGTGCGCGCGGCCGGGTTCGCCCAGGCGCTCGCCGTCGGCAACGCGCCGGCCCGGCGCCGCCAGGGGCCGTACGCCCTGCGCCGGCTCACCGTGCGCCGCAGCACGGGCGTCGCGGAGTTCGAACGGCTGCTCCAGGGCCGCTCGATCGCCCGCGCCTTCGCCCGGGACCGTGCCCTCACCCAGGGGTACGCCCTGGTCCGCAGGGCCCGCCGGGTCCGCCGGAAGGCAACCCGTATCCGTGTCTGACACGACGACCACGACCGAGGCCGCGGCACCCGGCGCCGGGGCGCAGCCGGGACGCCGGCTGCGCCTGCCCGGACGAGGCGGGCCGGGCGGCGGCCACCCGCTGTTCCGCAACGCCTACGCCCTGATGCTGAACACTGGTATCTCCGCCGTCCTCGGGCTCGGCTTCTGGCTCGCCGCGGCCCGCTACTACTCCGAGTCCGCGGTCGGCCAGGGGTCCGCCGCGATCGCCGCGATGAAGCTCCTCGCGGGGCTCACCGCGGTCACCCTGACCGGCGCCCTGGCCCGTTTCATCCCGGTGTCCGGGCGCCGCACCGGTCAGCTCGTCCTCCGTACGTATGCGGGCAGTTCACTGGTGGTGGCGCTGGCCGCGGGCGTCTTCCTGATGACGCTGGACGCGTGGGGGCCGTCGTACCGGTTCCTGCACGGGCCGCTGAACGACCTCGGCTTTGTCCTGGCCGTCGTCGCCTGGAACCTGCTCACCCTCCAGGACGGCGTGCTGACCGGGCTGCGCAGCGCGCCCTGGGTGCCGGTCGGCAATACCGTGTTCTCGGCGGTGAAGCTGGGGCTGCTCGTCGTGTTCGCCGCGGCGGTCCCGACGATCGGGGTCTTCGTGTCCTGGGTCGCGGCGATCGCCACGTCCGTACTGCCGCTGGGCTGGCTGGTGTTCCGCCGGCTGGTGCCCCGGCACGCGCGGGCGACCGAGGGGCGGGCGCAGCCGCCGACGCCGAAGGAGATCGGCAGGTTCCTCGCCGGGGACTACACCGGCTCGCTGTTCTCGCTGGCCGTGGTCCACCTCGTCCCGGTGATCATCGCCACGCGGGTCAGCTCCGAGGACAACGCCTACTTCTACATCACCACCACCATCGGCGGCACCGTCAATCTGCTCGCCATCAACATGGGCGCGTCCCTCACCGTCGAGGGCGCGCACGACCCGGCGCGGCTGGCCGCCGACACCCGGGCCGCGCTGCGCCGGATGGCCCGGATCATGCTGCCGGTCTGCGGGCTGCTGTTCGTCGGTGCGCCATGGATCCTCGGCGTGTTCGGCGCGGGCTACGCGGACGCGGCGACCCCGCTGCTGCGCTGGTTCGCCGTGGGCGCGCTGCTGCGGGTCGTGATGGAGACGTACTTCGCGACGCTGCGCGCGCGGAGCCGGACCGCCGGACTCGCCTGGCTGCAGGGCCTGTTGTGTGTGCTGGTGCTCGGTCTGACGCTGCTGCTGCTCCCCCGCATGGGCCTGACCGGCGCGGGCGTCGCCGAGATCGCCGGCCTCGCGGTGATCGTGGCGATCGCCGCGCCCCGGCTGTGGCGGACGCTCCGGGCCGCACCGGCGGCGGAGGTCCCCGCGCCGACGGCACCGGACGGGGACCTCGCCGACCTGGGGATACGCGAGGTCCCCGGCGCCCGGTCCCGCGGACGCGGCCCGGCCTGGGCGCTGGACAGCGACACCCTGGCCCTCGGCCTCCACGTCGACTTCGACCACCAGGAACGCCGCCCCGACGTGCGCCCCGGACCCGGCACCCCGCCCGCGGGCACCTCGCCGGCGGACCAGGACCGGGGGCCGGGCGCCGGTGCCTCACCGGGTCCCGCCGAGGCGTCACTGCTGAAGGGGGCGGAAAACGACGCGCCGTTCGGGACGGCCTTCCCGGCGGAAGCGGGGTGGGTCCGACCGGCGGAACCCGACGGTGACCCGGCGGCCCCCGGGCCGCCCACGGCTCCCCCGCGCCGGAACCTGCTGCCCACCCGTTCCGGCGTCGTCCTCGGCTGTCTGCTGTCGGTCGCGCTCCTGCTGTACTGGGTGCCGGCGGCGCGGCTCGGCGAGGCCGATCTGGACCGGATGGGCGGGCTCGGGCTGATCTCCGTGCTGCCGCTGCCGACGCTGATCGGGGCGGCGCTGCTGATCACGGTGTTCGCCGCGCTGCTCCGGCTGCGCCGTGAGCACCGGGCGCTGCTACTGGTCACGCTGCTGGCGACGGTGGTGTCGCTGCACGCCCTGCCCGCGGTCATCGAGACCGAGCCGCGGTTCGCGACGGCCTGGCAGCACCTCGGGTTCATCGACTACATCGACCGCACCGGGTCCGCCGTCCCGGACCTGGACGCCCGCTGGAGCTGGCCCGGCTTCTTCGCCGTGGCCGCGTTCGTCGCCGAGGCCTGCGGGATCACGGACTTCACCGAGATCATCCGCTGGTGGCCGACGGCGATCCAACTCGCCTTCCTGGCACCGCTGTTCCTGCTCGTGCGGTCGCTGCGAGCGAGCTGGCGGGCCAAGTGGACCGGCATCTGGATCTTTGTGCTCAGCGGCTGGGTCGGCCAGGACTACTTCTCCCCGCAGGGCTTCACCTATCTCCTGTATCTCCTCTTCGTGGCGATCCTGCTCGTCTGGTTCCGCGCCCCCCGGGCGATCGGGGCGCGGTTCCGCCCCGGCGAGGCGGAGGTCGAGCCGACCGACCGGCGGCAACGGGCCGTGCTGCTCCTGGTGGTGATCGGCCTGTACGCGGCGAGCGTGCCCGCCCACCAGCTCACCCCGTTCATGATGCTGGGCGTCCTCACCGCGCTGGTCCTGGTCGGCAAGTCCGAACTGCGTGGCCTGCCCCTGCTGTTCGCGGTGCTGGTCGCCGCCTGGGTCGGCTTCATGGCCGAGCCGTACTGGTCGGGGCACTTCGACGACCTGTTCGGCGGGGTCGGCGGGGTCGGCAGCAATGTCTCGACGTCGGTGTCCGGCCGTATCCAGGGCGGCAGTTCGAGCCACAGGCTGGTGCTGTACGCGCGCGTGCTGCTGGCCGGCGGGGTGCTCGCCCTCGCCTGCTGGGGCTGGTGGCGGCGGCACGAGCACCGGTACCGCGAACGGTCGCTGCCGGTGCTGGCCCTCGTCCCGTTCCTGGGCTTCGGCATGCAGTCGTACGGCGGTGAAATGGCCCTGCGCGTCTTCATGTTCGCGCTGCCCGGCGCGGCGATGCTGGCCGCTCTCGCCCTGTTCCCGCGCACCGGCGTGACCGCGAAGGAGCGCGCGCGGGACCGGGTGAGGCTGGCTCCGCTGGCCGCCCTCCTCACGGGTCTGCTGCTGATGGGCGGCTTCCTGGTGGCCCGCTGGGGCAACGAGCCGTTCGAGCGGATCAGACCCGGTGAGGTCGCGGCCATGGACTATGTGTACGCCCACGACAAGCCGACCGTGCGCCTGCTCTGGCTGAGCGACGACACCGTCGACAATGTGACGCCGGCCATGCCGTGGGGCGCCCGGGACATGGAACGCGTCGACTATGTGCCGACGCTCGCGCCGGCCGACCCCGTGCTGGTGTCGGGCCTGGTCAAGGCGTTGGAGGACGCGGGTCCGAACGCGTATCTGATGATCAACCGGAGTCAGGTCACCTATCTGGAGCTGGACGTGGGCTACCCGGTGACCTGGGAGCCCCGGCTGATCCGGAACCTGGACGGACGCCCGGAGCTGACGAAGGTCCGGGTCAACGAGGACGTCACGATGTACGCGCTGCGCGAGCGGCCCGCGGGTGCGGTGCCCGGACCGGCGCCCGGCCCGATCGGACCGCGGGTGACATGGACGCCATGGTCGGTGGTCGGCGGACTCATGGCCGTCGCGCTGGTTCTGCTGCTGACCGTGCGCGAGACGGTCCGTGTCGCGATGCGCCCGAGCGCGCGCCGGCTGCGCCTGGTGCAGGGCGGCTTCTGGTTCTCGCTGCCGCTGCTCGCGGTGCTGCTCGCCGCACTGGTGCAGCGGTTCCTGACGATGAAGTGAGGCGGGAAGCGGCTCATCTGGTGAGCCACTTCACCTCGTACGCCGCCATGTCGAACCGCTTCCCGTCGACCCGCGCGCCGATCGGCCGGTCCAAGGTGTTCACCACCAGGACGACCTCGTCGGTGGCGAGGACGCGGACGTGGGGCGCGTCGTCCCTGGCGACGGACACGGTCTCGTACCCGGTGCCCGGCGGAAACGCCCGGTCGAACCGGGAGACCAGGTCGTACATGGGGAGTTCGGCGCCCCCGGCCGGGCCGCCGGTGGGCGTCCACAGACAGCCGGGGCAGTCGGTGCCCTGTTTCCTCTCCGGGTTCCAGTAGAAGCCGGAGTCGGCACCGCCCTTGACCATGGCGATCAGGCCGGCCGCCTGCACCGCGACCCGGCGGGCCTCGGACCAGCCCGTGCGTTCGTCGGCGGCGTCGGCGGGCTCGACGTAGTACTCCGCCCACCACAGCGGCAGGTCATGGGTCTGCCGGCGCAGCCAGGCGCCGACGGCCGTGAACTTGTCGGTGGCCGCGAACGCGTCGGGCAGCAGTTCGTCGTCGTCGGTGTAACTGGAGCCGTCGACCACCACGAAGTCGGCGCCGCTCCGGTGGCTGTTCCAGTAGGCGAAGGCGTCGAGGACCCGCTGGTCCATGGCGCCCCAGGGGCCCTTGAGGGTCGTCGAGGCGTGCTCCGTCCGGTGCGGGCCGACGCTGTCCATCACCAGGTAGGGGCCGCCGACCATGATGTCCTTGTCGACCTTCTTGAGCGCCTCGTACACGAGGTTGTACATCCGCGTGTATCCCTCGTGGTCCCAGCGGTTCTTCGCGTCGTTCCAGAAGCCCTTGAACTCGTTCCAGACGACGAAGTGGGTGACGTCCGGATAGCGCCTGGCGACGGTCGCGGCGAGGTCGGCGAAGTCCTGGTAGTGGTCCGGGGTCGGGGCAGTCTCCAGCGCGGCCTGGCTCCAGTCGGTGTGGTCGGCGCCGGCCCTGCCGCCCTTCATCCAGTCCGGGGCGCAGCACAGCGTGATGACCGGGGTGGCCTGGGAGGCACGCATGAAGTCGACGCGCCGGTCGAGCGCGCCGAAGTCGTAACGGCCCGCTGCGGGCTCGGGGTTGTCGGCGCCCCAGCCCATGATGTGCTGGTTCTGCGGGAGTCCCGGGCTGCGCGCGAGCAGCCCCTCGACGCGCTCGGTGGCCGTGCCGCCCTGGTCGGCGCTGTACTGGGTGTGGGTGAACCCCCAGCCCACGGACGGCTGCGGCCGGCCGGACGGGGCGGCGGGCGTGCCGTGCACGTTGTCGCCGTCGCGGGTGGTGCCCGCGGTGCTGCCGCCGCCGGGAAGCGTGTTGATCAGGGTCACCACCAGGGCCAGGGCAACCACACCCACACCGAGCAGAGCGGTGAGCCGCCACCGCCGAGCCCCCGAATTCCCCCCATGACGTGTCATCAAGGACAACAGTAGCGGCGGGGGACGGGCGCGCGGCAGGTGTCGGCGACGCACGGCTCCGGCACCGGACCGGAGCGGACGAAGGGGGACGTACGGGGCAGCGCAGCGAGAGAGTTCGGAAGGAACATATGGCGATGATCAGGTGATGGTTCGCATGCCCGACACTCCGCGCCCACTTCGGAAACCGGGTGCGCAGGGGGCCCACGTGCCGGATCATGGCGGCATGTCTGCGAACCCACACGACGCGCTGCCGATCCGGCTCAACGTCGACGACTCCGACTCGCCGTCCGACGTCGTCGACGCGCTGTTCCTCGGCCGCTTCGCGACGGGCGAGCAGCCGTACTCGCACGCGGCCAACATCGACCGGGTCCGCTCCGGCGCGACCCTGCTGCCGCGGGACGCCCGGGTGCTGCGCGTCGCCCGGGACGAGGACCGCAGCGCGACCCTCGCCGAGGGCGACGGCTGGACCCTGCTGGTCTCCCGCTGGAACCGGGGCGCCGACGTCACGGTGACCGCGACCACCGCGGAGCTGGCGAAGGAGGTCCTGGAGCTGGCCACGGACGGCGCGGCGGACGAGCCCGAGCCGCAGCCGGAGAACGTGACGATGGGTTTCTGGTACGTGTCCCCGAGGCGCGGCCCGCACCGCACCACCCGGCAGATCTCGGCGGGCACCTGGGAGGAGGTGCGGCCCAACTACACGGCTCCGGTGGCGGAGGCGATGGACCAGCTGATGAAGACGACCCCCGAGGACATCGCGGGCCGGCTGCTGCTCCTCCACGGCCCGCCGGGCACCGGCAAGACCTCCGCCCTGCGCACGCTGGCCCGCTCCTGGCGGGACTGGTGCCAGGTCGACTGCGTCCTGGACCCGGAGCGGCTCTTCGGCGACGTCGGCTATCTGATGGACATCGCCATCGGCGAGGAGGACGCGGCGGGCAAGGGCCGCTGGCGGCTGCTCCTGCTGGAGGACTGCGACGAGCTGATCCGCGGCGAGGCCAAGCACACGGCGGGCCAGGCGCTGTCGCGGCTGCTGAACCTGACCGACGGCCTGCTGGGCCAGGGCCGCAACGTGCTCGTCGGTGTGACCACCAACGAGGACCTGGAGCGGCTGCACCCCGCCGTGGTCCGGCCCGGCCGCTGTCTGGCCCGGATCGAGGTGGGCCCGCTGACCCACCGGGAGTCGGTGGCCTGGCTGGGCACGGAGCAGGGAATCGGCCGCGAGGGCGCGACGCTGGCCGAGCTGTACGCACTGCGCCGCGGCACGACACCGACGTCGGTACCGGGCGCACGCGAGTCCAGGGACGCGGGCCTGTACCTGTGAGCAGCCCCGACGGGCTGCTGGGGAAGACTCAGACCACCGGCGAGCCCTCGCGGCCGGACCTCGGCGCAGGACCGTGATCGGTTTTGGGCACATGGCCATACCCCGCCCATCAGGGAAGGGCCGCAGCCGCTCACCGGTACAGGCCGAGATCGGCCGACCGTACGGAGCCGCGGCCGGCCGACGGCAAGGAGCCGCGACCGGACCTCGGTGCAGGGCGCGCCCGACCGTCAGGGGCCCCATCCGGCCGGCGGTGCGGAACCGTGGCCGGTCGGCCGGTGCGGGGCCGCGACCGGCCGTCGGTGGCGGGCCTCGGGTGGTGGTCGGTGTTTTGATGGGGGTATGACCCTGTTCGTGGGCACGTCGGGGTGGCAGTACCGGGACTGGCGGGGCGTTCTGTACCCGGCCGACCGGCCGATGCGGCTGTGGCTCGAGGAGTACGCGGCGCGCTTCGCCACGGTGGAGATCAACAACGCGTTCTACCGGCTGCCGACACGGGAGAACTTCGAGAACTGGCGGGAGCGCGTGCCCGCGGACTTCGTGGTCGCGGTGAAGGCCAGCCGCTACCTCACACACATCAAACGGCTGCGCGATCCGCAGGAGCCGGTGGGGCGGCTGATGGGCAGCGCGGCGGGCCTCGGCGACCGGCTCGGCCCGGTCCTGCTCCAGCTCCCGCCGACCCTGCGCGCCGACCCGGACCTGCTGGACGCGTGCCTGGCCTGCTTCCCGCCCCGCACCCGGGTCGCGGTCGAGCCGCGCCACGACTCCTGGTGGACGCCGCGGACCCGTGCCGTCCTGGAGTCCCGGGGCGCGGCACTGTGCTGGGCCGATGTGCTGGCCCACCCGGTCACCCCGCTGTGGCGCACCGCGGACTGGGGCTACGTCCGCTTCCACCAGGGCCGCGCCCGGCCCTGGCCGCGCTACGGCCGACGCTCCCTGGAGACCTGGACCGACCGCATCGCCACCACCTGGTCCAGTACCGACGACGTCTACGCGTACTTCAACAACGACCCCGGCGGAGCGGCGGTACAGGACGCGACGGCGTTCGCCGCGACGGCAACCAGGGCAGGCCTGCCGACCACCCGCACCCCGGCCCTGACCGCACACGGCTGATCTCCGTCACCACCGCGGCCGTACCGCATCAAGGCGACGCAGTCCTTCGGCACCGGCCCCTCAGTGCGTCCCGTAGGCCGCACGCAGTGCGTCCCGTACGGTGCTCAGGGCCTCCGCCTCGTCCAGGCCGAGGCGGAGCACCCGTTCCGCATAGGTCTGTGCGGCGGTCGCGGCCTCGCGTGCCGCGGCCGAACCGGCGGCCGCCACGAACGTCCCGTTGCGGCCCCGCGTCTCGATCACCCCGTCCGTCTCCAGCGCCCGGTACGCCTTGGCCACGGTGTTCGCCGCCAGACCCAGCGACTCGGCCAGCCCCCGCACGGTCGGCAGCCGGTAGCCCACCGGGAGCGCCCCGGACCGCGCCTGCTCCGAGATCTGGGCCCGCACCTGCTCGTACGGCGGTGCGCTGTCGTCGATGTGGATCTTCAAGGTCACACTGCGATTCTCCCGCACCCGCCGGAAAATGAGGGGCACCCGGGTGCGGATCCCCCGTACCGTGCGGCCCCATGACTGTGCTCGTGCGCGATCTGCGCCCCGACGCGCGTGCGGACCTGGACGGCTTCGTCCGGGTCCGGCACCGTGCTCTCCCCTTCATGCTGTTCACCCCGGAATCCGTCGCCCACGACATCGCCCACGCCCACCCGGACGCCCATCTGCGCAGGCTCGTCGCGGAGGAGGACGGCGAGATCATCGGCACCGCCCAGGTGGGCATCGCCCACGACAGCCCGGAGCCGGGCCAGGGCTATGTCAATGTGTACGTCGACCCGGAGCGGACCCGGCGCGGCGCGGGCGGGCTGCTGGTGCGCGCCGCCGAGGAGCATCTGGCGGCCCGGGGCGCGCGCCGGCTGCTGGCCTGGGTGCTGGACGAGCCGGGCAACCTCGCCTTCGCCGAACGGCACGGCTACCGGGCCGCCCGCTCCGCGCACTTCCTCCGGCTGGACCTGGCGCATGCGACGCTGCCCCCGTTGCCGGACCCGCCGCCGGGCGTCGAGCTGCGCAAGGGCTCGGACTTCGCCGACGACCCGCGCCCGCTGTTCCGGCTGGACGCGGAGACGACGGCGGACGAGCCCAGCGACCTGGACACCGAGTTCACGGACTACGAGGCCTGGCTCGACGAGACCTGGCGGCACCCCCTGTTCAGCCCCGAGCTGACCTCGGTCGCGCTGGTCGACGGGCGTCCCGCCGCGTTCAGCGCGGCCCGTACGGACGGCGGGCAGCGCTACGGCACCGTGATGACGGGCACCGCGCGCGCCTTCCGGGGCCGCGGTCTCGCCAAGCTCGCCAAGAACGCCTCCCTGCACCGCGCCCGCGCCGCCGGGTTCACGGAGGCGTTCACGGGTAACGACGCCGGTAACGGCCCGATGATCGCGATCAACACGTGGTTCGGTTACCGGGTCTGCGCGACGGAGGTGCGCCATGTCCGCGAACTCGGCTGACACCGGCCGGCTGTTGGAGGTCGTCCTGGTCAAGGGCGGCCGTACGAAGATCCGTTACCCGGCCGAGCTGCTCCAGGACGACGGCACCCGGATCGTGGTGCGGGCCCCCTTCGCGGGCGGCACGGTCCGCGACTTCGGCTTTGTGCGCTTCGAGCCGGGCGACGTCTTCACCGAGTACTACTGGCGGGACCGCTGGTACGCGGTGATGGAGGTCCGCGACCCGGCGGGCGCGCTCAAGGGCTGGTACTGCGACATCGCCCGGCCGGCCGTGCTGTCCGGTACGGAGCTGGTCGTCGAGGACCTCGATCTGGACCTGTGGCGCTCCGCGGACGGCACGGACGTACGGCGGCTGGACGAGGACGAGTTCGCGCAGAGCGGGCTGACCCGGACCGATCCTGCGGCCGCGGCCGCCGCCGTGGCCGCCCTCGACGAGCTGGCGGCGCTCGCCCGTACGGAACGCTTCGAGGCGCTGCTGGCCTGACGCCCCCGGCCGGGGATCACACCGTCGCCACCACCGCGTACCGCTCGTCCGTCACGGGTCCGCCCCACAGCGCGGGCTCGTCCGACAGCGGCTCCGTGCGCACGTCGGAGGCGATCGGTTCCAGCAGGGCGGTCAGCCGGGCGGCGGGTATGCCGACCGGGGAGACCGCTCCCCAGACGCCCTCGACCAGCACGAGCCGCCCGCCCGGCCGCAGCAGCCCGCTCCAGTGCCGCAGCACACGGCCGGGCCCGGGCAGTGTCCACAGCACATGCCGGACGAGCACGGCGTCGAAGCGCCGCTCCCCCACCGGGGGCGCCGCCGCGTCACCGACCAGGAACACCGCGTCGCGCCCGGCCGTCTTGGCGCGGGCCAGGTCCACCATCGCCGGGGACAGGTCGACTCCGGTGACGCGGTGTCCCCGCTCGGCGGCGAGGAGCGCCAGACTGCCGGTGCCGCAGCCGAGGTCGAGCACATCCGCGGGGCGGCCGGGCAGCCAGGCGCGGAGTCTGTCGGCCCAGGCCGCGCGCACCTCGGGATCGCGCAGCCCGTGGTCCGGCTCGTCGTCGAAGGTCGCGGCGGCGGCGTCCCAGTCGACACGCGCCGTTGTCCTGCGCTCGCTCTCGTCCGTCATGCCCCCAGCGTGACACCCGCCACTGACAGTCCGAGGGTGACAGCCGCCACTGACAGACCGCCGCCGATGAGCGACTCTCGGCCAAAGGGTCTGCCGCCGCGGGATCGCGGATTCCGGCAGGCGCCGAAGGAGGCAGCCATGCGCCGCGCGACCGTGCAGAAGCCCCTGAAGAAGACGGACACCCGCCGCGTACACGAGGAAGCCGAGGAGCGCCCCGCGGGGCGCCCGGAGGTCCGCAGAGACATCGCCCGCACCTGGTGGCCGGACGGCTGACCGGCCGTGAGCCCGGTCAGTCCAGCCGCCTGCGGTAGTGGACGCGGTCGTAGGGGCCGTCCACACGCCGCTCGACCATCTCGTATCCGTACCTCGGGTAGATCTTGCGGTTCTCCCACATCAGGGCGTTCGTGTAGAGCCTGACCTCGGTCAGTCCCCGCGCACGCGCGTGTGCGTCCACGAACCGCAGCAGCCGGCCCCCGACGCCCCGGCCGTGCGCGTCGGGGTGGACGGCGATGCTGTCGAGGAAGAGATGGTCCGGGCGCGCCTCGACCACGACCAGGCCGATCACGGGATCGCCGGTGACGAACACCTTCCCCTGGGCGACGTTCGCCATGTGGTCCGCCTCCATGGGCTGCGGCACCACTTCGATGCGCTCGAGGTAGGGGCGGTAGGCCGCGTCGGTCACGGCCCGCACCGCCGGTACGTCGGCGGCGCGGGCGGGGCGGACGGCGTCGTCTGTCATGGTGCGCACGGTATCTACCTGAGCGCAGTCTGAGCACTCCCTTAAGCGGACCATAAGGATCTCCCCCGCCCGCCTCCAGCAGGCGATTTCCCGGTTTCTTCGGGCTAGCTTCTGATCGCCCCCCACGGGATCGACCCACCCCCCGAAGACCGTAGGAGTCCCCATGCCCGCACGCCGCCAGGTGCCCGCACGCCGCACGGCCGCGGCCGTCGCCGTCCTCGGCGCGGCACCGCTCGCCCTGACCGCGCTCGCCGCCGTGCCGGCCGCCGCGCACGGCTCGATGGGCGACCCGGTCAGCCGGGTGGCGCAGTGCTACGCGGAGGGACCGGAGAGCCCCGGCTCGGCGGCCTGCCGGGCGGCGGTCGCGGCCGGCGGCACCCAGGCGCTCTACGACTGGAACGGCATCCGGATCGGCGACGCGAACGGCCGGCACCAGGAGCTGATCCCGGACGGCAAGCTGTGCAGCGCGAACAACGACGAGTTCAAGGGGCTCGACCTGGCCCGCGCCGACTGGCCGGCGACGCGCGTGAGCGGCGGCTCGTACACCTTCAAGTACCGGGTGACCGCTCCGCACAAGGGCACGTTCCACGTCTATCTCACCCGGCCGGGCTACGACCCGGCCGAGCCGTTGGCCTGGGCCGACCTGGATCTGGAGCATCCGGTCGCGACGGCCACCGACCCGGTGGCGGCGGGCGGCTTCTACACGTTCTCCGGCACGCTCCCCGAGCGCTCCGGCCGGCAGCTGCTGTACGCGGTCTGGCAGCGCTCGGACAGCCCGGAGGCGTTCTACTCCTGCTCGGACGTCACCTTCGGCGGCACCGGCGGAGACACGGACGACGAAGGCAGCAGCGGCGGCACGGCCGCCGGTGACAGCGGCGGTGCGGCCGAAGGTGCCGCCGCGCCGGCGCCGAGCGCGTCCGCGCCGTCCGAGAAGCAGCTCGCGGCCGGTGCCGACAAGTCGACGATCGAGCACCACGGCCATGGCGACGACGACGCGAGCACGTCGGCCGAGCCGGCGGTGGCCGCGGCCGGCACCCCGGCCAACGAGCCGAAGGCCGCCGGCGCCTCGGCGGACCTGGCCGAGACCGGGGCGAACGGCGGCACACCGTATCTGGCGGCGGCGGGCGCGGCGGTGCTGTCGCTCGGCTCGGCGGTGCTGTTCCTGTCGGTGCGGCGGCGCGCGACGGGCGGCCGGCACGGCCGCTGAACAGATCTCCGGGGCCCCACCGGCGGCTCAGGCCGGTCGGGCCCCGGGCCCTGCCTGAGCGGAGGGGGCTCAGGAGGCCAGCGTGCCGGGCAGCACCGCCCGTGGGCCGAACTTCGCCCGCGCCCGGTCCGCCACCTCCTCGATCCGGCGGACCTTGTCGTCCACGGGGTCGAAGGTGAGCTGGTAGGAGGCCTGTTCGGCGGGGGTGAGCCCCTCGGCGCGCAGGACGAGCACGCGGACCCGGGCGCGTTGCAGGCCGAGGGCCTCGTACATGCCGTACGCGGTCCGCGTCAGTGCCGGCGAGTGCGCGGTCGGCTCCTTGAGGGTGCGGCTGCGGGTGGTCGCGATGGGGGTCCCCCCGTTCGAGCCGGTTCGAGAGCGGGGGAGGTCGGCGTAGCGCACGGTGAGGGTCAGGGTGCGGCAGACCTTCTCCAGGGCGCGCAGCCGGGCGCCCAGTTCACCGGCGGCCGAGAGCAGTGCGCGGCGGTGCCGGTCGGGGTCCAGCTCGTCGAGGGGGAAGGGGCGTTCGGCCACGAGGGAGCTGGAGACCGCGTTCGGGACGACCCGGCCGCGGTCGATGCCGTTCGCCTTCTCGTGCAGCTCGCGGCCCGCCTTCGCGCCGACCAGCCGCTGGAGCGTGGACAGCGGCGCGGCGGCCACCCGGCCCAGGGTGTCGAGTCCGTACTCGCGCAGGGTGCGGGCGGTGGCCGTGCCGACGCCGGGGAGCGCGCCGACGGGCCGGTCGGCGAGGAACTCCGCGACGGCGTCAGGGCCTTCGGGGACCGCCCGGATCGCCCCGGGCCGTGCGTCCTTCAGCGCCATCCGGGCCAGCAGTGGGCCCGGCCCGGCGCCGATCGCGCAGTCGATGCCGTACAGCGCGAGGGCGCGGACCCGGATCATGGCCGCCAGGTCGGCGGCGCCGCGGCCGAAGTACCGTTCGGCGCCCCGCAGATCGGCCAGCGCCCCGTCCGGCGGCAGGGCCTCGACGACCGGGGTGAACTCCGCCAGCAGCCCGAGCAGCCCCGGCAGGGCCGCCTCGTACATCGGCGGCAGCTGGAAACGTACGCAGAGAATGGTCATCCCGCACTCCCCGGGCTCTGGTGCCACAACTTCTTTCCACCCGCCGGGCCCTCGCCCGCGGGGCGCAGATCGGCCCAGGGGTGCATCTCGTACCCCGTGGCCATGCGAATCGTCCGGTCCGGCGCCGCAGGGGCCGCCTCCGTCTGCGGCGCGGGCGCCGCCAGCCGCGCCGCCACCTGGTCGAGCCCGCCCTCGGCGCGCAGTTCGACGAGTTCGGCGAGGTTCCAGGCGGCGGCGCCCACCACGCTGAGGCTGCGCGGGCCGCGCCGCTGCACCACCCCGCGCACCAGCAGCAGCCAGGAGTGGAAGACGGTGTGCGCGCAGGCGTCGTGGGAGTCGTCGAAGAAGGCGAGGTCGACCAGGCCCGTGCCGTCGTCCAGGGTGGTGAAGATGACGCGCTTGCCGGAGCGGATCGGCGGGGTCTGGGTGGCCGCCTTGGCGCCCGCGACCAGTACGGTCTCGCCGTGCGGGGTCTCCCGCAGCCGGCGTGCCGAGACCACGCCCAGCTCCTCCAGGAACTCCCGGTGGTCGTCCATCAGGTTGCGCGAGGCGTCCATGGACAGCACGCCCAGTTCGGCGCTGAGCCGTTCCGCCGAGGTGAGGTCGGGCAGCCCCGCGGAGGCGGTCTTCCGGCCGCCGGCCAGCGGGAGCTGCCCACCGCCGCCGCTGCGGGCGCCCCGGTGCAGCTCGGTCAGATGGAGTTGCAGATCCCGGCGGTTGGCGCCGAACGCGTCCAACGCGCCCACCTGGGCGAGCCGTTGGGCCAGCGGCCGGCTCGGCCGGGCCCGCTCCCAGAAGTCCAGCAGGGAGGCGTAGGGCTGTCCGTCCGCGATCCGCGCCGCCTCGGCCTCGCTGATGCCGTGCACGTCGCAGAGGGCGAGCCGCAGTCCCCAACGCCCGGGAGAACCAGGGGATACGGCCGGTTCGGACGCGGATCCGGACACGGACGACCCGTCCGGCTCGGACACCAGTTCGATGCGATGGGCGACCGCCGACCGGTTCACGTCCAGCGGCAGGATCGGCACCCCGCGCCGCCGCGCGTCCGCCAGCAGCAGCCGCTTCGGGTACATCCCGGGGTCATGGGTGAGCAGCCCGGCGTAGAAGGCGGCCGGGTGATGCGCCTTCAGCCACGCCGACTGGTACGTCGGTACGGCGAAGGCCACCGCGTGCGCCTTGCAGAAGCCGTACGAGCCGAACGCCGCGACGATCTCCCAGGTCCGCCGTATCGTTTCCGCGCCGTATCCGCGCTCCGCCGCGTGCCGGGCGAACCACACCCGGATCCGTCCCTGCGACTCCGGGTCGGACAGCCCGCGCCGCACCTGGTCCGCCACGCCCCGCCCGCAGCCGGTCATGATGGCGACGATGTCGATGATCTGCTCGTGGAAGACGACGACCCCGTAGGTGTCGCGCAGCGGCTCCGCCAGGTCCGGGTGCGGGTAGCGGACCGGCGCCCGCCCGTGCCGCGCCTCGATGAACGGCCGCACCATGTCGGCGGCGACCGGACCGGGCCGGAACAGCGATATGTCGACCACCAGGTCGTGGAAGGCGGCCGGCTGGAGCCGCCCCACCAGATCCCGCTGCCCCGGCGACTCGATCTGGAAGCAGCCCAGCGTCTCGGTGGAGCGGATGAGTCGATAAGTCGCCGGATCGCCCTCCGCGACCGCGTCCAGGTCGATCCGCTCCCCCGTCGCCCGCTCCACCTCGGCGACCGCGTGCGCCATCGCCGACTGCATCCGCACGCCCAGCACATCGAGCTTGAGCAGCCCGAGGTCCTCCACGTCCTCCTTGTCGAACTGCGCCATCGGGAACCCCTCGCCACTGGTCGGCACGACCGGCGTACGGGAGAGCAGGGAGGCGTCGGACAGCAGCACCCCGCACGGGTGCATGGCGACCCCGCGGGGCAGGGCGTCGAGCGACTCGACCAGCTCCCACAGCCGGTCGTACCGCGCGGCGTCCTGCCGGGACTCCCCCGCCAGCTGCCTCAGCTCGGGCAGTTCGGCCAGGGCCGCGCGGGCGTCGCGGGCGCGGATGTGCGGGAAGGACTTGGCGATGCGGTCGATGTCGGCCGGGTCCATGGACAGGGCCGCGCCCACGTCCCGGATCGCATGGCGGACGCGGTACGTCTCCGGCATGGCGACGGTCGCCACCCGCTCGGTGCCGAACCGGTCGATGATCGCGCGGTAGACCTCCAGGCGGCGCGCGGACTCCACGTCGATGTCGATGTCGGGCAGCGCGATCCGCTCCTTCGACAGGAAGCGCTCCATCAGCAGCCCGTGCTCGACCGGATCGGCGTGCGCGATGCCGAGCAGATGGTTGACGAGGGAGCCCGCGCCGGAGCCGCGCGCGGCGACCCGGATGCCCATCCTCCGTACGTCGTCGACGACTTGGGCGACCGTCAGGAAGTAGGAGGCGAAGCCGTGGTGGGCGATGATGTCCAGCTCGTGGTGCATCCGCTCCCAGTAGGCGCGCCGGCCGGTGTAGCCGCGCAGCACCATACCGGCCGCCGCCCGCGAGGCCAGGGCCCGCTGGGCGGTGCGGCGGCCGGCGCCGACGAGGTGCGGCTCGGGGAAGTGGACGCTACCGAGGCCGAGGTCGTCCTCGGGGTCGACCCGGCAGTCGGCGGCCGTGGCCCGTGTCTGCTCCAGCAGGCGGTGGGCGGTGTCGCGGCGGTAGCCCGCGGCCGCCACGATCCGCTCGGCGGCGCCCAGCATGGCGTCCGCGTCCTTCAGCCAGGCCTCGCCGGAGTCCAGCTCCTTCGTCGGGTCGATCGGGACCAGCCGGCGGGCCGCGTCCAGGATGTCGGCGACCGGGCCCTGCCCGGGGTCGGCGTACCGGACGGCGTTGCTGAGCACCGGCCGGATCCGCTGTTCGGCGGCGAAGCCGACGGTGCGGGCGGCCAGCCGCAGGGAGCCGGGTCCGGTGCCCGCGCGGCCGTGCCAGACGACCTCCAGGCGCAGGGCGTCGCCGTAGCTCTCGCGCCAGGGGCCGAGGAGCCTGGCGGCGCGGTCCTGGCGGCCCTCGGCGAGGGCGCGGCCGACGTCGGAGGCGGGGCCGAGCAGAACGGTCAGGCCGTCGCCGTGGTTGCCGGACCAGGGCAGCAGCGGGGCGCCCGCGGCCCGGTGTCCGTCCCGCCCGGACGGGGCCGGGGACGTCGGGGAGTGGGCCGTGGTGACCAGCCGGCACAGGTCGGCCCAGCCGCGGGCGCCGTCCCGGGCGAGGAAGGTCGCCCGGGGTGTCGACTCGTCGATGAAGGCACCGCCGCGCACGGGCGTGCGGCGCCGCGTACGCCGTACAGCCTCCGGCTCGCCCACCGCCAGCTCGACGCCGAACAGCGGCCGGACGCCCGCACCGGCGCAGGCCTTGGCGAAGCGGACCGTGCCGGCGAGGGTGTCGCGGTCGGTGAGGGCGAGGGCGTCCATGCCCCGCTCGGCGGCGCGCTCGGCCAGCCGCTCCGGGTGCGAGGCGCCGTAGCGCAGGGAGAACCCGGAGACGGTGTGCAGATGCGTGAACCCCGGCACACGCACCTCCCGCACTCGTGAGCCCCGACCAGCTCTCGAACATCAGTTCCCAACTCCCTCACCCCACCATACCCTCATTCCCGAACATGTGTACGACACCCATTCGAACGCCTCCCACCTGCACAAACGCCACCCACCGGGCCCGTTTTGCGGCGGATTGCCGTACGGGGAAGCGCTCATGCAGCCGGAGCCGAATCCGCTGCCGAACGGCCGGTCGGACTCCGAGGTGCGGGAGAGCGTGCCGCACGAGATCGCCGACAAGGCCGCGGCGGTCGGCAGAGTTCTGCACGCCCACCAGTCCCTGCCGAGACCACCACGCACGGAGGCGACGGCACCCCGAGCCACCCACACCGACAGAACCGCCCGAACCGGCCACGAACGCCGAGCCCCCGCGCCGGAGAATCCCCGCACCACCGCCAGAACCCGCCACAGCACCGGCGGAGCCACCCGTCCCGCAGGGGCCCGCGTGCGGAAGTCCCGCCCCTCGCGCGTGGGGCGGGACTTCGCGGGGGACGTGGCGCGGCTCAGCCGATCTCGGCGCCGGTCGCCGAGAGCGCCTCCGTGACCGGCTGGAAGAAGGTCACACCGCCGGAGGCGCAGTCGCCGCTGCCGCCGGAGGTGAGCCCGATCGCGTCGCTCCCGGAGAACAGCGAGCCGCCGCTGTCACCGGGCTCGGCGCACACATCGGTCCGGATGAGACCGCTGACCGTGCCCTCCTGGTAGTTCACGGTGGCGTTCAGACCGGTCACCGTGCCGGAGTGCACCTGGGTGGTCGAGCCGCTGCGGGTCACGCTCATGCCCACGGTGGCCTCGACCGCGCCGGTGATCTGCTGGGCGGATCCGTCGTAGAGGTCGACCTCGCTCGGATGGTCGACGTCCGCGGTGTACTTCACCAGCCCGTAGTCGTCGCCCGGGAAGCTGGACTGATCGTTCTGGCCGATCACGGTGCCGGACGAGTCCGACCAGGTGGAGATGGCCTCGGTGCAGTGCCCGGCGGTCAGGAAGTACGGCTCCCCGCCCTTGACCACGTTGAAGCCGAGCGAGCAGCGCCCGCCCGAGCCGGTGATGGCGTCGCCGCCCGCGACGAAGGGCTTGAACTCCCCCTCCGAGCGCTGGAGTTCGGCCGTGCCACCGAGCCCGTCGACCACCTCGGCGAGCTTGGCCCAGGCGGCCTCCGAGACGGTCCGGTCGGCGGTGACGACGACCCTGTTGCCGACCGGGTCGACCGCCCACGAGGTACCGGGAACGGTCGCGTCCCGCTTCAGCGTCGCACGGGCGCCGTCGAGTTCGGCGAGGGAGTTGGCGACGACTCTGGCCTCGGCGCCGGCCGCCTCGACGGCCCGGACCGCGCTCTCGTCGAGCACATTGACCACGAGGTGCTGCGCCTGCGCGTCGTAGTAGCTGCCCGCGCTGTCGCCGCCGAGGTCACGCACGAGCGTGGAGGCGAGCTTTCCGGCCGCCGGGGCCGACAGGAGCTGGGGCGCGGCGGCCTCCGCCGGCTCGCCGGCGTTCGCAGTCTGGAAGGTGACACCCGCTGCGACCAGCGCGGCGATTCCCGCGCCCGCCACGGCGACCCGCCGCCTGGGTATGCGTCGGTGCTTCAACTCACGTCCTCCTGTGGGGGGATGGCCCGGAACGATAGTGGGGATCGCACGGGCCGGAAGGCTGGTTGACGGGCGCCTACTATTCCGAGGCCCACAGGGAGCACACAAGGTCGACTTCAGGACGCGCGTACGGCGGTCTCGCGCGCCCCCGCCATTTTGACCATGCACCGTCACCGCAGGAGATTCGCACTGCAAACACTACGTGCGAGTAACTGCTCGGCGGACAGTGACCCTCAGCCCTGGCCGGAATCCGACCCTCCCGGCGTCTGGGGCAGTTGCTGCTGCGCCCTCTCCAGGAAGCGGAGCAGTTCCACCGGGAAGGGCAGCACCAACGTGGAGTTCTTCTCGGCGGCCACCGCCACCACCGTCTGCAGCAGCCGCAGTTGCAGCGCGGCGGGGGTCTCGGCCATCTGCTGGGCGGCCTCCGCCAGCTTCTTAGACGCCTGGAGTTCCGCGTCCGCGTTGATGACCCGGGCCCGGCGTTCGCGGTCCGCCTCGGCCTGCCGGGCCATGGACCGCTTCATGGTCTCGGGCAGGGACACGTCCTTGATCTCGACCCGGTCGATGCCGACCCCCCACTCCACGGCCGGGCTGTCGATCATCAACTCCAGGCCCTGGTTGAGCTTTTCCCGGTTGGACAGCAGATCGTCGAGGTCGCTCTTGCCGATGATGGACCGCAGGGAGGTCTGCGCCATCTGCGAGACCGCGAACCGGTAGTCCTCGACCCGGACGACCGCGTCGGCCGGCGAGGTCACCTGGAAGTAGACGACGGCGTCGACCCGCACGGTCACATTGTCGCGGGTGATGCCCTCCTGGGCGGGCACGGGCATCGTGACGATCTGCATGTTCACCTTGCGCAGCTTGTCCACGAACGGGACGACCAGGGTGAATCCCGGTCCGCGTACCTCCGGGCGGAGCCGGCCGAGCCGGAACACCACACCGCGCTCGTACTGTTTGACGATCCGCGCCGCCGCCATCACGTACACCGCTCCGGCGGCCACGAGGGCCGCCCCCGCCGCCGCCAACTCCTCGACCATGCCGGCCCCCAGGGGTCCGAAGTGGGAGTGTCCGGGAGAGCACCCCCGTCCTTCGAAGGTAACTCCGGTGGGCGGCCAAAAGGGAGCCCCCGCACGCCGGTTGCGTGCGGGGGCCGATGCCGCGAAGGCCGTCGCGCGGGCGGACGTCAGAAGACGTGGACCCCGTAGGCGCTCAGGGCCTCGGTGACCGGCTGGAAGAAGGTCGTGCCGCCGGAGGAGCAGTTGCCGCTGCCGCCGGAGGTCAGACCGTAGGCGATGCCGCTGTTGGAGTACAGCGGGCCGCCGGAGTCGCCGGGCTCGGCGCAGACCGTGGTCTGGATGAGACCGCTGACGATGTCTCCGCCGCCGTAGTTGACCGTCGCGTTGAGCCCGGTGACCTGGCCGCTGTGGGTGCCGGTGGTGGAGCCGCGGCGGTAGACGGTGGTGCCGACGGACGGCGTGGCCGCACTGGTGATGTCCACGCTGCCGACGGTGCCCGACTTGGCGACCGAGCTGTTCGTGTAGCGCACGATGCCGTAGTCGTTGCCGGGGAACGACGAGCCGGCCGTGGTGCCCAGCGTGGTGGTGTGCCCGGAGTTCGACCACCAGGTACCCGCGCCGTCGGTGCAGTGACCGGCGGTCAGGAAGTAGTAGTTGCCGCTGTTGTCCTGGACGTTGAAGCCGAGCGAGCAGCGCCAGCTACTCGCATAGATGGCGTCGCCGCCGGAGATCAGCTTGTTGAACGTGCCCGGGGTGCGCTTGATGGTCAGGGCACCCGAGGTGGCTCCCGCCTGCTCCTTGATCTTGGCGATCTCGGCCTGGGAGACGGTGCTGTCGACGGTGACGACGACACGGTTGGTCTTGCTGTCGACCGCCCAGGCCGTGCCGGGTATGTCGGCCTTGAGGACGGAGTTGCTCGCCGTGCTGAGCTGGTTGGTGCTGAACGTCGGTACGTCGCTCGCGCTGGCGGTGGGGGCTGCGAGCGCTGCCGCGGCCACGAATCCGGAGGCAAGGGCGATCAGCCGAGTCCGTCTCGCGATACCGCTGCGCGGGGTGGTGCGCTTGATCCTCACGTTTCGTTCCCTCCCAGGGGAAGTCGGGGGCCCGCGTGGGGTCGGGGCCCGTGAGGCGCAGCCAGGGGCACGAACGACCGGATCCCAGTCACGACGTGTCCCTGACAAACGCTGAGGGGGAGTATTCGGCCGAACGGCCGGTCGGCGCAAGGGTGCCTTTCAGCCGTCACCCTTTGAACGCGCTTTGCGAGTTGTTGGCCCGCTCTTGCCCGCACCGCCCCGTTTTCGGACCGGGTTCCACTCCCCCGCAGGCCGGATTCCGCCGGCCATCGGGCCAGGCTCCACCCCCCCTTCAGACCGGTTCCGCCCACCTTCAGGCCAGGTTCCGCTCCCCCGCCTCGATCGCGACGCCCAGTGTGTTCCCCGGCGGCGGGAAGGGGCATATGAAGTGGTCGGCGAAGGCGCACGGCGGCAGTTGGGCGCGGTTGAAGTCGACCGTCGTACGGCCCTCGGCGTCGGGCGCCGCCGGGTACAGGAAGCGGAACCGGAAGCTGCCGTCCCCGCTGGTGGCGTCGGCGAACACCGCCCACAGCCGCCCGTCGGCCCGCCGCGCGACCTGGAGCGTCCGCTCCTGTCCGGCCACGGTGAAGACGAGTTCACCGGCGAGGCCGAGGCCGCGTTCGACCCCGTCCGCGGTGCCGACCCGCACGGTGCGCGCCGCCTCGTACGGGGTGTAGCGGCCGGGCACCGACCAGCGGGGATCGTACGGCGTGGCGTCGATGCCCCGGAAGGCGCGGCGCGGCGCGGCGTCCGGGTCGTAGTCCCGCACACCCCAGATCCCCTCGCGGACCAGCACCACGAGCCGGCGCTCGCCGAGCGTGACGCGGGCCGCCGGTTCGGCGTCGGCGCCGAGCCCGACCGCACCGGCGAACGGCCGCCCGTCCAGGGCCAGCCCGTCGCTCTCGGTGGCGGCTAGCACGACACCGGCGCCGTCCACCACCCACTTCCCGGGAATGTCCGGAAGTCGCCCCTCCGGATGGTCCTCGATCCAGTGCGTGCCGACCAGCGCGAGCGGCCCGTAGGGGGCCGCCACCGTCTCCGTGCGCCGCTCGTGCCAGCGCTTCCAGTCGTCGTTCGGGTCCGTCGTCATGGCGTCGTCAGTCCTTCCGTGCCGGGGCCGAAAGCCCCAGGTGTGAGCGGAGCGTGGCACCCCGGTATTCCGTGCGGAACGCGCCGCGCTCCTGGAGCAGCGGCACCACCCGGTCCACGAACTCGTCGAGCCCGCCGGGCCCGGTGTGCGGTACGAGGACGAAGCCGTCCGCGGCGTCCTGCCGTACCCACGCGTCGAGTTCGGCGGCGACCGCCTCGGGGGTGCCGACGAAGCACGGGCGTTCGCCCGCCTCCTTCAGTTCGGCGGCCCGCTCCCGGGCCTCGGCCGCGGTGTCGCCGAGGACGACAGCGACAACGGGCATGACTTTCAGGTCGTCCGGCGCCCGGCCGTACTTCTCCAGGCGGCGCTTCACATCCGCGGAGAAGGCACGGCCCGCCGCCGGCCGGACTCCGAACCCCCGGTCGCAGCAGACGACATCGGCCCGGGCCGCGGCGGACTCCCGGTCCTCGTCCGCATCGCCCGCCGCGATCAGCACCGGGTGCCCCTGCGGCGAGCGCGGCACCGTGAACTGTGCTGCGGCGCGACGGACGTTCCCGTCGGTGACGGCGTCCGCCGAGGTCACCACCTGCCACGCCGCCCGGCCGCCGCTGAGGTGGTCCAGCGTGGCCAGCCGCCGGGCGAGTCCGTCCGGTTCGCCGAAGGCCGTGTCGACCGTGGCGGCGAGCCCCAGCCGCTCGGTCACCGCGGCGAGCGCACCGAGCACGGTGACCGGCTCGGGCCCCCTCGCGTCCGCGTCGGGGATCCGGCCCTCGTGCTCGCGCGGGAGCCGCCCGCCGGCGAGGAGGAGGAAGTCGAACAGCCCGCGTTCGGCGGTGCGGGCGAACCGCTCGTAGGAGGAGAACGCGCGCCACGGTGTCCCGTCCGGGGCGGACCCGTCCGCACGGGGCCCGCAGGGGGCCAGCGCGGCGAGGTGCATCTGCCTCCCGGCGGGCCCGCGCGCGGTCATGACCCGTCCCCGGCGGGCGCGTACCGGTGGGCGGGCCGGGCCAGACCCAGGTGCTCCCGCAGTGTGCCGCCCGGGTAGAAGGTGCGGAACAGACCGCGGTGCTGGAGCAGCACCACGGTGCCGTTGACCAGCCGCTCCAGGTCGCGGCGCGGCTCGGCGGGGACCAGGTGGAAGCCGTCCACGGCGCCCTCCCCGTGCCAGGCGGCGATCAGCTCGGCCAGGTCGACGGGACCCCCGCGGTACAGCGGCGGCCCCTGCACGCCCTGCCGGGTCCCGCCGCGTCGCCCGGGCCCGCGCCCCCGGCCCGGCAGCGGGAACCCCCAGCCGGGCTCCGCCGTGGCCTCGCCGCCGCCGAGGTCGACGACGAGGCTCGCCAGCACCCGCAGCGTCTCCGGGTCCCGTCCGAACCGGGCCGCGGCCGACCGGAGTTCCTCGCGCGCGGCGGCCGCCTGGGCACACCCCGGCGCCCGGACCAGCGCCACGTCCGCGTACCGGGCCGCCGTGGACCGGGCGGGCCCCTCGGTGGCGTCGACCACGCGCACGGGGTGCCCCTGGGGCGGGCGCGGCCCGGTCGAGGTGCCCCGGACCGGGAAGCCCGAGCCCGTGCGGTCGACGGGGTGCCGCCCGTCCCGGGCGCCACGGCGGCCGGAGAGGCGCGCCGCGCTCTCGGTGGCCGGGGCGTCGAGCCGCCAGCCGGCCCGGCCCCGGCTGATCCAGTCGAGGGTGGCGACGGCCGCCTGGACATGGGACGGCTCGGTGTGCGTGGTGGTCACCGTGGGCACCAGTCCGACGCGCCGGGTCTCCGGCGCCACCCGGGCGAGGACGGTGAGCGCGTCGGGCCCGGGGCGCGCGAGACCGTCCCCGAGCGTCACGAAGTCCAGCCCGCCGCGCTCGGCGAGCCGCGCCGGCTCGGTGTACGCGGCGGCGTCGTACGCCCCCGGCTGGTCGACGGCGGCGGCCAGGTGCAGCAGCCCCCGGCCGGACGATCGGGTCATGGGAGGCAGACCTTTCTGTGCCGGGCCGGCGGCCTCACAGCACGAGCTGTCCGAAGTTCTTGTGCACGGGCCTGATGCCGGCCATGACGCTCATCGTGTGAATCCCTTGGTGACGGTGGGGTGGACGGGGCGGCTCAGGCGGCGGTGCGACAGGCCGCCTCGCGCAGCAGGACGAGGGCCGCGCGGGCGGTGGCGTCGTTCTGCCGGAACGCCGGTCCGCCGGTGCGCGGCCGGGTGAAGGCGCCGGGGGTGCGGCCGTCGGTGTAGGGGCCGAGCGCGAACCGGCGGGGATGCGGCCGGCCGGCGCCGTCGAGGATCCGTCCGTCGGCGGGGTCCACCCGCAGCAGCCCGTCGGGGGTCTCGGCGGCGCCGTCGGCGTGCAGCGCGCGCAGCAGGCCGTCGCGGGCGCGCCCGACGGTGGGTTCGGGCAGCCGGGCCTCCACCAGGGCGCGCGCCTCGACGCGGAAGCCGGGCACGGTGGCGGAGGCGGCCCGGAACACCCCGTCCTCGGCGGTCACGGTCATGTCGGCGCCGACGAACTTGACCACGCCCGCCCGGGACAGCGCGAGCAGCTGCCGCAGCCGGGGTCCGGGCGGCCCGGAGGCGAGGTAGCTGAAGAAGCCGTGCCACCAGGGGCCGACGCCGCCGAGCCGGATCAACTGCCCGTAGACGGACAGCAGCGCGAGGAACACCGCCAGGTCCGGGCTGTGTCGCGGATCGTGACGGCGGCTCAGATCGGCCTCGACGTAGGCGCGCAGCCCGTCCTGGAACTCCTCGTGCGAGGCGTGCCGCACCCCGTCGAGGGGGCGGTCGAGCGCGGCGAGGTCGAGCCGGTCGGCGGGGTCGGGTACGGCGCCGGCGACCAGCGCACGGATCTCGTCGCGGGTCCGGGCGGCCGCGTACTTCTCCTCGAAGTCGGCGTAGGCGACGGCCGTCCGCTCGGGATGGTCGGTGAACAGCCGGTGGTAGTGGGCAAAGCCCAGTTCCTTCGCCACCAGCGGCCATACGTCCCGCCGGAAGTCGAAGCCCGCCGGCCGGGCGAGCAGCGCGTCGACCTCGGCGGGCCCGAAGAAGCGGGGCAGCGGGGGGCGTTCGCCGGTCCAGTCGTAGCCGATCTTGGAGTGGTACGGCACGCCGCGCCGCGAGCCGACGTACAGCACCGGTTCCCGCCCCGACGGCAGGTACGCGTCGCCCTCGTACCGTCCGCCGCGGCCCTCGGTGAGCAGCACCATCAGGTCGACGAAGGCCAGGCCGAAGCCCCGGACCAGGACGGGTTCGCCGGCCTCGATCGGGGACAGATCGGTGTCGGCGGTGAAGTCGGGCGGCAGGTGAAGCAGCCCGTGGGTGTCCGCGTACGCCGCCAACTTGGCCTGTTCGGAGTCGAGTTCGGCATCCAGATGGCCGAGGGCGAGGATGACGGCGTCGGCGGAGAGCGGGCGCGGGCGGCCCTCCAGCCACACCTGCTGGCGCCCGTCGCGCGGGCCGCTGATCCGCAGGGCGCGCCGGGGGTGGTGGTGGACGACCACGTCCGCGGGCAGGTCGGCGACGGCCCGGTCGTACACCCAGCGCAGATACCGGCCCTGGAGCTGCCGGTCGGCGAAGGTCCGGCCGTCGAGCCCCGCCCATTCGTGCAAGGTGGGGCCCTCCCGCACCGGGCCGGCCATCCGCACCGTCTCGTCGGTGAACATGGTGACGTCCTCGGCGTGCGAGTTCATCCACAGCAGCGGGGACTGCGCCGCGCGCCAGATGCGTCCGGCGCCCGGCGGGCAGGGGTCGACGAGATGGATGTCGAGGCCCTGACCGGCGTACAGCTCCGGGGCGTTGGCGGCGATGCGCTCCAGCAGACCGGTCCCCCGCGGTCCGGCCCCGACGATCACCAGCCGGCGCCTCATCGGCGGGCCTCCGAACCGCGCGCGTAGTGCCGCTCCACATAGTGCCGGCCAATACCGAATACGGAGGTGACCATGGTGCCGCGCGCCACCTCGGCGGCGTAGGCGGCCTCGTGCAGGGTCGGTCCGGTGATCGGGCATAGCAGGACGAGGACTTTGGCGAGGGGGTCGGATGACATGCGAAGGCTCCGTGACATAGCGGGGACACGGTGGGCGTCTTCACACGGAGCGCCTCGCGGCGCCTACGGCCGAGCCCCTCAGCAGAGCCGTCCGACGAGAGTACGTGGGCGTTTCCCCTCGCTGTCAAGGGTGTCCACACTGTGAGCGGCACGTCTCAGGCCGGTTGACGCGGCACCGGGGACCTGTTCCACTTGGCGCATGCGTCCACAGCAGTGGCTGGTCACCCGCTCCCACATCGACTTCGGTCGCGTGTGGTCCTCCTCCTGTTGAGCTGACCCACTGCGCGCCCGCCCGCCGGCGGGTGTCCCGCGCGTTCTCCCCTTGCGTTCCGCGCACCTTTCCGCCTGCGCCCGCGCTTTTCTCCTCACGCCTTCACACGCGCTCCCCTCGCGCCCAGCACTCTTCCGTCCGCAGGAGCCCGCTGCCCGATACGAACACCCGTCTTTCCGCGCCGTAGTCGAAGGACTGAGCAGGCCCGGTGAAGCCCACTACGGTTCGACAGCGCCCCGAAGGGGCGCGGGGAACTGCGCGACCAGCCACGACGGTGCCGCAGCCGACCGACGGCACATCACGGCATCCCCAGCGGAGCGCTCAGCAGAACAGCCCGAGGGCCGCCGCGCACCCGGCCCGCATGCCCCGCCGGTCCCGGCGCGGCAGCTCGCCGCCTGAGGGGTCGCCAGGCGGTCCGTAGGGGCCGTTCGGCGGCTGCGGGGCCCGCGGGGCCTGCGGGGGGCCGAAGGCGGCCTCGGGCGGGTGCCCGCAGGGGGTCGTACCGAACGCCCGGTCCACCGAGCGCCGCAGCTCGTGCGTTAGGTCCTGTCGTCAAATTCCCGTCGTCCGCCCGGAGGGCGGGCCCTGCGGCGTCGTGGGGGTCCCCCCCTGGTCGAGCGGAGCCGAGAGCTTGGGGGAGCGTGCTCTCGGTGTGCCGGGCGCGGGTCCTCGCACTGGACGTACTTGGGCCTGTGTCCGGTGCGGCGAGTGGGGGTGCCCCCTGCTCGGAGAGCTCGGGGGAGCGTGCATGGCGTCGCGGGGCTGGGGGCACCTCCCGGCCGGAGGCTGGGGGAGGGAATTTGACGACACGGCCTAGCAACAGATGGGCGAGCCCGCCGTCGACGAACTCCACCTCGCGCAGTGCGAGCCGGATGCCGTGCAGCGCGTCGTCGGCGAGACGGCGGGCCTCGGTGAGCGGGGTGCCGGTGGCGGTGAGCGGGTTCCAGGCATCCGACGCGACGTCGGCCGCCCGGTCCTCCACGGCGTCCAGCAGATGCGCGGGCCGTCCGAAGAGCCGGCCGGCCTCGGCGAGCGGCGCGGCGTTCCCCGGCCGGCCGGCACGGCGGCGGTCGCGGTCTCGGTCGGTTCGGTGACGGTCAGGATCGGCGTGCCCGGTCCCGCCAGGGTCTCGATGCCGGCCTGCCGGTCGACGGCGTCGACGAGGACGGCGGTGTCGAAGCCGACCAGCGAGCCGCCGCGGGCGCCCGCCCGGCCCCAGTGCGCGGCAACCCGGCGCGCGGCGAGCGCCACCGGACGGTGCGTCAGCAGCCCGTCCCCGTCGGCGACATGGTCGCGCACCTTGGAAGCGGCGAGCACCGGCGAGACGGCCGCCGCGAGCCGCGCGCCCTCGCCCTGCGCGACGGAGGCGGTACGCATCCCGCGCAGCGGGCAGGGCCCCGCCGTGCGCCGCCCCGTCCCCGCCCGGCCGGCCTGAGCCCCCGTCAGAACCGAGAGCAGCAGCCCGTCGTAGTTCGTCACGACCCGGGCGAACTGCCGGCCGGCCGGCGCCCCGGATCGGCCGCTCCGCTCACCCGGACGCACCACCTCTCACCCATACGCCGCGATGAATCATATTTCACTCACAGTCAGCAGCCGTACGTGGCACAACCCTTGGGGGGACCGGGCTCTCGACGTATTCGCTGTGCACCAGTAGCGTCACAAACCCCCCGCGCGGCGTCTATCCACTTGGCGCGCCATCCGCATCATGGACGACCATAGGGATGCGGAAAGCAAGAAAGACCGCTGTGAGAGGAGGCGTCCATGGGATCGGTACGCAAGGCGAGTGCCTGGCTTGGCCTCGTCGACGACAACGATGACGAGCGCTACTACGACGATGACTACTCCGAAGGGACCGAGCAGCCCGGGGATGCCTGGGTCACCGACCCGCGGGTCAAGGTGGCCTCGGACACCGCCGAGGAGAAGGGCCGCCGGATCGGCACGGTCACCCCGGACAGCTTCCGGGACGCCCGCGCCATCGGCGAGCTGTTCCGCGAGGGCGTCCCGGTCATCATGAACCTCACGGCCATGGAGGCCGCCGACGCCAAGCGCGTCGTCGACTTCGCGGCCGGGCTCATCTTCGGCCTGCGCGGCTCCATCGACCGCGTGTCCAACCGCGTCTTCCTGCTCACACCGGCCGACACGGAGATCATCAACGGCGAGCCGGCCGCGCACCGTTCGGACGGCTTCTTCAACCAGAGCTGAGGCAGGGCCGCTCACCGGCCCTGCCTCGGCCTCCGGGCCGGGTCAGCGGAAGGCGTCGAGTCCGGTGAGCGCCTTGCCCAGCACCAGCTGGTGCATCTCGACGGTGCCCTCGTAGGTGAGCACCGATTCGAGGTTGGTCGCGTGCCGCATCACGGGGTATTCGAGGGAGATCCCGTTGGCACCGAGGACGGTCCGTGCGGTACGGCAGATCTCGATGGCCTCCCGTACGTTGTTGAGCTTGCCGAAGCTGACCTGTTCGGGGCGCAGCCGGCCGGCGTCCATCCGCCGCCCCAGATGGTGGGCGAGCAGGATCCCCTTGTGCAGTTCCACCGCCATGTCGGCGAGTTTGGCCTGGGTGAGCTGGAAGCCCCCGATCGGCCGCCCGAACTGCTCCCGTGACTTCGCGTAGTCGACAGCGGTCTCGAAACAGCTGCGCGCGGCGCCCATCGCGCCCCAGACGATGCCGTACCGGGCGTGCGAGAGGCAGCTCAGCGGGCCGCGCAGGCCGGCCACCCCGGGCAGTACGGCGTCGGCGGGCAGCCGTACGTCGTCCAGCACCAGTTCGCTGGTGACGCTGGCGCGCAGCGACCATTTATGCCTGATCTCCGGAGCGGCGAAGCCAGGGGCGTCGGTCGGCACGGCGAAGCCGCGGATGCCGTCGTCGGTCTGCGCCCACACGACGGCGACGCCCGCGACGGAGCCGTTGGTGATCCACATCTTGCGGCCGCTCAGCACCCAGTCGCCGCCGTCGCGCTTGGCGTGGGTGCGCATCGAGGCGGGGTCGGAGCCGTGGTCGGGCTCGGTGAGTCCGAAGCAGCCGATGACCTCGCCCGAGGCCATGCGGGGCAGCCAGTGCCGCTTCTGTTCCTCGCTGCCGAACCGGTGGATGGCGTACATGGCGAGGGAGCCCTGCACGGAGACGAGCGAGCGGATCCCGGAGTCGGCGGCCTCCAGTTCGAGACAGGCGAGGCCGTACTGCACCGCGGAGGCGCCGGCGCAGCCGTACCCGGTGAGGGACATGCCGAGGGCGCCGAGGGAGCCGAGTTCGCGGGCGAGCTCGCGGATGCCGGGGAGTTCACCGCTCTCGTACCAGTCGGCGACGAACGGCAGGACGCGGTCCGCGGCCCAGGCCCGCACGGTGTCGCGGACGGCCAGGTCCTCCGGATCCAGCAGGTCGTCGAGGCCGAGCGGGTCGGCCGGGTCGAACGGGGGCAACGTCGAGGACGCGGACATGGAACACCCTCCGAGACACAGAACCAAGCGCTCCGCGGGAAGCGCCGTGCTGCGCCGTCGGCCGGCCGCGGCGGCATCGTGGCCGGCCACTCCCGCGCGCGGAACCGCATGCTCGATACAGCCCCGCGTCCCTTTCGGGCGCCGCCGAACCACAGCGGACTTCGCTCGACCCGCTGAGCACCGCCAGTTACATTTCCGCCCCGACGCTACGACGCGGCACGCCCGGCGTCCACCCCGCTGTCCGACCGGCGCTGCCGTGCGCTTCACGCCGAGACGGGGGCCCGCTCGGCTCCCCGGGGCGTGGGCAGCTCCACCGGCGCCGGCTCGCACTGCATCGCCCGGGGCAGCCGCAGCGCCATCGCCGCGCCGAGCAGCAGCAGGCCCGCGCTCACGAGCAATGTCACATGCAGTCCGTGCACGAAGGAGTCCTTGGCCGCCCGGCGCAGGGCCGCTCCGGCCGGTCCGCCGAGCCGCCCCGCCACCTCGTACGCCTCCCCGAGCGAATGCCCGGCCGCCGCGGAGGCCGGCGCGGGCACCCCGGGCACGGCGGTGAGGCCGGGCGCGTAGGCCGCGTTCATCACGCTGCCGAGCAGCGCGATCCCGATCCCGGCACCCAGCTGGTAGGAGGTCTCCCCGATCGCCGCGGCCCCGCCCGCCTGCCGGGCCGGCGCCTCGCTCAGCATCGACTCGTACGCGCCGAAGAGGGTGGTCTCCAGGCCGAAGCCCAGCAGGACGAAGCCGGACAGCAGCAGCCCGGTGTTGTCGTGGCCGCCCATCGCGGTCAGCATCAGCACGGCCACCGCGGTCAGACAGAAGCCGAAGCACACCGTCCGCCGGGGCCCGAAGCGGCGCAGCAGCCGCGCCCCGGCCAGCCCCGCGGCCATCGCCGCGATGGTCAGCGGCAGCAGCCGCAGGCCCGTCTGGAGCGGCGAAAGACCCAGCACCAGTTGCAGATACTGTGCGGCGATCAGCTCGAGGCCCACCAGCGCGAGCATGGCCAGCACGATGCAGCCGACCGCGGTGCTGAACGCAGGCCGCGCGAACATGCGCAGGTCCACCAGCGGATACGGGCGCCGCCGCTGCCGGCGCACGAACGCCACCAGCAGCAGCACGCCCAGGAGCAGCGGCACCAGCGTGTACGGGCTCGCCGCCGGTTCCCCGCCGCCGAGCCGTTTCACGCCGAGCACCAGCCCGAACAGCCCGGCCGCCGCCGTCAGCGCGCCGACCACGTCCCAGGGTCCGTCGCGCTCCCCCTTCGACTCGGGCAGCAGCAGCCGCCCGACGGGCAGGCTGACCAGCATCAGCGGGATGTTGACGAGGAACACCGAGCCCCACCAGAAGTGCTCCAGGAGGAAGCCGCCGAGCAGCGGTCCGACCGCCGCGCCGACCGCGGCCACCGCGCTCCAGACGCCGATGGCCAGCGCGCGCTCCCGCCGGTCGGGGAAGACCTGGCGGAGGATCGACAGCGTCGCCGGCATGATCATGGCGCCGCCGACGCCGAGCAGCGCCCGCGCCAGGATCAGCACCTCGGCGCTGGACGCGGCGGCGGCCAGCGCGGAGGCGACGCCGAACAGGGCGTAGCCGAGCAGCAGGATCCGTCTGCGGCCCACCCGGTCGCCGAGCGTGCCGAACAGGATCAGCAGCGAGGCGCAGACGAGCGGGTAGACGTCGACGATCCAGAGCAGCGCGATGGCGCCGGGCTTGAGGTCCTCGGTGACGGCGGGCACCGCGACGTGCAGCACGGTCGCGTCGAGGGCGACGAGCAGCAGGCTGACACAGAGAACGACGAGGACGACCCACCGGTTGGCACCGGCCCCGGCCGCCCGACGGCGCAGCCCAGCGGCGGCCGTGGTCGTCCCGGACATGTACGTACCTCCAAGAAGTTCCCTCGCGTCCGGCGTACATCGGCGGGGTGGGGACGCCCCGCCGTACGGCCGGAGAGGAGCGGGGTCTCCAGCTGCGCGCGATACGAACGCGAGTGACACGCCAGCGTACGCGAGTTCGTCGCGGTGGTACGTGGCGGACCTCTCACCGTGCACACCAACCCGTGTGGCGTACACCACTCCCCAAACCCTTGACCGCCTCCCGGCCTGCGGCGTGGTTCCCCGGCCGGTCGATAATCGAGCCCGTGACGGATCTTGCGACGCGCGTGACCCCGGCTCGCGCCACACCGCTGCGCCGGGCGGCCCCGGCCCTGCTCGGGTACGCCGCCGTCCGCGCGCTGGGCCTGGTCGTGCTGGCGGTGTGGAGCGCAGCGCGCGACAAGAGCGCCCACACGCTGCTGACCGCCCGCTGGGACGCGCTGTGGTACACGCGGGTCGCCGAGCTCGGCTATGGCTACGAGGTGCGGCTGCCGAACGGCGACGTCCACTCCGACCTCGCCTTCTTTCCGCTGCTGCCCTGGCTGGAGCGGCTGCTGCACGCGGTTACGCCGCTGTCGTACGCGGACGCGGGATTCGTCGTCGCCCTGCTCGCCTCGTGCGCCGCGGCCTGGGGGATCTTCGCGGTGGCGGACCAGGTGTACGGCCGCCGGGCGGGGGTGTGCGCCGTCCTGCTGTGGGCCGTGCTGCCCGTCGGGATCGTGCAGTCGATGGCGTACAGCGAGTCGCTGTTCACGGCGCTCGCCGCCTGGTCGCTGTACGCGGTGCTGACGGGGCGCTGGGTGAGTGCCGGGCTGCTCGCCGCGTCGGCCGGGCTGACCCGGCCGGTGGGGCTCGCCGTGGTCGCCGCGGTGTGGGTGGCGGCCGTTGCGCCGTTCGTGCGAGGTTGGCGCACCTCGACTTCGGACGGCGCGCACAATGACGAATGCGCCCCCGACGCCGTAAGCGCCGCCCGCGCCCGGCGCGTTCGGAGCGTGAGGGGCGCGCGCGACGCAACACGCGCCCCTTCCGTCACTCCGGCCGCATCTGTGCGGCGGCGGGCCCTCGGCACGCTGATCGCTCCCCTCGGGGCGGCCGGCTATGTCCTGTGGGTCGGCCATCGCACCGGCGGGGGCCCGCTCGGCTACCTCGATGTGCAGGCGGGCTGGCGCAACGGCTTCGACGGCGGATACGCCTTCGCGCATTTCATCGCCGACAAGTTCACGTCAATTCCATCGGCCCTCGCCGGACTTGGGCTGATCATCGGGGTCGCCCTGCTGATCTGGCTGTACGTGGCCGGGATACGCCAGGGCCAGCCGCTCTCCCTGCTGGTGTACACCGGCGTCGTCACCGCGCTCGCCCTGTGCGCGTCAAGTTACTTCGGCTCGAAGCCGCGCCTGCTGCTGCCGGCCTTCCCGCTGCTGCTGCCGCTCGCCCGGTCCCTGGCGCGGCTGCCCACATCCCGATCGGTGCAGGTCACGGCCGGTGTCGCGGTGGCGTCGGCGGTCTACGGCGCGTTCTGGCTGAACGGTTCAGGACCGCCGTGATCACCCCCGGCCGCCTGGTGAGCGGCAGGGAAATTTCACCCGATGCCCCGGTGAACGAATTCATAAGCGCCGTAAAACGAACACCCGGCATGATCAAAGGAATTGCACGGAGCATCGTCCGTGGATTGTGGAATCTTCGGTAATTGGCCGTCAGTTGAGAGGTTTCCCACATCACATCGTCATCACAAAGCCGCTGATTCGTCCGGGCACCCAGCTCACTCGCTGTAACGTCGATTGGGTGCGTACCGAACGAAACCTCACCCGTCTGGACCGGGTGTTCGCCAGGCTGGACCGTGAGCCGGAACGACCGGCCCACATCGATGTGCCGAAGATGAGCCGGCACCGGGTCGTTCTGTTCTCCGCGACCCTGGCTTTCTACCTGGCGATCGTCTGGGCCGTGGTGACCACCTCGTGGTTGGTTCGGCTCGACTGGCAGGTCATGTTCTTCCGGCCCTACCAGCAATGGCCGGAGATCCACGCCTTCCTCGACTACTACGTCGTGCTCGGCCAGCGCGGCCCCACCGCGGTGATGGTCTCGGCCTGGCTGGGCTGGCGCTCCTGGCGGCAGCACACGCTCCGTCCGCTGCTGACCCTCGGCACCTCACTGCTGCTGCTGAACATCACGGTCGGCGCCGCGAAGCTCGGCATGGGCCGGCTCGGACCGCACTACGCCACCGTGATCGGCTCCAACGAGATGGGTCTCGGCGGCGATATATTCCCCAGCGGCCACACCGCCAACGCGGTGGTCACCTGGGGCATCCTGGCGTATCTGGCCTCCACCCCGAGGGCGCGCCGCTGGCTGTCCGCGGTGTCGGCGGTGACCTCGCTCGGCGTCGGTCTCACCACCGTCTACCTCGGTACGCACTGGCTGAGCGACGTGCTCCTCGGCTGGGCCGCGGGACTGCTGATCCTGCTGGCACTGCCGTGGTTCGAGCCGCTGATCGCCAAGGCCGAGACCGCCCTGTTCGACCTGCGCGACCGCTGGCGCGCCGGCCGCACGGCTCCCGCGTCCGCCGTCCCGGTCACGCCCGTGGTGCTCAAGCCGCGCACCACGCCCGCCGACGAGGCGCCCGCGGCCCGCGAGCCGGTCGCCTCGGTCCGCGCCCCCCGGGCACCGATCCACCTGGCACCTGGCCCGCACACCACGCGCTCGGAGCGCACCCCGGTCACCCCGGTGGGCAGCCGCCGCCCGCCGCACGCGGACCGCGTCCCGCGCAGCGGCGCCCCGGCGGCCCGCCCCATGACCGGCGGCTGACGGCGCCACGGCGGCGGGTCCGGTACGCACGACCACCCGCCGCCGCACCGTCTCAGCCCTTCCAGGCGCGCGCCACCCTGCCGTCCCGCACCTCGAAGTTCAGCCGCCCCACCCGGTACTCCATGGTGATGATCGCGCCCGGCGGCAGCGAGCGCACGGTCGACCAGCCGCGCTGCCGCGCCAACCGCTCGGCAGCGGCCGCGTCGAGGCCGACGTACCCTTCCGGACTGTCCTTGGGCTCCGCTGGCGGAGTCGGAATCGGTGCCATGCGGCCACGCTAGGCCCTGTCCGGCGGCCGGGGAAGCCGGAACGGCCGCGGGCGCCCGCGGATACCTCTCCGGTCACGCTTCTGTCACAGAATCACGACATGCGTTTCGGTCGAACTACGTCACACGTACGGGCGGTTCCCTACGTCTTACCGGCGCATTCGAACGAAATTGCCGCGTGTTGCGGGGGCCCTTCGAAAAGCACCGAGGAAAGTTCCGGGAGTGCCGCTCGGGGACGACCAAGGAGCTGCATTCCCGGCTGAATCCAAGCGGTTCACAGGAACTGACGTCGCATAGGAAATTCACCGCGCCGACACAGCATCCCCGTATGCCCACCGCATGCCCGCCGCCGGGCCCACCGCGGGGCGGGCGGCGACCGCGGCGGACCCGGCGCGACGAGCGAAGGGGCGAGCGATGGGGACCGAGACCGCAGCGACGACGGTGCGCCCGGGGCCGGGCCGGCGGGGCGGCCGGGTGGCCGTGGACTGGCTCACCACCACCGACCACAAGAAGATCGGCCACCTGTATCTGATCACCTCGTTCGGGTTCTTCCTGGTCGGCGGGGTGATGGCCCTGCTGATGCGCGCCGAACTCGCCCGCCCCGGGCTGCAGATCGTCGACAACGAGCAGTTCAACCAGCTGTTCACGCTGCACGGCACGATCATGCTGCTGCTGTTCGCGACGCCGAGCTTCGCGGGCTTCGCCAACGAGCTCATGCCGCTGCAGATCGGCGCCCCGGACGTCGCCTTCCCGCGGCTGAACATGCTGTCGTACTGGTTCTTCCTGTTCGGCGGCCTCATCGTGCTCGGCTCGCTGGCGGTGCCGAACGGCCCGGCCGCCTTCGGCTGGTTCGCCTACGCGCCGCTCAACAGCGCCGCGCACTCCCCCGGCGTCGGGCCCGACCTGTGGATCATGGGGCTCGCGCTGGCCGGTTTCGGGACGATCCTCGGCGCGGTCAACTTCATCACCACCATCGTCGGGATGCGCGCGCCGGGCATGACCATGTTCCGGTTGCCGGTCTTCACCTGGAACACGCTGTTCACGTCGATCCTGATCCTGATGGCGTTCCCGGTGCTGGCGGCGGCGCTGCTGGTGCTGGAGGCCGACCGGCGGTTCGGCTCCCGGGTGTTCGAGGCGGCGAACGGCGGGGCGCTGCTGTGGCAGCACCTGTTCTGGTTCTTCGGGCATCCCGAGGTGTACATCATCGCGCTGCCGTTCTTCGGGATCATCACGGAGATCATCCCGGTCTTCAGCCGCAAGCCGATCTTCGGGTATCTGACCCTGGTCGGCGCGACGATGTCGATCACCGGGCTGTCCATCGTGGTGTGGGCGCACCACATGTTCGCCACGGGTGCGGTGCTGCTGCCGTTCTTCTCCTTCATGTCGTTCCTGATCGCGGTGCCGACGGGCGTGAAGTTCTTCAACTGGACCGGGACCATGGTGAAGGGGTCGCTGTCCTTCGAGACGCCGATGCTGTGGTCGTGCGGCTTCCTGGCGACGTTCCTGTTCGGCGGGCTGACCGGGGTGATCCTGGCGTCGCCGCCGATGGACTTCCACGTCACGGACTCGTACTTCGTGGTCGCGCACTTCCACTACGTCGTGTTCGGCACCGTTGTCTTCGCGATCTTCGCCGGCTTCTACTTCTGGTGGCCGAAGCTCACCGGGAAGATGCTCGACGAGCGGCTCGGGAAGATCCACTTCTGGACGCTGTTCGTCGGCTTCCACACCACCTTTCTGGTGCAGCACTGGCTGGGCGCGGAGGGCATGCCGCGCCGCTACGCCGACTATCTCGCCGCCGACGGCTTCACCGCGCTGAACACGGTCTCCTCGATCGGCGCCTTCCTGCTCGGCCTGTCGACGCTGCCGTTCCTCTACAACATCTGGCGGACCACCCGGTACGGCGAGCGGGTCCAGGTCGACGATCCCTGGGGCTACGGGCGCTCCCTGGAGTGGGCGACCTCGTGTCCGCCACCCCGGCACAACTTCATCACCCTGCCCCGAATCCGCTCCGAGTCCCCGGCGTTCGACCTCCACCACCCCGAATACGCAGCCCTGGAATCCACCCACCCCACACCGACCCCCAGGCCCATGTAACCGAGGACCATCAAGTCCGGGTCCGCGCCGATGACCCACTACCAGCCGATCCCACGCCGGGCGACGACGCCCCTGAGCGTGCCCACCGGACACAGAACGGACGGACGGAGCCCAGCTACCACGGTCGCGTGGACCGCACGGACTCCGCCCGCCCCGGTAGCGGATCCGGCGGGGCGCGTCGCTGACTGGCGGCAAGGGCCGCTCAGAGCGCCAGGCGCCGGCCCGGGACGATCAAGTCCGGGTCCGCCGCCGATGACGGCCTTGTCGGCGACGCAGACCCACTACCAGCCGGTCCCTCGCCGGGCGGCGACGCCCCTGAGCATGCCCACCGGACACGGAACGGACGGAGCCCAGCTACCACGGTCGCGTGGACCGCAGGACTCCGCAGGGCGCGTCGCACTCACTGCTCCGCTCGCGCTTCCCCCCGCTGCGCAAGACCCCGCCCGGGCAGTGGACCGGGCGGGGTCCCGTTCAGAGCGCCAGGCGCCGGCCCGGGACGATCAAGTCCGGGTCCGCCGCCGATGACGGCCTTGTCGGCGGCGTAGACCCACTACCAGCCGGTCCCACGCCGGGCGGCGACGCCCCTGAGCAGTCACCGCCGGAGCCCTGCTGGGATTTCGCTCAGAGCGCCAGGCGCTGGCCCGGGACGATCAAGTCGGGGTTCGTGCCGATGATGGGCTTGTTGGTGGCGTAGATCCGTTGCCAGCTGGTGCCGTGCCGGGCAGCGATGCCGCTGAGTGTGTCGCCCTCGCGGACGGTGTAGTCATCGCCGGTGTCCCGCTGCCGTGGCTGCGTGGACCGTACGGACTCCGCAGGAGCACTCTGCGGCGTGCTCGCGGCGGAGCCGGACGCGGCGCGGGTCGAGCAGACCGGCCAGGCGCCCCAGCCCTGGGCGCCCTGGACCTTGGTGGCGACGGCGATCTGCTGCGCACGCGTGGCGCGGTCGGCCGTCGGCGCGTACGCCGTGCCGCCGTAGGCGCGCCAGGTGCCGGCGGAGAACTGGAGCCCGCCGTAGTAGCCGTTGCCGGTGTTGATGTGCCAGTTGCCGCCGCTCTCGCACTGGGCGATGCGGTCCCACACTCCGCCGTCCGCCGCCGCGGCGTTGCCGGCCGCGGCCAGTACCCCCAGCGGGGCCAGCAGCGCCGCCCCGGCGAGGACCGCCGCCGTCCGCACCCGGCGGGCGCTGTCGCCCGGGGCGCCGTCCTGACGAACGTCGTTGCGAGTGATGTCGGCATTTATATCGGCACATTCGGACATGTAGTTCCCTCTCCACGGACCCGGGCTCCCCCAAGCCGGGGCGCGGCCCCCGCGCAAGGACGCGGGGGCACCGCGCTCCGGCCCGTCCGCCCGCACCGGTGCCGTGATGGTGCCGGTCCCGGCGCGGCAGCGGACGTACCCGAGCGGTGCTCGCTGCACACGGCGGAGGAATCTAGGCAGCCGGGCGGCCCGGTTTCAACCAACTCCTCGTCCGTCCAGGCCAGTTGACTGTTACCTCAGGTATCAGCGATTTCCGGACACCCATTTCATTCGCCGATTTCCCGATTTGTCGACCCGTCGCCCTACCCACCTGTGACCCAGTTCACCGATTCAAGTCCCCTTGATTCACAAGAAGTTGACAGGGAGTGAACGATTCCGCACCAGGGGTGACCCGGCACACCGAGTGGTGCGATTCCGTTCTCCCCGGAGCGTGACTCCCGCCACAGGTCGCCCGTTGTCTTCTTCATGAGCCCGGAATGCCGGGGCTCACGGGCCGGGAGCCACCCGGTCGCACACCGCACCGCATCCCGAGGGAGCCACCGTGCCGCGCATGCTCGACGTCAGCGACGCCGTACGCGCCGAGATCGGCGACGAAGAAGCCGACCGGCTGCTCGCCGGAGAGAACGCCCCGGGCAGTTACGACTGCACCTCCTGCCGCACCCCGGGCGACTCCGAGCAGGAGCGCACCAGCACCGTCCTGTTCATCGGGGACGAGACCGCCGTCCTCGCCTTCGCCCACGCCAGCTGCCTGCCCTCGCAGGTCGTCCAGGTCACCGAGGAGCAGTTGCGCGGGGCGGTCCGCTCCATCAGCGGCGACGCCGCCTCCGCCGGCGGCCCGGCGCGGGCGGTGCCCGAGCAGGCGGTGCTCGGGGTGACCAGCGGCCTCGTCCTGATCTCCGGGGAACTGCACCCGGCGCTCGTGGTGGAGCCGACCGCGCCGATCGTGCGCCCCGGCACGATCGGGACCGGGGACGACTTCCTGCCGCTGCTCATCGAGCAGGGCTTCATGCCGCTGACCGTGCTGAACGCCGTGCCGCCGGTGCTGCACGGCTGGTCCGTGCTGCTCGCGGTGGGTCAGCTGCACGCCGTCCTGCAGCCGGGCGGCAACGGAGGGCAGCCGGTCGCCTGGTGGCAGGCGCACCAGCCGCTGCAGGTGACCGACAGCTGGCGGGCCGCCGCCAACAAGCACCAGCAGGTGCTGATGTTCGCGGCACCCGTGGGCTCCATCGGCCGCCAGCCCCGCGAGGACCTGCTGCGGGACGCGCTGGACACGGCCGCGGCGCACGGGAAGCTGGTCGCGGCCACACTGCCGCTGGCCGGAACCTGACGGCGCCGCACGCCCCTTGAGGGCCGGGCCCGGTGCGTCGCTCGTCACGCAGTTCCGCGCGCTCCCAAAGGGGCCCGGCCGGGCCGCATCCCCAGCAGCTCCGGGTCGTTTGGACATACGTGCACGCATATGACGTTCCTTCCCGCCTCCCGTCCTTCGCCTCCGTGCCCTCCGCCAGGACCGGTCAGGACTCCCCCGGCAGCGCCTCGGCCACGCCCATCTACGACTCGATCTACGCGGAGTGGCTCAAGGCCTTCCGGGCGCTGCCGGGCGACCGCACCGGCGAGGAGGAGCTGAAGTTCATCGCCTTCGGGCTCGCCCCGCACAGCACCGGCGCGCACGAGACGGGTACGTACGGCACGGGGTCGTACGGCTCGCACGCGTACACCGCCTACAGCGCCGGGGCCTACAGCGCCCGCCACGGCAGCGGGCAGCAGCAGGCGCAGTGGCAGCGGGTCGGATCGGTGGGGCGGCACGAGAACGGAATGCACCAGGTGCGGGCCGCGCTGCCACCCGGGCCGCGCCGGGGAGCATGACCGCCGGGACAGCGAGGGGCGGCCCCCACAGGGGCCGCCCCTTCGTCTGCTGCGTCCGCGGGTTCCTCGGGTGCGGACGTCTTCGGGCTACTTCTTCTTCGCGCCGCGCTTCTCGCGCACCCGCACCGAGATATGGATCGGCGTCCCATCGAAGCCGAACTCCTCGCGCAGCCGACGCTCGATGAAGCGCCGGTAGCCCGCCTCGATGAAGCCGGACGCGAACAGCACGAACCGCGGGGGCTTGGTGCCGGCCTGGGTACCGAACAGGATGCGCGGCTGCTTGCCGCCCCGGACCGGGTGCGGGTGGGCCGCGACCAGCTCACCGAGGAACGCGTTGAGGCGGCCGGTCGGCACGCGCGTCTCCCAGCCCGCAAGGGCCGTCTCGATCGCCGGCACCAGCTTCTCCATGTGCCGGCCGGTGCGCGCCGAGACATTGACCCGGGGCGCCCAGGCGACCTGGCCCAGCTCGGTCTCGATCTCCCGCTCCAGGTAGTAGCGGCGCTCCTCGTCGAGCGTGTCCCACTTGTTGTAGGCGATGACCATCGCCCGGCCCGCCTCGACGGCCATCGTGACGATCCGCTGGTCCTGCACGGAGATGTTCTCGGTCGCGTCGATCAGGACGACGGCGACCTCCGCCTTCTCCACCGCCGCCGCGGTGCGCAGCGAGGCGTAGTAGTCGGCGCCCTGCTGGAGGTGGACGCGCTTGCGGATGCCGGCGGTGTCGACGAACTTCCATGTGGTGCCGCCGAGTTCGATCAGCTCGTCGACCGGGTCGCGGGTGGTGCCGGCGATCTCGTTGACGACGACGCGCTCCTCGCCTGCCACCTTGTTCAGCAGGGACGACTTGCCGACATTGGGGCGGCCGATCAGCGCGATGCGGCGCGGGCCGCCGAGCGCGCCGCCGAAGGACTGCTCGGGCGCGTCCGGCAGTGCCTCCAGGACGGCATCCAGCATGTCGCCGGTGCCGCGGCCGTGCAGGGCGGAGACGGGGTGCGGCTCGCCGAGACCGAGCGACCACAGATAGGTGGCGTCCGCCTCGCCGCTCGGGCCGTCGACCTTGTTGGCGCACAGCACGACCGGCTTGCCGGCCTTGCGCAGCAGCCGTACGACCGCCTCGTCGGTGTCGGTCGCGCCGACCTTGACGTCGACGACGAAGACGACCGCGTCGGCCGCCTCGATCGCGTACTCGGCCTGCGCGGCGACGGAGGCGTCGATGCCGAGGACGTCCTGCTCCCAGCCGCCGGTGTCGACGACCTTGAAGCGGCGGCCCGCCCATTCGGCCTCGTAGGTGACCCGGTCGCGGGTCACGCCTGGCTTGTCCTCGACGACCGCCTCACGGCGGCCGATGATCCGGTTCACCAGGGTCGACTTGCCGACATTGGGGCGGCCGACGACGGCGAGCACGGGCAGCGGACCGTGACCCGCGGCCTCGATGGCGCCCTCGACGTCCGCGACGTCGAAGCCCTCCTCAGCGGCGAGGTCCATGAACTCCGCGTACTCGGCGTCGCCGAGCGCCCCGTGCTCGTACTCGTGCTCGGCCGAGCCGTCGGGCTGGATCTGGTCGTTCATGAAGTCCGTACCTCGTTCATCGTGGTGATCGGTGGATCTCCGTGCTCACGGAGATCCACTACTCAAAGTGTCGCCCGGCGGCCGGTGAAGTGCCTGGCGCTCTCCAGATGCGCGCTGAGCTGCTTCTGGATGCGCTCGGTGGCCTCGTCGAGCGCCTTGCGGGTCCGCCGCCCGCTGCCGTCACCGGCCTGGAAGGGGTCGCCGAAGACGACGTCGACGCGGGAGCGCAGCGGGGGCAGCGCGGTTATCAACCGTCCCCGGCGGTCGGTGCTTCCCAGCACGGCGACCGGCACGATCGGCGCCCCGCTGCGGACGGCGAAGTAGGCGAGCCCGGCGCGCAGCGAGGCGAAGTCGCCCTCGCCCCGGGTGCCCTCCGGGAAGATGCCCAGCACGCCGCCGTCCGCCAGCACACCGAGCGCCCGGGTGATCGCCGTCCGGTCGGCGGTGGCCCGGTCCACCTCCAGCTGGCCGATGCCGGTCAGGAAGTTGCCGAGCGGGCCGATGAACGCTTCCTTCTTGATCAGGAAGTGCGTCGGCCGGGGCGCCACGCCCATGACCATCGGCCCGTCGATGTTGTGGGAGTGGTTGACGGCGAGGATCACCGGACCGCTCACGGGCACCTTCCAGGCGCCCAGCACCCGCGGCCGCCACAGCCCGTGCATGAGCCCGACGCCGATGCGCCGGCCGACCTCGGCGCCCCGGGCGGAGGGCGCCCCGCTCGCTGGAGCTGCGGTCACTTCCCGGCCTGCTTCTCCTGGACGAGTGTGACGACGCACTCGATGACCTGCGCCAGCGTGAGCTCCGTGGTGTCCACCTCGACCGCGTCGGCCGCCTTGGCGAGCGGCGAGGCGGTGCGGCTGGAGTCGGCCGCGTCCCGCTTCAGCAGCGCCTCGCGGGTCGAGTGCACGTCCGAACCCTTCAGCTCGCCGCTGCGCCGGGCGGCCCGCGCCTCAGGGGAGGCGGTGAGGAACACCTTCAGGTCGGCGTCGGGCAGCACGGTCGTACCGATGTCGCGGCCCTCGACGACGATGCCGCGCTCCGCCGAGCCGGCCAGCGCGCGCTGCAGCTCGGTGATCCGGGTGCGCACCTCCTGGACCGCGCTGACGGCGCTGACCTTGGCGGTGACCTCCTGGGTGCGGATCGGCCCGGCCACGTCCATGCCGTCCACGGTGATCGTGGGGTTGCCGGGGTCGGTGCCGGAGACGATCTCCGGCTTGCCGGCCACGGCGGCGATCGCCGAGGGGTCCTCCAGGTCGATGCCGTTGCTCACCATCCACCAGGTGATGGCCCGGTACTGGGCCCCGGTGTCCAGGTAGCTCAGAGCGAGCTGGGCGGCCACGGCCTTCGAGGTGCTCGACTTGCCCGTGCCGGAGGGGCCGTCGATCGCGACGACTACGGGCGGAGCGCTTTCCACGGTGAGGACGCCTTCCTGGTCCGGGGTGCGGGGCGTGAGACCGCCCTGGACAAGGTTACTGGGTGAATGTCACTCGTCCGGCCGCCTACTGCCGGATCGCCCAGCCCCGCTCCCGCAGGGCGGCCGCCAGCACGGGCGCCGCCTTCGGCTCCACCATCAGCTGCACCAGACCCGCCTGCTGACCGGTCGCGTGTTCGATCCGTACGTCCTCGATGTTGACGCCCGCCCGGCCCGCGTCGGCGAAGATGCGGGCCAGCTGGCCCGGCTGGTCGTCGATGAGCACGGCGACCGTCTCGTACAGGCGCGGAGCGCTGCCGTGCTTGCCGGGCACCCGGACCTGGCCGGCGTTGCCGCGCCGCAGCATCTTCTCGACGCCGGCGGTGCCCTGCTGCCGCTTGGTCTCGTCGGAGGACTGCAGGGCGCGCAGGGCGCGCACCGTCTCGTCGAGGTCGGCGGAGACGTCGGCGAGCAGATCGGCGACCGGCCCCGGGTTCGCGGACAGGATGTCGATCCACATCCCGGGGTCGGAGGCGGCGATCCGGGTCACGTCCCGGATGCCCTGTCCGGACAGCCGTACGGCGGCCTCCTCGGCGTGCTCCAGGCGGGCAGCCACCATGCTGGAGATCAGATGGGGCATGTGGGAGACCAGGGCGACGGCCTGGTCGTGGGCGTCGGCGTCCATGACGACCGGCACCGCGCGGCAGTGCGAGACCAGTTCCAGGGCGAGGTTCAGCACCTCGGTGTCGGTGTCCCGGGTGGGGGTCAGCACCCAGGGGCGGCCCTCGAACAGATCGCCGCTCGCCGCCAGCGGGCCTGACTGCTCCCGGCCCGACATGGGGTGCGTGCCGATGTACCGGGACAGGGCGGCGTCGTCGAGGCCCAACGCCTCCAGCTCACGGCGCGGGCCGCCCTTGACGCTGGCCACGTCGAGGTAGCCACGGGCGGCGCCGCGGCGCATGGCGTCCGCGAGAACGGCGGCCACATGGGCCGGCGGTGCGGCGACGATCGCCAGGTCGACGGGGCCGTCCGGGGCCTCGTCGGTGCCGGCGCCGAGCGCGGCGGCCGTGCGCGCCTGCCCGGGGTCGTGGTCCACCAGGTGGACGACGACGCCGCGCTGGGTCAGGGCCAGCGCGGCGGAGGTGCCGATGAGCCCGGTGCCGATGACGAGTGCGGTCCTCACTGGGCGATGTCCTTGCGCAGGGCGGCGGCGGCACCGAGGTAGACATGGGCGAGGCCGGCCCGGGGCCGCTCGGTCTCGATGTGCGCGAGGACGCGGACCACCCGGGGCATGGCGCCCTCGATGTCCAGCTCCTGGGCGCAGATCAGCGGTACGTCGGCGATGCCCAGCTTGCGGGCGGCGGCGGCCGGGAAGTCGCTGTGCAGGTCGGGGGTGGCCGTGAACCAGATGCTGATCAGGTCGTCGGCGGTCAGCCCGTTCCGCTCCAGGAGGGCGGTGAGCAGGGACCCCACCTGCTCGTCCATGTGGCCGGCCTCGTCCCGTTCCAGCTGGACGGCCCCCCGGACCGCTCGTACCGCCACGGCGCTGCTCCTTGCTCGGATGAGTGATGTATCGGCTCTTTGACCGTCCAGCCTAGTCAGCCGCCGTCCGCCGGGTGCGCGCCGCTCGCCCGCTGAGACGAGCTGTCCCTATCGGGTGAGGGAAATGCGCCCTTTAGCGCGCTTCATCATGAATTGCCGCTTCGGGGGTGCCTTCGATGCCAAGATGCTCCTGCTCCGCTCGGAGCGACTCCCCCACGACCCGGCTGCGGCCCGGTCCTCCCGCACGTTCGGAGTGACGACATGACGCACGACTCGACGCGGCGCACGGTTCTGGCTACGGGCGCGGCGGCGATCGCCGCGACCGCGGCCGGCTGCGGCGGCGAGGGCGGATCGTCCTCGGCCACGAGCCCCACCACGGCCGGCGCGCCCTCCACCACGGCCGCCCCCACCGGCACCGGCAGCCCCACGAGCAGTCCCACGTCCGCGGGCGCCGCGGGCCAGGAGCTGGCGCGCACCGGCGACATCCCGGTCGGCGGCGGCAAGGTCTTCGCCCAGCAGAAGATCGTGGTCACCCAGCCGGCGCAGAGCGACTTCAAGGCCTTCTCGGCGATCTGCACCCACCGCGGCTGCACGGTCGACAAGGTGGCCGACGGCACCATCGACTGCCCCTGTCACGGCAGCAGGTTCCACATCGCCGACGGCTCGGTGGCCCACGGCCCGGCGACCCGGCCGCTGCCCGCCGAGAGCATCACGGTGGAGGGAAATTCGATCCGCCTGGCGTGACCGGACGCGTACCCTCCCGGGCATGCAGCCCCTGGACCTGGTACGCGACCACACGATCTACGCCTGTGTGATGGGCTCCCGTGCCTTCGGCCTCGCGACCGACGCCAGTGACACCGACCGGCGCGGTGTGTTCCTGGCGCCCACTCCCCTGTTCTGGCGGTTCGAGAAGCCGCCGACGCATGTGGCGGGCCCGGCGCCCGAGCAGTTCAGCTGGGAGCTGGAGCGCTTCTGCGGGCTGGCGCTGCGCGCGAACCCGAACGTCCTGGAGTGCCTGCACTCGCCGCTGGTGGCGCATCTGGACGACACGGGCCGCGAACTGCTGGCGCTGCGCGGGGCGTTCCTCTCCCGCCAGGTGTACGACTCGTTCACGCGGTACGCCCTGAGCCAGCGCAGGAAGCTCGAAGCCGACCTGCGCGGGCGCGGCGCACCGCGCTGGAAGCACGCGATGCATCTGCTGCGCCTGCTCACGACCGCCCGCGATCTGCTGCGCACGGGCGTGCTGACGGTCGAGGTCGGCGACCGGCGGGATGCCCTGCTGGCGGTGCGGCGCGGCGAGGTCCCGTGGCCGGAGGTCGAGGCCCGGATGACCCGCCTGGCCGCGGAGACCGAACGGGCCGCACTCGGCACCCCGCTCCCCGCAGAACCGGACCACCGCCGCGTGGCGGACTTCCTGTCCCGGACCCGCCGCACCTCAGCCCTGCACGCGAGTCCGCCGGTCACGGGCTAATCGTCCCAGAGCGCGCCCAGTGTGAGGAGGTCTGTCCGGTACTCGATGCGGTCCGTCCATTCCGGCGGCCAGGCGTCCGTGCCGAGCCAGGCGCCCGCGAAGGCCCCGGTGAGGCAGGCGATGGAGTCGGAGTCACCGCTGGAGCAGGCGGCGCGGCGCAGGGCGGTGACCGGCTCCTCGGGGAAGAGCAGGAAGCACAGCAGGCCGGTCGCCAGGGCCTCCTCGGCGATCCAGCCCGCCCCGGTGGCCAGGCACGGGTCGGTCTCCGGCGCGGGCGTGCGCAGGGCGTCCTCGATGCGGTCAAGGATCGCCAGGCACTCGTCCCAGCCGCGCGCGACGAACTGCTCGGGCGTGGCGTCCTGCGCGCGGGTCCACAGGTCGCCGAGCCAGGCGTGGTGGTAGCGGGTGCGGTTGTCGCGGGCGTACGCGCGCAGCAGGCCGACCAGTCCGGCGGGCTCGGCGCCCTGGGCGAGCAGCCGTACGGCGCGAGCGGTGAGGTCGGAGGCGGCCAGTGCCGTGGGGTGGCCATGGGTGAGCGCGGACTGCAACTGGGCGGCGCCCGCCCGCTGTTCGTCGCTCAGCCCGGGGGCGAGCCCGACGGGCGCCACCCGCATGTTGGCGCCGCACCCCTTGGAGCCGAGCTGGCTGGCCTCCTGCCAGCCGCGCCCCTCCTCCTTCAGCAGGCTGCACGCGGTCAGACAGGTACGGCCCGGGGCCCGGTTGTTCTCCGGCGACTGGTACCAGTCGACGAACTCCTCGCGCAGCGGCCGCTCCAGGCGCTTCGGCCCGAGCACCCCGCGGTCCATGGCCGTGCGCAGCCCCCGCCCCAGGGCCAGCGTCATCTGTGTGTCGTCCGAGACGAAGGCCCGGTGCGGCAGCTCCATCTCCCGCCAGGGACCGCACTTGGCGAGGATCGACGGGACGTCGTCGAACTCGGTGGGGAAGCCGAGCGCGTCCCCGAGGGCGAGGCCCAGCAGGGATCCGGTGGCGGCGCGCTTGGAGACGGTGCCGGTCATGCGGAACGTCCTTCCCTGGACGGTCGGAGCAGGGGCGGGTGCAGGGTGGTGGCGCCGCCCGCGCGGTAGAGGGCGGCCGGCTTGCCGCGGCCGCCGGTCAGCCGGGCGGCTCCGGCGGCCGGTTCGACGAAGCCGGGCGTGGCGAGCACCTTGCGGCGGAAGTTGGCGCGGTCGAGCGTGCTGCCCCAGACCGCCTCGTAGACCTGTTGCAGCTCGCCGAGCGTGAAGGCGGCCGGGCAGAAGGCGGTGGCGGCACAGGTGTGTTCGAGCTGGGCGCCGACCCTCTCGCGGGCGTCGGCCAGGATCAGGCCGTGGTCGAAGGCGAGCGGCGGGGCCGCGTCGTACGGCAGCCAGCGGGCCTGGGCGGCGTCGCCACCACCGCGGGGTTCGGGGGCGTCGGGCAGCAGCGCGGTGAAGGCGACCGAGACGACCCGCATCCGCGGGTCGCGGCCGGGCTCGCTGTAGGTGCGCAACTGCCCCAGGTGCAGCCCGGTGACGTCGCCGAGCCCGGTCTCCTCGGCCAGTTCGCGCCGGGCGGCGGTCTCCGCCGACTCGTCGGGCAGCAGAAAGCCGCCGGGCAGTGCCCAGCGGCCGGCGTACGGCTGCTGCCCGCGCTCGACGAGCAGTACGTGCAGGGCGCCCTCGCGGACGGTGAGGACCGCCAGGTCGACGGTGACGGCGAAGAGTTCGTACGCGTGCTTGTCGTAGCCCTGCACCGACACCCCCTCCTTTTAATAGTCACCACGACTATAAAGAGGGGGTTGCCCGGTGCACAAGCCGTCAGGCCCTCAGAGCTCGACTTCCTTCATCAGCATCCCGACCTCGGTGTTCGACAGACGGCGCAGCCAGCCCGACTTCTGGTCGCCGAGGGTGATGGGGCCGAAGGCGGTGCGCACCAGCTTCTCCACCGGGAAGCCGGCCTCGGCGAGCATGCGGCGCACGATGTGCTTGCGGCCCTCGTGCAGGGTCACCTCGACCAGGTAGTTCTTGCCGGTCTGCTCGACCACCCGGAAGTGGTCCGCGCGCGCGTACCCGTCCTCCAGCTGGATGCCGTCCTTGAGGCGCTTGCCCAGGTCCCGCGGGATCGGGCCGACGATCGCGGCGAGGTAGGTCTTCTTCACGCCGTACCTGGGGTGGGTCAGCCGGTGCGCCAGCTCGCCGTGGTTGGTGAGCAGGATGACGCCCTCGGTCTCGGTGTCGAGCCGGCCGACGTGGAAGAGCCTGGTCTCCCGGTTGGTGACGTAGTCGCCGAGGCACTGGCGGCCGTCGGGGTCCTCCATGGTGGACACGACGCCGGCCGGCTTGTTGAGCGAGAAGAACTGGTACGACTGCGTGGCGACGGTCAGCCCGTCGACCTTGACCTCGTCCTTCTCCGGGTCGACGCGCTTGCCCTGCTCGGTGACGATCTCCCCGTTGACCTCGACGCGGGCCTGGTCGATCAGCTCCTCGCAGGCCCGGCGGGAGCCGTAGCCCGCGCGCGCGAGCACCTTCTGCAGCCGCTCGCCCTCCTGCTCGGCGCCCGGGAAGGTCTTGGGCGGCTTGACGTCCTTCTTGTCGGCATACCGCTCGCGGTTGCGCTCCTCGGCGCGTACCTCGTACTCGCGGGAACGTCCCGGGTCGGTACGCCCGTCGCGCTGCTGGGACTGCCTGGGCCCGCCCTTGGCGCCACCGCGCGCGGCACCGCCGCGTCCGGACCGGGGGCCGTCCTTCGTCGCGCCGGGGCCGACGTCGTAGCGGCGCTCCTCGGGGCGGGGCTTGCGGGGACGGCCCTGCCCCTGCCGCTCGTCCCTGTTGTTGCCGGCACCGCGGTGGTTGCCGCGCCCGCCGTTCCTGCCGCTGCCGCTGCTTCGCATCAAAATTCCGTCTTAGTCGTCTGCGTCCTGACCGCCGGGCGCATCGGGTGCGTCCGGGTCGAACGACGGCACGCCCTCCTGGGTCTCGGCCTCGATCGCCTCCGCCTCCGGGAGGAAGGGCGCGAGCTCCGGGAGCTCGTCCAGACCGCGCAGGCCCATCCGCTCCAGGAAGTAGTTCGTCGTCCCGTACAGGATCGCACCTGTTTCGGGTTCCGTGCCCGCCTCCTCGACCAGACCGCGTTGCAGGAGGGTGCGCATGACACCGTCGCAGTTGACACCGCGTACGGCCGAGACGCGGCTACGGCTGACCGGCTGGCGGTAGGCGACCACGGCCAGGGTCTCCAGCGCGGCCTGGGTGAGCCGGGCCTGCTGGCCGTCCAGGACGAAGCCCTCGACGGCGGCCGCGTACGCGGGGCGGGTGTAGAAGCGCCAGCCACCGGCGACGAGCCGCAGTTCGAAGCCGCGGCCCTGCATGGTGTACTCGTCGGCCAGCGCGCGCAGCGCGTCCCCGATCTGCCGCTTGGGCCGCTGCAGGATCTTGGCGAGGTGCTCCTCGGTCGCCGGCTCGTCCACGACCATGAGCACCGCCTCAAGGGCGGGCCGGAGATCGAGGTCCGCGACGGTGGGCGCGCCCGCCGGGAGCCCGCTGGTGTCCTCGCTCACGCCTTCTTCTCCTCCTTGGGCTCCTCGGGCGGCCGGTCGAACTCGTCCGTCACCGTCGGTGCGTCGTCGCCGTCGCCGCCGGTCCAGCGCACGATCAGCTCGCCGAGCGCGGTCTCCTGGTCCAGGGCCACGGCCTTCTCGCGGTACAGCTCCAGCAGGGCGAGGAAGCGGGCGACCACGGTGAGCGTGTCGTCGGTGTCCTCGACGAGGGCCCGGAAGCTGGCCTCGCCCAGTTCCCTGAGCCGGGCGACCACGAGGCCCGCCTGCTCCTGCACGCTGACCAGCGGCGCGTGGATGTGGTCGACGTACACCTGGGGCTTCGGCCTGGGCTGCATCGCCTTGACCGCGAGCCGGGCGAAGCCCTCGGGGCCGATGCTGATGACGACCTCGGGCAGCAGTTCGGCGTGGTGCGGTTCGAGGCCCACGGTACGGGGGTAGCGCCGGGCCTCCTCGACGAGCCGGCGGTTGAAGATGTCGGCGATCTGTTTGTACGCGCGGTACTGGAGCAGCCGGGCGAACAGCAGGTCGCGGGCCTCCAGCAGGGCGAGGTCAGCCTCGTCCTCGATCTCGGCTGCGGGCAGCAGCCGGGCCGCCTTCAGGTCGAGCAGGGTGGCGGCCACGACCAGGAACTCGGTCGTCTGGTCCAGGTCCCAGTCCGGCCCCATCGCCCGGATGTGCGCCATGAACTCGTCGGTGACCTTGGAGAGCGCGACCTCGGTGACGTCGAGCTTGTGCTTCGAGATCAGCTGGAGCAGCAGATCGAAGGGCCCCTCGAAGTTGGCGAGCCGCACCTTGAACACACCGTCGGCGACGGCAGGCTCATCGAACTCCGGCTCGGCCACATCGGCCGGCGGCGCGACGCCCGGACCCCGGCCCAGCGCACGCCGACGGCCGACGGATGCGCCACGGGCAAAAGACTCGTTCGAGGTCATGACCCCCGCAGGCTACCTCCAAGCACCCCAGCAAACCCCACCAGCCCACCCAAAGGAACACAGACCACCGAACCACGAAGAACCCGCACCCAACCAACAACCGCCACCACCAAAAGGGGCGCGAGGAACCGCGCAACCACCCACAACGACGCCGCAGACAACCAACAACCCGTCACCACCGCCAGGGGCGCGGGGAACTGCGCAACCACCCACAACGGCACCGCACCCAACCAACAACCGCCACCACCGAAAGGGGCGCGGGGAACTGCGCAACCAGCCACAACAGCGCCGCAGACAACCAACAACCGCCACCACCACAGGGGCGCGAGGAACTGCGCGACAAGCCACAACGGCGCCGCAGACGAACAACAACCCCTCACGGCCCAAGCCAAGCGCTCAGCGCCCCCGCAACCGCCGCACCAAAATACTCGCATCCCCCCGAGACTCCAGATCAGCCAGCACCACGGCGACCGCCTCACGCACAATGCGCCCACGGTCGACAGCCAACCCGTGCTCGCCCCTCAGAACCAGGCGCGCATGCTCCAGGTCCATCAGTTCCTCGGCGGACACATACACGGTGATCTTCTCGTCGTGCCGCTCGCGCCCACTGGGCCGCCGCGCAGCGGCACGTCCACGCTTGCGCGACTGCTGACCGGCGGCGGAAGCAGCAGAGGCGGCGGAGGCGGAAGCGGCAGAAGAACCTTCCTGCACCGCCTGACGCCGCGCGGAGCGCTCCGCGGCGGTGCGGCTGCGGGACGCGCCGGCGTCGGCCGGCTCCGCCTCCGCCGCCACATGCTCCGCGCCCTCACCGTCGCCGCCCCGCACGGGCACGGACTGCGGCGCGTCGTCGGCGGCGGCCGCGTCGCTCTCCCCCGCGGGAGCCGGCACCCGGGCCTCGCCGTTGGCCTGGCGCCGAGGAGTGGACGCCTGGAGCGCCATCCCCCCTGTCGTACGGAACAGTTCGTCGGCCCCGGGCAGACTCACTCGGCGTGACACCGGGCGAGCACCTCCCTGGCGAGCTGGCGATAGGCGGCGGCACCGACGGAGTTGGAGGCGTACGTGGTGATGGGCTCACCGGCGACCGTGGTCTCCGGGAAGCGGACCGTGCGGCCGATGACCGTGTGGTAGACGTGGTCGTCGAACGCCTCGACGACACGCGCGAGCACCTCGCGGCTGTGCACCGTGCGCGAGTCGTACATCGTGGCGAGGATCCCGTCGAGCTCCAGCTCCGGGTTGAGCCGCTCCTGGACCTTCTCGATGGTCTCGGTGAGCAGCGCCACCCCGCGCAGGGCGAAGAACTCGCACTCCAGCGGCACGATGACCTTGTGTGCTGCCGTCAGGGCGTTGACGGTGAGCAGGCCGAGCGAGGGCTGGCAGTCGATCACGATGTAGTCGTAGTCGGGCAGCAGCGGCTTCAGGGCGCGCTGCAGCGTCGACTCGCGGGCGACCTCGGAGACCAGCTGGACCTCGGCGGCCGACAGGTCGATGTTGCTCGGGAGCAGGTCCATGTTGGGGACCGCGGTCTTCAGGAGGACCTCGTCCGCCGACATGCCCCGCTCCATGAGCAGGTTGTAGACGGTGAGGTCGAGCTCCATCGGGTTGACGCCGAGACCGACCGACAGCGCGCCCTGCGGGTCGAAGTCCACGAGCAGTACGCGCCGGCCGTACTCCGCGAGCGCGGCACCCAGATTGATGGTCGACGTGGTCTTGCCGACGCCGCCCTTCTGGTTGCACATCGCGATGATCTTCGCGGGTCCGTGGTCGGTCAGCGGACCCGGGATCGGGAAGTACGGCAGCGGACGCCCGGTCGGGCCGATGCGCTCGCGGCGCTGGCGGGCAGCGTCGGGCGCGAGCGTGGCCGCGTACTCGGGGTCGGGCTCGTACTCGGCGTCAGGGTCGTAGAAGTGCCCGTCGGGCAGTTCGTCGTAGTCGGCGAAGTGGTTGTGGGGCGCGCCACTTCCGTCGCCGGCCATGGCGTTCACGTGATGGCCATCCATGCTCTGGTGTGCTGGCTGAGTCACCCCAGGAATCCGGTGACTCTGGTGGGCTGCGAAGGTGCGCACGGCGACGGAGCCGACAGCCTCGAACCCCGCGGGACCCCGGCCCCGTACAGGCATTCCTGGTTGACCACCCCCGGGAGAAAATGTCGACTCATTCACAAGTCGTCTTACCTCCTTGGTGACCAGGGAACTTCTAGACAGGTCAGCGTGGCACCATGCCGACGGTTGGCGACTCTATGGCGTGTCGGCGGTCCGCAGCAACACAATCCGCCGGACCCGGCAGGATGTGTCGGCAATGAAACATCCCTCTGTCAAGGGCGTACGGCCGTCGCACAGCAGGTTTCACCCGTGTACGAATCGGTCGAAGGGTTACGTTCGAGGCGAGTTGACCGAGAGCCGCAAAGTGACCATACACACATCCGGCCGGACCTTGCGGGACAAGGTCCGGCCGAGTGCGTGCGGTTGACGCGCCGAGTTGACGTATCGCCTTTACGAAAAGGTGACTTAACCGAGCAGACTCTCCAGCGCCACGTGCTCCAGGCCGTGTGCCTCGGCGACCTCTCGGTAAACCACCTTGCCGTCATGGGTGTTGAGGCCCTTGGCCAGCGCGGGGTCCCGGCGCAGCGCCTCGGCCCAGCCGTTGTTCGCGAGCGACACGATGTACGGCAGGGTGGCGTTGGTCAGCGCGTAGGTGGAGGTGTTGGGCACCGCGCCCGGCATGTTGGCGACGCAGTAGAAGACCGAGTCGTGGACCGGGAAGGTCGGCTCGGCGTGCGTGGTCGGGCGGGAGTCCTCGAAGCAGCCGCCCTGGTCGATCGCGATGTCGACAAGGACACTTCCCGCCTTCATCCGGGAGACCAGCTCGTTGGTGACCAGCTTCGGGGCCTTGGCGCCCGGGATGAGGACGGCGCCGATCACCAGGTCGGCCTCCAGGCATGCCTTCTCCAGCTCGAAGGCGTTGGAGACGACGGTCTGGATCTTCGTCCCGAAGACCTTGTCGGCCTCCTTGAGCTTGTTGATGTCCTTGTCGAGCAGGGTCACCTGGAAGCCCATGCCGATGGCGATCTGAGCGGCGTTCCAGCCGGAGACGCCGCCGCCGATGACGACGGCCCTGGCGGCCAGCACGCCCGGCACACCGCCGGGCAGCACGCCACGGCCGCCGCTCGCGCGCATCAGGTGGTAGGCGCCGACCTGCGGGGCCAGCCGGCCCGCGACCTCGGACATCGGGGCGAGCAGCGGCAGGGCGCGGCCCGGCAGCTCGACGGTCTCGTACGCGATCGCCGTCGTGCCGGACTCCAGCAGGGCGTCGGTGCACTCCTTGGAGGCGGCCAGGTGCAGGTAGGTGAAGAGCGTCTGGTCCTTGCGGAGCCGGTGGTACTCCTCCGCGACGGGCTCCTTGACCTTCAGCAGCAGGTCGGCGGCGGCCCACACCTCGTCGGCGGTCTCCAGGATCTCGGCGCCCGCGGCGACGTACTCGTCGTCCGGGATCGAGGAGCCGACGCCGGCGGCGCGCTCGACGACGACCTGGTGACCGCCGCGTACCAGTTCGTGCACGCCGGCGGGGGTGATGGCCACCCGGAACTCGTTGTTCTTGACCTCGCGGGGGATGCCGACCTTCACGTCGATCACGGTCCTTGGCTCAGAGGATGTGGGGGCGTTGCAAGATATTCCGGGCACGCGCGGGCACACCGGGATACACCGCAGGAGAAGGTGCGGCAGAGCCAGTTTAATGAAGGTGTTCCGGCTGTCTAGCCTTTCATTGCATCAATCTTCGTCGGGTGTACTACGGATTTCGTAGGCGTTAGCACCGTGTTCCGGGTCTGACTCGCTCGCCCGGCCCTCCTGGGGGTCCTGCGCCTCCTCACCCAGCATGCGCTCGGCGGTGCTGCGGTGCAGTCGGGCGGCGGCGCTGTCGCCGAGGTGGTCCAGGGTGTCGGCGAGCCGCAGTTGCAGGGCCGCCTGCAGCCGCACGTCCTCGGCGCGGCGCGCCCACTCCACCGCCTCCTGGCAGGTGCGCAGCGAATCCTCGGGCCGTCCGGCGTACTCCTGGACCCGCGCCAGCTCGCTCAACGCCCGCGCCTGCGCGGCGACATCGCCCGCCTTGCGGTAGCCGACGACGGCCGCGCGCCAGCCCCTGAGCGCCTCGCCGTAGCGGCCCGCGTAGGTGTGGGCGGTGGCGATCCGGCCGTAGAGCCGGGCGGCGTCCGCCCGCTCGTCGCGGGCCAGCCGCTCGGCGAGGGCCCGCCCGAACCAGTCGGCGGCCCGGTCGTGGTCCCCCAGCTCCTGGTGCGCGCCGCCTACGGATTCCATCGCGCGGCCGGTCGCATACGGGTCGTTCGCCTCCCGCGCGGCGTCCAGCGCGGCCCGGTAGCGGACCAGCGCCTCGGCCGTGCGGCCGGTCCGGGCGTCCAGGTCGCCGAGGTTCAGCAGCGCGGCGGCCCGCTCCCTGGGCAGGTTCCGGCGCTCGGCGACATCGAGCACGAGGCCGTGGATGCCGTACAGATCAGCGGCGGCCGCCTGGGTGCCGAAGTGCGCCACCATGGCCCTGACCAGCTGGGACATCAGCCGGCGAGCGAGCGTGTCCAGCTCACCGTCGGCGACCGCGAGCCGCGCGGCGGCCAGCAGCGCGGTCCGGCGGATGCGCAGCCAGTCGGCGGCGGCCCGCGGTGTCGGGAAGCGCAGGGTGCGGGGCAGGCCCTGGAGCTTCGCGCGGACCTCGGGGTTGTCCGTCTCGGTGATCGCCCGGCAGGAGTGGAGCAGGCGCACGGTCCGCTCCAGCATCCGGGCCCGGGCCAGTTGCAGCTCGCCCGGCCGGTGCTGGGCCTCGGCGAGGGCGCGCAGCAGGGGGTGGAGGCAGCCGGGGACCTCGTACTGCGGCAGCGGGGAGGCCACCGCGCGCAGCAGGCCGAGCGCGACGAAGTCGTCGAGGGTGGTGTGGGCGGCGCCGACCGAACAGCCGGCCAGGGCGGAGGCGGTGTGCGGGTCGACCAGGCCCGCGGGGGCCAGGCTGAGCAGTCGCAGTATCCGGGCCGCGGGCCCGGGCAGGGACTCGTGGACGAGCCGGAACACCCGGCCGAGCGGAGTCTGCTCGTCACTCTCCGCATGCAGGCGCTTGGCCAGGTCGGCGACGGCCGCCTGGGGGCGGGCGGCGAGCCAGCCGCCGGCCAGGGTGAGGGCGGTGGGCTGGGCCTGGCACGCCTCGACGAGGTCCTCGGCGGAGCGCGGGTCGACGGTGATGCGCACCGAGCCGGTGTACCGGGTCAGCAGGTCCAGGGCCGACTTGGTGTCGAGCCCGCCCACGGTGCACGGGCGGACGTCCGCGATCCCGGTCAGCGGGCCCTGGGAGACGGCGACGACCAGGCACTCCGGGCTGTCCGGGAGCAGCATGTCGACCTGCTCGGCGCTGCTCGCGTCGTCGAGCAGGAGCAGCACCCGGCGCCCGGCCAGGGCCTCGCGCAGATCGGCGGTCAGATCGTCCTCGGCGGCGCCGGGCGGGGTGGGCAGCCCGAGCACGGTCAGCAGGTCGCGGGCGGCGCGCTCGACCGGGACGGGGGTGCCGTCGGGCTCGCCGAGCCGGGCGCGCAGCACGCCGTCGGGGTAACGGTCGGCGACCTGCCGGGCCAGCTCGCCGGCCAGCGCGCTGCGGCCGGAGCCCGGCCGGCCCGCGACCAGGAGCACCCGGGCGCGGGGGGCCTTGCGCCCGGCGATGGTGTCGAGCCCCGCGCGCTCGATGTCGGCGCGCAGTTCCTTCAACTCCCTTGTACGGCCCAGGAACTGGCCTTCCGCGGTCGGGGGTCCAAACAGCTGCACGCCGCCGGTGTCCACCGCCTGATCCGTCACGGGCCACACTCCCGTCCCACCGCACGCACGGTCCGCCGGGACTCCGGTCCGGGCGCCGCGCCTTCTCTTCGGCTCATCCGCGAGGAGCCTAGTTCACGCTCTGCGACGATCCGGGCGGAGCGCGGCGGGTGGGTCGCCCGATCGCATCAGGCGATCGTCACACCGGTGGTGGGGTGGCCGGACTCAGGAGGCGAAGGGGCGCGCGGGCCAGGGCGCGTCGGCCGGGCGCAGCGCGTCGAGACCGCCGCCGGCCCGGGCGGCGACCAGCGAGAAGACACCCACCACGAGGCAGTTGTTGTGCAGCTCCCCGGCCAGCACACCGCGCACCAGCTCGTCGACGGGCACGCGCGCGTACTCCAGGTCGATCTCCTCGTCCTCGACGGCGAAGCGCTCGCCGTCCGCCTCGGACAGGTTCCGGGCCAGGAAGACCCGTACGGCCTCGTCACAGCCGCCCGCGGTGGTGTACACGTCGGTCAGCACACGCCAGTCCTCGGCCTTGACGTGCGCTTCCTCGTACAGCTCGCGCTGGGCCGCGGACAGCGGGTTCTCGCCGGGCACGTCGAGCAGTCCCGCCGGGATCTCCCACAGCTTCTGCCGGACCGGGTGCCGGTACTGGCGGATGACCAGGACCCGGTCCTCCTCGTCGAGGGCGAGCACGCCCACGGAGCCGGGGTGGACCTGGTAGTCGCGGCGGACCACCGCGCCGTCGGGCATGACCACCTCGTCCGTGCGGACGGAGGTCTTGTTCCCCACGAAGGGAGTCTCGGTCGCCCGGATCTCCCATTCCTCCGGGGTGTCCTTGATCGTCATGCCCTGTCCTTCCGCGTGCACACGAGAAACCGGGGCGCCCACCTGTGCGGGGGCGCACCCCGGCCACCGTACCGCCGGTGTGTTACTCGGAATCACGCTCCGCCCCGACCGCCCGCCGCACCGCCGCCTGCACGAGGCCGGCGAACAGCGGGTGCGGGCGGGTCGGGCGCGAGCGCAGCTCCGGGTGCGCCTGCGTGGCGACCAGATAAGGGTGCACATCGCGCGGGTACTCGACGTACTCGACGAGCTTGCCGTCCGGCGACGTCCCGGAGAACACGATGCCCGCCTTCTTCTCCAGCTCCGCGCGGTAGGCGTTGTTGACCTCGTAGCGGTGCCGGTGGCGCTCCTCGACGTACTCCTTGCCGTCGTAGACCTCGCGCACGATCGAGCCCTCGGCCAGCTTCGCCGGGTACATGCCCAGGCGCATGGTGCCGCCCATGTCGCCCTCGCCTGCGACGATGTCGAGCTGTTCGGCCATGGTGGAGATGACCGGGTGGGCGGTGGCGGAGTCGAACTCGGTCGAGTTGGCGTCCGGGATGTCGGCCAGGTCGCGCGCGGCCTCGATCACGATGCACTGCAGGCCGAGGCAGAGGCCGAGCAGCGGGATCCGGTTCTCGCGGGCGTAGCGGATCGCGCCGACCTTGCCGAGCACGCCGCGGTCGCCGAAGCCGCCCGGGATGCAGATGCCGTCGACGTCGGCGAGCTGCGCCTGGGCGCCGGCCGGGGTCTTGCAGTCGTCCGAGGTGACCCACTTGATCTTCACGCGGGCCCGGTTGGCGAAGCCGCCCGCGCGCAGCGCCTCGGTGACCGAGAGGTAGGCGTCGGGCAGGTCGATGTACTTGCCGACCAGCGCCAGGGTGACCTCGTGCTCGGGGTTGTGGACGCGGTCCAGCAGGTCGTCCCAGGTCGTCCAGTCCACATCGCGGAACGGCAGGTCCAGCTTGCGGACGACATAGGCGTCCAGGCCCTCGGTGTGCACGACCTTCGGGATGTCGTAGATCGAACGGGCGTCGGGGCAGGCGACCACGGCGGCCTCGTCGACGTCGCACATCAGCGAGATCTTGCGCTTGATCGCGGTGGGCACCTCGCGGTCGCAGCGCAGCACGATCGCGTCGGGCTGGATGCCGATGTTGCGCAGGGCGGCGACCGAGTGCTGGGTCGGCTTGGTCTTCAGCTCGCCGGACGGACCGATGTAGGGCAGCAGCGAGATGTGCACCACGAAGACGTTGTCCCGGCCCACCTCGTGCCGCACCTGGCGGACGGTCTCCAGGAACGGCAGCGACTCGATGTCGCCGACGGTGCCGCCCACCTCGGTGATCACGACGTCCACCTCGTCGGTGGCCATGCGCCGGATGCGGTGCTTGATCTCGTTGGTGATGTGCGGGATGACCTGCACGGTGTCGCCCAGGTACTCGCCGCGCCGCTCCTTGGCGATCACGGTCGAGTAGACCTGCCCGGTGGTGACATTGGCGCTGCCGTCCAAGTCACGGTCGAGGAAGCGCTCGTAGTGCCCGATGTCCAGGTCGGTCTCGGCGCCGTCGTTGGTGACGAACACCTCACCGTGCTGGAACGGGTTCATCGTGCCCGGGTCGACGTTCAGGTACGGGTCGAGCTTCTGCATCACGACGCGCAGCCCCCGGGCCTTGAGGAGCATGCCCAGGCTGGAGGCGGTGAGGCCCTTGCCGAGCGAGGAGGCGACACCCCCGGTGACGAAGATGTGCTTGGTCGTCGTGGATTTGGGCAGCATGGCCAAGAGGGGGCTCCCGTGGTCGCGGTCTGGAGTGCGGTGCGGCTCCTGGTCCGGAGACTTCCGGGGTGCCGTCGCTGCGGTTCGGGGGACCCCTTCTGTTGCATTTGCTGCATTTCGCTCGGGGGCGCCCACCGGTCCACGGGCTACCAGGGTATCAGCGCCGCAAGGAGATGGCTTCCGGCCACGCTCCGCGCACACGTCGACACGGGCACGCACTGCTTACCCGCTTCTCACCCATTGCTCACTCGTTCGGCCCACACAGGTTGCCCGGAGCGGCACGCAGATCATCTACGTGCGTCGTATCCTGCTCGGACACTCGCTGCCGAGCCCGGCCGGCAAGACGGCACACCCCCGCCCGTATCCACCGGAACAACGAGAGCTCGTCAGTTCGTTGAGTTGTGATCGTCGTTTTGCCTCAGGGCCGAGCGGCTGATTTGCTTCAACACTCAACGACGCTTAACAACGAACCCCTTGACCGCAATTAGCGACAACCCCGTTCCGGGGTGACGTGGCCGTTCGACTGGAGTTGCACGTGGCCGGGCGCATCGAAGATTACGCACTCATCGGAGACATGCAGACCGCGGCGCTGGTCTGCCGGGACGGCACAGTGGACTGGCTGTGCCTGCCCCGCTTCGACTCACATGCCATCTTCGCCGGTCTGCTGGGCACCGAGGAGCACGGATTCTGGCGGCTCGGCCCCGCCCACGCGGCCGACGCGCAGCCGCCCACGGCCGCCCGGCGCACCTACCGCGGCGACTCACTGATCCTGGAGTCCGAGTGGGACACCCCGCGCGGCACGGTCCGCGTGACGGATTTCATGCCCCCGCGTGACGGCGCCCCGCAGCTGATCAGGATCGTCGAGGGCGTCACCGGCCGGGTGCCGATGCGCTCCGCCCTGCGGATGCGCTTCTCCTACGGCCGGGTCGTGCCCTGGGTGCACAAGCACGACGGGCGCACGGTCGCGGTCGCCGGCCCGGACTCGGTGTGGTTCGACACCACCGCGGAGACCTACGGCAAGTCGCTCACGACCTACGCCGACTTCACGGTCGCCCCCGGCGACCGGATCGCGTTCACCATCTCCTGGCAGCCCTCGCACCGGGAGCCGCCCGGGCTGCCCGAGCCGGAGCAGTCGCTGGAGGCGACCGAGGAGTTCTGGCGCGAATGGGTCGAGCACTGCACGTACCACGGGCCGTACCGCGAGGCCGTGATCCGCTCCCTGATCACGCTGAAGGCCCTGACCTACGCCCCCACGGGCGGCATCGTCGCCGCGCCCACCACGTCCCTGCCCGAGGACATCGGCGGCGTACGCAACTGGGACTACCGCTACACCTGGCTGCGGGACGCGGCGATCACCCTGTCCTCGCTGCTGCGCACCGGCTACCGCGAGGAGGCCCGCGCCTGGCGCGAGTGGCTGCTGCGGGCGGTGGCCGGCGACCCGGAGAACCTGCAGATCATGTACGGCATCGCGGGCGAGCGCGAGCTGGGCGAGGCGGAGCTGGACTGGCTGCCCGGCTACGAGAAGTCCGCCCCGGTCCGGGTCGGCAACGGCGCCGCGCACCAGCTCCAGCTCGACGTGTACGGCGAGGTCACCGAGGCCCTGCACCTGGCCCACATGACGGGCCTGGCCCGCAACGACTACGCGTCGCTGCTCCAGCTGAAGCTGATCCGCTACCTGGAGGACCACTGGGACGAGCCGGACGAGGGCATCTGGGAGGTGCGCGGCCCGCGCCGCCACTTCGTGCACTCCAAGGTGATGGCCTGGGTCGCGGTGGACCGCACCATCAAGCTGATCGAGTCCGGCGACGCGGACGGCCCGCTGGAGCGGTGGCGCGAACTGCGCGACGACATCCACCGGGACGTGTGCGAGAAGGGCTACGACAAGGAGCGCAACACCTTCACCCAGTCCTACGGCTCCAAGGAGCTGGACGCCTCCCTGCTGCTGATCCCGCAGATGGGCTTCCTGCCGCCGGACGACAAGCGGGTGATCGGCACCATCGAGGCGATCCAGCGGGAGCTGTCCACTCCGGACGGCTTCATCCTGCGCTACCCCACCGAGGGCGACCGCAAGGGCGTCGACGGCCTCCCCGGGGACGAGGGCGCCTTCCTCGCCTGCTCGTTCTGGATGGCGGACGACCTCGCGATGATCGGACGCGTGGACGAGGCCCGCAAGCTGTTCGAGAAGCTGCTGTCGCTGCGCAACGACCTCGGTCTGCTCGCCGAGGAGTGGGACCCGACCCGCAAGCGCCAGGTCGGCAACTTCCCACAGGCCTTCAGCCACGTCCCGCTGATCGACACGGCCCTGCGCCTGACGGCCTCGGGCGCCTACGGCGGCTGACCCCCACCGATCACCCGGCCCGCCCTAGGCTGGAAGCACAGTCTGCCCCCCTCGGGAAAGGGGCGGCCATGGGAATCCGCTCGACGGCGGGCACGGCCCTCACCGCGTTGCGCGCGGATCTCGCCGGCGACGTGTTCGCCCCGGGAGACGCCGGCTACGACGCGGCCCGTGCCGTGTTCAACGCCGCGGTCGACCGGCGGCCGGCGGTGATCGCGCGGTGCGCGGACGCGGCGGACGTCGTCCGGGCCGTGCGCTTCGGCCGGGACCTGGACCTGCGCATCGCGGTGCGCGGCGGCGGGCACGCGGTGGCGGGCACGGCCCTGGGCGACGGGGCGCTCGTGGTCGATCTGCGGCGCATGCGCGGGGTGAGCGTGCGCCCCGGGGCGGCGACGGCCCGGGTCGAGGGCGGGGCCACCCTGCGCGACCTGGACCGGGCCACCCGGCCGTACGGCCTGGCGAGCAGCGGCGGGTGCGCCCCGGGCATCGGCGTCGGCGGCTTCGTGCTGGGCGGCGGCACCGGCCGGCTGGACCGCGCCTTCGGGCTCGCCGTCGACGACCTGCTCGGCGTGGAGCTGGTGACCGCCGACGCCGAGCGGGTGCGGGCCGGCGCCGACGAGAACCCCGAGCTGTTCTGGGCGCTGCACGGCGGCGGCGGCAACTTCGGCATCGCCACCGCGCTCACCCTGCGCCTGCACCCGCTGCCCGAGTTCTCCCTCGCCCTGGTCGTGTGCCGGCCGGACCGCGGCCGCGATCTGGTGCGCGCCTTCCGCGAGGTCATCGCCGCCGGTCCCGACGCGGCGGGCGGCGCCGTCCTGTACACCACCGGCACACCCGCGCCGTTCCTGCCAAAGCGCCTGGCCGGGCGGCTGGTGTGCGCGGCGCTGCTGACGTACGCGGGCGGCCCGGCCGGGCTGCGCCGGCTCGCCGCGCCGCTGCTCGTGCTGCCCCACGAGGCGGAGTTCGCCGGGGCGGTGCCGTACGCCGACGCCCCCTACCTGCCCGCCGCGCCGCCCGGACTGCGCACCCACGGGTCGGCGGAGTGCCTCGCGGGCCTGCCCGACGACCTGGTGGACGTCTTCTGCGCCCGCGCGCTGACCATGCCGGAGCCGACCGGCAGCCGGTACGTGCTCGTCCCGCGGGGCGGCGCAGGCGCCGCGGGACCCGCCGACCGTCCGGTGGCCCACCGGCACGCGCCCTGGCTGGTGCACCCCTTCGCGATGTGGGCGGGCCCGGCCGGTGACGAGCGGGCCGCGGCCTGGGTCAAGGACGCCCGTGCCGACGTCCGGCCGTGGCGGACCGGGGCCGTGTGCCTCACCCTGATCGGCGACGAGGGGCCCGAGCGCGTACGGGCGGGGCTTGGCGTCGGGAACACCCTGCGCCTGGCGAAGGTCAAGCGGCGCCACGACCCGGACAACGTGTTCCGCTTCAACCACAACATCAAGCCGGTGTAGCCGGGACCGGAGATGTCCTGAACGGGTTCACGCAGGTAGCGTCCGCTGCATGGACAGCGGTACGGACAGCGGTACGGGCAGCGGATCGGCCACGCGGGGCGGCGGGATCACCGTTCAGCGGGCACTCGAACTGCCCGGGCTGCGCAGCGGGCTCCCGGAGATCCTGGCGGGCGCCGACCGGCTGGGGCGCACGGTCCGCTGGGTGCACGCGGGCGAAGTGCCCAACATCGCCTCCCTGCTCAAGGGCGGGGAGCTGCTGCTCACCACGGGCTACGGCCTCGGCGCCCGCCCCGCCGAGCAGCGCGCGTTCGTACGCACCCTCGCCGAGCGTGGCATCGCCGCCCTGGTGGTGGAGCTGGGCCCGCGCTTCACCCGGCTGCCCGCCGCCCTGGTCGACAGCGCCCGCGGCGCCGGGCTGCCGCTCGTGCAGCTGCACCGCGAGGTGCCGTTCGTGACGGTCACCGAGGAGATCCACACCGAGATCGTCAACGGCCACTACGCCCTGCTCCAGCGGGCGGAGGAGGTGCACCGGCGCTGCACCCAGGCGCTGTTGGACGGTGGCGGGGTGCCGCAGGTACTGGAGATCCTGGCCGGCTTCGGCGGCAACCCGGTCTTCCTCGAGACCGCCGACGGCCTGCTCCTGTACGCGGCCGGGGCCGGACCCGAGGGCGCGGACCCGCTGCAGGTGTGGGAGGGGCTGCGCGGCCAGCACAGGGATGCCCCGCCGCCCGCCGGTTCGGTGCTGGTGGACGTGCCGGGGGGCGGCCCGGGTCCAGGGTCGGTACGCGCCCGGCTCGTACTGCTGCCGGTCCGCGCGCCTCTGGCGCCCGTGCACCGCATGGCCGCCGAGCAGGCCGCGGGCATCCTGGCCGTCGTGCTGATGCAGGCCCGCCAGGAGGAGGAACTGGCGGCGCGTGGCCGGGGCGACTTCCTGAGCGACCTCGCCGAGGGCCGGATCGCCGCCGAGGACGCGCCCGCGCAGGCCCGGGTGCTGGGCTTCAAGCCGGGCGGCAGCCCGCTGCTGCCGGTGGTGATGCGGCTCGGCGAGACCCTGACGCCGGGCGGGGGCACCGCCCGTACCGGCGGGGCCCGGAGCGGTGACTGGGCCGTCCTGGCCCGCGCGGTCGCGGAGGAGCTGGCCTCCCTCGGCATGCCGGTGCTGCTGGGTGTGCGGCCGGTCGAGGGCCGGGTCCCGCTGCTGCTGGGGCTGCGCTCGGAGGCGGAGCGCTCGACGGTCGCGGACCGGGTCGCGGCGGCGCTGCGGGCCGGGGTGGAGCGTGCGGGCATGCACCGGCCCGGCGCCCGGCCGCCCGTGGTGGTGGTCGCGGCGGCCGGCGGCTGGGCGTCCGCGTCGGCCGGGCTGCGGCACGCGGCGGAGGCGGCGACGGCGGCGCAGGGCCTCGCGGACCGCCCCTGGTACGACGCGCGCCGGCTGGACATCGACCTCCTGCTGTGGCGGCTGCGCGACCATCCGGACCTGGCGGCCTTCGTGGACCGGGCGATCGGCCCGCTGCGCGACCACGACCGCCGCTCCAAGCCGCCGCTGCTGCCCACGCTGGAGACCTATCTGGCGCATGCGGGCCGCAAGGCCGAGACCGCCCGCGAGCTGCACCTCAACCGGCAGACCCTGTACAACCGCCTCGCCCGCATCGGGGAGTTGCTGGGCACCGACCTGGACGACCCGCAGACCGTACTGGCCTTGAGCCTGGCCCTGCGAGCGCGCCGACACGTGCCTTGACGGACGCTCAGGCCATGGGTCTGGGCTGGGTCAACTCGTCGTAGACACTGAGGACTTGGGTGACCGTCTCGTCCTCGGTGGGCCAGCCCGCGGCCTGCCGTACGCCCTTGTCCCTGAGCCGCTCGCAGTGCTCGGGGTCGCCGAGCAGCCGGACGACCGCGGCGGCGAGCGCCTCCGGGTCGCCGTACGGGACGAGTTCGGCCGCGTCGCCGACCAGGTCGGGGATGCCGCCGACGGCGGTCGCGACGAGCGGCACGCCCGCGTGCAGCGCCTCCTGGGCGAGCACGGAGCGGGACTCCCAACTGCTGCACACCAGCGCGATGTCGGCGGCGCCGAGCAGTTCGTCCGTGTCCTCACTGCGGCCGATGAGCCGGACCGGCAGCTCCTCGTCCTCGATCCGGCGCGTCAACTCGCCGCGCAGCGGGCCCTCGCCCGCGATGACGAGCAGCGGCAGGGGGTCGAGGCCGCGCCAGGCACGCGCCGCGTCCAGGAGCACGTCGTATCCGCGGTGCCGGTCAAGGGAGCCGACGGCGACGAGCAACGGGCGGCCGAGAGCACCGAGTTCGGCCCGCACCTTGGGGCGCACCGGGTCGGGGCCGACGGGCTCGGCGGACCGGCGCGGCCGGGGCAGCGACACCCCGGCGAGCCGGGCGTCCCGGGCGCCGGCCCTGCGGGCCAGGTCCACCAGGTCGGACGAGGTGCCGAGCACCACGGCGGCGGCCCGCGCCACCCGGCGCTCCAGCAGTCGCACCAGATGCGCGCGGGCGCCCTCGGCCTGCACCCGGTCGTGCCAGGTGACGACGAACGGGGTACGGCGTCCGGCGAGCGCCAGCACGGTGCGGAAGGAGGCGTGCAGCCCGTGCGCGTGCACCAGGTCGGCATCGGTGCAGGCGGCGCGCAGCGCGGCGACGGACGCCGGGTCGCTGCTGCGCGGGACATGGACGTGGTCGGCGCCGACACCGGTGAAGTCGTAGGCGCGATCGGCCTCGGCGGGGGCGCACACCGTGACCCGCACGCCCCGCGCGACCAGCCCCGCGGCCAGCGAACGCACGTGCGCGCTGCTGCCGGCATTGCCCCCGCCCAGCACCTGGACGGTGCGCAGCGGCGACTGTCCGTGCGGTGCGGTGCTGCTCACGGGGCTCACGTGGCCGGGGCTCCTGATTCGGCGTGGGGCGGGCACGAAGAAACGTACAGAAGGTATCGGGTGGAGGGGATGTTCCGCGCGCGCCTCCCGCGCGCACCGCGTTCCCTGCCAAGGATGCCAGCACAGTGCGGTGTTGCGGGAACTCAGGGGAGGCGCGGAGCGCGAAGTACCGGAGCAATGCGCCGGAGTGCGTCACCCACACGAGTGAAAACCCGGAGAGCCGAGCGAACACCCGTCCAGGCCGGCCGGGCCGTCCGGTCAGCCCCGGCCGACGGGTCCGCCGAGGGTGCGCGCCCAGGCGGTGCCCCGGTCCCCGTGCACGGCCGCCGTCACCACGGCGGCGGCGTGCGCCACCAGTCCCGCGCGTCGGCGTCCCGCAGCGCAGCCGGATGCGCCCGGAAACCGCGGCGGGGGTCACCGGCCCCGGCGAGGTCGTCGTAGGCACCGCAGGCCCCGGCGGCGAACACGGCGGCTCCGGCGGCGGGGTGGACACGCGCCGGACCCGCGTACAGCCAGCGGTGCGCCCGGCGTGGTCGGTCCGCTCCCGGCGCTGTCTGCCGCGCGGCGCCGTGGCGCGTGTCCGCCCCGCCGTTATCCGTCGGCCCGGGCCGTGGCCAGCAGTTCCTCCGCGTGTGCCCGGGCCGTCTCGGAGTCCTCCTGGCCGGCCAGCATCCGGGACAGCTCGCGGATGCGGTCCTCGCCCTCCAGCACCTTCACGCCGGACCGGGTCACCGAGCCGTCGTTGGTCTTCTCGACGAGCAACTGCCGGTCGGCGAAGGCGGCCACCTGCGGCAGGTGGGTGACGACCACGACCTGCGCGGACTTCGCGAGCCTGGCCAGCCGGCGCCCGATCTCCACCGCGGCCTTGCCTCCGACACCGGCGTCGACCTCGTCGAAGAGGTAGGTCGGCACCGGGTCCGTGCCCGCGAAGACGACCTCCACGGCGAGCATCACGCGCGACAGCTCACCGCCGGACGCCCCCTTGGCGATGGGCCGGGGCGGCGCACCCGGGTGCGGGGCGAGCAGCAGCTCCACCTCGTCCACGCCCGACGGCCCGTAACCGACCGCGCGCCCGCCGACCTCGACACCCTCCGGGTCCTCGGTCTGCCGGATGGCGAAGGAGACGCGCGCGTGCGGCATGGCGAGCGAGGCCAGCTCGGCGGTCACGGCGGCGGCGAACCGCTCGGCGGCCTCCGTGCGCGCGTCCGTCAGCGCCTGTGCGAGACCGCCCAGTTCACGGCGCAGCGCGTCCCGTTCGGCGGTCAGCTCGTCGATCCGCTCGTCGTCGCCGTCGAGTTCGGTCAGCCGCGCGGCCCCATGCTCGGCCCAGGCGAGCACGGAGTCGATGCCGTCGCCGTACTTGCGCGTCAGGGCGCCCAGCGCGGCCCTGCGCTCCTCCACGGCCGCGAGCCGCAGCGGATCGGCGTCCAGGTCGTCGGCGTACCCGGCCAGCTCGCCCGCCACATCGCCGAGCAGGATCCCGATCTCGCCGATCCGGTCGGCGAGCGAGGCCAGCGCCGGGTCGTGGGAGCGGACGGCCTCCAGGGCGCGGTGCGCGCCCGCGACGAGGGTCGCCGCGTCGATGCCCTCGGGGTCCTCGGGGTTGCCCGCGAGGGCGGCGTGCGCGGCGGTCGCGGCCGAGGCCAGCGCCTCCGCGTGCCCGAGCCGCTCCGCCTCCTCCGCGAGTTCCACGTCCTCGCCCGACCGCGGCTCGACACCGGCGATCTCGTCGAGCCCAAAACGCAGCATGTCGGCTTCCTGGGCGCGCTCACGCGCGCGCGTGACGATCTCCTCCAGCTCGACGGCGACCGCCCGCAGCCGCCGGTAGGCCTCCGTGTACTTGGTGAGCGGCCCGGCGACCGCGTCGCCCGCGTACCGGTCAAGCGCCTGCCGCTGCCGGCCCAGCTTCAGCAGCCCCTGCTGGTCGGTCTGCCCGTGCACGGCCACCAGCTCGTCGGCCAGCTCGGCCAGCACCCCGACGGGTACGCTGCGCCCGCCGAGGTGCGCCCGTGAGCGTCCCTCGGCGGACACGGTACGGCTGATGAGCAGCGCCCCGTCGTCCAGTTCGGCCCCGGCCTCCGCGGCGCGCACGGCGGCGGACGCGTCCGCGGGGACCGTCACCCGCCCCTCGACCACGGCCTTCTCGGCCCCGATCCGTACGAGCGCCGGATCCGCGCGCCCGCCGAGCAGCAGCCCCAGGCTGGTGACCACCATCGTCTTGCCGGCACCCGTCTCACCGGTGACGGCGGTGAACCCGGGCGACAGCTCGACGACCGCGTCGTCGATGACTCCGAGCGACCGTATCCGCATCTCCTCCAACACGGACACGACCATACGAGGTCCGGACGGAGAAGTGCGAAGGCCCCCACCCCCATCGTGTGAAGGCGCAGGTGACGATTGCGCATCACCGACGCCCGTCACCCACACGAGTCCCGCGCCGGACCGGAGCGCCCGAAGGGGCGCGGGGAACTGCGCGCCCAGCCACAAGGCAGCCGCAGACAGACGACAACGCGACACCACCCCACCCAGCGGAGCGCTAGCGCGCACCCCGCCAGCCGGAGACCGGCAGCGCGAACTTGGCCACCAGCCGGTCGGTGAACGAGGCGTGGTGCAGCCGGGCCAGCCGCACCGGCACCGCGCCCCGGCGCACCTCGACCCGGGCCCCGGGCGGCAGTTCGATGGTCCGCCGCCCGTCGCACCAGAGCACCCCGGGCTGGATGTGCGGCAGGACCTCCACCGCGAGCACCGAATCCGGCGAGGTCACCAGCGGCTTCGCGAACAGCGCGTGCGCGGAGATCGGCACCATGAGCAGCGCCTCCACCTCGGGCCACACCACGGGCCCGCCGGCCGAGAAGGCGTACGCGGTCGACCCGGTGGGCGTCGACAGCACGATCCCGTCGCACCCGAAGCCCGTCACCGGCCGCCCGTCGATCTCCAGCACGACCTCCAGCAGCTTCTCGGCCGACATCTTCTGCACGGCGGCCTCGTTCAGCGCCCAGTCGGTGTGCACGATGTCCCCGTTGCGGTGCACGACGACGTCGACGGTCATCCGCTCCTCGACCTCGTACGCCTTGCTCACCACCCGGTCCACGACCTTGTCGAGGTCGTCCCGCTCGGCCTCCGCGAGGAAGCCGACGCTGCCGAGGTTGACGCCGAGCATCGGCACCCCGGAGGCCCGCGCGAACTCCGCGCCGCGCAGCAGCGTCCCGTCTCCGCCGAGGACGATCAGCAGCTCGCAGCCGTCGAGGCACTGCGGGGTCGCCTCCTTGACCAGTTCGACCTCCTCCGGCAGCGGCAGGTCGACCGCCTCGTGCTCCAGCACCCGCACCCCGATGCCGGATCGCAGCAGTCCCTTGACCACCAGTTCGGCGCTGCGGATCGCCGCGGGCCGCCCGGTGTGGGCGAGCAGGAAAACAGTACGAGCGTGGTTGTGTGTCAACGCGGCCCCTCCGCCACTGCACGGTCAACGTCGGCCGGGTCCAGTTCCGGTGCCCCGGCCCGCAGCCAGAGAAAGTACTCGACATTGCCGGACGGCCCGGGCAGCGGGCTGGCGGTGACCCCGCGGGCGCCGAGCCCCAGCTCCCACGCCCTCGCGGCCACGCCCCGCACGGCCTCGGCCCGCAGTTGCGGGCTGCGCACGACTCCCCCGCTGCCCAGCCGCTCCTTGCCCACCTCGAACTGCGGCTTGACCATCATCACCAGGTCGGCGTCCGGCGTCACGCACCGCTTCAGGGCGGGCAGCACCAGCCCGAGCGGGATGAAGGACAGATCCCCCACGACAAGATCCACAGGCTCCCCATCGATCGCTTCAAGCGTCAACTCTCGTACGTTCGTACGGTCCTTGACCGTGACGCGTTCATCGTTGCGGAGAGACCAGGCGAGTTGTCCGTATCCGACGTCGACGGCGAGGACGTGCGCGGCCCCGGCCCGGAGCAGGACATCGGTGAAACCGCCGGTGGACGCGCCGGCGTCCAGCGCCCGCCGGCCCTCGACGACGAGCCCCCGCGGCACGAAGGCCGCCAGGGCTCCGGCGAGCTTGTGGCCGCCCCGGGAGACATACTCCGGATCGCTGCCGTCGGCGGTGACGACGATCGCCGCGGCGGTCTCGACCTGGGTGGCGGACTTGGTCGCGACGGTCTTGCCGACGGACACCCGCCCGGCGGCGATCAGCTGGCCGGCGTGCTCGCGCGAGCGCGCGAGCTTGCGGCGGACCAGCTCCGCGTCGAGACGGCGGCGTGCGACTCCTGCCACGTTCGGTTCAGCTCCTGACTTCGTACGACGGCCTCGGGGGCGCCGGCGGACCCGGGCGGGCGTCGAGCGCGGTGAGCGCGTCACGCAGCCCCCTGTGTACATCCTCGTACACCTCGACATGTCCGTCGGTGGCGAGGTGGTCGGCGTCGGCCAGCCGCTCCAGGCCCGCGTCGACGTCGGCGTCGCCGGTGGGGGTGCGCGGGACGCCCAGCGGGGCCGGGGCCGGGTCGGGCTCGGGGGCGCCGACGGGCCACCCGGGTGCGTGCGCGGGCCCGCGGCCGTCCTCGGGCTCGTACGAGGTCTCGTGCCGGGTTCCGGCCGGGGGCTGCGGTGCCGGGACCGGCGCGTCCGCCCGGGCCCCGCTCTCGGGCACAGTGTCGCTCATGCCCAGACGCTACCCCGAAGCGCTGGGGTACCGTCGGTCGCGATGGCCACGATCGAGGAGTGCCGCGCGGCACTCGAAAAACTTTCGGACAACATGCAGTCGGCCGAGGGCGACGTCCGCGACGCCGCGGCCCTGGACCGCTCGGTGAGCTGTCACATCACCGACCTGGACGTCACCTTCACGGGCCGGATGACCGACGGCCGGATCAAGATCGACGACACCCTCCAGGGGCCACCGCTCGCGAAGGCGCAGATCAGACTCGCCATGGCGGGTGAGGACCTGGTCTCCCTGGTCGACGGCGAGCTGAACTTCGCCAGGGCCTGGGGCTCGGGCCGGGTGAAGCTGGAGGCAAACCTGCTCGACCTGTTCCGCCTGCGAAAGCTCCTCTAGTAGCTGAAGGTGACGACAGGGGCTACTTCGCGTCGCCGGCCGGTACGCGGGCGCGTGCCTTGCGGGCCGCCGGTACCACCAGCGGGGTGCCCGTCTCCGGGTCGTCGATGACCTGGCAGCGCAGCCCGAAGACCTCCTCGACCAGGTCGGCGGTGACCACGTCGTCGGGCGCGCCCTCGGCGACGATCCGGCCGGCCCGCAGGGCGATGAGATGGGTGGCGTACCGGGCGGCGTGGTTCAGGTCGTGCAGCACGGCGACCAGGGTGCGGCCCTGCTGCTCGTGCAGTTCGGCGCACAGGTCGAGAACGTCTATCTGGTGCTGGATGTCCAGATAGGTGGTCGGCTCGTCGAGCAGCAGCAGCGGGGTCTGCTGGGCGAGCGCCATGGCGATCCACACCCGCTGCCGCTGACCGCCGGACAGCTCGTCGACATAGCGGTCGGCCAGTTCGGCGACGCCGGTCTGGGCCATGGACTCCTGTACGACCCGCTCGTCCTCGGCCGACCACTGGCGCAGGATCCCCTGGTGCGGATACCGGCCGCGGCCCACCAGATCGCCCACGGTGATCCCGTCGGGCGCGATCGACGACTGGGGCAGCAGGCCCAGGGTGCGCGCGACCTGCTTCGCGGGCATCGACTGGATGACCTGCCCGTCCAGGAGCACCCGGCCGGTGGCCGGCTTCAGCATCCGCGACAGCGCCCGCAGCAGGGTCGACTTGCCGCACGCGTTCGGGCCGACGATCACCGTGAAGGAGTTGTCGGGGATCTCCACCGACAACTGCTCGGCGATGACACGCTGGTCGTAGGCGAGGGTGACGTTCTCGGCGGACAGGCGGTTCACGGTGCTCCTTAGGGTGTTCTTGTGCGATGCGCCGCCGTTCTCGTGGACGCCGCTCATATCCGGCCCGCCTTGCGCTCGGTGACCAGCAGCCACAGCAGATAGACGCCGCCGAGGACGCCGGTGACCACACCGACGGGCAACTGGTCGGCGCCGAACACGCGCTGCGCGGCCCAGTCGGCGGTGACCAGCAGGGTGGCACCCATGCACAGGGCGGGCACCAGGTTGGGGCCCGGCGAGCGGGTCAGACGCCGGGCGAGCTGCGGCGCGGTGAGCGCCACGAAGCTGACGGGGCCCGCGGCGGCGGTCGCGCCCGCGGTCAGCAGCACGGCCGCCACCAGCATCAGCATCCGTACCCGCTCGACGCGCACCCCGAGGGCGTACGAGACGTCGTCGCCCATCTCCGTCATCCTGAGCCCCCGCGCGTTGGCGAGGACGACCGGTACGAGGACGGCGCACAGCCCGAGCAGCGGCCAGACCTGGGTCCAGTCACGGCCGTTGAGGGACCCCGTCATCCACACGACCGCGCGGGCGGCGTCCACCAGGTCGGCCTTGGTGAGCAGATAGCCGTTGACGGCGGTGACGATCGCGTTGACGCCGATGCCGACCAGGACCAGCCGGTATCCGTGCACGCCCCGCTTCCAGGCGAACAGATAGATGGCGAGCCCGGTGACCAGACCGCCGGCGAGCGCCCCGACGGTGACCGCGGCGGCGGACCCGGACATCAGCACGATCACGACGAGTGCGCCCGCCGTGGAGCCCTGCGAGAGGCCCAGCACGTCCGGGCTGCCCAGCGGGTTGCGCGACACGGACTGGAACAGGGCGCCGCCGAGCCCGAGCGAGGCGCCGACCAGCAGGCCGACCAGGACGCGCGGCAGCCGCAGTTCGTTGACGATGAACTCCTGGAACGCGGTGCCGTTCCCGGCCAGGGTGCGCACGACGTCGCCGGCCGGGATCGCGGCGTCGCCGGTGCCGATCAGCAGCACGCTCGCGGCCCCGGCGGCGATGAGCAGCAGGACGACCACGGTCAGGGCGCGCGGGTCCAGCCGCAGCGAGAGCCCTCCGGGGGCGCGCACGGCACGCACGGCGCGGCCCGCACGGCTCGTCTGATGGGTCTTCACAGCTGCGCCGTCCTCCGCCGTCGTACGAGAAAGATAAAGACCGGGCCGCCGATGATCGCGGTGACGATGCCGACCTGGAGTTCCGCGGGGCGCGCGACGATCCGTCCGAGGACATCGGCGCCGAGCAGCAGCACGGGCGACAGGACGGTCGCGTACGGCAGGATCCAGCGCAGGTCGGGGCCGGTGAACGAGCGCACGGCGTGCGGCACCATCAGGCCGACGAACACGATGGGCCCGCAGGCCGCGGTCGCGGCGCCGCACAGCACGGTCGCGGCGAGCATGGCCAGCGCGCGGGTGCGGTTGAGGTTGGCGCCGAGGGCACGGGCCGTGTCGTCGCCCATCGCCACGGCGTTCAGCGGCCGGGCGAGCAGCAGCGCGAGGACCGTGCCGGCCGCGAGGAACGGCAGGACCTGCACGATGGTCGAGCCGGTGGCCGAGGCCAGCGAACCCACCGTCCAGAAGCGCATCTTGCCCAGCGCGGCGTCGTCCGTGATCATCACGGCCTGGAGGTAGCCGTACAGGGCCGCGCTGATCGCCGTTCCGGCGAGCGCCAGCCGCACCGGGGTCGCGCCCCGGCTGCCGCCGAGGAACCACACCAGCGCGCCGACGGCGGCGGCGCCGACGAACGCGAACCACACATAACCGCTCAGGCTGGTGACGCCGAAGAAGGTCATGGCCGTGACGACCGCGGCGGACGCGCCCGCGTTGATGCCGAGCAGTCCGGGGTCGGCCAGCGGGTTGCGGGTGAGCGCCTGCAGCACGGCTCCGGAGAGACCGAGCGCGGCACCGACGAGCAGCCCGAGGATCGTGCGCGACAGCCGCTCGTCGACGACCACGTCGCCGTATGTGCCCGTATCGTGGAACAACCCGTGCCAGACCTGTTCCGGCGACAGCTCTTTCGCCCCGATCGCGATGCTCGCCAGGGCGACGAGCAGCAGGACCGCGACGGCGACGAGGAGCCCGAGGGCCCGCGCCGTACGGCGGGTCGGGGGCGCGGAGGCATGTTCCGCGCGTTCTTCGGGAGGACTGTCGACCAACACGGGGTTAGGTTAGCCTACCCTCGCATCGCATCTCGATGCCGAACCCGAGCCCCGGAACCGTCCGCGTCACAGTGCGAGCCGCGCCAGTGCCTTACCCCCGTCCAGCTCGCAGGAACCCTCGCCGGCCGCCGTCCAGGCCGCCGCGCACAGGGCGCGCAGCCCGTCGAGGGCCGCGCCGTCCCCGGTCAGCTCCAGCCGGCCGTCGGTGGCCGTCGCCGTCCAGCCCGCACAGCGAAAGCCCGCGCCGTCCTGGGCGACCTCCGGCTGTCCCGTGAGCAGACCGCGCAGGTCGGCGTCCACATAGGTGGGCCGGTGCCGGGGCGGCGCGGCGAGCAGTTGGGCCCCGTCGGTGACGCCCGTCAGCACGAGCAGCGAGTCGACGCCGCCGTTGAACGCGCCCTCGATGTCCGTGTCCAGCCGGTCCCCGACGACCAGCGGGCGCACCGCTCCGGTCCGCAGGATCGTCTCCCGGTGCATGGGCGGCAGCGGCTTGCCCGCCACCTGCGGCTCGGCGCCCGTGGCGATCCGTACGACCTCCACCGCCGCGCCGTTGCCCGGGGCGATACCGCGTCCGCTCGGAATCGTCAGATCCGTGTTGGAGGCGAACCACGGCACGCCCCGCGCGACGGCGTAGCACGCCTCCGCGAACCGGCCCCAGGCCAGGTCCGGCCCGCCGTACCCCTGCGCGACCGCCGCCGGATCGTCGTCCGCCGACTCCACCGGTCGCAGACCGCGCTCCCGCAGCGCCGACCGCAACCCCTCGCCGCCGACGACCAGCACCCGCGCGCCCGGCGGCAACTGCTCGCTGATCAGCCGCGCCACCGCCTGCGCGGAGGTGATGACGTCCTCGGCCCCCGCCGGGATCCCCAGCTCGGTCAGGTGCCCGGCCACCGTGTCCGGTGTGCGCAGCGCGTTGTTCGTGACATACGCCAGATGCATCCCGCCCGTGCGGGCCGCCGCCAGCGACTCGACCGCGTGCACGATGGCGTTCCCGCCCGCGTACACCACCCCGTCCAGGTCGAGCAGCGCCGTGTCGTACGCCTCGCTCAGGGGCTGTCCACTGCCCTCGGGCCTCGTCCTGACGCCCTGGCTCATTCCGCATCGCTCCTTGCTGCGCCGTTTTCCTCCGATCATCCCGCATGCCACCGACACACGTACGATGCCGGGATGAACACAGCAGGTCACCCGGAAGCGAAGACGCGCCGCGGCCTGGAACTCACCCCGTTCCGCGGCCTGCGCTACGACCCCGAACGGGTCGGAAGTCTGGCGGCCGTGACGTCCCCGCCGTACGACGTCGTGGTACGTCCGGACGGCTTGCGGCACCTCCAGTCGGCCGACCCCCACAACATCGTTCGGCTGATCCTTCCGCAGGCGGACACGCCCGCCGAGAGCAACAAGCAGGCGGCCGAGACCCTGCACCACTGGCTGGCCGAGGGCGTGCTGATCCCCGACCCCGAACCTGGTCTGTACGTCTACGAGCAGCGCGACGGCGACGGCATGCTCCAGCGCGGCATCATCGGCGCCCTGCGCCTGTCGGAACCGGCCGAGGGCGTCGTGCTGCCGCACGAGGAGGTCATGCCGCCCGTCGTCGCGGACCGTGCCGCGCTGATGCGGGCCACCTCCGCCAACCTCGAACCCCTGCTGCTGACCTACCACGGCAACGGCGCCGCGGCCGATGTCGTGGAACACACCGTCGAGCGCACCCCGCTGCTCGCCACGACGACCGAGGACGGCTTCCGCCACCTCCTGTGGTCGGTCACCGACCCCGAGGACGTGGCCCGCGTACAGACCGACCTCGCCCGCCACCAGGCCCTGATCGCCGACGGCCACCACCGCTGGGCCACCTGTCTGCGGCTTCGCACGGAGCATCCGTCGCCCAGCCCCTGGGACTACGGTCTGGTCCTCCTGGTGGACACGGCCCGCTATCCGCTGCGCGTCCGCGCCATCCACCGCCTGCTGCACGGGCTGCCGGTGGCGGACGCGCTGTCCGCTCTGGACGGGCTCTTCCGGGTACGCCACCTGGCGACACCGCTGCCGGACGCCCTGGCGGCCCTGGCCGAGGCGGCGGGCGCCGGCAACGCCTTCCTGCTCGCCGGCGACGGCGCCTTCCACCTCGTCGACCGCCCGGACCCCGGCCTGCTGGCCCGTACCGTCCCCGCCGACCGTCCCGCGGCCTGGCGCAGCCTCGACGCGACGGTCCTGCACGCCACGCTCCTCGACCACGTCTGGCGCATCCCCGAGGACTCCCCGGCGCACATCGCCTACATCCACGACACGGCCGCCACCGTCGCCAAGGCGGAACGCGACGGCGGTACGGCGGTCTTGATGCACCCGGTCCACGAGGACGTCGTACGCGATCTGGCCCGCCAGGGCGTGACGATGCCCCGCAAATCGACGTCGTTCGGCCCGAAGCCGGCGTCGGGCCTGGTGCTGCGGATGCTGGACCGCTGACCGACAACAGGACCTCTGAGACGACAGAAGGGGCAGGCCCGGAACCGGACCTGCCCCGTTCGACGGCGTACGTCAGTCCTTGTCGCCGTCGCCTTCCTGGGTGTCCTTCGCCGAGGCGTCGCGCGGCCCCTCGGCGGTGGCGCCGTCCTTGACGTCGTCTTCCTCGACGCCCGCCTCGTCGTCCAGCACGTCGACGAACTCCACGCCGTCCAGCTCGGCCAGCCGGTCGGAGGCATCCGTGCTGCCGTCCCGGTCGGCCTCGACGGCCTTGGCGAACCACTCGCGGGCCTCGCCCTCCCGCCCGGCGGCGAGCAGCGCGTCCGCGTAGGCGTACCGCAGACGCGCGGTCCACGGCTGCACGGAGTTGGAGGCCAGCTCGGGGCTCTGCAGCGTCACGATGGCCGCGTCCAGCTGGCCCATGTCACGCCGGGCGCCGGCCGCGACGAGCCGCATCTCGACCTGCCCGGCCTTGTCCAGCTTGTGCACCTCAGGGGCACCGGCCATGTCGAGCGCCTTCTCCGGCCGGCCAAGACCGCGCTCGCAGTCGGCCATCACGGGCCACAGGTCGACATTCCCTGTCATCCGCCGCGCGGCCCGGAACTCGGCGAGCGCCTCCGCGTACTTCTGGTTGGCGTACGCCGCGAACCCGGCCGCCTCCCGTACGGCGGCGACGCGCGACGCCAGACGCAGGGCCACCTTGGAGTAGCCGTATGCGCCCTCGGGGTCCTCGTCGAGTAGCCGGGCCACCATCACGAGGTTCCTGGCGACGTCCTCGGCGAGCGTCTTGGGCAGGCTCTGCAGCTCCTGCCGTACGTCCTTGTCGATCTCGTCGCCCGTGACGTCCTCCGGGATCGGCAGCCGCTTGATCGGCTCGCGGTCCCGGTCGCGCTCACGGTCCTCACGGAAGCGCCCACCGCCACCGCGCCGGTCGTCCCGCCCGCGGAATCCACCACCGGGACGGCCACCACGATCGTCCCGCCGGAAACCCTGGCCGCGATCGTCGCGCCGGTCATCCCGGCGGTCATCCCGGCGATCGTCGCGACGGAAACCACCGCGTTCACCACGGTCGCCGCGGTCATCACGCCGGAAGTCCCGCCGATCGTCACGGCGGTCCTCACGACGGTCGTCCCGGCGGTCGTCACGCCCGCGGAATCCGCCACGGTCACCACGATCGCCGCGGTCGTCCCGGCGGAAACCACGGTCGCGATCGTCCCGGCGGTCATCACGGCGGAAGTCGGGACGGTCACCACCACGCCGATCGTCACGACGGAACTCAGGCCGGTCACCGCCACGCCGCTCATCACGACGGAAGTCGGGACGGTCGCCACCACGCCGATCGTCACGACGGAAGTCAGGGCGGTCACCGCCACGCCGCTCATCACGACGGAAGTCGGGACGGTCGCCACCACGCCGATCGTCACGGCGGAAGTCGGGACGGTCACCGCCACGCCGATCGTCACGACGGAAGTCAGGGCGGTCACCACCGCGACGGTCATCACGACGGAAGTCGGGACGGTCGCCACCGCGACGGTCATCACGGCGGAAGTCGGGACGGTCACCGCCACGCCGGTCATCACGACGGTCGTCCCGCTGGAAGCCTCGGTCCCGGTCGTCACGGCCACGGAACCCTCCGCGGTCGCCCCGGTCACCCCGGTAGTCGCCCCGCTGCTCACCGCGGCTGTCGTCACGCCGGAATCCACCGCGCTCGCCGTGGTCATCGCGACGGAAACCACGGTCGCGATCGCCGCCGCGGTCGTCACGGCCACGGTGCCCACCGCGGTCGTCGCGGCGGGGATACCCGCCGTACCCGCCGCGATCGCCACGGTCGTCGTCCCGCCGCTCGCCCCGGTGGTCGCGGTCATCACGGCGATACGACGGTCGATCGCCGTCGCGCCGGAAACCACGGTCCCGGTCCCGGTCGCCGCCACGGTCGTCACGGCGTACGTAACTGCCGCGCTCGCCCCGGTCGTTGCCGCGAGACGGGCCCCCGCGGTAGCCGCCACGGTCACGGTCACCACTGTCCCGTCGCCGCTGATCGCGCTCCGGTCGGTCGTCGGGAGAGTTGGTGGACATCGGTGACTCCTGTCTTCAGTACCGCAAGTCATTCTCGCGCAGTCGGACGTGTCCGGCACGCTTCGGAAAAACAAAAAGGACCCCTGGTCCCAGCTGAACGCTGGTGACCAGGGGTCCTACAAAGATTGTTCGGCGGTGTCCTACTCTCCCACAGGGTCCCCCCTGCAGTACCATCGGCGCTGTAAGGCTTAGCTTCCGGGTTCGGAATGTAACCGGGCGTTTCCCTCACGCTATGACCACCGAAACCCTAATGGTTTCGAGCGAACAAGCACACTCTTCAGTTGTCTGTTCCAGCTCTTCTACTCGAAGCCGGCAAACCGTTCGTTGCCTCAGAACTTACACAGTGGACGCGAGCAACTGAGGACAAGCCCTCGGCCTATTAGTACCGGTCACCTCCACACGTTACCGTGCTTCCAGATCCGGCCTATCAACCCAGTCGTCTACTGGGAGCCTTACCCCATCAAG
>NZ_PENI01000039.1 GCF_003688995.1 Streptomyces shenzhenensis | reverse complement strand
CCTGGGAGGCCAACCGGCTCGTCGCCAAGGGAAAGATCCACCCGACGCTCTCCAGGGTCTACGCCCTCCACGACACCGGGCAGGCCGCCCACGACGTGCACCGCAACACCCACCAGGGCAAGGTCGGTGTCCTCTGCCTGGCCCCCGAAGAAGGCCTCGGCATACACGACGAGGAACTACGCGCCCAGCACATCGACGCCATCAACCGCTTCCGGAACGTGTGAGAGGCGCACATGAACGAGCGTCAGCCGCAGACACCGAGGGAACGGGACCGGCCATGGCTCATGCGGACCTACGCCGGTCACTCCACGGCCGAGGCGTCCAACGAGCTGTACCGGCGCAACCTCGCCAAGGGCCAGACCGGCCTGTCCGTCGCGTTCGACCTGCCGACGCAGACCGGCTACGACCCCGACCACATCCTCGCCCGCGGCGAGGTCGGCCGGGTCGGCGTCCCGGTGGCCCACCTCGGTGACATGCGCCGCCTTTTCCAGGACATCCCCCTGGAGCGGATGAACACCTCGATGACGATCAACGCCACCGCCATGTGGCTGCTGGCGCTCTACCAGGTCGTCGCCGAGGAGCAGGGCGCGGACATCACCGAGCTCCAGGGCACGACCCAGAACGACATCGTCAAGGAGTACCTGTCCCGCGGGACGCACGTCTTCCCGCCGGGGCCCTCGCTCCGGCTGACGACGGACATGATCGCGTACACGGTCTCGCACATCCCGAAGTGGAACCCGATCAACATCTGCAGCTACCACCTCCAGGAGGCCGGGGCCACGCCGGTGCAGGAGATCGCGTACGCCATGTCCACGGCGATCGCCGTCCTCGACGCCGTGCGCGACTCCGGGCAGGTGCCGCGGGAGCGCATGGGCGATGTGGTGGCCCGCATCTCCTTCTTCGTGAACGCGGGCGTCCGCTTCGTCGAGGAGATGTGCAAGATGCGGGCGTTCGGCCGGATCTGGGACCGCATCACCCGTGAGCGGTACGGCATCGAGGACCCGAAGCAGCGGCGCTTCCGGTACGGCGTCCAGGTCAACTCCCTGGGTCTGACGGAGGCCCAGCCCGAGAACAACGTCCAGCGGATCGTGCTCGAAATGCTGGCGGTGACCCTCTCCAAGGACGCACGCGCGCGTGCCGTGCAGCTGCCCGCCTGGAACGAGGCGCTCGGCCTGCCCCGGCCCTGGGACCAGCAGTGGTCGCTGCGCATCCAGCAGGTCCTCGCGCACGAGAGCGATCTGCTGGAGTACGACGACATCTTCGAGGGCTCGCACGTCGTCGAGGCGAAGGTCGCGCGGCTCGTCGAGGAGTCCCGCGCGGAGATCGACCGGATCCAGGAGATGGGCGGCGCGCTGGCCGCCGTCGAGTCCGGCTATCTGAAGTCGCGGCTCGTGGCGTCCCACGCCGAGCGCCGGGCCCGTATCGAGTCCGGCGAGGAGAAGATCGTCGGCGTCAACATCTTCGAGACGACCGAGCCCAACCCGCTCACGGCCGACCTGGACTCCGCGATCCAGACGGTCGACCCGGCGGTCGAGGACCGGGTCGTCGACGCCCTGCGGCACTGGCGCGACACCCGCTACCAGCCGCCGTTCAACCACCCGCGCCCGTGCAAGGCGCTGGAGCGGCTGAAGGAGGCCGCCAAGGGCACCGACAACCTCATGGAGGCCACCCTGGAGTGCGCCCGCGCGGGCGTGACGACCGGCGAGTGGGCCGGGGCCCTGCGCGAGGTGTTCGGCGAGTTCCGGGCGCCGACCGGGGTCTCGTCCGCGCCCGTGGCGGTGGCCGCCGAGGAGGGCTCGGCGCTGGCCGGCGTCCGCGCCAAGGTGGCCGCCACCGCCCGCGACCTGGGCACCGGCAAGCTGCGCTTCCTCGTCGGCAAGCCCGGCCTCGACGGGCACTCCAACGGCGCCGAGCAGATCGCCGTGCGCGCCAGGGACGCCGGGTTCGAGGTGGTCTACCAGGGCATCCGGCTCACCCCTGAGCAGATCGTGGACGCGGCCCTCGCCGAGGACGTGCACGCGGTCGGCCTGTCCATCCTCTCCGGCTCGCACGCCCGGCTGGTGCCGGACGTGCTGGAGCGGCTGCGCGAGGCCGGCGCGGCCGACATCCCGGTGATCGCCGGCGGGATCATTCCGAACGGCGACGCCGAGCAGCTCAGAGCCGCTGGAGTGGCCGCGGTCTTCACCCCGAAGGACTTCGACATCACCGGGATCATCGGCCGTATCGTCGACGAGATCCGCAAAGCCAACAAGCTCGACCCCCTGGAGGTCCCCGCATGACAGTCAACCGTCTTCGTCCGCGGCGCTCCTGCCTGGCCGTACCGGGAAGCAACCCCCGCTTCCTGGAGAAGGCCCAGGGGCTCCCGGCCGACCAGGTCTTCCTTGACCTGGAGGACGCGTGCGCGCCGCTCGCCAAACCGGAGGCGCGGCACACCATCGTCAAGTTCCTCAACGAGGGCGACTGGACGGGCAAGACGCGGGTCGTGCGGGTCAACGACTGGACGACCGAGTGGACGTACCGGGACGTCGTGACGGTGGTCGAGGGCGCCGGCCCGAACCTGGACTGCATCATGCTGCCGAAGGTGCAGAACGCCGAGCAGGTCGTGGCGCTGGACCTGCTGCTCACCCAGATCGAGAAGACCATGGGCTTCGAGGTCGGCCGGATCGGCATCGAGGCGCAGATCGAGAACGCCCAGGGCCTCAACCACGTCAACGAGATCGCCGCGGCCAGTCCGCGCATCGAGACGATCGTCTTCGGCCCCGCCGACTTCATGGCGTCGATCAATATGAAGTCCCTGGTCGTGGGCGAGCAGCCGCCCGGCTACCCGGCGGACGCCTACCACTACATCCTGATGAAGATCCTGATGGCGGCCCGGGCCCATGACCTCCAGGCGATCGACGGCCCCTACCTGCAGATCCGCAACGTGGACGGCTTCCGCGAGGTGGCCGGCCGCGCCGCCGCCCTCGGCTTCGACGGCAAGTGGGTGCTGCACCCCGGCCAGGTCGACGCCGCCAACGAGGTCTTCTCGCCCTCCCAGGAGGACTACGACCACGCCGAGCTGATCCTGGACGCGTACGAGCACTACACGTCCGAGGCGGGCGGCAGGAAGGGCTCCGCGATGCTCGGCGACGAGATGATCGACGAGGCGAGCCGCAAGATGGCGCTCGTCGTCGCCGGCAAGGGCCGGGCCGCCGGCCTGCGGCGCACCAGCACCTTCGAGATCCCGGAGGCCTGACGACGATGCAGTTCGGACGCATCTACGAGGAGTTCGAGGTCGGCGCGGTGTACAAGCACTGGCCGGGCAAGACGGTCACCGAGTACGACGACCACCTCTTCTGCCTCCTCACCATGAACCATCACCCGCTCCACCTGGACGCCAACTATGCGGAGCGGACGACGGACTTCGGGAAGAACGTCGTCGTGGGCAACTACATCTACTCCCTGCTGCTCGGCATGTCGGTACCCGACGTGTCCGGCAAGGCGATCGCCAACCTGGAGATCGAGTCGCTCCGGCACGTGGCGCCGACCTTCCACGGCGACACGATCTACGGCGAGACAACCGTGCTCGACAAGTGGCCGTCCCGGTCGAAGAACGACCGGGGCATCGTGCACGTCGAGACCAAGGGCTACAAGCAGGACGGCACCCTCGTGTGCGTCTTCCGCCGCAAGGTGATGGTGCCGACCGAGACGTACATCAAGGAGCGCGGCGGAGAGCAGCCGGGCCGCCCCGAGCCGAACGCACCTTCGGAGAAGACGGAGAAGTGATGGCGCGCCTCGCCCAGACCGCCGGTCTGACGGACATCCAGCAGGAGATCGTCTCCACCGTCCGCGACTTCGTGGACAAGGAGATCCTCCCGGTCGCGACCGAGCTGGAGCACCGCGACGAGTATCCGCAGCAGATCGTGGACGGCCTCAAGGAGCTGGGCCTGTTCGGTCTGATGATCCCCGAGGAGTACGGGGGTCTGGGCGAGTCGCTGCTGACGTACGCCCTGTGCGTGGAGGAGATCGCCCGCGGCTGGATGTCGGTGTCCGGCATCATCAACACGCACTTCATCGTGGCGTACATGCTCAAGCAGCACGGTACGCAGGAGCAGAAGGACCACTTCCTGCCGAGGATGGCGACCGGCGACGTCCGGGGCGCCTTCTCGATGTCGGAGCCGGGTCTCGGCTCGGACGTCTCGGCGATCACGTCCAAGGCGGTCAGGGACGGCGACGAGTACGTGCTGACCGGCCAGAAGATGTGGCTGACGAACGGCGGCACGTCGTCCCTGGTGGCCGTTCTCGTACGCAGTGACGAAGGGCACTCCCCCGCGGAGACGGCCGCCGCCCCGCACAGGTCGATGACGACGTTCCTGGTGGCGAAGGAGCCCGGGTTCGGCGAGGTCCGCCCCGGTCTGACGATCCCCGGCAAGATCGAGAAGATGGGCTACAAGGGCGTCGACACCACCGAGCTGATCATGGACGGGCTGCGGGTTCCGGCCGATCGGGTGCTCGGCGGTGTCACCGGCCGAGGTTTTTACCAAATGATGGACGGGGTGGAGGTCGGCCGCGTGAACGTGGCGGCGCGGGGCTGTGGCGTCGCCCGGCGCGCCTTCGAACTCGGGATCGCCTACGCCCAGCAGCGGCACACCTTCGGCAAGCCGATCGCACACCACCAGGCCATCCAGTTCAAGCTGGCGGAGATGGCCACGAAGGTCGAGGCCGCGCATGCCATGATGGTGAACGCGGCCCGCAAAAAGGACTCGGGCGAACGAAACGACCTGGAGGCGGGGATGGCGAAGTACCTCGCGGCCGAGTACTGCAAGGAGGTCGTGGAGGACTCCTTCCGCATCCACGGCGGCTACGGCTTCTCCAAGGAGTACGAGATCGAGCGGCTCTACCGGGAGGCCCCGATGCTGCTGATCGGTGAGGGCACCGCCGAAATCCAGAAAATGATCATCGGGCGCAGGCTGCTCGAAGAGTATCGATTCCAGGGCTGATTGTCCGGGTACGGGGCGTTTTCTTCGAGAAGAAGATCACACCCCGTACGCGGTCTTCGGCCGCCGACTCGGCTTCCTGGCTTGCCCAGTTGTGGCCCGCGCCCGGTACGATCCCGGAAAGCCGCCGTCCCCCCGATCGAAGCGCGGCATCATCCGCTACGAAGGTCATCCATGCCCCACAGCCAAACCTCTGCACCACGAGACAGCCTGGTCGGCGTACGCCTCGCGCGCGGAGCATCGCCGTGGCTCCTCCCGACCGTCGCCACCGCAGCCCTCAGCCTGGCCCGCGCCCGCCGCTCCGGCGCCGCCAAGGCCGTGGCCGTGCCCGCCACCGCTCTCGCGGCGGGCATGCTCTGGTTCTTCCGCGACCCCGAACGCGAGATCGCCACGGGCCGGGTCATCTCGCCCGCCGACGGTGTGGTGCAGAGCATCATGCCGTGGAAGGACGGGCGCACCCGCGTCGCGATCTTCATGAGCCCGCTCAACGTCCACGTGAACCGCGCACCGCTCTCCGGCACGGTCACGTCGGTCGAGCACGTCCCCGGAGGCTTCGTTCCCGCCTTCAACAAGGAGAGCGAGAACAACGAGCGCGTAGTCTGGCATTTCGACACCGAACTCGGCGACATCGAGATGATCCAGATCGCCGGCGCGGTGGCCCGCCGCATCGTCCCCTATGTCCCGCAGGGCACAAAGGTCGAGCAGGGCGACCGGATCGGTCTGATCCGCTTCGGCTCGCGTGTCGATCTCTATCTGCCCGAGGGCGTGGAGGTCGCGGTCGAGGTCGGTCAGAAGACCGTGGCTGGGGTGACTCGCATTGACCGTGATTGATCCGGAGACACAGACGGGCTGGGTGCCTGAGACCGACGAGGCCGACGAAGAGGAGGAGATGCCTCTCTCCCTCCGCCTCTCGATAGCGGACACCCTCACGCTCGGCAATGCCACCTGCGGCTTCATGGCGGTGTACTTCACCACCACCGGCATCCTGATCCCGCACCTCACCGGCAGCCAGGAATCCGGCATGGCCCGCCACAGCGCGGCCACGGCGGTCATCCTGATGCTCTGCGCCGCCGTCTTCGACCTGTTCGACGGCCTGGTGGCGCGCAAGCTCCGCAGCTCCCCGATGGGCGCGGAGCTGGACAACCTCTCCGACCTGATCAGCTTCGGCCTGGCGCCCGCGTACTTCGTCCTCGTGTACGGCATGGTCGCGGACGACGCGCACCAGCGGATGGCGGCGCTCGGCGCGATCGTCGTCCTGCTCGCCGTGGTGCTGCGGCTGGCCCGCTTCTCCTGCGTGACGCCGACGAACGGGATGTTCCAGGGCATGCCGAGTCCCTTCGGCGCGCTGACCGTCGTCTCCATCGTGCTGCTTGAGCTGCCCTTCGTGGCGACGCTCCTCGCCATCCTCGGCACCGCCTGGCTGATGGTGAGCCGGGTCGAGTACCCGAAGCCGCGCGGCCGGCTCGCCGTGGCGATGCTGTCCTGGATCGTGCTGTCGATGGGCCTGCTGGCCGCCTGGGCGTTCGACGCCCCCAGCGGCCAGCTGCTGCTCCAGACCGGCTGCGCGCTCCAGCTCGTCATGGGCGCGGTCATCCCGCTGTTCGCCACGGCCCGCCGGGTGAACAACTTCCGGGACAACCGCCGCGAGGCACGCGCGGCCCAGCTGCCGTAGCCGTAGCCGGACCAAGTCCGAGGCCCCGAACCCAGGAGGACGGTTCGGGGCCTCGGTCTTGGTCCGCCGCCGCTGCCCGGCCGTTCAGGCCGTTCCGGCGGTTCAGGCCAGGAAGTCGTGCGCGATCCGGGTGGCGACCCGCTCCAGGATCGGTCCCGCGTCCGCGATGCACCGGGCCACGTCCGGCTCGACCGCCGTCAGCGGGTACGCCCGCCGGATCCCCGCCGCGTCCAGCGCCTGCGGCGACAGCGCCAGCCTGCCGCACACCGCGACGACCTCCTTGCCCGCCGCGCGGGCCGCCGCGGCGACCCCCGCCGGGGCCTTGCCGTGCAGGGTCTGCGCGTCCAGGGAGCCCTCCCCGGTGATCACCAGCGTGGCCCGCTCCAGCGCGGCGGCAAAGCCCAGCACGTCCAGCATGACCTCGATACCGGGCCGGAACCGCGCCCCCAGGAGCAGCGCCCCGTACCCGATGCCACCCGCGGCACCCGCCCCGGGCGCCGCCGCGAACCCGGCCGCCCGCGGCCCGGCCGCGGCCTCCAGCACCTTCGCGTAGTGCGCCAGCGCGGCGTCCAGCGTCACCACGTCGTCCGGCGACGCCCCCTTCTGCCGCCCGTACACCGCGGACGCGCCCTTCGGGCCGGTCAGCGGATTGTCCACATCGCTCGCCAGCACCAGTTCGACCTCGGCGAGCCGCGGGTCGAGACCGGACAGATCGGCCCGCGCCAGCTCGGCCAGCCCGCCGCCGCCCGGCGCCACCGGTTCGCCGTCCCCGTCCAGGAACCGCGCGCCCAGCGCGGACAGCATCCCGGCCCCGCCGTCGGTCGTCGCACTGCCGCCCACGCCGAACACGATGGTCCGGGCGCCCGCGTCCAGCGCGGCCCGCAGCAGCTCCCCGGAGCCGTACGTGGACGCCGTCAGCGGCGCGAAGACTCCGGCCGGCAGCCGCTGCAGGCCGCTGGCCTCCGCCATCTCCACGACCGCGGTGTCATCGCGCAGCGCGAACGCCGCCGTCACCTCCCGGCCGAGCGGCCCGGCGACCCGCGCCATCCGCCGCTCGAAGCCGGCCGCGACCGCCGCGGCCACCGTCCCGTCGCCGCCGTCGGCCACGGGCAGCGCCGCCACCTCCAGCTCCGGCACGACCCGGCGCAGTCCGGCCGTCACCCGCTCGGCGACCTGCACGGCCGTCAGCGAGCCCTTGAACTTGTCCGCGGCGACGAGCACCCGTCGGGTCCCGTCCACTGCAGCGTCCGCCACCTTCCCCACCCCTTGCTCTCCGGGCCCGCGCACGTCAGGGCCAGTCGCGCCGCTGTGACCTTAGCCGCAGGGCGGCCCGGCCGTCATGCCCAGGACCGCGGCGCGAACGCCATGTGCGGACCGCCGGAATCGGGTAGACCGATGCCATGACCCCTGTGGGCACCGCACTGCCACTCGCCGACCGCGTCCTCGGCGGCTGGCTCGGCCGGATCGCCGGCAACATGCTCGGCAAGCCGGTCGAGCGGGGCGATCTGTGGACGCGTGACCGCATCGACCGCTATCTGCGGCGCGCGGACGCGCTGCCGCTCACCGACTACCTCCCCGAGCCCGCCGACGAGCACGACCGCGTCGCGCTGCGCCCGGAGTGGCCGAACTGCGTGCGCGGTCGCATCCACGGCAGCTGCCGCGACGACGACGTCGACTACGCGATCCTCGGGCTGCACCTGCTGGAGACCCACGGCTTCGGCTTCAGCACCGCACAGGTCGGCGAGATGTGGCTGCTCACGCTGCCGTATCTGCAGACGTTCACCGCGGAACGGGCGGCCTACCGCAATCTCACGGACGGGATGAAGCCGCCGCTGACGGCGACGTACGACAACCCGTACCAGGAGTGGATCGGCGCGCTCATCCGCGCCGACATCCACGGCTGGACCAACCCGGGCGCCCCGCGCCGGGCCGCCTCGCTGGCCCGCCGGGACGCCGTGCTGTCGCACACCGGGAACGGGGTGTACGGCGCGATGTGGGCGGCCGCGCTGATCTCGGCGGCCTTCACGGCGCCCACCGTGCGGCACGCCGTCGACAGCGCGCTCACCGTGATCCCGGCGGGCAGCCGGCTGGCCCGCACGGTGCGCCGGGTCGTCTCGCTCCACGAGACCCGCATGACCTGGGAGGACACCCTGGCCACGGTGTCGCAGGAGACCGCGGGGCTCGGCTGGATCCACACGGTCCCGAACGTCGCCGTGCTCACCGCCGGACTCCTGTACGGCGACGGCGACTTCACCCGCACCGTCGCGCTCACCGTCCGCGGCGGCCTGGACACCGACTCCAACGGCGCGACCGCCGGTTCGGTGGCGGGCGTCCTGACCGGTGCGGCGGCCGTCCCGGACCGCTGGAAGGACCCGCTGGAGGACACGGTCCGCAGCGCGGTGTTCGGCTTCGACGGGGCGAGCATCACCGACCTCGCCGAACGCACCCTCCGGCTGGTTACGCTTCGGGAATGACCACCACTCAAGACTTCGCCACGTACATCGCAGGCCTTCCCCGGGTGCTCGCCGGGGCCGCCGCCCTGTTCCGGGACGCCGAGGGACGGGTGCTGCTCGTCGAGCCCAACTACCGTCCGGGCTGGGCGCTTCCGGGCGGCACGGTCGAGTCCGACGACGGCGAGACGCCGCGCCAGGGTGCGCGCCGGGAGACGGCCGAGGAGATCGGCCTGGACGTCGCGCTCGGCCGGCTGCTCGCCGTGGACTGGGTACACGGCACGGGACGGCCGCCGCTGGTCGCCTACCTCTACGACGGCGGCGTCCTGTCCGCGGACGACCTCGGTTCGATCCGGCTCCAGGAGGAGGAGTTGCTGTCCTGGCGACTGGTCCCCCGCGAGGAACTGGCCGACCACCTGCCCGGAGCCCTGGGCCGCCGCGTCCTGGCCGCACTGGACGTCCTCGCGAACGACAAGACCACAGCAGAACTAGAAAACGGCCACCAAGCAACCTGACACCACCCAGCGTGCCGAGCCGATGCCCGTCGGAGCGTGACGGGCTGCCGTGGCCAGCAAACGGCACGGCAAAGGGGCGCGGGGAACTGCGCGACCAGCCAGGCATACGGCACGTGTGAAGGGACGGCGCCTCAGAGGGGCGCGGGGAACTGCGCGATCAGCCACGACGCACCCGCAGCCGCCCACCGGCACGGCACCCCACGGCGGGCTGCCACGTTCAGCACAGCCATGTTGTCAGTCCGGGGCGAACTCCAGAGGAAGATGGCGGGGACCGCGAAGCATGGCGTTGGCCCGGTAAGGGGGCGGGTCCTGCAGCAGGGTCGCGGTGCCGAGACGGGAGATGAGCGCGCCCAGAGCGATCTGGGCCTCGATGCGGGCGAGCGGTCCGCCGAAGCAGAGATGGACGCCGCTGCCGAAGCCGAGGTGCTCGTTGTCCGAACGGGTGGGGTCGAACCGGTCCGGGTCGGGGAAGCGCGCGGGGTCCCGGTTGCCCGATGCCATCGCGAGCACCACCGGGGCACCCTTGGGCAGCGTGCTGCCCGCGATGTCCACGTCGGCGAGCGGATACCGCTCCCGCATGTGGACCGGAGGCTCGTAGCGCAGGAGTTCCTCCACCGCACGCGGCAGCAGCCCCGGTTCGCGGCGCAGCACGTCCAGTTGGTCGGGCCGGCGCAGCAGGGTGAGGACCCCGTTGGTGATCAGGTTGACGGTGGTCTCGTGTCCGGCGATGAGCAACAGCACGGCGGTCGACGCCAGTTCGTCGGGGGTCAGCCGCTGGGTGGGGTCCGGTTCGTTGACGAAGGCGGACAGCAGGTCGCCGGTCGGCCGGCCGCGCCGCTGGTCGGCGAGGTCGAGCAGGTAGTGGCCCATCTCCTGCCGGGCCTGCATGGCCGCCTTGTCCTGCTGGTGCGTGTCCTCGCCGGGTCCGATGTCGGCGGCGGCGACGATCACATCGGTCCACTCCCGGAACATCGGCTCGTCCTTCCGCGGGACGCCGAGCAGCCGGCAGATGACTGTGACGGGCAGCGGGTAGGCGAAGTCGTCGACGATGTCGACCCGTTCGCGGCCTCGGAGCGATTCGATCAGTTCCGCGGTGATCCGGTTGATCTCACCGCGCAGGGAGTCGACCCGGGCGGGGCTGTGCGGCGGGCCGAACGGCCGCATGGCGAGGGTGCGCAGCCTGTGGTGCTCGGGGTCGTCGAGCCGCAGGAACGGCGGCTTCGGCAGCTCGCCCGCCGGCTCGGGCGACGGGGTGGTGCGGCTGCGCGGGTCCGCGCTGATCCGCGGGTCGTGGAGCAGGGCGAGGATCTCGTGGTAGGTGCCGACCAGATGGCTGCCGTCCGCCTGTCGCACCACGGGACCGGCCTCCCGCAGCTCGGCGTAGAGCGGCCAGGGGTCGGGGCGGTTGGTGTAGTCGGTGATCCGCTCCAGCAGGGTCTCGGCGGTCATGGCGACTCCTCGTGGACGGGCGGGGGCGACAGGTCACCCGGTGGGCCGCATCATGACCAGCCGGCGGTCCGGCAGATGGCCGGTGAGGGCGACGGTGGGGCCGTGGTAGAGACCGCTCGGATCCGGTACGTCGGAGGGGACCGGGACCTCGGCAGCCGGCGGGCGGTCCGAGGCGCCGGACACGGGCGGGAACGGGGCGGCGGTCTCGATCAGGTTCTGGTAGTACTCCAGCGACTTGGCCATGTCGACGGTGACCGCGGCGGTCACCCGGCCCCGGAAGCCGTAGACCATCGCCAGCCGGCGCGCCTCCAACGACCCCTGGGCGATGACCACATGGTCGGAGAAGGTCGGCACGCCCACGGACTTGATGTTGAGTCCGAACTGGCTCGACCAGAAAGTGGGGACCGCGAGGTGCGGGCGCCGCCGGGGTTCCGGGCTGACCATGTTGTGGGCGGCGACCTCGGCCTGCTCCACCGCGTTGCGCCAGTGCTCCAGCGAGAGCAGCTGGTAGTCGAACAGCGGATGCGGGAAGCGGGAGACGTCGCCGGCCACGAAGACGTCGTCGGTGACGATCCCGTACATGTTGAAGGCGCGGCACCCGGCGTCGCAGGCGACTCCGCGGACCCCGGCGGCCAGCCCGGACTCGGCCAGCCACTCGACGTTGCGGACCGCGCCCATGGCGACGACGCACACGTCCGCGTCGATCCGGCTGCCGTCGGAGAGGTCCGCGCCGGTGAAGCGGCCGTCGCCGCGCAGCGCGCTGACCGTGACCCCGCAGCGCAGGTCCACGCCGTGGTTGCGCTGCATGGCGGCGGCCAGCTTCGCCAGCGTCCCGCCGAGCGCGCCGACGAGCGGTGCGGGCCCGCGTTCGGTGAGGGTGACCTCGATGCCCCGCTCCCGGCAGGCCGAGGCGATCTCGGAGCCGGTGAAGCCGCCGCCGATCACCAGGACCCGGCGCGGTCCGGCGTTCAGCCGTTCGGCCAGCAGTTCCGCGTCGTCGCTGGTGCGCAGGGTGAACACCCCGTCAAGGGCCGCCTCCTGCGGATGCGGCCACGGCCGGGCCCGGGTTCCGGTGGCGATCAGCACCCGGTCGTACGGCAGCGACTCCCCGTCGGCCAGCAGCACCTGTTTGCGGCCCGTGTCCAGTCCGGTGGCGGGCACGCCGAGCCGCCACTCGGCGTGCGGATCGCGGCGCATCGGCAGCCCGGTTGAGTGCGCCGGAACCTTGCCGAACAGGACCTGTTTGGACAGCGGCGGACGGTCGTAGGGCGGATGCGGTTCGTCCCCGACGATGGTCAGGGAGCCGGTGAAGCCCTCGTCACGCAGTCTCTCGGCGGCCCGCAGCCCGGCCAGCGAGGCGCCGACGACGACGATCCTGCTCTGCAGGAGGTCACCGGGCACCGGGGCTCACCTCCTCGCCCAGCAGGATGGCCTGGACGGGACAGGCCGCCGCCGCCTGACGGGCGCGTTCGCGTTGCACTTCGGGAACGGCCGGTTGGTACAGCAACGCCTCCTGGTCGTGCAGCGTGAACACCTCCGGGGCGAGGAACACGCACTGGGCATAGCCCTGGCAACGGGTGAGGTCCACCACGATCTGCATCGCTGGTCACTCCCTCCGGCACGCCGGCCCCTCCTTCCTTTGTAGTCCCGGCGGGGACCGTGCGCGCGCCGGGACGAGGCGGCCCCGGATATCCGTTCGCTCCACGAAGACCCGCGTCCTACGCTCGCCCCATGACCAAGCCCCTCGTGGCCGTCCTCAGCGGCGCAGGTGTCTCCACGGATTCCGGGATCCCCGACTACCGCGGGCCGAACGGACTGTGGCGGCGCGATCCCGAGGCCGAGAAGCTCGTGACGTACGAGTACTACATGCGCGACCCGGAGATCCGGCGGCGGTCCTGGCAGCTGCGGCGCGGCAACCGCGCGCTGCGGGCGGAGCCGAACGCCGCGCACCGTGCCGTGGCCGAGCTGGAGCGCTCCGGGATTCCGGTGCGGGTGATCACGCAGAACGTGGACGGTCTGCACCAGCTCGCCGGTCTGCCCGCCCGCAAGGTGCTCGAACTGCACGGTACGGCGCGCAGTGTCGTCTGTACGAAGTGTCATGCGCGCGGGCCGATGGAGGACGCCCTCGCCCGGGTCGAGGCCGGTGAGGAGGATCCGCCGTGCCTGGAATGCGGCGGGATCCTGAAGTCGGCGACCGTGATGTTCGGGGAGCGGCTGGATCCGCTGGTGCTGGGCGAGGCGCTGGCGATCGCCAAGGCCTGCACGCTGTTCATCGCGGTCGGCAGCAGCTTGCAGGTCCAGCCGGCCGCGGGTCTGGCCGGCGTGGCCGCCGACAACGGCGCCCGGCTGATCATCGTCAATGCCGAGCCGACGCCGTACGACGACCGCGCGCAGGAGGTCATCCGCGAGCCGATCGGCACGTCCCTGCCGGCGCTGCTGACCCGGGTCCGCGAGGACACCCCCGCCTGACACACACGTGCTGTCCTGCCGCCGTCACGCCCGGTGTTCGCGGTGCGCGCGGACGGCGTCGCACCAGTCGCCGGTCCCGGTGCCCGGGGTGCTCAGCCGGGTTCCGCGCACCTGCCCGTTCCAGGTCTCCGGCTGGAACACCCCTTCGGCGACGTCGTCCTCGGGCGCCACGAGGACCGGCAGGGACAGGGCCACCGCCATCCCGGCCTCCAGTTGCAGCCACGGGGAGGTCCACCAACGCGCCGATCGGCTCTCCTCGCCGGTGTCCGGGCGCCACACCGCGTCGGGTGCGTGCAGTTGCCGGAAGCCGAGGAGCACGATGCCGTCGACCTGCGTGAGCAGTCGGGACAGGGTGTGCCAGGGGTCGTCGCCGTGCCCGTCCCGGCCCAGCCGGACGACCTGGAACGGCTGCCGTTCGAGCCAGCCGACCCAGCGTTCCAGTGTGGTCTGCTGGCCCGGGGTGAGAATGGACGGCGCCCCGAGGAAGACGCGGACGGGGCCGGTGTCGCTGTGCGTCATGCGGTGTCTTCGCTCGCCACTCTTCCCTGCGCGTCCAGCCGGCTCGCTATGTCCGGGGGAACGTCCACGGCCGCGGAGAACTGTGCGCCGTCGAGCCGGGCCCCGGTGAAGTTGACGCCCGCCAGCCGGGCTTCGCGGAAGTCCGCGCCGACCAGGACGGCGTCGACGAGGACGGCGTTCACGAGTGTGGCACGGTAGAAGACCGCGCCCGCCGCGGTGACGCCGCGCAGGGAGGCGCCGGTGAGATCGGCCTCGAACAGGTCGGCGTTGGTGAGATCGACAACCTTCTTGTCGCCTTCCCGGCTGCCGAGATAGGAGCGGGCCAGGTTGCACCCCTGCAGGTCGGCGCTGGAGAGGGACGGGGCGTAGCGCAGTCCGTCGGCGAGGACCTTCTGGATCTGGCCCGTCTCGGACTTGCGGAGCAGTCCGGCGATCACCGCGACCGCCTCGTTGGCGTAGGGGGTACGGCCCGCACCCTGTTCGGAGTTGTTGTCGAAGAACCGGCGCATCAGGATCGCCGCGGCCATCTGCTGTGTCGTGTTGTCCGACGCCAGGGATTCCACCACGTCCTTGAACGCCGCGCCGACCGAGGCCGACCTGTCCCGCTTCCGCTGGAAGTTCAGCACCCCGAGGACGCTGACGCCCACCGTGACGAACGTTCCGAGGATTCCGGTCCAGACCTGCACGTCACTGGCCGACATACCACCCCCAGCGTCAAGGCCGCGATCTCCTCCGCGTGACCCTACAAGGTGCGTGGTGGGCTGTCGGCCGCGCACGGACCGGCGGCGGGCGGTGTCAGAACAGCGCCGACCCGCGTTCGAAGTCCAGGAGGCGTTGCTTCCGTTCCAGGCCGCCGCCGTATCCGGTGAGGCTGCCGTCGGAGCCGACGACGCGATGGCAGGGGACGATGATGCCCACCGGATTACGGCCGTTGGCTAGACCGACCGCGCGGGAGGCGTTGGGGTTGCCGAGGGCGTCGGCGAGGTCGCCGTAGGTGCGGGTCTCGCCGTACGGGATCTTCGTCAGCTGTTCCCAGACGCTGCGCTGGAACGGGGTTCCGTGCAGCCGGAGTTCGAGCGTGAACTCCTTCAACTCGCCGGCGAAATAGGCGGCCAGCTGTTCCTCGGCCGCGGCGAAGAACGTGTCGTCGTGGGCACCGAAGGTCTCCTCGGGCGGGCGGTGGCGCTGCTCGGTCATATAGAGCCCGCACAGGGTGCCGTCGTCGGCGACGAGGGTGAGCGGGCCGTACGGGCTGTCGATCACGGTGTGCTGTTTCACGGGATGTCCTTACACCGGCAGGAAGTTGATGGGGTGGCTGTCCGTCGCCCACAGATACTGGACCGCGTACGCCCGCCAGGGCCGCCAGGCCGCGGCGCGCGCGGTGAGCGCGGCCGGGGTGGCGGGCAGGCCCAACTCCTGGGCGGCGCGCCGGATCCCGAGGTCGGTGGCGAGGAAGGCGTCGGGGTCGCCCAGGGCCCGCATGGCGATGACGTCGACCGTCCAGGGGCCGAAGCCGGGCAGGGCGAGCAGCCGGTCCCGGGCCCGGGACCAGTCGCTCTCGACGCCCAGCTGGAGCGTGCCGTCGGCGAGTTGACGCACCAGCGTGGTGAAGGTGGTGCGCCGGGTGCGGGGCATCGCCAGCGACTCCGGGTCGAGCGCGGCGAGCGCCTCGGGCGCCGGGAAGAGGTGGGTGAGGCCGCCCTCGGGGTCGTCGACGGGCTCGCCGTGCGCGGTGACCAGACGGGCGGCGTGGGTGCGGGCGGCGGCCGTGGAGACCTGCTGGCCGAGGACCGCACGGATCGCAAACTCGGCCGCGTCCACGGTGCGCGGCACGCGGCGGCCCGGCGCCTTGTCGATCAGCGGTGCGAGAAGCGGGTCGGTGCGCAGCTGGTCGTCGACCGCGACCGGATCGGCGTCCAGGTCGAGCAGGCGACGGCAGCGGCTGCCGGCGACGGTCAGATCGCGCAGGTCGCTGAGGGTGAGGCGGCAGGCGACATGGTCGGGCTTCGGGGTGAGCGCCACGATGCCGTGCCCGTACGGCAGTCTGAGCGTCCGCCGGTAGGCGCCGTCCCGCCACTCCTCCACGCCCGGTACCGCGGTCGCCGCGAGATGGCCGAAGAGGTTGTCGGGGTTGAGCGGGGCGCGGAACGGCAGGCGCAGGGACAGCACCCCCGGGGTGCCGGCGGTCTGCGTGCGGGGGACGCGGGCGCGCAGCTCGCTCGGGGAGAGGGCGAACACCTCGCGGACGGTGTCGTTGAAGGTGCGGATCGAGGAGAAGCCGGCCGCGAAGGCGATCTCCGCCATGGGCAGCGGGGTCGTCTCGATCAGCAGCCGGGCGGTCTGGGCGCGCTGGGCCCGGGCGAGCGCGAGGGGGCCCGCGCCCAGTTCGGCGAAGAGCTGGCGTTCGACCTGCCGGGTGCTGTAGCCGAGGCGGGTGGCGAGCCCGGGCACGCCCTCGCGGTCCACCACGCCGTCGGTGATCAGGCGCATGGCGCGGGCCACCAGGTCGGCGCGTCGGTTCCACTCGGGGGAGCCGGGGCTGGTGTCGGGCCGGCAGCGCTTGCAGGCCCGGAATCCGGCCTGCTGGCAGGCGGCGGCGCTCGGGTAGAACGTCATGTTCTCCGCCTTGGGCGGGACGACGGGGCAGCTGGGCCGGCAGTAGATCCGGGTGGTCAGGACGGCCGTGAAGAACCAGCCGTCGAACCGCGCGTCCTTGGACCGCACGGCCCGTACGCAGCGCTCCTGGTCGAGGTGCATCCCTTTCTGCATGGCTCCAGCATCGGCCACCGGCCGCCGTGGAGCTGGCGAGAATCCGACGTCGACGTGCCCTGTCCTGGTGCGCCCCGGATCGCCGTGCGGCGGGGCGGCGCGATCAGCCGGCGAGCTGCGGGTACAGCGACGCCAGATCGCCCGACAGCGCCGACTTGACCTGGCGCGTGACGTCGTCGCCCAGCACCTCGTACGCGCCCGCCTCGACGCCGTCCAGGGCCGCCACGGCGATGTCGCGGGCGGTCGACTTGGGCGCGTCGAGGCCCGCCGTCATCTCCGTGTCGACGTACGCCATGTGCAGGCCGGTCACCGCGATGCCGCGCGGGCGCAGCTCCAGCCGCAGGCTGTTGGTCTGCGACCAGAGCGCGGCCTTGGTGGAGCTGTAGGAACTGCCGTCGGCGAGCCAGGACAGGACGGAGTGGACGTTCAGGACGTGACCGCCGCCGTTGCGCTCGATCACCGGGACGAAGGCGCGGGTCAGCAGCAGCGGGCCGTAGTAGTTCACGTCGAACTCCGCGCGGATGTCGTCGAGCGGCGAGGTGAGGAAGCGCGTCCGCGTGGAGATCCCGGCGTTGTTGATCAGCACGGTGACGTCCCCGGCCCGTTCGGCCGCCGCCGCCACCGAGTCGGGGTCGGTGACCTCCAGTGCCAGCGGTACGGCGTCGGGGTGGGCGACGGAGCGCGGGTCGCGGGCGGTGGCGTACACCTTGCCGGCGCCGCGCGCGTACGCCTCCTCCACCAGCGCCTTGCCGATGCCCCGGCTGCCGCCGGTGACGAGGACGACGGAGTTCTTGATCGCGGTCATGGCTGTCCTTGAAGAGGTGAGAAACCGATCGGTTTCCAGCATCGTAAACCGATCGGTTTCCTTCTTCAAACGTCAGGGGGCGCGCCAGATGTTGTCGAAGGCCGCGTCCTCGATGCTGCGCCGCTGCCGCACCGCCTCCAGCTCCACCACCGCGCCGTTCACGGCGGCCAGGACGGTCACGACGGTGTCGGGGAGCCCCGCGGGTCCCCCGGCCGGCTCCTCCCGCAGCCCCACGGCGGCACCCAGCGCGGCCAGGACCGGTTCGCCCGAGGTCCAGCGCTCGGCGGCGCGGCCGCGTTCCGCCGGGTCGCCGAGCCGGGTCCGGCCGGTGCGCAGGGAGAGCCGACGGCCGCGTCGCCGGTCGCCCTCGCCCGCCGCCCTCAGGGCGTCGAGATAGGCGGCGGCCAGGCCGCGGCCCCGGCGCCACAGCCAGTCCTCGACGGACTCGTACGGGCGCTCCCGGACGAGCGCCGATACGGCCTCGTCCAGCAGGGGGTCGCCCATGCCCAGCGGGAGGCCCGGCACGATGCGGTCGCCGTCCAGGCCGACGGCCTCGGCCCGCAGGAGGTCGATCAGTTCGGCTCCCGCGAGGGCCAGCGAGAGGTCGCCCTGCCCGGCGGAGTGGTCGGCGGCGGTGTCCAGCGCGACGATCAGAAAGTCTCGCGGTGTGGTCATGTCGGCTCCTGGTGGGGGGTGCCATGCCTGCGGCTGTCCATGGCACCGTCGTGGTCCCCGCGGCGCTGTGGGGCACCGGTTCGGCAACCCGCCGTGGGGCGACAGGCCAGCAGCCGTCCGCGGCAACATCGTGGCTGATCGCGCAGTTCCCCGCGCCCCTCTCAAGCACCGCCCCCTTCACACGTACCGCATGCCGGAACCGGCAAACCGCCGTCGGCGCCAGACCGGCAGCCGACCGCGGCAGCGTCGTAGCCGGTCGCGCAGTTCCCCGCGCCCCTCTCAAGCACCACCCCCTTCACACGTACCGCATGCCGGAACCGGCAAACCGCCGTCGGCGCCAGACCGGCAGCCGACCGCGGCAGCGTCGTAGCTGATCGCGCAGTTCCCCGCGCTCCTCTGAGGTACCGGCCGTGCCAGGTTGTCTGTCGGTGTGCCTGGGGCCGGGTGGGGCGGGACTATGGGAGCGGTGTCGCGATGGTTCACGGCCGACCCGGCCGGGAGGTGGTGGCGTTGCACTCGATGTGGGAGCACCCGCGACTCATCACCGCCGGGCTGACGTCGATGCCCCTCGCGCTGCTGGTGGTGGACCAGTTGTTGATCCCGTCGATCAGGCTGGGCCCCCTGATGGTGGGGGCGCCCGCGCTGGCCGCGGTGTTCTGCCCACCGCTCGGCGTGGTCGCCGTCATCGCGATCACCATTCCCTGCGTGGTGCTGGCGGCGGCCGGCAACCTGAACCTGGGCACCGCGAACTTCTGGGTCCAGCTCACCGCGCTGATGCTGATCTGCGCGGGCGCCGTGGGGGCCAGCTGGATCCGGGAACGCCGCGAGGACGAACTGGCCCGCACCCGTGCGGTCGCCGAGGTGACCCAGCGGGTGCTGCTGAAACCCCTGCCGCCCAGCATCGGCGACCTGTCCCTCGCCTCGGTCTATCTGGCGGCCAACGAGGACGCCGCCGTCGGCGGAGACCTGTACGCGGTCGCGGATGTCGGCGGACGCGTCCGGATCCTGATCGGCGACGCGCACGGCAAGGGCCTCGCGGCGGTGGAGACCGCGAGCTACGTGCTGAGCGCGTTCCGCCGCTCAGTCCGCCGGCGCGGACCGCTGCACGCCATGGTCACCGACCTCGAAGAGGACTTCAGGGAGGATCTGCGGGACGCCACGGCGGCGCAGCCGGACACCTCGAGCGCCTCCCTCGCCCTGGAGGAGTTCGTCACCGCCGTGGTGCTGGAGGTGCCGGAGAAGGGCGACGGACTCACGTTCATGATCAACTTCGGCCACCCGCCGCCCCTCCTCATCGACCACGGACAGGTCACCGTGCTCGCTCCCCGGTCCTGTGCGCCGCCGCTCGGCCTGGGCGATCTCGACGGCGCGTTTCCGCATGTGGAGACGGTGGACTTCCCGCCCGGCGCCACCCTGCTGCTGTACACCGACGGCGTCATCGAGGCCCGCAACCGGGCCGGCGACTTCTACCCCCTCGCGAACCGGCTGCCCGGCTGGGCGCGGCTGGCGCCCGAGGCGCTGCTCAGCGCCATCCACAGCGACCTGCGGCGGTACGTGGGCCGGGGCCTGAGCGATGACGTGACCATGGTCGCGCTGCACCGCACCCGGCCGGCGTAGTCACGGAGGGAGACGAGGAATGTGATCTTCCACGGTGGCCGCGGTGGCCGCGCAATCTCTCGCCGAGCCCGCACCGTACGTATGGACATGCAGAGATTCGGGTTCTCTGCGGGACGCCTCCCGGACGAAGCCCTGCTGTCCGGGCTGGCCACAGGTGACCCGGAACTGGCCGTCACCTTCGTACGCAGGTTCCAGCACACGGTCTTCGGTGTCGCCGTCGCCGTCACCGGGGACCCGCAGCTCGCCGAGGACGTCGCCCAGCAGACGTTCGAGCGTGCATGGCGTCATGCCCAGGTCTACGACGCGCGCCGTGGCTCCGTGTCGACCTGGCTGACCACCATCGCCCGCAACCTGGCCATCGACGCCATCCGGGCGCGGCGGCCGGAGCCGGTGGCGCCCGAGGACCTGGACTCGGTCCTCGGTGCCGTCAGCCGGACTCCGGAGCAGTACGCGCTGGCGGACGAGGCGTCGACCCGGCTGCGGGCCGCGGTGGCGGAACTGCCGCGGGAACAGGGGCGCGCGCTGGTGATGGCGGGCATCTACGGAATGACGGCCCAGCAGATCGCCGACTGGGAAAGGATCCCGCTGGGCACCGCCAAGACGCGCATCAGGACGGCGATGGGCAAGCTGCGGACCTCACTCGCATCCTCGAAGCGAGGCGACGATGGTCAGTGAAGTGACCTGCCAGAAGCTGCGGGAGATCGGCGCCGAGCTGGCGTTGGGCGTACTGCCCGGCCGGGAACGGGCGGAGGCGGTCGCCCATCTGGACAGGTGTGCCGATTGCCGGAAGTACATCGAGGAGCTGACCTCGGTGAGCGACCGGCTGATCGGGCTGCTCCCGGGCAGCGAGCCGCCGGTGGGGTTCGAGGAGCGGGTGGCGCGCAGGCTGACCGAGGCGGCGCGGGAGAGGCGCCCGCCCACCCCCGTCGCCGCCGCGTTCCCGGGCCGCCGCAGGCGGATCCGGGTGCGGCTCGCCGCCGCCGCGGCCACGCTCGTCCTGGCCGTCGGATTCGGCGGCTGGGCGGTCGGCACGGCGATCGAGGACGTCGTGGCCGGCCCCTCCTCCACGGCCGGGACCAACGGAGGCATGCTGTCGGGAGACCTGTCCTCGGCCACGAACCCCGGCAAGGCGGTCGGCGAGATCTACGCCTACCCGGGCAGGCCAGGCTGGATCTACATGGCCGTCGACCTGGCCGACGCGGGCGCTCCGCACGCGGGCAAGGTGACCTGTCTGCTGGTGCACAAGGACGGGAGCACCGTACGCGTGGGCACCTTCGCCCTGCGGCACGACGGAAGCGGATACTGGGGCAGCCCGGCCATGGTCGACCCCGCGACCCTCGCCGGCGCCCAGCTGACCTCGACCGACGGCACGGTACTCGCCACAGCACACGTAGCGACGGGCGACCGATCCTGACAACCCGGCATGGCTTCACCCCAAAGGGGCGCGGGGAACTGCGCGCTCAACCACGAAGCCGCCGCACCCACCCCCAACACACCGCCCCACGGCGAATGGCCACCCCGCCAAGTCGCACAGCGCCAACGCGGGGAAACTGCGCGCTCAACCACGAAGCCGCCGCACCCACCCCCAACGCACCGCCCCACGGCGAATGGCCACCCCGCCAAGTCGCACAGCGCCAACGCGGGGAACTGCGCGCTCAGCCACGACGCCGCCGCACCCACCCGCCGACACACCGCCCCACGGCGAGAGCCGCCCGTCGAAGTCACGACGGAGTCGCCCCGCGCGGCACAAGGCCCGGCCGGCCAGGCCCCCGTACGGCGTGAAGCCGGTGCAGCCTGGCGTACGCGCCACGGCGTGCCAGCAGGTCGTCATGGGTGCCGGACTCGACGACCCGGCCGTGATCGAGGACCACGATCCGGGTGGCGTCGCGGACGGTGAGCAGGTTGTGCGAGATGACGACGGTCGTCCGGCCGGCCATGAGGCGCCGCAACGGGTCCATGATCCGCAGCCCGGACTCGACGTCGAGGCCGCTGGTCGGCTCGTCCAGGAGCAGTACGGGCGCGTCCCGGATCATCGCGCGCGCGATCGCCAGGCGCTGCCGCTGACCGCCGGACAGCATCCGGCCGCGCTGGCCGACCAGCGTGTCATAGCCCTCGGGCAGCGCCTGGACGAACTCGTGCGCGTCCGCCGCCCGGGCCGCCGCGACGATCTCCGCGTCCGTCGCCCCCGGCCGTCCGTAGGCGATGTTCTCGCGCACCGTGCCGTGCAGCACGAGGGTCTCTTGCAGGACCACCGCGACGTTCTCGCGTACGTCGGTCAGCCGCAGCTCTCTGAGGTCGGTCCCGTCCAGGCGGATCGCGCCGCGGTCGGGGTCGTAGAAGCGCAGCAGCAGCTTGGCCGCCGTGGACTTGCCGGCCCCGCTGGCCCCGACCAGGGCCAGGATCTCACCCGGCGCGGCATGGAAGGACACGTCGGACAGCGCCGGGCGCGCGGTGCCGGGGTAGCGGAAGCAGACACCGTCGAAGTCGACGTCGCCCCGCGCCCGGCCGGTCCGCCGGGCGCCGGCGGCGTCGGTGACCTGGGGCCGCTGGTCCAGGAGTTCGAGGATCCGTTCCGCGGCGGCGGAGGCCGTGTAGAAGGTGGTGGCGAGGCCGGACAGGCTGCTGACCGGGCCGTAGAGCTTGCCGATCAGCGCCAGGAAGAGCAGCAGCCCGCCCAGCGTGAGCTGGCCCTGGGCCAGCTTCCAGGTACCCAGACCGAGCACGGCGAGGATGCCCGACACCTCGATGAGCTCGACGAGCGGCGAGTAGACGGCCCCGATCCGCGCCGAGGCCATCGCCGCGTGGAACCTGCCGAGGTTCTCGCGCTCGAAGCGGCGCTCCTCCCAGCCCTGCCGGTTGTACGCTTGGACCAGGGCCACATTGCCCAGCGTCTCCTCGGCGACCGCGCTGAGCGAGCCGCTGCGCCGCCTGCGCTCCCGGGACGCCTCCCCGATCAGCCGGGAGAAGTGCCGGGCCACGCGCCAGAACAGCGGCACGACGACCAGCGCGAGGAGGGTCAGGTCCCAGCGGAGGTAGCAGAGCAGGCCGAGGAAGACGCCCAGCCGGACCAGGTGGTAGAGGCCGTCCGCCACCCCCGAGAGCAGGAGCGTCTCCACGGCGTCCACGTCACCCGTGACGCGGGACAGTACGTCGCCGAGCCGCCGCCGCTCGAAGAACCCGAGCGACAGCCCCTGGACATGCCGGAACACATCGCGGCGCAGCGACAGCAGGAAACGTTCGCTGACCCAGGTGGACGTCACGTCGTCGGCGAAACCGAGGATGCCGGAGACGACGATGAGCCCCAGATAGGTGGGCGCGATCCAGAGGAAGGGCCGCGGATCGTGCGGGACGAGCGCGTCGTCGATCACGGTTTTGAAGAGCCACAGTTCGGCGCCGTCGACGACCGGTCCGATGAGGCTGAACAGCAGCAGGGGGGCCAGCCAGCGCCTGCGGCCCCGGGTGTAGGGCCAGAAACGCCGGAACACCTCACGCGGGGACAGCCGCGGCGCGGGCGCGACCACGGCGGCGGGGTCCTGCTCCTCGCTCGCCGCCCCGCCCGCCGACAGCATCTCCCGCAGAACATGCCGGAGGACACGCACCATGGCACCGCTCCGTCGCGACCGGACGGCGAAGCGGGCCGGCTCCCCCGGTCACCGGCCCACTCAGCCTTCCCTCACTCTCAGTAGCCAGAACGGTGGTCGTGGTCGCGGCCGTGGCCGTGGTCCCTGTCCCGCCGGCCGTGGCCGTGGTCGCCGTGGCCACGGTGATCGCCGTGGTCACCATGGTCGCCGTGGCCGCCGTGGTCGCCGTGACCTCCGTGGTCCCCGTTCCTGCTGGGGAAGAGATGACCGAAGACTGTCATTGCGTCCCTCCAATCGCTTCTCGTAGGAGGTACGCATCACGGAGGGAGTTGGATTGCGTCCGCCGGGAACTCCCGGTGCCGGCTCCGCCCTCCCCGGTCCGGCGGTGGGAGCACACCGTGAGGAGACCGGGTGCGGCTCGGCACCGACCGGGTCGCAACCGGCATGCCATGGGCGGGCATTGACGATCCGTCAGCCGTCTACGTCCGGCAGCCGGCACGTCACGGCCACCGGCCGGGTAATCGGCGGGTCACGAAGAGTTCGCATCATCGACGCGACGGTGCGTGAGGGCTTCCCGGCGAGGGGTTCACGCCTCCCTGACGTCCCCGCAAGAAGGCGAACCGGTGCTGTCGGAACGGCCGACCTCCACGACACGGTGCTCGGCGATCCCGAACTGCGGCCCTGACGGCCTCACCGGTCGGCCTCGTACGCCGCCACGCAGTCGGCCGACCGGCTCGGTCCGGTCCGCTTCCCCGCAGGCCGATCGCCGAACTCCCCACCGTCCAGCGGCGTCAGAGGCATTCGCGGGTCGCCCCGGCGGGCCAGAACACCTCCACGTCGAGGCCGCTGCTGCGCGCATAGGCCACCAAGTGGGCCGTGGCATCACGGCCGTTGGACGGCGAACCGTCCCATACCGCCAGCAGTCGGCAGCAGGTGCGCAGCAGGCTCTCGTCCGCGCCCACGCACGCCCCGCGGTCGACGGGGTCGTACTCCAGCAGCCGCACCTGATGCGACAGCAGCAGCAACTCCCCGGCGGCTCTGCGGTCGTGCTCCGCCAGCACCGCGGGAACCCCGTTCCTGGAGGGCAGGACGGTCACCAGCGCCAGTCCCGCCTTCCGCGCGGCACGGCCGAAAGCGACCGGCAGCCCCTGCCCCGCGCGGACCAGTCCGGCCCGGCCCGCCCGCGCGAAGCCCGCCAGCCGCCGGCCCAGCGCCTCCTCCAGCATCGTCAACGTGGGCTCGGTGAGGTCTGAGTGTCCCACGACAGCGATCACTTGAGGCTTCCTCTCTCCGCGCCGAGCCGACTGCCCGTCACCGTGTTCGTTGCGGCTTCCCCGGACCGGTGCCGACGAAGGCGGTCAATCCTCTCGGGCAGGAGCAGCGCGGGCCAGGGTCTCGGGGGGTGGATCGGGGGCCGTTCGGCCCTTGCCGAACAGCGTCCTCGCACTCTGTTTCAGGTCGCTCACGGTGTCCGCAGCGAGACGGAACGGGCCTGTCGCGGCTGCCATTCCAGGCCTGACGCCGGGAAATGGCGCGGATATCGCACCGCGTACCCGAGCGCCTTTTGTGATCGAGATGCGGTCCGCGGGGAGCGGTGCCAAGAATCGAACGGAGAGGCAGTGAAGCCGACAAAGAAAGGCTGCCGATCATGCGAAATAGGATCATACGCGCTCTGGCCGCCAGTGTCGCCGCGGGCATGCTCGCCAGCGGAGCGGCCGTGGCCTCTACGGGTACCGCCCTCGCAGCACCGGCGACCGCCCCCGTGGCGGACAATCCCAACGCGCCCACACCACACCCCACGAAGACCCCGAAGCACAAGAAGTGTCCCAAGGGTGAGCACTACACCAAGGTCCACGGCAAGTGGGGCTGCCACAAGAGGTAGCGACCCAGCCGGCGCCGGGGAGTTTCCGTCCACCAGCCGCACACAGCGGCACGGTTGGGGCAAGGGGACTCCCCGGTCCCCGTGACCTGCGCGAACTCCCCCTGGAGACAGGCAGTTGCGGTGCCGTCCGCTATGCCCCGGCCCGGCGTCCCGCACCGATGTGGTGAATACGGCCACCATAAGGAATACGAAGGCCAGGACGGCGCCCCTGAGTGAGGAACGCGGCGTTCGTCGGTGTTCTGGTCATCTTCGGCTCTCTCCGGTGGAGGGCAGGTGGATCAATCCCGCGTCCGTCGGACGGAAACCACAGGCGTCCACATAGAAGCCCCGCAGCCCGGGCTCGAAGTCGACGTGCAGCCACTCGCAGCCCGCCGCGCGCGCATGGACGACCGCGTGACGGACAAGTGCTGTTCCGATACCACGGCGCTGGCAGGAGCCCCGGGTCTTCGTGTCGATCAAAAAGGCGTGGTCACCGCCGTCCCACGCCACGTTCACGAATCCGACGAGGGCTCCCTCGCCGTCACGGGCCCCCACCCAGCCGAGGCTGTGCTCCTTGATCCTGCTCCACCAGCCCGCGACGGCGTTGCCGCCGTGGGACCTGACGAGATCGGCCATCTCCTCGTCGGTGATGGGGTCCCGCCACGTGTAAGAGATCGTTCCGGTCATTCCGTCAGCCTGGCCGATCGGTGCCTGCGGCGACAACACACTTCCGGCAGTGGGGAGTTCACGAGCGGGCGGGCTCCGCCGGTCGTCCGTGGTTGACCTCAAGCGCTTGAGGTGTGTTCTGCTGCCCGGTATGACGACCTTCACGATTCAGGACGTATCCCGGCGCAGCGGGCTGAGTGAGCCGACACTGCGCTATTACGAAGACGTCGGACTGGTCGGCCCGATCGACCGCGACGAGAGCAGCGGGCACCGCCGTTACGGCGCCCGGGACCTCGACACGATCGAGGCGCTGGCCTGTCTGCGCGCGGTCGGCGTCGGCATCGACGACATGCGCACCTATCTGGCGAACCGGACCCGCGGCCGGGCGGCGGCCGCCGAGCAGCGCGATCTGCTGCTGCGGCACGCCGAACGCATCGAGGCCGAGATCGCCGCCCACCGGGTACGGCTCGGCTATCTGCGGGAGAAGGCGGCGTTGTGGGACGCCCGCGACCGCGGGGACACCGCCGCGGAGACCGCGTCGACACGGCGCCTGGTGGACGCGGTCGGCCGCCTGGGGGCGCTGCGATGAGCCCCGTCCTGGTCACCGGCGGATCCGGCTATCTGGGAGTACAGCTGATCGTCACGCTGCTGCGGGCCGGTCGCCCGGTGCGCGCGACGATGCGTTCGACGGCCCACGAGGCCGATCTGCGTGCGGCGGTGCGCCGCGGCGGCGCCGACGGCACCGGCCTGGAGTGCGTCGTCGCGGACCTGACCGCCGACGACGGCTGGCCCGCCGCGGTGGCCGGCTGCGAGGAGGTCCATCATGTCGCCTCGCCGATTCCGTTCGCCGAGCCGGAGGACCCCGACGAACTGATCGTCCCCGCCCGCGACGGCACACTGCGGGTGCTGCGTGCCGCGCGCGACGCGGGCGCCCGGCGTACCGTGCTCACCTCGTCCTTCGCTGCGGTCGGATACTCGCCCAAGCCGGGCTCCGAGTTCACCGAGGCCGACTGGACCGATCCCGACACACCGGGGCTCGCGCCCTACCCGCGTTCCAAGGCGATCGCCGAGCGCGCCGCGTGGGACCTGATGGAACACGACGGCGGCGACACCGAACTCGTCGTGGTCAACCCGACGTTCATCCTCGGGCCCGCCCTCACGCCCGGCCTGCGCTCCTCGGCGCTGCTGGTCAAGGCGATGCTCGACGGGACGATGAGCGCCGCGCCGCGCCGGCGCTTCGGTGTCGTCGACGTCCGGGACGTGGCCGACCTGCATCTGCGGGCCATGGCCGCGCCCGAGGCGGCCGGCAAGCGCTACCTGGCCGTCGCCGACGGCCCGGCGCTCAGCTTCCTGGAGGTCGCCGGGATCCTGCGGCGGCGGCTCGGCCCGCTCGCCGCGCGCGTGCCCACGACGGAGGTGCCCGGGGACGACCCGCCGCGACCGGTCATCCACAACGACCGGGCTCGCACGGAACTCAACTGGCGTCCACGCGCCGCCGAGACGACGATCGTGCAGACGGCCGAACAGCTGCGCGACGCCGGCCTGTTGGAGGCGGCACCGTAACGGTCACCGGCACCGGAACGGCGCGCGGCCGATCGCGTCGCTGCTCGACGACGCGATGGCCGCGCTCACGCCGAGGATCTGACCGACCGGGCGCGCCGTCAGCCGAGCCGGCCGGCGAACACGTCGTACGCGTCCCGGCCGAAGAGGACAAAGCGGATCTCTTCGACCGCCGTCGGGATGGTTCGGGCCGTCTCCAGCGCGATGCGGGCCGCGTCCGCCATCGGCCAGCGGTAGACACCGGTGGAGATCGCCGGGAACGCGACGGTTCGGGCGCCCAGTTCGTCGGCCACGCGAAGTGACTCGCGATAGCAGGACGCCAGCAGTTCCGAGCGGTCCTCGGTCGAGGAGAAGACCGGGCCCACCGTGTGGATGACCCAGCAGGCGTCCAGGTCGCCGGCCGTCGTGGCGACCGCGCGGCCCGTGGGCAGACCCTTGCCGTACCGCGAGGCGCGGAGCGTGCGGCACGCTTCGAGGATGGCCGGGCCGCCGCGCCGATGGATCGCGCCGTCCACGCCTCCGCCGCCCAGGAGCGAGGAGTTGGCCGCGTTGACGATCGCGTCGGCGCTCTGCCGGGTGATGTCCCCCTGCACGAGCGTGATGGTGGTCATGGCTGTCTCAGCCTCCTCCACACGGCCTTCGCCGCGTTGTGCCCCGACATGCCGTGCACGCCAGGGCCCGGCGGGGTGGCCGAGGAGCAGATGAAGACCGCGGGATGCGGGGTGTGGTACGGGAACAGCGACGGTTTGGGCCGCAGCAGGAGTTGCAGGCCGGAGACCGCGCCGCAGGCGATGTCGCCACCGACGTAGTTGGCGTTGTGCGCGACCAGTTCGGGCGGACCGGCGGTGGCGCGGGCGAGAACGCGGTCGCGGAAGCCGGGGGCGAACCGCTCCAGCTGACGCTCGATGGCGTCGGTGAGGTCGCCGGTCCAGCCGCTGGGCACATGTCCGTACGCCCAGAAGACCTGCCGGCCGGCCGGTGCCCGGGTCGGGTCGGCGACGCTGGGCTGCACGGTGATCAGGAACGGCCGGTCGGGGGCCCGGCCCTCGCGGGACGCCGCACGCAGGGCGGTGCCGATCTCCGCGGTGCTCGCGCCGATCTGCACGGTGCCGGCGGAGCGCGCCTCGGGCGCGGTCCAGGGCACCGGCCCGTCGAGGGCGTAGTCGATCTTGAAGACGCCGGGGCCGTAGCGGTAACCCGCGTAGTGGCTGCCGAACCCGGCGATACGGGCCAGGGCGGTGGGCGAGGTGTCGAAGACGTACGCCCGCGCGGGCGGCAGGTCGTCCAGCCGCTTGACCTCGTAGTCGGTGTGGACGCTGCCGCCGAGGTCCGTCAGGTAGGCGGCGAGGGCGTCGGAGATGGACTGGGAGCCGCCGCGGGCCACAGGCCAGCCGCGGGCATGCGCGGCGAGGGCGAAGATCAGGCCGACGGCGCCGGTGGCGAAGCCGTCGAGCGGCGCCATGACATGGGCGACGAGCCCGGCGAAGAGGGTACGGGCCCGCTCGTCGCGGAAGCGGCGCAGCAGCCAGCTCGACGGCGGCAGACCGACGAGGCCGAAGCGGGCGAGGGTGACGGGGTCGCGCGGGAGCGCGGTCAGCGGCAGGGACATGAAGTCGCGGGCCAGGGTGTCCCACTTGGACAGGAACGGCGCGACCAGCCTGCGGTACGTGCCCGCGTCGCGCGGCCCGAACGAGGCGGCCGTCTCCGCGACGGACCGGGCCAGCACGGCGGCCGTGCCGTCCGGGAACGGGTGGGCCATGGGCGTGGCGGGGTGCAGCCACTCCAGGCCGTACCGCTCCAGGGGGAGGGCGCGGAATGCGGGTGAGCTGATCCCGAGGGGGTGCGCCGCCGAACAGGGGTCGTGACGGAAACCGGGCAGCGTGAGTTCTTCGGTGCGGGCTCCGCCGCCCACCGTGTCACGGGCCTCGAACAGCGCCACGGAGAAGCCGCGGCGGGCCAGCTCCACGGCAGCCGTCAATCCGTTCGGCCCCGCTCCCACCACGACCGCATCGAGCATCGACGGCACCTCGGACCCCTTCGTCAGCCGATGGCCACTCGAGGTCAGCATATGCCGGGGCACCGACAGCCCCGGCGGCGCGGGCAGGGGACGGGCGCGGACGCGGACGGCCCCGGTCGGGTCAGGCGGCGCGGCGCAGCAGCTCGCGTACGCGGTCGGCCGTGGCCGCGTCCCGCGCCGCGGTGAACGGCAGGGCGTTGCCGCCCGTGATGCGGAACGGTTCGCCGGTGAGCGTGCGGTGGGCGCCGCCGGCCTCCTCGACCAGGAGCAGGCCCGCCGCGTGGTCCCAGGCCGCCTCCCAGGAGAACGCGGTGGCGTCCAACTCGCCCCGGGCGACGGCGAGATACTCCAGGCCCGCGGAACCGCAGGGGCGCGGTGCGACGCCGTCCGTCCGCAGCCCGAGCAGGGCCCGCTTCTGTTCGTCGGTCGTGTAGTCCGGGTGGGAGGTGGCTATCCGCAGCTCCCGGCCGGCCGCGGGCGATCCCGCGTGGAGCCGCTCACCGTCGAGGAACGCGCCGCGGCCCCGTACCGCGGTGGCGAACTGGTCGAGGGCCGGCGCGTACGTCCAGGAGGCGAGGAGGACGCCGCGGTGGGCGAGCGCGACGAGCGTGCAGAAACCTTGGTCGCCGTGCACGAACTGGCGGGTGCCGTCGACCGGATCGACGATCCACACCGGCGCTTCGCCGCGTATCGCCTCGTACGTCGCCGGGTCGGCGTGGACCGCCTCCTCGCCGACGACGACGGAGCCGGGCAGGAGAGCGGGGAGCACCCCGGTGAGGTAGCGCTCCGCGAGGCGGTCGGCGTCCGTCACCAGGTCGTGCGGCCCGCTCTTCTGGTCGACCTCGTGGTCGGCGAGCCGGCGGAAGCGGGGCAGTATCTCGGTCGCCGCGGCCTCGCGGACCGCGGCCTCCACATCGGCCGCGTGACGGGCGAGGAAGTCTCCCGGCAGGGCTGCCGCGAGGTCCGCGCCGCGGGCTCCCCCACGGTCTTCGTCGATGCCTTCGTCCAGGGGGCACCCCCAGGTCTTCGTGTCTTCGATCATGCCTCCATGAGAGCATGCGGCGCTGACAATCCCCACCGGTCCGGTGTATCGCGGGTGGAATCGAGACGAACAGCCGGTTCCGCCGGTCGGCGGCCCATCGCCCTGCTGCGCACGGTTCGTCCGGACCTCGCCGCGGTCTCCACCGTCACCGCGCGGGCACGGAGCGGGTTGGCACTTCCGCCGCACAGCCAGTCGTGTGACACTGGCGTCCCACAGTGTGGACCCCCCTCCGCACCCCCTCCCCCACGAGAAGTGCGCCGTGCGTCAACTTCCTCTGCCGCTCGCCCTCACCGCGCGGCTGTCCCCGGTCGCCGTGCTCGCCGTGGCCGGCTGGGCGCTGACATCCGGTCCGTACGCCGCGACACCGGCCACGGCACACCAGCCGGAGCAGCGGACGACCGACGAGGCGTCGCCCTCCACGCCGTCCTCGACGGCCGTGCCGAAGGCGTACGCCGCCGCGCCCGCGCCCTGCGGCAGCGTGCCCAAGGCGACCGTCACCTCGCTGGTGCCGGGCGCCAAGCCGGCCGGCAAGGAGATCCCGTCGACGGACCCGAAGCTGCGCCGTACCTGCTCCTGGAACGCGCTCAAGGGGTACGACTACCGCTGGCTCGACGTCTCCTACGAGATCACCGAGTCGAGCAATGCGGCACAGAAGGCGTATGAGAAGCGGGTCTCGGAGAAGTCCGGTGGAGGGGATGTGCCGGGGGTCGGCGACTCCGGCTATTCGGTGGTGAACCTCACCGCCGAGGACAAGCAGGAGACCCGCGAGGGCGTGGTCGTGGTGCACGCCGCCAACGCCCTGGTGATCGTCACCTACAACGGCAGCGACTTCGAGACGAAGAAGGCACCCGCCGCGGACGAGATCAACAAGGGTGCCATCAAGGCGGCGAAGGCGGCCGTGTCCGCGCTGCAGGACGCCACCGCGAAGAGCTGACGGTCCCGCGCGGGGATCCTGTTCCCCGGCCCACGGGTCCGGGCCCCACTCCGGACGGCGGCGTTCGGTGACTCGGTCCTGGCGGGCCGGGTCGTTGCTGATGGTGCCCACCGTGTCGACGACGGTGGCGCCCCGGTCGCCGCCCGGCGTGGTCCAGCCGGTGGTGGCGTTTCGTCGACGTCCCGGGTCAGGGGCCGCGGTTCGGCCGAGCGGCGCGCATTCCGTGCCGCACTCGCCGCCTGGTACGAGGTGACGGGGTCCGGCACCGCCGGCGTCGCCCACCGGGCCGGCAGCGAGGCAGGACACGCCACCGAGGTGTCCGCGGCCTCGCTGCCATGGCGCAGGACCGTCCAGGTCCCGTCGGCGACCTGTGCGGGCCGGCTCAGCCGGTGGGCTCCTCGGGGCGCCGTCCGCGCAGGAGCATCAGCGCCAGGTAGACCGCCATCGATGTCCCCAGGCCCACCGCCCAGCCGTAGTCGGCCAGCGGGGACAGCGCGGGAACGGGCCGGCCGTCGACGAGCGGTTCGAAGTCGGCGCCGCCGATCGCCAGCACGCCGCCCGCCAGGAAGGCCACGACCGCCCGCCAGTTCCAGCCGCCGACGTACCAGTAGCGGCCACCCCTGCGGTACAGGTCGGCGAGATCGAGGCGGGTGCGGCGCAGGATCCAGTAGTCGGCGACGAGGATGCCCGCGACGGTGCCGAGCAGGCCGCCGACCAGACCGAGCCAGGTGAAGATATAGCCCTGCGGGTCGGAGTACAGCTTCCACGGGAAGATCAGCACGGCGAGCACGGCGGTGATCAGCGCGCCCGCGCGGAAACCGACCTTGCGGGGCGCGACGTTGGAGAAGTCGAAGGCCGGCGAGACCAGGTTGGCCGCGATGTTCACGGACAGGGTCGCCACCAGCACGGTGACCAGCGCGTACAGCAGGCCCACCACGTTGTCGGTCTTGGCGGCCAACTGGACCGGGTCCCAGATCGGTTCGCCGTACACCGCCTGCGAGCCGGACGTCACCAGCACGGACAGGAAGGCGAACAGCGTCATGGTGGTGGGCAGTCCGAGGGCCTGGCCCCAGGTCTGTGCCCGCTGGCTCCTGCCGTACCGGGTGAAGTCCGGGATGTTCAGCGACAGGGTGGACCAGAAGCCGATCATGCCCATGAGGGAGGGCCAGAACAGCTTCCAGAAGTCGTCGCCCCAGCCCAGCTCGGACGGCTGGTCGAAGAGCGGGCCGAGACCGCCGGCCCGGTCGCTCATCCACCACAGCATCACGAACGCGCCGACCAGCACGAACGGCGCAGCCCAGTTCTCGAACCGGCGGATGGTCTCCATCCCCCGGTAGATGATGGCCACCTGGATCGCCCAGAAGATCGCGAACGACAGCCACATCGTCCAGGCGTATCCGCCCACCTTCGCGGCGTCGGCCCAGCCGTCGCCGATCAGCTTGCCGGCGAGGAAGTAGATGGCCTCGCCGCCGATCCAGGTCTGGATGCCGAACCAGCCGCAGGCCACCAACGCCCGGACGACGGCAGGCAGGTTGGCGCCGCGCACACCGAAGGAGGCGCGCGCGAAGACCGGGAAGGGAATGCCGTACTTCGGTCCGGCGTGCCCGGTGAGCAGCATCGGGACGAGCACGATCAGATTGGCCAGGGCGATGGTGAACACGGCCTGCTTCCAGTCCATGCCCACCGCGATGAGCCCGGAGGCCAGCGTCCAGGAGGCCGTGTTGTGGGCCATGCCGACCCACAGCGCGGAGAAGTTGTACGTCGTCCAGGTGCGCCTCCCGGCGGGCACCGGCAGCAGGTCCGTGTTGGCGTACCGGCCGCCGGGCTGCGGCGAACCGGGGGCGATCTCCACCCGGCCGTCGGCGAGGGTGACTTGGGACGTCGGCGGTATGGCCGAGGGAGCGGTGTCGGTCATGGGCAGGCCAATCGAGGAGACGGGACGGGAGAGGCCGTGCGGGCGGCGCCGATGGGGGGTGCGCGGGGAGCGCCCTGGCCCCCTTCCGCGTACGGCGGGAAGGGGGAGATCGGGGACGGGGCGGCCGGGCGGGGCCGGTGGTCAGCCGTTGACGGCCGGGATCACCTGGGCGCCGTAGGCGTCGATGACCGCTTCCTGGGCGTCGTGCATGTCGTACACGGCGAACTGGTCGACGCCCAGGTCGCGCAGCGCGCGGAGCTTCTCGACGTGCCGGTCGGCCGGGCCGATCAGGCAGAACCGGTCCACGATCTCGTCGGGCACGAACTGGGTGTCGGGATTGCCGCTGCGCCCGTGGTGGGCGTAGTCGTAGCCCTGGCGGGCCTTGATGTAGTCGGTGAGTGCGTCGGGAACCTGGGCGGAGTGCTCGCCGTACCTGGCGACCAGATCGGCGACGTGGTTGCCGACCATCCCGCCGAACCAGCGGCACTGCTCGCGCGCGTGGGCGAGCGCCTCGGGCGAGTCGTCCGCGGTGACGTACGCCGGTGCCGCGACGCAGACCGTCACCGCGGCGGGGTCGCGCCCGGCGGCGACGGCCGCGTCCTTCACGGCCTTGACCATGTACTCGGTGAGGTAGAGGTCGGCGAGCTGGAGGATGAACCCGTCGGCCTCCGCACCGGTCATCTGCAGCGCCTTGGGGCCGTACGCCGCCATCCACACGGGCAGTTCGGCGCCCGGCCCGACCCACGGGAACCTGACGACGGTGCCGCCGAGGTCGGCCTCCTCGCCCCGCCCCAGCGCCCGGATGACCTTCATGGCCTCGCTGATCCGGGCCAGCGTGTTGGGCTTGCGGCCCGCCACCCGCATCGCCGAGTCGCCGCGGCCGATGCCGCACACGGTGCGGTTGCCGAACATGTCGTTGAGGGTGGCGAAGGTGGAGGCGGTGACCTCCCAGGTGCGGGTGCCCGGGTTGGTGACCATCGGGCCCACCGTCAGCTTCGTGGTGTTCGCCAGGATCTGACTGTAGATCACGAACGGTTCCTGCCAGAGCACCGCGGAGTCGAAGGTCCAGCCGTACGTGAAGCCGTTGCGCTCGGCGCGCTTCGTCAGGCTGACGACACGGGAGGCAGGGGGGTCGGTCTGGAGCACAAGTCCGAAGTCCATGAGCGCCACTCCTAGGTGAGGTACTGACAGGTGGAGCGCGGGGTGTAGACGCCGTGGCCGACGTGTCCGGTGTACTCCCGCTCGGTGACGACGGGTTCGCCGCGCGAGAGCACGGTCTCGACCCGGCCGGTGAGGTGCTTGCCCTCGTAGGCCGAGTAGTCGACGTTCATGTGGTGGGTCCCGGCGGACACGACCTGCTCGGCGTGCGGGTCGTAGACGACGATGTCGGCGTCGGCGCCGGGGACGATGGTGCCCTTCTTCGGGTACAGGCCGAACATCCGCGCCGGGGTGGCGCAGGCGATCTCGATCCAGCGGCGGCGGGAGATGTGCCCGTCGACGACGGCCTGGTGCAGCAGGTCCATGCGGTTCTCGACGCCGGGCATGCCGTTGGGGATCTTCGAGAAGTCGCCCCGGCCCAGGTCCTTCTGGCCCGCGAAACAGAACGGGCAGTGGTCGGTGGAGACGACCTGGAGGTCGTTGGTGCGCAGGCCCTTCCACAGCGCCGCCTGGTGCTCCCGGGGGCGCAGCGGGGTGGAGCAGACGTACTTGGCGCCCTCGAAGCCGGGTTCGGCGAGGTTGTCGGTCGACAGGAACAGGTACTGGGGGCAGGTCTCGCCGAAGACGTTCAGGCCCGCGTCGCGGGCCCTGGTCAGCTCGGCGACCGCCTCCTGCGCGGAGACGTGCACGACGTACAGCGGGGCCCCGGCGACCTGGGCGAGCCGGATGGCGCGGTGGGTGGCCTCGGCCTCCAGCAGTGCCTTGCGGACCTCGCCGTGGTAGCGGGGGTCGGTCTCGCCGCGGGCGAGGGCCTGCTCGACCAGGACGTCGATCGCGATGCCGTTCTCGGCGTGCATCATGATCAGCCCGCCGTTGTCGGCGGCGCGCTGCATGGCGCGCAGGATCTGGCCGTCGTCGCTGTAGAAGACGCCCGGGTAGGCCATGAACTGCTTGAAGGAGGTCACGCCCTCCTCCACCAGCAGGTCCATCTCCTTCAGCGTCTCGGGGTTCACATCGGAGACGATCATGTGGAAGCCGTAGTCGATCGCACAGTTGCCCTCGGCCTTGGCGTGCCAGGCGTCCAGGCCCTCGCGCAGCGAGTGGCCGACGCTCTGGACGGCGAAGTCGACGATCGTCGTCGTGCCGCCCCAGGCGGCGGCCCGGGTGCCGGTCTCGAAGGTGTCCGAGGCGTAGGTGCCGCCGAACGGCATCTCCATGTGGGTGTGGGCGTCGACCCCGCCCGGGACGACGTACTTCCCGGTGGCGTCGATGGTCCGGTCGGCGGTGAAGGCCCCGGCCGCCTCGGTGCCGGCGGCCGCAAGGGCGGCGACACGGCCGTTCTCGATCAGGACGTCGGCGTGGATCTCGTCGGACGCGGTGACGACGAGTCCACCGCGGATGACGGTTCGGCCGGTCATGGGTCCACTCCCTCGCTGGTCAGGTGCGGGTTCGATGGGGCTGCTCGGACCGGCGGAATCACGGTGCCGTCAGCGGCGCGTAGGCGCCCGGGGTGCGGTCGCGGTAGAACTGCCAGCGGTCGCGGACCTCGCGCAGCTTGGCCAGGTCCAGGTCGCGCACGACGAGTTCGGTCTCCTTGTCGCTCGCCACCTCGCCGACGAACTGGGCCTCCGGGTCGACGAAGTACGTCGTCCCGTAGAAGTCGTTGGCGCCGAGGTCCTCGACGCCGACCCGGTTGATCGCGCCGACGAAGTACTCGTTGGCCACCGCCGCGGCCGGCTGCTCCAGCTGCCACAGATAGCGGGACAGGCCGCGCGAGGTGGCCGACGGGTTGAAGACGATCTCGGCACCGCCGAGGCCCAGCGCCCGCCAGCCCTCCGGGAAGTGCCGGTCGTAGCAGATGTAGACGCCGATCCTGCCGACGGCCGTCTCGAAGACCGGCCAGCCGCTGTTCCCCGGGCGGAAGTAGAACTTCTCCCAGAAGCCCTCGACCTGCGGGATGTGGGTCTTGCGGTACTTGCCGAGGTACGAGCCGTCCGCGTCGATCACGGCCGCGGTGTTGTAGAGGACGCCGGGCTGCTCCTCCTCGTACATGGGCAGGACGAGGACGATGCCGCACTCCCGGGCCAGGGCCTGGAAGCGGCGCACGGTCGGGCCCTCGGGGATCCGCTCGGCGTACTCGTAGAACGCCTTGTCCTGGACCTGGCAGAAGTACGGCCCGTAGAACAGCTCCTGGAAGCACAGGACGCGGGCACCCTGCGCGGCCGCGTCGCGGACCGCCTGCTCGTGGACCCGGATCATCGACTCCTTGTCGCCGGTCCAGGCGGTCTGGAAGAGGGCGGCACGGATCACTCTGCTCATCGGGACCTCCGGTCGCTCGGTGTGCGGTGAGCCTAGGAAGTCCTGGGATGCGGATTGAGTGGCAGTGTGTCACGTCTGCGGGGGTGTGGCGTGTCACCGTGTCACGTCGGCTCGAAGCCATGTTTCACCGCCGTTTTCGCAGGTCGTTCCATGTTTCAGCCCTGTTGCGCGTCGTGCGCGAGGAGCGCGATATGCACCGAGGCCGCCTGTTCGAAGTCGTCGAGGTCGAGGCCCAGCCGGGCCTGTATCGCCTCCAGCCGGCGGTAGAGCGCGGGCCGGGAGACATGGTGCAGCTGGGCGGTGCGGGACTTGTTGCGGCCGGTGGCGAGATAGGTCCGCAGCACGTTCAGCAGGTCCCGGTCGGTGCCGCACAGCAGCCCGTCCAGCTCGCGCTCCGCGAAGGACTGCACCTGCGGGTCGTCCCGCAGGAGCCGGATCAGGCCGCGCAGATGGACGTCCCTGAGCCGGACGACGTCGGGGAGGTCGAGCGCGGCGGAGGAGTCGGCGACGGCGTCGGCGACGTGCTGGGCCTCGTGCAGCCCGGCGGGCACCTCGTCCCAGCCGGTCCGCGGCCCGGCCGCGGCGACCACGGTCCGGGTGCGGCCGGACTCGGACCGCAGCCGGGCCGCGAAGTGCGCGGTGAGCGCGTCCGCGTCCTGGTCCCGGGCGAGGCTCAGCAGCACCGCGGTGGCCCCGCCGGCGAGTTCGGCGACGAGCCCGGCGAGCCCCAGCATCCGCAGCACCCGGTCGAGTCCGGCGGGCGTGACGTCCCGCACCACCAGCGGGACGAAGGTCCGCCGGTTGACCGGCAGCCCGGCCGCCCTCGCCCGCGGCAGCAGCTGTCTGGCCGGTACGACCCCGGAGACCAGGTCGGTCAGCAGGCGCTGCGCGGACTGCTCCTCCCAGGAGCGCGCGGAACCGCCGCCGAGCATGCGGTGCAGCACCAGGGCCTCGGCGGCGCGGTCGGCGAGCAGCCGGCCCGCGGCCGTGCCGCCGCGGTACCCGCACAGCACGATCTGCCCCCAGCGCTGTCCGCGCCCGCCCAGCTCGGCCCGGATCCAGCCGTCGCCCTCGGTGCCGCCCGCCTGCCGGGCGATGCGCTCCCAGTCGCGCAGCACGTCGTCCACGGCCGGCCGCTCCCCCGCCGTGGCCAGCACCCGGTGGGCGAGGTTGGTGACGACGACGGGGCAGGCGCTGTGCGCGGCGATCTCGTCGAGCAGGCTCTGCACCGGCGCGCCCGCGGTGATCAGGGCGGTCAGCGCGGTCCGTACCGCCTCCGAGAGGCTGACGGCGGCGAACTTGCGCCGCACCAGCCGGGACTGCACCTCCTCGGTGAGTTCGGCGAAGGGGAACGGCCGGTGCAGCACGACCAGGGGCAGCCCGCACCGCTCGGCGGCCCGGCGCATCACGTCCGGCGGCGCCGGGAACGCCCGGCCGAGGCCGAGCACTACGGCCGCGGCCTCCGCGCGGTACAGGGACCGGATGTACTCGGCCTGCTTGTCCTCGTCGCCCGCGAGCAGCACCCCGGTGGTGAGCACCATCTCCCCGCCGGTGAGCATCACACCGACGTCGGCGGCCTCGGCCACGTGCACCCAGCGCACCGGCCGGTCGAGCTGGGCGGCGCCGGCCACCACCTCGGGCTCCCCGGCCAGGACCCGTTCCAGGGCGAGGACCTGACGGACCGACAGCACAGGTTCCAGGGGTTCCGAGGCGGTGGTCATGGCGTGCTCCCCTTTCCTTCCCTTTTTCCTTCCCTTGTGCCCGGTTCTCCCGCGCCCGGCCGCATGCTGCCGGGCGCGGTGCTACTGGACGCTCCCGAGGGCCCGTTCGAGGATGGCGGCGCCCTCCTCGGCCTCCGGGACGGTCAGCGACAGCGGTGGCGCGATGCGCAGCGCGCTGGTGTTGTGGCCGCCGCCCTTGCCGATCAGCAGCCCGCCCTCGCGGGCCGCCTCCAGGACCGCGGAGGCCGCCTTGGGGTCGGCCTCGTCGGTGCCCGGCCGCACCAGCTCGACGCCGATCATCAGCCCGCGTCCGCGCACCTCGCGCACGCCGGGCAGCTGTGCGGTGACGGCCCGCAGCCGTTCGATGAGCAGCCCGCCGACGCGCCGGGCGTTGCCCTGCAGATCGTGCTCCAGCAGATAGGTGAGGTTGGCCAGGCCGGCCGCCATGGTGACCTGGGTGCCGCCGAACGTCGAAATACTGTTGGCGTCAAGGCAGTTCATGATCTCGGCGCGGGCCACGACCCCGCCGATCGACATGCCGTTGCCGATGCCCTTGGCGAAGGTGACGATGTCGGGCGGGCCGCTGCGGGCGTGCGCCTGCCACCCCCAGAAGTGTTCACCGGTGCGGCCCCAGCCGGTCTGCACCTCGTCGGCGATCCACAGGATGCCGTGCTCCTGGAGGACGTCGCGGAAGGCCGCGTACAGGCCGTCGGGCGGCGAGGTGAAGCCGCCGACGCCCTGGATGGGCTCGGCAATCAGGGCGGCGGGCGGACGGGTGTGGCCGAGGAGGTCCGTCAGGTCATCGACGCAGGCGGCGATGAACTCGGCGTCGTTCAGGTGGGCGTAGGGGCCGCGGGTGCGGACGCCGCCGTGCACGTACAGGGTCTGCAGCGGGGACAGCGAGGTCGGGGACCAGCCGCGGTTGCCGGTGATGCCGACCGCGCTGAACGAGCGGCCGTGGTAGCTGTTGCGCATCGCCAGGACCGTGTTGCTGCGCCGGTGGGCGGTCGCGAGCAGCAGAGCGGTGTCGTTGGCCTCGGTGCCGGACGTGGTGAAGAACACCCTGGCGTCCGGGATCCGCGACAACTGGGCGATCCGCTCGGCGAGTTCGACCATCGGCCGGTTGAGGTAGAGGGTCGAGGAGTGGATGATCCGCCCGGCCTGCTCGCTGACCGCCTTGGTCACCTCGGGCAGTGCGTGGGCGGTCATCGTGGTGAGGATGCCGCCGAAGAAGTCGAGGTACCGGTTGCCGTTCGCGTCCCAGACGTGGCGTCCCTCGCCGTGGGTGATCTCCAGCGGGTCCTCGTAGTAGAGGGCGAGCCAGTCGGGCAGGACGTTGCGGTGGCGGGCGTAGAGGTCGTTCACGGCTGCACCAGCCCTTCGTAGGCGTCGGGGCGGCGGTCGCGGTAGAACGCCCACTGCTGCCGCACTTCTTCGATGAGGTCGAGATCGAGATCGCGGACGAGGAGTTCCTCGTCCTTGTCGCCGGCGACGTCGCCGACGAACTGGCCGCGCGGGTCGACGAAGTAGCTCGTCCCGTAGAAGTCGTTGTCCCCGTACTCCTCCTGCCCGACCCGGTTGATGGCGGCGATGAAGTACTCGTTGGCGACCGCCGCCGCGGGCTGCTCCAGCTGCCACAGATGGGCCGAGAGACCGCGCGAGGTGGCCGACGGGTTGTACACCAACTGGGCTCCGTTGAGACCCAGTTGGCGCCAGCCCTCGGGGAAGTGCCGGTCGTAGCAGATATAGACGCCGACCTTGCCGACGGCGGTGTCGAAGACGGGCCAGCCGGCGTTGCCCGGCTTGAAGTAGTACTTCTCCCAGAAGCCCTTGAGCTGCGGGATGTGGTGCTTGCGGTACTTGCCGAGGTACGAGCCGTCCGCGTCGATCACGGCCGCGGTGTTGTAGTAGAAGCCGGACCGCTCGACCTCGAAGACGGGCACGACGATCACCATGCCGGTCTCCCTGGCCAGCTCCTGCATGCGACGCACGGTCGGCCCGTCCGGCACCGGCTCGGCCCAGCGGTAGTGCTCGGGCTCCTGGACCTGGCAGAAGTAGGGGGCGTTGAAGACCTCCTGGAAGCCGATGATCCGGGCTCCCCGGCGGGCCGCCTCACGGGCGTGCTCCTCGTGTTTCGCCACCATGGACTCGGTGTCGCCGGTCCAGGTGGCCTGGACCAGAGCGGCGCGTACGACGTCGGCCATGAGCTGCTCCTTCGACGGGACGTCAGAGCCTCTACGCCCGTAGAACCAGGCGGTAGAGGGACGAACGTAAGCCTCCGGGACGGGCTTGCCAAGACCATCGTCGTGAACCCGCGGAGTCGATCATGTTTCACACTCCAGTGGGTGAGCGGCCGGGCCGGTCAGGCGGCGAATCCGGCCACGCGCAGGGCGTGCACCAGGTCCCAGTGTCGCTCCTCCGAGACGCCCCGCGCGGCCTCCAGCAGGAGCGGCACGAGGCGTTGCGGGTCGGCGGCGGCGCTGCGGGCCGCCTCCTCGGGGGTGCGGACCCGGACGTACGCGTCGAGCAGGGCCCGCACCTCGCGGGCGCGCCCCTCGGCCGTCAGCCCGAGCACCGCCGTGCCGATCTCCTCGGCGGGCCGTACGACGCCCTGGCGCAGGATCTGCCGCCCGTCGCCGGTCCGTCCCGCCGCGACGAGCGCGTCGGCCGCGGCGACCAGGCGGTCGGCGGGCAGCGAGGCGGCCTCCCACAGCAGGGTGGCCCAGTCGGCGCCGAGCCCGCCGCGCTGCAGTTCGGCGGCGAGCAGCGGGAGCCGGGCGGGGGGCCACTGCGCGGCCTCGACCAGCAGGGCGTGCGCCTCGCCGGTGCGGCCCTCGCGGCGCAGCCGCTCCAGCGTCCGTACGGCGCCGGCGACGGCCGGTGCCGCCTGGGTGTCCGTGGGCTCCCCCCGCGGTTCCGGCGGTTCGGGCGCCCCGGCGGCTCCGGCGAACCGGGCCCCGCGCAGGGTGCGGCGCCCGGCGGGGGCCGTCGCGGGCAGGGCCGGCCCGGCGGGGGGTACGGGGGCGGGCCCGGCGTCGTCCTCGGCCATCCCGGCGAACCGGGCACTGCCGCGCCGTCGCTTGCGCTGTTTGCCGGAGGACGCGGCGGAGGGCACCCCGGGATCGCCCTGCCCACCGACCGCGGTGGCATCACGCCCCTCCGAGGCATCCGGGACGACGGAGCCCGAGGCACCACCGCTCCCAACGACCCCATGGGAACCTACGGCTCCACCCGACCCCACAGCACCAGCGCCCCCAGGGCGCCGCCCATCCGCCGGTGCGCCACCCGGACGCCGGGCCCGGTCAGCGTCCGCCCCCGGGAAACCCGCCGCTGCCGGGCCACCCACCAGGTGTCCCGGTGCCACGCCGTCACCCCATGACCCCGCGCCACCACCGCCACCCACAGCACCAGAGCCCCCAGGGGGCCGCCCGCCCGCCGGTGCGCCACCCGGGCGCCGGGCCCGGTCGGGGTCCGCCCCCGGGAAACCCGCCACTGCCGGGCCGCTCGCCGAGTGTCCCGGCGCCGCGCCATCACCCCGCGCCCCCGGAGGGAAGTCGTCGCCGATCCGGAGCACACCGCCGTCGGCGTCGCGCCGGGGCGGGTGGGTGTCCCGGCCCCGGCCGGCGGCGTCGAGTCGGTCCAACTCGGCCATGCGCTGGCGCAGTTCGGCGCACCGTGCGGTCGCCCGCTCGTGGTCGTCGCGGGCCCAGGCGAGGTCGTGACGGAGGGCGTGCGCGGCTTCGGCGGTGGTGGCGGCGGCGAGCAACCGGCCCAGCTCGCCCTGCCGTTCGGCGGCGTACCGCTGCTCGCGGAGCATCACGTCGAGGCGGTCGCCGAGCAGGTCCCGGGCGCCCGGCCGGGCGTCGTACGCGGTGAGCGCGGCCGAGTACAGATGCCGGGCGCGTTCCCGTTCCGCACCGGCGGTGTCCGGGCCGTAGCCCGCCGCCAGGTCCTGCAGCAGCGCCTCCACCACGTCCCACGGCGGGATCTCGCGCCCGTCGAGACAGGCCCGCATACCGTCCGGGTCCCGTTGCCAGAAGACCGCGCACCAGCCGCCGCGCCGATCGAGGCGCGCCAGAAGACCATCCAGGTAGCTCGCGAACTCCCGCACCGTGCCTGGGAGCTGATCCACTGCCATCGCCCAACTCCCGCCAGACCGGAACACTCCGGTCCGTAGAAAACACCAGCCGTGTTACGCCACCGCTACAGGGAGTTTTCCGTGCGCGTGCGACCGCCCGCGGCCACGGGCCGCCCACCGCGCCCGGAAAAGACACCCGGTCGACCCACCCAAACCGACGACCAGGCATCTTTTCCGGCCCTTGACCGCGATCAGGCAATCCCTTGACCCGTTGATTGCCTGCGCCTCAGGGCGAGCGCGGCGACGGTGAAGAAGGCGAGGGGCGGCGCCCGCCCGGTCCCGGCACGTCGATCGACGCGATGCACGCGGCGGGCCCGATCGTCGGGCAGGCGCTGACGGCCGTACGGGAGGAGGCCCGCGCCGGCGTCAGCCTGCTGGAGCTGGACGAGGTGGCGCCCCCTTCCCCGCGGTGATCCACGCCTCCGTCGACGATGCGATCGTGCACGGCATCCCCGGCCGCTACCGGCTGCGCGACGGCGATCTGGTCTCCATCGGCTGCGGCGCCGAACCGGCGGGCTGGGCCGGCGACTCCGCGATCAGTTGCACCGTGGGCCGGCCCCGGCCCACGGACGTCCGGCTGATCGAGACCGCCGAGCGCGCACTGGCGGCGGGCATCACGGCGGCCGCCGTCGGCAACCGCATCGGCGCCATCGGGCCGGGGGCTCCCCCTGCGGCACGGCGTGGTCCTGGCGATCGAGCCCATGCTGATCGGCGGGGGGGCGGCGACGGCTACCACGCAGCCCCCGACGGCTGGACCCTGCGCACGAACGACGGCTCGCGCGCGACCCACGCGGAGCACACGGTGGCCGTCACCGAATCGGGGCCCCGCATCCTCACCGAACGCTGACGGTGCCTTCGCCGTCGTCACCCGGACGGCTGGACATGCCTCGCCTCGGCGAACGTGCCATCGTGGTGTTGGCCCAGATGTCCGACACTTTGCTGAACGGAACGCCATGACCAGCGGCTTCACGGGGCCGGAAGGACACGGCCCGGACCCCTTCGGTGAATTCCTCTCCCGCTTCTTCGGCGGCGGCCAGCATCCCGGCCCCCGTCAGGTGGACATCGGCCGGCTGCTCAGCCAGCCGGCCAGGGAACTGGTGAAAGGCGCCGCCCAGTACGCCGCCGAGCACGGCAGCCGCGATCTGGACACCCAGCATCTGCTGCGCGCGGCCCTCGCCACCGAACCCACCCGGAGCCTGCTCAGCCGGGCCGGCACCGACCCCGACACGCTCGCGACGGAGATCGACCAGCGCTCCGGTCCCCTCCAGCACCCGCCGGGCGAGGCGCCGCCGCCGACCTCGCTCTCCCTCACCCCCGCGGTCAAGCGGGCGCTGCTGGACGCGCACGACATGGCCCGGTCGAGCGGCGCCGGATACATCGGCCCTGAGCATGTGCTCGGCGCGCTCGCCGCGAACCCGGACTCGGCCGCCGGGCACATCCTGAGCGCGGCCCGGTTCGCGGCCGGCGGCCTGCCACCGGACGCCGCCGAGGCGCCGCCGCGCACCGGCACCGAACGGCAGCGGCCCCCGGCCACCCCCACCCTGGACAAGTACGGCCGCGACCTGACAGAGCTGGCCCGCCAGGGGCGCGTCGACCCCGTCATCGGACGGGACGACGAGATCGAGCAGACCATCGAGGTGCTCTCCCGGCGCGGCAAGAACAACCCGGTGCTGATCGGCGACGCCGGCGTGGGCAAGACGGCGATCGTGGAGGGACTGGCGCAGCGGATCATCGACGGGGACGTGCCCGACGTCCTCGTCGGGCGCCGGGTCGTCACGCTGGACCTGACCGGCGTGGTCGCGGGCACCCGCTTCCGCGGGGACTTCGAGGAGCGGCTGAACAACATCGTCACCGAGATCAGGGCGCACTCCGACCGGCTGATCGTCTTCCTCGACGAGCTGCACACCGTCGTGGGCACGGGGTCCGGCGGCGAGGGCGGCGCGCTGGACGCGGGCAACATCCTCAAGCCCGCGCTGGCCCGCGGCGAACTGCACGTCGTGGGCGCGACCACGCTGGAGGAGTACCGCAGGATCGAGAAGGACGCGGCGCTGGCCCGCCGGTTCCAGCCGATCCTGGTGCCCGAGCCGACCGTCCCCGACACCATCGAGATCCTGCGCGGGCTGCGCGACCGTTACGAGGCCCACCACCAGGTCCGCTACACCGACGAGGCGCTGGTCGCCGCCGTGGAGCTGTCCGACCGCTATCTCCCCGACCGGCGGCTGCCGGACAAGGCGATCGACCTGATCGACCAGGCGGGCGCCCGGGTGCGGCTCGGTGCCCGGACCAAGGGCACGGACGTGCGCGCCATGGAACGCGAGGTCGAGCAGCTGGTGCGGGACAAGGACCAGGCGGTCGCGGACGAGCAGTACGAGCAGGCCATGCAGTTGCGCGACCGTATCTCCGCGCTGAAGGGACGGATCTCCGAGACCACCGGCGACGACAGGGCCGACGAGGGGCAGGACCTGGAGGTGACGGCGGAGGCCATCGCCGAGGTGGTGTCCCGGCTCACCCACATCCCGGTCAGCAGGCTGACCCAGGAGGAGAAGGAGCGGCTGCTCGGCCTGGAGGAGCATCTGCACGAGCGGGTGATCGGCCAGGACGAGGCGGTCGCCGTGGTCGCGGAGGCCGTGCTGCGCTCCCGCGCCGGGCTCGCCAGCCCGGACCGGCCGATCGGCAGCTTCCTGTTCCTCGGCCCGACCGGCGTCGGCAAGACGGAGCTGGCCCGGGCGCTCGCGGAGGTCCTGTTCGGCAGCGAGGACCGGATAGTGCGGCTTGACATGAGCGAGTACCAGGAGCGGCACACGGTGTCCCGGCTGGTGGGCGCGCCGCCCGGGTACGTCGGCCACGAGGAGGCCGGTCAGCTCACCGAGGTGGTGCGCCGGCACCCGTACTCGCTGCTGCTGCTCGACGAGGTGGAGAAGGCGCACCCGGACGTCTTCAACATCCTGCTCCAGGTCCTCGACGACGGGCGGCTGACCGACGCGCAGGGCCGCACGGTGGACTTCACCAACACGGTCATCGTGATGACGAGCAACCTGGGCTCCGATGCGATCGGCCGGCGCGGCGCGGGCATCGGGTTCGGCGCGGGCGGCGCGGAGGCGGACGAGGAGGCCAGGCGGGAGCAGATCCTGCGCCCGCTGCGCGAGCACTTCCGGCCGGAGTTCCTCAACCGCATCGACGAGATCGTGGTGTTCCGCCGGCTCACCGCCGAGCAACTACGGCAGATCACCGACCTGTTGCTGGAGCGCACCCGGCGGCTGCTGCAGGCGCAGGGGGTCACCGTCGATTTCACCGACGCGGCCGTCGGCTGGCTCGCGGAGCGCGGTCACCAGCCCGAGTACGGCGCCCGCCCGCTGCGCCGCACCATCCAGCGCGAGGTCGACAACCGCATCTCCCGGCTCCTCCTGGACGGCCGCCTCCCGGAAGGCAGCCGCGTCGAGGTGGACGCCCCGGACGACCGGCTGACCTTCCGGACGGAGGGACCGCCGGCCGCAGGTCGACCGACGCCGCCGGGCGGCGCGGAGACCGCACCGCGACCGCCCGCTCCCGGCGGCTGACCGGCACCGCCGCGGCGGTCACCGGGCCGGGTCGACCACCATGGCCGAGCCGCCGCCCCTGCGTACCGTCTCCGCCGCGGCCAGCCACGCGCCGTTCGGGAGGCGTTGCACGCCCGTTGCCGCGCCGATCTCGGGATTGCGCGAGAAGGCGTGCCCGATGGCTTCGAGCCTGGTCCGCAGGTTGCTGTCGTACAGGCCGGGTTCGAGTTCGGTCCTGGCCGCGTTGCGCTGGCTGGCGCGGGGCGCGGCGATCGCGTCGACCAGCGGCAGATGCCGGTCGAGGAACCCGGTCAGGGTCTGCAGCACGGTCGTGATGATGGTCGCGCCGCCGGGCGACCCGAGCGCCACCACCGGCCTGCCGTGCCGGTCGAGCACGATCGTCGGCGAGATCGACGACCGCGGGCGCTTGCCGGGACCGGGCAGATTCGGGTCGTGCACGGCCGGGTTTGCCGGGGCGAAGGAGAAGTCGGTCAGCTCGTTGTTGAGGATGAATCCCCGGCCGGGCACGGTGATCGCGCTGCCGCCGGTCTGCTCGATGGTGAGCGTGTAGGAGACGACGTTGCCCCACTTGTCGGCGACCGTGAGGTGGGTGGTGTTCTCGCCCTCGTAGGTCGTCGGGGCCGCCGTGCCCCCGGTGGAGCAGGCCGCCGGGTGGCGCGGGTCGCCGGGCGCGACCGGGCTGGTCAGCACCGCGTCGTCCTTGATCAGGCAGGCGCGCGAGTCGGCGTACGACTGCGACAGCAGCTGCCGCGTCGGTACGTCCTCGAAGGCGGGGTCGCCGACCCAGCGCCCGCGGTCCGCGAACGCGATCCGGCTCGCCTCGATGAAGCGGTGCAGATACTGCGCGTCGGTCGCCTTCGAGAGGTCGGTCTTCTCAAGGATGTTGAGGGCCTCGCCGACCGTGGTGCCACCCGAGGACGAGGGCGCGATCGAGTAGACGTCGAGCCCGCGGTACGACGTCTTCGTGGGCGCCTGGAGCTTGGCGCGGTAGCCGGCGAGATCCTTGACGGACAGCTTGCCGGGGCGCGCGTTCCAGCCCGAACCGGGGTCCACCGGCGGGTTGTTGACGGTGGAGACGATCTCCTTGCCGAGGTCGCCGCGGTAGAGCGCACCGACGCCCTTGCGGCCCAGCTCCTGGTAGGTGCGGGCCAGATCGGGGTTCTTGAAGGTGGAGCCGACGACCGGCAGCTGCCCGTTCGGCAGGAACAGCTCGGCGGTGTCCGGGAAGTGACGGAACCGGGTCTCGTTGGCCGCCGTCTGCGAGCGGAACGTGTCGTCGACGGTGAAGCCGGCGCGGGCGAGCCGCTCGGCGGGCTTGAGCACCGTGCCCAGCTTCTGGCTGCCCCAGGTGTCCAGGGCCGTCTGCCAGGTGGCGGGCGTGCCCGGCGTGCCGACGCTCAGTCCGCTGCTGACGGCGTCGGCGAAGGCGAGGGGGCTGCCGTTCTCCAGGAACAGGTCGGGGCCGGCGCTGAGCGGCGCGGTCTCCCGGCCGTCGATGGTGTGCACGGCGTGGGACCTGGCGTCGTAGTAGACGAAGTAGCCGCCCCCGCCGACGCCGGCGGAGTACGGCTCGGTGACCCCCAGGGCGGCGGCCGTGGCGACGGCGGCGTCGACCGCGTTGCCGCCCTTCCTCAGGACCTCGATGCCGGCGGCCGAGGCGTCCGCGTCGACGCTGGCGACCGCGCCGCCGTGGCCGACGGCCACGGGGACCTTCCGCGGGGTGGTGCTCGTGGCGCCGGGCGGCGCGGCCGCCCCCACGGACACCACGGCGGCCGAGACCGCAAGGACCGACAGTTTCCGCGCGACAGGGCGACGCATTCGCACCTCCAGCGAGTGACCGTCCGCGCAGCTTAATCCAACGGCATGTCCCCGTCAGGACCGTCTCGAACACCGGTTTGCCTTCGCCCGCTAGCATGCGCGCCCATGAGTGACGACCTGCGCAACATCATCCTGGGCCTGGTGGCCGCCGGCATCAGCGCCGGCATCGGCTGGCTGGCCCGCACCGCGCTGTGGAAGCGCAAGCTGCGACGCAAGCAGGCGTTCTTCGGGCTTCCGGAGAACGCGGAGTCGCTGCTCGTCGTCAACCGCGACCCGGCGACCTCCGAGCCGGCGGTCCACCGCTTCGACGTCTTCGCGCTGCTGGAGCTGGCCGCGCTGATCAAGGACTGCGGCGCGCATCTGCAGATGGTGACCCAGGACAACGTCCAGCAGGGCTTCGGCGAACGCACCGAATTCTGCGTGGGCGGTCCGGGTTCGAACCGGCGCATGCTGGCCCACATGACGGCGATGCTACCCGGGGTACGGGTGAACATCGACCCGGAGCCGGGTCCGGAACGCGGTGCCTTCCAGATCGGCAGCGAGCGTTACCGTCTGGAGTCGGGTGTCACGGAATATGTGCTGCTGGCCCGGCTGACCGCCGGCGAGCGACGCGAGGCACGCCCGGTGTTCCTGTTCTGCGGCCAGCGCGCGATCACCAACCAGGCCGCGACCCGCTATCTCGCCCGCAACCACGAGCGGCTGGCCCGCAAGCACGGCGCGAACTCGTTCGTGCTGCTGCTGAAGGTGGTCAACTCGCAGGCGTACGGCCCGGACGTGGTCGAGCTGGTCGCCGATGTGACCCGGACCGCGCAGGCACCGCTGCCGACGCCGTCGGAGACACCACGCTCGCACCGGGCCTAGGGTCTTTCGTTTGGATCAGGCCGGATCAGGGAGCGGGGTCTGGTGCCGTGGATCGCAAGGCGGAGGAGGGCGGCAGGGCGGAGCCCTGACAACCGACGACAACGCCGCGAGGCGCGGTGCCAGGGCCCGCGAGCCCGGCATGATCCAAACGAGAGGCCCTAGGTGTTCTGACCGGTCCGGTGTTCCCGGGGCCCGGGAGCAACCCGTCCGGCGCGCAGCTGACCTTCTGCTCGCCCGCGGACGCCCCGTTCTGCGGGTGCGCACCGCCGCGCGAGCAGTGATCTCCGGCTGCCGCCGGGCGGGCCTGGCCCCGTGAGCCGCTGCCCCCTACGGTCTCCGTGCGGTGGGGGGACCACCACCGGGCAGCAGCGTCCCCGGTCCGGCCGCGGCGACGTCCACGGCCTCGGTCTTGGGACTGCGCTGCTCACGCCGGGACACCCAGCCGGCGAACCACGAGAGCAGCACACACATCCCGATGTAGATCGGCGAGATCACCATCACCACGGGGATGAACGGCAAATCGTAGTCGAGGTTGGACGCGATCAGCTTCCCGGCATGGAGGAACTCCTCATAGGTGATGAGATAGCCGAGCGAGGTGTCCTTCAGGGCCACCACCAACTGGCTGATGATGGCGGGCAGCATCGCCCGCACGGCCTGGGGCACGAGTACGTACGACATGACCTGGGTCTTGCGCATGCCCAGCGCGAACGCGGCCTCCTTCTGGCCGCGTTCGACGGCGTTCACACCGGAGCGGAACACCTCGGCGAGCACGGACCCGTTGTAGAGCGTGAGTCCGGCGACCAGGGCGGGCAGCGGCTGCACCTTGAGCGCCACGAAGATGAAGAAGATCATCACCAGCACGGGCATCGCCCGGAAGAACTCGACGACGACCGTGGCGGGCAGGCGCACCGCCCGGTGGTCGGACAGCCGCCCGGCGGCCAGCGCCCCGCCGAGTGCCAGCGACAGGACCGCCGCCAGCGCGAAGGCCTTGAGGGTGTTGCCCAGTCCGCGCAGCAGCAGTTCCTGGATGCCCTGGTACGCGAAGGGCAGCCACTTCGTGTGGCCGAACTGCCCAGTGGTCGACAGGAGGGCGACGAGCCAGCCGAGCAGGCCGAGGATCACCGCGACGGCCAGCACCCCGTAGGCGCGGTGGCGCTGTCTGGTCCGCGGCCCTGGGATGTCGTAGAGCGCGGTGGCCTGGCTCATCGGGCCACCCCCCACGTGCGCTCCAGCAGGTTGAACAGGGCGCTGATGGCGAGCGTGACGACGAGGTAGCCGACGGCGATCCAGACGAAGGTCCAGACGACGTCGTAGCCGAGTTCGCCGAGCGTCTTGTACGTGCCGAGCAGCTCGGTGACGCTGAACGCGCCCGCGATGGCCGAGTTCTTGGCCAGCGCGATGAGGGTGGAGCCGACCGGCGGGATCACCGACCGGAAGGCCTGCGGCAGCACCACCAGACCGAGGGTCTGGCCGAAGGTCATGCCGAGGCTGCGGGCCGCCTCGCCCTGGCCCTTGGGCACGGTGTTGATACCGGCGCGCAGCGCCTCGCAGATGAACGCGGACGTGTAGCAGCCGAGCGCGAGGACCGCGAACACCTGGAAGGGCAGCACGAGTCCGAAGCGGGGCAGGCCGAGCAGCACCGCGAAGAACAGCAGGGTCAGCGGGGTGTTGCGCAGCACGGTCACCCAGGCCGCGCCGACGGCGCGCAGCGCCGCGACCGGTGCGACCCGGAAGGACGCCATGACGAAGCCCAGGACGAGGGCCAGCACCGAGGCGTAGACGGTGAGTTGGAGTGTGCCGAGGAAGCCCTGGGCATAGGTGGAGAAATTGTCTGTCAGTACGTTCAAGCTGTCCTCGTTCAGCTCGCCGGGTAACGGTCGATCGCGGGTGGGCGGGGCGCCGGCACGCCGGACAGGCCGAGCGTCGCCTCGTACGCCTTCTTCCAGTCGTTCTTCTTCTGCCGTGCCTCCAACGCGTCGTCGAGTGCGAGGCGCAGGGCGTTGTCGCCGTGCGGGACGCCGATGCCGTACGGCTCCTCGGAGAACGGACTGCCGACGACCTTGAGTTCGTCGGGGGCCTTCGCCGCGTAGCCGATGAGGATCGCGTCGTCGGTGGTGACGGCGTCGACCTGGTAGGTGAGCAGGTTGTCGACGCACACCGAGTAGGTGTCGTAGGAGACCAGGACGGCCTTCGGGTAGTCGGCCCTGATGCGCTGGTAGGGGGTTGACCCGGCGGCGGAGCAGACGCGTCGGCCGGCCAGGTCCTGCGGCCCGTGGATGTCCTTCTCGTCCTTGCGGACCAGCAGCGACTGGCCGGCCAGGTAGTAGGGCCCGGCGAAGCCGACCAGCTTCCTGCGGTTGGCGTTGATGGTGTAGGTGCCGACGTAGAAATCGATCTGCCCGTTCTGCAGGGCGGTTTCGCGGTTGGCGGAGGCGATGGTCCTGAACTCGACCGACTCCGGCGGCAGGCCGAGCGAGGCCGACATCATCTTGGCGATCTCGATGTCGAAGCCGGCGTAGGTGCCGGTCGCCGGGTCCTTCTCGCCGAGGTAGGGCTGGTCCTCCTTGACGCCGACGACGGCGTGGCCGCGTTTCTTCGCCCGGGTCCAGGTCGGTGAGCCGGGCAGGCGGAAGTCCTGCGCCACCTGGTAGTCGGGGAGCGACGAGGCCGCGGGTCCCTTGGTGGGCGGGCTGCCCTCCTTGCCGCAGGCGGTGGCGAGGAGCGCGGCGAGCACGGCTAACGCGAGGGGCACACGTGTGGTGCGGAACATGGATCGCACTCCCCGGCTCAGTGCTTGAGGATCTTGGACAGGAAGTCCTTGGCCCGCTCGCTGCGCGGGCTGGTGAAGAACTCCTCCGGGGCGCGGTCCTCGACGATGCCGCCGTCCGCCATGAAGACGACACGGTGGGCGGAGGCGCGCGCGAAGCCCATCTCGTGCGTGACGACGACCATGGTCATGCCGTCACGGGCGAGTTGCCGCATCACCTCGAGCACCTCGTTGATCATCTCCGGGTCGAGGGCCGAGGTGGGCTCGTCGAACAGCAGGGCCTTGGGTTCCATGGCGAGGGCGCGGGCGATGGCCACGCGCTGCTGCTGGCCGCCGGAGAGCTGGACCGGGTACTTGTCGGCGTGGGCCAGCAGGCCGACGCGGTCGAGGAGTTCGCGGGAGCGGCGGTCGGCCTCGCCCCGCCCCCGCCGTCGGACCTTGACCTGTGCCAGAGAGACGTTCTGCAGCACCGTCCTGTGCGCGAAGAGGTTGAAGGACTGGAAGACCATGCCGACTTCGGCGCGCAGCCGCGCCAGTGCCCTGCCCTCCGCGGGCAGCGGCCGGCCGTCGAAGGCGACCGTTCCCGAGTGGATGTCCTCCAGCCGGTTGATCGTCCTGCACAACGTCGATTTCCCCGACCCCGACGGGCCGATGACGACCACCACCTCCCCCGTGCCGACAGTGAGGTTGATGTCCCGCAGGACATGCAGCTCGCCGTAGTACTTGTTGACGTCACGCAGCTCGATCAAGGGATCGACGGCCATACGCAGCTCTACTCGCTTTCACCTGTGTCGCGGTTGCCGCAAACTATCCAGGCAAAGGCGTACTTAATACCCGACACGCACTTTTCGGGCATTAGCCGTATTTACTGCAACTGTCAGGCCTCGGCGACCTCCGCGTACAGCTGCGACAGCTCGGGAACGCCGTTCGCCGCCCACTCGTGACCGGCCTCGACGACATCGAACTCGCGCCCCGACGCGAGCCGTACGACGGGCTGCCCGCCGGGCTGGAATCCCCAGTACGCGCCGGGCACGGTGCGCACGATGACCGTGCCCAGATAAAGGCCCGCGTCATTGCCCAGCCAGGGCAGGATCTCCGCGTCGTCGCGCCAGCGCGGCAGCAGCTGGTCGAGCGCCTCCAGCGAGGTCACGGAGTCGTCCAGCCGGACGCCCTCCCGGGCCGCCTGGGAGCGCAGCAGATCGCACTCGGACAGCAGCTCGGCGACGCCTTCGCGGTCGGCGGGCAGCACCGGGGCATCGCTCTTCTTGTGCCGGTTGCCCAGGAAGGGGATGTTCATGGGCCCAGCGTGACACCGACGTGGTCCCACGCACCACAGGGCGAGCGCGGGTGTCGCCCTATGCGTCCAGGTCCACCACCACCGGGGCGTGGTCCGAGGCGCCCTTGCCCTTGCGCTCCTCACGGTCGACGTACGCGTCCTTCACGGCCTTGGCGAAGGGTTCGTTGCCGTAGACCAGGTCGATGCGCATTCCGCGGTTCTTGGGGAAGGCGAGCTGGCGGTAGTCCCAGTAGGTGTAGGGGCGGTCGTACTTCAGGGGGCGTGGGACGACGTCCGACAGGCCCGTCTCACGCAGCGCGGTCAGGGCGGCGCGCTCGGCCGGGGTGACATGGGTGAGGCCCTCGAAGGCGGCCACGTCGAAGACGTCGTCGTCGCTCGGCGCCACGTTGTAGTCGCCGAGGACCGCGAAGGGGCGGTCACCGGCCGCGTCACCCGCGACGGCGGCCCGCAGCGCCTCGAACCACTGGAGCTTGTAGGCGTAGTGCGGGTGGTCGACCTCGCGGCCGTTCGGCACATACACCGACCAGACGCGGACCGGGCCGCAGGTCGCGGAGATCGCCCGGGGCTCCTGCACGCCCTCGTACCCGGGGTCGCCGGGCAGGCCCTTGACGACGTCCACCAGGCCGACCCGGGAGAGCACCGCCACGCCGTTCCACCGGCCGGTCGCGTGGACCGCCGCCTCGTAGCCCAGCTCGCGGAGCTGGTCCAGCGGGAACTGCTCCGCGGCGACCTTGGCCTCCTGCAGACACAGCACGTCGGTGCCGCTGCTCTCCAGCCAGGCCAGCAGCCGCGGCAGGCGGGCGGTGATCGAGTTCACGTTCCAGGTCGCGATGCGCATGCCCCACAACCTACCCGGCGGCACTGACAGTGCCCGCCCGCGCGCGGCTCAGGAGCCGCCGGCGGCGTGGGCTTCGCTGCCATGGCCTTCCTCGGCGTCCAGCCGGGCGCGGGCATCGAGATCCTCATGGATCTGCTCGGATTCCGCCAGGAGCTGGCCGGAGCCCGGCTGGTGATCACCGGCGAGGGATCGCTGGACGCGCAGAGCCTGCACGGCAAGGCACCCGTCGGCGTGACCGGCGCGGCCGGCACCCAGGGCGTCCCGGTGGTCGCGGTCGCCGGCCGCACCCAGCTGTCCGTCGAGCAACTGCGCGGCGCGGGCATCCAGGCTCGGCGCCCGGACCCGCTCAGATCTCGGCGCTGGATCCCGGCGCGAGCCGCAGATGGCCCGAGCCGCCCAGGGCGCCGATCTGCCGGTCGTAGACCGGCCGGGCGAGATCGGTGAGCAGGGCGTCGTGGACGTCGTAGGCGCGCTGCGGCTTGACCTCACGAACGTAGTCGATGACCTCGGAGATCTTGTTCCAGGGGGCCATCACCGGGAGCATCAGCGTCTCGACGGGCCGGTCCGGGACGGTGAGCGCGTCACCGGGGTGGAAGAGCCGGCCGCCGTCGATCAGATAGCCGACGTTGGTGATCCGCGGGATGTCCGGGTGGATCACCGCGTGCAGCTCGCCGTGGACCTGGACGTCGAAGCCCGCCGCGGTGAACGTGTCGCCGTGGCCGACGGTGTGGACGCGGCCCGGGAAGGCCGCGGCGATCCGGTCCGCGACCGACTTCAGGGTCCAGATCCGGGCCGCCGGGTTCGCCTCCATGGCGGCCCGCAGCCGCCCCTCGTCGAAGTGGTCCGGGTGCTCGTGCGTGATCAGGATCGCGTCCGCACCGACGGCGGCGTCGGGCTCGCTGAAGCCACCGGGATCGAGGACGAGCGTCCGCCCGTCCTTCTCCAGCCGGACGCAGGAGTGGGACTTCTTCGTGAGCTTCATGCGATCCATCCTCCTCCCCGCCGGTGCCGCACGCTCACTCCGCCGGTGTGGTCTCCTCCCGCACGACCTGCTGGGCCACCCGGAACGCGCTGTTCGCGGCGGGTACACCGCAGTACACGGCCGCCTGCAGCAGCACTTCCTTGATCTCGTCGGGGGTGAGGCCGTTGCGCAGCGCCGCCCGGGTGTGGAAGGCCAGCTCCTCCAGGTGGCCGCCGGCGACCAGCGCGGTGAGCGTGACACAGCTGCGGGCGCGGCGGTCGAGCCCGGGACGGTCCCAGATCTCACCCCACGCGTACCGGGTGATGAACTCCTGGAAGTCCCCGGAGAAGTCGTCGGACTGCGCCAGCGCCCGGTCCACATGGGCGTCGCCCAGCACCTCGCGCCGGATCTTGAGGCCCGTCTCGTAGGCGTCGGGCCGCCCCGGCGGCTGCGCGGGTGCCACGGGCGGGGCGATCTCGGCGATGGGCGCGGCCTGTGGCGCGGCGGCGAGGACCGGCTTGGCGGGGGCCGCCACGATGGCCATCTGGCCGGTCGTCGAGTCGATCGCCGGCTGCCAGGCGCTGGAGAAGTGCCGCACCAGCAGGTCGGTGACGGCCGCGGGCTGCTCGACGGGGACGAGATGGGAGGCGCCGGGGACGACGGCGAGCCGGGCGTCCGGTATCCCGGCGACCAGGGTGCGGGCCTCGGCCGGGCCGGTGACCTGGTCGTCCGAGCCGACCAGCACGAGGGTGGGCACGCCGATGCGCCCCAGTTCGGAACGGACGTCGAAGCCGGCCAGCGCCTCGCAGGCGGCGATGTAGCAGCCCGGGTCGGTGGTGCGCACCATCTGCACGGCCCACTCGGTGATCGCGGGCTGCGCTGCGGCGAAACCGCCGGTGAACCAGCGGTCCGGCGAGGTGCGGGCGATCGGGTCGAGTCCGTTCGTGCGCACGATCACCCCGCGCTGCCGGAACTCGTCGGCGGTGCCGAACCGGGGGGAGGTGGCCACCAGCGCGAGCGAGGCGATCCGTTCCGGGTGGCGCAGGGCCAGTTCCATACCGATCGCGCCGCCGAGCGCGCACCCCGCGTAGCCGAAGCGCTGCACGCCGACCGCGTCGAGCGTGGCGAGCAGCCGGGCGGACAGTTCGGCGACGGAGTCCGCCGGGTGGGCGGGCGCGCCGCCGTGCCCCGGCAGGTCGAAGCGGAAGACCCGCCACTGCCGGACCAGTTCCGGAATCTGGCGGTCCCACATGTGCCAGGTGGTGCCCAGTGAGGGACCCAGGATCAGGACCGGGGCATCCTCTGGCCCGTCGAAGCGGTATTGCAGGGTGTTCGTCGGTGTCTCACTCACGCCCTGCACGCTCTCACATCTCACACTTTCTCACGTGCTTGGGTCGGGAGCCCATGCAATCCATCCCAGGTTGTGACGGCTCCGCGAAGATCCTCGGCACCGGGCTTGACATACCGCTTCTCGATGGGCTCCACGTGCGTATGTCCTGCCGGGGGACGTACCGCCCCCAGGTCCGTGCTCCGGAACACGGACCTGGGGAGACGGCGGCGGCATGGCGTTCGGCTCGCGCCGTCGCCACCCGTTCGGGTGTGCCGGGGCACCGGGGCGGAGCCGGTGGCCGTGGTGCGGGACGGGCCCAACGGGCTGTGCCTTGGCGGGAGTCGGCCGCCGGGTGGGCCGGTGAGGTGGAGGGGCGGCCGACCCGGCGGGATGCGCGCGACACGCGGAGTGTCACACAATGGTGTGGTCCGGGTGCTGCCCGGAGGGGAGCCCCGGCCCGATTCCAGCGGGCCGGGGATCCCTGTCGTGCAGCCGGTCGAACCGGTTCAGTACGTGAACTCGTGACGCTCCTTGATGACCCGGAAACTGGCCACCACTCCGTCCTCGACGAAGATACCCTCGGTCTTTCCCGGCTTCACGCCGGTACTGGAGCTGTGCGGTCCGACAGTGGCGATGGGGGCGCCGTTGTCGCAGACGACCCCGCGGAAGACCTCGACGGTCCGGCGGCTCTCGTTGCGGATGTTCAGGGTCTTGGCGCCGAGGCCGCTGACCACGGTGATGCAGCCGTCCGGTTGGGAGGAGTACGTCCGCTCGTTGATGTGGATCCGCCCCTCTTCGAATCTCTTCTCGAATCCTCTTTCGAACTCCTTGCCCCTGCCCTCCTTCTCCTCGTTCTCGCCCTTCTCCTCGTTACCCTTTCCGACGTTGCCGCCGAACGGCTCCTGGACGGGAGCCGCCTGCAGGGCCACCGGGGACGCCTGGGCCGATGTGGAGGTGGCCGAGGCGTAGGTGATGCCGGTCGCGGCCAGGGCCGCCGCGGCCGCAATACCGGCGGTGACCGCCGTGGAGCGGGTCAGCAACATGCAACTTCTCCTGTCTGCGAGAGACCGGCTCAGCAGCCGGCGCATGATGAACGTACAAACAGCTCCCGCGACTTTCCTGCCGGACATGTCGAGAGCCCGGCAGCGGGGAGCCGAACGAGGGACTCGCCGCACCCGTATGCCGCTCTCCCGACAGCTGACGGCATGACCAACTCCACTGGTGTGCAAGAAGATTGACAGGCACTTAGCCCTTCAAGGTGATTTATCTGACTGGTGGTCACCCCATCGACGACAGCCGGTGTTCTGACGCCTCCTCATCTCGGCTCGGTCGCCCGCACCGGACCCCGGAATCGCCGGAGAACGCTCACGCCACCTTCACCGGGTGACGGACCACCGCGTCGAAGAGGTAGCCCTGGGTGTTGGGCGTCGTGGCGTCGGGCTGGGTGCGGCCCGCGGCATCGGTGGCCCGGGCCAGCAGGGTGTGGGCGCCCGGGGCCGGCGGACGCCAGTCGGTGGACCAGCGCACCCAGCCGGCCCTGCGCGGTGCGTCGTGCAGCCGGGCCCGCCGCCAGGTCCTGCCCCCGTCCGTGCTGACGTCGACCCGGACGACGCCGCCCGCCCCGGACCAGGAGCGGCCGGTGAGCCGGTGCTCGGTGGCGTCGAGGCGCGCGTCCCACTCCAGCTCCCAGGCGCTCTTGACGGTCTGTCGGGTCAGCGGCGCACTGCCGTCCGCCGGGTACGCGTCGCCGAACAGCCGGTAGAAGTCGGTGTTCCAGGGCGAGTACAGCGGCCGCGCCGACACCTCGATGTCACCCACCCACTTGATCGAGGCGATGCCGATCCAGGAGGGCACCAGGACCCGTACGGGACGGCCGTGGTCGTACGGCAGCGGCTCGCCGTTCATCTCGTAGGCGAGCAGCACGTCGTCGAGGGCCTTGGACAGCGGCAGCGGGCGCCGCACCGGGCCGAGGTCGGTGCCGTCGGCCGTGACGTAGTCGGGGTCGAGGCCGCGGGGCATGACATCGACCGCGTGGCGCCCGAGCCCGGCCCGGCGCAGCACGTCGGCCAGCCGGACGCCCGTCCAGCGGGCGGTGCCGATCGCGCCGAGCGTCCAGGCCGTGCCGGTGACGGTGTCGCCCTGCTGGCTGGTGAACAGGCTGCGTCCGTTGCCCGCGCACTCCACGAAGGCGGTGCGGGTCACGGCGGGCAGCCGCTTGAGGTCGTCGAGGGAGAACTCGACGGTCCGGCCGTGGACCAGGCCGTCGCCCCGGACGGTGAGGGTCCAGTCGGCGGCGTCCAGGACGGGGGTGGAGGTGTGGTTGCGGACGAAGAAGCGGTCGACCGGGGTGTGGTAGCCGGTGCCCGCCAGGGAGGCGAACCTGGTCTCGGCGTTGGTGCCGCGCACGGTGAACCACTCGTCGGGGAGGGGTTTGACGATGCCCGCAGCCGCCGTCGCGGGCGTGGCGAGGGCGGTGGGCGCGGCCGTGGCGGCGAGTCCGGCCGCCGCCAGAAGACGGAGCAGGTCGCGCCGGGAGACCCCGTCGGCGCGGGCCTCACCGGCGAGCCACTGACGCAGTCTGCGCCGGTCGTAGGCGGATTCGCGGATGGATTCGGGGGTGCGCATGGTGCGGGCCTGCCTTTCGGGCGGATGCGGTACGCGGACGGCGACCACTCGACCGGAACGCGGGCCACCGTCCGGATCGGCACCGGGCACGGCGAAGGGCGCGTTCGGGGAGGTCGCTCGGGGGGCTGAACGGCCCGGTGGGGAAAGGACCGTCAGACGACGATCAACAACAACAGCGACGGGACGCGAGCGCGCGGAACCGCGGAGCGGCGGGGCGGCGTCGGCTGCTGATCACGCGGCCATGGTACGAGGATGCGGGCCGAGCCGGTGGGGAATCCGGCGGAATCGGGGCGGGGGCAGGGCGGTTGGGCGGGCAGCTGTCGGCGGCCCCCTCCCCCGGGGCCGACGGTGGGACGCCGGGACGGGCACGGGGGGCACTCGGGTCGGCACCGGGTGCGCGGGGCGACACCGCACGCGGGGCGCAGGGCGCCGGGGGCAGAGCGCCGGGCTCAGGGCGCCGGGGCAGGGCCAGTCGCGCCGAGGTCAGTCGGCGCCCGGGATGCCCAGGCCGGTCAGGGCGCCGACGGGGTCCGGGTCCGGGGTGCCGCGCGGCCACCAGTCGTCATGGCCCGGCTCCGATTCATAGGCGTACCACAGGCCGTCCCGGCCCAGGCGGAGTTGGACGTGGCCCTGCGGGTGGGTGAGGTGGTTGTGCCAGGGGCGGAACGCGGGGAGGTCGGCGGCGAGCAGCAGGGGGCGGGCCCGGTCGAAGCGGCCCGCCGGCGGGTCCCAGGGCTCCTCCAGGACGGCGAGCCCGTCGAGTCCGCCCTGCCGCCAGGCGGCGACCGCGCGCGCCAGTTCGGCCGGGGTGCGGCCCGCGGCGGCTGCCAGTGATGAGTAGAGCGCGCGGGTGGCCGCGGTCAGGCCGGAGCCGGGGCGGGCCGCGGCCAGGCGCACCGCGTCCTGCCACAGCGTCAGTTCGCCGACGGCGTCCCGCCCGGTGGACAGCAGCGCGTGCGCGCGGGCGGCGGCGTCCGTCGCCAGCTGGTCCAGGCCGAAGGGGTCGGGGCCGCCCGGCGCCGCCGGGTACACCGGGGGCTGCTCGGGGTGCGCGGGCGGCGGCAACGGCGCCGGGAGCGGGGGGAGCCGGCGCGCGGCGAGGGCCTCGGCGGCCCGTACGCCGGGCAACGGCCGCGGCTCCCGGTCCTGCGCGGCGCGGGCCGCGGCGGTGGCGCTGCGACGGGACAGCGCGTCGAGCAGCCGGCGTTCGCCGCGGCCGCGCAGCAGGAGCAGGACGAAGGGGTCGGCGTCGAGCAGCCGTGCCGTCTGGTAGCAGAGGGCGGCGGCGTGCTTGCAGGGGTGACCCGAGTCGGGGCAGCTGCACCGCGGGTCGAGGTCGCCGGGGCCGGGCAGCAGCGCTGCTCCACTGTCGGCGAGGGTGGCGGGCAGTCGGCGGTCGAGCAGTGCGGCGATGCGGCCGGGTTGTTCGGCGGCGGCGTCCAGAAAGTGTTCCCAGTCGGCCTCGTCGAACGTGCGCAGCCGTACCTGCACCCGGTAGGGCCGCGGGCGGCTGCCCCGCACGTACGCCAGCACGAGTCCCGGTGTCACGGTGATCGCGTCCACGTGCCCCTGCTCGGCGTATCCGCGTCCGCGTGCCAGCCGTGCGGCGTCCAGCGCGCCCTGCTCCAGAGCGGTGACCCAGGCGTTGCCCCACCAGGTGGCGGCGAAGGACGCCTCGGGGCCGCCCGATGCCGTCCGGCCGGGGAACGCCGGGAAGGTGCGCCGGAGTTCACCGTCGCGGTGGGGCGTGGCCATGGTCCGGGGAAGGTGCGGAGGCCCGTCCGAAGGGCTCTGTCCGGCAGGGGGGTCGGTGTGCTCGGCCGCGGCAGCCGTCGTCGGTGGTGTCCGGAGTGCGTCGGCGAGGAACTGCCGGACATCGCGGCCGGGCCCGCCCCGGGCCGCCCCGGTGCGGAGTTGTGCCGGAGCGGGGCCCGTGGCGGGGGCCGGCCCGGCCGCCCGGTCCGGTTCGTCGGCCCTGCGCGGGTCCTGGCGGGCCGCCCGGAGCGCCTGTCGGGCCACGTCGCCGGGGCGACCGTCGGAGCGGGCGTCCGGGCGGTGCTCGGAACGATTGTCCAGGTGGCGCTCGGAGCGGGCGTCCACGTGATCCTCGGGGCGGGCGGCACCGCCGTCCGGACGCGCGGGCTGCCCGAGGGCTTCGTCGGCGGGAGACCCGGACGCGGTCGGCCTGATCGCGGCCCGGGCCGCATCGCCCGGCCTCGGCCGCCGCGCCGAGGGGCCGTCGGTGCCGCCTGCGCCGCCTGTGCCACGAGACGCCTCGCCACCGCCCGGTGCGGCCTCACGCGGCGATCCCCCGGCGTCCCTCGAAGCGGCCCCGTAAGGGCGCCGCTCCGTCGCGCTCGACGCACCGCTGCGCGGCGGCCCCTCCGCCGTCTCCGGAACAGCGTCCGGCGGCGGTGCTTCCGCCGTGCCCGAAGCCTCCCGGGCGGCGCGCAGTGCGCGACGGGCGATGTCGGCGGGGCGTTCCCGCTCGGCCGTCATGACGGTCTCCGCAGTGACACCAGGTCGGACAGCTCACGGTCCGTCAGCTCGGTGAGGGCCGACTCCCCGGAGCCGAGGATCGCGTCCGCCAGGGCGCGCTTGGACTCCAGCATCCGGGCGATACGGTCCTCCACCGTGCCCTCGGTGACCAGGCGGTGGACCTGCACCGGCTGGGTCTGCCCGATGCGGTAGGCGCGGTCGGTGGCCTGTTCCTCGACGGCCGGGTTCCACCAGCGGTCGAAGTGGACGACATGACCCGCGCGCGTGAGGTTCAGGCCGGTGCCGGCGGCCTTGAGGGAGAGCACGAGGACCGGGGTCGCCCCGCTCTGGAAGCGGTCCACCATGCGTTCGCGCTCCGGTACCGGCGTGCCGCCGTGCAGCAGGTCCACGGGGACCGCGCGGGCGCCCAGGTGGGCGGTGATCAGGCGGGCCATGCCGACGTACTGGGTGAAGACGAGCGCCGAGCCGTCCTCGGCCAGCAGGGTGTCCAACAGCTCGTCGAGCAGGGCCAGTTTGCCGGAGCGGGCGGCCAGGCGGTCCCCGTGCGGCGACTCCTTGAGATACAGCGCGGGATGGTCGCAGATCTGCTTGAGCGCGCCGAGCAGCTTGAGGACGAGACCGCGGCGGGCGATGCCCTCCGCGGTCTCGATGGCGAGCATCGACTCGCGGACCACCGCCTCGTACAGCGCGGCCTGTTCGCGGGTGAGCGGCACCGGGTGGTCCGTCTCCGTCTTGGGCGGCAGTTCGGGGACGATGCCGGGGTCGGACTTCTTGCGGCGCAGCAGGAAGGGCCGGACCAGGCGGGCCAACCGGGTCACCGCCTCCTGGTCCTCGCCGTTCTCCACCGCGCGCGCGTGCCGGGCGCGGAAGGACTTCAGCGGGCCGAGGAGTCCGGGGGTGGTCCAGTCGAGCAGCGCCCACAGCTCGGACAGGTTGTTCTCGACCGGTGTGCCGGTGAGGGCGACACGCGCGGGCGTCGGAATGGTGCGCAGGGCCTTGGCCGTGGCCGAGTACGGGTTCTTGACGTGCTGTGCCTCGTCCGCGACGACCATGCCCCACGGCTGTTCGGCGAGACGGGGTGCGGTGGAGCGCAGCGTGCCGTACGTGGTGAGGACGAAGCCGCCGGACAGGCCGTCGAGGGTACGGTCCGGGCCGTGGAAGCGGCGGACCGGGACGCCGGGCGCGAACCGGGCGATCTCCCGCTGCCAGTTGCCGAGCAGGGACGCGGGGCAGACCACCAGGGTGGGTTCGTCGCGGGCCCGCTTCAGGTGCAGGGCGATGACGGTGATCGTCTTGCCGAGACCCATGTCGTCGGCGAGGCAGCCGCCGAGGCCCAGGGAGGTCATCAGGTCGAGCCAGGCCAGCCCGCGCAGCTGGTAGTCGCGGAGGGTGGCGTGCAGTCCGGCGGGCGGCCGGGCGGGGCGGATCCCGGCGGTGAGGCGGTCGCGGAGTGCCGCCAGCGCGCCGACCGGCACCGCCTCGACGCTCTCCCCGTCGATCTCCGCGGTGCCGGTGAGTGCCACGGACAGCGCGTCGACCGGGTCGAGCAGGCCCAGTTCGCGCTTGCGGGCCTTGCGGACCAGCGCGGGGTCGACGAGCACCCAGCGGTCGCGCAGCCGGACGACGGGGCGGTGCGCCTCGGCGAGCGCGTCCATCTCGGCCTCGCCGAGCGGATCGCCGCCCAGGGCCAACTGCCAGCGGAACTGGAGCAGTTCCTCGCTCTCGAAGAAGCCGGTGCCGTCGGTCGCCGAGCCGGGCGCGGAGCGCACCACCGCGGTCGCCGTCAGATCGTGCGCCAGGTCCCTGGGCCAGTGCACGGCGACCCCGGCCGCCGCGAGCCGGGTGGCCGCCACCCCGAGCAGGTCGCCCAGTTCCGCTTCGGACAGGGCGAGCACGTCGGGCACGTCCTGTTCGGCGAGCCGGTCCAGGGGCGGCCACACGCGGGCCGCGCGGCGGACGGCGAGGGCCGCGTCCACGCGCGCGCGTGGCCCGAACGCCGTGTCGGCCTCCCCCGCCCACAGGCCGGCGGCGTCGGCGACCAGGGTGGGGTCGGCGAGGCTGTGCACCTGGACGATCGCGGCGCCCGCGCCGCGGGTCCCGTCGCCGCCGGGGACGGCGTCGAAGAGGTCGTACGCCGACAGGTCGAGGCGGAGCGAGATCCGCACGCCCGCGTCCATGCCCGCGGCGACCTCCGCCGCCCAGTCGTGGGCGGCGGGCAGCAGGTGGGCCTCCCGGGCGGCGAAGGGCCCCCCGGAGGCGTGCGGGGCGGCCGGGGTGCGGGGCAGGGTGTCCGCGACGGCGTCCAGGAAGGAGCGCACCAGCGCCTCCGGCTCGGGCAGCCTGAGCGGTCCGGGGCCCGGCAGCGGCACGGCGTGGCCCTCGGCGGGCAGGGCCGCGGCGACGGCGCGCAGGTGGGCGATGTCGTCGGGTTCCAGGGGGCCGGCCCGCCAGGCGTCGTGCCCGGCGGGGGTCAGGCCGGGCAGCAGCCGGCCGCGGGCGGCGAGCCGCAGCGCGTGCAGGGCCGCCGCGCCCCAGCAGGCCGTCGCCGGGTGGGCCGCCGGGTGGTGCCGGGCCCGTACCAGCACGGGGAGGGCCGCGTCGAGCGGCAGGGTCAGCGCGGGCACCGTACGGCGGCGCACGCTCGCGCCGTGCGGGCGGACGACCGTCAGTTCGCCGTGGCGCGCGCCGTCCGGCCGTCGGTGGTCGGCGGCCGGGGGCGTCCTGGCCGCCGTCGGCGGTGCAGCGTCGGGCGTGGCGGGCGTGGCGGGCGTGGCGGGCGTGGCGGGCAAGGGTGCGCCGTCGGGGTCCCAGAAGGCGATCCGGCCGTCGCGCGGGAGCGGCGCGGGCAGGTAGACGGCGGCGAGCCGCACCGGGACGCGTCCCCCGGCCTCCCCGGGGGCCCAGGTGCGCTCACCCACCGCAGCCGTGCCGCTCATACGTCCTGCCACCTTCCGCCCGTGCGTCGGACCAGACGTCTTCGACTGTACGGGCGGGGTCCGACAATCGGCCCCGGCGGCAGGCCGGTACCGGTGCCGTCAGGGCACCGTGCGCGAGACGACGTACACCATCGGGAACGTCGGGTCGGACATGTTCACGATCACGTCCTGGCTGGGCGCCGGGTTCTTCTGCTTGAGGGTGAAGCCCGACCACGGGCCGGGGCCCGTGAAGTCCCAGCCGGTGATCTTCTGGTCGCGGTCGCCGATGGCGAGATCGTCCGGCTTCAGGTCGGCGCGTTCCATGCCCAGCGCCTGCAGATAGCTGTCGAGTCCCGCGACGGTGGTGCGGAACTGGACGTAGAGCCTGCTGGTCTTCCAGTTGTTGGTCTCGTAGTAGGCGAGCTGGTCCGCCGGGTGCGGGACGTTCACCTGGTAGAGGCGGCGCTGCACCTTCGAGGGCCAGCCCGCGGCCAGACCGGTCGACGAGTACTTCGCCTCCTTGTCCTTGCCGCTGTCGCGGCTCTGTGCGGCGGAGATCATCAGATAGCCGGCGGGTACGCCGATGAGCAGCACGATGATCAGCAGGGTGAGCGACCGGCGGCGCGCCTTGCGGCCGGGGCTCTCGACGGGCCGTTCCGGTGTGTCGGACGGCTCGGCCTGGCGCGGCAGCGACGCGGTCATGCGGTGTCCCGGGGGCGGCGGGCCTCCGCGTACCGCTCGTAGCGCTCGTAGCGCTCCACCCGGCGGCGCTTGGCCCGCCGGAAGCGGCGGGCGACCAGCCGGGCGAGGTCGGCGGCGCCGACCATGCCGGCCTCGGGGCCGAGCTGGGCGCGGGTGATGCGGGCCTCGGGGCGGTAGCCGCGGCCGGTGAGATGGCGTTTGAAGGCGTCCCGCGCGGGGCCGATCAGCAGGTCGTCGGCGGCCGAGACACCGCCGCCGATCACAAAGCAGGACGGGTCGAGGGCTGCCGCCAGATTGGCGATGCCGACGCCCAGCCACTGGCCGATGTCCTGGAGCAGTTCGACGCACATCGCGTCGCCCTCGCGGGCCAGTTCGGTGATCAACGGGCCGGTGATGTCGTCGATGTTGCCCTTGACGTGCTCGATGATCCCGTACGCCACCGGGGAGTCGGCGACGGCGAGTTCCTTGGCCTCGCGGACCAGCGCGTTGCCCGAGCTGTACTGCTCCCAGCAACCGCGGTTGCCGCACGGGCAGCGGTGCCCGCCGGGCACGACCTGCATATGGCCGAACTCGCCGGCGACACCGTACTTGCCCCGCTTGACCTGGCCGTCCTCCAGGATGGCGCCGCCGATGCCGGTGCCCAGCGTGATCATGACGAGGTGGTCCTCGCCGCGGCCCGCGCCGAAGCGCCACTCGGCCCAGGCGGCGGCGTTGGCGTCGTTGTCGACCAGGACGGGCACGGCGAGCCGGCCGGCCAGCCGGTCGCGCAACGGCTCGTTGCGCCAGGACAGATGGGGGGCGAACAGCACGCGGTTGCGGTCGGCGTCGACCCAGCCCGCCGCGCCGATGCCCACCGCGTGCACGTCGTGCCGGTCGGACAGGTCGAGGACCAGTTCGACGATGGTGTCCTCGACGACCTTGGGGCTCTTGGACTTGTCCGGGGTCTCGGTGCGCAGCCGCTCCAGGATGTTGCCGTCGGCGTCGACGACGCCCGCCATGACCTTCGTGCCGCCGATGTCGATGCCCACGGTGGGGACTCGGGGGGCGGTCAGGTGGGACCGGCGTTCTCGCGTGCCGACCGTGCGCAGGACGGGGGCTCTGCGGGATCCGATGGGGGCCGTGAGGTCGCGGTAGGTGCTCATCAGGGCCGATTCTGCCTCACCGCGGGGGGTGGGTGCGGTACGGGGACCTGATGGGGCCGGGCCGCTCAACCGCGCTGCAGTTCGTGGCGCAGCGCCTCCAGGTCGGCTCCGCCCGCCATCTGACCGGTCAGCTCGTCCAGGGTGATCTCGTCCCGTGTGTGATTGCCCAGCATGGTGCCGCGCCGCAGCAGGACGAACCGGTCCCCCACCAGGTACGCGTGATGCGGGTTATGAGTGATCAAGATAACGCCCAGTCCCTGGTCACGTGCCGCGGCCACATATTTGAGGACCACACCGGACTGCTTCACCCCCAGTGCCGCGGTCGGTTCGTCCAGGACCAGGACCTTGGCGCCGAAGTGCACCGCCCGGGCGATGGCCACGCACTGGCGTTCGCCGCCGGACAGGGTGCCGATCGGCTGGTCGACGTCCCTCAGGTCGATGCCCATGCGCAGCAGTTCGGCGTGGGTGGTGCGGCGCATCAGGTCGGCGTCCAGGCGTCTGAACGGGCCGAAGCCGGTCCGGGGCTCCGAGCCGAGGAAGAAGTTGCGCCACACCGGCATCAGGCCGACGACGGCGAGGTCCTGGTAGACCGTGGCGATGCCCCGGTCCAGGGCGTCGCGCGGGGAGGTGAGGCGGGTCTCCTCGCCCTCGATGCGCAGCACTCCGCCGTCGTGCTCGTGCAGCCCCGCGACGATCTTGATCAGGGTCGACTTGCCCGCGCCGTTGTCACCGAGGACGCAGGTGACGTCGCCGGGATGGACCTCCAGCGAGACACCCTCCAGGGCGCGGACGTTGCCGTAGTGCTTGCTGACGTCGGACAGCTCCACGAGGGGGGTGCGCGTCTCGTTCTGCGTCATGGGGTCGCCTCCGCGCGCTTGCGGACCCAGGCGTTGAGCAGGGTCGCGAGGAGCAGCATCGCTCCGAGGAAGAACTTGAACCAGTCGGGGTTCCACTCGGCGAAGACGATGCCCTTGCTCGTCATGCCGAACAGGAGCGCGCCGACCGCCGAGCCGATGGCGCTGCCGTAGCCGCCGGTGATGAGGCAGCCGCCGATGACGGCCGCGATGATGTAGATCAGCTCGTTGCCGACGCCCTCGCCGGACTGCACGACGTCGTACGAGAAGAGCAGGTGCTGGCCGGCGATCCAGGCGCCGAGGGCCACGCCCATATAGAGGCCGATCTTGGTCTTCTCGACCGGGACGCCGACGGCGCGGGCCGCGTCCTGGTTGCCGCCGACCGCGAAGATCCAGTTGCCGACGCGGGTGCGCAGCAGGATCCAGGACGCGACCGCGACCAGGGCCAGCCACCACACAATGGTGATCTTGAAGTCGACGCCGCCGAGGGTCAGTGTCGAGGCGAACAGGGCGCGGGCCGCGGGGAACCCCTCCATGTCGGCGATCGTCTTGGTCGAGACGGTGCCGTCGATCAGCTTGGTGAGGCCGAGGTTCATGCCGGTCAGCATCAGGAAGGTGCCCAGCGTGACGATGAAGCTGGGCAGCCGGGTGCGGGTGAGCACGAAGCCGTTGAAGGCGCCGATCGCGAGCGTGGCGAGGAGGGAGACCCCGGCGCCGACCCAGACGTTCGCCGTCATCTGGTAGCTGAACATCGATGAGATCAGCGCGGAGGACGTCACCATCACCCCGGCGGACAGGTCGAACTCGCCGCCGATCATCAGGAGTGCGACGGGGACCGCCATGATGCCGATCGTCGAGGACGCGTACAGGACCGTGCTGAGGCTGGCCGCGCGCAGGAAGCCGTCGGCGGCGACGGCGAAGACCAGGAAGACGGCGAGCGCGCCGACCACCGAGCCCAGTTCGGGGCGGCTCAGCAGCCTGCGCAGCGGCGAGGTCCGCAGAATCCTTTCGTCGGAGGAGGTCGGCAGCTTGTCGGAGGACGTCGGCGGCGCGCTCATCGCGTGCCCCGCTTCGTGTAGTCCGCCAGCTTCGCCGCCTCGTCCTCGGTGACGATCTGCGGCCCGGTGAGCACCGGCCGGCCGCCGCCGAGGACGTCGCCGTTGTACCGGTACGCCCACAGCAGGTCAACAGCCTCGTAGCCCTGGAGGTAGGGCTGCTGGTCCACCGCGAAGCCGAGGCTGCCGTCCGTCAGCCCGGCGGCGACCTTGGCGTTGAGGTCGAAGGTGTCGATCTCGGCCTTGCTGCCCGCGTCCGACCGCGCCTTGACCGCGGTGTCCGCGTAGGGCGCGCCGAGGGTGACGACGGCGTCGACGGACGTGTCGGCCTGGAGCCTGGCCCCGATCGCGGACTGCACGTCGGGCATGTTGGTGCCGTTGACGTAGAGGTTGTCGACCGTGCCGTGGAAGGTCTCGGCGACGCCGGCGCAGCGCTGCTCGTGGCCGACGTTGCCCTGCTCGTGCAGGACGCACAGGACCTTCTTGCGGCCGCGCTCGTTCAGCTCCTCGCCGACCGCCTCGCCCGCCACGGTCTCGTCCTGCCCGATGTGCGCGAGGGCGCCGAACGCCTTGGACTCCGCCGAGCCCGAGTTGACCGTGATCACCGGGATGCCTGCCTTCCGGGCGCGAGCCAGGGCCGCCTTCAGCGCGTCGGGCTTGGCGAGGGTGACGATGATCCCGTCGACCTTCTTGTCGACGGCCGCGTCCACGAGCTGCGCCTGCTGCTGGGCCTCGTCGTCGTGTGAGTAGAGGAAGTCGATGTTGTCCTTGACGGCGGCCTGCTTTGCGCCGTTCTGCACGATGTCCCAGAACGTGTCGCCGTCTCCCGAGTGGGTGATCATCGCGAAGGTCCAGCGGGGGGTGTCCACCGCCGCCCTGCCCTGGGCCGCCGCTGCCTTGCGGGCGTCCTCGGCCCGTTTGCCGCCGGTACTGCTGCACCCGGCGAGGGTCGCGCCCAGCGCCCCCGCCACCGCGATGCCTACCCAGGTCCGAAACCGTGCCACGAGGCCGTGCCCTTCTTGCCGTGCTCTGACGTACGCGAGGGGCTGCCGATGATCGGGCCGGCAGCCCCAAACGTCCCATTGTCGAACACGGGGCTCGGGCGTCCTGCGCCGGGGAGGGCCGATCGGTCAGATTGTCCGGACATTGCGACGAACCCGCCGCGGAGGAGGGAGGGCCGCCGGGGCCGTACGAGCCTGTCGTACGAGCGGCTCGTCAGGGCCGTACGAGCAGCTGGAACTCGAAGGAGTAGCGGGACGGCCGGTAGATGTGGTCGCCGAACTCGACCGCGCGGCCGGTGTCGTCGAAGGTGGTGCGCTGCATGGTGAGCAGCGGGGCGCCCTCGGCCTCGCCGAGCCGCTCCGCCTCGGGTGCCGTGGCGCCGCGGGCCCCGATGGACTGCCGGGCGCTGTGCAGGGTGATCCCGGCGGCGCGCATCAGCCGGTACAGGCCGGTGGCCTCCAGCTGCCCGGTGTCCAGGTCGAGCAGGCCGGGCGGCAGGTGGTTGACCAGGTACGCCATCGGCTCGCCGTGCGCCAGCCGCAGTCGCTCGACGCGGTGCACCTCGCTGCCCTCGGCCACGCCGAGTGCCGCCGCCACCTCGGCGGACGCGGGGACGACGGTGTTGACGACGACGGAGGTCGCGGGGCGCTGGCCGGCCGCCTCCAGGTCGTCGTAGAGGCTGCTCAGTTCCAGCGGGCGTTTGACCTGGCTGTGCACGACCTGGGTGCCGACCCCACGGCGGCGGACGAGCAGCCCCTTGTCGACGAGGGACTGGATGGCCTGGCGGACGGTGGGGCGGGACAGGCCGAGCCGCCCGGCCAGCTCGATCTCGTTGCCGAGCAGACTGCCGGGCGTGAGCGCTCCGTGCTCGATCGCGGCCTCCAGCTGCTGGGACAGCTGGAAGTACAACGGGACCGGCGAGGTGCGGTCCACTCTGAGATCGAGCGTTGCGGTCGGGTCCACTTCTGGTTTCGGCACGGGCCGAGCGTAGCTCCGTGGCCGGTTGACGGGAAGTTGTGAGGTTCGATTGTCCGGACATACGGATTGACAGCGTCCGGGGTCGGCCCTCACTTTGTTCTCATGCGCATCGGGGTCATCGGTACGGGCCGCATCGGCACCATTCATGCGAACACGCTCAGCCGTCATCGCGAGGTCGGTTCGCTGATCCTCACGGACGCGGACCCGGCGCGGGCCCAGGAACTGGCGCACCGCCTGGGCGAGACGGCGGCGCCCGGAGTGGACGAGATCTTCACCTGGGGAGTGGACGCCGTGGTGATCACCACGGCGACCTCGGCCCACGCCGAACTGATCGGCCGCGCGGCCCGCTCCGCGCTGCCCGTCTTCTGCGAGAAGCCCATCGCCCTCGACCTGCCGGGCACGCTGCACGCGCTCGCGGAGGTCGACGCGGCCGGCACGGTCCTGCAGATGGGCTTCCAGCGGCGGTTCGACGCGGGGTACGCGGGCGCGCGGGAGGCGGTGCGCGCACGGCGGCTCGGGCGGCTGCACACGGTGCGGGCCCTGACCGCCGACCAGTCCCCTCCCCCGCCCGCGTGGCTGCCGCTGTCGGGCGGCCTGTTCCGGGACACCCTGATCCACGATTTCGACGCGCTGCGCTGGGTGACCGGACGCGAGGTCGTCGATGTGTACGCGACCGGTTCCGACGCCGGTCCCGCGATGTTCCGGGAGGCCGGTGACATCGACACGGGGGCGGCCGCGCTCACGCTGGACGACGGGACGCTGGCCACGGCGACGGCGACCCGGCTGAACGGCGCGGGCTACGACGTACGGATGGAGCTGGCCGGGGAGCTGGACACGGTCGTGGTGGGGCTGGACGACCGCACGCCTGTCGCCTCGACCGAACCGACCGGGCCGCCGCCCGCGGACAAGCCCTGGGCCGGGTTCCTGGAACGGTTCGGCCCCGCCTACGAGGCCGAGCTGTGCGCCTTCGTCGAGGTGGTGCGCGGTGAGCGGGCCAATCCCTGCGACGGGCACGAGGCGCTGCAGGCCCTGCGCGTCGCCGAGGCCTGCGAGGTGTCCCGCCGGGAGCGGCGGCCCGTGCGGCTGGCGGAGGTCGAAGGCGGGGCACGCCGAACGTGAGCCGCGGTTCGGTAGCGCCCTGAAGGGGCGCGGGGAACTGCGCGACCAGCCACGATGGTGCCGCAGACGACCGACGGCACAGCGCGGCAGTTCCAGCGGAGCGCTTCAGCGCCCGGCGCCGTCCGTGCCGGGCCTGCCGTGCGTGGGGTCCGTGCCATCGAGGAGTCCCGCGTCGTAGGCGAGGAGGGCGATCTGCACGCGGTTGTTGAGGCCCAGCTTGGCGAGGACGCGGGAGACGTGGGTCTTGACGGTGGCGACGCTCATGAAGAGCGCGGCGGCGATCTCGGCGTTGGCGAGGCCGCGGCCGACCGCGACGGCGACCTCCCGCTCGCGGTCGTTGAGCGCGGCGAGCCGCTCGCGCGCGCGGGAGCGGCGGGTGTCGGCGGCAGTGCCGGCCGCGTGCGCCATCAGCTGGCGGGTGACGGTGGGCGACAGGACGGGATCACCGCCCGCGACCCGGCGCACGGCCGCGACGATCTCGGCGGGCGGGGTGTCCTTGAGGACGAAGCCGGCGGCGCCCGCGCGCAGGGCGTGCAGCACCTGTTCATCGGCGTGGAAGGTGGTGAGGACCACGACCTGCGGCGGGTCATCGCGGCCGCGCAGCCGCTCCGTGGCCGTCAGCCCGTCCATCGACGGCATGCGGATGTCCATCAGGACGACGTCCGGACGGGTGCGGTCGACGAGCGCCTCGACCTCGCTCCCGTCAGATGCCTCGCCGACGATCTCGATGTCGTCGGCGCCGCCCATCATGAGAGCCAGGCCCGCCCGCACGAGCGGGTCGTCGTCGACGAGGAGCAGTCTGATCGCAGTCATGTCCCTCACGTAATCACGGGTGTCCGGCCCCCGGGGGCGCACGGGGTACGGCTCGACGGCCCGCCTGGGCGGCGTGGACGTCGTCTCAGGCGGCGCCCCACGGCAGCCACGACCGCACCTCGAAGCCGCCGTCCCCGGTGGCGCCGTGGTCGAGCCGGCCGCCGGCCAGCGTCGCGCGTTCGGTGAGGCCGATCAGACCCTGGCCGGAGCCGGGGACGTGCGGGACGTCGCCGTCGGGTGCCGTGTTGCGCACCACGACGGTCAGGCCGTCACTGGGGGCGCCGGTGACGGTCACGGTGACCTCGGTTCCGGGCGCGTGCTTGCGGGCGTTGGTCAGGCCCTCCTGGGCGATGCGGTACGCGGTGCGGCCGACGGCGGCGGGCACGGTGCCGGGATCGCTGACCCGGCTGTCCAGGCCGACCTTGGTGCCCGCCTCGCGGGACTCGGCGACCAGGGACTCCAGCGCGGCCAGCGTCGGCTGCGGGCGGCCGGCGTCGTCGGCGTCGCCCGTCCGCAGCACACCGATGATCTCGCGCAGGTCCTGCAACGCCTCGTGGGCGCTCTCCCGGATCACCCCGGCCGCCCGCACGACCGCCTCGCGGGGCGCGTCGGGCCGGAACTCCAGGGCTCCCGCGTGCACGCTGAGCAGGGTGAGCCGGTGCGCGAGCACGTCGTGCATCTCCCGGGCGATGGCCTCGCGGGCGAGCCGCTGCGCCCGCTCGGCCCGCAGCCGCGCCTCCGTCTCGGCGCGCCGGGCCCGGTCCCGCAGGCTCACCATCAGCTGCCGTTTGGACCGGACGAACATGCCCCAGCTTATGACGGAGACCATGACCAGCGTGGTGATCGCGACGACGCCCGGATAGGACATGGTCGGGTCGGGGCGCAGCCAGTAGAAGACCGGGACCAGGGCGAGGTCGGCACCGCCGATCCAGGCCACGTACCGCAGGGGCCGGTGCACGGTGAGCGTGAACAGGACGACCAGGCTGGCGCCGCCGGCGGAGTTGGACAGGAAGCCGACCGGGATCATGGCGACGGCGAGCGCGACCGGCCAGCGGCGGCGCAGCCAGAGGGCGGCGCAGGCCAGGGCGCCCAGCAGCTGGTCGAAGACGGCGAAGGAGTGGGCGAGACCGGTCTCGTCGCGCAGCGTCTCGGCGCCCGCCAGACCCAGGACGACGGCCAGCAGGAAACAGAAGAAGTCGACGACCCAGTCGCGTGCGGTGCGCCGCGGCCGTCGCCCGGCCGGTCCGGCGTCCGGGTCCAGCTCATGGATCACGGCCGACGGGAACAGCCACCGTCGGCCCTGGAAACCGTGCGCCGCCGGCTGCGGCTGCGCGTCCTGCGTACCACTCACGGTCGACAAATCTACGCGGGGACGGCGGGCGGGCGGGGGCCGAGCGCCGGATCGCCGACCAAAGTCACGGCGCCGGATACTTTCGGCGGTCCTGGCGGCGCAGACCGTCCACCCGTGGCGGCTTTGGGGGGCCGCACGGCCGATGGACGACGGAAAGCCGGGGCGCGAGGCTCGCGGCATGAAGCAGTTTCTGGAGCTGATCGGTTTCCTCGCCCTGGCGCAGGGGGTCCTGGGCCTCGTGCACGAGTTCACCGACTGGCACGTGGGGCTGGTCCAACGGCTGGGTTTTCTCGACGGGTACGGCGTCTACGTCTGTATCGCCCTGATCGCGCTCGCGTTCGCGCTGTTCGCGGCGGCGGAGAGCCGGGGACCCGGCTGAACCGCGGCCCCTGCCCGTGTTACTGCTCGCAGGACGACCCCGGTACAGCTCACGCCGTCCGGGCGCTGCTGGTGTCGGTGACCCATTCGAGGGCTGTTCGGCAGCGGCACTTTCGCTGTCGGCGGCCGGACCGGTCCGTCGGGCTAGCGTGGCTGCACCGCCCCGGCACTTCACGAACTGCGGAACGGCCGTGGCGCTCTGACGGTTTTTCAGCGAACGAGCAGAGGACCCGCCCGACATGTCCAATCACTTCACCGGCCTCAGCCTCGGGCCGCCGCTCGGCGACCAGCGCCTCGATCTGTGCGACCTCTACGCCTTTGCCGCCCCCGGCGATCCGAGCAGGACCGTGCTCATCCTCAACGCCAATCCCAACGCCGATGCCCTGCACCCCGACGCCGTGTACCGGCTGAACATCGACAACGACGGCGACTACCTGACGGACATCGCCTTCAGCTGGGTCTTCAGCCCGCCGACAGCCACCGGCGCCCAGACCTACAGCGTCTTCATGGCAACCGGTACGGAGTCCCGCAGCCCCGAGGCGGTCGGCACCAGGATCGTGTCGGACGCCGCCGTCTCCTTCGGCCCCCGGGCCAACGTGATCAGCAGCGGAGACCACAAGGTGGCCGCCGGCAGCCGCAGCGACGCCTTCTTCTTCGACTTCGACGGCATCAAGAATCTGTTCGACACCAGCGGCAACCGGAATTTCACCGCCCCGCATCTGGGCGAGCGGTCCCCGTGGACCGGCGTCGACTCCAACAGCACGGCCAATGTCTTCTCCATGGCCGTCGAGCTGCCGACCGCGGAGCTGGCGCCCAAGCCCGAGCTGCACATCTGGGGCCGGTGCAGTGTCCTGCGCGACGGCGAACTCATCCATGCGGACCGGGCCGGACACCCGTCGGTGAGCAGCTTCTTCAACACCGACGACACGAAGGAGGAGTACAACGCCGGCGAGCCGGTCAACGACCGCGCCAGATGGACGGACCAGTTCGTCCACCTGCTGGGCCACACTGGCGGCTACACGCCCGAGGAGGCGATCACCGCGCTCGACGAGCACGGCATCCTGCCGGACGTGCTGCACTTCGACCCCGCCAAGCCGGCCGCGTACCCCAACGGCCGGACGTTCACCGAAGACGTCATCGACATCCGCGTCGCGTTCCTCACCAAGAACGAGGCACCACCCACCGGTCTGACGCCGCACACCGACACCCTGGACCGGTTCCCGTACCTCGGCGACCCGCACCCGGCAGCGGCCACCTGAGGTTTCCGGCAGAACGCACCTGCGGACTCGTTCGCACGGACCGGCTCGGCCGCCGAAGCCGTCCGCCGGTCCGGGCTCATCGGCTCAGATGCGCCGGCATCCCGTGGTGCACGGGGTAGGGGCGTTCACGGGGCAGGAGTTGCCGTGCGGCATCCAGTTCTCCGGCCTGTACGTGCGCGTGGATCGTGCGGGCGAGCGGGGTGACGTCGGTGACGGAGACGATCCACTCGTCGGCGTAGAGGTGTGCGCCCACTCGAAGCCTTCACGGGAGATCTCGACAGCGAGAACGGTCTCCTGACCTTCTTTGGCACCCCACCCGCAGTGATACATCATCCACAGAAACGTGACCCTTTGTCGCCGTGGAGCCTGGCGGGTCGTCGTCGACGCGGCCCGCGTCGGGAGCGGAGGGGAAGTGTGCCCCGTATCGGCGGACTTCAGCGCCTGGCTGTCGTGGTGGCCGCGGAGCTGTCGGTCCGGCTCGGGCGCGACGCGCCGGTGGTGGGGCCCGGGCGCGTCGCCACAACGGGGGTCAGTCCGCGTCGTGACCCCCGGAGCAGGGCACGACCGTCAGCGGCCCTGACTCGACGGTGCTCGACGTCTTGTCGGCCCATGTGCCGGTCACCCGGACGGTCACCGTGTCGGCGAGGTACTTCCCCAAGAGGTGGAACCGCGGCCTGGTCGCGCCCGCCACCGGCTCGCCGTTCACGAGCCACTGGTAGCTGAACTTCGCGTCGGGGGTCCACTTGCCCGGGTCGGCCGTCACATACCCGCCGACCTTCGGCGAGCCCTTGATGACCGGCGTGCCCGGCGCCTTCAGCCGATAGTGGTAGAAGGTGACGTTGCCGGGACCGTTCGGATCCGGCTCCTCCCGGTTGAGGATGTTGAGGGTCAGACCGTCCCGTGTCTCCAGGAACGACAGGCCTTCGACCTCCTGATCGTAGGGAACCGCGAGATCGAAGAGCACCTGGACCTCGCCGGTCGTCAGGTTGGCGCGGGAGATGTTCTTCCCCGCGTCGTCCGAGGCGAAGTACATCCAGCCGTCGTGGATCTTGCCGCCCTGGGCCTGGTCGACCGTCTGCGACAGCGGGATGTATCTGTTGAACGTCCAGTCGCGCAGGTTGTAGACGGCGATTTCCGTCGCGTTGTCGTAGGCCATGCCGTAGGCGAGGCCCTTGTGTGTGTCGACGGCCACCCAGCTTGCGATGTCCCGCACGCCGTGCGGCGGGTTCAGGGCGGCGGCCTCGCCGGTGTAGCTCAGGTCGGCGGCGTTGTGGACGGCGAACACCGGGGTGTCGTAACGGCTGCCCGTGACCGAGTCGCGCGTGCTGGTGTCGAGCGAGATGTAGAGCTTGCCGTTGGCGTAGTCGATGTCGCCGATGTGGTTCAGGCCCTTGTAGGCGAGCGCCGAGGGGTTGGCCAGTGCGGGCGCGATGGCCGGGGAGCTCTTGCGGAGTGTGTTGTACTGCATGTCCGTGATCTCCAGCCCGTTGGTGCTGGAGAAGTACCAGTGCGTGCCGTCAGTGGTGACGCCCTGGTTGCGCGAGTTCTCGGCCTCGCCGGTGAACACGTCCTTGCCGATGAACTCCCATGTCTGGGCCGCCTGCGCGGGGGCCGCAACCACAGGCGCCACAGCCACGGGTGCCGCCGCCACCGGTACCGCCGTCAAGGGGGCCGTCGTCACGGCCGCGCCGACCAGGGCGAGTCCGGCGATGACGTTCCTTCTGGTGAAACTTCCCACGTTGACTCCGTGTGATCCGCCGGCGGACGACCCACGTCCGCCGTGTCGGCCTAAGTCGTACGAGGGTGAGTTTGCGCCGCCACGGCGGCAGTATGACCGCGCGCTGAACGTGGCCGATGCCTACGGCGTGCCGGGAAGCCGGACGGTGACGAGGAGACCGCCGGCGGGGCGGGGGACGAGGTCGAGGGTCCCGTCGTGGGCGCGGACGATGCTGTGCACGATGGCCAGGCCGAGGCCGACACCGGCGTGCTCGTCGGTGCGTACGCGTTCCGTTCCGCGCTGGAAGGGTTCGGTGAGGGTCGGCACCAGTTCCGGTGGGAGCGGATGGCCCGTGTTCTCGACCCGCAGCACGCTCGCGTCGCCCCGCGCCTCGGTGTGGACCGTCACGGTGCCGCCGACGGGGAGGTTGTGGACGACGGCGTTCTGGACGAGGTTCGTCACCATCCGCAGCAGGAGCTCCGCGGAGCCGCCGGTCCAGGTCGCCCCGCCGGTGACATCGAGCGTGATCCCGCGCTGTTCGGCGAGAGGGAGCAGCGTTTCGGCGGTTTCCTCCGCGACGAGAGAGAGGTCGACGCTCTCACGGGTGACGTTCCCGCGGTCGCTGCGGCTGAGCAGCAGAAGGGCTTCGGTGAGGTCGATCGCGCGCGTGTTGACCGTCTGCAGGCGTTCGAAGAGTTCGTCCTGGTCCCGTGTCGGGTCCTTGCGGGCGACGTCGAGGAGCGTCCGCGAGATGGCCAGCGGGGTGCGCAGTTCGTGGGAGGCGTTCGCGGCGAACCTCTGCTGCTCGGCGACGTGCGACTCGAGTTGTTCGAGCATGGTGTCGAACGCGTCGGCGAGTTCACGGAATTCGTCCCGGCGGCCCGCCATGCGGATCCGGTGGGACAGCGATCCGTTCCCGGCCGTCCCTGCCGCGGCCGTGATCTGGGTGAGCGGTGCGAGCATCCGGCCGGCGAGGACCCATCCCCCGACGAGACCGAACACGAGCAGGAAGCCCATCGCCACGGCCGCGGCGGGGGCGAAGGTGTGCACAAGGAGGTAGCGGTTGGGCGAGATCCCGAGCAGGCCCTTGGGGGTGTCGGGTACGTAGCGCAGCAGGAACACCCACACCACGGTCAGCAGGAGAGCGCCGGCGACGGCGAGGAATCCGGCGTAGCTGAGGGTGAGTTTCAGCCGGGCGCTGAGCCCTGGGCGTCTACGCATGCGTACTGCCGGGGCGGGTGGTGCCGGGGCCGGTGTCGATGCAGTAGCCGACACCCGGCACCGTGGCGATGATCCATGGTTCGCCGAGCCGTTTGCGCAGTGCGGAGACGGTGATGCGCACCGCGTTGGTGAAGGGGTCGGCGTTCTCGTCCCAGGCCCGTTCCAGCAGCTCTTCGGCGCTGACGACCCCGCCGTCGGCGGCGACGAGGACGTCCAGCACGGCGAACTGCTTGCGGGTGAGGGCGACATAGCGTCCGTCGCGGAAGACCTCCCGGCGGAAGGGGTCGAGCCGCAGGCCCGCGATCTCGCGGACCGGGGGCCGGGCGTACGCGCGTCTGCGGTCGAGCGCCCGCAGCCGCAGGACGAGTTCCCGCAGCTCGAACGGTTTGGTGAGGTAGTCGTCTGCGCCGAGCCCGAACCCGGAAGCCTTGTCGTCGATCCGGTCGGCGGCGGTGAGCATGAGGATCGGGATGCCGCTGCCGGAGGCGACGATGCGCCGCGCGACCTCGTCGCCGGAGGGGCCGGGGATGTCACGGTCGAGGACCGCGAGATCGTAGGAGTTGACGCTGAGCAGTTCCAGGGCGGAGTCGCCGTCGCCGGCGATGTCGGCGGCGATCGCCTCCAGCCGCAGACCGTCACGGACGGCCTCGGCCAGGTAGGGCTCGTCCTCCACGATCAGTACGCGCATGTCCGAAGCCTAGGCAGCACGACATATCGCCGGCGTATGCGGAGAGACATGTGCGCACCGGACACGCGACTCAGCCTGCCGGTGCCGGCGCGGGGCGGGGCCGGCCGGACGGCGCCTCCTCCGTGGTGCGCCACCAGCGGCGCGACGCCAGCGCGGCCAGCACGGCACCGGCGGCGTTGACCAGGACGTCGTCCACGGAGGACACCCGGTCGAGGCGCAGGACGTACTGCGCGGTTTCGACCAGGGCCGAGCAGCCCGCCCCGAGCGCCAGGATCCGCGGCACGGACGCCAGCACCGCGAACCGCATCGGGGCGAAGAACCCCAGCGCCGCGAAGACCAGCAGGTTGCCGATGATCCCGACCGGACCCATCGTGAGCAGGTCCCGCAGCGGTACGAGGCTCACCCGGCCGGGGACGGTGCCGGCCCCGGCGCCCGGCATCATGGTCATCCACAGGAACGGCACCGTCCCGTGGACCATGCCCACCTCGGCCAGCGACATCCGCCATGCCGAGGTGACGCCGGCGGCACGCCGACGGCGCGCCAGAGCCCACACCACCAGCGCGGCCAACGGCAGCGCGGCCAACGCGATGAGCACCACACCGTTGAACGTGTCGAAGCAGCCGTGCCACCGCCCGGCCATGCACCTCGGAGCGGACATCATGAGCGGCCGCCGCACGACGAACACGGCGCTCGCCATGCCGAGGATCGCCAGGCTGGTGAGCACGATGCTGCGCGTGCGACGGGGCGGTGCTGACAGGGACACGTTGTGGTTCATGCCCTCATGGGAGACGGAGGGCCGTTGCGGTGGCGTATGCGATTTTCGATACGCCCGCGATACCCGGAACCCCCGGCATCAGGGAACCGGCGCAAGCCGGCGGTGTTCGCGCTGCTGTCGGCCGCGCCCGGCCGGGCTCATCGGCGTGGTTCCCAACGGAAGAGGCGGGAGGCGAGCGCGAGGGCGACGACGACCCAGCCCAGTGTGGGAACCAGCAGGATCAGTGAGTCCGCGACGGGGACGTCGCCTTCCCAGGCGTTGACGACCAGTTCGGTGGCCGCGCCGGCGGGAAGCAGCCGCTTGAGCGGGGCGAGGTCTTCGGTGCCGGTGATGCCTACCCAGCTGGCAACCGCGATCACCGACAGGCTGACCGGCAGCGTGGTCACCTGGGCGTGTTCCGGCGAGTTCGTGAGTCCCGCGGTGGCGAGTGCCAGGCAGACCATCATGGCCAGCGTCGCCAGGACGGCGGCCGAGAGGAGCGGGATCTGGGCCGGTGCGGTGGCGACCACGCCCAGCACGATCAGGATCGCGGCCACCTGGATCAGTGCGATGACGGTGATCGGCAGGAGCAGCCCGGTGAGGATGTCGGCGTCGCCCGCGGCGGTGGAGCGCAGCCGTTTGAGGAAGAGGTTCTGCCGGCGCGAGGCCAGCGTGGTCACGGCCGTGGTGTAGAGCCCGAAGGCCATCACGGTGAACATCACGATCGCCGCGATGTAGCCGAGGCCGGCCATGTCCTCGAAGATCTTGTGCTGGCGGACGAAGAACGCGCTGACGGCGACCGGTACGACGAGACCGGTGACCAGAACCAGCCGGTTCCGGAACATCTGGATCAGCTCACTGCGAGCGATCACGAACATGGGTGTGGGTCCCTTCGTGGCAAAGACAGGTGGGTTCAGTCGCCGGTGATGGCGCGGAAGACGTCGTCGAGGCGGGTCGGACCGGCCTGCAGCTCCCGCAGGTCCGTCCCGGCGTCGTGAGCCCAGCCCAGCAGTCGGTAGAGGTCCTCCTGGAGGCTGAAGGTCTCGATGCGGAAGGCCCCATCGACGCGCGCACCGGCCATCGGCGGTTCCGGAGCGCCGGCCGGGAGGGCGAAGCTGATCACCGACGGCAGGGTCTGCGTCAGCTCGACGACGGTCCCCTCGCGGTGGAAGGTCCCCTGGTGCATGAGCCCGATGCGATCAGCGCGTTGCTGTGCCTCCTCGAGATAGTGGGTGGTGAGCACGATCGTGGATCCCTCGTCGCGCAGCCTGTCCACGGCGGTCCAGAGCGCGTCGCGGGACTGGACGTCCAGGCCGGTGGTCGGCTCGTCCAGGATGAGCAGTTCAGGTCCGCCGTACACCGCGGTGGCGAAGTCCAGGCGGCGTTTCTCGCCGCCGGAGAGCTGCGACACCTTGGTGCCCGCCCTGCGGCTCAGACCCGCGACGCCCAGAACGCGGTCGGCGTCGTCGTGCCGCCGGGTCAGCGTGCCGATCAGCCGGACCGACTCCTTCACTGTCAGGTCCGGGGAGAAGCCGCTCTCCTGCAGCATGATGCCCATCCGCGGGCGCACGGCACCTCGGTCCTGCGGGCTTCGTCCCAGGACGCGGACGGTGCCCGAAGCGGCCGGCCGGTGACCCGCGACGACCTCGAGGGCCGAGGTCTTGCCGGCGCCGTTCGTGCCGAGCAGCGCGTAGAACTCGCCACGCCGCACCTGGAACGACAGATCCTTCACGGCGTGGAAATCGCCGTAGCGGACGTTCAGCTTCTCGACCTCGATGGCCGCTGCAGTGGACATGCCCCGATCTCACCGGACGTGCCGCACTCCCGGTAGTGGTCCCGTATCACGTCCGTGCCGTGACATTCCTGCCACACATGTATGACACGGTGTCACTGGCGCACCGGCAGATACGCACGAATACTGGACGCACGATGTCCGACATTGCAGAGGCGACGCGAGGGCGGCTGCGCCGGCTCAACCTGGTCATGGTCCTCCCGCCGGTCGCCGTCGGCGGGGTGCTGACGGTGGCGCTGGACGCCGGGTCCTGGTGGGACGCCGTGGTCCTGGGCCTGGGTGTGGCCGCGGCTCTGGTGGCCTTCGTGTCCTGGGCGGCGGGCGGCCTGGCCCGAGTCGCCGTGCCGTGCCTGGCCGTCACCGCGGGCGTCTGGCTCTTCGGTGCGCTGGTGGCCGGGAGCGGGAAGGCGGTCTTCGGCCTGTCCATCGTGGGCCCGCTGGCCGTGCCGCGGCTGCGCCGCCATCGGGGCGCGGCCGCCGTCGCCCTGGTCGCCTACGTCGCCGTCGTGGGCGCGACACGTTTCCTGATCACGGACGACGACCCCCGTGACGTGCTGATCAGGTATGTCATCGTCCCCGCGGGCGTCACCGCCATCGTGACGGGGCTGATGTTCCCCAACAAGCGGTTCTACGACGTCGTCCATGAACTGGAGGAGTCACGCCGGCGCGAGGCGGAACTGGCCGTGGTGCGCGAACGCATGCGGTTCGCCAGCGACCTGCACGACATCCAGGGCCACACCCTGCACGTGGTGAAGCTCAAGGTAGCCCTCGCGCAGAAGCTGGTGCACCGCGACCCCGGCCGGGCGGAGCAGGAACTGCGCGAGATCCACTCGCTGGTCGGCGACACCATCGCCCAGACCAAGGAACTCGTCTACGCACAGCGTCGACTCAACCTCCCCGCCGAGCTGGAGAACGCGAAGAACCTGTTCGAGGCCGCCGGCATCGAGGTACACATCCGCAGCACCGCGGACGCGGACAGCCGCACGGGCGAGCTGCTCGGCCAGGTCCTGCGCGAGACAACCACCAACATCCTGCGGCACGCCCAGGCCCGGGACGTGCAGATCACCTTGTCCGAGTCCGGCATCACCATCACCAACGACGGCGCACCGGACAAGCCACTCCCCGAACTCAGCGGTCTCGGCGTCCTCGAACAGCGCGTGGCCGCCAACGGGGGAAGGCTCACCGTGGACCAGAAGGACGGGCGTTTCCTGACCGCCGCCGTCTTCCCGCCGCCCGGCCCCGAGGCACAGGAGACCCGATGACCACGATCGTACTCGCCGATGACGAAGCACTGCTGCGCAAGGCTCTCGCCGCGCTGCTGCCGCTGGAAGGCGACATCACCGTCCTCGCCGAAGCCGAGGACGGCGAGGACGCGGTCCGTGCCACCCTGCGCCACCGGCCCGACGTACTCGTCATCGACCTGGAGATGCCCGGCACCGACGGGCTCAGCGCCGTCTCGGCGATCCGCAGCGTCCGGCCGGACCAGGTCATCCTCATGCTGACCAGGCACGCCCGGCCCGGAGTACTGCGCCGGGCCCTGAAACTCGGTGTCCAGGGGTTCGTCAGCAAGTCCGCCGAACCGGCACACATCACGTCCGTCATCGCGCTCCTGCACAAGGGACGGCGCTGGATCGACCCGGACGTCTCCGCACTCGCCCTCATCGACGACTGCCCCCTCACCGACCGCGAGACCGACGTCCTACGCGCCACAGCCGACGGCTACTCCGCCGCCGACATCGCCCGTCAGCTCCACCTCGCCGAAGGCACCGTCCGCAACTATCTCTCCAACGCGATGCGCAAGACCCAGACCCAGACCCGACACGAAGCGGCACGGTACGCCCGCGAACACGACTGGCTGTGACCGCAAGTTGGCCCGCGCGATCAAGGCACTCGGCGTCGGCCGCTTCGACCTCATCTACGGCAACCAGTCGATCAGCGCCCCTGGCGCTGCCGCTCGGCAAGTACCGTGCTCTCCCCCTCGACGCATTGCGCGGCAAGCTCGTGATTGACGCCATGAACTGCTGGTGGGAAGTCGACGGCAGTCGCGAGGACCTGACCGACCCGCTGACCTCCTCCAGCGAGATCGTGCGGGACTACCTGGCGGATGCACGGGTGGTCAAGGATCAGGACGACCTCACCACCGTCGCGCGCATGGTCGACGCAGGCGGCTTTGACCCCGTCATGGCCAGCCCCCTGGCCGAAGGGATACGACTGGAACCGGGCACCGAGCCGTTCGGAAAGAGCGTACTCAGTGCACGGGCCGCTGCCGCGGAGTCGGCAGAGCGCGCGGCCTGATCGCCGGATCGCCGACCATCCGTCCGCCCTCGGCCGCGCAGGGCTTCGCCGCAGGACTGGGCCTCGACGAGGACGGCGACCGCCTCAGGGACGGGGTATGTTTCGCAGGTTGGCGCGGGCCAGGTCGAGCATCTTGCCGACGCCCCCGTCGAGCACTGTCCGGCCCGCGGCGAAGGCGAATCCCTTGACCTGGGCGGCCGAGATGTGCGGCGGGATCGACAGCGCGTTGGGGTCGGTCACCAGGTCGACCAGGAACGGTCCGTCGTGGGCGAGCGCCCGCTTGAGTCCCTCGACGACATCCCCGGGGCGCTCGATGCGGATCGCCTCGATGCCCGCGCTGCGGGCGATCGCCGCGTAGTCCACCGGCTCGTGGTCAGTCTCGTGCTCGGGCAGCCCCTCGACCAGCATCTCCAACTTCACCATGCCCAGGGAGGAGTTGTTGAAGACGATCGTCTTCACCGGCAGATCGTGCAGCTTCACTGTGAGCAACTCGCCCATGAGCATGCCCAGTCCACCGTCGCCCGACATCGAGATCACCTGGCGGCCCGCGTAAGCGAACTGCGCGCCGATGGCATGCGGCAGCGCGTTGGCCATCGTGCCGTGCAGGAACGAACCGATCACCCGGCGCCGCCCATTGGGGGTCAGATAACGCGCCGCCCACACGTTGGACATGCCGGTGTCCACGGTGAACACGGCGTCGTCGGCAGCGAGTTCGTCCAGAACCGAGGCCGCGTACTCAGGGTGGATCGGGGTGTGCCGCTCGACGTCGTGGGTGTAGGCGGAGACCACCGTCTCCAGCGACCTGGCATGCTTGTGCAGCATCCGGTCCAGATAGGTACGGTCCCGCTTCGCCCCGACCAACGGCAGCACAGCCCGCAGCGTCTCCCGGACGTCGCCGTGGACCCCGAGCTCCAGAAGCGTGCGACGGCCGAGGCGGCCGGCATCGTGGTCGATCTGCACGGTCCGCGCCTGCGGCAGGAAGTCGTTGTACGGGAAGTCGGTGCCGAGCAGGACGACCAGGTCGGCCTCGTGCATCGCGTCGAAGCAGGCGCCGTAGCCCAGCAGACCGCTCATGCCCACGTCGTACGGGTTGTCGAACTGGATCCACTCCTTGCCCCGCAGGGTGTGCCCGATGGGGGCGGCAGCCTTCTCGGCGAGCGCCATGACCTCGGCGTGCGCGTCCCGCACTCCCGCACCGCAGAACAGCATCACCTTCCGTGCCGCGTTCAGCCTCTCGGCCAGCCCCCGAACCTGGGTGTCCGGCGCGACGACCCGGCCGCGCTCAGTGACCAGGTCGCTGCTTCCTGTCGGACGCGTCGCCTCGCCGTGCGCGACATCGCCAGGTATCACCAGGACCGACACCGCGCTGTTGCCAAGAGCCCGCTGCATGGCGATCCGCAGAACCCGGGGCAGCTGCCCGGGGGTGCTGATCAGCTCGCAGTAGTCGCTGCACTCGGTGAACAGCCGTTCCGGGTGGGTCTCCTGGAAGAAGCCGGTGCCGATCTGGTGGGACGGGATGTGCGAGGCGAGTGCCAGCACGGGCGCACCGGAGCGGTGCGCGTCGTACAGCCCCTGGATCAGATGTGTGTTTCCGGGGCCACAGCTTCCCGCACACACCGCGAGCCTGCCGGTCAGCTGTGCCTCCGCTGCCGCAGCGAAGGCGGCGGCCTCCTCGTTCCGTACATGCACCCACTCGATGCCGTCGGTACGGCGCACCGCGTCGACCACCGAGTTCAGGCTGTCGCCCACCACGCCGTAGATCCGCTCCACGCCCGCCTGGCGCAGGATGTCCACCATCTGCTGGGCCACGGTCAGATTCCGCATCGCCGGACTTCTCCCCTCGGGCTGCACACCTGTCTCAGGTGACTCTCGACAGCCTCAATATAGTTGATGCATCTACCTTAGAACCTGGGTGACATTTGTCATGGGAAGTGGTGACAGCCCGCCATGGCGGACGCGAGGTGCCCGGGAGACCGTAGAGCCATCGAGGAGGCACCGTACGTCTGCGGGACGGGCGGTCGGCCATGGGATGCGATAGCCGGTTCAGAGCACCCCACCGCTCAAGGAGAGGCCATGCAGGACGAGATGCTGATCGTCGAGGATCTGCTGCTCACGCTGATGGACGACAGATCCGGGGCGATCGCCGGCGAGGGAACGCTGTACTACACGCTCGGCGGGGCCGTGCTGTCCGAGCTCGCCCTCCGCGGCAATGTGACGGTTGCTGAGGGCGACACGGGACTGACCGGCCTCAAGGTGCACGCCGTTTCGGGCCGTTCGGTCACGGATCCGCTGCTCCAGGCCGCGTACCGGAAGACGGCCGAACGCACACAAGGCGTCCAGACGCTCCTTGTCGAGATCGGCGGGGAGCTGCGCGGCACGGTCCTCGACCGACTCGTCGAGCGGGGCATGGTGAGCCGGGAGCGAAAGCGGAGGCTGGGCCTCTTCCACACGACGTCCCTGTCCGTCGCGAATACCCGGCACAGGGCCGAAGTCCTGCGGGAGGTGCGCGCTGCCCTGGTGGACGGAAGGACGCCCGGCGATCGTACTGCGGTACTGATCGGGCTCATCTCCGCCAGTGGCAGCCTGCCCAGCCTCCACCGCACCATTCCGTGGTCGGGGAAGGTCTACGAGCGCGCAAAGGAATTCGAGAAGGGATCCTGGGGAGCGGACGCGGTCAACACCGCCGTGATGCGCACGTTGATGGCGATCACGGCAGGAAGCACCGTCGCCGCGACCACCGCTGCCGACTGAGGAGCATCCCCCTTCCCCTTACACCGGGAGTACTACGAGCTTGCCGCCCGGGTGTCCGGACCGGCTCGCTTCCAGTGCCGCCGCAACCTCGTCGAGGGGGTAGGTACCCGAGATGGGCACCCGCAGCCGTCCCGCCTCGATGAGGGCGAGGATGTCCCGGAGCGCTTCGGGACCGCCCGCTCCCGGCTCGGTCATGTGGATCTGGATTCCGGTGCTCGTGGCGTCGAAGGCCACGAGTGAGAGGACGCGTGTCGGGCCGCCGGCGAGTTCGATCGAGTCCGGAATCTCACCGCGACCGGAGGCATCGAGGACCGCGTCGACTCCCCGGGGGGAAATCGCCCGTACGCGGTCGACCAGGCCCTTGCCATAGCTGACCGGTTCCGCACCGAAGGAGCGGAGCTGTTCATGGTTGCGTTCGCTGGCGGTGCCGATGACACGCGCACCGCGGGCGACGGCCAGCTGCACGGCGAACGTGCCCACGCCACCCGCGGCGGCATGAACCAGCAGCGTCTCACCCGCAGAGAGCTTCAGCTTGTGGAGAACCTCCCAGGCGGTGATACCCGTACCGGCCAGGGTCGCGGCGACCTCCCACGGGACAGCGGCCGGCTTGGCGACCAGTGCGGTGGGGTCGGCGAGCGCGGACTGCGCGTAGGAGGGGGTGAGGGAGGCCCCCAGCACCTCGTCACCGACGCTGAAGGCGGTCACGCCCTCGCCGACCTGGTCGACCACGCCGGCCACGTCGGAGCCGAGACCGGCCGGAAGGTCGAGGGGCATCACCTGGCGCATGGAGCCGTGCAGGATCTTCCAGTCGATCGGGTTGACACCTGCGGCCCGTACCGCGAGCCGTACCTGCCCGGGGCCCGCGGTGAGCGGCGGAACATCGACGACACGCAACACATCAGGGGTGCCGTACTCGGAGAACTGCACTGCAGACGACATGTGCTCGGATCCAAGCTCTCGGGGACTTTTTTGCGGGGAAGTGGGCACGGCGGCGTCACTGACCACACTCAGCTCACCGCGCACGGTCACCTGCCCGGTGGAACTGCGGGTGATCGCGGTGAGCCGTCAGGGGTCTCTGTCCCGCCGTCCACGAGTTCGTACCGCAGCGCACCCGAGGGGCAGCGCCCCACCACTTCGACCAGGCGTTCGACCGTGGCGTTGCCCGGCTGGATCCACGGGCGCTTCGCCGGGTCGAACACCTCGGGCAGCCCCTGGACGCATTCGGCGGCGTGGAGGCAGCGTCTGGCCTCGAAGGTCACCGTGATCGACTCCGTCCGGTATGCCTTCCGCTCGGATTCGCCGCTCATGCCCGCCTCCATTACTGCCGTGCTCGGCTCTTCAGTCACTGACCTTGCTGCGGGACTGGTACAGCAGGTCCTGGTACTCGGGGTGCCGGCTGATCCAGCCCGCGAAGAAGGGGCAGGTGGCCAGCACCCGCAGGTTCGCGGCGCGTGCCTCGTCAAGGGCGGTGCGCGCCAGCGCGGACCCGACTCCCCTGCCCTCGTACTCCGCCGCCACCTCGGTGTGCACGAACGCGACGAGCTCCGCCGTACGGATGTATTCCGCGACGCCCGCCA
>NZ_PENI01000038.1 GCF_003688995.1 Streptomyces shenzhenensis | reverse complement strand
CCTGGGAGGCCAACCGGCTCGTCGCCAAGGGAAAGATCCACCCGACACTCTCCAGGGTCTACGCCCTCCACGACACCGGGCAGGCCGCCCACGACGTGCACCGCAACACCCACCAGGGCAAGGTCGGCGTCCTCTGCCTGGCCCCCGAAGAAGGCCTCGGCATACACGACGAGGAACTACGCGCCCAGCACATCGACGCCATCAACCGTTATCGGCCGACACCCCGTCCCTGAACCCGCGCTCGCGGAGGTAAGCCTCCAGCTCAGCGGCCCCGGTCAGCATCGCCCGCCCCCGGGCGGACAGCCGGCCGTGCCAGTCGCCCAGTGCGGCCTCCAGCGGTTCCAGCCCGCCGGCCGTCCGTACCTGGGCGATCAGCGGGGCGATCTGCTCCAGCAGGTAGCCGCCACGCCTGAGCTGGTGGGCCAGTCGGGCGTCCCGTACGTCGGCCTCGTCGTAGACGCGGTACCCGGTCCGCGGGTCGCGGCGCGGGCGCACCAGCCCGGCGCGCTCCCATGTGCGCAGCGTCGCGGGCCGGATGCCGAGCTTCTTCGCCAGCGGCCCGATGAACGTGCCGTCGGGCCCGGCCGCGGTATCGGGGTGGGACGCCGCGGTGGGCCCCAGGCCCCGAAGGCCACGCTCCACGGCCTGGAGAGTCCGGCGGTCGTCGCTGAGCTGGGCGTGGCTCTCGTCGATGAGACGGAACGCCTCATCGACGGCGCCCTGGTTCACAGCCCGCATGATCGACGTCGCCACCGGGTGCCCGTGGCCGGGCACCAGAGCAAGAAACGCACGCAGGGCTGCGGCGTGCAGCGGCGTATAGGTGCGGTAGCCCCATGCCGTCGAGGCTGATGCCGTGATGAAGTTGCTGCCGGGCAGGCCGCAGCTGTTCGCTCTCGGCGAGCCCGCCCACGGTGAGGAAACGCTGCTCGAACTGCGTAACGAACTGTTCCGGCAACTTGTCGAGCAGGAGGGCTACCGGACGATCGCGATCGAGAGCGACTGCATGAGGGGCCTGGTCGTGGACGACCACGTCACCACGGGCCTGGGTACTCTCGACGAGGTCATGGAGCACGGACTCAGCCACGGCTGGGGCACCTCCGCGGCCAACCGCGAGCTCGTGCGCTGGATGCGCGCGTACAACGACGGCCGGCCCGCGTCCGACCAGCTCCGCTTCGCCGGTTTCGACGGCCCGCTGGAGATCACCGGTGCCGCGAGCCCCCGGCAGGCCCTCACCGCACTCCACGGCTACCTCGCGGCCCGGGTGGACGCGGCCCTGCTCCCCTGCACCGGGGAGACGCTCGACCGTCTGCTCGGCACCGACGGCGGGTGGACCGACCCCGCCGCGATGACGGACCCGGCCCAGTCCGTGGGGCAGTCGACCGAGGCCGGGGAGTTGCGGCTGCTCGCCGACGATCTGGTGGCGCTGCTCGACGCGCAGACGCCGCACCTGCTCGCGGCGACTTCGCGGGACGACTGGGACCGGGCGCGCCTGTACGGCCGCACCGCGACCGGCCTGCTGCGCTACCACCACTGGATGGCCGACACCTCACCGGCCCGTATGACGCGGCTGTGCGCGCTGCGGGATTTGATGATGGCCCACAACCTCCTTGCCGTCGCCGCTCGGGGCCCGGCACTCGTCCACGCCCACAACTCCCATCTCCAGCGGGAGAAGAGCACGATGCAGATGTGGGAGGGGCCGGTGGAGTGGTGGAGCGCCGGTGCGCTGGCGAGCGCCCAGCTCGGCGAGGGATACGCGTTCGTGGCCACGGCCCTCGGCACGATCCGGCACCACGGAGTGGGCACCCCGCCCCCGGACACCGTCGAAGGACTCCTGTACACATTCCCGGAGGACCGCTGCGTCATCGACGCCCGCAGGCTGGCCGCCACCCTCGGCGACACACGGCCCGCCCTCCGCGTATCGCCCTGGTTCGGCTACTCCTCGCTGGACCCGGCGCACCTGGCGGACACCGACGGGATCGTGTTCGTCAAGGACGTCCCTCAGATGTAGAGGGAGAACGCCGTCCACGCTAGGAAGCTCGTGCGTCGTGGCTCTCGCGATTGGCGAGGACTTGTTCCATGTGGGACTGGGCCCACTGTCTGAGCCCGCGTGTCAGGTGGTGGAGTGAGAGGCCGAGGTCAGTCAGCTCGTACGTGACGGTGACAGGGACTGTGGGCGTCACGGTGCGGATGAGCAAGCCGTCGCGTTCGAGAGCCCGTAGGGTCTGGGTCAACATCTTCTGGCTGACGCCAGCCAGTAGCCGGGCCAGCTCGGAGTAGCGCATCGCCTTCGGGGCGTGCGATGCGCCGGGCTGTTCGGGTGTGTCACCGCCCAGTGCGCACAGGATCAGGACGACCCACTTGTCTGAGATCCGGTCGAGGAGCTGACGGCTGGGGCACACCGCCAGAAACGCGTTGTACTCCGCCTTGGCCTGTGCTTTCTTGTCGGCCTTCGTCGTCGTCACTGATCTCGCCTCTCACCTTCTGGGTTGTTACGCACTTCAGAGTGCCTACTTCCCGGCAGGAAGTTCCTCTCCAACACTGGTGCAAGGGGGCTGGAGACACCACCCCTGGTACGAAGTGAAAGGCACCACGATGAACACGCCCTCCGCACCTCTTCCCGGCGGAACCTGGACGCTGGGTGACTCGTCCGTCACCCGGTTCGGCTACGGCGCGATGCAGCTCGCCGGCCCGTGGGTCATGGGGCCGCCCGCCGACCGCGACGGCGCCCTGGCCGTGCTGCGCGAGGCAGTCAGCCTCGGAATCACCCACATCGACACCAGCTACGCCTACGGACCGCGCATCACGAATGAGCTGATCCGTGAAGCGCTGCACCCCTACCCGGAGCCGCTGTTCATCGCCACCAAGGTGGGTGCGACCCGCGACGCGCAGGGCGGCTGGCCCACGGCCCGGCGCCCCGAAGACCTGCGCAAGCAGGTCCACGAGAACCTCGCATCCCTCGGCGTCGAGACCCTCGACCTGGTCAACATGCGCATGGGCGACGCTCAGGGTCCCCAGCCCGGCTCGATCACCGAAGCATTCGAGACGCTCGTCGACCTCCAGCAAGAGGGCCTGATCCGCCACCTCGGCGTCAGCAATGTCACCGGGGAGCAGGTCGCCGAGGCGCGCAGCATCGCCCCGATCGTGTGCGTGCAGAACATGTACAACCTCGCCCACCGCCACGACGACGACCTCGTAGACCACCTCGCCGCCGACGGCATCGCCTACGTGCCGTTCTTCCCCCTGGGAGGCTTCACGCCGCTACAGTCCGAGGCCCTCTCGCAGGTCGCGCACCGACTAGAGGCGACGCCCATGTCGGTCGCGCTGGCCTGGCTGATGCAGCGCTCGCCGAACATCCTGCTCATCCCGGGTACTTCGTCCACCGCCCACCTGCGCGAGAACATCGCAGGCGCCAGCCTCTCCCTCTCGGACGAGGATGTGGCCGAACTGGACAGCATCGCCCACTGAACAACACACAGGTCACAGACGGGCGCGTCACCGGCCTGGCCTGCGGTGAGAACGAACGTGAGGGGCCGGTTGGGCATCCGGTCCGGGAGCAAGGGCTCGATCCGCGCCCACTGCGTGTCAGACAACGGCGCACTCGGACCAACGACCGACTGATCCAAACGAAACTGCCTAGCGCTACTGGCTTCGGCTCGTCAGGAAGCTGCTTCTCGAAGTCCCTGATGAGGCTTGGGTGTTGGCCGGACTGAGGGAGGCGGTGCAGGGAAAGGTCACAGGCCGGGGGCCCGGAAGTCGTTGAGGTACCAGAAGGCGGCGGCGTACCAGAGCAGAGCGATCGCGGTGACGAGGGTGCCGCCGGCGAGCGGAAGCGCCCAGCTGGGCCAGCGGCGGTGGCGGACCACGACGACTTTGGCGACGAAGGCCCCGTAGAGGAAGCAGCCGGTGAGCGAGTGGAGTGCCACGCGGGTGTCGGTCAGCTGGACGCCGTAGGCGGAGATGCAGTGCCAGGCGATCGGGAGGGAGAGGAGGAAGGCGGTGAGACCGATGAGGCGGTGCGTGGTGTGGACCCGGTGCGAGGCGGCGCGCAGTGCGGGCAGGAGGCCGTACATCCAGAGGGCGAGAATCAGCTGAATCAGCGCCAGGCACAGGAGCGCTGAGCCGAGTTGGGCCTTGAGCCTTCTGGCGTCGTCGCCGCGCTGCCCGAAGAGGCTGCTCGTGTAGTCGGGGGTGTGTGTCCGGCCGAACCAGTAGAGGCCGGCCGTCACCGCCAACGGCAGGAGCAACCACAGGACGTCGTAGAGCCGTCGGTGGTTGGCAGGGTGAGCGAGGCGGTCCACGTGATCAGCTGCCCCCGCTCTCGACGTTGTCGGCGGATGGACGGGAGTCAAGGCGAGGAACGGTGCGAGCGGATGCGGCCACCGTCGGCATCGACCGGGGCGGTCGCGGGGCGAGGGTTTCCAACGGGCGCTCCAGTCGTTGCGGGCAGACATCGCCACTACGTCCGAAGAGTCCCTGCGGGGCCAGTCGACGCGCCAGCAGGTACACGAACGGGGAGCGCGGTTGGGCCTGGGTGGCTCATGGGTGCGTAAGCGGGATGCTGCAGACCGCTGATCTCGATCCTCACGCCCGGACTACCCGGCTCGGCGACCGACCACATCCGGTCCCCTTGGATCCGGTGTAGGGCACGGGTGTTAGCTTCTTCCCCGTGGCGGGACACCAGGACGAGACCAGGGCGGCCTACGACGGGGTCGTCGAGCTCTATGCGTCGATGTTCGCTGATCGATTGGAGACGCACCCGTTCTCGCGGAACATGATCGGCACCTTCGCCGAGCTGGTGCGCGGGACGGGGAACCTGCGGGCAGCCGATGTCGGGTGCGGGCCCGGGCATCTGACGGCCATGCTGCATGACCTGGGTCTGGACGCCTTCGGGCTCGACCTCTCCCCGGGCATGGTCGACCACGCCCGGCGGGCCCATCCGGCGCTGCAGTTCGACGAGGCACGGATGGAGGCCCTGCCGGTCGAGGACGGCGCGCTCGGCGGCGTACTGGCCCACTACTCGATGATCCACACCCCTCCCGGGGAATTGCTCCCGCTGCTCGCCGAGCAGGTACGTGTTCTGGCGCCAGGGGGCCTGCTCCTGGTCTCGTTCTTCGCGACCGACGGGCCCGAGCCGGTCCGCTTTGACCACAAGGTGACGCCCGCCTACAGCTGGCCGGCGGACCGGTTCGCCGAGTTGCTGGCCGGGGCCGGGCTCGTCACGTTCGCCCGGCTGCTCCACGACCCGGCCTCCGAGCGGGGCTTCCTCGACGCCCACTTGCTGGCCCGCCGCCCCTAAGAATTTCCCATCGACATCGCGCACGTGGACCGCAGGCTGTGCGTCCTGTCGGTACGCACGATGCCCTGGGCCGCTGACCGCGGTCGACGAGGTTACGACCCCTCCGAACCCTCCGTGAACGCGGTGGCGTGGTCGGCGGCCCACTGGCGAAACGTTCGCGGCGCCGTCCCGAGGATGTCGGCCACCGCAGTGGTGATGTACGCGGGCTGTCCGACCGCCGCGCTCCACGCGGCAAGCAGCATGTCGACGACCGAGCTGGGCGCCGTGCCCTCGCACAGGCTTCGGAACTCGTCCGGCGTCATCTCCTCGAATGCGATCCGGCGCCCCAGGGCGTCACCGATGACGTCCACCTGCGCGGCTTGGGTCAGTGATGCGGGGCCCGTGAGGACGTAGTCGCCTCCGACGTATCCGCCCTGATAGAGCGTCCGCGCCGCGACGGCTGCGACGTCGCGGTCGTCGACCGGTGCCGACTCGGCAGTGCCGTAGGGCCACCGGACGACCTCGCCGGCCCGGATCGCGGGCGCCCACCAGGCCAGCGAGTTCGACGCGAACATCCCCGGCCGGATGATCGTCGACTCGAGTCCGGTGGCCGCGATGAGCCGCTCGATGTCGGCGTGCAGCACCGCCATGGGATTGGGCTGCTGGAAGAGGGGGTGCGGCGTCTGATGCGGGGAGGAGAGGAAGACGACCCGCCGCACGTGGGCTGCCAGCCGCTCGACGACTGCCTCGGCGGTCCGAGGCGGGGCGGTCCAGACGAGGAAGACCGCATCGGCGCCAGTCAATGCCCGGTCGAGCGTTTCGGGCACGGTGAGGTCGCCGGTGAAGACCTCGGCCTTCGCCGGCAGCGTCGCCGCGGCCTCGGAGCGATGGGTGAGGGCGCGGACCGGCACGCCCGCGTCGAGGAGTTGGTCGATGACGACGCGGCCGACCCGGCCCGTCGCCCTGGTTACGAGCACGGGAGGAATGTCCATCTGATTCACGCCGCTCATGAAAACGTTACTCGGTTAAAAAAGCAACCCGGTAATGACTGTTACAGTGGTCAGGTGAGCGAGCCGACGGGGCTGCGGGCCCGCAAGAAGGAGCGGACGCGTGACGCCATCGGCGACGCGGCCGTCTCGCTGTTCCTGGAGCGAGGCTTCGACCGCGTCTCGGTCAACGACATCGCCGCGGCGGCCGAGATCTCCAAGCCGACCCTCTTCCGGTACTTCCCCACCAAGGAAGACCTGGTGCTGCACCGGTTTGCGGACCACCTAGGAGAGGCGGCACGCGTCGTACGTGACCGCAGGTCCGGCGTCAAGCCGGTGACGGCGCTGCACCGGCACTTCCGGGCCGGCCTCGATCGGTACGACCCCGTCACCGGCCTCAACGATCATCCCGAGGTGGTGGCGTTCCATCGGCTGGTGTTCACCACACCGAGCCTGGCGGCACGGCTCACGCAGTACCAGCTCGAGGACGAGGAAGCACTGGCGGACGCCCTCGGCGAAGGCATCCAGGCACGCCTGCGAGCCGCCCAGGTACTCGCGGTCCAACGGGTGCTCGCCAGAACCAACTGGCAGAAGATCGCCGACGGCCGAACCGCCCACGACGTCCACCCCGAGGCCGTAGCCGACGCCGACCAGGCGTTCAGCCAACTGCGCTGACAGGTGACACTCCCGGTCGAAGAAGGCTCCGCAGCCTGGTGCCCCGGAGACGACGACGGTCGTGGCGCGCGACCGCCCAGGCCGACAGCCTCCTGCTTCCGGGCGATCTGCACGTCGAGTTGGGCAATCTTCTGTGAGGCTCAGCCGGCCCTGCAGTACAACGCAGTGCCCGCTGGTCCGGAGACGCCTGGCACAGGTTCGCCGGAGGTAGGTGACGAGTTTGCTGGTCACACTTCGTGCGACGGCGGTTGTCGAGGCTGGTGAAGTAGAGCGAAGAGTCGGCCCGGCACAGTCCGTTCGCGCCCGAGCCGCACCCACACGTCCTTGACGCGATCGGTCTCCGGCGTCGTGTTCAGCTGCCGCGACACGGTCGGGGTTCCGCCTACTGCAGGGAAACCGAGGGTTTGGGGGCCTGGCGTGCTGCCAGGGCGAGGACGATCCTTCTGGGCAGCGTGCGCATCAGGGCGGCGGCCAGGGTGTTGAGGCGTCCCGACACGGCGGTGGGGCGATCGTTGTCCAGGGCGCGGAAGGCGGTGTCGACGACCTGTTCGGGGGTCTGGAAGCGGACACCTCGGGTGGAGGTGCCCGAGGTCTCGTAGAACTCGCTGCTGGTGGGCCCCGGTGACAGGCACAGGACGCGCAGCCGGCTGCCGCGGGCCTCGGCCCACAGGGCTTCGGTGAAGGAGAGCACGAAGGCTTTCGCCGCCGCGTAGACAGCCATACCGGGCATGGGTGCGTAGCCGGTCAGGCTGGCCACGTTGATCAGGAGACCCGTTTCGGCACCCAGGAGGTCGGGCCAGAAGGCCTTCGTCAGGTCGGTCAGAGCGGTGACGTCCAGGGCGATCTGCCGTGCGACGCTGTCCGCGTCGGCTTCCTCGAACCTCTCGGTACGGCCGTAGCCCGCACAGTTCACCAGCGCGCCGGCGACCAGGCCGTGTTCCGCAAGTCGGGCGCGCAGCGCCGCGCCGGGCCGGGGCCCGGTGAGGTCCAGGGCTATGGGCGTCACCGTCGCCGAGTACTGCCCGCGCAAGTCCGCAGCAAGGCTCTCGAGCCGGTCCAGACGCCGGGCGACCAGGACGAGGTCGTCGCCCTGCTGCGCGAAACGGCGGGCGAACTCGGCGCCGATGCCCGAACTTGCTCCGGTGATGACCGTGGTCCTCCGCATGACGCTCCCCAGAGGTTGACAGGTGTTAAGTGCGGTGAGTGACACGGTACATTGACACCTGTTAACCAGCAAGTTCGGGAGAGTACGGAGGGCGGCGGATGATCGTCGGCACAGCAGACAAAGGAAGCCGCGACCTACGCCAGGCTCTGATCGAGGCTGCCTCGGCACTGCTCCAGGAACCGCGCCCGGCCCCGGCCCCGTCACTGCGGGCCGTGGCCCGGGCGTGCGGTGTCTCAGCGACCGCGGTCTACCTGCACTTCGACTCAGGCGCGGCGCTCATCGACGCGGTGCTCGACATGCACTTCACCGACGCCCGGACCCGGGCCGAGGCGGCCGTGGCCGCCGCCGCAGGGCCGCGCGAACGCCTGGACGCGTTCGCCCTGACGTACGTCGACTGGGCGCTGGCCCACCCGGGCCCGTACCAACTGGTCTTCGAAAGCGTCGACTGGCTCAAGGAGACCGACACCGTCCGCACCTGGATGGAAAACCGCACCGCTGCCATGGCCGAGGACCTGAAGGCGACCGCCCCCGCCGTCGACGAGGCGGAGGCGCTGGACCGGGCTGAACAGTTGTGGACCGCTCTCCACGGCATCATCTCCGGCCGCTGTCGCCAGGGACGGCACGAATGGCGCCGCGATGTCACCGACGAGGTCACCAGCATGGTGGCCATCTTCGCCGATGCCCACCACCACAGGAGGTAGAGATCCTTTTGCGGGGCTGTTGATGCGCTGCCACCGGGATACCTCATCTGCTGGTACAGCGCGCGGCCCACGACAGCCCTCCCGAACCGGCCGTGCAGATCCGTAAGTTCATCGGGAGCGATGCCCGGTTCCCCCGGGGTCCTGGGTCGGGCTTCCTGCAGATAGGGCTTCACTCGCTGGTAATTTCCGGTGAATCCGTGCTCTCCGGCGGGGCGGGAAGTGTCCGGCCCAGGCGGGCGAGTGGGGACAGGGCCATCAGCGCCGGCGACAGCAGCATGCCTGCGGCTGTTACCAGGAGACTGGTGCGGGTTCCCCACGCTTCCGCGAGAAGGCCGCCGAGCAGCGAGCCGAGCGGGGTCAGTCCCATGCCGACGAAGTTGATCGTCGCGGCCGCGCGGCCTTGCATCCTGTCCGGAGTGACGGTCTGCCGGATAGTCATGACCGTGACATTCACCAGCTGGCTGAAGGTCCCGAAGGCGAAGTTGACCGTAAGGAGCGCGGGAATCGTCACCATAGGCGAGCCGTGCAGTGCAGGCACGAACAGAAACACGCCGTCGCCGAGTACTGCCGCGGACACGAGCACAGCGCCATATCCGAAGCGGCTCGGCAGGCGGGCGGCCAGCAGTGAGCCCAGCAGTGCGCCCGGCCCCGTCGCCGCGAGTGCCAGCCCGACGGCGGTGCCCGAGAGGTGCAGGTCCCGGGGCAGGAACAGCAGATAGACGGTCATCACAGCCGCGAAGAAGAACTGGAAGGTGGCTGATGCGAGGCACACGGTGCGCAGCGAGGTGTCGCCGGTGACAAAGCGGAGGCCTTCATGGATCCGCCGCCAGACCCGAGGAGGACGTTCCGAGTGTTCCGGGACGGATTCGCGGCGACCGATCCGTCGGATCGACACGGTCGACAGCGCGAAGAACACCGCGCTGGAGGCGGCGGCGATCGGCGCCGACAGCACAGACACCAACGCACCGCCGAGGGCGGGGCCGCCGATCTGCGCCGCGGACCGACTGCCCTCCAGCGCGCTGTTGGCCCGCACCAACTGATCGCGTTTCACCAGCCGTACCAAGGAGGCCTGGTATGCCACGTCGAAGAACACGGACAGAGCCCCGACGGCGAAGGCAACCACGAGCAGCGCGGGCAGACCGAGCCCACCGAGGAAGCCGGCCACGGCGGCGGCGCCCAGTGCCAGGGCCCGACCGGCGTCCGTCAGCGCCATCAGCGTACGGGTCCGCCATCTGTCCACCCACACGCCCGCGAAGAGCGACAGCAGCAGGATCGGTGCCTGTCCCACCGCGCGCAGGGCGCCCAACTGGCCGGCACCGGCGTTGAGCGTCAGGACGGCGACGAGCGGCAGAACCACCAGACTTGCATGTTCGCCCAGTTGCGAGGCCGTCTGGCCCACCCAGAGCCGACGGAAGTCGCCGTCCCGCCACAGGCTTGACGGAACGGGTCGACCGGAATCGGATGCAGCGGAGGAAGAAGACGGCACAGGGACCCCTCGGATGACCGAAGACGAGACCCGCCGACCGGGGCACGACAGGTGCACCGACCGTTTCAGGCAGCGGGAAAGAAAGGCTCGCTGTGCCGCGCATCAGGGGCAGCACGCGATGACAGGCCGCTCACGGCCTCAAACGTCAACGCGTGCCGGGACGACCGACCATGTCTTCGCTCCTCGTGAGTCACTCGCTGCGCGAACACTAACTCCCGCTCGGCAGGACATGAAAGGCGATTAAGGACCGGACAGCCGACGGGAGGAGCCCGGCAGGGAAGGGCGGCTGAAGTGGCCGCTCGGGCCCCGGAGACCGCATGTTGACAGCCGAGCCCTGGACCGACACCGCCTGGACCGCAGGACCGCTTCAACCTGACGTCGCATTGGTCTGCTCCGGCCTCGATGAGTGGGAGCTGCGAGGAGGCGTGGAGGACGATGGCTGACCTTGTCGTCTAACCTTGTTTCGGCTGGGGTGGGTATGGAGCAGGTGGTCATTGAATCCGTCAGGTACTCCGCTGTGTGCCAGGAATGCGACGCGGAGCTGGAGTGCTGGGGAGTACAGACGGAACACCTGGCCCGCGCGCTTCGGAAGTCCGGCATTCGTGCTGCAGCCACTCGTCCTTAGGCGTCTGATCTGGTCGTGAATGACGTGGTCGACCGTCGGACGGCAGGTTCTCGTGGGGAACCGGCCATGGAGCAGGACCGTCAGCCCGGCGACGCGGTCCCTGGTCGGCACGGCATTGGCCATCGGGCCGCGCCGGCAGCGTCCGCAGCTGGCGTTCGCCTGCGCATCGGCGGCAGAGCCCGAATGGATCAGTCGCTAGACCGTCCTGATACTTCATCCCGAAGACGCGCAGCCTGCCGCGGTGCGGCTCTCTGGAGGTCCGCCGGGCGCAGTCAGTTGAAGTTCAGTGCCCTTTACCGGCGGTACGGGCACACCGGTGTCGCCCGTTCGAAGCTACGGGCCCGGGCATGCCTCCGTTGTTTTTACGACTCGTACGGTGATCAGGGTGGTGGTGGCGTAGCGCGCGGGTCGGGGCTGCTGGGAGCAGACTTTCCAGTTGTCGCCCCACAGGGGGACACGGTGGCGGTCGAGTGCGTCCGCCCCGGCCAGGTGACCGAACCCCGCGTCCCGGGTCGCCAGTTGTGCTGCGCGCAGAGTCATTCCGTGCAGGTCCGGAAGCTCGGCCCGCTGCTGTCTGGCGTGCTCGGACAGGGCGAACAGGGCCACGACGACCGCGATGGTGAGGAGGGCAGGACCTTTGCGCATGGCTTCTCTCCCGGGGCGGGCGCGGGGCGGGGGCGGTTGGTCGGGGCGTGGCCCTCGTACGGCGCTGCGCCCGCACACGGCGTGCGGGCGCAGCAGGCCGGTCAGCGGGTGGAGGTGAAGTCCGCTTCCGCCGTTGCGGGTTCGTGGGCTCCGGGGGCCGTACCGGCGAGCTTCTCGCCTTCGATGTCCACGTGCGGCAGCCTGCGGTCGAGCCAGCCGGGGAGCGACCAGGCGCGGTGGCCGAGCAGGGCCAGGACGGCGGGGACGAGGGTCATGCGGACCACGAACGCGTCGAAGAGAACGGCGGCGGCGAGGCCCAGGCCGAGTGACTTGATCATGGTGTCTTCGCCGCCGACGAAGCCGCCGAAGACGCCCGTCATGATGAGCGCGGCTGCGGTGACGACCTTGCCGCTGTGCCGGAAACCCTCGGTGATCGCGTTGCTCGGGCTGGCGCCGTGGACGTGGGCCTCGCGGATCCGGGTGACGAGGAAGACCTGGTAGTCCATGGCGAGGCCGAAGACGATGCCGACGGTGAGGATCGGCACGAGGCTGTTGAGCGGGCCGGTGGTCTCCACACCGAACAGGTCCTTGAACCAGCCCCATTGGAAGATCGCCACCATGACCCCGAAAGCGGCCAGCACCGACAGCAGGAAGCCGAGCGCCGCCTTGAGCGGGACCAGGAGGGACCGGAAGACGAGGATCAGGACGAGGAAGGCCAGACCGACGACGAGCGCCAGATAGGGGACGATGGCGTCCGTGAACTTCGCGGCGATGTCGATGTTCATCGCGGTGGTGCCGGTCACCAGACCCTCGGCGCCGGTGCCGGCGCGGGTGTCCTCGGCCTGGTCGCGGATGGCGTGGACCAGGTCCTTGGTCGCCTCGCTCGCGGGTGCGCTCTTCGGGACGACAGCGAGCATCGCCGTGTCGCCCGCCGGGTTGTACACCGCCGGGGCGACGGCGGCGACGTCCTTCATGTCCTCGATGGCGCTGGTGAGTTCGCCGACGGCCTGCTTCGCCGTCGCCGGTTCGCTGTCGCTGACGACGACGGTGAGGGGACCGTTGAAGCCGGGGCCGAAGGACTCGGCGAGCATGTCGTAGGCCTTGCGCTCGGTGCTGGCGGGAGGCTTGGAGCCGTCGTCGGGCAGGCCCAGCGCGAGCTTGGCCGTGGGCAGGGCGACCACGATCAGGCTCACGGCCGAGACGAGCAGGACCTGCCACGGCCGGCGCAGGACGAAGGCAGCCCAGCGGTCTGCCAGGGCCGGCTTGGTGCGCGGTCGCCGGGTGCCGGTGGTCCGCCGGCGGCCGAGGGCGCGTTCGGGTGCGAAGGCGAGCAGGGCCGGGACCAGGGTGACGGCGACCAGGACGGCGACGATGACAGCGCCGGCGGCGGCCATGCCCATGGCCGTCAGCACGGGCAGGTTGACCACGGCCAGGCCGACGAGGGCGATGACGACGGTCAGGCCGGCGAAGACCACGGCGGAGCCGGCCGTGCCGTTCGCGCGTGCGGCCGCTTCCCGGGCGTCGTGACCCGCCTGCCGCTCGGAGCGGTAGCGGGACACGATGAACAGGGCGTAGTCGATGCCCACCGCGATACCGAGCATGGACGCCAGCGCCGAGGTGCTGCTGTTGAGGTCGAGGGTGGCGGCCAGCGCGGTCACGGAGCTGAGCGTGATCCCGACGCCGATCACGGCGGTCAGCAGGGGCATCCCGGCCGCGGCGAAGGAGCCGAAGGTGACCACCAGGATCAGCGCGGCCAGGAGGAACCCGATCGCCTCGGAGGAGGTGCTGGATTCGGCGGGCGCCAGTGCGTTGCCGGACGCCTCGACGGTCAGTCCCTTGTCACGTGCCGTGTCGAGGGCGTCGTCGAAGTGCCGGTGGTCGGCGTCGGTCAGGTCGGTCGGCTTGGCCTTGTAGGTGACCTGGGCGTAGCCGGTGGTGCCGTCGGCGCTGACGGTCCGGGCGGCGTAGGGGTCGACGACCGAGGCGACGCGCGGCGAGGAGTCCCTGAGGTCCTTCAACAGCGCGGTGACCTCGGCGCGGGGGCCGCTGCCGGTCAGTTTCTCCCCGTGGGATGCTCGTACGACGACGCGGGCGCTCGCCCCGTCGGCGTTGGCGGCGGGGAGTTTCTCGGCGAGCAGATCGTTCGCCTTCTGCGCTTCGATGCCGGGCAGGGTGATGTTCGTGTTACCGCTGCCGCTGCTGCCCGCCGCCGCGGCGCCTGCGACGCCCAGTACGACCGCCCAGAGCAGCAGAATCAGCCAGCGGTGCGCGAAGGCGCCCCGGCCGATGCGGTGCAGGAATGTAGCCATGAGAAAGACAGACTCCGTACGTCACAGGATGCGAAGAAGGCGCAGAGCGCGAGCCCGTCAAGGCAGGCGTCGGCCGACGGCCGGCTCGGGAGCCCGATGAGGGCGGCCCGGGTTCGCCGTTCTTCACGGTCGGACAGGGGGTGGGGCGGGGCCGCAGGCCGCTCACCTGTAGCCCCGCCGGCGTGCCGGGGACCGTCCCCACCGGCCTCGGCACGCCTGGACACCGCTGTCCCGGATCGCGTCAGGGTCCGGGCGCGGCGCCCGATCGTGCGGGGCCCGTCACCGTCGTCGGGCCCGAGGACACCGGCGCCGGGGGAGCGCCGGTGTCCCGCAGTCAGGCTGCCCCGATCTGCCCGTCCCCGGTGTCAGCCGTTCGGCCGGGCTGTGCCACGGCGTGTCGGCCGTTCGGCCGACAGCAGCGGACGGGCCGGTTTCCTAGGCTGATGCCCGTGGACTGGAAGCTTCCGTTTTCCCCGGGGGTGCGGCGTCTCATCTCCGCCGCCGTAGTGGTGAGCCTGACCCTGACGTGGGTGGGTGACATCACCGTGCTGACGGCACAGCGCAACTCGCCCACCAGCTGGGTCGCGGTGTTCGTCACCGGTCCGCTGGCCGTTCTGGCCCTGCCCGACACCCGCTGGCTGCCCTCGCTCACGGTGCGAGCGACGGGTGTGGCCATCATGTCCATGACGCTGAGCTGCCTGTGTCTGTTCGTGTCGCACTCCGCGGGGGACTGGGGTCTCCTGGAGACTCTCGCGCTGCTGTTCCTGACCGCCAGGGTGCTCGGCGTGACGCAGCACACCCGCACCGCGGCGTGGACCGTCACCCTCCTGGTTGTCAGTGTGATGATGCTGCCGCTGCGCATCGGGACGCTGGACGCCTTCGTGACGGGCGGCTATCTGCTGACGGTCGCGCTCGCGCTGTGCGTCATCATCGGCTACTCCACCCGCGCGCTCGAGGCCCGCAGGCAGCGCGCCGTCCAGGACGTGCGGCAGGCCGAGCGGCTGGCTCTGGCCCGGGACCTGCACGACCTCATCGCCCACCACATGACGGGCATCATCGTGCAGGCCAACGCGGCCCGGACCGTCTGCGCGACGGCGCCCGAGAAGGTCGAGCCGGTCCTGGAAGCGATCGCCCGGTCCGGCACCGAGACGCTGGAGTCGATGCGGCGCCTGGTGCGCGTCCTGCGCGAGGACAACCACACGGCTCTGCGCCCCGCGGACCTGATCTCCGAACTCGGGGACCTCGTCGCCGACTTCTCACGCCGACAGCCCGACGCCCCCGCGGCACGTCTCGAGGCCACCGCGGCAGTACGGACGAACAGATTCAGCCCCGAGGTGGAGACGTCCGTGTACCGGGTGGTTCAGGAGGCACTCACCAACGTGCACCGTCACGCCCCGGGCGAGGGTGTGGTCGTACGGCTGGACGCCGACCCGGGCTGGCTCCACGTCACGGTCAGCAACAGCTGGGCGCAGCGCCGTACCGGGGGTCCGGCGGGCGGGCGGAGCGGGCTCGGGCTGATAGGGCTGCGGGAACGCGTCGAGGCGCTCGACGGGACCTTCTCGGCGGGCCCCGAGCACCCCGGCCGCTGGGAGGTCCGTGCCGGCCTGCCCCGTTCCCCCGCCGATTCCCCTCTGAACCCGCCCCGACCGGCCAAGAAGTAGGGGAAAGCCGCTACGAGTTCCTACGCGCCTCGTCCGAACCGCGAGGTGATCACACCGTGTTCCCATGCCCAGGCCGCGACCTCTACACGGTTGCGGGCCTCGATCTTGGACTGGATCCGGGCCAGGTAGGTCTTCACCGACGACAGCGACAGAAACAGTTCGTCGCCGATCTCCTGATTGGTACGGCCCACCGCGACCAGCCGCGTGATCTCCGTCTCCCTGACGCTGAGCCCGACCGCCTCCCGGGGTGCTTCTCCGAGCGGGCCTTTCTGTAACTGCCGCAGCAGCCGGACGGTGACCGCAGGCGAAACGAGCGCGTCGCCGCGCGAGGCCGCCCGCACCGCCTCGACCAGCAGCGCGGGCGGCGCGTCCTTGAGCAGGAACCCGCACGCGCCGTACCGCAGCGCGTCCCTCACGTAGTCGTCCTGGTCGAACGTGGTGATGACGACGACGTTCGTCGCGGACGTGTCGGCCCGCTCTCCCACCAGGGTGCGGGTCACCTCCAGACCGTCCAGACGGGGCATGCGGATGTCGACCAACACCACCTGTGGTTTGAGCCGACGGGCAAGTTCGACACATGCGACGCCGTCTCCGGCCACACCCACGACACGAATGTCGGGCTGGGCATCGAGGATCATCTCGAAACCGGCACGCACCAGTTCCTGGTCGTCCGCGATCACCACATCGATCAGCTCGCCACTCACCTGCGGTTCCTTTCTGCGCCCGGTGCGGCAGGTGACCGGCCGAGCGTCATCGGCGTGCCGGAAGGGGGGCTCCGGTGCCGTGCAGCATCGTCATGATCCGGTCCGCGTGGTCGGCCGGCGGTGTCGCGTCGAGGCTGTCGCGGTCGTGGTCGTACGCCATCGCGATGATCATGAGGGTGAGGTGTGCGGCTGCGGCGTTCCACAGCTGGTCCCGGCCGCTGCGCTCGGCGATCGCGTCCTCCAGCAGCACTCGCTCCCGCTGGACGACGTCCCACAGCCGGGCCCTCGGACCCGGCGCGCGATCCAGCTGCGCGCGCAGCCTGCGGGTACGGGTCATGTGCTCCGGGCCGACGTCCAGCGCGGCGTGCACGGTGCGGCCGAGCGAGACCACCACGTCCTCGTCCTCGGGCCTGGCCCGGAACTGGGCCGCGAGCGCACCGACGCCGCGCTCGATCGGGTCGAGCAGGATCGCGTCCTTGTTCGCGAAGTACCGGTAGACCGTGGAGATCGCCACCTCGGCGCGCTCGGCCACCTGCTCCAGGGTGGCCGCTTCATAACCGTCGCGTTCGGCGAGCGTGAGCATCGCCTCGTAGATCGCCTCCCGGACCTTCCGCGCCTTCTTCTCCCTCAAACCCACCCAAGAACCCTATCAAAAAGAGAAGACTTCTCAATTGGCATATCTTGTTGCTCCAGCCAGGGGCCGACATCGACAGTCGCGGTGACCTGTTCGTCCGGAACGCTGTACGCCGCCTTGCGCGCACCGATCACGTCTCGCAGCGCCGGCACGGCCGAATGCGGGTGCGTGGCCAGGTACAGCGCCTGCGGCTGCCAGGGGGCCCCGGCATCCGGGTAGAGCTGCCCGAGCCCGGCCGCCTGGGCGGCGAGCACGGTCACCCGATGGGTGTGCACATGATCCGGGTGACCGGGCAGCCCGCCGTAGGCGTCATGGGTGACGACGATGTCCGGGCGGAATTCCCGGATGTGCGTCACCAGCCGTCGTACCGCCTCGTCGAGCGGCGCATCGCAGAACCGCGGGCAGCCCGGCGCCGACCGGGGTACCCGCGCGTCGGCGTACCCGAGCAACCGCGGCTTGCCGGCGCCCAGGATCCGTAGCGCCTCGGCCAGCTCCGCGGCGAAGTTTGTCCCGCTTCTACTTCTGAGCGGCGTAGCAGACGCCCAGTTGGTGATCACGCTCTTGGCCGCGGACGACGGTTTCGACATGGCCCCGCGACACTGCCTATGGACCACCGCGAACAGGTTCCTGCGCCGAGCCCCTGAACGAGCCGGCAGCCGGCCGCTGTTCACAGCGGCCGGCTGCACCTGACAGAAATGTCCCGGGAGTTCGACGCTAATTCCGTAGCACCGTTGTGGCCTTGTTTCCTGCGTAGTCCTCGAGCACGGCGATCACCTCGCTGTCGGGGCTGTCCATCGTCACCGTCATCGCCGCCCGGGTCGTGCGGCCGCGGACGATGTACGGTTTCGTGCCGGAACCGTAGGTCGTCGAGAACTGCTTCGGCTGTCCGTCCTCGAGAACGGTCAGTGTGTGCCAGTCGGCGAGGGTGGGGCGGGTGAAGGTGAAGGTGTTCCCGGAGATCTGCACCGCCGAGGCGGGGTAGGGGCTGATCTCGGCGTCGGCGAACGTGCCCCGCACGCTCGTCCTGGTGCCGTCCTCGGTCGCCACGGTGAGGAGGTACGTGCCTCCGTCGACGGGTACGCCGGTCAGCGTCGTGCCCGTGCTCTTGCCGGGAACGGTGACCTTCTTCGTGTAGGGCCGGGCCGTGTCGAGGCCGCGGACCTCGACCGTGAGGGGCTGGCCGGTCCGTCCCGGCGTCCAGGCCGCCTTGAGCGTACCGTCCCGCTCTGCCGTGGCGGTCACGCCGGTGGGGGCCTTCGCGAGGTCGAACTGCACGGTCGCGGGCTTGCTCCGGGAACCGTCAGGGCCGACCGCCACGAGCTTGAGGGTGCCCGAGGCGGCGGTGAAGTGCTTGACGTAGTAGACGTCGTCGTAGATGCCGCCGAGGTAGGTGTCGTCGAGATAGACGTCGTAGCGACGCACCTCGTCGTAGCTGCTTCGCTTCCAGGACAGGAACAGCTCATCGGTCTCGGGCAGCAGCTGGCTGATGCGCAGGCTACTGGGCTTGTCCGGGGTGCGGTCGACACCGTCGTGCAGCGCCAGGGCGCCCAGGTTGACCTGGTAGTCCTCGATCGGCTGCGCACCGGAGGCGACGACCAGGCCGAGAGAGGCGATCTTCTGACCGGCGTACGCCGACAGATCGGCCGTGGCGGTGGTCCAGCCCTGGGTGCGCCGGCCGGAACCGTGCAGCGGCAGCTGGACCACCTTGTCCGGGTCGGAGGCCAGCACCACGGCGAGCCGCAGCTCGGAGTCGTCGTCCGCCGAGGGCTTGTTGTAGGTCAGCGAGAGGGTCGAGCCCGACGTGACGCCCAGGGCGGTCTTGTACAGGCGGACGGTGTTGTCGTCGGCGAGCGTGCCGCTCAGCACCAGGGAACTACCGCCGTTGTAGGCCCCGATCCGCTGGTAGGAGAAGCGGCTCGCGGGCGTGTACCCGGGGCCGTAGTCGTAGTCGGCGACGAGCGGTGAGGTCTTGGCGTCGATCCACCACTGCCAGGTCACCGGGATGTCCTGGAGGTTGATGTTGCCCCACTCGGCGTCGTTGGAGAGCGTGCCGTCGCTCCAGGTCGACAGGCCGTGGCCGGTGTTGAAGGACGTCGAGAAGGTGCTGCCCTTGATGACGGACCGTTCGGCGATGTACTTCGCTATGCCCTTCCAGCTGCCGTCCGGTGTCGTTCCCCCCTGGGAGGAGCCGGTCCACCAGCGGCGTTCCCGGTCGAAGACGGTCGACTGGGCCTTGTCGTCGGTCTTGTCGGCGTAGTCCGAGGAGACGAAGTCGGCGCCGAGCGTGGCGATGGCGTTCATGGGGTTGCCGTCGGCGCCGAGGTTGTTCTCGAGGTCGTACGGCTGGTTGAACTGGTACTGCCCCGCCTCGACCCCGGCGAAGACGCTTTCGCGGGGCTTCAGTCCCAGCTGTTCGGCGTACGTCTTCGAGTTGGTGAGCTTGTTCCTGCTCCACCAGTAGTTGAGGAAGACGGAGTCGGACACGTCACCCACCGCGCTGTCGCGGACGAACGGGGCGTTGACCGAGTTGAACTCGTTCTGGTAGGAGACCCTTCCGCTGGAGTTGTCGATGGAGTCGTACCACTGCACATACATACCGCCGTCGCGCAGTTGCTTGAGGAACTGCTTGTAGACGGGGATGTCGGCCGGGGCGACCGAGTCCTCCTGGTTGACGAAGTAGCCGTCGAAACCGTAGTACTCGGCGATCTCCACGAGTTTCGCCGCGGCGGGGAAGTTTCCGTCCGCGTCACGGACGAGGAGTTCGGAGTAGGCCTGGTCACCGCGGTCGTTGGGGGAGAAGAAGACACAGCCGAGCGAGCGCACACCGTTCGCGTGCGCGGCGTTGGTGTAGCCGGGGTTGGGCAGGTTGAGCATGCCGAACTCGAACCACTTCTGCTTCCAGTCGAGGTTCGGGTCGTAGTAGCCCGTCGGGACGCTTTCGGTGGGCATACCGTGCCAGGACGCGTAGACGTCGGCGTACTGCCAGTAGTTGAAGAGATACTGGCTGAACTCGTTCGTGTAAGGGTGGCTCTCGAAGAACGCGTTGCCGTAGTCACCCGCGAGCGTGAGCAGTTGGGTCTCGGCGGACAGGGACGGATTGCGCTGGGTCGCGGCGTCGGGGGCGATCCGGGACTGGAGCGGGACCTTGGCGCGCAGCAGTTCGGCGTCGGTGTCGTCGGCGGGATTCCAGCGCAGCAGTTCGGTGGGGGAGTAGCCGTGCTGGTAGGGCTGATTGGCTCCGACGGCGCTCTCCCCCGGCCAGGGGAGGGTGTCGCCTGCCACGGCGCTGCCGGGGCCCAGTGCGACGGCCAGCAGTGCGGCCAGGGCGGCTGTGCACGTACGGACCGCGGTGTGGCTTCTGATGCCGCGTTGCCGTCTCATGGCATCTCCTCACTTTCCCTCAGTGATGCGGCCGGCCGGGAGGACCGGACCGCTCGGTCGGTGTCGTACGGTCGGATCGTGGTGTGCAGGTCCGCGACGTACAGGTCTGTCCGCGCCCGGCCGGTGGCGCCTTCGGCGAAGCAGCGGGCGGCGGGCAGATCCCAGGTGACGGTGGTGTGGGACCGTGGCGGGAGCGTGACCCGGCGGAAGGCCAGCAGCTCCCGTCGGCGGGGCAGCACGGTTCCGCCGGTGCGGTGGCCGAACAGGGGCACGATGGCCTCGGTCTCGGTGTCGGCGGGGTGGGAAAGGTCCACTCGGACGCGCACCGAGGACGCCATGACGTCGGCGGTGAGGCCGCGGAAGCCGACTGGCCCGTACCGCAGGCCGAATCCGAAGGGGAAGAGCACGGGATCCGGGGCGTCCCGGTAGACGTCGGCAGCCGGGTGCCGGTCGTTGTACCGCACCGGTACGGCGCCCGGGTGGCGGGGAGCCGTGAAGGGCAGCCGGCCGACCGGTTCACAGGCGCCGAGCAGCACGTCGGTGATGGCGCCCGCGCCGTGCGGGCCGGGGTAGCCGGCCCACAGCACGGCGTCCGTACGGTCCACCACGGTGGTCAGCACATGCGGCCTGCCCGCGATGACCACGGCGACGACGGGGCAGCGGGACCGCGCCCGTACGGCGGTGACCAGCTCGTCCTGGCCGCCGGGCAGCGACACGTCAGCGAGGTCGACCCCCTCTCCGGCCGTGGCCATGACCGTGGGACCGGCGACGGCGCCGTTGGCCGCGAACTGGTCGTCGTAGCTGCGGTGGCTCGTGCCGCCGAGAGCGAGGATCACGACATCGGCGTCACTCAGCTCGGCTGCCGAGGGCGTACCCGGCAGACACACGACCTCGGCGCCGGGCAGCGCCTGGCACAGGGCGGTGTGCAGGGAAGCGGCCGACCCCTCGGGCAGCGGCGGCACATAGTCGCCCAGCATCGAGGTGACGTCACGGGCGTTGGGGCCGGCGACCACGACCTTGCGCAGCGACGACGCGGCCAGCGGCAGGACGGGGCCCTCGTTGCGCAGCAGAACCAGGGACTCGCGGGCCAGCCGCCGGGAGATCCGGTCCGTCGTGCGGATGGCGGCGGTGAGCCGTTCCCGCCCGGCCGCCGGGCGCTCCTGGTCCCCGGCCGCGGCGGGCTCGGTCGCCGGAGGCGCGGCCCCGTCCGGCCGCGCCGGTGTGGCGGCGGTGGTGGACGGCAGCAGTCCCAGGCGGTACTTGAGCGAGAGGACCCGGCGGCAGGCGGCGTCGACCAGCTCGGCCACCCGCGGATCCTGTGCCGCGGCCGTCTCCAGCAGGCCGAAGGACTCGTCCCACAGCGAGAGATCCACGCCCGCCTCCAGGGCGGCCACGGCCGCGGTCAGCGGGCTTCCCGTCATCGCGGCCAGGCGATCCACGGCCAGGCCGTCCGCCATGACGATGCCGTCGAACCGGCACTCGGTACGCAGAAAGCCGGTGAGCAGCTCGCGGTTCGCGCAGCACGGCACACCGTCGATGTCGTTGTAGGCGGCCATGAAGCCCAGCGCCCCGGCCTCCACGGCCGCTCGGACACTCGGCAGGTGCAGTTCGCGCAGATCGCGCGAGCCGATGACGGCGGACTGGCCGTTGCGTCCGCCGACGGTCTCGCCCTGGGCCGCCAGGTGCTTGAGCACGACGGCCACCTTGTCCGTGCCGAGCGCGCCGCCCTGCTCGCCCTGCATGCCGGTCACCACGGCCCGGGTGAGTTCCGCGGCCAGCAGCGGGTCCTCGCCGAAGCACTCCTCGGACCGTCCCCACCGCGGGTCGCGCAGCAGATCGAGCGTCGAGACCAGTGCCAAGTGCACGCCGCTCGCGGCCAGTTCGGCGGCGACGGCGGCCGCAGCCGCGGCCAGGAGCGCCGGGTCCCAGCCCGCGGCGACGGCCAGGTTCGTGGGCAGCAGCGTGCCGCCGAGGGCCTGATGGCCGTGCGGCGCCTCCTCGGAGAGCAGCACCCCGATGCGATGGCGGCCGGCCCGGGTCACCTCGTCCTGGACGAGGGCCGCGACCTCGGCGCGCTCCTCGGGCCGGATGCCGTCCTGCCATGAGCGGCCCGACCAGGCGTCGGCGCGGAACAGCCCGTACAGGGCGCCGAGACCGCCCCACCGGTCGATCTCGGCGCGGGCCGGGTCGGTCAGCCGGAACCCGCCCCCGGGCGCGTGCTCGACGGCCTGCCAGCCGTAAAGACGCTGGTTGAGCTGGCCGACCTTTTCCGTCAAGGACAGTTCGGCGAGGACGCGTTCGACGGCGGCGGGCGCCGTGGGCGCGGTGTGGTCAGTGTTCGGCATGGTCACGTATCCGGTGGAGTGTCTCCGCGTCGCTGACCGAGCTGTAGAAGGTACGGCCGGTCGGTTCGGCGTGGAAAAGGCGAGCGATACCCCGGGCTGTCAGGGCACTCGGATCGGCGGCCGTCGCGGACGTGACGAGCGTGGGGCGGGTTCCGGCGCGCGCGTGGCGCATCCACGTCTCGAAGACGCCGCCGCCGGGCGACAGTTCGGCGCGGGAGACGGGCACGTCAGCGGCGTCGACCGGGACCACGACGGCTTCGCGCCGGGGCGAGGGGCGGGGCCGGGAGCGAAGCTCCGCGCACACTTCGCCGAACCGCCGGCCGAGGGGCTTGACCCTGCCGTCGGCGTCGATGAGGCCGAGGCTGTACTCCAGATCGGGGAAGTCACCGAGTCGGCGTTCCACGTCGTGCGAGCACCACCAGGTGACCCCCCACAGCGCCTCGCTGTCGGCCGCCGCCCGGACCGTCCGCTCGCAGAAGTCGGGGGCCTGCTCCTCGGTGAGGTGGTTGAGCGGGGCCCCTACCTCCTGCAACCACACCGGGCGGGCCGGGTCGACGGCGAAGGCGCGCGACAACTCGACCAGATAAGCGGCGTGATGGACGCTCTCGTGGGACATGGCGCCGTAGCCCTGCGCCGTGCCGTTGAAGATCCACGAGTGGACCACGCCCATCCGGCCGTACCGGCTGGAGTGCGTCGGTACGAAGGGGTGGTCGTCGGCGTACCACACCGCGTCGTACTCGGCATTGAGCCGGAAGTGGCGGGGATCGCGCGGCCCGGCACCATGCAGGGTGTCGAGCCAGGACGTCACCTGGGCCGTCGTGGCCGGCATCCGGTTCGGGTGCAGCGCCGACGTGAACTGGTTGACCTCGTTGCCCAGGGTCAGCCCGAGGAAGTTCGGCAGATCGTGCAGGTGCTCGTCGAAGGCCTCGACCAGGGCCGCCTGGGCGGCGACGGCATCGGGATCGACGAACATACTGCGCTGGTGCCAGTCGGTCAGCCAGCTCGGCACGAAATCGAAGCCCGACAGATGGCCTTGCAGAACGTCGACACTGGCGTCGAGCCCCGCCTCGCCGGCGATCTCGACGACCTGGCGTATGTCCTGGAGCGCGCGGCGGCGGATCAGGGTCCGGTTGGGCTGCACCACGGGCCACAGCGGCATGATGCGGACATGGTCGAGCCCCAGGTCGGCCAGTGCCTTCATATCGCGCCGGGTGACCGCCCAGTCCGGGCTCAGCCAGGAGTAGAACCAGTCCCGGGAAGGCGTGTAGTTGACTCCGAACCTCAGCATTTCAACCTTTCAGTCCGCCGGATTCCAACCCGCGGAAGAAGTAGCGCTGCAACAGCGCGAAGAAGATGACGATGGGGACCAGGGCGATGATCGTGCCGGCCGCGATGAGGCGCGGATCGTCGTAGAAGGTGCCCCGCAAGCGGTTCAGCCCGACCGTCAGGGTGTACTTGTCCTCGTCGGACAGGGTGATCAGCGGCCAGAGGAAGTCATTCCACGAGCCGACGAAGGCGAAGATCGCCACAACGGTGATCACGCCCTTGACCTGGGGGACGGAGACCCGGATGAACCGCTGCCAGGCGTTGGCCCCGTCGACGATGGCGGCTTCCTCGAACTCCTGGGGAAGGTTGCTGAACGCGTTGCGCATGAGCAGCACGTTCAACGCCGCCACCAGGGTCGGCACGACGACTCCGAACAACGTGTTCACCAGTCCGGCCGACCTGATCAGGAGGAACTGCGAGATCAGTACGGTCTCGGACGGGACCAGCAGCGCCGCGACGCAGATCATGGCCGCCGCTCCCCGGCCCCGAAAGCGCAGCTTGCCCAGCGCGTAGCCCGCGCAGGTCGCACCGACAACGTTGCCGACCACGGCCATCGCGGCCACCGTAAGGGAGTTGAGCAGGTAGTGTCCCACCGGGATGCGGTGCAGCACCTCGGAGAAGTGCTCCAGGGTGGGGTGTTCGGGGATCAGCTTGGGCGGCTGTGTGTACAGCGGCTCACCGGCGCCCTTGAGGGACAGCGAGAGCTGCCACACCAGGGGTCCCGCCAGCAGGACGGCCATGCCGGTGAGGATGATGTAGCGCAGCACGGAGCCCGGATGTGCCCCACGGCGGCGGACGGCTGGGGCCACGGTGCGCGGGTCGGGACGGGGATGTGCCATCAGGGGGTCCTCTGCTTGCGTTGCATCGCGAGCTGGGCGAGCAGGAGCCCGCCGAGGATCACGAACATGAAGAGACTGATCGCGCCCGCGTACCCGGTGCGCGCCTGGAGCCCGGTGCCCTCGCGCTGGATCAGCATGGTCATGGTGAGATCCCCGCCGCCGATCCCCCCGGTACCCCCGGTGAGGACGTAGACCTCGCCGAAGACCCGGAAGGCCGCCACGGAGGACAGCACGGAGATCAGCGCCATGGTCGAACGCACCCCGGGAACCGTGACGTTGAGGAAGGTCCGCACGACGCCGGCGCCGTCCACCGCCGCGGCGTCGTACAGGCTCCGGTCGATGTTCGCCAGGGCCGCCAGATAGATGACCATGTAGTAGCCCAGGCCCGTCCACACAGTGACGAACATCGCGCTGAACAGCAGCAGCCATCGGTCGCTGAGGAAGGGGACGGGCTCGGCGACCATGTGCAGGGTGCCGAACAGCTCGTTCACCAGGCCTCGTTTGTCGAGCATGTTCGTCCAGATCAGCCCGACCACGACGGAAGACATCACGACCGGCAGATACATGGTGGTGCGGAAGAAACCCGCCAGCCGTCCCGCCCCGCTCACCAGCGCGGCGAGGATCAGCGGAAGGATCATCATGCACGGCACGACGCACACCGTGTAGAGCGTGGAGTTCAGCAGAGCGGTGGTGAACCGCTCGTCGTCGAACATGCGCCGGAAGTTGTCCAGGCCGACGAATTCGCCTTCCCGCAGGAGGGTCGAGTCCGTGAACGCCAGTCCCAGGGTGTTCACGAACGGCACGATGACCATGAGCACGATCACGGTCAGTGCCGGCAGCAGGAACAGCCACGGGGTCACGAACCAGCGATGTGTGGCAAGGCCGGCCTCGCTGCGGCGAGGCGGCCGGGCGCCGCCTCGCCGCAGGGACACTCCCCGATCGGCGGAGAGTGTCATCCGTTCGCGTCCAGACGCTCGTTGGAGTACGTGACCGAGTCGTCCAGGGCCTGTTGCGCGGACTTCTTGCCCAGCAGCGCCTGCGCGATCTGCTCACGCAGCGTCTCGCTGTCGGCCGATCCGGAGAACGCGGGCGGCCACCACACGACCGCCTTCTTCACCTGGGCGGCGCCTTCCACCCGCACCACGGTTGCGGGGTCGCCGTCGTCCTCGGTGAAGTACGCGTCGTCCAGCGACCCGGCCGACGACGGGAAGACCGACGCCTTCTTGGCGAAGACGAGCTGGTTGGCGGAGCCGGTCACATACTTGGCGAAGGCGGTGGCCAGCGCCTGCCTCTTGCTGGTGGCGTTGACGACGAGGGACTCGATGTACATGTTCGGGGCGCTGTTGTTGATGCGCGGCCCGATGGCCAGGTTCTTGTAGACGTCGGGCGCCGTTTCCTTCAGGTCGTTCAGCGTGTAGGAGCTGCCGGGCAGGTAGGCCAGGCGTCCGGCCTTGAACTCCTCGACCTCCTTGGTCTGGAGGTTGTTGAGCTGTTCCTCGCTGAATCCCTTCTTCGCGTACAGCTCGCGGAACCGCTCGACGAACTCGACGCCCTTGGCGCCGTTGTAGGTGAACTTCTTGCCGCCGGCGTCCATGAGCGGCACGCCGTACTCGCCGAAGGTCTCGATGGCGGGCATCCGGGCGATCATCGTCGTGTCCGAACAGCTCTTGGCCATGGTCTCTGCCTGGTCGAACAGCTGGTCGTAGGTGGTGGGCAGCTTCTCGGGGTCGAGCCCGCACTTGGTCAGCAGGGCCTTGTTGAAGAACGACGGTCCCGTGTTCAGGTACCACGGGTAGCCGTACGTGCCGCCGCCGAGGCCGTCGAACGTCATGGCCTGCCACGCCTTGTCCAGGTACTGGCTCTCGGCCTTCGGGTCGGCCTTGCCGATGTCGAGCAGGACACCTGCCTGCGCCAGGGTGTAGGCGGCCTCGGGACCCATGTCGACGACGTCGGGGAGGGAGCCGGCCGCGGCGTCGGCCGACAGCTTGTCCTGATAGCCCTCGGCGGGCTGGTCCACCCACTTGATCTTCGTGCCCGGGTGGTCCTTCTCGAAGGCCGCGATGAGGTCCTTGAAGTACGGAGTGAACTTCTCGTTCTTGAGGTTCCAGGTCTGGAAGGTGATGCTGCCGGACAGCTTTCCGTCCGAAGAATCCGACGCCGCGTCGCCGCCGGTGCCGCACGCGGTCATCAGCACCGATCCGAGGGCGAGTCCCGCGACGAGCGTGGACGGTCTTCTCACTGACGTCATTTCTCTTCTCCTCATACGGGATGGGATGTGGTGTGTCCGTCTCAGCGGGCGATGCGCAGGGTCGCCACCTGGAAGGGGCCCAGCTCCAGGGGCGCCGCGTCGGCGGGGCGGCGCGTGCCGGCCGACGAACTGGGCAGCGCCGTGGGCAGGTCGTCCTGGGGCACGAGTTGGCGTTCCAGCAGATCGGTCTCGTACACGACGGCCGATTCGACTTCCGCACCTGGGCGGAGCAGGGCCTTCGCCCGGCCGCCCTGCGTCTCGTAGAGCCGCACGACCAGGTCTGACGAGCCGTCGTCGGCGAGTTTGACCCAGTCGATGACCGCGTGACCGGTCAACAGGTCGAGTTCCACCAGGGGTTCGAGGTGGGGAAGGGCTCCGATGTCGGGAGCGTTGAACAGGGCGGCGGCCTCCACCGTGGCCGGCAGACCGGCCCCCGGCAGGAGCGCCCAGCGGAAGAGGTGGCGGCCCTTGTCGGCGTCCGGGTCGGGGAAGCGGCTCCCGCGCAGCAGTGACAGCCGTACGACGGTGGAGTCACGGTCGGCGCGCGCGTCGGCCCCGTACATGGTGTCGTTGAGGATCGCCAGACCGTAGTCGCCGTCGGCCACCTGGATGTACCGGTGCATGGCGGCCTCGAACATCGCGTCCTCCGCCTCGGTGTTCACCAGAAGCGGCCGCTCGACGTATCCGTACTGCGTCTCGAACCGTGCGGTCCGCGCCATGAGACGGACCGGCAGGGCGACCTTGAGCAGGTGTTCGCGTTCCTGCCAGTCGACCGCGCACTCGGTCTCCAGCCGGCCGGTGCCCGCCCTCAGCCACATCGTCAGCGTGACCGTCGACGCGCCGAACCGCCGGACGACCTCGACACCGGCGTCGAGCCCGGCACGCACCACGTTCCGGCTGGTCACGTCGTCCACCACCTGGAAGTGCCGCAGGGTGTGGCGGTCCACGTCCCAGGCGTCCCAGCGCACCGGCTCGTCACGGAACAGCTGCAACTCGCCCGCGCGCCTGCCGGGCGGCACCACCTCCCGGCCGCTGCGCAGGTCGACGAGTGAGGAGACATGACCGTCGGCGTCGATGACGACGCGCAGCAGGCCGTCGTCCAGCACCGTGGCACCGGCCTGCCCGTCGGTGACCTGGACGGGGCCTGTTTCCTGCGCCGGTCGCAGGGCGCGCTCGGACCGGAACGGCGGTATCGCCCCGGCGGTGTCGCCGTCGCTCGGCTCGCCCAGTGCGCCGGCCGCCTGTGCGATGAGTTCGCGCAGGCGCTGCTCCGTCGCGTGATAGAAGGCGCGGGCCTCGCGGTGCACCCAGCTGATCGAGGTTCCCGGCAGGATGTCGTGGAACTGGTGCAGCAGCACGCCCTGCCAGATGTCGTCCAGAGTCTCGCGCGGATAGGGCGTGCCGTGCCGGAGGGTGGCCGCCGCGCTGAGGTACTCGGCGGCCCGAAGCAGGGATTCGCAGCGGCGGTTGTACTGCTTCATGGCGACCTGGGACGTGAGCGTGCCCCTGTGCAGTTCGAGGTACAGCTCGCCGCGGTGGACGGGCGCCAGATTCCGTGCCACCGCGTCGACCTCGCGCAGTTCGGCCTCCGCGTCCTGGAAGAACTCGGCCGGAGTCCGTGGGGTCACCCGTGGGGCGCCTTCCAGGTCGGCGAAGCGGCGCAGCCGCTCGGCCATCTCCCGGGTGGGGCCGCCGCCACCGTCGCCGTAGCCGTAGGGCAGCAAGGAGTGCGAGGCGATCGCCTTGTCCTTGAACGTGGCGACCGCGTGCCGGAGTTCACGGGCGGTGACCTCGGCGGCGTAGGTCTCCGCGGGCGGGAAGTGGGTGAAGATCCGGGTGCCGTCGATGCCCTCCCACCAGAAGGAATGGTGCGGGAAGGTGGTGGCGTCGTTCCAGGAGATCTTCTGCGTCAGGAACCAGCGGGCGCCGGCCCGGCGTGCCAGCTGCGGCAGCGCCCCCGAGTAGCCGAACGAGTCGGGGAGCCACACCTCCTGCGCCTCGATGCCGAAGCGGCTGTGGAAGTACCGCTTCCCGTAGGTCAGTTGGCGCACCAAGGACTCACCGGTGGGTATGACTCCGTCCGGTTCCACCCACATGCCGCCGACCGGTACGAACCGGCCCTGCTCGACATGGTGCCGCAGCCGGGCGAAGAGTTCGGGGTAGTGCTCTTCGAGCCAGGCGAAGTGCTGGGCCGCCGACATCGTGTAGACGAGATCCGGATCGGAGTCCAGCAGGGCGAGCACGTTGGAGACGGTCCGGGCCAGCTTGCGTACCGTCTCGCGCAGCGGCCACAGCCATGCCGAGTCCATGTGCGCATGCCCCACGGCAGTGATCCGGTGGGCAGTGGAGTGCGCGGGAGCGGCGAGGAGGGGCGCCAGGACCTCGCGTGCCCGCAGGGCGGTGGCCGCGGCGTCCCGCTCGTCGTAGATGTCGAGGGCGCGCTCGATGCCGTGCAGCAGCCGCCAGTGCCGCGGCTCGTCCTCGGTCAGCTCGGCGGCCAGGCCACCGAGCACGTCCAGGTCGCACAGCAGGGCGTGGACCTCCGGCGAGAAGGAGGCGACCTCGGCACGCCGCAGCCGGAACTGCTCGAACGGTTCCCGCGCGCCCTTCTCGCCGTGCTCGGTGACGACGAAGGGGGGCAGGCCGAGCAGGAGAGGGTTCGCGGCGGCCTCCACGTACAGCACGAACCGGCCGTCCGCGTCGAGCAGTTTCCGCTCGGCACCCTCGTCGCAGAGCCGGATCGCGGTCTGCCGCGGGTGCAGGCCCTTGACGATGGTGCCGTCCGGGCCGAAGACCAGCCCTTCGCAGTGGCCGCCGACGGAGTGGTCGAACCAGCCAAGGTCCAGGACGAGGTCGACCGGTCCGGTTGCCCCGGCGGCGACCTTGCCGCTGACCCGGAACCATGTGGTGGACCACGGCGGACCCCATGCGTCACCCAACGCGAAGGGGCGGTAGTCGGGGCAGGTGCGAAGCGGGTCCGGCGTCAGCCCGAGAGCGTGCCGGGGACTCACCGGCTCGCCGTCGTCCCCGACTGCCCAGGCGGCTGTCTCGACGTCCGACAGATGGGTGTGGACGCGGGGGAGGATCCGGTCCCGGCGCACGCGATCGAGCCGCTCGAGCGTCCTGCTGAAGTGGTTGTGCATGGTTGATTCCTCTCCCAAAGGAGAAGCGACAGGGTGACTAATACGTTTTAGTGCTATCGGCAAGTAGCGGCAGGCTAGTACGTTTTAGTGCGTCAGTCAGCGCCGCGTATTGCAACGTTTGGGTAACGCTCACGCGTCCTGAGAGCAGGAGGGCTCATGTCACCGGAGAAGCCGGCCCCGCCGGGACCTGGCTCGGGCGAACCGGGCCCTGCGCACGCCGGGGAACCACCGGCGCGCCTGCGGAGCACCGACATCGCGAGGCTGGCGGGCGTCTCGGTCTCGGCCGTCTCCATCGCGATCAACGGGCGCCCCGGTCTGAGCGACGCGACCCGCAAACGCATCCTCGACGTCGCGGAAGAACTCAACTGGCGCCCGCACCTGGCGGCACGGGCGCTCAAGGGTGCGACCAGCGACGTCGTCGGCATCGTCGTCGCCCGCCCCGCCCGTACGCTCGGCGTCGAGCCGTTCTTCGTGCACTTCCTCTCCGGCCTGCAGTCCTGCCTGTCCAACAAGGGGATCGCCACGCAACTGCTCATCGTCGAGGACACCGAGAGCCAGACAGCGGTCTATCGGCGCTGGGCGGCGGAGCGCCGGGTCGGCGGACTCGTCCTGCTCGACCTCACCGTCGACGACGTCCGGCCCCAGCTCGTCGCCGGCCTGCGCATCCCCGCGGTCGTCCTGGGCAGCCACGGCAATCCCATGCCGCTGACCAGTGTCTGGGTGGACGACCACACGGCGATGATCAGCGTCCTGCGCCACCTGGCCGGGCTCGGGCACCGGTGGATCGGCCACGTCAGCGGCATCACGGCCTACCAGCACACGCAGCGCCGGCTGCAAGCCGTCGCGGACGTACGTGACTCACTCGGTATCGAGGTGACGTCGATCGCCACGGACTACTCCGACGCCCAGGGCGCGTCGGCGACCCGCAACCTGCTGGAGGCGGCGGACCCCCGGCACACCGCGATCATCTACGACAGCGATGTCATGGCGGTCGCCGGACTCGGCGTGGCCACCGAGATGGGCATCCCGGTGCCCGGCAAGGTGTCCATGGTGTCGTTCGACGACTCCGTGCTCGCCACCATGGCGCATCCTCCGCTCACCGCGCTGACGCGGGACACCTTCGCCCTCGGCACGCTCACGGCCGGCGAACTGATCCGGGAGATGACCGAACGCGCCGCACCCCGCTTCGTGCAGGCCCCCACCCCGGAGCTGGTCGTCCGGCAGAGCACGGCCGCTCCGGAAGCGGGAGGGTAGGGCGGGATCACCGGCGCCACGTCGGAGGACCCGGCCGGACGTGCCGGTGAACAGCGGTACCGGCCCCCGTCCGTCGTGTTGGGGGCCGGTGCGGTCGCCGGTCCGGCCGTGGTCAGTGGCGGATGCCTGCCTCGATCATCAGCGGCAGGACCTGGTCCCTGAACACGGGCAGTTCCTCGTTCGGGTCGATGAGCCCCATGATCATGCCGCCCATGCCGGCCTCGTTGAGCTCCTTCATGCCCTGGACGACCTGCTCCGGGGTGCCGACGAGCGGGTAGCCGCCCCAGCCGGCGATGAAGCGCTCCGACAGCTCCCTGGCGTGGTCGAACGACTGGCTGGCCCCGGAGAGCGCGATCTTGATGACGTTGCCCGCCGCACCCCAGTCGCCCTCGTCGACGACCTGCTGGAAGGCGGCCCTGGCCTCCTTCTCGGTGTCCCGGACGACCACCAGGCCGTAGGTCATCACGTCGATGTCGCGGTGGTACTCGCTGCGGGCTCTGCCGCGGACCTTCTCGGTGTAGGCCTTGATGTTCTCCAGCGTGTCGAGGCTGGCGAAGTTGATGTCGACGTTGCGGGCCGAGTAGTCGATGCCCGCGGGTGAGTTGCCCGCGTTGAGCAGCACCGGGTGCGGACCCTGGTGGGGCTTCGGGTAGGCCTCCACGTCCCGGCCCTCGAAGTACGCGCCGGCGACGTCGAAGCTGCCCGGCTCGGTCCACAGACGCATCGCGTAGTCGATCCACTCCTGGCCGAACGCGTACCGCTCGTCGTGCTGACGCTGCTCGCCGCCGAACATCTCCATCTCCGGCGGCACCCAGCCCATGACCAGGTTCAGCGTGAACCGGCCGGCGGAGATCCGGTCGATCGTGGTCGCGGCCTTGGCCGCCACGATGGGGTGCACCGTCGGCAGGTGCGAGGTCGCCGCCACCGCGATGTTCTCGGTGGCCTCGGCGATGCCGGCCGCCCAGGTATAGGTCTCGAAGCAGTTGCCGTTGAAGTTCGTCGAACCGCCGAAGCCCTTCCAGCGAGCTACCGGAACCATGACCTCCAGGCCCATCCGGTCGGCCTGCTGCGCTATGGACTTCGTGTGCTCCCACGTGATCTCGTACGACGACGGCGCGTGGGACATGATGAGGCCGTACGAACAGTTCGTGCCGAACAGACCGAGCTTCATCGGCTGGTCGTTGAGCAGGGGGTTCGTCTCCCCGCGGTCCTGAGCCGGCGTGGTCTCGGCGTCGGGACGCGGGTCCGTGCCGGCGAGCCCGAGCCTTTCGTTCGCGGTGAGCGTGGTCATGTCTGTCTCCTTGGTTCTCTGGAACTCGCCTCGCACGGAAGAGCCGTGCTCGGCTCGCAGGGGGTGGCACGGCTGAACGGGACGGGCCGTGCCGGGGACACCACGGGCTCGGTCAGCCCATCGTGAACGGGTCGCGGGTTCCGCCGGTGAGTTCCACCAGGACGGACTTGTTCTCCAGGTACTCGTCGACGGCCCCGGTGCCGTTCTCACGGCCGATGCCGGACAACCCGAAGCCCCCGAAGGGCATGTTGGGGGTGACGACCCGGTAGGCGTTGATCCAGACCGTGCCGGCGCGCACGGCGGCGGCGACCCGGTGTGCCCGGTGCACGTCCTTGGTCCATACGGCACCGGCCAGGCCGTACGGCGTGTCGTTGGCCAGCGCGATGGCCTCGGCCTCGTCGGTGAACGGGTAGGCGGCGAGCACCGGACCGAACACCTCCTCGCGCACGATCGTCTTGTCGGGGCCGGCCAGCACCACGGTCGGACGGACGAACAAGCCGCCGAGTTCGGCGTTGGGTTCGCCACCGCAGGCGATGACCGCGCCCTCGGCCTTCGCCCCTTCGAGATAGCCGAGGACCTTCTCGAACTGGGGGCGGTTGGCGACCGGGCCCATCTCGGTGCCGGGCCGCGTGGGATCGCCCTGCTTGATGGCGTTGGCACGGTCGACGATCTTGGCCACCAACTCGTCCTGCACCGACTCGTGCACGATGAGCCGGGACCCGGCCATGCAGGTCTGCCCGGTGGCTGCGAAGACCCCGGCGACGAGTCCGTTCGCGGCGGCGTCCAGGTCGGCGTCGGGGAACACGATCTGCGGCGACTTTCCGCCGAGTTCGAGCGTCACCTTGTTGATGTTCGCGACCGCGGCCTGCGCGACCTTCGCCCCCGTCGCGGTCGAGCCGGTGAACGCGACCTTGTCGACCCCCCTGTGCGCGGCGAGCGCCTCACCGGTCGAGCGGTCCCAGCCGGTGACGACGTTCAGCACACCGGCAGGCAGGCCGGCCTCGGTGAGGATCTCGGCGAACGCCACGGTGGAGGCCGGTGAGTGTTCGGACGGCTTCACCACGCAGGTGCACCCTGCCGCCAGGAGCGGCGCGAGCTTGAAGGTGAGCAGCAGCAGGGGGCTGTTCCACGGTGTGATGGCGCCGACCACCCCGACGGGGTGCCGCACCGTGTAGCCGAAGTAGCTCTGGGGGCTGAGCGCCGGCACGGTCTTGCCTTCGAGTTTGTCGGCGAGCCCCGCGTAGTAGGTGTACCAGGTGCCCAGGCCGTTGAGCTGGCCGAGCATCTCGCGCATGAGCTTGCCGGAGTCGCGCACCTCCAGCAGTGCGAGCCGCTCGGCGTTGGCGGTGATGGCGGTGGCGAGGTCGCGCATGATGGCGGCGCGTTCGAAACCGCTCTTGGCGCCCCACTCGCCCTCGAAGGCGGTGCGTGCCGCCGCGACGGCGAGGTCGATGTCCTCAGGCCCGCCGTCGGCGATCGTCGCCCACGGCTGCCCGGTATAGGGATTGAGCGATTCGAAGGTCTTTCCGGAGATCGCGTCGATGGACGTGCCGTTGATGAACAGCCTGAACGTCTCAAGAGCGGAGGAGGGATGAGCCATGATGCCGTCTCCCGGGGTCGGGTCAGAGGGTCGTGGACGTCACGCGCCACGCTAGGAACGGGCGGTGGCTCGCTCCTATCCGCAGGCGGCCGGGTAAGGGCCGTTCAGTGCGGAGTTGGCCGGCCGTGGGCACACCTGGAGAGGCAGATGTGCGCGGGCACGGCGGAAGCGGGGTCAGCGCTGGAGCGTGGCCGAGGGAAGCTCGTTGAACCGGTCTCGGTACTGCTGGGCGAAGCGTGACTGGTGAATGAATCCCCACCGCATGGCGACGTCCGCGACCCGAGTCGTCTCGGGGTCACTGCGCAGCAGTTCGGCTCGGGCCTTGCTCAACCGGATGCGGCGTACGTACGCCATCGGAGACTCACCGAGCCGGTCCTGGAACGCGGTGTGCAGGGTACGGACGCTGACGCAGCCCACCCGCGCGAGAATCTCCGGTGTCAACTCGCGGTCCGCGTGCGCTTCTATGTAGGCGACCACCGAGGAGAGGCGGCCGAGACGGCGCGTTCCCTCGCTTCCGGCCAGTGCGTCGCTGAACTGATGGCGGCCGGCATGCAGCAGTGAGGTAAGGACATATGCCTCCAACTGCTCACGGGCGAGGGGCATGTCCGCCAGCCCGGCGGGCTTGTCCAGCTCGGACGCGAGGAACTGCACCGACCGCAGCAGGGCACGTCCGGCACCGGTGGTGAGGTCGAGACCGAAGTCGAAATCGATGACCTCGGTGACCGGCTGTCCGAGCAGGGCCGAGAGATGCGATTCGAAGCTGGTTCTCGGAATCTTCAGAATGAGCTGTTCGGCCTCGGGGGTCCACCGGACCCGGTTCATCAGCACGGGGGACAGCACCACCCCCCGCTCATGGGCCGCGGTGTATTCGCGGCCGCCGTCGCTGCGGGAGGCCCGTGTCTCACCGACGACGGTCAGATTGACGTGGTAGCAGTCCTCGGTCGCCGGCATGGTCAGCTCGGCCTCGGCCTGGTAGGTGAGATAGCCCAAGGTCATGTGCCGGTCCGAGACGGCGTTCAGGCGCATGTCCATCGCGTCCTGGGGGCCGACAAGATCGTGCGGCAGATAGATCTGGGTGACCGCTTCACGTGCCTCGTCCAGGCTCTGTGTCGCGATCACCGGGGCAGACACCAGAAATTCCATGGGGACCTCCCATCGCGCACATCGACCGCGTGGCGAGTGCTGGCCAGTGTAGGTGTGCGGCCGTGCCGTAAATAGCCGGAAACAGCGGGCGAATATCCCCGCAGAGCCGCTGACGCGGTGGGGCTCGGCGCGGCGTCGCGGCGGACTCCTCCCGCAACGTGTGGCGCTCCGGGTCCGGCGGTCGGTCACCGGCCGAGCAGTGTCAGCGCGGCATCGAGGATGCCGTCGGTACCGATGCCATGCAGCCGGTAGGCATCGGTGAGATCCGAGGACTGCCCGAAGTCGCTCACACCCAGGCACCGAATCCGGTCCCCACGGGCCCCCGCGAGGAAGGACAAGGTGTGGGGATGGCCGTCCAGGACGGTGACCAGGGGTGCCGCGGAGTGCGGCGGAAACAGCTCGTCGACGATGTCCGAGCCACCGCCGACCGTGCGTGCCCCACGCTGCTGGAACGACCGGAACACCAGATCGGGGCTGGTGAGACAGACGATCCCGGCCGTGACACCCATGCCGTCCAGCGCGTCGGCGGCGGCGATGACCTCCGGCATGATCGCACCGACGCCGACCAGGGTGACCTGCTCCTCTCCCGGGGGCACCGTCCTGAGCCGGTAGCCGCCGGCCACCGCTTGCCGGTGCCGTCGTTCCCGCAGCGCCGGGTCCTGCGGGACCCGGGCGAGCGCGGGGTCGATGGGCCGTGTCGAGAGCCGGAAGTAGGCGGACGTGCCGCCCGGGACACCGACCTCGCTCATCGCGTGCAGGAAGCACCATTCGAGGTCATGGGCGAATGCCGGTTCCCAGGCGACGCACGACGGCTGTTCCAGACCGATGGACGGTGTGGTGACGGACTGGTGGGCACCGCCCTCGGGAGCGAGCGTGACGCCGGACGGAGTGCCGACCAGGATGGACTGCCCGCCGGCGTAGATGCCGTAGCTCCACGGTTCCAGCGCACGTGACACGAACGGGTCGTACAGCGTCGCGACGGGGATGAGCCGCCGGCCCCACCGGGACCAGGTCGCGCCCAGCTCACCGGCGAGCGAGACGAGGTTCACCTCGGCGATGCCGAGTTCGATGTGCTGTCCGCTGCGGACCTCCGACCACCGCAGGACACGTTCGGCGTCGTCGGCGAACCAGTCGAACCGTTCCGAGGCCGACCACACGCCGGTCTTGTTGATCCAGCCGCCGAGGTTCGTCGAGGACGCGACATCTGGGCTGCACGTCACGACCCGGGCAGCCACCTCCGGGGCGTCCCGGACCAGGTCGGCCAGCAGCCGGCCGAGCGCGGCCTGGGTCGAGGACGCCTTGCGGTACGGGTGTCCCAGCGACGTCGGCACCGCGACGGGCGGGTCCGCGGCGCAGGGGGAGCGCCGCAGCAGTTGTCCCCGCCGGGCGCACAGCTCCGCCGCCGCCGTGCCGGTCCCGAACGTGCTCCAGGGGTCTTCGAGGCTGGTGCCGCACGACGCCGCCAGCGCCCGCATCTGGGCCTCGGTCAGCAGTGCGGAGTGATTGTTCGGGTGGCCCTCGGTCGGCAGCCCACGCCCCTTCACGGTGTACGCGAACACGACGGTGGGCCGATGCGCGTCCACGGTGTCGAACGTGTCGACCAGGAGCCCGAGATCGTGTCCGCCGAGGTCACGCACCGCGGCCGCCAGCTCGTCCGGGGTCAGGGAGGCCAGCAGCCCCTTGAGGTCCGCGGAGCCCGTCGCGCCGCAGATGCGGTCGGCGATCCCGCAGGAGTCGACCCGGAGCATCCGCTGGTACTCCTCGTTCGGCATCTCCTCGAGACGGCGCCTCAGCTCCTCCCCTCCGGGGCGCGCGAACAGCTCGCTGATGACGCGGCCCCACTTCAGTACGACGACCTGCCAGCCGGCAGCGGCGAACATACCCCGCAGCCGCTCGATCTGGATGTCGGGCACGATCCGGTCCAGCGACTGCCGGTTCAGGTCGACCACCCACAGCAACTCGCCCAGGCCCGACACCTGCGGGTCGGCGACGGCCTCCCAGACGGCGCCCTCGTCCAGCTCGGCGTCACCGAGCAGGCTCACGAACCGCCCCGCGGGCGGGGTGTCAGGGAACCGGGAGGCGAGGTAGCGGTGCGAGACGGCCGCCCACAGGGCCGCGGTCGCGCCGATGCCGACGGAACCGGTGGAGAAGTCGACCGTGTCGGGGTCCTTGATACGAGACGGATAGGACTGCAGGCCGCCCTTGGCGCGCAGCATCGTCAGATACTTCGGGTCGAGGTCACCGAGCAGATAGTTGATGGCATGCAGGACCGGCGAGGCATGTGGTTTCACCGACACCCGGTCCAGGTCGGTCAGGGTGTGGAACCACAGGGCGACCATGATGTCGACCATCGACGCGGACGACGCCTGGTGCCCGCCCACCTTGATGCCGGTCGTGTTCGGGCGGCCCCGGTTGGCGGAGTCCACGATGGCGGCCGAGAGCCACAGCACCCTCCGGGAGATGTCACGCAGTGCGGCGAGTTCCGTACTGTCCGCGAGGTGTGCGGGAGTGGTCGCGTCCGTGGTGGCGGCCGGTGAGGTGTCATTCATGACGGTGCGCTGTCTTTTCGTGGGTGTCGTATCAGGTCAGGGGCGCACTGCTCGGCCGTCGTGTCCGGGCAGGCCCGGCAGCCGCACGGCCGTTCCAGGAGTGTGGCGATCACTTCATGGGTGTGTGCACCGAGGTCCGGACCCGGGTGGGCGACCGGGACCGACCGCCGGCCGAGCACCGGCACGATGCCGGGGAACGCGACGTGGCGTGTCTCGCCGGCGACGTCGACCGGCAGGGTCTGCACCATGTCGCGGGCGGCGAACTGCGCGTCGTCGATGATGTCCTTCGCGGTGTGGATCGGACCGGCCGGCACATCGGCTGCCGTCAGGGCGGCAAGCACGTCGGCACGGGGATGCCGGCGCGTCCATGCCTCGATGGCCCGGTCGAGTTCGTCGCGTCGGGCCCAACGGCCGGCGTTGGTCGCCAGATCCGGGTCGGCACGCAGGTCGGGGCGGCCGATCGCCGCCATGAAGCGGTCGAAGATGGAATCGCCGTTCCCGGCGATGACGACCGCTTCACCGCCGGCGCACACGTAGGCGTTGGAGGGGGCGATGCCGTGCACCCGGCCCCCCGAGCGTTCCCTGAGGACGCCATGGGCGGAGTAGTCGGGGACGAGGGACTCCATCATCGAGAAGACCGCCTCGTGGAGCGCGACGTCGATGTGCCGGTCGACGGGCGTCCACGGCCGAAGGCCGCGGCTCGTGCGGACGGTGCGGTCCAGCAGCGACATGACGATCCCGAAGGCCGCATAGAGGCCGGCGACCGAGTCACCGATGGACACCCCGACGCGAGACGGCGGCCGGTCGCTCTCGCCGACGAGTTCCCGCATCCCACCGTACGCCTCCGCGACCGCGGCGAATCCGGGCCGCTGGGCCAGGGGACCGGTCTGACCGAAGGCGGACACACGTGCGACGACGAGCTCGGGGTTGGCGGCGGTCAGGGCCGCTGCGGTCAGACCCCACTTGTCGAGGGTGCCGGGGCGGAAGTTCTCGATGAGCACATCGGAGCGGGACACCAGCTCCAGGACTGTGGCGCGCCCGTCCTCGGTGCGCAGGTCGAGTTCGACCGACTTCTTGTTCCGGTTGATCGTGCGGTACAGCATCGAGGTGTCACCCGCGAACAGGCGCCAGTTGCGCAGTTCGTCACCGGTGCGGGGCCGTTCGATCTTGATGACCTCGGCGCCGAAGTCGGCCAGCAGGCGGCCGGCGGTCGGAGCGGCGATGTAGTTGCCGAGTTCGATCACACGTGTGCCTGCCAGCGGCAGCTCGCCCGCCGGGTCACGGGGACGGTCCGGGTCGTGCGCTGCGGAGTTCACTTCTCGGCGCCTTCCTCGTCGACCGCGCGGACACGCGGACCGAAGTCGCCGGCCCGAGCGAGCATTCCCTGCGGCACGCTCTTGAGCTGCTCGCCGAGCCAGGAACCGACCCGGGCGAGGCCGTCGATGTCGGGGAGCCCGGGGTCTGCCACGGGGACTTTCTCGCCACGAAGGACATAGGCGAGATCCTCGGTCGCGATGTTGCCGGTGGCCGAGGGCGCGAAGGGACAGCCGCCGAACCCGCCGACCGAGGCGTCCAGCGCGATCACTCCACCGGGTACGGCCCCGGCAGCCGGGTCCAGATGCGCGGCGGCGACGGCGTTCGCGTAGCCGGTGTTGCGTGTGTTGTGGAAGTGGAAACGGAGCTTTCGGACGCGGTCGTCCCCGGCCGCCAGGGCGGCCAGGGCACGAACCTGGCGGGGAACTCCGACACCTATGGTGTCGGCGAACGCGATCTCGTCCGGTTCGATCTCGACCGCGCGCTGCACCACCCGCGCGACCTCGTCCGTGGCGACGGGACCGGAGAACGGGCAGCCGAACGCGACCGCGAGGGTCACACTCACCCGCAGCCCGGCGCCGCGGGCGACCTGCGAGGCCGCCGCCGCGTGATCGAGCATCTCCGCGACGGACAGGTTCTGGTTCCTCCTGGAGAACTCATCGGTGACAGGCACGACGATGTTCACCTCGGTGCACGCGGTCCGCACGGCTCGTTCGGCGCCACGGCGGTTGAGGACGAGGCCGATGTAGGAGACGCCGGGCATCTGCGGCACGCCCGCCATGACCTCTTCCGCGCCGCCCATCTGCGGAACGCGGTCCGGCCGGACGAAGCTGACCGCCTCGATGCGGCGGGCTCCTTGGCCGATCAACCGCTTGATGAGCTGCACCCGGGTGTCGACATCGAGAGGCCTGCGTTCGTTCTGGAGGCCGTCACGAGGGCCGACCTCGACGATTTCGACGGTCGTGGACATCTACGCTTTCTCCGTGCTCGTTCGAGATCAGTGGGACGTGGACCGCACAGCCCGGGGGTACTGATGAGCCGCTCGCCGACCGCGCGGTCCGGTGACGCCGGCCTGGCCGTGGATCAGACGAGCGGCCTGAGCCGGGGGATGGTCGCGCTCGCCCGGCACGCGGCAGCGAGATCCGTGAGCGCACGCCCGTGCAGGGCTGCCAGTTCGAAGGTTTCCGGGGTCGGTGACCTGTCCGGACCGAATGCCGCGCGGGTCAGGAAGAGCGAGGGAGAGAGCACCTGGACGCCGTAGAACGAGGCGAGTGTGGCGCGCAGTTTCTCCGTCGCGAGGAAGTGTTCGGCGGCCGCACCGGTCATCACCACGGCCGCCGCCTTTCCTCGCAGCGGAGCCCGGGTCTCGTGCGGTCCGCCGCGCTCGACGTGTTCCAGGAACGCGGCGAGCAGCGAGGTGTGCGTGGCCCGGTAGGTCGGTGAACCGAACACGATCGCGTCCGCCGACTCGACCGCGTCCACCGCGGCGGCGAATCCCTCGGCCTGTCCGCCGCGAAGGTCGGTGACGGAGGTGAGAGCACCCGCGGCACGGCAACCGTGGAGAACCGCGTCGACGGCGGCCGCTGTCGTCCCGCTTCCGTGTGGGCCGGCGAGTACCGCGGCGACCTTGAGGGGATCTCCGGCGATGTCGGGGGCGCTCATCAGGAGGCCCGCCAGTCCGCGCGCGGGTAGGAGCCGCGGTAGTACAGCAGGGGGCTGCGTTCCGCGTCGTGGTCGAGGGCGGTGACCTCGCCGATCACGATCGTGTGGTCACCGCCGTCGTATTCGCGCCACAGGCTGCACTCGGCCCAGGCGATGACTCCGTCCAGGACGGGTGAGCCGTTCGGCGAGCGCTGCCAGCCGACGCCGGCGAACTTGTCCGTCCCGGACCGGGCGAACTGCCCCGAGAGTTCGGCGTGGTCGTCGGCGAGGACGTTGACGGCGAACCGGCCCACCTCGCGGATGCGGGGCCAGGTCGTGGAGGTTCGGGCCGGGCTGATGGACACCAGCGGCGGGGTGAGCGAGAGCGACATGAAGGACTGACAGGTGAAGCCGACGGGTTCGGCGCCCCGCCGGCCGCCCAGCGCGGTGACGACGACAACGCCTGAGCAGAAGGAGCCCATGGTGGCCCGCATGGCTTCGGGGGTGATCCCGGCGGGGGGCACGGCGGCCGGTTTGGCGGTGAGGCTGGTCATGCCCATCAGGGTCAGCCACGCCCCACCGGGGGCCTATCCGGCCGCGGCAGTCTCCCATCCGGTCCGTGCGACATCGCACGGCGGTCGGGACGGGGTGACTCCGTCGGCCGGGGGTACGGGCCGGACGCGCCGTGCGGAGCAGCCGACGCGGCTCGGGCCGGCCCTCCGCGACTGTTCCCCTTGCCCCTTGGGGCCGTCGGCCGCACGCAGGTTCATGCGGCCGCTGTTACCCGGGGCCGCCCCGGCAGAAACCGTGGGTGACCGATCACTCGGGGCCGTCGGCCTGCCCGTGACCTGTGGCCCGTGGACGTGGATCACGTTGCGTCCGAACACCACGTCCTTCTCTGAGGCCCGCGCGAGTCCGTGAGCGCCTCGGCGATCCCGACGACCGTCGCGTGGTCGGCCTCCAGGGTGCACACCGGTCGGCCGGAGTCGAACAGCAGCGCCGCAGACCGAATGCGTCCAGTGCGCGGTCGGCGCGGGGCCCGAGGCCCTCGGCCCGCCAGGCGCCGCAGGCCGACTGCCCAAGTATCGATCGCGCCGGCCGCGGACGGCGGGGGCGAAGGTGAGTGCGTGTCAGTCCGCCTCCGGAGGGGTGGGCACGTCGGCGGGGAGCAGCCCGCGCTCCTTGAGTTCCGTCCACAGCGCGGCCGGAACGCGATGGTGGAGCAGCGCGGCGGCGTCCTCGACCTCGGCGGCGCTGCGGGCGCCGACCAGGACGCTGGTGACGGCCGGGTGCCCGAAGGGGAAGCGCAGCGCCGCGGCACGCAGCGGCACGCCGTGCCGCTCGCAGACGCTCTTGAGGTCGAGGGCCCGTGCCACCAGGTCGCTGGGCGCGGTGGCGTAGTCGAAGGTGGCGCCGGGACGCGGGTCGGCGAGCAGACCGGAGTTGAACACGCCGCCGATGACGACTCCCACGCCCCGCTCGGCGGCCAGCGGCAGCAGTTCGCGCTGTCCGCGCTGGTCGAGCAGGCTGTAGCGGCCGGCCAGCAGGACGGCGTCGATGTCGGTGTCACGGATGAAACGGGTGAGCAGCCCGGTCTGGTTCATGCCGACGCCGATGGCACCGAGGACCCCTTCGGCGCGCAGCCGTTCCAGCTCCGGGTAGGCCTGGTCGAGCGCCTGTTCGGCGTGATCGTCGGGATCGTGGAGATAGGCGATGTCGATCCGGTCGAGGTCGAGTCGTTCGAGGCTGTCATCGAGGGAGCGGCGCACGCCCTCGGCGCTGAAGTCCCAGACCCGGCGGTGGTCCGCGGGCACGGCGAAGCCGTCGGCGAGGTCGTCACCGGGGCCCTGACCGCCGGCCGTGGCGGGCTCCAGCAGCCTTCCGACCTTGGTGGACAGGGTGTACTCGGCCCTCGGCAGGTCGCGCAGTGCCCTGCCGAGCCGCCGCTCGGACAGGCCAAGGCCGTAGTGCGGCGCGGTGTCGAAGTACCGGACACCGGACTCCCGGGCGGCGGCCACGGCCTGGGCGGCCTGGTCGTCGCTCACCGCGGTGAACAGGTTGCCGATCCCCGCCGCGCCGAAGGCGAGTTCACTTACGCGCACGGCGCTGCGCCCGAGCGTGCGCTCACGCGGGGTCATGCCTGCGGCTCCGGTCGTAGGCGCAGGCCCGCCATGCCGCCGTCGACGGCGAGCGCCGTACCGGTGGTGCTGCCGGCGGCCGGAGAGGCGAGGTAGGCGATGGCGGCGGCCACCTCCTGGGCGGTGACCAGGCGGCCGGTGGGCTGACGGCCGTTGAGTGCGGCGCGCTCGGCGACCGGGTCCGCGGCGGCGTCCAGCAGCCGCCCGACCCACGGTGTGTCCACGGTGCCGGGGTTGACGCAGTTGACGCGGATGCCCTCGCGGACGTGGTCGGCGGCCATGGCGAGGGTGAGGGAGAGGACCGCGCCCTTGCTGGCCGAGTACAGCGCGCGCTGCGGCAGGCCCGCGGTCGCCGCGATGGAGCAGGTGTTGACGACCGCGGCGTGTGCGGAGCGGCGCAGGTACGGGAGGGCGGCGCGGGTGACGCGGACGATGCCCAGTACGTTGACGTCCAGGACGCGGGCCCACTCCTCGTCCGGGTTGTCCGCCACGGTCCCGGCGGCCCCCGTGCCGGCGTTGTTGACCAGGATGTCGATCCCGCCGAGCTGCCGGGCCGTCTCCTCGACGGCCGAGCGTACGGAGTCGTCGTCGGTGACGTCGGCGGTGAAACCCCGCAAGGGGGCCCGTACGGCGGCGGGATCGAGATCCAGGACGGCGACGTCCGCTCCGTACTCACTGAGCAGTTCGGCCGTGGCGAGTCCGATGCCGGAGGCGCCACCGGTCACCAGGGCGGTGAGTCCTGCGAGGGTGCTGGTCATCCGTGGTCCTCCGCGTCGTTGCGGGGCTGGTCCCGGGCCGCGTCGGCGGCCCAGAACGTGCCGTGCGGGTAGCTGAAGGTGTCGATGGTGCTCTGGTGCATGGCGGCGGAGAAGCCGGGCGCGGTGGGTGCCCGGTAGGCGCCGTCGGCGATCACCACCGGGTCGAGGAAGTGCTGATGGAGGTGGTCGACGAACTCGATGACCCGGTCCTGTGTGGTGCCGGTGAGGGCCACGTAGTCGAACATCGACAGATGCTGGACGAGCTCGCAGAGGCCCACGCCGCCCGCGTGCGGGCAGACCGGGATGCCGAACTTGGCGGCCAGCAGCAGGATGGCGAGGTTCTCGTTGACCCCGGCCACCCGGGCCGAGTCGAGCTGGAGCACGTCGATGGCTCCGGCCTGGAGGAGCTGCTTGAAGACGATCCGGTTCTGCACGTGCTCACCGGTGGCGACCTTGACGGGGTGGACCCCGCGGCGGATGGCGGCGTGGCCGAGGATGTCGTCGGGGCTGGTGGGCTCCTCGATCCAGTAGGGGTCGAACTCCGCGAGCGCCTTCGTCCATTCGATCGCCTGGCCGACGTCCCAGCGCTGGTTGGCGTCGATCGCCATCCGGATGTCCGGTCCCACCGCCTCGCGGGCGGCGCGGCAGCGGCGGATGTCGTCCGCCAGGTCGGCGCCGACCTTGAGCTTGATCTGGGTGAAGCCGTCGGTGACGGCCTGCTGGGCGAGGCGGGTGAGCTTCTCGTCGGAGTAGCCGAGCCAGCCCGGGGAGGTGGTGTAGCCGGGGTAGCCGCGCCGCCGCAGTTCGGCAGCCCGGCCGGGGGCGCCCTGCTTGCCCTTGCGCAGGAGTTCCACGGCTTCGTCCGGGGTCAGGGCGTCGCTGAGGTAGCGGAAGTCCACCTGGCCGGCCAGCCATACGGGATCGGCGTCGGCGAGGAACTGCCAGACCGGCTTGCCCTCGTGTTTCGCGGCGAGGTCCCAGACGGCGTTGACCACGGCGCCTATGGCCATGTGCATCACGCCCTTCTCGGGGCCGAGCCAGCGCAGCTGGCTGTCGCCGATGAGGTCGCGGTACAAGGTGCCGGGGTCGGCGCACAGCTCGGCGACGGAACGCCCGACGATGTGCTCGCGCAGCGCGTCGATGGCGGCGACCTGGACGTCGTTGCCCCGGCCGATGGTGAAGGCGAAGCCGTGCCCCTCGTGGCCGCCCGCCGAGGTGCGCAGGACGACGTAGGCGGCGGAGTAGTCGGGGTCGGGGTTCATGGCGTCGGACCCGTCCAGCTCCCGCGAGGTGGGGAAGCGGATGTCATAGGTGTCGACGGCGGTGATCCGTGCGGGGGTCGGGGGCAACTCCGTGCCTTTCACGCGTTGACGAAGGTCTGGCGCTGGGTCCCGAGGCCGTCGATGGACAGCTCGACGGTGTCTCCTTCGCGCAGGTACGGGGTGCCGGGCAGGCCGAGGGCCACACCGGCGGGGGTGCCCGTGTTGATGACGTCGCCGGGGCCCATCGGGTTGAAGGTCTCGCAGGACTTGCCGAGGTCCCACTGGGGGGAGTGTTCGAGCTGGAACTCGCGCTCGGAGACGTCGTTGCTGATCGCACAGCCGGCGATGCACTCGGCTGCTGCGGCCGGATCGGCCAGGTAGCGGGCCTCGCGTCCGATGACGACGGCGAGTTCGACCTCCCAGTCGGTCTTCACCGAACCGCGCGGGATCAGTACCCGGTCGTCCGGGCCCACCACGGTGGACGGGTCCTTCATGAAGATCACCGGCCGCTTCGGTACGGGGGCACCGGTCTCCTCGGCGTGATCGCGGTAGTTGAGACCGACGCACACCACCTTGCCGGGGCGTGCGACGGGGGCGCCGGTCCGCTGACCGGTTTCCTCGACCGGTGGCAGGAGGCCCTCGGCCAGTGCCTGCCTGACCCGGTCGATGCCCCCGGAGGCGAGGAAGGCCCCGTCGATGTCTTCGGTCAGGCCGGTGAGGGCGAACATGCGGCCGTCCCCGTCGAGCACCGCCGGGGTCTCCGCTCCGGGTGCTCCGATGCGCAGTAGTTTCACGCCTGGTCTCCTGTCGTTGTTCGGGAGGTCGAGAGCTCCTTCGGCCCACACATCGGATGAATCCGGTGGTCTCAACCATAGGAGTGACAGCCTGTCCGCCGCAAGGAATCGCCTGAGGTCAGCGGTCAACCGCCGTGCTGACGGTGCGGTTCAGGGGTGGCGGGGACGGGGGCCGGTGTGCCCGCCCGCCTGTCGAATCCAGCATCAGCGGTCCGCAAGTCATCCGATGTGTTGCGGCCGAAGTCGTGGGGCCCGTGCGGCGCCCGCACGACCGGGATGCCCTGCCGCCCTGGGGAGGTCTCAGAACTCCTCCACGTACTCCTCCGGCGGCCCCAGCTCGGGGCGGTCCCGGAGCTCCAGGGTCTCGCCGAGACGTTCCAGTTCGAGGACGGTGACGGTGTTGCGGCCGGCGTGCAGCAGGGGAGCGGGGCAGTACAGGGTGACCTGGGGGCCGATCTCCCAGTGGCGTCCGAGCAGGAACCCGTTGACCCAGACGAGGCCGTGGGCCGATCCGGGCAGTGCGAGAAAGGTGTCCGCCGGTGTGCCGACCTCGATGTCGGCGGTGGCGAATCCGGCGGACGTGGTCGCGGGGCCCGCACCGAGCGCCTGCGACAGTTCGGCCGGTGACCACTCCTGGAGCGCGACCGGTGTGCTCTGCCATCCCTGCACCATGCGCCGGTCGACGAGGACCGGACCGAGCAGGCCCTTGTGCCGGCCGACGCGGGGACCGTAGTTGACCCGGCCGAGGTTCTCGACCACGACCTCCAGCCGTACGATCTCGCCCGTCCCGGACACGGTCAGCTCGGGGGAGCCGGGGTCCGTGACGCCGAGGAAGGCGCCGTCGACGAAGACCAGGGCCCGGTCGCGCACATCGGTGAAGATCAGCCGGTGCTCGCCCGCCGGTATGCGCGGGTGGGCGACATACCGGACCATGCCCGCGTCGAGGCCGAGCTGTTCGAACGTGGCAGGGCTCGGGGAGGCCGTGGACCGGGCGGGCACGGCCGCCAGCGCGGGGAGCAGGTCCGTGCGGTGGACGAGGGGAAGGCGTGCGGGAGGAAGGACCGGCAACCGCTCGGGAGAGCGCAGCGGTCGGTCCGTGCCGAGTGCCTCGCGCATGGCGAAGAACTTGGGGGTGAGACGGCCGTCCTCGGCGATGGGCGCGTCGGAGTCGTAGCTGGTGACGATGGGTTCCAGCCGGCCCTCGGTCTCATTGGCCCCCGCCCACAGGCCGAAGCTGGTGCCGCCGTGCGCCATGTAGATGCTGACACTGCCGTGGTCGGCGATGATGCCGCGCAGGGTGCGGACGGCGCTGTCGACTCCGCGGACATGGTGGTGGTCGCCCCAGTGGTCGAACCAGCCGTTCCAGAACTCGGCGACCAGAAAGGGTTCGTCGGGGCGGCGGCCGGCCAGGAGGCGCCGGGCGACCTCAGGCCTGGAGCCCAGGGTGGCGGCGGCCAGGGTGCCGGGCAGGGTGCCGCTGTCCAGCATGAGGTCCGTGGGCCCGTCGGCGGTGAACAGCAGCTCCCGGATGCCTCGTTCGGCCAAGGCCGCACGGCTCCAGCGCAGATAGGCGTGGTCGTCGCCGTAACTGCCGAACTCGTTCTCCACCTGGACCGCGACGACCGGTCCGCCCTCGCACGCCTGGAGTGCGGCCAGGCGCGGGATCAGCTCGTCGAACCAGTGGCCGACGGCCGAGGTGAACGCCGGGTCGGAGCTGCGGATCGTGAGGTCCTTCGCGGTGAGCCAGCTCGGCAGACCGCCGTTGGACCACTCGGCGCAGATGTAGGGGCCGGGCCGGACGACGACGTCGAGGCCCTCCTCGCCCGCCATGCGGACGAACCGTTCGAGATCCCGCCAGCCGTCGAAGGACGGGGGCTCGCCTTCGCGGGGCTGGTGGAAGTTCCAGGCCACGTAGGTGTCGACCGTGTTGAGCCCGAGGTCGGCTATCCGTCGGATGCGGTCTCGCCAGAGGCCGGGGTGCACCCGGAAGTAGTGCATCGCACCGGACAGGATGCGGTGGGGGACGGCGTTGCGGTACAGGCGGCCGTCGCGCCAGGAGAGTGTGGCCGTGGGGGTGGTGACCGGCGCATCGGCTGGGGGCCGTGGCTCGGTGATGTGCTCTGTCACGGATGGAGGGTATGTTATCGGTGACATGGGTGACAAGATTGGTAGGCTCCCTTGGATGGCGTCGGGGGAGGGAAGGCGATGAACGAGGACACTGTGCGGCAGAGGCAGCCGAGCATGGCCGACGTGGCTCGCATCGCGGGTGTGTCGGCCCAGACGGTCTCGCGCGCGCTGCGCGGCTCACCGAACGTCAACCCCGAGACCCGCAGGCGGGTGCTGGCCGCCGTGGAGCAGGCCGGCTACCGGTTCAACAGCGCGGCCAGAGCCCTGTCCTCGGGGCGCAGCCACACCATCGGGCTCGTCCTGCTGGCGTCCGGCGGCTACTACTCGCGCTCGGCGGTGACGGCGGGTGTCGAGTCGGCAGCGGGCGCGGCCGGGTACGCGGTGAGCATCGCTACCATCTCCGCGCTCGACGTCGGCCTGATGGAGGGCGCGCTGGCCAGGCTCGCCGACCAGGGTGTCGACGGACTGGTGATCGCGGTTCCGCTCATCTCCGTGACGAAGAAGATGGAAGACATCACCGGCGACATCCCGACGGTCACGCTCGACGGTTCGCGGACCGCGGGCGCCCGGGTCCTCGGCATCGACCAGATGGAGGCCGGGCGGATCGCCACCCAGCACCTGCTCGACCTGGGGCATCGTCAGGTCTGGCACGTCTCAGGGCCGGACGAGTGGATCGAGGCTCGGCAGCGGCGCCAGGGCTGGCGGGACTGCCTGGAGGCGGCGGGGATCGAGGCCCCGCCGCCGCTGGAGGGCGACTGGTCGCCCGGCTCCGGGTACCGGCAGGGCCAGATCATCGCGATGATCCCGGAGGTCACCGCGGTCTTCGTGGCGAGCGACGAGATGGCGTTCGGGGTGATCCGCGCCCTGCGCGAGCGCGGCCGCTCGGTGCCCGAGGACGTGTCGATCGTCAGTGTCGACGACATCGCGCTTGCCGCGTTCTGCGCGCCGCCGCTGACGGCCGTCAGGCAGGACTTCTTCGCCTACGGCGCGGCCGCGGTCACCCTGCTGCTGCAAGGTGACACCGAGGGCGAGGAGCCCGTCAGCACCCCCACGTTGTCCGTGCGTTCCTCGACGGCCCCGCCGCGCCCGCAGTGAGTAACGTTTCGGCCATCGGCTGAATCAGCCTGCGGCTGACCCTTGCGCACCCATGAGATCGATGCCATCGTTGCGCATCATGTTATCGGTGCCACCGTAACAGTCCCGGACCACGGCATGGCCGGACCGGGATGCGGTGGCGCGGTGTGCCGGCGCTTCGGCCTGCGACGCGTCCCTGCGCCGGCCCCGCACTACCGCTCGCAGTCAGGTGGGCAACTGCTGTCCACGGGAAGGACCCCAAATGAGGAGATCGCTCGCCCTTGCGGGCACCGCGGTGACGGCACTCTGTCTGCTCGTCGGTTGCTCGTCCGGCGGCGACGACGCGGGCTCGGGCAGGACGACCCTCAAGGTCGCCGCCCTCGAAGGCGGTTACGGCCGGGCCATGTACTCGGAGGTCATCAAGGCCTACGAGGCATCGCACCCCGACGTCGATGTCCAGTTGCAGATCTCGAAGAGCATCGAGGACGAGATCACCCCGAACATGAAGGCGGGCAAGTACCCGGACGTCGTGGTGCTCGGCCAGGGCCGCAAGGCCGCCCTCCCCGAGACCCTGATCAAGGACAAGGCCCTCGAAGACCTCACCCCGGTGTTGAAGACCCAGGTCCCGGGCGAGGACAGGACGGTGGGGGACAAGCTCACCGACGGCATCGTCGGCAACCTCAACACCAATCCGTACGGCACGGACCAGACGTATCTGATGCCGCTGTACTACGCGCCGACCGGACTGTTCTACAACCAGGGCCTGTTCATGGAGCAGGGCTGGCAGGTCCCGGCCACCTGGGACGAGATGTTCGAGCTGGGCGACAAGGCCAAGAAGCAGGGCATCGCGCTGTTCACCTACCCGACGAGCGGCTACCTCGACTCCTACTTCTACGCACTGCTCGCCGACATCGGCGGGGAGCAGTTCTACACCGACGTCATGACGTACAAGAAGGACGTCTGGAAGACGGCGAACGCCAAGAAGGCGCTCGACATCACCACCAGGCTGCTCAGCTACGCCGCCCCGACCACCGTCGGCTACGCCAACGAGCAGGACTTCACCAAGAACCAGCAGTCGATCCTCGACAACAAGGCGCTGTTCATGCCGAACGGCACCTGGATCACCGGCGAGATGGCGGACGCCCCGCGTGCGAAGGGCTTCGCATGGGGCCTGACCCCGCTGCCCGCCGCCACCGAGGGCGGCAAGCGGTACCTGACCACGTCGGTCGAGTCGGCGTGGGTCCCCGGCGCCGCCAGGAACAAGGACGCGGCGAAGGACTTCATCGCCTACCTGTACTCCGACAAGGCCGCCGAGATCTTCGCCAAGTCCAACGCGATCCAGCCCATCGAGGGCATCGCGAACAGCCTGACCGGTGAGAGTGCCGAGTTCTACAAGCTCTACGAGGACCCGTCGGTCTCCGCGCTGGTCGGCGGTTTCGCCTCCACCGCACCCGTCGAGGGCGTCGACATCAAGGCCACCCTCTTCGACACAGCCAACAGCATCATCAGCGGCGACACCACCGAGGCCAAGTGGCAGTCCGCGCTGAACGAGGCCAGCGAGAAGCTGCGCCAGGCGGGCGACTGACCGGCCCGGCGGCGGCCCGGATCAGCCGGGCCGCCGCCGGTGCTCCCAGAACCCGGGAGATCCTCTCGGCTCACCCAGGACTGTTTCGTACGACCGGAGGACCGGCACGGTGACGACCCTCTCCACCCCACCCCATGACTCGGCGGAGCGCACAGCGCGTTCCGCCCCGTCCCCCCGAGGCTCCCGGCGCGGTGCCCGTTCCCCGGTTCGGCGGCGCCGCGGCGACCTGCGCTTCGTGCTCGCCTGCCTGCTGCCCGCGCTGGTGCTCTTCGCGGTGTTCATGGTCTACCCGACCATGAACGTGTTCCGGATGTCGCTCTACACCTGGAGCGGGTTCTCCCCGGACATGAAGTTCGTGGGGCTGGACAACTTCCGTCATCTGATGGACGACGACCAGTTCGTGCGCGCCTTCCAGAACACGGTCGCGCTCCTGGTCGTGGTGACCGTGGTGACCATGGGCATGGGCCTGTTCCTCGCCGCGATCATGACACGGCAGAAGCTGCGCGGCCGCAACCTCCTCCGGTTCGTCCTGTACATTCCGAACATTCTCTCCGTGGTCGTGATCGCGGCGATCTTCTCCGCCGTCTACGACCAGAAGAACGGCCTGCTCAACGGGGCCCTGCGACTGCTGTCCCTGGACGGCTGGCAGCAGGTCTGGCTCGGCAACCAGAAGATCGTGCTCTACTCCGTCGCCATCGCGATGGTCTGGCAGTCGCTGGGCTACTACATGGTCCTCTACATGTCGAGCATGGCTGGCATCCCCGAGGAGCTGTACGAGGCCGCCTCGCTCGACGGCGCCTCCGTCACCCGGCAGTTCTTCTCCATCACCCTGCCGCTGATCTGGCAGAACCTGCGGACCTCGCTGACCTTCTTCATCATGAGCGCGGTCAACCTGAGTTTTGTGCTGGTCCGTGCGATGACCGGCGGCGGCCCCGACAGCTCCTCCGAAGTGCTGCTGAGCTACATGTACAAGCAGGCGTACACGAATTCGTCGTACGGCTACGGCATGGCCATCGGTGTCGTCATCTTCGCGTTCTCGTTCCTTGTGTCGCTCCTGGTGAGCCGGGCCACGCGGCGCGAGCCCCTCCAGTTCTGAGGACAGGCACCATGACTGTGATCAACTCCTCCCGTTCGCGCGCCGTCCGCTCGCGGACCGGACGTGTGCTCACCTATGCGCTCGTCCTCGCCCTCGCGCTCGCCATCGCGGTGCCGGTCGTCTGGGTGCTGCTCGCCTCGCTGAAGAAGAAGAGCGAGTTCTTCGGCAGCCCCTGGACGCTGCCCGAAGGCCTGCGCCTGCAGAACTACGCCGACGCGTTCGTCGACGCGCACCTGGGGCAGTACTTCCTGACCTCGGTGTTCGTGACCGTGCTCGGCCTCGTCCTGGTCCTCGCGGTGTCCGTGCCCGCCGCCTACGTCATCGCCCGGTACGACTTCCCGGGCCGCGGCATCGTGGAGATCGCCCTGCTCGGCGGGCTGTTCGTCAACGTCAACTACATCGTCGTACCGATCTTCCTGATGCTGGTCGGCTGGGACAAGGCGCTCGTGGACGTCTTCCCCGGGGGGTTCTTCATCGACAACCCGGCCATGCTGTCGCTCGTCTACGCCGCCACCTCGATCCCCTTCACCATCTATCTGCTCACCGCGTACTTCCGGTCCATCCCGGTCGAGTACGAGGAGGCGGCCTCGCTCGACGGCGCGTCCCGCTGGCGGATCATGACCCGGATCATGCTGCCGATGGCACGCCCCGCGGTCACCACCGTCATCCTCTTCAACTTCCTCGCCTACTGGAACGACTTCATCATCTCGCTCACCCTGCTGCCTGGCGACGGCAAGACCGTCCAGGTCGGCCTGCTCAACCTGTTCACCGCCCAGAAGGCCGCGGCCGACTACGGGCGGCTGTACGCCGGCATGGTCATCGTCATCGTGCCCGTCCTGATCGTCTACGCATTCATCCAGAAGCGGCTCATCGAAGGCATGGCATCCGGCGGAGTCAAGGGCTGACGGCCGCACAGCCCCAGCGGAAGGAAGGCCGAATATGGCCGGTATGGCCGAAATGAAGGACTCGATGCGAACGGCGCTGCTCGTCACCGTGCGCACGCTCGTCGCGGCGGCCTGTGTGGCGCTCGTGGTGATCGAGCGGTCGACCGTCGGATGGGGGCACCTCGGGGTGATGCTCCTCGCACTGGCCGGGTTGCTGCTGCTCCTCGCCTCGTACAACCGGAGGTTCCGATGAGTGCCGCGCAGTCCGGGCGGGCACTGGCCTCGGTCCGGCCGAGCGAGCGGCAACTCGGCTGGCAGGAGATGGAGTTCTACGGGTTCATCCACTTCGGGATGAACACCATGACGCACCGGGAATGGGGCGAGGGCCATGAGGCCCCGGCCCTCTTCGACCCGTCGGACCTGGACGCGGACCAGTGGGTCGCCGCGCTCAAGAGCGCGGGGATGACCGGGGTCATCCTGACCTGCAAGCACCACGACGGGTTCTGCCTGTGGCCCAGCGACGTCACCGGGCACTCGGTCGCCTCGTCGCCCTGGCGCGACGGCAAGGGCGACGTGGTCGCCGAGGTCGCCGACGCGGCCCGCCGGCACGGCCTGAAGTTCGGGATCTATCTCTCCCCGTGGGACCGCACCGAGGCGTCCTACGGCTCGGGAACCGGCTACGACGACTTCTACGTCGCCCAGCTCACCGAACTGCTCACCCGCTACGGTCCGGTGTTCACCGTGTGGCTGGACGGTGCCAACGGCGAGGGCCCGAACGGAAAATGCCAGCTCTACGACTGGGAGCGCTACTACGCGGTGGTCCGCGCACACCAGCCGGACGCGGTGATCAATGTGTGCGGTCCCGACGTCCGCTGGTGCGGCAACGAGGCCGGCGAGACCCGCCCCGACGAGTGGAGCGTGGTACCGCGCGCCCTCCAGGACGCCGAGCGGACCGCGTCCCGCTCCCAGCAGGCGGACGACGGCACCTTCGCCCGGCTGGTCCGCAGCGACGACCGCGACCTGGGCAGCCGCGCCGCCCTGGCCGGGCACGAGGACGACCTGGTCTGGTACCCGGCCGAGGTCAACACCTCGATCCGGCCCGGCTGGTTCCATCACTCTGCCGAGGACGACCAGGTCCGTTCCGTGGACGAACTGTTCACCGTCTACCTGCGGTCGGTCGGCGGCAACTCCTGCTTTCTGCTCAACGTCCCCCCGGCCGCCGACGGCCGCCTGCGGGACGCCGACGTGGACACGCTCAAGCGGCTCGGGCAGCGCATCGCGGACTTCCGCGCCCGCCGGATCGAGGCCGCCGCGACGGTCACCTCCGGCACCCCGGGCGATATCGCCACAGCCTGGCCTGGCCGGGCCCGTACCCCTTGGTGTCCGGACGACAGCGACACCCGGCCCGCCGTGACGCTCGCCTTCGCGGCTCCCCGCCGCATCGAGGCGGTCGTGCTGGGCGAGGAGATCACCCAGGGGCAGCGCATCGAGCATGTCGTCGTACGGGGCGGTCACCAGGGCGACCGGACGACACTCGCCGAGACCAACGCGGTCGGCTACCAGCGGATCCTCACCTTTCCGCCGGCGCTGGTGGACACGGTCGTCGTCGAGATCACCCAGAGCCGGGACACCCCCGTGGTCTCCCGGGTGGCGGCGATCGGGACGCCCTCGTGAAGGCGGTGGCCACCCGGGCGGGCTCCCGCAGCCCTGGCCGGGCGGGTGGCGCGGGCCGGCCGAGCGGTTCGAGGAGGCCCGGCGCCCGCAAAGCGGCCGGCGGGCGGACCGGGGCACCCCGTCCGCAGGACCCCGGCCGCGGGTGGCTGTCGCGGCGGACCCTCGCCGTGCTGGGCGCGGCCTGCGTCGCCGTCGTCGCGCTCACCGTGGCCGCGGTCACGGCCCTCGGCCACCAGCGCGGCGACGAGGTCGCCTCCCTGGACGGGCACCCCGTCACCCGCGACGAGCTGATCTTCCACATGAAACGGCTCGCCCCGACAGTCCAGAACGAGCTGCGCACCGCGTACCACCTCCAGGCCCCGTTCACCTGGAGCGCGATGACCGGGAAGAGGACCGCGCTGCAGCGCCTGGAGGACCGCGCGTTCGACGAGATCCGCGAGGACAGGACCACCCTGCTGCTCGCCGAGGAACAGGGGCTCATCGACTCGGCTGACTTCGCGGACCTCGAAGCCGAGCGGACGAAGGAGAACGCCTCCCGCGCCCAGGACATCGCCGCCGGCCGGACCGTCTACGGTGTCTCGCAGTTCTCCCCCGAGGAGTACTACGGTCACCGGCTCACCGAGCTGACGACCGGCCTCAAGATCCGGCTCGCCAAGACCCCCGGTGATCCGCTGCACGTCACCGATGCCGACGTGCGCAAGGCGTTCGACGCCGACCCGGACGCCTGGAGCGCCAACGCCACCACGTACCGGTACAGCCGGCTGGTGGTGCAGGTGCCGAAGAACGCCTCCGCGGCCCATGTCAGCGCTCTCCAGCGCCGGGTGCAGGCCGCGGGCCGCCTCTCGGCCGTCTCCGGGGAACCGGACGCCGAGCTGACGACCGGCACGTACGACGGCAGCGGCTCGACCGGTCTGAACACCCATGACCAGGACCTCATGTCCGTACTGGGCGAGCTCGAGCCAGGCGGGATATCGCCGCCCGTGACGGGCACCGGCCAGCTCACCTTCTACCAGCTGGACAGCAGGAAGACCGACGAGGACAAGGCATTCAAGGAGTACGCCCAGCGTATCCGCCAGTCTCTCGTGGACGAGAAGTTCACCGCATTCCTCCAGCGCCGGGCCGACGACGCCTCGTTGGACGTCGACGCCTCGGCGGTGGCCGCCATCAACACTAAGGATGTGCAGCAATGAGACCTGCCGGCAACGGACCACCCGTCGAAGAGAGGGCGGCGAGGCGCCGGAGGATCGCCGTGCGGACGCTTCGCGCGGGCCTGACCTCCCTGCTCGCCGCGCTGCTTGTGGGGTCGCTCGCCCCGGCCGCAGGCGCGGTGGCCCGGCCGAAGCCGTCCCCGGTGGCCGCGGCCACCGCACAGTCCTGGCCGGGCGACAAGCCGAACAGGACGGGCGGCACGGACTACTACCTGGACGCCACGAACGGCGACGACGCCGCGGCCGGCACCTCCCGGCAGACCGCCTGGCGCACCCTGGCCAAGGCGAACGCGACGACGTTCGAGCCCGGCGACCGCATCCTGCTCAAGGCCGGCGAGCAGTGGCAGGACGAGCAGCTGTGGCCGAAGGGCTCGGGTAGCGACGGCAAGCCGATCACGATTTCGGCGTACGGCGACCGGAACGCGCGCCGCCCCTACATCGCGGCGAACGGCAATGTGCCCAGCCCGTTCAACGCGAACGGCACGAAGAACCCCGAGACCGTCGGTCTGACCGGTGCGATTGTGCTGCGCAACCAGCAGTACTGGGACGTCAACAGCGTGGAGCTGTCGAACGACGACGACTTCGCCACCGACATCACCACCGGCTCGTACGTCCGTGACGGAATCATGGTCTCGATCAACGCCGACCTGCTGAAGGACGGCGACAACAACATCATGGACCATTTCCGCATCTCGAACATATACGTCCACAACATCGACGGCCCGAGCAGCTGGCAGAAGATCCACTACGGTGCGGTCAACTTCCAGGTGTTCGGCAGCAAGAACTACAAGGAGTACGGGACCGGCGGGTACTACTTCAAGGACGTCCGGATCGAGGACAACACCTTCGAGAACGTGGAACTGCACGCCGTGCAGTTCGCGTTCAACTGGTTCGCCGCCGACAGCGCCGCCTCGGGTCAGTACGACGAGAGCGGCAAGTGGCACGAGGGCTGGGAGCAGCTGTGGGTGCGCACCCGCGACCTGTACAGCCGTGACGTCTACATCGGCCACAACTACGCGGAGAACATCGGCCAGGGCGCCTTCCAGCTGGCCAACACCCAGCGACTGACCGTCGAGTACAACGAGGTCAACGGCTTCCTGAAGCGCTACAACGCGGTTTCCTGCGGGCTCTACCTGTGGGCGGGCGCCGACTCGACCATGCAGTACAACGAGGTGTACGGCGGCCCGGCCAACGAGTACGACGGCACCCCCTGGGACCTTGAGTACACGAACTTCAACGTCACGTACCAGTACAACTACTCGCACGACAACGCGGCGGGCTGGATGGCCTACATGGGCAACAGCTCGAACTCGGTGGCCCGTTACAACCTGAGCGTCAACGACAACGGCGTTCTGGTGAAGAACATGCTGTCGACGAACTACTCGCCGACCTACTTCCTGAACAACACCTTCGTCTACGACGGCGGCGACCTCGACTATGTCCACGACGAGACGTTCCTGAGCCGTGTCTACTTCCTGAACAACATCTTCTACAACACCTCGCAGACGGACTCGACGCCGTGGTACCGCCGTACCGGAGCGCTGCGGCAGGCCGTGTTCGCCAACAACGACTACTACGAGGCGAGCGGTACGCACTCCACCCAGGAGCCGGCCGACCCGGCCGGGCTGCGGGTCGACCCGAAGTTCACCGGTGACCCCGAGGACTACGTCACCGGGGCGGGCGTGAACAAGATCCGGAAGGCTGCCGCGCACTTCTCGCTGAGCAAGGGCTCGCCGCTGATCGACGCGGGCCGCTACAACGCGCACCTGGGCACCGAGGACTTCCTCGGCACGCACCTCTACTACGGTGACGCGCCGGACATCGGCATCGCCGAGAAGCGGGTCGGCAAGAAGGTCGCCCACCCGGTCGACGACAACCCGATCGAGGAGGAGACCGACAACCGGGTGAACCTCGCGCTGGGCAAGCCGGTCATCGCCAACTCCACCCACCCCGGGGCGAACGGCACGCTCACCGCGGACAAGCTGACCGACGGGAGTCTGACGACCCGTTGGGCGGCGGCCGACGACGCCGCCTACCCGATCACGCTCGACATCGACTTCGGCTCGGACACCACCTTCGACGAGGTGTACCTGGACGAGTACACCGACGCGAGCACCGCGCCGCGGGTGCAGTCGTTCGAGCTGCGGCGCTGGGACGCCGGTACCGGCCAGTGGGTGACCTTCGCCGGCCGCGACACCGGAATCGGGCACGATCTCACGGTGACCGGCTTCGACAGTGTCACGACCTCCCGGCTCCGGGTCGCGCTCACCGGGAAGATCGCCACGGAGACGTACACCCCGACCCTGACCGAGATCAGCGTGTACCGCACCGCCAAGTAGGTCGGAGCGGGTGACAACCCCGGGCGGGTGGACGTCGCGACGTCCACCCGCCTGGAACGTCAGCTATACGACATTGTCGTCGAGCGGAAATAAAACATACGTAGTCCGCTATCCCTTCCGATGTATTTTTGTGCCAACAGACATCGAAGGGATGTAGCGATGCGCCCAGATTCCTCCGAGGACGTCGTGATGTCGGCGATGAGACTCGACGACGCACTACGAAGCGGCGCGAAGGTCGTCGTTCTTGAGGTGGGCAGGGAAGGAGAGGACCACTCCGAGGCGCGGCACTCCTATCTGACGGGACACATACCCGGCGCCCACTACGTATCGTTCGAAGCGGACCTGGTCGGCTCGCGGACCGGGAGTTCCGGCAACGGTCCGCTTCCGCACGCGGGCGGCCTTCAGGAAAGGTTGCGCACGTGGGGAGTCGACGACGGCAGCACAGTCGTCGTCCACACCCGGCGTAACCCCGCCGTCGCCGCCCGCGCCTGGTGGGTGCTTCGCTGGGCCGGAGTGGCGAACGTGCGCTGGCTGAACGGCGGTCTGGCGGCCTGGCGGGCGATCGGCGGCGCGCTCGACGTCGACGTTCCGCCGCCGGGCGCGGGGACGGCCGTCGTACGGCCCGGTGCGCTTCCCGTCCTGGCCGCCGAGGACATCGGACGGCTCGCCACCTCGGGGCATCTCATCGACGCGCGCGCCCCGGAGGCTTATGCCGGTGACGCGCGACGGACGGGGACCGGGCACATCCCCGGCGCGCACAGCGTCCCCGGCGGGCAGAACTTCGCCGGGGACGAGCTGCTCGACGTCGAGGAGTTGAGCGCCTTGTACGCCGCGCACCTGGACGGGCGCGAGATCGGCGTGTACTGCGGCAGCGGGGTGTCGGCGACGGCGACCGTGCTGGCCCTCGCCGCCCTGGGCGTCGAGGCGGCTCTGTACCCCGGGTCGTGGTCCGCCTGGATCACCGATCCCACACGGCCGACCACGACCGGGTCAGACCCGGGCGCCCACCCGCTCCCGGCAGGCTGACCCCGGGGCGCCGGGGCTAGGCCCTGTCGTCACATTCCCTCCCCCAGCCTCCGGCCGGGAGGTGCCCCCAGCCCCGCGACGCCATGCACGCTCCCCCGGGCTCTTCGAGCAGGGGGCGCCCCCACTCGCCGCACGGGACACAGGCCCGAGTACGTCCAGTACGAGGGCCCGCGCCCGGCGCACCGAGGGCAGGCTCCCGCGAGCTCTCGGCTCCGCTCGACCAGGGGGACCCCACGACGCCGCAGGGCCCGCCCTCCGGGCGAACGACGGGAAGTTGACGACAGGACCTGGCGGCCCCGGCGGCTCAGCCCCGGTCGACCACTCCGGGGCCGCCCGAGAGGTCGCCGGTGAACAGGCCACGTAGTTCGGCCTCCTCCTCGGGTGTGGGGCTCCAGCGTGAGGCCAGGACGTTCTCGTCGAGTTGCTCGGGCACGGTCACTCCCGCGATCACGCTCGTGACCGTCGGCTGGGCGAGCAGCCAGCCGAGCGCCGCCGCGGCGGGGGTGATGTCGCGGTCGCGCGCGAACTGTTCGAACCTGGCCAGGGCCGCCCAGGGCGCCGAACGCAGCAGATAGCGCTTCAGGTTGGTGATCTTGGCGTCGGCGGGCGCCTGCTCCGCGGAGTACTTGCCGGTGAGCAGCCCGTTCTGCAGCGGGAAGTAGGGGATGAAGCCCAGGCCGAGGTGGCGCAGCGCCGGGATCAGTTCCTCTTGGGGCCTGCGCCAGAGGAGGCTGTACTCGTCGGTCGTGGACACGAACCGGGTCGACCCCTGTGCCCGGGCGAGGTGTTCTGCCTCGACGAGCTGCCACGCCTTGAAGTTGGACGCGCCGGCGTACCGCACCTTCCCCGACCTCACCAGTGTGTCGAGCGCCGACAGGGTCTCCTCGATCGGGGTGAAGGGGTCGGGGAAGTGGAGCTGGTAGAGGTCGATGTAGTCGGTGCGCAGCCGTCGGAGCGACTCCTCGACCGCGGCGACCACGTACTTGCGGGATCCCGGCCGCGCGTAGGCGGCGCCGCGTTCCCGGCTGAGGTTCAGTCCGAACTTGGTGCCGATGACGACCTGTTCGCGGCGGCCGCGGAGCGCGGTGGCGAACAGTTCCTCGCTCTGTCCGGGCCGGTCGCCGTACCCCTCGGCGAGGTCGAAGTAGGTGATGCCGAGGTCGATCGCGCGGTCGACGATCGCGGTGACCGCCTCCTGGCCGGTCGCGCGCATGCCCGAGCGGCCGAAGGTGCTGGCACCGATGCCGATCTCGGACAGGACGAGGCCCGACGTGCCGAGCTGGCGGTGTCCGTCGGGGAGTTGCAGAGCAGGGGGCACGGTTCTCCTCAGTAGACGTCGTCGGTGTCCAGCAGGCCCTGCAGCGTCGAGGCCTCGTACTCGGTCCGGAAGATGCCCCGGCGTCGCAGCTCCGGGACGACGAGGTCGACGAAGAGGTCGGCCGGTCCGCGGTGGTAGGGCGGGAACAGCTGGACGCCGTCGAGCACTTCCTCCTCCAGGTTCTCCTCCAGCCAGTCGGCGATGGTCTTCGCGTCGCCGACGACCGCGGGCTGCTGTGCGTGCCGGGACCGCTGGACGTAGTGGTACAGCTCGCGCAGGGTGGCGTCCTCGCCGATCTGGGTGCTGAGGATGTGCCGCAGCAGCTCCCGGTCGTCCGTGGCGTCGCTCGCACGGTCGCTGAGCAACGGCTTGAGCGCGTCGTCCGCGAGCTTCTCGATGTCGATGACGTCGAGCACGCGCTCGCTGTCGCGGACCCTCGACAGGTCGATGCCGAGGGCCTGGGAGAACGCGGCCGGCAGGGCCTGCGTGAGCTGGAAGGCGTTGATCTCGTTGAACTTCGCGCGGGCCTCCCGGACGGTGCCGGCGAGGTGGAAGGTGATCCCCGGGATGATCTTGAACTTCTCGGGATCGCGCCCGCTGGCCGCGACGCGCTCCTTGAGCCTGCGGTACTCCTCCTTGCCGCGGCTGATGCCGAAGTACGGCGAGAACCGCAGCTGCGCGAGGTCGGCGCCGTACTGCAGGGACTCCTCGGAGAGGCCCACCTGGACGATCGGAATGTGGCGCTGCACCGGCGGTGGGACGTTCAACGGGCCACGGACGTCGAAGTGTTCGCCGTGGAAGTCGAGCTGATGCCAGGACCCGGGCTTCACCAGGACGCCGGCCGCCTTGTCGTCGAGCAGGAAGTCGTCGTCCCAGCTGTCGTACAGCAGGCGGTTGACGACCGTGGTGAACTCCCGGGCCCGGGCGTACTTCGTCTCCTCGGTCGGTACCGGGTTCTTGCCGAAGTTGCCGAGCGGATCGCCGTCGCGGTCGATGCCGAAGACGACGTTCAGCGCGGTGCGTCCCCGGTTGAAGTTGTCCAGCGTCGCCAGTTGCCGGGCGACGGCGTACGGGTGCTCGAAGGAGGAGTTCACCGACATCACGAACCCGAGGTTGCTCGTGACCGCCGCGGCGTGGCCGGCGTAGACGAAGTTGTCCCAGCGGTAGATCCGGTTGAGGCGGTCCGGTTCGCTGCCGAGGGCACTGCCGGCGAAGACGTAGTCGAGCGTGCCGCGTTCGGCGACCCTGGCGATGTCCAGGATGACGCTGGGGTCGCGCAGGCCGGAGTTGGTCACCTCGGGCAGGCGCCAGGCGTCCAGGTCCCAGCCGGTGCCGTAGGCGGCCAGGCCGAGGCGGAGCTTGCGTCGGCTGCTCATGCGGATGGTTCCTTCGCGTTCGTCGCGGTGAAGCTGTTCGGGGGGATGTCCAGGCCGAAGTGGCCGCGGAAGGTGTCGGCCGTGTACTCGGTCCGGTACACGCCGCGCTCCTGGAGGATCGGCACCACCTCGGCCGTGAAGCGCTCCAGCGGTTCCCAGAGGAAGGGGGTGCTCACGTTGAAGCCCTCGGCGGCACCTCGGTCGAACCAGTCGATCAGGGTGTCGGCGACGTGTGCTGCCGTGCCGATCACCAGGGGGAAGTTCCCGGCGATGGACGCGCCCAGCACATCCCTGACCCGAACGCCGCCGTTGTCCACGGTGCGGTCGGTGCGCTCGGCCAGCGTCCGCAGCAGTCCGCGGCCGTAGGCGTTGAACTGTTCGGCGGAGTCGGGCTTGACGATGCCGTCGATGCCGAGCGGTCTCAGGTCGGCACCGACCCGCTCCGACAGGGAGCGGACGCTGCGCACACCCTTGGGCAGCGAGAACCGGGACCCGCTGATCCGGGCCCACTCCGGACCCGACCAGTACGACTCGTCCTGGTCGCCCTCCACGATGTCGTCGTCGAGCGGCAGCAGCGTGTTGAGTTCCTCGTACAGCTCGACGGCTTCCGCCCGGGTGTCGCCGATGAGCGGCGTGATCCCCGGCAGGAAGAAGATCGGGTCCACCCTGCCGCGCAGGCGCTCGGCCCGCTGCCGCACATCGGTGTTGAACGCGATCGAGTCCTCCGCCGTCGCGGGTCCGGTGAAGTTGATGTCGGCCCACTTGGCGGTCAGTTCACGGGAGAGTTCGGAGGCACCGGCGTACAGCAGCGGGACATGGCCCTGGGGCGGACGCGCCAGCGGCAGCGTACCGGCGACCTGGAAGTGCCTGCCCTGCCAGGCGAGCCGGTGCACCTTGGTCTCGTCGACGTAGCTCCCGGTCTTCTTGTCCTGGAGGTAGGCGCCGTCCTCGATGCTGTCCCACAGCCGCTGGACGACATGGATGAACTCGTCCGCACGCTCGTAGCGGGTGGCGCCGCCCAGATCCGGCAGGCTGAAGTTCCGGGCCGCCAGATCGGAGGCGCCCAGCACGACGTTCCACGCCAGCCGTCCCCCGCTGAGGTGGTCGAGGGACGCCGTCAGCCGCGCCAGGATGTACGGCTCGTAGAACGTCGGGTGCGCCGTCACGACGAGCCCGATCTTCGAGGACGTCAGGGCGAGTTGGGAGGCCAGGGTGAAGGGTTCCAGGCGTCCGGTGTTGTGGGTGGTGATCCACTGTTCCCTGGCGATGTCACCCGGGAGGGTGTCGCCGAGGAAGAAGAAATCGAACTTCGCGTCCTCGACGATCCGCAGCGCCCTGGCCGCGTACTCCAGTTCGAACGCCTGCGCCGTGGGCGCGTCCCGGTGCCGCCAGCCGCCCCAGTGCGTGCCGTTCAGCCAGTGCATATAGCCCAGGTGGAGCTGCCGCTCGGGCATGAGGTGTTCCTTCCTGTTGTGCGTCTACGAGGAGAGAGCCGAACGGGGCGCGACGGCACCGGGGATCGACGCCAGCAGCCGTTTGACGTAGTCGGTCCGCGGGTCGGTGAGGACGCCCAGGGCCCGGCCGCGCTCGACGATGTGCCCGTGGCGCAGGACGACGACCTCGTCGGACACCTCGGCGATCACACCCAGGTCGTGCGAGATGAAGACGTAGGTCAGCGTCAGTTCGCGTTGGAGCGTGGCGAGCAGGTCGAGGATCTGGCGCTGCACGGACACGTCGAGGGCGGAGACCGGCTCGTCCAGGATGACGACGTCCGGCCGCGGTGCCAGCGCGCGGGCGATGGCCACCCGCTGCCGCTGGCCGCCCGACAGCTCGGCGGTGTACCGGTCGGCGACCGAGGCGGGCAGGCCGGTCACCTCCAGCAGTTCCGTGATCCTGCGCGCACGCTCCGGCGCCGGCCCGTACCGGTGGCCCCGGAGCGGTTCGTCGAGGATCGAGCGGACCGTGGACCTCGGGTTGAGGGAGGCGAAGGGATCCTGGTAGACCATCTGCACCCGGCGATAGAGGCCGGACTGCCCGGCCGCCCGGCGGTGATGGACGACCGGTTCGCCGTCGATCTCGACCGAGCCTGCGTCCGCCGGGGTCAGGCCGGCGAGAACGCGCACCAAGGTGGTCTTGCCGGAGCCCGATTCGCCGACGATCCCCAGCGTGGTGCCCTTGCGCACCTGGAACGAGGCGTCGGCCACCGCGGTGACCGGGTCCGAGCCACGGCGGGAGGGGAAGGTCTTGCCGACCCCCTTGGCCTCGACCACCACCGGGGCGTCCGCGGGCACGGTACGGGAGTACTCCAGCCGGGCGGTCGCGGCCCGCCGGCCGGAGAATCCGAGGGAGGAGGACCGCAGGAGATTCTCCGTGTACGGGTCACCCGGCTCGGCGACGACCTCGTCGGTCCGTCCGCTGCGCACGATCCGCCCGTCCTTGACCACGGCGATGTCGTCGGTCCGTTCCGCGGCGATCCCCAGGTCGTGGGTGATCAGCAGGATGCCGAGGTCCTCGGTCTCCACCAGGCTCGACAGCAGGTCGAGGATGGTCTTCTGCACCGTGACGTCGAGCGCGGTCGTCGGCTCGTCGGCGATGAGCAGCCGGGGCCGGGTGCTCATCGCCGCGGCGATCAGCACCCGCTGGCACATTCCTCCGGACAGTTCGTGCGGGTAGCGCCCGTACAGCCGCTCGGGGTCGCGCAGTCCGACCTTCGCGAAGAGGTCGATGACCCGTTCCCGGCGTTCGGCGCGGGACGCCAGGCCGTGCGCCCGCAGCGGTTCCGCGGCCTGGACACCGACCGGCAGCAGGGGGTTCAGGCCGAGCCGCGCGTCCTGCGGTATGTAGCCGATCTCCTTGCCGCGGACGGCCCGGTACTGCCGTTCGGGCAGCCCGGTGAGCGCACGGCCGCCGAGGACGACCTCGCCCGCGGTGATGCGCCCGTTCTCGGCGAGGGTCCCGGTGACGACCCGGCCGAGGGTGGACTTGCCCGAGCCGGACTCGCCGACGACGGCCCGGATCGAACCCGCCGAGACATCCAGGCTCACCCGGTCGAGCACGGGGGTCGCGGCGCGGCCGGGCAGCGCGAACTCGACGCTCACGTCCCGCACGCGCAGCAGCGGCGTGTCCTCCTGCTCAGGCGACGACACGGGTCCTCCCTCGGTTGAACGACCTGCCGATGCGATAGACCGCGAGCACGGTCAGTACGATCACCAGGCCGGGCAGCAGGCTCAGCCACCACTGGACTCCGATGAACGTGCGCCCCTCGGCCACCAGGAGGCCCCATTCGGGCGTCGGCGGGGGCGCGCCGAGCCCCAGGAAACTCAGCGCGGCGACGGTCAGGACGGCCGTGCCGATGTCCATGGTCGCCGCGGCCAGCACCGAGCGGGACGCGTTCGGCACGACGTGCCTGAACAGCCGGCGGACATAGCCGTGACCGGCGAAGACCGAGGCCTCGACATACTGGGCGTTGCTCACCCTGAGCACCTCGGACCGCATCAGGCGGGCGAATCCGGCCGTGCTGTTGATGCCGATGGCGACGGCGATGTTGAGCGTCCCGCGCCCCAGGGCGGAGATGATCGCGAGTGAGACGATCAGGCTCGGCACCGCCAGCATGATGTCGACGACCCGCATCAGGACGCTGTCGACCCGGCCGCGGAGCGCGCCCGCGACGAGACCGATCGACGAGCCGCTCACCAGCCCGATGGCCACGGCGATCACCGCGGCCTGGAGCGACAGACGAGTGCCCCACACGGTGCGGGTGAACTGGTCGCGGCCGAAGTCGTCGGTGCCGAACAGATGGCCTGCGCCGGGTGAGAGCAGCATCTGCGAGGCGTCCTGCCGCAGCGGGTCGCCGGACACGAACAGGCCGGGATGGACCGCCGCCGCGAGGATCACGGCCACCCACAGATACGACGCGAGGAGTCCGGGCGAGCGGAGCAGCTCGGCCGTCCGGCGCCCGAGCGCCCGGGAGCGCCCGGACGGCGGCGCGGATGCCTGCACTTCGAGGGTCGTCACGTCATCCCTCCCATCGGATCCGCTTGTCGAGCAGCGGGTAGAGCGCGTCGACGACGAGGTTCACCACGACGAAGATCACCGCACTGATCGTGACCGCGACCAGGACGACGGGCATGTCACGGCCGTTCACCGCGTCCACCACGAGACGACCCACGCCGAGCCGGGAGAACACCGTCTCCGTCAGCACCGTCCCGCCGACCATGACGCCGACGGTGGTACCCAAGGAGGTGACGACCGGCAGCGCGGCATTCTTCAGGGCGTGCCGGACGACGATGTCGAACCGGCTGAGCCCCCAGTTGCGGGCGGTCTCGATGTACGGCGAGGTCAGCGCGGCGCGGAGGTTGGCCGTCAGCAGCTGGGAGATGCTGCCGCCGCCGGCCACCGCGAGCGCCACCGAGGCGACGAGCAGCCCGCCGAGCCCCCGGTCGCTGACCGCGTCGATCCAGTGCAGCTGGAAGGCGAACACCTGCAGCAGCACCAGCCCGACCAGGAAGGGCGGGAGCGACACCGCGATCGGCGGCAGCGAGATCAGCAGCTCGCGCGCCCACTTCCAGTGGGTCAGCTCGATGACCACCGACAGCGTCACCCCCAGCACGACGGCCAGGAGCAGCCCGAGCAGGGCCAGTTGGAGCGTCTCGGGAAAGGACTCGACATAGACGTCCACCGCTGGCCGGCGCTGGTAGATGCTCTGGCCGAAGTCCCCGTGGAGGGCTCCGGTCAGCGCGTCCCAGTACTGCACGTACACCGGGCGGTCCAGGCCGAGCAACTCGCGCTGTTCGGCCAGGAGGTGTTTGACGTCACCGCCGTCCGCGCCGGCCGTGAGGCCGCCCGCCGCGTCCCCGGGCACCACGTACAGCAGGAAGAACGCTCCGGTGAAGGCGCCCCACACCACGATCACGCCGTACAGGAGCCGAAGTCCGTATCGTGCCATCGGTCTACTTCTTCGCCAGCCAGGCGTTGATCAGGTACTGGTCGAGGCCGACGGGCTCGATGTCATGCAGCCGGGGCGAGTGGGCCCAGATGTCGACGTCGTTGGACACAGGGATCTCGTAGCCCTGCTCGATGAGGATGCGGGCGGCGGCATCGACCAGCTTCTGGCGCTTGTCCTTGTCGATCGTCTGGTTCTGCTCCTGGAGGAGCCGGTCGAGTTCCTCGCCCGTCTTGTCGTCGTCCGCGATGAAGCTGCGGTTCGAGCCGGTCGTCCTGCCGTAGTTGGCCCGCAGGACGTCCGGGTCGGGCGAGGACGCGTACCAGTAGGCGATGTCGTACTCGCCGCTGAGCAGCTTCTCGTTCGCCTCGGCGGCCAGCGGCGGGTCGAGAACGAGTTCGACGCCGAGCTTCTTCCACTGGTCCTGGAGCACCTGCCAGCCCGCGTCGTCCTCCGGTGCGCGCAGCGACAGCCGCTCGCCCTTGGCGTTGACCCGGATCCCGTCGGAGCCGGTCCTGGTCCAGCCGGCCTGTTCCAGCAGCGACTTGGCGCGCGCGGGGTCGTACTTCAGCAGCGCGCTCTGATCGGAGTAGTAGGGGTTGTCCTTGCTCAGCGGACCGGTCGCGGGCTGGTCGACGCCACCCGAGTCGATCTTCACGAACTCGTCCCGGTCGACCCCTGTTTGGAGCGCCTGCCGGACGCGGACGTCCTTGAGGAACTTGGACGAGGTGTTCACCGGCAGCTCGGTGCCGGTCGCGGGATTGAGCGTCTTCGAGATCGTCAGCCCGGCGTTCTGGAGCTGTGGGACGTACTTCGCGTTCACCCAGTAGATGAACTGGAGTTCATCGCCGCCGATGACCGCGCCGTTGCGGACCGAGTCCTCGGGGATGATCTTGTAGACGACCTTGTCGAGATAGGCCGCCCCGTCGTGCCGGAAGTACTTCGGCGCCCAGGTGTAGTCCTCGCGCTTCTTCAGCACGATGCGCTGGTTCGGGACGTACTCCTCCAGAGAGAACGGGCCGGAGCCGTCCAGCCACTTCTGCCGCTGCTCGACCGGGAGCCTGGCCGTCTTCTCCGAGATGATGCCGACGTACGCACGCGAAAGGGACGTCAGGAAGGCGGCGTTGGGCTCCGCGAACTCGACGGTGATCTCGTGCTCCGAGGGGGTCTTGATGGTGCTGATGCCCTGCACGATGGTCTTGGCGCTGGAGTGGATGCCCGGCCGGTTCAGGCTCTCCAGGTTGGCCTTGACGACCTTCGCGGTGAGTTTGGTGCCGTCGTGGAAGGTGACGTCGTCGCGCAGCGTGAAGGAGTAGACCCGCGCGTCGTCGCTCACCTTCCAGCGTGTGGCGAGCCAGGGCTCGACCTGCTTCGTTTCGGGGTTGTAGAAGACCAGCGAGTCGGCCAGGGCGCGGGCCACCGTGCGCCAGACCTGGTTGACGACGGCGGAGTCGACACCGCCGGGGTCGGCGCTGAGACCGATGTTGAGTGTGCCTCCGTAGCGGTCCTTCTTGGCCACCTCGGCTGCGGCTTCGCGCTGCGCGCCGTTGCCTGAGCAGGCGGCGGTGGCAAGAAGCGACAGCGCGGCCACCACGGCGGCACCCCAGCGCCACGGGCGTGAACTGGACACGACCTGTTGTCTCCTCTCGATCGGCTCGGGTGTGAGCGGTAGCGGCTGCACTGCCGTAGGCAACCGGGCAGCGCTACGTCGTCATGTGCTTGCCTCGGACGAGGAGGTGACAGCGATACATGAAACTTCGTGCACCTACGGCTACGTGACACATGACGGGATATCCGCTGGGTACGGGCATCTCGTAGCCGATATGTTGACACGGGTGCGCAGGAAGTATCGTGACAGCAGTGTTGCAGTCTCCTGAACGGGGAAAATGACGTGGTGTTCGACCGGAAGTACAGCGACGAGGTCCGCCGGCTCGCGGTGGAGCGGGTGGTGCAGCGGCGTCGCGAGGAGCCCGAGAACCGCTCGATCGTCCGGGAGGTCGCCGAGGAGTTCGAGGTCGGTCCGCAGTCCTTGCGCAAGTGGCTCACGCGCTACGACGACGGCAGCTACGACTACGACTCAGCCGACGGTCACGGTGACGGCTGGGAGCCCCGCACTCCACCGGCCGGCCGCCAGCAGCACCGGCCGAGCCAGCGCGAGTTGCTGGCCAGGATCGAAGAGCTCGAACGCCGGAACGCCGTCCTGGAGGAGGACAACCGTTCACTCACCCGCGTCGTGTCGCTGCTGGCCGACCAACTGCGGGTGGCGACCACGAGCGGTGTCCGGACTCCGGACCCGACGGTCACTCAGGTGCCACGCGCCTAGACTTTTACGGTGAGCGACAAAGTAACCGTGATCAGCAACCTCCACGGCCGGACCACCGACATCCGCGGCCGTTACACCATCGCAGGGCCCGGGTTCGAGATCGTGTCGGACGGCTCGCTGCGCAGCGGCGGCCCGGGTGAGGAGGCCAGCTCCCTCGACTTGCTCGTCGCGTCCCTCGTCTCCTGCGCGCTGAACGCGTTCCGGCACGACTTCGTCGAAAGCGGGCAGCCGGAGCGCCAGGTGGAGATCTTCGCCCGGATCGAGCGCAAGGCCGAGGGCGACTACCTGGGCACGCTCGTCATGGAGTGCTTCATCGACGGGGTCGACCACGTCACGGCTGACGAACTCGTCGCCGAGTACAAGAAGCGGTGCCGTATCTACAACGCTCTCAAGGAGAGCCTTCCTGTGGTGTTCGTCCCGCACACCTCGGGGTCGCTGGGATGACGGCGGCCGAGCCCTCCCATCTCCTCGACGCCCGGACGGCGTTGGCCCGAAGGGCCCGCCTGGTGTTCATCGAAGTCGCGCCCTGGCGGGTGATGGCACAGGGACCGGATCCGATCGCGGGAAGCATCCCCGACGCGCTGCGGACCTCGGTCAGGTCCGACTTCGCCGGCACCCCGACAGCCGACAGCGGCCACCTCCCGCTCCCGAAGCGCGCCGCCGTGCGCGCCAGTGCGCGGGCTCACGGCATCGGGCCCGCCGACGACCTGGTGCTCTACACCCGCCGGATCGAGGAGCTGTCGTCCGCCGCCCGCGCGTGGTTCGTTCTCACCTGGGCGGGCTTTCGGTCGGTACGCGTCCTGGACGGCGGCCTGCCGGCCTGGGTCCGTGCGGGCGGCCCGACGACCCGTCCGCGGCAGCCGCGGCCGGCCGGCCCGGTGCGCGACCACGTCGCACCGGCCTGGCCACCCGGCGACGGCGGCCGACGCGTTCTGGAGACCACGGACGTGCTGGAGATCGCCCGCTACGGCACCCTGCTCGACTCGCGCCCCGCGAGCTCCTACGGCGGCACGCCGGACGATCCGAGGACCGGCCACATCCCGCACGCGATCCACGCCCACTCGGCCGAACTGATCGCTCCCGACGGACTGTTGAGACCACCCACGGAACTGCGGAAATGGTTCCTGTCCCGTCGGGCGATCGGCGGCCAGGAGGTCGGCGCCTACTGCGGCGGCGGCGTTTCCAGCGCGCTGCTGGTGTTGGCCGGAGCCCTGCTCGGGCAACAGGTGGGCCTGTACGTCGATTCCTGGTCCGCCTGGGAACGCGATGGGTCCCTGCCCGTCGAGAAGGGCGCGGTCCTCACTCGTTCCGCGGCCGTCGACACCGACTGTGGATGAACATTCCTGCGGGTGCGGTTCATCGGATCGTCTGTGATCAAGGGCACCCCACGTGAGAGGAGGCATAGCGGCGCGTGTAGTGGGAAACGAGTACTCCGAAACGGTTGTCGTAACCATGAGGCGGCGACCGGCTGACGTGGGGAGGGTACTTCGTGAAGGACGCGCCCTTGTATCTGAGACCGCGGGTGGATCCGCCGCTGGCCTCGCTGCTGAGGGATGTGCCGTTCCTGCACTCGCTGGTGGACGCGCTCGGCTCGCCGCTCAACGTGCTGCTCCCGGAGGTCGTCGCCGAGAACGCCGAACGCTTCCGGTCCGTCTACCGCCGCCACCATCTCGCCGGCCGGGTGTACTTCGCGCACAAGGCGAATCGTTCCAGCGCCCTGGTGCGGAGGCTGGCCGCGTGCGACCCGGCCGCCGTCGGGATCGACGTGGCCTCTCTGGAGGAGTTGCGGCATGCGCTGAGCTGTGGGTTCACGGGGGACCGGGTGATGGCCACCGGTCCCAAGGACCGGGAGTTTTTGTGGCTGGCGGCCCGGGTGGGGGCGACGGTCAACCTGGACTCGACCGGTGAGCTGGAGCAACTGGCGCGGCTCGTCCGGGAGCACGGGCTGGGCAGGGTGAACGTGCTGGCGCGCTTGTCGGAGTTCGAGTCGGACGCCGGGCACGGCGGCGCCGGCACCCGGGTGTTGTCGCGCCGCAGCCGCTTCGGTACCCCGGTCGCCGCGGCCGAAGAGCTGTGGACGGCGCTGGAACGGCACCAGGACACCGTCGAACTGACCGGCCTGGCCTACCACTTGGACACCACAGGCCTGGAGGAGAAGGCCCGGGCGCTGGAGCGATGTGTGCTGATGATGGACGAGTGCCGGGCGCGGGGCCTGGCACCGCGCGCCGTCGACATCGGCGGAGGGTTCGGCGTCGGGTACGTCGCCGATGCCGGCGAGTGGGAGCGGTGGACCACCGCGCTGAGCGAGGCGGTGCTCGGCGTGCGGCCGGCCCTGACCTGGCGCGGTCACGGCTACGGGCTGCGCAACGAGGGCGGCACGGTACGCGGCGCGGCGGCCCTGTACCCGGCCCACCGGCCCGTCGCCGGGCCGGGCTATCTCGACCGACTGCTCTCGCGTCCCGGCCCGGTCCTTGGCCGCCCGCCCGCCACGCTGCTGCTGGAGCATCTGAACGACCTGTACGTCGAACCGGGGCGCGCCCTCGTCGACCAGTGCGGACTGTCGCTGGTCCGGGTGCTGGACGTGCGGCCCACGGGCGACGACCCCACCCGTCATCTGGTGCGCCTCGGCATGAACGCCGGGGACGTGAGTCTGGAGGAGCACGGTGTCCTCGTCGACCCCGTCCTGCTGCCCCGCGGCGGCCCCCGGGACGATCCGGCCGGCGACGGGCCGGTCGGGGTCCATCTCGTCGGCAATCTCTGTCTGGAGGCTGATCTGATCACCCGTCGGCTGGTGTATCTGCCCGGGCTGCCACGCGCCGGGGACGTGCTGGCCTTCGTCAACACCGCCGGATACGCCATGGACTTCCACGCCCACCATGCGCAACGGCAGCCGGTCGCACGGACGGTGGCGGTCTCGTCAGCGGGCGATGCCTGGCGTTGGTGCCCGGACGAGGACTATTGGCCGCTCACACACCCGCAGGGAGTGCCGGCATGAGGTATGACAGCATCACGGAGGCCATCGGCAACACGCCGCTGGTCCGCATCGACCCGTCCGTGCACGGACTGGGCAGCATCGACCTGTACGCCAAACTGGAGATGCTCAACCCGTTCGGGTCCGTGAAGGACCGGCCCGCCTGGTACATGGCCCGCCCGCACCTGGAGGAGGCGGCCGGCGGCGACGGCACGGTCGTGGAACTCTCCAGCGGCAACACGGCCAAGGCCCTCGCCCTGCTGGCCGGTCTGCACGGGCTGAGGTTCAAGAGCGTCACCAACCGGATGCGCGTCCCCGAGATCAAGGAGCTGCTGCTGCTCCTCGGCGCGGAGATCGAGGAGCTGCCCGGGCAGAGCGAGTGCCTGGACCCGACGGACACCGACGACCCGCTGACCCGCTTCCACCAGGCGCTCTCGGAGCCAGGCAGCACGTATCTGCACACCGACCAGTACTTCAATCCGCGCAACGTCGCGGCGCACGCGGAAGGTACCGGACCCGAGATCGTCAAAGACCTGGACGGACGGGTACCCGACTGGTTCATCGCCTGTGTGGGCACGGCCGGTTCCTCGACCGGTGTCGCCAGGGCGCTGCGCGAGCACGATCCGCGGGTCCGGGTGCTCGGGCTGGTCGCCGACAAGTCCGACTTCATCCCGGGGATCCGCACCATCGACGAGGTGCACCAGGTCGGCCTGTTCGATCCGGCCACATACGACTCCATCGCGCCGGTCACCTCCCAGGAGGCCATCGACGGAATGGTCACCCTCATCCGCCGCTGCGGGCTGCTGTCGGGGCCGACCGGCGGTGCCGCCTACCAGGGAGCCGTCCGGCACCTGGCGGCCGTCGACGCCGAGTTGGCGGGCACCGGCCGTCGGCGGACCGCCGTGTTCATCGTCTGCGACCGGGCCGAGAGCTATCTGAGCTATGTACGTCAGCGCCGCCCGGAGCTTCTGGGGCGAGCGCGGCGCGGTCACTCGGCGGCCACGCTCACCGACAGCGAGGTGCGTGCGCAGGCCCGGGTCGTCGACGTCGATGACGCCCGGCGCTGGCTGGCGGAGAGCGACACCCCGCCGTTGGTGGTCGACCTGCGCGGCCCGCACGCCTACGCCGCCCTGCACATCGAGGGATCGATGAACATCGTGGACGAGGTGTTCGAGGAACTGGTCCGCACCGGGCTGCCGTTCAGCAAACGGACACCGGTGCTGCTGGCCTGTCCGGTGGGGGAGAAGTCGCTGCGCTACGCCGCCCTGCTGACCCGAATGGGGCACCCGGACGTGCGCAGCCTGGCGGGCGGCATCGTCGCCTGGCGGGACGCGGGCGCACCGCTGGTGAGGGAGTGACCTGATGCGCGCCGATACGCATGACGCAGACGGATCCTGGCAGCAGCAGGTGAGGGCGCAGTTCCCGATCATCACCGCGCATCCGGAGCTGGCGTACCTGGACAGCGCGGCGACCTCGCAGAAACCACAGGCCGTCCTGGACGCCGTGCAGACCTACTTGACGACGACGAACGCCAACGCGGGCCGCGGCACCTATCCCTGGGCCAACCGGACCACGGAGTTGATCGAACGGGCCCGCGAGCGGGTCAAGGAGTTCCTCGGCGACCTGGCACCGGAGCGTTCGACCGTCCACTTCACCAGCGGAACCACCGAGGGCCTGCGCACCGTCGCCCGCGACTGGCTCGTGGAGCACCTCACCGACGGCGACGAGATCCTGGTCCCGTTCGCCGACCACCGGGCCAACCTCGAACCCTGGCTCGAAGCCCGGCGGCTGCTCGCCGAGCGCGGCACGGAGGTGCGCATACGCGCGCTGCCGTACCAGGAGGTCTCCGGCGACTACGACCACCGAGCCCTCGCCGAGGCCGTCGGCCCCCGCACCCGCTTCGTCGCCGCCACGCACGTCCACCACGTCTACGGCGGGGACATGAACGTCCACCGCATCCGCGCCGCCGTCGGCCCGGATGTGCCGATCTGCCTGGACGCCGCCCAGAGCGTCGGCCATCTCCCCGTCCGGGTCGGCGATCCGGCGCTCGACGTCGACTTCGTCGTCTTCTCCGGGCACAAGGCACTCGCGCTGCCCGGCACCGGAGCGGTGTGGGCGCGCAACACCCGCGGACCCGCGCTGAAGCCCGCGGGCTGGCAGGGCACCCCCAACACCGTGGGCGTCGTATCGCTGCTGGCCGCACTCGACTGGCTGGACGCGGTCGGCGTCAACCTCGTCGCAGCCCACGTCACCCGTTTGGCGACCCGCCTGACCGACCGGCTGCGCCGCCTGGACGCCTACGAGATCCTCGGCTGCCCCGCCAGCCTGACCGCGGACACCGCGCTGCCGACGGCCCAGCGACGGCACGGCATCGTCACCTTCCGGCACCGTGAAGTCCCGTCCGACGACCTCGGGTTCATCCTCTTCAGCCATGGCTTCATGGTCCGGGCCGACAGTCTCTGCCAGGCGGGCGCGGACGAGAAGGACGGATCCGTACGGGTGAGCCTGCACGTCTACAACACCGCCGAGGAGATCGACCGCTTGCTGACCGTTCTCGCGTCATTGGAGTGAATGGCTATTGATAACCGTTTCCACCTGTAGATTGCGCAGTAGTCGCAGCAGGTGGAAGACGGAAGAGGTGGCGCGACCAGATGGGTGTGAGCATGGACACGGCCAGGACGTGGGTGGAGCGCTGGGAGCGGCAGCAGCAGCGCTACGCGGTGGACCGCGAGGAACGCTTCACGGTGATCTGCGACATCGTGGAGCACGTCTGCGCCACTCGTGCCCGGCCGCTCCTGCTGGACTTGGGCTGCGGCCCCGGCTCCCTGTCCGCCAGGCTGACCTGCCGCCTGCCGGACGCGGAGATCGTCGCGGTCGACATGGATCCCGTGCTGCTGGAGCTGGGGCGCACCCACCACGCGGACGCCGCCCGCTATGTGGACGCGGTGATCGGAGAGGACGGCTGGACCGACGCCCTGGAGCTGCGCCGCAGCGTGGACGTCGCCGTCTCGACGACTGCGCTGCACTATCTCCCGGCCCCCGTCCTGCTGGAGACCTACCGCAGCCTCGCAGCCCTGCTCCGCCCCGGCGGGGCGCTGGTCAACGGGGACCACTTCCCGCCGGACACACGGTCCTGCTCGGACCTGACCGCCCACGTGGGGCGCCGGCGGGCCGAGCGAGCGGGCGACCACGGGCACGAGGACTGGGAGTCCTGGTGGACGGCGGCGGCCGCGGACCCCGAGCTGGCCGACCTGTTCGAGCAGCGGGAGCGAAGCCGTACGCCGTCCGGCGGCGGAGACGGCAACCGGCATCTCCCCGTGTGCCGCCACACCGAACTGCTGCACCAGGCCGGATTCAGCCATGTCACGCCGGTGTGGCAGGTGGGAGACAGCTGCGTCCTCGTGGCGTTGAAGGACTGACGGGCTCCCGGATCCGTTCCGGGCTCCGCCCCCGGCGCTCCGGGGGAAGGAGACCGCCGTCGTCGGGTGTGTCGACGCGTCTTCGGCGGCCACGGCCGGCTGCGCGGCGGCGGCGACATGGTGCCGGCCGAGGCGTTCGTCACCGCCCCCGCCACCGGCGACCGGAGCCGCATCAGGTCAGGGACCGCCGAGTCGCGGTGTCACAGCGCGAGGCTCATCAGGATCTCGTCGCGGTCGTCCCCGGGCGCGAGGCGCAGCGCGCCGGGCCACCGGCCGATCTCCGCCCATCCGGCCCTGCGGTAGAAGTGCTCAAGTCCCAGGCCCGCTCGCGCCGACAGCTTCAGCCGCTCCAGGCCCATCTCGTCCCGTGCGATGCGGTGGACGCGGTGCATCAGTGCGGTCCCGATGCCCAGGCCCCTGAAGTGCACTTGCGTCTGCACGTGGTTCACCACGCCGCAGTGCGCTTCCAGCGGGTGCGTTTCCCGGCGGACGAGCAGCCAGCCGGCGAGTTCACCGTCGAGGGTGGCCGCGAGCAGTCTGCACTCGGGCGCCAGACTCTCCGCGATACGGTCCACGGCCGCTTCGACGTCCGCCGGCGTCAGGGGCGGCAGCGGACAGTCCGCGGGAATGACCGCCCCGCCGGCGTTGACCACCGCGGCCCAACAGGCGGCAAGATCCCGCCTGCGGGCGCCGGAGAGCTCGGACGGCCGGGTGAACTGGGCGAACGTGGGTGCGGCGACTTCGGATGCTGTCACCTGGAGAAGGGTGCCATGGCAGCCGCGACCGAGCAGGGCGTTTGCCAGGCCTCGGACATGACCGGGCCCGCGGCCCGCGACGCTGCGCCACCGTGCGCCAGCAGACCCGAGCGGGTCAACACCACGGCGCGCGCGGGCATCGGCCGGAGGACACTGGTACCGACCGTCCGACCGGCCGTGGTGAGGTTCCGATGGCGTACGGGCTGGCACGTCGTGAGCTGAAGCCGAAGGTTCCGTTGCGTCCGGGCGAAGGGGAGAAGGATCACCTCACCAGCCTGGAGGGACTGGCCGCGCTGTCGCTGGACGCGCTCAGCTCAGTGGCGTACGGCCCCGAGGCGATCGTGCTGGCGCTGGTCGTGGCGGGAACCGGCGCCCTGACCGCGACACTGCCCGTGACACTGGCGATCACCTGCCTGCTCGCGGCACTCGTGGTGTCGTACGCCCAGGTCATCGCAGTGCACCCGGACGGCGGGGGCGCCTACGCCGTGGCCAAGAAGGACCTGGGCGGCACCACCGCGAGCCTGCTGGCTGCGGCCAGCCTGGTCGTCGACTACGTGCTGACCGTGGCTGTCAGCCTGGCTGCCGGCGCGGACGCGCTCGCGTCCGCCTTCCCGGCCCTCGCCCACGACAAGCTGCTGGTGTGCCTGGCGGGCCTGGCTCTGCTGACGGCGGTGAACCTGAGGGGCGTCACCGAGAGCGCGCGAGTGCTGATGCTGCCGACCGTCCTGTTCATCGTGGCGATCGTCGGTGTCATCGTCGTCGGCCTGTTCCGCGCGCACCCGGCGGCCGTCGTCGGCACGGCACAGCCCGCCCCCGCGCATGAGGCGCTGGGCCTGCTGCTGATCCTCAAAGCGTTCTCGTCCGGCTGCTCGGCCCTGACCGGCGTCGAGGCCATCGCCAACGCCGTGCCGACCTTCCGTACCCCTCGGGTCAGGCGTGCCCAGCGCACCGAGTTCATGCTCGGCGCGCTGCTGGGGCTGATGCTCGTCGGCCTTGCCGTGCTGATCCGCCGCGACCAGGTGGCCCCGCGTGCGAACGTGACGATCCTGGCCCAACTCACCGCGGGTGCCTATGGCGACGGCTGGGCCTACTACGCCACCAACCTGATGGTCACCCTCGTCCTCCTGCTGGCCGCCAACACCAGCTTCGGCGGACTGCCGGTCCTGATGAGCCTGCTCGCCCGCGACCACCGTCTGCCCCACCTGTTCGCGCTGCGCGCCGAGCGGCCCGTCTACCGCTACGGCGTGGTGGCCCTCGCCCTGCTGGCCGCCGCCCTGCTCATCGCGACCGACGCCAACACTCACCGGCTGATCCCGCTCTTCGCCATCGGCGTGTTCATCGGCTTCACCATCAGTCAGCTCGGCCTGGTGCGTCACTGGGCCACCCAGAAGCCGGACGGCTGGAAACATCGTGCGGTGATCAACGGGACGGGCGCGGTGCTCACCACCCTGGCCGGGCTCGTCCTGCTGCTGACGAAGTTCCTGGCGGGCGCCTGGGTCGTGGTGATCGCCGTACCGCTGATGATGCTGCTGTTCGCCCGCATCCAGCGCTACTACACGGAGGTCGGCAAGGAACTGGAGCTGGGCCGCGTACCGGCCCCGCCCGACCGGTGCACGACGAGCCTGGTGATCGTCCCGCTCGGCGAGGTCAGCAAGCTCGCCCGGCATGCGATCGGTGCGGCGCTCGCCCTCGGGGACGAGGTGGTCGCGGTCGCCGTCCAGGCCGACCCGGACAAGAGCCGGACCTTGAGGGAAGCCTGGGACCGCTGGGACCCGGGGGTCCGGCTCGACATCATCGACAGCCCACACCGCTCCCTGGTCCAGCCGATCGTCAACTACGTCCAGCGGGCCGCCCAGGACGGACGTCGGATCGCCGTCCTCATCCCGGAGGTCGAGCCCAAGCACCGCCGTTACGAGATCCTCCAGAACCAGCGCGGACTGCTGCTGGCCACCGTCCTGCGGGCGCGCACGGATGTGGTGGTGTGCATGCTGCCGTACCGGCTTCGGCTGTGAGCACCGAGCGAGCCACCTGGGACACCAGGGCTTCACATCAGCAGCCTGTCGGACGGGCCCAGCGGTATCAGTAAGTCGTCAAATAAGTGCCCGTTGGCGTTATGGCCCCGCCAATGAGGCTTGCCGGGTGGATGACGCAGAACTGCACTGAATGAGCCGTTTTCTCCTGACGCGGCACCTGTGGTCGTGTCCGCTTGGTCACGCCGCAGCCGAGCGTTCCCTTCCCGTCGTCGGTACGGGGGTGTCGCACATGCCGGATCTTGGATTCATCGTTCTCGTCATCGCCGTGTTCGTCCTGATCGGTCTGATCGCCAAGGGAGTGAACCGACTGTGAGCGTGGACAACGTCGTCGGCCTGGTCGTCGCCGTCTGTCTGGTGGTCTACCTGGTCCTGTGCCTGATCTTCCCCGAGAGGTTCTAGCTCGTCCCGCACGGCCCGCAGCCGGAGAGGTTCTCGATGAACGCCACTCTCGCGGGCTGGCTGCAGATCATCGCCCTGGTCGGTGCGCTGGCCCTGACCTTCCGTCCGTTCGGCGACTACATGGCCCATGTCCTGGCCTCGCCCCGGCACTGGCGTGCGGAGCGCCTGGTCTACCGGGTCGGCGGGGTGCACGCGGACGCCGAGCAGACATGGCCCGGCTACCTGCGCAGTGTGCTCGCGTTCTCCGTGGTCTCGGTGCTGTTCCTCTACGGCTTCCTGCGGCTGCAGAACCATCTGCTGCTCTCCCTCGGCATGAAGGCGGCCGCGCCCGCCCTGTCCTTCAACACCGCCGCTTCCTTCGTCACCAACACCAACTGGCAGTCCTACTCCGGCGAGTCGACCATGGGCCATCTGGTGCAGATGGCGGGCCTGGCCGTGCAGAACTTCGTCTCGGCGGCGGTCGGAATCGCCGTGGTCGCGGCCCTGATCCGTGGGTTCACCCGCAAGAACACCGACCGGGTCGGCAACTTCTGGCAGGACCTCACCAGGGTCGTGCTGCGGATACTGCTGCCGATCTCGCTGGTCATGGCCGTCGTGCTGGTCGCCGCGGGCACGATCGAGAACTTCCACGGCTTCCAGTCGATCACCACTATCGCCGGGCAGCACCAGTCCATCCCCGGCGGCCCGGTCGCCTCCCAGGAGGTCATCAAGGAACTGGGCACCAACGGCGGCGGGTTCTACAACGCCAACTCCGCCCACCCCTTCGAGAACCCCGATCCGTTCACCGACTGGCTGGAGATCTACCTGCTGCTGGTGATCGGTTTCACGCTGCCCCGTACCTTCGGCACGATGGTCGGTGACAAGCGCCAGGGCTACGCCATCGTCGCCGTGATGGCGCTGATCTGGGCCGCCTCGCTGGCCATCGTCACCGCCAACGAGCTGCACAGCGTGAGCAGTTCGGCCGGACACGCGGCCGGCGGGATGATGGAGGGCAAGGAACAGCGCTTCGGGATCTGGGGCTCGGCCCTGTTCGCCGTGTCCACGACCCTGACGTCCTGCGGCGCGGTCAACTCCTTCCACGACTCGTACACGCCGGGCGGCGGCGGCCTGACGATCTTCAACATGATGCTCGGCGAGATCGCGCCCGGCGGCACCGGATCCGGCCTCTACGGGATCCTGATCCTGGCCGTCGTGGCGGTCTTCATCGCCGGCCTCATGGTCGGCCGCACGCCCGAGTACCTGGGCAAGAAGCTGCGCGGCCGGGAGATGAAGTACGCCTCGCTGTACATCCTCACCACCCCGGCGATCGTGCTGGTCGGCACCGGCGTCGCGATGGCCCTGCCAGGTGAGCGTGCGGCGATGCTCAACCACGGTCCGCACGGCTTCTCCGAAGTGCTCTACGCCTTCACCTCGGCCGCCAACAACAACGGCTCCGCGTTCGCCGGGCTGAGCACCAACACCGTCTGGTACAACACCGCGCTCGGGCTGGCGATGCTCCTGGGCCGCTTCCTGCCGATGGTGTTCGTGCTGGCGCTGGCCGGATCGCTCGCCCAGCAGCAGCCGGTGCCGATCACGGTGGGCACGCTGCCCACCCACCGGCCCCAGTTCGTCGGCCTGCTGTCCGCCGTGATCCTCATCGTCGTCGGCCTCACCTACCTGCCCGCGCTCGCGCTGGGGCCGCTCGCGGAAGGGTTGCACTGATGCCCGCCACCACCGTGGAAGCCAAGGCGCCGAAGGGCCCGCCGGTGGCCGCATCCCGCCGGATCTCCGCGGGAATGCTGGAGCCCAGGCTGCTCCTCGCCTCCGTCCCCGACGCGCTGCGCAAGCTCGACCCGCGCCTGATGGTCAAGAACCCCGTGATGTTCGTGGTCGAGGTCGGCGCGGTGCTGACCACCCTGTCGGCGATCAGGGCCCCGAGCGTCTTCGCCTGGGTGATCACCGTCTGGCTCTGGCTGACCGTGGTCTTCGCCGACCTGTCGGAGGCGGTGGCGGAAGGACGCGGCAAGGCGCAGGCGGAGACACTGCGCCGGACGAAGAAGGACACGACGGCCCGCCGTGTCATCCAGGACCGGAGGTCCGGCCCACCAGAGGTCACCGAGGAGGTGTCGGGCACCGAACTGCGGCTCGGCGATCTGGTCGTGGTCGAGGCCGGTGAGATCATCCCCGGTGACGGCGATGTGGTCGAGGGCATCGCGAGCGTGGACGAGTCCGCGATCACGGGTGAGTCGGCGCCGGTGATCCGCGAGTCCGGCGGTGACCGCTCGGCCGTGACGGGCGGGACGAAGGTGCTGTCCGACCGCATCGTGGTCCGGATCACCTCGAAACCCGGGGAAACCTTCATCGACCGCATGATCGCGCTGGTGGAGGGCGCGGCCCGGCAGAAGACACCGAACGAGATCGCGCTGAACATCGTGCTCGCCTCGCTGACCATCGTCTTCCTGGTCGCCGTGGTGACCCTGCAGCCCTTCGCCATCTTCGCCGGCGCCGAGCAGTCCATCGTCATCCTGGTGGCGCTGGTCGTCGCCCTGATCCCGACCACGATCGGCGCGCTGCTCTCCGCGATCGGCATCGCGGGGATGGACCGGCTCGTGCAGCGCAACGTATTGGCCATGTCAGGACGCGCCGTGGAGGCCGCGGGTGATGTCAACACTCTGCTGTTGGACAAGACCGGCACCATCACCCTGGGCAACCGGCAGGCCGCCGAGTTCCTGCCGGTCAGGGGCGTGGACCTGGAAACGCTGGCGGACGCCGCCCAGTTGTCCTCGATCGCCGACGAGACACCCGAAGGGCGCTCGATCGTGGTCCTCGCCAAAGAACGTCACGCGCTGCGCGCCCGGACCGAAGGCGAGCTGGAGCACGCCGAGTTCGTCCCGTTCACCGCGCAGACCCGGATGTCGGGGGTGGACCTCGACGGCGAGCTGGACAACCGCTCCCTGCGCAAGGGCGCGGCCACGGCGGTCATGCGCTGGGTGCGCGAGCACGGTGGTCATCCCACCGCCGAGGTCGGCCCACTGGTCGACGGTATCTCCGCCACCGGCGGCACGCCGCTGGTCGTCGGCGAGGTGGTGCGGAGGGCAGGGGCCGAGAGCGCCCGGATCCTCGGCGTCATCCACCTCAAGGATGTCGTCAAGCACGGTATGCGCGACCGCTTCGACGAGCTGCGCCGCATGGGCATCCGCACGGTGATGATCACCGGTGACAACCCGCTGACCGCGAGGGCGATCGCCCAGGAGGCGGGGGTGGACGACTTCCTCGCGGAGGCCACCCCCGAGGACAAGCTCGCCCTGATCAGGCGGGAGCAGGCGGGCGGCAAGCTGGTCGCGATGACCGGTGACGGCACCAACGACGCACCGGCCCTGGCGCAGGCGGATGTCGGGGTGGCGATGAACACCGGTACGTCGGCCGCCAAGGAGGCCGGCAACATGGTCGACCTCGACTCCAACCCGACCAAGCTGATCCAGATCGTCGAGATCGGCAAGCAACTCCTGATCACCCGGGGCTCGTTGACCACCTTCTCCATCGCCAACGACGTCGCCAAGTACTTCGCGATCATCCCCGCGATGTTCGCGAGCGTCTACCCGGGGCTGCGCCATCTCAACATCATGGGCCTGCACAGCCCGACCTCGGCGATCGCCTCGGCGATCATCTTCAACGCACTGATCATCATCGTGCTGATCCCGCTGGCGCTGCGCGGCGTGCGCTACCGGCCGTCCTCGGCGGCGGCGCTGCTGAGCCGCAACATCTGGCTGTACGGCCTCGGCGGCCTGGTGCTGCCGTTCCTCGGCATCAAGGTCATCGACCTGATCGTTCAGTTCGTCCCCGGACTCCACTGACCGACAAGGAGGGAGAACCCCGTGCTCGGCACTCTCGCTCACGTGGTCCGCCACCACCTGGCGGCGCTGCGCATGCTGCTGGTGTTCACCGTGATCACCGGCATCGCCTACCCGCTGGCCGTCACCGGCATCGCTCAGGGACTCTTTCCGTACCAGGCCAACGGTGCCATGATCAAGGACAACGGGCGTCCGGTCGCCTCCGCCCGCATCGGCCAGAACTTCAGCCTCCCGCTGCGCAAGGGCCAGACCACGCCGGCACCCGACCCCAAGTGGTTCCAGCCCCGCCCGTCCGCGGCGGGACGGACCGGCTACGACCCCACCAGCTCCGGCGCCTCCAACCTGGGCCCCAACAACGCCATCCTGATCAAGACAATCGCCCAGCGCCGCGCCGCCGTGGCCGCGTTCGACGGGGTCAGGCCGGGGAATGTCCCCGCCGACGCGGTCACCGCCTCCGGCTCCGGTCTCGATCCGGACATCTCACCCGCGTACGCCTACGAGCAGGTGAACCGGGTGGCGAAGTCCCGTGGGCTGGACCCGGCCACGGTCCGCAAGCTCGTCGCCGAGCACATCAGCGGCCGTCCGCTGGGTTTCCTGGGGCAGGAAAGCGTCAACGTCGTCCGGCTCGACCACGATCTGGCCGCGTTGAAGCAACGATGAACACGCCCCCCGCACCATGCGTCACACAAGGAGTGGTGCCGAGATGACGCGTCACCTGCTGGTCGTCGACCACGAGCCGCAGCTGTTGCGCGCCCTGGACGTCAGTCTCACCGCGCAGGGCTACGCCGTCGCCACCGCGCCCGACGCAAGGAGTGCCCTGCGCCTGGCCTCCAGCAAGCCGCCGGACGGCGCGATCGTCGACGTCGACCTGCCGGACGCCGACGGTATCGACCTGATCACCGGTCTGCGGTCCTGGTCGTCCATGCCGCTCATCGCGCTGTCGGAGCATGCCGCACCCGCCGATGTCGCCGAGGTCCTGGACGCGGGCTCCGACGACTACGTGACCAAGCCGTTCGCCATGGAGGAGCTGCTGGCCCGGTTGCGTGCCGTGCTGCGTCGTACGGACCGCGGCGGCGGACCCCGGACCGTCACTGTCGGCGACTACGCCGTCGACCTGACCGCCTGCACCGTGGTGGGCGAGGCGGGACGCGGCGAGACCGTCCACCTCACGCCCAAGGAATGGCAGCTGCTCGCCACGCTGTTGCGCAATCCCGGACGATTGCTCACCGGCCGTCAACTGCTGCGCAATATCTGGGGACCGGGCCACGACCAGCACTCCAACTATCTGCGTATCAATATCTCGGGCCTGCGCCACAAGCTCGAGCCCGACCCGGCGCATCCGCGCTATCTGATCACCGAGCCCCGCATGGGCTACCGCTTCGAACCCAGCGGAGACACGGCACGGTGAGCGTGGGATGCGGTCAGCCTCCCAGCGCTGTAGTCCGTGAGCCCGCGCGTGGCGGATCTGCCGGGCTTTCCCGACACGGCGGCACGCCATGGCGGCCTTCTGTCCCGATTGGTGAAGGTATGTCTACCGTGAAGGTGTGACACGCGTACACCTTGCGCAGCTATTGCGCCGGCCGCTGGTCGGGGGCGACGGCGAGGTGGTGGGGAGGCTCTCCGACGTCATCGTGCGGCTGCGGGGGCGGGACTATCCGCTGGTCACCGGGCTGGTCGCCAAGGTGGGCGGGCGCGAGGTCTTCGTGCCCGCCGAGCAGGTCGCCGATCTGGACGAGGGGAAGATCACTCTGAGCAGCCCGCGGGTGGACCTGCGTCACTTCGAGCGGCGCGCGAGAGAGGTGCTGCTGCGGGCGGACGTGCTGGGCCACCGGGTCATCGATGTGGCCGATGTCGAGCTGGTCCGGGCGTACGACATCGAGCTGGAGCGGCGGCCGGACGGGTGGGCGCTGACCTGCCTGGACACGCGGCGGCCGCCCCGCCTTCGGGGCTTCCCCGGCGGCCGTGCCGCACACCCCGACTGGCGTGACTGGAAGTCCTTCGAGCCGCTGATCGGTCACGCCCGCTCCGCCGGGGTGCGCGGGCCGTTCGCCCGTCTCGGCCGGCTCAAGCCGGCCGACCTCGCGGATCTGCTGGAGGACGCCAACCGTACGGAGTCGCATGAGATCCTGCAGACGGTCCACGCCGATCCGGAGCTCGAAGCGGATGTGTTCGAGGAGCTGGAGCCGGACTCGCAGACGCGTCTGCTGCGCGAGCGCAGCGACGCCGAGATCGCCCAGGTGATCGCCCGGATGCGTGCCGACGACGCCGCGGACGCCATCAACGATCTCCCGCAGAGTCGGCGCCAGCCCGTACTGGACGCGCTCCCCGCCGGGCAGCGCACCAAGGTACTGACGCTGATGGGGTTCAACCCCTCCAGCGCGGGTGGATTGATGGCGCTCGACGTTCTCACCATGACGGGCAGCAGCACCGTGGCGGCGGCGCTGCGGGCGGCGGGCGAGGCCCGTGCCCTCCAGCCCGAGGCGCTGACCAGCGTGTACCTGGTCGGAGAGGCACAGCGGCTGCGCGGCGTGGTCACCCTGGTGGAACTGCTGCAGGCCGACCCGGTGGCACGGCTGGACGACGTGGCGGACCGCGACCCGGTCCGGGCCGGTCCGGACACCGACGTCGAGGACGTCGCCCTGCTGATGACCGACTACAACCTGCTCACCGTGCCGGTGGTCGACGACGAGCACCGCATCGTGGGCGTCATCACGGTCGACGACGTGCTCGACGTGGTCATCCCGGAGGACTGGCGCCGACGCGAGCCCGCACCGCACCCGGCCCACCATGTGGAAGAGCCCGGACCTGGCGGCTCACCGCACGACAGGCCGCCCGGATCATGACCGAAGACGACCGGCCGACCCGAGGAGCGGGCCGCCCCGAGCCCCCGCAGCCGCCCCGCCGGGAACCCCCGGCCCGTCAGGAGCCCGGGCATCCCCAGCCCGCGGGCCACGCGGAGAGCCCCACCGGACCGGCAGAGCCCCGCCCGGCGGAGCAGCAGCGGCCTCCCGGACCGGCCGCGCAGAAGCGAACCTCGGAGCCACCGGGGCGGCAGCGTCCGGAGCGTACGCCGGGGCCACCGCAGCGTCCCGCTGAACCGCCCGCGAAGAGGGGCACCCCCCACCCCGCCCCGCGACCCCGCCCCGCACGGCCCGGTCCCGTGCTCGCCGAGGCCCGCCTCAGCGAGATCCAGGGGGCCTTCGGCCACGTCCCCCACGCCCGCATCGAGGAACGCCCCGGCTTCAGGGCCCGCCTGCTGACCCTGCTGGCCATCGTCGGCCCGGGCATCATCGTGATGGTCGGCGACAACGACGCGGGCGGCATCGCCACCTATGCACAAGCGGGCCAGAACCACGGCTACTCACTGTTGTGGGTGCTGCTCCTGCTCATCCCCGTCCTGATCGTCAACCAGGAGATGGTCGTACGGCTGGGCGCCGTCACCGGTGTCGGCCATGCGCGCCTGATCACCGAGCGGTTCGGCCGCTTCTGGGGCTGGTTCAGCGTCGGTGACCTCTTCCTCCTCAACTTCCTCACCATCGTGACCGAGTTCATCGGCGTCTCCCTGGCCTCCGAATACCTCGGCGTCTCGCGGTACGTCGTGGTCCCGGTAGCCGCCGTCATCCTGATCGCCGTGGCCGCCAGCGGTTCCTTCCGCCGCTGGGAGCGCGCCATGTTCGCCTTCATCGGCGCCAGCCTGCTGCTGATCCCGCTGACCCTCATGTCCCAGCCGCAGTGGGGCCGGGCGGCGCACGACTTCGTGGTACCCGGCATCCAGGGCGGCGTCACCAGCGAAGCGGTACTGCTGATCATCGCGATCGTCGGCACCACCGTCGCCCCATGGCAGCTGTTCTTCCAGCAGTCCAACGTGATCGACAAACGCATCACCCCCCGCTTCATCGGCTATGAGCGCGCCGACACGGTGATCGGCTCCCTCGTGGTCGTCGCGGGCGCCGCCGCATTGGTCATGGTCGCCGACTTCGCGACCCGGGGCAGCATCGCCCACGGACGGTTCACCGATGCCGGCGGAGTCGCCGATGCCCTCGGCCGTCATGACCCGCTGCTCGGCGTGCTGTTCGCCATCGTCCTGCTGGACGCCAGCATCATCGGAGCGGCCGCCGTCACCCTGGCCACCAGCTACGCCTTCGGTGATGTCTTCAACCTGCGTCACTCCCTGCACCGCAGCTTCGGCGAGGCCAAGCAGTTCTACGCCTCCTACAGCCTGCTGGTCCTGGTCGCGGCGGGCATCGTCCTCATTCCGGGCGCGCCGCTCGGTCTGATCACCCTGGCCGTGCAGGCCCTGGCCGGGTTGCTGCTGCCCTCCGCCAGTGCGTTCCTGCTCCTGCTGTGCAACGACACCGAAGTGCTCGGCCCCTGGGTCAACCCGCGCTGGCTGAACGTGGTCGCCACTGTCATCATCGCCGTCCTGCTGACGCTCTCCGGCACGCTGATGGTGACCACGCTCTTCCCGGCGGTCAACGTCACCCGGCTCACGATCTGGACGGCGGGTGCACTGGTCACCGGCCTGATCGCGGCCGCTGTCACCCTCCGGGCCGGCCGACGGCGCATGCCCGCGCGGCCGGTCCCGGTGATGTCGCAGGCCGAGAAGCTGGCCTGGCGCATGCCGCCCCTGGCACTCCTGCACCCGGTGCGCTGGTCCGCCGGCACCCGGCTGGGCATGATGGCGCTGCGCGGCTATCTGATCTTCAGCGCCCTGCTGCTGCTCATCAAGGCGATCCGGCTCGGCGGTTCCTGAGCACGGGACAAGGGCGCCTTCACGTGGACCGCCTTCTGCGAGACGCGTAGTGCTTACGCGGCGGAGAAAAGGCGTGCCTCGTCCGGTGCCGCCGGTTCCCCGGCCGGCACCCCGTGCAGGACCTGGGCCAGCAGCTCCGCCCCACGCACCACCCGGGGACCGGGGCGGTTGAAGTAGGCCGGGCCGTCCAGCACCCAGACGCGTCCGGCCCGCACGGCCGGCAGGTCCTGCCAGCCCGGCAGCCCGGTGAGCAGCTCCGACTCGCGCAGTGTCCGTTCGGGTGGGAAGCCGCATGGCATGACCAGGATGGCGTCCGGTCGTGCGGCGCGTACCGCCTCCCACGCCATCGGTTTCGTGTGTTCGCCGGGCGAGGCCAGGAGCGGTGTACCTCCGGCGGCGGTGACCTGCTCGGGTACCCAGTGTCCGGCCGGCCACAGCGGATCGAGCCACTCGATGGACAGCACTCGGGGGCGGTCGCGTCCGGTGACCGAGGCCCGAACCCGTTCGAGACGGGCCTGCAACTCGGCCCGGCGCCGCCGCGCCCGCTCCCGCACACCCAGCAGTTCGCCCACCGTGACCAGGCAGTCGAGTACGTCGTCGAGCGTGCGTGGCTCCAGGCTCAGGACACGGGTGTCCGCGTCGAGCAGTCGTACGGTCCGGCTGACCTTGTCGGAGGAGACGGCGCACACCTCGCACAGGTCCTGGGTGAGGACCACGTCGGGGTGCAGGGCCGCGAGTGCCTCTGTGTCGAGGACGTAGAGCGAGGACCCGGAGTGAGCCGCGCCGCCCACCGCGTCCGAGATCTCCCGGCTGGTCAGCCGGTTCTGATCGAGGTCGGCGCCGGTCACCACCGGTACCGATGCGATCTCGCGCGGCGGCCAGTCGCACTCGTGGGTGCGGCCGACGAGCCGCGCGGACAGGCCGAGCTCGGCGACGATGTCGGTTGCGGCGGGCAGCAGAGAGACGATGCGCATGCCGCGACCCTACGACCGTTGATGCGCCCGCTCGGCGCTCACTTTCGCGACACCTCGAACGGACCCGGCCGACCACCGCTGACCAGGCACGACGGCATCTGGCGCAATCGGGAGCTGGATTTGCTAGGACGTCCAACCATATAGTCGTGAGCAAGGCCCGCGGTGCAGGGAAGCCGGTGTGATTCCGGCACGGTCCCGCCACTGTGACCGGGGAGTGTGCCGTCGAGCAGGACGCCACTGACGAGCTGGATGTCGGGAAGGCGGACGGCGCGCGTTGATCCGGGAGTCAGGATACCGGCCGCGGGATGTTCCGTGTTGTCCACGAGGATGGAGCTGACACGCATGGCACCGGTGCGCATCCACGCTTCCGGCAGACCCGTCCCAGGGCGCGTTCGATACCGGACAGATCACCGACCTCCGGCCGTCACCGCCTGACGGCTGCCACGCCAGCCGCGTTCTCGCGCCGCTCAGGCACGCGTACGTACGCCACCGCGTCTCCGTGTGCCGGTCCGGCGCGCCATCCGGATCACCTGACGAGAGCAGGCACCCATGGTCCGTACCCAAGACCGCGCCCCCGTGCGCGAACTGACTCACTTCATCGGCGGAAGGCACACCCCGGGAACATCGGGGGCCTACGGCGATGTGTACGACCCCGACACCGGCGAGGTCCAGGACTCGTTGCGCGCACCCCTCGGTGTGGTCGCCGGCATCACCCAGTTCATCGCCCGGGAGGCCGTTGACACCCTGTACGGCTCGGCAGGGGAGCGCTGCATGGCGATCTCCGTCGCCGTCCCGCTTGTCGCCCGCCTCAAGGAGCGCATCGGGACCCTGTGTCGTGGAGGGCGCCGAACTCGTCCTGGACGGACGGGACTTCACGCTCCTCGGCCACGAGAACGGGTTCTTCGCCGGCGCCTCGCTCTTCGACCGGGTCACCCCGGGGATGCGCATCTACCAGGAGGAGATCTTCGGCCCGGCCCTGTCGGTCGTCCGCGCCGCCGACTACGCGGAGGCCCTGCGTCTGCCCGGCGAGCATGCCTACGGCAACGGTGTCGCGACCGACCTCAACCAGCACGGTCCCGACTCGATCCGCTTCTACACCCGTACGAAGACGGTCACTTCGCGCTGGCCCGCCGGCCTGCGGGAGGGCGCGAGCTTCACGATCCCGACGATGGGGTGAGCGGACGATGACCTTCACTCTGCTCAGCGAGGACCAGCAGGCCCTCGTGGAGACCACTCTCGACTTCGCCCAGGACCACCTTGCTCCGCACGCCCTGGACTGGGACCGGGACAAGCACTTCCCGGTGGACGTCCTGCGCAAGGCCGCCGGGCTCGGCCTCGGCGGCAGCTATGTCCGTGAGGCGTCCGGCGGCTCCGGCCTCACCCGCGCCGACGGCGTTCTCGTCTTCGAGGCCCTCGCCTCCGGCTGCCCCTCCATCGCCGGATATCTCTCCATCCACAACATGGTCGCCTGGATGGTGGACCGGTACGGCGACGACGCCCAGCGCGAGCGGTGGCTGCCCCGCCTGTGCGCCATGGAGGACCTGGCCAGCTACTGCCTGACCGAACCGGGCGCAGGTTCGGATGCGGCGGCCCTCACCACCCGCGCCGTCCGCGAGGGCGACCACTGGGTGCTCACCGGCGTCAAACAGTTCATCTCCGGCGCGGGCGCCTCTCACCTGTATGTGGTGATGGCCCGCACCGGCGGCGCCGGTTCCGACGGGATCTCCGCGTTCGTCGTCGACAAGGACGACCGCGGCGTCACCTTCGGCCCGAACGAACGCAAGATGGGCTGGAACGCCCAGCCCACCCGGCAGGTCGTGCTGGACGCCGTCCGGCTGCCCGCTGACCGGCTCCTCGGCCGCGAGGGACAGGGCTTCCGTATCGCCATGAACGGTCTCAACGGTGGCCGGCTCGGCATTGCCGCCTGCTCCCTGGGTGGCGCCCGCAGCGCGCTCGACCGCAGCCTCGCCCACCTCGCCGACCGGGAGGCGTTCGGACAACGCCTCCTCGACGCCCAGGCTCTGCGCTTCCGCCTCGCCGACATGGCGACCGAACTCGCCGCCGCCCGGGCCCTGGTCCAGCAGGCCGCCCAGGCCCTCGACCGGGGTGACCCGCAGGCGCCGTACCTGTGCGCGATGGCGAAGAGGTACGCCACCGACACCGGCTACTCGGTGGCCGACCGGGCGCTGCAACTGCACGGCGGCTACGGCTACCTCAGCGAGTACGGCATCGAGAAGATCGTCCGGGACCTGCGGGTCCACCAGATCCTGGAAGGAAGCAACGAGATCATGCGCGTCATCGTGGCCCGAGGCCTGACGGAGGCGTTCGGATGACCGGCGCCGAAGCGTCCGTCCTGCTGCACCGCACCGGACGGGCCGCGCACATCACTCTCAACCGGCCGAAAGCACTGAACGCGCTGTCGCACGAGATGGTGCTGCGCATCGCCGAAGCCCTGACCGAGTGGGAGGACGACCCGGCTGTCGACACCGTCGTCATCACCGGTGCGGGGGCCCGCGGCCTGTGCGCGGGCGGGGACATCCGGACCATCCACCATGATGCCCGCACCGGCGACGGCACGGCCTCGACCGCCTTCTGGCGCGACGAATACCGCCTCAACGCCCACATCGCCCGCTACCCCAAGCCCTGCGTCGCCGTCATGGACGGCATCGTCATGGGCGGCGGTGTCGGTGTCTCGGCGCACGGCAGCGTCCGTATCGTCACCGAGCGGTCGAGGATCGCCATGCCGGAGACCGGCATCGGCTTCGTCCCCGATGTCGGCGGTACCTACCTGCTCGCCCTCGTGCCCGGTGAACTGGGCACCCACCTGGCACTGACGGGCTCTCAAATCGGTGCCGACGACGCGCTGTTGTGCGGGCTCGCCGACCATTGTGTCCCGGCTGACCAGCTCCGACGGCTGGTGGCCGACCTCGCCGACCTGCCCGTGCACGAGGCGCTCACCCGGCACGTAGGCCCGGCGCCGGAGGGGAATCTTGCCGGCCACCGGGAGTGGATCGACGCCTGCTATGCCGCCGACACGGTCGAGGAGATCGTCCAGCGGCTGCTCGCCCACGGCGACCCGGCCGCGAAGGAGACGGCCGAGACCCTGCTCACCAAGTCACCCACTGCCCTGAAGGTCGCCCTGAAGGCTCTGCGTCGCGCCCGGCACCTCGGCGCTCTGGAGCGGGTCCTGGACCAGGAGTACCGGGTCTCCTGCGCCGCCCTCGCCACCCACGACCTCCTGGAGGGCATCCGCGCCCAGGTGATCGACAAGGACCGCGACCCGCACTGGGACCCGGCTACCCTCGCCGAGGTCACCGACGCCGACGTGGCGCGCTTCTTCACCTCCCTCGGCGAGCGCGAACTCGGGCTCGCCGGACCCGACACCGCCCAGGAGGTGGCCTGGTGAGCCGATCCGTCGCATTCATCGGACTCGGACACATGGGTGCCCCCATGGCCGCCAACCTCGTCAAGGCCGGCCACCGGGTGCGCGGTTACGACCTCGTGGTCACCCCCGGGGCCGGCCTGGAGCCCGCAGCCTCCGCCCGGGACGCTGTCGCGGACGTGGACGTCGTGATCAGCATGCTGCCCGCCGGCCGTCACGTCCTGGGCCTGTACGACGACATTCTCGGTGCCGCCCGCCCCGGAACCCTGTTCGTCGACTGTTCCACCATCGACGTCGCCGACGCCCGCACGGCTCACGACCGTGCCGTCACCGCCGGGATGCGGGCCCTGGACGCCCCGGTCTCCGGCGGCGTCGTCGGCGCCGAGGCCGCCACCCTCACCTTCATGGCCGGCGGGGGCGGAGCCGAGTTCGCCGAGGCCCGGCCGCTGCTGGAAGCCATGGGCAAGAAGGCCGTGCACTGCGGCGGGCCGGGCGCCGGACAGGCCGCCAAGATCTGCAACAACATGATCCTCGGCGTCTCCATGATCGTCGTCAGTGAGGCGTTCGTCCTCGGCGAGAGCCTCGGCCTGTCCCACCAAGCCCTGTACGACGTGGCCTCGACCGCCTCCGGCCAATGCTGGGCGCTCAGCGTCAACTGCCCGGTCCCTGGCCCCGTTCCGGCCAGCCCGGCCAACCGCGACTACCGTCCGGGCTTCGCCGCCTCCCTCATGGCCAAGGACCTCGGACTGGCGGCGAACGCGGCCCGCGCCGGTGGCGTGAACGCCGAACTGGGCATGCGAGCCGCTGAGTTGTACGCCGCCTACGCCGAACGCGCCGGAGCCGCGGAGGACTTCTCCGGCATCGTACGAGCCATCCGGGACCGGAGCGGGGAGCAGACCTGACCATGCCCACGGCCGGCCGCCTGATCGCTTCACGATGTGCCGGTCTCCACCGGGTAGGGCACGTACGTACGCCGGTCGGGGTCGACGGCGAGTCGGCCACCGGCCGGGGGCCGGGCGCGCTGGGCGCAGTCGCGGCGCTCACAGATGCGGCAGCCGAGGCCGATCGGGGTGGCGGCGCGGGGGTCGTCAAGAGCGATGCCCTCGGCGTAGACGAGCCGGTGTGCGTGCCGCAGTTCGCAGCCGAGCGCGATGGCGAACTCGGCACGCGGGGCGTGATGGGCGAAGCCACCGCGGGTGATGGTCCGTGCGATCCAGAAGTACCGCTTGCCGTCGGGCATCTCGGCGACCTGGGTGAGTATCCGGCCGGGAGCGGAGAACGCCTCGTACACCGTCCACAGCGGGCAGGTGCCGCCGAGCCGGGAGAAGTGGAAGTCGGTTGCGGACTGGCGTTTGGAGATGTTCCCGGCGCGGTCGACCCGCAGGAACGAGAACGGCACGCCCCGCCGTCCGGTGCGCTGGAGAGTGCTCAGCCGGTGGCAGACGGTCTCGAAGCCGACGCCGAACCGGGCCGACAGCAGCTCGATGTCGTAACGCACCTCCTCGGCCGCGGTGTGGAAGGCGGTGTACGGCATGAGCAGCGCGCCCGCGAAGTAGTTTGCCAGCCCGATACGGGCCAGCGCCGGCGACTCGGGTGCGGTCAGTTCCGGTGCGCTGTCGGCGAGCTGGGCGAGCAGTGGGTCGTGCTCCAGCAGGGCCAGCTGGGTGGCCAGTTGGAAGGCGCGCTGGCCGTCACTGAGCCAGGGGGAGAGGAACAGCAGCCCGGTGTCCGGGTCGAAGCGCCGGGCATCGGCGGACCGGCCGGCGGTGGTCCGCACCACCTTGACGCCGTGCCGCTCGGCGAGACGCGCGGCGAGCGGATCGGCCGTGCGGCCCGGCCGCAGTTCCAGGGCCTCGGCGATCCGCTCCGCCTCGGCGTCCAGCGGCTCGAAGTGGTTGTGGTGGGCGTAGAAGAAGTCCCGGACCTCGTCGTGCGGCTCGCTCGGTGGCAGCAGGGCGTCGGCCGAGCCCGGGGAACCGAGCGCGGCGGCCTGTTCGGCGGCGTCGCGGTAGCGGCGGTGCAGGGCGACCAGGGCGCGGGCCATCTCGGGATGGTCGCGGGCGGCCTCGGCGATCTCCTCGGCGGCGGGCAGTTCGACCCCGCACGCCTCGTCGGCGAGCGCGGCCCGCAGATCGGTGGCGAGCCGGTCCTCCTTCGCCTCGGAGAAGAACTCCGCGTCCACCCCGAAGACCTCAGCGATCCGCAGCAGCACGGGCGCGGTCAACGGGCGCTGGCTCTGTTCGAGCTGGTTGGCGTAGCTGGCGGAGATACCGAGGGCGTGCGCCATCTCGACCTGGTTCATACCCTGCTCCCGGCGCAGCCGACGGAGCTTGGCGTGAGCGTAGATCTTCCGCTCGGTCGGTTGCCTGGCCATGGACACCCACCTCCCCGGTCGCACCGATCACGGGCTTCCTGCTTGCGAAGATAGCATTCGCAGAATTCGCAGGATTCGCAGATTCACACCTCCACGGTGTACGGATTCCGCAATGTGGCCCAGTGGCCCCGTGGTCTGTCGGCGGGCAGGCTCAGAGACAGCCGCACCAGGCACTGCCGTCCGACGACGTCCGGGCGCTGCCGCCCGAGACCGCGAGGAGTCCCGTGATCGAGCACCACGTCCGTGTCCACCCCAGCGCCGACCGGCTACACCGGGAGGACCAGCTCGCCTGGCGGCTCGCCGCCGTGGCCACCGCCACCGAGGAACTGGACGCCGACAGTGTGACCATGGCCGTCAACCGGGTGATCGACAACGCCTCGGTGGCCGTGGCCGCCCTGCTGCGCCGCCCGGTCGCGGTCGCCCGCGCCCAGGCCACCGCCCACCGTGCAAGCACCCCCGGCGCCTCGGTCTTCGGCACCCCGGCCCGGGTCTCCCCGGAGTGGGCGGCCTGGGCCAACGGAACCGCCGTACGCGAACTCGACTTCCACGACACCTACCTGGCCGCCGACTACTCCCACCCGGGCGACAACATCCCGCCCCTGCTCGCGGTCGCTCAGCACACCGGCCGCACCGGCGCCGACCTGCTGCGCGCTGTCGTCGCCGCGTGCGAGGTCCAGGTCGCCCTGGTCAAGGGCATGTGCCTGCACGCGCACCGCATCGACCATGTGGCCCACCTGAGCGCGGCCACCACCTGCGGTCTGGGCGCGCTGCTGCGACTGCCGACCGAGACGGTGTACCAGGCGGTCCAGCAGGCCGTGCACACCACGACCGCGACGCGGCAGTCCCGCAAGGGCGAGATCTCCAGCTGGAAGGCGTATGCGCCCGCCTTCGCCGGCAAAGCGGCCATCGAGGCGGTGGACCGGGCGATGCGTGGGGAGACCTCGCCCTCGCCGATCTACGAGGGCGAGGACGGGTTCCTGGCGTGGCTGCTGGACGGCCCCGAGTCCGACTACACGGTGCTGCTCCCGGAACCCGGTGAGCCGCGCCGCGCCATCCTCGACACGTACACCAAGGAGCACTCCGCCGAGTACCAGGCGCAGGCGATCATCGACCTGGCGCGGCGGCTGCGCGAGAAGACCGGCCCGCTGGAGCAGGTGCGCTCGGTGGTGCTGCACACCAGCCACCACACCCACCACGTCATCGGCTCCGGGGCGAACGACCCGCAGAAGTACGACCCGGCGGCCAGCCGCGAGACCCTCGACCACTCGGTGCCGTACATTTTCGCCGTCGCCCTGGAGGACGGCACCTGGCACCATGAGCGCTCCTACGCCCCCGAGCGGGCCCGCCGACCGGAGACCGTCGAACTCTGGCGGAAGATCACCACGGTCGAGGATCCGGAGTGGACCCGCCGCTACCACGACCCCGATCCGGAGCGCCGGGCGTTCGGCGGACGCGCGGTGATCACCCTGGACGACGGGACGCTGATCGAGGACGAACTCGCCGTCGCCGACGCCCACCCGGCCGGCGCCCATCCCTTCGACCGGGCCGCCTACGCCGGCAAGTTCCGCACCCTGACCGAGGGCGTGGTCACCTCTGCCGATCAGGACCGCTTCCTGGCCGCCGCCGAGCACCTGGCCGAGCTGGGCGCCTCCGACCTGGACGGCCTGTTCCCCGCCGTCGACATCGAGGCCGTGGCCGCCTGCGACGCGAGCCTGCCGAAGGGGCTGTTCTGATGTTGCACACCCGCACCACCCCTGCCGAGCGCCGCCACACCCTGCGCGAACGGCTCGCCGGGGACCGCCTGTTGGTGATGCCCGGAGCCCTCAACCCGATCTCCGCCCGGCTCATCCAGGACACCGGATTCGAGGCCGCCTATCTCTCCGGCGCCGTCCTCGCCGCCGACCTGGGCCTGCCGGACATCGGCCTGACCACGTCCACCGAGATCGCCGCCCGCGCCCAGCAGACGACCCGGGTCACCGACCTGCCCGTCCTGATCGACGCCGACACCGGTTTCGGGGAGCCGATGAACGCGGCCCGCACGGTCCAGCTGATGGAGGACGCGGGCCTGGCGGGGCTCCACCTGGAGGACCAGGTCAACCCCAAGCGCTGCGGCCACCTCGACGGCAAGTCCGTCGTCCCCCGCGAGGAGATGATCCGTCGTGTCCGCGCCGCCGTGGACGCCCGCCGCGACCCCGACTTCCTCCTCATGGCCCGCACCGACGCGCGCGCCGTCGAGGGCCTCGCGGCGGCGATCGGCCGCGCGAAGGCGTACGTCGACGCCGGCGCCGACGCGATCTTCCCCGAAGCCCTCGCCGACGAGCGGGAGTTCGAGGCGTTCCGCAAGGCGGTCCCGGTCCCGCTGCTCGCGAACATGACCGAGTTCGGCAAGAGCCGCCGGCTGGACACGCGCACCCTCCAGGACCTCGGCTACGACATCGCCCTCTACCCCGTCACCCTGCTGCGCCTCGCCATGGGCGCCGTCGAGGACGGTCTGCGCACGCTCGCGGCCGAGGGCACCCAGGAGTCCCTGCTGCCCCGCATACAGACCCGCTCCCGCCTGTACGAACTCCTCGGCTACGCCGACTACGCGGCCTTCGACTCGGCCGTCTTCGACTTCACCCTCCCGCCCGGCACCTGACCACCGAAGGCAGGCACCCATGACCGCCACCGCACCCGAGATCCACCGCGGCCTCGCCGGTGTCGTCGTCGACACCACCGAGATCTCCACCGTCATCCAGGAGACCAACTCCCTCACCTACCGCGGCTATCCGGTCCAGGACCTGGCCGCCCGCCGCCGCTTCGAGGAGGTCGCGTACCTGCTCTGGTACGGCGAACTCCCCGACGAGCGGCAACTGGCCGGCTTCAAGGCCCGGGAACGCGCCCTGCGCCCACTGGACCGCACCACCTCCGAACTCCTCGCCAGGCTGCCCGAGACCTGCCATCCGATGGACGTGCTGCGGACCGCCGTCAGCTACTTCGGTGCCGAGGACCCCACCGAGGACGACGACAGCCCGGCCGCCAACCGTGCCAAGTCCCTGACCCTGCTGGCGAAACTGCCGACCGTGGTCGCCGCCGACCAGCGCCGCCGGCGGGGCCTCGCCCCGATCCCGCCGGACCCGGGCCTCGGCTACGCCGAGAACTTCTTCCACATGTGCTTCGGCAGCGTGCCCGACCCCGACGTGGTCCGCTGCTTCGATATCTCCCTGACGCTGTACGCCGAACACAGCTTCAACGCCTCGACGTTCACCGCCCGCGTGGTCACTTCCACCCTCTCCGACCTCTACAGCGCGGTCACCGCCGCGATCGGGGCCCTCAAGGGCCCCCTGCACGGTGGTGCCAACGAGGCCGTGATGCACATGCTCACGGAGATCGGCGACCCGCAACGCGCCGAGCAGTGGCTGGACGAGGCCCTCGCCGCCAAGCGGAAGATCATGGGCTTCGGTCACCGGGTCTACAAGTACGGCGACTCCCGCGTCCCGATCATGCAGGACGCTCTCGACCGGCTGGTCGCCCGGGCCGCCGACCCAGACGTCACCCGCAAGGCCGCCCTCCACGCGGCCCTTCGGCACGCCATGCTCTCCCGCAAGGGCATCCACCCCAACCTGGACTACCCGGCCGGCCTCGCCTATCACCTGATGGGCTTCGACACCCCCGCTTTCACTCCGATCTTCGTGATGAGCCGCATCACCGGCTGGACCGCCCACATCACCGAACAGCTCGGCCACAACGCCCTGATCCGCCCGCTTGCCGCCTACGACGGGCCGGGGCAACGGCCGGTGCCCTCCGATGCCTGATCCGACCAACTCCGTGGCGTGGCGGATGCCCGACTGGGAGGATCGGCCGGATGAGAGCCGATACCGCGTACCACGGGGAGATGGGCGAACTGTTCGCGGCACAGGCCACGGACAGCGCCTACAACGCATACACCGACAGGCCGGCCATGCTGGGACTCGCGGGTGACGTGAGTGGGCTGCGGGTGCTCGATCTCGGGTGTGGTGCGGGCCACTACGCCGCGGAGCTGCTGGAGCGCGGTGCCGCGACCGTCATGGGACTCGACGGAAGCGAAAGCCTGCTGAAAACAGCGCGGGAACGGACGGGAGACAGGGCTGTTCTACGCCGGCACGACCTGGAGGAGCCGCGGGCCTCCGAGGAGGCCCGCGGCGTCGACCCGCGTCGCTACGGGAAGACCCGTCGGCAACCGCTCTTCCTCGCCGTCAGGTTGTCCCGGCCGTGACGAGGCATCGGACTCGCGAACCTCTCAGAAGTCCCAGTCGTCGTCGGCGGTGTCCTCCGCTTTGCCCATGACGTAGGAGGAGCCGGAGCCGGAGAAGAAGTCGTGGTTCTCGTCCGCGCCCGGTGACAGCGCCGCCAGGATCTCCGGGTTGACCTCGGTCCGGTCCGCGCCGAACCTGGCGGGATAACCCAGGTTCATCAGCGCCTTGTCGGCGTTGTAGCGGACGAAGACGGCCACGTCGTCCATCAGCCCGAAGGGCTCGTACAGTTCGCCCGAGTACTGGAGCTCCAGTTGGTACAGCTCCTCCAGCAGGGCGTGCGTGAACTCCCGCATCTCCGCCTGTCCGGCGGCCGAGAGCTTCTCCAGGCCGCGCTGGTATTTGTAGCCGGAGTAGTAGCCGTGCACGGCCTTGTCGCGCAGGATCAGCCGGATCATGTCGGCGGTGTTGGTGAGCAGAGCGTGGGTGGAGAAGTGCAGCGGGAGGTAGAAGCCTGCGTACAGCAGCAGGGAGGACAGGAGAGTGGAGGCGACCTTCCGCTTGAGCGGGTCGTCGCCGTAGTAGTGCGCCAGGACGGTCTTGCAGCGCTGCTGGAGGACGTCGTTGTGTACCGCCCAGCGATAGGCGTCGTCGATCTCCGGGGTGTTGGAGAGCGTGGAGAAGACAGACGAGTAGCTGCGGGCGTGCACGGCTTGCATGAAGGCGATGTTGGTGTAGACGGCCTCCTCGTGCTCGG
>NZ_PENI01000037.1 GCF_003688995.1 Streptomyces shenzhenensis | reverse complement strand
GGGTGTAGGCGGCCGGTGCCAGGCTCATCGCCGTACCGGGATGGCCGTTGCCGACCTTCTGTACGGCATCGGCGGCCAGGACGCGCGCGGTGTCCACCGCCCGCTGATCCAACTCGGTCCACTCGAGCGGGGAGGGGGAGGAAGACATGGCTCTCCTAGGGACGGCCGCACGGGGACGGCCGGTGGCACGGACGACGGGACGGGTGTGACGGGGACGGGGCAGACCGAGGCCCGTGCCGCCCCTCGTAAAGGGGGCCGGCACGGGCCTCAGCGGGTCGCGCGCATCAGCGCTTGATCTCCTTGATCTTCAGCATGCGCGTGATGACCTTGTCCAGCTCCTCGTCCTCGAAGACCTTCTTCCAGTCGTCGCGCACGATGGACTCACGGCCGTAGTCCATGGCGATCAGGCAGGCGTCCGAGAACGGGTTGGAGCCCTTGAGGGTGTTGGCCAGGGCGACCTGGGTGTGGCCCAGGAGCATGGCGCGGGCGGCCTTCTCCGGCACGCCGACCGTGTGCACCGTCTCGTGCAGCGCCTCGGTCAGCAGGGCGCCGACCATGCAGGCGATGGTCTCGACGAGGGTGGGCTCCAGCACGGCGAGCTGCTTGACGGTGACCCAGTGCACGTCGACCACCGGCGCGTACATCACGCGGATGACGGACTCGGCCAGCTTCTGCTTGGCCTCGTCCCCGCCCTCGTACGCGGCGACGACCTCCTGCGGCGCGGCGATGCCGCCGAAGGTGTCCTGCCACTCCTCCTTGGTGGTGCGCTCCAGGAACACCGACGGGTGGCAGGGGTGGGCGCACGCGTAGTGGATGTCGTCGCGGGCGAACAGCAGACCCGCGTAGGCGGCGGCCGGGTCGAGGGTGAGGACGACGGCGCCCGGCTTCATCAGCGGCACCAGCTCCTCGGAGACCTTGCCGAGGACGACGTCGGGGACGGCGAGGATGATCACGTCGGCCGCCGCGGCGGCGTCGGCGGACTCGGTCAGCTCCCGGCCCAGGCCGCGGATCAGCTCCTGGCCCTTGGGCGAGGCCTCGCTGAAGAGCACCCGGAAGTCACTCTTGACCAGGTTGTTGGAGACGCGCTGGCCCATCTTGCCGGCGGCCCCGATGACGGCGACGGTCGCGGCGTCGGCCTGGGTCTGGATCTCGGTGGCCATTACTCGCTCCTCAGAAGGGTGTTGATGCTGTGCTGCGTCCACTGGTGTTCGAGCCGGGCGGTGGTGTCGAAGCCCTCGTCCTGCCACGGGAGCCAGTGCTCCACGATCTGGTTGATGCCGCGCTCCTTCGGCCGTACGGCGGCGATCATGCCGGCGTGGTCGAGGAGCCCCTCGCCCAACGGGCAGCCGGCGTAGGTGAATCCGACCCAGCCGTCGCGGCGCGTGAAGGCGAAGTCCTTGACGTGGATGTTCACCACGTAGGGCGCGGTGGCGGCCACGACGTCGACGGGGCGCTCCAGCCGGGCGACGCTGTTGCCCGGGTCGAGCACCACTCCGAGGTGCGGGCTGTCGACCCTGCGAACGACAGTCAGCAGGTCGTCGGTGGCCACCTGCTCATAGGTCTCCAGGCCGAGGGTCACGCCCGCGTCGGCGTACCGGGGGACGGCCTGCTTCAGCAGGGCGACCGCTTCGGCGGTGCCGGGCCGGTGGTCGGCCGTGTTGAGCATCGAGCGGACCAGGGTGACGTCCAGTTCCCGGGCCAGCCGGAGGTAGGTGTCCAGGCGTTCCGCGCGGATGCCGCGGGTGCCGAGTTCCAGGCGCAGGCCGAGGTCCCGGGCGGTGGCGCGGACATCGGCGAGCCGCGCGGCGTCGTAGGACTCGATCGGCGCGTAGTCGCAGATCTGGAAGACCTGGCCGCCCAGTTCGGCGGTGTCGCGCAGCATGTCGGTGAGGGACAGGGGCTCGGGGGCACGGTCGGAGATACGCCAGAAGTACGCGTAGGTGCTGATGCCGTAGGCCATCAGGCCACCGCCGTGGCGGCCGGGGAACAGATCTCGTCGAGGATGGCCTCGACGTTCGCCGGGTCGTGGGCGAAGCGGCCGAGGAACAGCCCGCCGACGCCGGCCGTGAGCCGTGTGAGCAGGCCCGGGCCCGCGCTGCCGCCGTAGATGACGGTCGAACCGGCGTGCTGCGGACGGGAGTCGAGCCAGTCGCGCAGGGCCGCGCACACCGTGGAGATGTGCTCGGCGGAGGCCGGTTCGGGCGCGCCGATGGCCCACTGGGGTTCGTAGGCGAGGACCACGGTGCCGGACAGGCCCTGGAGCAGACGCTCGGCCTCGGCCACGGTGCGCTCCGCCGCGTCGCGCGGGTCGGCCTGGTCGTGTTCGCCCAGGCACAGGACCGGGGTGAGGCCGTTGCGCAGGGCGGCGGCCGTCTTCGCGGCGACGACCGTGTCGCCCTCGCCGTACAGGCGGCGGCGCTCGGCGTGGCCCACCTCGGCGTAGCGGCAGCCGATCTCCTTCAGGGCGGGGCCGCCGACCTCGCCGGTGTACGGTCCGCTGTCCTCGGTGGCGATGTCCTGCGCGCCGTAGGTGATGCCGTACGGGGCGAGGATGCCGGCCGCCGGGACGATCGCCGGGAAGGACGGCAGGACGAACAGCCGGGCGGTGCCGGAGGTGAGGGCCGGATGCCGCTCGGCCAGGGCCGAGATCCTGCGCGCCCAGTTGAGGGTCTGCTGGTGGCCGAAGTACATCTTCAGACTCACCCCCAGCAGGACGGGCGGTGGTGCGGCGGCAGACATCAGGCTGCTGCCTCGTCGTTCTCGTAGTCGCTCATCAGCTGGACCTTGGCGGCGGACGGCGAGGTCTCGTCGAACCGGTAGGTGAGCCACTCGGCGGCCAGCCGGCGGGCGAGTTCGAGGCCGATGACCCGCTGGCCGAAGGTGAGGATCTGCGCGTTGTTGGACAGGATCGCGCGCTCGACGGAGAACGAGTCGTGCGCCGTGACCGCGCGGATGCCCTTGACCTTGTTGGCGGCGATGGCGACCCCGAGGCCGGTCCCGCACACCAGCAGCGCCCGGTCGGCCTCGCCGCGCGCCACCATCTCGGCGGCGGCGATGGCGACCTTGGGGTAGGCGGTGTGGCCGTCGGAGTCGACGCCGACGTCGGTGACCTCGGCGACCAGGGGGCTGCCCTGCAGGTCCCGCTTGAGGGCTTCCTTGTACTGGTAGCCGGCGTCGTCGGATCCGACGACGATGCGGAGCTTCTCGGTCATCTCGGCTTTCCTCAGTGCTGGTTGGGGGAGTGGGGGAGCAGCACGCCGTGCACGGCGCGGGTGATGAGGGCGAGGGAGTGGGCGCCCGCGTCCGGGGTGCCGAGGGACTTCTCGGCGTGCGGCCGGGCCCGGCCCTTGCGGGGCAGCAGCTCGGCGGTGGCGGCGGCGGCCGACTCGGCGGCGCCGGCGGCCCGGTCCCAGGCCTCGGCCAGGGCGAGGCCGGAGGCGGTGGCGGCGGACAGCGTGTCGGCGAACGGGACCAGGACGTCGACCATCGTCCTGTCCCCGACCTCGGCGCCGCCCAGCCGGCGGACGGCGGCGGACGCCTCGGCGGCACCCGCGGCCACCCGGTCCGCGCTCGGTGCCTCCTGGTCGCCGAGCGTGGTGCCGAGGGCGCGCAGGATGCTGCCCCACAGGGCGCCCGAGGTGCCGCCCGCCTTGTCGGCCCAGGCGTCCGCGGCACGGGTGAGGACGGTGCCGGCGCCCGCGCCGAGCCCGTACGCGGTGGTGGCGGCCTGCCGGGCGGCGGTGGCGCCGCGCTGCATGCCGATGCCGTGGTCGCCGTCACCGGCCACCGCGTCGATCCGGCCGAGCTCCTCGACGTGTGTGTCGACGGTGCCGGCGATCGCGGTCAGCGCGGCCAGGACGGTGCCCGCGGCCCGGCGGGAGTCCTCGGAGGCGTCGGGCAGGGCCTCGTCGGCCGGCTCGTCGGCGACCGTCCCGGTCCCGTCCGCCGGCCGGGCGACCGCTTCGGCCTCCGGGGCGCCGAACGCGCCCTTGCGGTACGCCGGGGTGTCGGCCGGGGCCCGCCACAGTTCTTCGAGCCGGTCGTCGAGCCAGGTCAGGGTGAGCGACACCCCCGCCATGTCGAAGCTGGTGACGAGTTCCCCGACCTCGGGGTCGACGATCTCCACACCCGCGTCGCCGAGCAGTTCGGCGACCTTGCGGTAGACGACGAACAGCTCCTCGTACTTGACCGAACCCAGCCCGTTGAGGATCACCGCGGCGCGCTCGCCGGCCGGGGCCGTGACGCCGTCGGGCAGTTCGGCCAGCAGGTGGGTGACCAGCAGCCGGGCCGCCTCGTCGGCCGTCGGCAGGGCCTCCTCGCCGATGCCGGGCTCCCCGTGGATGCCGAGGCCCACGGCCATCCGGGCCTCGGGCACGGTGAACAGCGGGTGGTCGGCACCGGGCAGGGTGCAGCCGGAGAAGGCGATGCCGAAGGAGCGGGTGCGGGCATTGGCGCGCTCGGCGACCGCCAGCACCTCCGCCAGCGGCAGACCCTGCTCGGCGGCGGCCGCGGCCGCCTTGAAGACGGGCAGGTCGCCGGCGATGCCGCGGCGCTTGGCGGACTCCTCGGGGGCCGCGCTGGAGATGTCGTCGGTGACGGCGAACGTGCGCGCCTCGACGCCGTCGGCGGCAAGCCGCTCGGCGGCCTGCCCGAAGTGCAGGACGTCGCCCGCGTAGTTGCCGTACATCAGCAGCACCCCGCCGCCGGCGTGCGCGGCCCGTGCCACGGAGCGGATCTGCTGCGCGGAGGGCGACGCGAAGACGTTGCCGACCGCCGCGCCGTGCGCCAGCCCCCGGCCGACGAGGCCGGAGAAGGCCGGGTAGTGGCCGGAGCCGCCGCCGATGACCACCGCGACCTGTCCGGCCGGCGTCCCGCCCGCCCGTACGACACCGCCGGTGACGGGGCGCACCCAGCGCCGGTGCGCGGCGGCGAAGCCTTCGAGCGCCTCGTCGGCGAAGGCCGCGGGGTCATTGAACAGGCGGGTCATCGAAGGGCCTCCAAGGGCTGCTGCTCGGGGCCGGGTGCCGGTTCGGCGGTTCGATTGCGGGCGGCGAGCCAGGTCATCAGGACGGCGGACAGAAGCATGAAGAAGCCGACGAGATAGAGCGGTACGTAGTAGTCGCCGCTCCAGTCCTTGAGCCACCCGGTGACGTAGCTGGCCGCGAATCCGGCGACGTTTCCGGCGGTGTTGATGAGGGCGATGCCGGCCGCTGCCGCCGCTCCGGTCAGGAAGCGCGAGGGCACGGACCAGAAGACGGGCAGGGCGGCGAAGATGGAACAGGCGGTCACGGTGATCACGGCGACCGTGGCGGTCGGGGAGCCCATGTAGAGGGCGAGCGGGATGGAGACACCGCCGACGACGGCCGGGCCGGCCACGTGCCAGGTGCGGGTGCCGTGGCGGGTGGCGTGCCGGGTCCAGAAGAACAGCACGATGGCCGCGGGCAGATAGGGGATGGCGGTGATCCAGGCCTTGTCCATCACGCTGAACGTGGTGTCGTACTGCTCCTGGAAGCCGTTGATGATCGTCGGCAGGAAGAACGCGAGCGCGTACAGGCCGTAGACGAAGCCGAAGTAGACCAGGGCGAGGACCCAGACGCGGCCGTTGCTGAACGCGGCCTTGAGGTCACCCTTGGCATGCTTGTCGTCGTGACCGGCCTTGTGGGCGTTCTCCGCGGCGAGTTCCTTCGTCAGCCAGTCGCGTTCGGCCGACGTGAGCCACTTGGCGTCGGCGGGCCGGTCGATCAGGTAGAACCAGGCGATGACGCCCAGCAGGATCGCGGGCAGCGAGACGAACAGGAACATCACGCGCCAGCCCTCGAGGCCGAACAGCCCGTGGCGGCCGATCAGCCAGCCGGCGAGCGGGGCGCCGAAGACCGTGGTCAGCGGCTGGGCCAGATAGAACAGGCCGAGGATCTTGGTGCGGTGACGCGAGGGCACCCACTGGCTGAGGAAGAGGATGGCGCCGGGGAAGAAGCCGGCCTCGGCGACACCGAGCAGGAACCGCAGCGTGTAGAGCTGGCCGGTGCTGTTCACCCAGGTGAACAGCAGGGACACGATGCCCCAGGTCACCATGATCCGGGCCAGCCAGCGGCGGGCGCCGAAGCGGTGCAGGGCCATGTTGCTGGGGACTTCGAGCACGATGTAGCCGATGAAGAAGATCCCGGACGCCAGACCGAACTGCGCGGCTGTCAGGGCGAGATCTTCCCCCATCCCGTTCGGCTCTGCGAACGAGACGGCCGTGCGGTCCAGGTAGTTCACGAAGAACATCAGTGCCACGAAGGGCACGAGGCGGACTGAGATCTTCTTGATGGCAGTTCTCTCGACTGCCGTGGATGGCGCGTCGGCACCCATGACGACTCCTCGGCTCGCCCGGACAACTCCGTCCGGGGTGGGTCACACCGGACGGTGCGCGGGAGCCGCGCCCGGCCGGTTCACCTTCACGCTAAGCCTCCGATTCAAATTGGTCACCAATTTACCAGTGTGGTGAGGGTTACACATATGGCGCTTTCCCGCCTCTTGACAGAACCGGGTTTCGAGCCGATGAACTGGCTGGTCAGCCACGTGACGGTGGCATCTGGTTGACTGGTGACCGTGACCAGTCAGCCTGATCAGCAGTCCCCGGCCACCGCGCCCGATCTGGCCCAGCTCCTGCGGCCCGTGGTGCGGGAGTCCTCCGTCAGCGAGGTCGCCAAGCGGCTGCTCGACCATCTGTCCGCGGGCGACATCCGGCCCGGCACCCGGCTGCCCGCCGAACGCCAGTTGGCCGAGGCGCTCGGCGTGGCTCGCTCCAGTGTGCGGGGGGCGCTGTCCGCGCTGGACGTGCTCGGCATCATCGAGATCCGCCCCGGTTCGGGCTCCTACGTCCGCGAGGGCACCTCCGAGTTCCTGCCGCGTGCGATCAACTGGGGGCTGATGCTCGGCCAGCGCCGCACCCAGGACCTCGTCGAGGTGCGCACCTATATGGAGGGTGTCTCCGCCCGGCTGGCCGCGGAGCGCGCCACCGACAAGGACGTCGCGCTCCTGGAGGACCATCTGCGGCGCATGCGGGAGGCCGGGGGCGATGTGGGGGCGTTCATCGAGGCGGACATCGCCTTCCACCTGGAGTGCGCGCGCATCGCCCGCAACTCCGTGCTGAGTGACATCCTGCACAGCATCCGTGCGCTGCTCCAGGTGTGGATGGAGCGGGTGAGCGACATCGAGGGCACGGTCAGCGGCACGCTGTGCGAACACGACGCGGTACTGCAGGCCATCCGGGACCGCGACCCGGAGGGCGCGGACCGTGCGATGGCCGAACACATGCGCATGGCCAGCGCCCGGCTCCGCGCGTCCATGGCGAACGAGCCGTAGAGCTCCGCACCGGGCGGCGAGGCCGGCGCCGGGTGCGCTGCCGCGCCGGGGCGTGGGTCGCCTGTGGGCGGGGCCGGTCATGCGCGGGTGGCGGCGCGGGGTGCTTTGCCGCGGGCGGCGGGGCGGCCGGGGCGGCTTCCGGGTGCCGGGCGGCGTGAGGTCTGCTGTCGGGTCTGCGGTGTGGGCTGTCTGTGGTCCGGGGCGGTCGTGTGCGGGGGGTGCCGTGGTGCGGGGCGTTGTGCCGTGGGCGGATGGGGTGGGTGCCGGGTGGCGCGAGGTTGATTCCGGCCGGCGTCGAGGGTGACTCCCTGGGGGCGGCTCAGGGCCGGTGGAGTGCGAAAGAAGCGGAAGCCCATGTTCTATGACGTCGGTCACATCGCTCTGTCGATCAACCGGCACTCTTAGTAGACGCGGCGTGGCAGGCATCTGGGGATTTATCCGTCTTCGCCCGGATGTGGATCCCGCCGCGCGTCCCGGAATTCCGCCCCGCCCGTCCGCACGCCCGCTGCCCCGTGACGTAAGGCTTCTGACGCCGCGACAGCTTCCCCTCCTGCCGCCATGTGCGGACCGGAGCCCCGTGCACTGCCCTGGCGAGGCCACGGGACCTACGAGGCGACGTAGTGGCGGGACTCTTTGCGCTCCCTGTCGAGCCGTTCTAAGAATGACGCCCCACAGGACGTCGCCGTAGTTCGGAACCGGTGTTCACGCAGAGTCGACCGCGCACCGGGCGCTCGGCATCACCGAGTGAGTAGGAGCCCCCACATGAAGTCGTCCCGAACGTCCGCGAGACTCGCTCTCGGTCTGGGCCTGGCCTCCGGCGCGCTGGGCGCGGCGGTGCCGGCGAGCGCCCAGGCGGCCGCCACCCCGTCCGCTGCCGCCGGTACCTCCGTGGCGCGGTACGCCGGGTCGGTCGAGGAGGCCGCGAACAACAAGGCGTTCTTCGAGGCCGTGGTCAGGTCCGTCGCCGAGAAGCGCGCCGCCCAGCCGAACGGGCCGGCGGTGACCGTCTACTACAACGCCTCCCAGGCGCCGAGCTTCCGTTCGCAGATAGCGAGCGCGGCCTCGATCTGGAACAGCTCCGAGTCCAACGTCAAGCTCCAGGAGGCGTCGAGCGGAGCTGACTTCTCCTACTACGAGGGCAACGACCCGCGCGGGTCCTACGCCTCCACCAACGGCCACGGAGGGGGCTACGTCTTCCTCGACTACGCCCAGAACCAGCAGTACGACTCGGTCCGCGTCGCCACCCACGAGACCGGGCACGTGCTGGGCCTGCCGGACGACTACAGCGGGCCGTGCAGTGAGCTGATGTCGGGCGCCGGTGCCGGCCCGTCATGCACCAACCCCTACCCGAGCAACACCGAGCGCTCGCGTGTCGACCAGCTGTGGGCCACCGGACCCGCGCAGGTCCCGGGCACGGTGGACCGGCCCGCCGACCCCCTGAGCGCTGTACCGCCGGTACGGACCGTGGCGCCGAGCCACGGTCCATGGCATCCGCTCCACAGCACGCCCTGGCGTTGATCACGCCTCACGCCGGCAGTGCGAGTGTGACGGGCGTCTCTTCGTCGGCCTGCACGGTGTGCGTTTTCGCGTGGAGGTAGGCGCGGCGCTCGGTGGCCGAAATTGAGCTGGTGGTGGGCGGGGGTGCCGTCCGCCGTAGTGGTGGTTCGGGCAGGTGAGAGGCGTCCTTGCAGCTCCTGACGGGTTTCGACGCCCGCTGCACATCCGGCTTTCTTGGTCCCACCATCACCCTGCCCCCCGCCGTTCATCAGAGCTTTGCAGACTCCGCACGTCCCAAGCGTGTACATCTGTGTTGCCAGCGGGAGTTGAAAATGGGCCACGACCACGGGCATGACCTGGGTCACCACCACCACCATCACCACCACGGCAGTGACGAGCCGACGTCCCTGCCGCCCGCCCTCGACATGTCGGTTCCCGACTCCGAATTGACGCCCAGCCAGTTGTCGCGGCGTTCCATGCTCCGCCGCACCGGCCTGTTGGGCGCGGGCCTGGCCGCCGGCAGCGTGCTCGGCGGCGCCGGCCAGGCGGCCGCGGCGCCGGCCGCGACGGCCTCCTCGCACGGCTCGTCGCACGGCTCGCGTTCGAACGGCTACCTGTGGCTGGCCGGCGACCACCACATCCACACCCAGTACAGCTCCGACGCCAAGTACCGCGTCATCGACCACGTCCGCCAGGCCAACGCGCACGGCCTGGACTGGATGGTGATCACCGACCACGGCAGCGAGGCGCACGCCAAGATCGGTGTCGAGAAGGTCAACCCGGACATCGTCGACGCCCGTGACAAGATCGGCGACACCCTGGTCTTCCAGGGCCTGGAGTGGAACATCCCCGCCGCCGAGCACGGCACCGTCTTCGTCCACCCGGGCAAGAACGAGGTCGCCGTGCTGAAGGAGTTCGAGAACTCCTTCGACGGCTCGGTCAAGAAGGCCAGCAGCAACACCCCGGCCAACGAGGCGCTGGCCATCGCCGGCATCAACTTCCTCGCCGACCAGGTGCGCCGCCGCAAGGTCAGGGACGCCCTCTTCCTGGCCAACCACCCGGCCCGCAAGGGCATCGACTCCCCGCACGAGATCCGCGGCTGGCGCGACGCCCAGCCCACGATCGCGGTCGGCATGGAGGGCGCCCCCGGCCACCAGGCCGCCGGTCTGGCCGCCCCGCAGGGTCCGGGCAGCGGCCGCGGCTACTACGACGGCAGCCCCAGCGCCGACTCGTTCCCCGGCTACCCGCTGGAGAGCTACCGCACCTGGGGTGGCTTCGACTGGATGACCGCCACCGTCGGCGGCCTGTGGGACAGCCTGCTCGCCGAGGGCAAGCCCTGGTGGATCACCGCCAACTCCGACTCCCACAGCGTCTACGCCGACACCTCCATGCGCGGCCCGAACAGCAACTTCAGCGCCAACGGCCGCTACGACGACCCCGTCTACGGCGGCGGACTGAACCTGACCGACGGCGACTACTGGCCGGGCCAGTACTCCCGCACCCACGTCGGCGCCTCCTCCTTCTCGTACCAGGCCGTCATGGACGGCATCCGGGACGGCCGTGTCTGGCTCGACCACGGCGGGCTGATCAGCGGCCTGAACGCCCAGGTGCGCTCCGGGTCCAAGGCGGTCACGCTCGGCGGCTCGCTGGTCGTGCGCCGCGGCAGCCAGGTCGACCTGGTCATCGAGATCAGCCTGGCCAACGGCCCCAACTGGTCCCAGTTCGTGCCGCAGCTGGCCCGGGTGGACGTCATCCGGGGCGCCGTCACCGGCCGGGTCGCGGACAAGGACGCCTTCGCCACCCCGGACACCAAGGTCGTGAAGTCCTTCGAGGTGAACAAGTCGACCGGTTCCGTCCGGCTGACCTACTCCCTCGGCCGGGTGGACCAGCCGCTGTACGTGCGGCTGCGCGGCACCGACGGCAACCGCTCCGCGGTCGGCCTGAACGGCGCCGCCGTGGACCCGGTGGGCCCGGCCATGGACGTCGTCGGCGACGCCGACCCGTGGAAGGACCTGTGGTTCTACACCAACCCGATGTGGGTCCTGCCCGCATGACGGCACCCCACCACGTGCCCGGCGTCCACTCCGTCATCGGGGTGGACGCCGGCACGGCGAGCCTGCGCGAGGCCGATCACCTCGTGCACCGCCTCACGGACGGCCTCGGGCTCCCGGAAGGCACGGTCGCCTGCACCCATCTGATCCGTACCGCCGAGCGCCGCGGGACGACCGTCTCGTTCGCGCTGCCCGACGCGGCGGCGGCCCGGGCGGCATGGCAGCGCCTGACCGAACTCGCCGACCCGGACCCGGACCTGGGCGCCGTGCTCGGTGAGCTGACGCACGGCTCGGCCACGTCGGCGAGCACGGCGGCCCCGGGCGCCGCCGAACACGCCCGGCTCAGCGGCGGGCGCGCCGTGCTCTACCCCGGCGCGGACCGTCTCACCGGTACCGTCGCCCTGGCCGAACTGCTGGCGACGACCGCCATCGAGCGGGTCGTCGTGGTCGGCGCGCCCTTCGCCGACGGGCCGGACCCCGAGACCCCTGTGCTCACCCGGGACCATGTACGACCCGAGTGGCGCGAGGGCCGGCTGACCCTCGCCCTGGTCCCGGCGGCCGGCGGGACACTCGCACCCTTCGAGGTGCCCAACCCCACACCCTGCTGCGCCGACCACGGCTGACGGTGCCGCGGGGCCCGGGGACCGGATCGGCCGCCGGGCCGCTGCCCGGCACCGGCGCCGCCGTCACGCGCGGCGGCGCCGCCCCGTGGGCGCCGGGCTCCCGGCGGTCCCCTCGCGCGGGACCAGGCCCAGCTGCTGGGCGCGGAGCACGGTGCCGACCCGGTCGCGGGTGCCGAGCTTCCGGTAGATCTTCTCGACGTGCTTGTGCACCGTACGGTCGGAGATGCCGAGGCGGCGGCCGATCGCCGCGGCCGTCAGGGCGTCGGCGAGGAGCAGCAGCACCGTCGTCTCGCGCGGTGTCAGCGCACAGTCCGCCGCCCGCTCGTCGGGGGATCCGGCTCCGGGCAGCAGCCGCCGCCACTGCTCCAGGAGCTGCCGCTGCCGGTCCACGGCGACCAGCAGCGGCTGAGCGCGCCGGGCGAGCAGGATCCCGTCGTCGGTGAAGTCCGTACCGGAGCGGTAGACGATGCACCCGGTGATCGGGGTGGTCGGCTGCGGCAGCGGCACCGCCAGCGCATGGTCCGCGTCCAGGGTCCGGCCGAGCAGCCGGGCCGTCGCGCTGGCCGGCCACGCCGGGCCCGCCAACTGCCGCGCGGTGACCGGCTCCCGGCTGGTTCCGGCCAGGTAGTGGGAGGCGAACGGCTGTCCCGTGCGCAGCAGCCCCAGATCCTCGTCCCCGAGTCTGGCGAGCTCCGCCGCGCTGTCGCCGGACAGGCCGACGGTTCCGCTGCTCGCGCTCCAGTCGTCCAGCTTGAAGATCACCGCGTCGCCGCCGCACAGGCCCGGCAGGGCGTCGGTGAGCAGCGGCCACAGCCGCCCGGGGTCCCGTTCGTGGAGCGCCGCCACGGCCAGGGACGCGATGCGCTCGTACGCCCCCTCCGGTGATCGTGCCACGTGTTCCTCTCACTCGGTCCGTATACGCAGTTGTACCCATATCCGTGCGCCGCGCGCGTCACCGAGACTTCAACCGAGCACCATCACGTGTCCGGATGTGCTCAGTGTGTGCGGGCCGCCGAGACGGGGGAGCGGCGGCCCGCACCCCAGGCCGCGGCGCACAGCGCGCGGTCCACCTCCTCGGCGTACCGGACGGCGGCCAGCCAACGGCGGGCGAACCGTTCCCGGTCGGCGGGCAGCAGGCGGCCGAAGGGATCGCGGGCGCGGTCCGCCGCGGCCGAGTGCAGGGCGTCGACGAGGTCGGCGGCGGTCGCGAGGCCGTGCCGGCGCAGCCGGCGGCGGTCCGCCGTGTCACCGCCGGAGAAGGCCAGCACGCGCCGCCCGCCGGACGCCGCCTGCTGGATCCGGCGGCGCAGCAGGTGCAGCGGGGCCTCCTCGGGCGCGGGCCCTGGTGCGCAGGACGCGGGCGGCGGGCCGGTGGGCAGGTCCGCGTGCAGCAGACGGTCGAGGCCCAGGTCCACCCGGGTGTCCGGGTCCGTCGGGTGGCCCGCCGCGAGCAGCAGGGCACGGGGGTGCGATGCCGGGGTGAGCCGGGCGACGATCCGCAGCCTGCTGCCGCGCGCGGCGGCCAGCAGACGGAGGTTGTCGCGGTCGGGGAGCGCCGGGTGGTCGTGGGCGGCGGCCAGCCGCAGCGTCAGCCCGCCGCACTCCGCCAACAGGGCCTCGCCCGCCGCCTCGCGCACCGTGCCGACGAGCGTGACGTCCAGGAACAGCAGGTCATGGCCGCCGTCCAGGGCCCGGCCCACCTGGTCCGCGACGGGCACGGCCCACAGCCCGGCGAGCCGCGGCTCGCTCCAGGCGGCACCGGAGGCACGCACCGCCCGCACCGCCGCGCCCGCGCCGAGCCGGCCGGTCGGGGAGACGGTCGCGCCGGACACCGCGAGCCCGGCCCGGGCCAGCGCGCGGTGCGTCAGAGCGGTGTCGCCGATGCGTACGGTCCGGTCGGCGGCGCCCAGAGCCCGGCCGGCGCCGCCGGGCGCCACGTCGGACACCGAGTACAGGCGCCCCTGCGCGTCGGCGGTCCAGGTGACGGCGCCCGCGTACCCGGTCGCCGTGAGCACCGGTTCCGAGAAGACGCCGTACAGGCGCAGCGAGCCGTCCGGCGTGTACGGCTGCCGTACGGTGCCGCGCAGGGCGGCCAGCTCCGCGCCCGTGGCGTGCGGGACGAGATGGGCGACGGTCAGCACCTCGTGCAGCGCGGCGACCAGGTCGGCGAGGCGGTACGCCGGGTCGGCGGAGCGGGCCGCGCGCACCGCGGTGACCACGGAGACCGCCGCGGCGGCGGCCCTGGGCAGTCCCGCGAGCCGTGCGGTGTGCGCCGCGCGCAGCAGCTCCGCCTGGAGCACGGCACCGGCGCCGTCCGCGCCCGCCTCCAGCACGGCGGCGGTGGCGTGCCGCAGATCCTGGGCGGCGGCCAGCTGTCCGGGCGTGGCCGTCTCGGGCCCGGCCGGTCCGGCCGCCGCGCCGTCTCCGGAGGACCGCGCCGGACCGGAGCCGACGGCAGCGTCCCCGGCGGGGGTCGATTCCGCAGCGGCGGATGCCCCGGGCGTCCCCGGTTCCTCGGCCGTCCCCTCCTCCCCGGTGGCCTCGGGTGCGGCGACCGGGGCCGCGGAGGCCGCGGCGGCGCGATGCAGGCAGTCGGGGGCCAGCAGACAGCCGCAGCGGACGGCGTCCGCACTCGTCACCGTGCCGCCCGGGGCGTGGAGTTCGAGGTCGGTCGTGTCGTCGACGGCGATGCGCACCGTGTCCCCGTCGCGGACGACGGGCCGGCCGGCCAGCTTGCTGACGCCCGCGTCCAGCCGCTTGCGCAGCCGCGGGGTCAGCGCCCCGACGAGTTCGGCGGTCACGGACGGCGCGACCGGGGGAAGTCCCTGGCTCATGCGATCTTCTCCCCTACCCAGCGGGCGAGTTCGAGCGGACTGAGGGCGGCGACCGGCTGTCCCGCGGCGACCAGCTGTCCCGCCACGCCGGTCGAGTAGCGCGGGCGGCCCGAGTCGTCGAGGCTCGCGCAGCCCAGGACCTGGCACCCGGCGCCGACCAGGGCGCGGACCTCGGCGAGCAGCCCGCCGAGCGGGTAGCCCTCCTCGAAGTCGCTGACCACCACGACGAGGGTGCGGGACGGCACGGTGACCAGCTCGCGCGCGTGCCGCAGCCCGGCGGCGATATGGGTGCCGCCGCCCACGCTGACCTCCAGCAGCAGGGACAGCGGGTCGGCCACGTGGTCGGTGAGGTCGATGACCTCCGTGGAGAACGCCAGGAAGTGCGTGGACAGCGTCGGGACCCCGGCCAGCACCGAAGCGGTCAGGGCGGCCCACACCGTGGACGCCTCCATGGACCCCGACACGTCGGTGACGAGGATCAGACGCCAGTCGGCGGCGCGCCGGGCCCGGCTGCGGAAGACGGGGTGCTCCGGCACGATCCGCACCGTGCCGTCCGGACCGCGCCGCGCGGTCGCCAGATTGGCCCGCAGCGTGCGGGGCAGGTCGAGCCCGCCGCCGGGCCGCCGCCCGGGACGCGGCAGCGCCGTGCCGTGCAGCGCGGGACGCAGCCGCGTGGCCAGCTCCCGGGTCAGCGCCTCGACCAGGCGCCGTACGAGCGGACGCAGTGCGGCCAGCCGGGACTCGGGCAGCCCGCCCGCGTGCCGGAGCACGGAGCGCAGCAGGTCCACGGAGGGCCGCACGCTGTCCGGGTCCAGCTCGCCGACCACATCCTGCCGGCCCGCCGAGGCGGCGGCCGCCAGCACCTCCTCACGGATGCCGGGGCCGAACAGGGCCGCCAGCTCCTCGGACCACTCCCGCACCCCGGGATACGGCGCCTCCCGGCCGCCGCCCCGGCCCGTGCCGGCCGGCTCGCCCCGGCTGCCCTCGCCGCGTCCAGCGCCGTACAGCTCGTCCAGCGCGGTCGCCAGCGGCGCCGCGGACGCGGGCAGCCGGTCGCTGCGGCGGCCCAGCACCAGCCGCCAGCGGTCCTCGGGGGCGAGGCGTCTGCCGTCCTCGGGGGCGCCGCCGCCGGCCGGTACGGGCGCGGACTCCTCGTCAGGGGAGTCCGCGGGCGGCGGCAGCAGCCCCAGCGCGCCCAGCGCCGCACGGGCCGCGAGGTCCGCCGTCGTCCAGGTGGCCAGCGCGACCGGGTCGACGCCGGCGGTGTCCGCCAGGTGGCTGGTGCCGAGGCGCTCCTCGACGGCGCCGAGGAGCCGGTCGCGGGCCGCCGGGCTGAGCGTGTCGAAGCCGCCGCGAAGCGCCGGGAGCCGGTCGGTGAAGTCCCGGTCGGACAGCTCCGACACCCGGTCGAGCAGGGGCTCCAGGGCGGGGGCCGCGGACTCCAGGAGCGGGCCCGCCGCGGTGAGCAGCCCGGTGAGCCGGGTGGTGAGGGCCGACCGGGACTCGGGATCGCAGGCCCCGTCGACCCAGGAGGCGACGCGGGCGCCGAGGGCACGGGGGTCCTCGTGCCCGAGCAGCACCCGTACGGCCCCGGCGGCGCCGCGCATCAGCGGGGAGCCGCCGGCCGCCAGCCGGGCCAGGGCGTCGGTCAGCCGTATGCCGCCCAGCACGTCGGCACGATGGGCGAGTTCGAGCAGGGCGCGGGCGTCGGCGGGATCCTCGGAGCCGGTGAGACCGTCCACCTGACGCACCGCGGCGGCGGTGAGCAGCTCGGCCGCGGCCCGCGCCCGCTCGGTCCGTTCCGCAGTGGCGTCGAGACCGGGCACATGGCCGGCCCGCAGCCGGTCCGACAGGGCAAGGCCGGCGAGGAGTTCGGGCAGCGTCCCGGACCGCGGCAGCACATCGGCGGTGTCGGCGAGCCGCTCGTCGGCGAGCCCGGACAGACCGCACTCCGCCGCCTGCGTCAGCCCGGTGAGGGTCTGCGCGGCCGTGGGCCCGCCCTCGTCCCGCTCCGCCCGCCACCGCTCGCGCAGCACGCCCTCGGCGGCCTGGGCGGGCGTGACCCCGCGGACCCCGGCCGCCGTCAGCATCGCCGCGGTGGCGGGGGTCCAGCGCACCTCCCAGCGGGAGGTCAGCGCCTCGGCCCCGCCCGCGCCGACGGCCTCCTTGGCCTCGGCGTACGGCACGCCGCACACCGTCAGCCGGCGCAGCAGGAGTTCACGCCCGAGGTCGAGCTCGGAACGGAGCGGATCGAGCCGGAGGTCCCGGGCGCCGCCCGGCCCGCCGGCATCGGGTCCGGGCAGCCCCAGGGCCGCCAACTCCGCCTCCACCGCCGGGCCGAGGCCGCTGCGCGGTGCGCCGGGCGCGGGCCGGCCGGTGCGGGCGCCGACGAGCACCTTCTCCATCGCCCGGGCCACGGCCCGTCCCCGCCCGTACGGCTCGCCCTGCGCGAGCACCGTCTGCACCGCCTCGACCAGCTCGCCCCGGCCGGCCGCGGGCAGCCCGCGCAGCCGCGCGAGGTCACCGGCGAGCCGGCTGATCTCACGAGCGTCGGCGGGACCCGACGGATGTCCGAGGGCCCGCAGCTCCGCGCAGATCCGTACGGCCGCCCGGGTCAGTGCCTCGGTCAGCGCGGCCGGGTCGCCCGCCGCGCCGAGGACCAGGTGCTGCCACTCCGGGTCACGGATCCCCGCGGGATAGCCGGAACGCTCGTCGAGGAGCGCGTAGGTGTAGGGGATGAGCGAGGTCGTCCAGACGGGGCGCGCCGGGTCCGCGGACCCCGGTCCGCGGCCGTCCGCCGGGCGGACCCCGGGCGCCGGCGGCTGTTCCGGCGCGGTGACCGGGGCGGCCAGTGCCGGGGCGTGGAAGGCGCCCACCACCACGGCGGCCCGCTCACCCCCGGCGGTGGCGGCGGCCAGGCACGCGCGCATCCACCGCTCGCGCCGCAGATCCAGCTCCGGGACACCGCCCGACGCGGTCGCGTCCGCGCGCAGCGCCCACCCCGCGAGCAGCGCCGCCCGCCGCAGCGCCTCCGGCGGCGAACCCGGTGCGGCGGCCTCCACGAGCCGGTCCCAGAGATCCTCACCGGGGCGGCCGGTGAGCCGCGAGCGCAGCGCTCCGGCGAGAGAGGGCGCCCCCGGCTCCGGCGCGGGCCCGCAACCGCCCATCCTGTCGGCCCTGTCGGCCTCCGGGCCCCCGTCGGCGTCCTGACCGGTGGCGGCGCCTGCCTCGGGGTGCCGCGGCGTCCGGTCCACGCTCCACGCCCGGTCGGCGAGCGGCAGATCGCAGGCCACGACCGGCACGGCGTGCCGCGCCGCCCAGCGCACCGCGGCGAGCTCGGGCGAGAAGTCGGCGAACGGATAGAACGCCGGACCACCACCCCCGGCGGCCGGTGCGGCGGCCAGGGCGACCGGGGCCCGCGTCTCCTCGTGGGCGAGCCAGGGCAGCCAGTCCTGCAGTTCCGCGGGCAGCTCGACGAGCAGCACGTCCGGCCGCGCCGCTGCCAGCAGCGCGGGCACGGCCGCGGCCAGCGACGGCGCATGATGCCGTACGCCGATGAGGTAGGGCGCCGCCGGACCGGTGAGGGTGGCGACGGCTTCTTCGGGGGAGGCGGTGGCGAGGGGCACGGCCGTCAGCCCTCCAGCACGGTGCGCAGGTCCCACAGGGTGCGCCAGGTCGCCGATCCCTGCTCGGCCCGGCGCCGGACCGGACCGTCCCAGTACCCGCGCAGCCGGGCCGCGTCCGCCGGGTCGTCCTTGCGCACGACCCCCAGGAGGTGCCCCGGCAGCAGCCCGAGCACATCGCGGTCCCCGGGGAAGTACGCGGCGGCGAGCCCCAGCGCACCGGCCACGGCCACCGCCTCGGCGGTGCTCATCACGGTGGACGGCCGCTCGACCTCCCAGCCCTCCGCCGACCGGCCGTCCCGCAGGTCCCGGAACGCGGTGACCAGGGCCTCCAGCACGGCGTCGTCGACCTGGAAGGGCGCACCCGCCCGTTCCACCGAGGCCCGGGCCTGGCCGCGCACCAGCGCGGTCTCCGTGTCGAGGTCCCCGATGGGGCCCACCGTCTCGAAGTTGAAGCGGCGCTTGAGCGCGGCGGACATCTCGGAGACGCCCTTGTCGCGCAGGTTGGCGGTGGCGATCAGATTGAACCCGGGCGCGGCGTGCGCCAGCGCGTCGGCGGTGCCCGCCAGTTCGGGCACCGCGATGCGCCGCTCGGACAGCAGCGACACCAGGGAGTCCTGCACCTCGGGCAGGCAGCGGGTGACCTCCTCGACGCGGGCGATGCCGCCGAGGGCCATCGCGGTCAGCACGGGGGAGGGCACCAGCGCCGCCCGGCTGGGCCCCTGCGCCAGCAACAGGGCATAGTTCCAGCCGTACTTGAGCTGGTCCTCGGTGGTGCCCGCGGTGCCCTGCACCACCAGCCCGCTGGTCCCGCACACGGCGGCCGACAGCAGTTCGGAGAGCAGCGACTTGGCGGTGCCGGGCTCGCCGACGAGCAGCAGGCCGCGCTCCCCGGCGAGGGTGACGACGCACCGCTCCACCAGGGCCCGGTCGCCGACGAACTTGCCCTCCACCACGAGCCGGCGCGGCGTCCCGTCCGGCACGTCGGCGTCGTCGGGCAGCCGCAGCGCCCGGCCGTCGCTGCCCATGACGAAGGTGACGACGGCGCGCGGGGTGAGCCGCCACGCGGGCGGTCGCGGCCCGCTGTCGTACGCGGCCAGGAACGCCAGTTCGGCGGCGTGACGGTCCTCGGGCGGGACGATCTGCCGGGTCGGGTCGGGGGCGAGGGCGGCGGTCATCGGCGGGGTCCTTCGGGGTGGTGCGGACGTCGGTCGTTCTCGGCCCGGGGCACCGGGCGCCGCATGGCGGCGGCGCCCGGTCCCTCGGGGCGTTCGTCGGCGGGGCCGGCCGACGAGGGCGGGGTCATCGGCGGCGCCCCCTGCGGGTGGCCCGCGTGGTGAGCTCCTCGTACGCGGGCGCGTCGCCCGCGCGCACCCGCTGCCAGGCTCGGGCGAACAGCTCGGGCACCGGCAGCAGCGGAACGGCGCGGGCGTGGCCGGGTATCGGGTAGAGCCCTTCCTTCCAGGTCTCCACCGGCAGCGCCGGGGAGCTGAGGTCGTGCCAGCCGCAGGGCAGGAACAGGGTGCGCCCGGCGCGCGGCCGCCTGGCCGTCACGACCAGGTCGGTCGCGGCCAGTTCGGCGCGGGCCTTCTTCGTCCGGGCGGGCTTCCAGCCGGTCCAGCGGGCGCAGTTGCGGTCCGTCGGATCGGGCAGGGCCAGCAACTGGAGGTAGAGCGCCGCCGCGTCCTCGCTCAGGCCGTGCGCGGCGGCGACCTCGGCGACCAGCGCGGGCGCGCCCACGGCCGGGTCCTGGGCGTATCCCGCGGGGCCCGTGGCGCCGGCGGCGAGCGCCCGGCCCAGCTCGTCGCCCAGGACGGCCCGCAGCGCCCGCAGTCCGGCGCCGCGGCCCCGGCCCACCAGCCCCGTGACGAGACCGAAGACGGCGTCGTCCGGACCGGTGAGCCCGGCCGGGCGGACCAGTACGGTCTCGGTGCTGTGGTACCAGGGGCGCAGCACGAGCGCGTCGCCGATCCGGGTGAAGCCCTGCGGGTCGGCGCCTCCCCGTTCGGGAAGGCCGTACGCCTTGCGCAGTTCGGCCGAGGTCGGCCCGCCCTTCTCGGTCCACTGCACGTCGAGGTCGAGGAGGAGTCCCGGGTCGGCGACGCGCCGGCGCAGGGCGGCCAGTCCGTCCGGCAGGGCGGCGCGCAACGGATGCCCGTACGGCAGGCCGTAGGCGAGCGCGGCGAGCGCGTCGACCGCCCGGGTGAGGTCGTAGCGGCCGGGGACGGCCGCGGGGTCGTCCGCGGTCAGGTCGCCGTCCTTGTCGGGCCGCTGGACCGTGGTGCGGCTCAGCCACGGCGTCCGGCCGGGGTTCAGCACGGCCTCGGCGGCGCCGACGGGCACGCCGGAGAGGCCGGCGGCCACCTCCTCGGGCAGGCGGACGAGCGAGCCGAGACGCTCGGCCCACACCCGGGCCGCGGCCTGTGTGTCGGGTCCGACGGTCCACAGGTCGGCGGGGTCCGCGGGCAGCAGGGCCGCCATCAGCGCCGCCGCCTCCGGCTGCCCGAGGGCGTCCAGCATGCCGTCGGCCAGGTCCTTCTGCCGCGCCTTGAGCCCGAGGGCGGCCAGCGCCTCGGCGCCGGGCCGCCGCGGCCGGCCGGCGAGCAGCACAGCGGCCTGGAGCGGGCCGAGACCCTCGCGCGTCGCCGCGGCGAGCACGGCCGGTGCGTCGGGCTGCCACGGTGCGGCGCCCTTGTCGCGGATCAGGCCGGTGACGGCGGTGAGCCGCTCGGCGGGGAGGTCCGAGGCGTGCCGGGTCTCCTTGTCCAGCAGGAAGTGGGCGACCGCGCCGAACCCGCCGGACGGGTCGTGGTCCAGGGCCAGCCAGTCGACGCGCTCGTGCTCGGAGTCGACGCTCTCGCAGCCCAGCACCACCACGGTGCGGGCGCCGCGGCGCAGCACCTGGCCGGCGCGCTGCTGCTTGTCGTGCGGCTCGCTCAGCACGACCTCGCGGAGCACACCGGCAGGTTCCGCGAGCGGTCCCTCGGCGATCGCCTCCAGGAGCAGGAGCAGCGCCTCCCGTTCCGCGTCCGGCAGGGCGGGCGAGGCGGCACGGTAGGCGAGCGGGCGCAGCGCGGCCAGCACGGACGGCCACACCATGCCGATGCCGGGCACGGTGTACGCCTCGCTGTGCCAGCCGTCGGTCAGGGCGGCGCGCCGTTCCCGGTCGGGCAGCGGCCTGCCGTCGGCGGGCCGCCCGGACAGCACGTGGTTCACCGCCCGGATCTGGCGCAGCACGCTCCACCGCGACCGGCCCCACCAGCCGTTCAGCGGCGCGAGTCCTTCGGTGGCCTCCTGCAGCGTGCGGTCCTCGCCGTGTTCGGGGCGGTAGTCGGCGAACATGCCCTCGGTCCGGTTGCGGGGCTCCCGCGGCCGTTCCTGCGGGGGCGTCGCGAAGACGGCGGCGGACTCGGTGAGGCGCAGCGCCGTGCGGACCAGGGCGGCCACGCCGGTCAGCAGCCGCGCGTCGGTGAGCTGTGGCAGGGCCGGAGCCACGGCGCCCAGGACGGCCTCGTCCGCGGCCGGCACGGCGGCCCTGGCGGCCCGGTCCCCGGCGCGGTCCAGCGCCTCCTGCCGCCCGGCCAGCGCGCTCGCCGCGCGGTCGAGCAGCTCGGCGGCCAGGCCGTCGGTCAGGGCGCGCAGCACCGCCGAGCCCCGCTCGTCGCGGGGTCGCAGCGCGTGCCAGAAGGCGACGGGCGGGACGAACGGGGTGCCGGCGGCGAACTCCCCACCCTGTTCGTGCTGGGTGACCCGGCCGAGTTCGCCGCCCGGGGAGGTGTCGTCGGCCGCGAACAGACCGATCTTCAGCTGCGACTGCGCGGCGACCGGCTCGGCACCGCCGGGCAGCCGCAGCGCGCCCAGCGGGATGCCCGCGGTGCGGCCGGCGCGGTCCGCGCGCAGGGTGGCCGTCCGCCCGTCCGGTGTCCCGGCGGTCGTCCGGGCCTCGGCGCCCTGTCCCTCGGTACGGACCCAGCGGCCGAGCACGCTGCCGTCCGTGCCGAACGGGCTGTGTTCCAGGCCGGGTTGCAGCGGCAGCACCTCGCAGGAGGCGGGCCGCAGGGCCGCGTCGTCGCGGATGCCCGAGCGCAGCAGGGCGGGCAGGGACGACCGCCCGTGGGTGCCCGTGGCCGGGTCGTATTCGAGCCAGACGGTCTGCCGCCCCTGCCGGCCCTGCCGCCAGTAGGAGGTGCCGTCCCCGAGGACGGGGCGGCCGGGCGGCAGGACGGTGTCCCCGGCGTGCAGGGTGCGCCCGCCGGTGGCGCGGCCGCCTCCGGGCAGCGGGAGCGAGGGGCTGCCGATGTCGTGGCCGGACCACCAGGCGGGGATCTGCTCACCGCCGAGGGTGAACACCTCGGCGGGGCGGGCGGACCAGTAGCCGGACTGCTTGCTGCCCTTGCGCCACATCACGAGCAACTCGCCGTCCACGTACCGGAACCGGGGGCGCTGCCAGCGGTCCAGTTCCGCGGGCAGCCGCAGGTCGTGCTCCAGCAGGATCTCCTCGGGACCGACCACGACCGCCTTGTGCCGGCGGGCCAGGATCAGCGCCGGCCAGGCCTCGTGCACGGTCAGCGTGTTGTCCTCGTCCTTCCTGGCCCCGGTGTCCAGCAGCCGCAGCGCGTCCTCCAGGGCGGGCCAGCCCAGCTCGTCCAGGATGCCGGCGCGCAGCGTCCTGCCGAGCAGCGGCGCGACCTCGTGCCCGGCGACCCGCGCGACGGCGGCGGAGCCCACCTCGGCGGCCACCGTGCGGAAGGGGCGCATCCGGTCGAGTTCGGCGCGGGCCGCGGGCAGGCCCACCGCGCGCGTGTACCGCTCGGCGGCCTCGTCGAGCCAGTCGCGCAGCACCTCGCCCAGCACCGGGTGGGCGGCGGCTTCGCGCAGCACCTCGTCCGCCGTCCGGCCGTTGCCCAGGGCGCCGACGGCCTGGTGCAGCAGGCGGCGCAGCCGCGGATCCGCGGCGACGGCCACCAGGTCGCGCCGGTCCGGCGCGTCGTCGGAGAACCAGCGGTCCAGCGCCAGGTTCGCGGCCGCCTCGGGGCCGGGCAGCGCCAGCGGGACGCCCTCGGCCACGCACAGATCCAGCAGGTCGAGGTCGACGCCGGCGTGCCAGCGGCCGGTGAACAGATCGGCCGGCCGGCCGGCCGCGCGCAGCCGCGGCGCCATCCGCCGCACGAGCGCGAGCGTGGCGGGGGAGCGGCGGGTGATGCTGCCACCGTGCTTGCGGAAGGCCGCCCAACGGCTCAGCCAGCCCGCCGCGTCGACCCCGTCGGCCGTGTCCGCGGCGGCGGTGCCGCCGGTGCCGGCCGTGTCGGTCGTGTCGTCCTCACCGGTCAGGAGCCGGTCCGCGCCGCTCTCGGCGAGCAGGGAGAGCCAGAACTCGTCGTCCTCGACGGAGCAGCCGAGCCCCGACGGCATGATCTCCAGCAGCCGGGCCCGGACGGCCGGCCGCTGTGCGGCGAGGACCGTGAGCGTGGCGCGACAGGCGGTCCAGAAGGACGCCGGGGCCCGGACGGCGGCGGGGGAGGCGATCAGGTCGGCGACCAGGGCGCACTCCTCGGCGACCCGGGGCAGTCCGGCCGCCGCGATGAGCCCGCGGGCGTCCTGCGGCAGCGAGGCGTACGGCGGCATGCCGGCCGCGCACCGCTCCACCGTCAGCTGCCGGAACTGCGCCCACGCCGTGGCGGGTTCGAGCCGGCGGGCGAGGTCCTTCACATGCTCCTTGAGGGCCTTGACGGTGAGCGCGCCGGCGAACGCGAACTCCAGGAACACGGCGCGCTGCCGCTCCTCGTCCACGGCGAGCGCGTGCACCCGCTCGGCCTCGCGGGCCTTGCCGAAGAAGGCCGCGGCGTACGTCGTGTTCTCCTGCTCCAGGAAGACCCGGGCCGCCTGCTCGTGGAAGGTGGGCAGGAAGTGCGGCACGGTCCGGCCGAGCCGGTCGGCGAGCGCCTCGAAGCCCTCCTTGGCGGCGCCCGGCCGGGACTTGGCCTGGCGGGCGAGCCGCTCCACGTCCTTGACCAGGGCCAGCGCATGGTGTCCGTTGGCCGGGTCGTTGACCAGCGCCCAGGCGGGGAAGCCCAGCGTCTCCCGGCGCACCTGCCCGACCTCGGGCGTCTCGGGCTCGCGGACCAGGCCGAGGAACTCCAGCGCGAGATCCTCGGCCTCGCCGAGGGTGCCCGGCACCAGCCGGACGACGCGCCGCTCGCCCAGGGCCGGGTGGCCGTAGGCGCGCACGGTGAGGACGTCGGCGTCCTCGCGCTCGGTGCTGCCCGGCGGCAGGACGGCGCCCGCCTCCAGCAGCGCGGCCGTGGTGGTGTCGTCGTACGTCGTGGCCGTCATGCCGCCTGCTCCTCGTCCTCGATGTCCCGCCCGGCGTACAGCGTGGCCGCCATCCGCATGCCCTCGGACCAGGCGACCGGACCCACCTGACCGAGCTTCAGCACCCGCCCCGCGGGGTCGGCCCACTGGAGCGGACCGGTCTCCGTCTCCTCGTAGCCGTCGTAGTCGCCGACCCAGACCCGGGCCTCGGTGCCGCGGCCCTCCTCCAGCACGGGGCAGACCGCGTGTCCCGCGCGCACCCGGTAGCCGAGCTGGGTGGCCCGGCCGTGCAGGAAGCGCAGCTCCTTGTACGCGCCGCCCGCGTAGTCCGCGACCTCCGTGCCCTCGGCGTCGAGGGCCACCGGGCGGTGCCACACCTCGCGGAAGAGCTGCTGTATGCGCTGCTCGACGCCGAGTTCGACGGCGAACTCCCGCAGCTCCTCCAGGTCGCCGAGGAGCACGGGGTGCGGGATGCGGACGAGTCCGGGCGCGGTGCGCACGGTGTCGCCGTCGAGGTCGACGAGGCCGAGCCCGCGCTCGGCGCCGGCGTCCCGCAGGAAGCCGGCCACCTGTCCGTCGGCCCCCGTGACGACGACGTCGCGCAGCGCGGACTGCCAGGCCGGGTCGGGCCACACCCGGCCGAGGACGGCGAGCGGCACCGGCAGCGAGCGCACCATCCACCGCTCCACGTCGGCCAGGCACCGCTGTTCGTGCCGCTCCAGCCATTCGGCGAGCTGCCGCAGTCCGACGACCGCGGGATCGTCCGCGAGCTTGGCCGGGACCGACTTCAGCTGCCGTCCGGCCGCGTTGCGGCACACCACCTTCCCGCTGTCGAGGGCGACCTCGTAGTCGCCCGCCGTCACCCACCCCATGTGTGCCTCCCCGCACCGCAGTGATCAAGTGACGGGAACTGTAGGACGAGCCACTGACAACGCCCCCCACGCCTGTGGGATGCGGCCCGGGCCGAGCACCCCCATGGATCCGGCCACGGCGGATTGCGTACGACCCGCACACGACCGGTGTGCCGGAGCGGGCGCACGGTCCGCCCGGGTTCCGGCTGTGCAGGAGCTGTGGACCCCCTGTCGGGGGCGCGCGGGTGTGCTGTGCGAGTGCCGGGACGTGACCTTCACGAAACCTCCTCCACGGGTGGCCGGAACGCGCCTTGATGGGCCAACTGCCAGCAAACCAAGGTGGGTTGCGCACCAGAGCATCAGGAGTCACAAGCAGTGCTGCTTGCGCCGGACCACCGAAGGTCCGGGCGTTGACGGGGGAACTGATGCGGTGCGCTCGGCCGCCGCCGTCCGTGTCGCGCGGCCGGCTGCCGCGCCGATCCGGAACACCTCCCTCCGATATCCGTCTCTTGGTGCCCATGCCCGGTGCCCGAGACAGGGACAGGAGGGGGAGAGCCGATGAGCGCGGTGAACGCCGCCAAGCCGACGTATCCCGGCGTCTACGTCGAAGAACTTCCCAGCAGCACCCGCACCATCTCGACCCTGACCACTTCGGTGACCGCCTTCGTGGGCCACACCCGGCGCGGTCCGCTGAACGAGCCGGTACGCGTCACCAGCTTCGCGGAGTTCGAGCGCCGCTTCGGCGGACTGAGCGCACGCAGCGCCGTCGGCTACGCGGTCCACCAGTTCTTCGGCAACGGCGGCACCGTCGCTGTCATCGTCCGCGTCACCAAGGCCCGCAGCGGCAAGGCCGCCTGTGTCACCCTCGAGTCCACCGAGGGCCGCAGCGAGACCAAGGTCCTCGACGTGCACGCCAAGGAGCCCGGCGGCTGGGGCAACGGTCTGCGCGTCGCCGTCGACCACGACACGCCCTGCCCCGACGACACCTTCGACCTGCGTGTGTACGACGCCAGGGGCGCGGCCAGGGAGAGCTTCACCGGCCTGTCCATGGACCCGGCGGGCGACCGCTTCGTGCAGACCGTCGTCAACGCCGGCTCGCGGCTGATCCGGGTCGAGGCGGTCGGCGAGGGCCGCCCCGACCCCTCCGGCACCGTCTCCAAGCCCTTCGGACACGAACTGCCCGGCCTGGCCGTCGACCTCACCGTCAAGATCGGCGACGTGGAGCGCGAGTTCACCCTCCACGACCCCGAGTCCGACGGCGAGGCCCCGGACTCCGTGACCGGGCTGGCCCTGCTCCTGGAGCGCAAGCTGCGCGCCCTGCCCGACGCACCCGGCAAGCACACCTTCGCGGGCGCCGAGGTCACCCCCTTCGGCCGCCGGATCCAGGTGGTCGCGGGCTCCACCGACCCCGAGGACGTCGTCCGGTTCCTCGGTGAGTGCGCCAACGACCTCGGCCTGGAAGCCTCCGTCAACCCGCCCGTGTTCCCGCTGGCCGGCGGCGAGGACGGCGAGGCACCCGGCCCGCGCGACCTCATCGGCTCCGAGGCCGACAAGACCGGCGTCCAGGCGCTGCGCGGGGTGCCCGACGTCAACCTGCTCGTGCTGCCCGAACTGGCCGGGTACGAGAAGACCGAGGACGCCGTCACCGTCGTCTCCGCCGCCCAGCGGCTGTGCCAGGAACGGCGGATCTTCCTGCTCGTGGACGCGCCGGGCACCTGGGTCAGCGTGGACACGGCACGCGCCGGACTCGCCGCCTTCGACGCCGTACGCGGCAACCACGCCGCCCTCTACTTCCCGCACCTCCAGCTCACCGACCCGCTCACCGGGCGGCTGCGCGCCTTCCCGCCGTCCGGCGCGGTCGCGGGCGTCGTCGCGCGCACCGACTCCGAGCGCGGCGTGTGGAAGGCCCCGGCCGGCACCGAGGCGCGCCTGGCCGGCGTGCACTCCCTCACCGTCAACCTCACCGACCGGGAGACCGGACTGCTCAACCCGCTCGGCGTCAACTGCCTGCGCAGCTTCCCGCTGACCGGACCCACGGTGTGGGGCGCCCGCACCCTGGAGGGCTCCGACGCGCTCGACAGCGAGTGGAAGTACGTGCCCGTCCGACGGCTCGCCCTGCACGTCGAGGAGAGCCTGCAACGCGGCCTGCAGTGGGTGGTGTTCGAACCCAACGACGAGAACCTGTGGCAGCAGATCCGGCTCAGCGCCGCCTCGTTCCTGCACACGCTGTTCCGGCAGGGCGCCTTCAAGGGCGGCACCCCGCGCGAGGCCTACTTCGTCAAGTGCGACAGCGACACCACGACCGACGAGGACATCGCCAACGGCGTCGTCAACGTCCTGGTCGGGATCGCGCCCGTGCGCCCGGCGGAGTTCGTGATCGTCAGGATCCAGCAGACCTCCGGACAGTTCGAACTGTAGGCCCCGGGAACCCCCAGAGACGTGGAGAGCTGAAGGAATCCGATGGCAGAGTTCACCGTCAACGCCCATCGTTTCGACCCCTACAAGAACTTCAAGTTCCTGGTCCTGTGGGACGGTCGTACGGTCGCCGGCATCAGCAAGATCAGCCCGCTCAAGCGGACCACCGAGGTCGTCAAGCACCGGCACGGCGGCGACCCCTCCTCCCCGCGCAAGTCGCCAGGACGCTCCGAGTTCGAGGGCATCACGCTGGAGCGCGGAGTCACCCACGACCCCGAGTTCGACCGCTGGGCCAACAAGGTGTGGCAGGTCGGCGCCGGGCTCGGCGCCGAGGTGTCCCTCGCCGACTTCCGCAAGGACATCGTCATCCAGGTCCTCAACGAGGCCGGCCAGGTCGCCGTCTCGCACAAGCTCTACCGGACCTGGCCGAGCGAGTACCAGGTGCTCGGCGAACTGGACGCCAACGCCAACGCGGTGGCGATCCAGAGCCTGAAGCTGGAGTGCGAGGGCTGGGAACGGGACTACGAGGTGCCCGAACCCGAGGAGCCGTCCTTCCTCAACCCGGCCTGAACCCGGGCCGGCAGCGGAACGCGGGGGAGACATGGGGATCACCGGGACGGCCGGACTACTGGACACCTGGGAGGCGGGACTCGCCGAGGCGCCCGCCGGGCGGGCCCTGCTGCTGCACCGCACGGCACGCCCGGACGTCGACGCCCGGACGCTCCCGGCGCTGCCGGTCGGCCGGCGTGAGGCGGATCTGCTCGCCCTGCGCCGGGCGCTGTTCGGGGAGCGGATGCAGGTGCGGCTGGAGTGCCGGTCCTGCGGCCAGGACATGGAGTTCGACCTGGACGCGGGCGAGTTCGCACGCTCGGCGACCGGTCCCAGGGAGCCGGTCGTCCGGCTCACCGAGAGCGGCTGGGAGGTCGAGTTCCGGCTGCCGGGACCGGCCGATCTGACCGCGGCGGCCCGGGCCGCGGACCCCCGCGCCGCACTGCTCGCCCGGTGTCTGCTCTCGGCGGCGCGGGACGGGACGCCGGCGAGTGCCGACGCCCTGCCCGCCCCCGTACAGCGGCGGCTCGCCGAGGCCGTCGAGGCCGCCGACCCGGCCGCCGACCTGACCCTCGACGTCGGCTGTCCCGAGTGCGGCGCCGGCATCCGGGCCGAACTCGACATCGCCTCCTACCTGTGGACCGAACTGGACTCCTGGGCACGGGAGCTGCTCCTCGACGTCCACCTGCTCGCCACCGCCTACGGCTGGAGCGAGCCGGAGATCCTGGCGCTCAGCCCGCTGCGCCGCCGCTACTACCTGGAGCTGTGCGCGGATGTCTGAATCCACCCCCGGGGCGCCCGCGGCGGTGCCCGACTTCCTCGACCGGCTGATCGCCCGGCACACCGCCCCGCGACCGGCCGCGGTCCGGGTGCGCCCGCGGCTGCCCGGCCCGTTCGAACGGGTCGAGGCGGTACGGGCCCGCACCCCGGACCCGGACGCCGCCGACCCGGTGGCCCGGCCCGCCGCCGCGCCGGCCCCCGCGGCGGAGGCGGAACCGTCCCGCCCGGCCGCCGCCGAGGTCCGGCGGCACCCGGAACGGGAGCGGACCGTCGTACGCGCCCGGCCGGCTCCCGCCGAGCCGGCGGTGCGCCCGGTACCGCCCGCACCGCCCGAGGCACCGCTGCTGCGTCCCGTCGCGCCCCCCGCGCCGGGGACGGCGGCGGTGTCCCGGACCGGATTGCGCACGGCCGGGTGGGGACGCCCGGAACCCGGCGCGGACCGGACCGCGGCGCCCACGCCCGACCCTCCGGGCGCGGACATCGCTCCCCCCGCCGTCGTGTCCGCGGCAGCGCACCCCAGCGCCGCGGACACGACGGCGGCCCGGGACGCCGTCCGCATGGCCGCCGCCCGCCGCCCGGCACGGACGCCCGAGCAGGTGGTCCAGGTGCAGATCGGACGACTGGAGGTCACGGCCGGCCAGGCACCGCCCGACGACCGCGCCAGGCGCGCGGCCCGGCAGGGCCGACGCCCGGCGACCGCCCTGCCGTTGGCCGACTACCTGGCCCGGGGGCGCGAGTGAACCGCACCGGCGGCGACCGCGGCAGGACCGGCACCACGAGAGGAACCGAGGAACTGACGCCATGAGCAACGCACTCGCCATCGCCCATGTCAGCCAGGCCCTCGCCCTGCTGATCGAGTCCCATCTGCGGCCGGAGATCGACATGGCCGTCAAGGTGGAGCCGCGCAAGCCGCCGGCCGAGCCGCCGACGGACCCCACCGTCTCCGTCTTCCTCTACCAGGTCACCCCCAACACCTCGCGGCGCAACAACGACCTGCCGACCCGCGCCGCCGACGGCACGCTGGTGCGCCGTGCCGCCGCCGCGCTCGACCTGCACTATGTGATCAGCGCGTACGGCGACGAGACCGAACTGGTCGGGCAGCGGCTCATCGGCTCGGTCGTGCGCACCCTGCACGAGATCCCGGTCCTGCCCAAGGACATCGTCGAACTCGCCGGGGAGAAGCCCTACTTGGCGGCCAGCGACCTCGCCGAGGCGGCGCAGCGGGTGCGGTTCACACCGACGGTGATGGACATCGACGAGACGTCGAAGCTGTGGGGGATGCTCCACCAGACCCCGTACGCGCTGTCCGTGGTCTACCAGGCGACCCTCGTCTTCATCGACGGCCGCGAGACGCCCCGGCCGGCGCAGCCCGTCGAGCGGCCCGAGGTGCGGGTGCTGCCGTTCGGGGCACCGGGCGCGCCCGTACCGCCGGGACCGGCGGCCCGTCCCGGCGAGCCGTCGGGCGCGGCGCCCGAGGCCGCGGTGGCGGGGTCCGGCAGCGGCGCGGCGGGGGCGGCCCGCACCGACGACGGCGCCGCACCGGACGCGAAACGGCCCGGGAAGGCCGTAGCCCGGTCCGCGCCCAAGGCGGCCGCCCGCACCCGCCGGACGACGCAGCCGGCCAGGGCGGGCAAGGCCACGAAGCGGACGACGAGGACCACCCGCCCCGCCGAGCACCCGGACGGCGGCCCCGGAACGCGGTCGGACGGCGACGAGGGCGCGGAGAGCTGAGGCGGCGTGGGACCGACGGGGGCAGGTGAACACATGGGAGCGCAGGCGGCGCACGAACCGGCAGCCGCCGGCCCGCCCGCCGGCGGCGGGCCGCTGACCACGGAGATCCACCGTGTCCTCACCCGCGTCGACACCCATGCGGGCCGCGCCGCTCGGAAGGCCGCGCACACGGGCGATGACGGAACCGGGGATTCCGGGGCGACTCGCGCGGACGGCGCCGGTGCCACTGGTGGGGCGGGTGCCGGGAACTCCGGGGCCACTCGCGGGGACGCCGCCGGGGGCACCGGTGCCACGCATGGGAACGCCGCCGGGGGCGCCGGTGCCGACGTCGTGCCCGCCGCTCCGGGGTGCGCCGCGCTCGACGCCCTCGTCGGCTGCTTCGGGCTCACCCCCTTCGAACGGGACGTCGTCCTGCTCACCGCCGCCGACGAACTCGACCCCACGACCGCCGCCCGGTGCGCCGCGGCGGCCGGCGACCCACAGCGCGCCCACCCCACCTTCTCGCTCGCCCTGGCCGCCCTGGACGACCCGCACTGGAGCGCGCTCACCCCCGTGGCCCCGCTGCGGCGCTGGCGCATCGTCGAACTCGACGATCCCACGCGGCTCACCACGTCCCGGCTCCGGCTGGACGAGCGCATCCTGCACTTCCTGCTCGGCTCGCCCTACCTCGACGCCCGGCTGCACGGCCGACTGCGCCGCGTCCCGGTGCCGGACACCCTGCCACCGCCGTACGACCTGGCCGCGAGCAGGCTCGCCGAGGGCTGGACGGCCGACGGCCGCGGCCCCGGCGCGCCGCCGCTCACCGAGGTGACCGGCGGGGACCTGCGCAGCCGGGCCGACATCGCCGCCGCCGCAGCCGCCCGCTCGGGGCTCGGGCTGTACGCGACCGCCGCCGCCGACCTGCCCGGCGACCCCGCGGAACGCGACCGGCTCGCCCGGCTGTGGCAGCGCGAGGCCGTCCTGCTGCCCGCCGCTCTGCTCGTGGAGGCGGGGGACCTGGACCGCGACCAGCGGGCGGCGACCGAGGCGTTCCTGGCCGGGGCCGCCGTACCCGTCGTCGTGTCGAGCGAGGACCCGCTGCCCACCGAGCGGCCGCACGGGCCGCGCGTCCCCGTGCCCCCACTCGACGACGACGAACAACTCGCCCTGTGGGCCGACGCGTTCGAGGACGTTGCCGACCTCGGCGACACCGGACTACGGTCCCTGGTCGCCCAGTTCCGGCTGCCCCCGCACGTCGTACGGTCCGCGGCGGCCACCGTACGCCGGCTGTTGCCGCACGAGGACGAACCGGACCCGGCACGGCTCGCCTGGCGGGCCGGTCTCGACGAGGCCCGGATCGGCATGGACGAACTCGGCAGACGCGTCGAGCCACGGGCCGGCTGGGACGACCTCGTCCTGCACGAACGGCAGACGGGCGTGCTGCGGGAGATCGTTGCGCACGTGCGGCAGCGGGCGACCGTTCTCCAGGAGTGGGGGTTCGCCGCGACCCTGCGCCGCGGCCTCGGCGTCACCGCCCTGTTCGCGGGCGGCTCCGGCACCGGGAAGACCCTCGCGGCCGAGGTCATGGCGCACGAGCTGGGCCTCGACCTGTTCGTCGTCGACCTCTCCCAGGTGGTCAGCAAGTACATCGGCGAGACCGAGAAGAACCTGCGCCGGGTCTTCGACGCCGCCGAACGCGGCGGCGCCCTGCTGCTGTTCGACGAGGCCGACGCCCTCTTCGGCAAGCGCAGCGAGGTCAAGGACAGCCACGACCGGTACGCCAACCTCGAAGTCAGCTACCTGCTCATGCGGATGGAGGCCTACCGGGGCCTCGCCGTCCTCACCACCAACATGAAGCAGGCCCTCGACACCGCCTTCCTGCGCCGCATCCGCTTCGTCGTCGACTTCCCCTTCCCGGCCGAGCACGAGCGCGCCGAGATCTGGCGCCGGGTCCTGCCGCCGCAGGCCCCCGTCAAGGACATCGACCCCGGCCTGCTCGCCCGGCTCACCGTGGCCGGCGGCTCCATCCGCAACATCGCCCTGTCCGGGGCGTTCCTCGCCGCCGAGGAGGGCGACCGGCTGCAGATGCGGCACATGCTCGCGGCGGCCCGCACCGAGTACCTCAAGCTGGAGCGCTCGCTGACCCCCGCGGAGGTGCGCGGATGGGTGTGAACAGGAGGCCCGCGGCGATCCGCGTCGAGATCGGCGAGCTGGTGCTCGACGGCTTCCGGGCCGACCCCGCCCGGGTCTCGGCCGCGTTCGAACGCGAACTGGCCCGGCTGGTCAGGCTGCACGGTGTGCCGCTCGCGGCCGACGGCGCCGTGACCGTCGACGCGCTCGGCGGGCTCGCGCCGTTGCCCGCCGGGCTGTCCGCTCGCCGGCTCGGACAGGAACTGGCCCGCGCCGTGCACGAAGGGCTCAGCGGCCACGGGGAGGTGACCCGATGACCTCCCTGTCCCAGGACGCCCGCGCGCAGGACGCCGCCGAGCAGCGCCGCCGCAGGCGCAAGGAGCGGGCCGCCGCGTCCCGCGCCCCGGAGCCGAAGAACATCGTCAGCGGCGCCGGCCAGCCCCTCGATCCCGGTGTGCGACGGGAGTTGGAGGAACAGCTCGGACACGACCTCAGCCGCGTACGCCTGCACACGGGCCGCGACGCCGGACAGCTGACCGAACTGCTCGGAGCGGACGCCGTGGCCGTCGGCCAGGACATCCTCTTCCGCGAGGGCGCCTTCAAACCCGGCACCGACGAAGGCCGCCGGCTCCTCGCCCATGAACTCCTGCACACCGTGCAGAACCCGCACGGCCTCGGCGCCCTCCGCGCGGGCCGCGAACCGGGCGCGGTGAGCCTGCCGCAGCAGGCCATCGAACGGGAGGCGGAGTCGGCGGCGCGGGAACTCGTACGACCCGAGCGGACCGAGTCCGCCCCCGAGGTGCGCGAGGGCCAGGCGACGCCCGGCTGGCTGCGCTACGCCACCGTGGACGCGGACCGCAGGCGGACGGAGGCCATCGATCCGGCGACCCTCGTCGACCGGCTCGCCAACTCGGTCGTACGCTCCCTGCGCGGCGACCCGGAGGACCTCTCCCAGCGCACCCGCAAGCAACTCGCCCGGCTGCCGGGGGAGTTGCTCGACGGCGTACTCGCCCGCCTGGAGCGCCGGCTGCTCGCCGCCGAGCAGGACCGGGTGCTCGACCTCGTCGACGAGATCGAGGCGTACGACGACTACGCGGCCGACGGCCTGGAACGCGCGTCGCACGAGTCCCCCGGGATCGAGCCGGACACGGCGCAGGACGTACGCACCGAGCGGGAGACCCGGGCGCGGACCGCCGAGGAGCGGCGGGCCGAGGAGGACCGGCTCGGCCCGGCGCCCGGGCCGGAGAAGGAACAGGCCGCCGCGGAGGGCGCGACCGGCAGCACGCCGCGCAACGGCGGGACTCCGGAGCAGGGGACCACGCCGCAGGGCGGGGGCGCGCCGCGCGGAGCGGGGCGGCAGGCGCCGGGGGCGCGGGGCCCCGGCTCGCCCGGGGGCCCGGCGGCCGGATCCGGTGGGGCCGCGTCCCGTGCGGAGTCCGGCGGCGGCCGGCCGCAGGGCGAGCGCGAGTCCGGCGGCTCGTCCTCGCAGCCGCAGGGGTCCGCGGGCTCTGCGGGCTCTGCGGGCTCGCAGGGCCAGGAGAAGGAACAGGGCGGCCGGGAGCGGACCGAGTCGCAGGACGCGGCCGGCGCGAGCAAGGAGGAGTCCGCGGCGAAGAACCGGCCGGGCGCCGCCGACGCGGCCGTGGCCGGCCGGCAGCTGAAACAGGCGGACGAACGGGGGCAGCGGAAGCCGGCCGGTTCGCCTTCGGCGCCCGGCAGGGACGCCCAACTGCCCGGCAGATTCAGCACGCTCGACGGCAGGCGCGCCCAGGATCTCGACGGCCCGGAGGAGGAGACCGACGAGGAACCGTTCGGCCCGGACAGCGAGTCGGAGGCCGACGCCGGGGGCGGGGAGCCGAGCGCCTGGGACGTCGGGCTCCAGCCGGACGACTTCGTACCGCAGCAGGACCTCGACGTGTCCGCCGTACCGACCGCTGACCGGCTGGATCCCTCCGCGCCCGCCGACCGGGCGGTCCCGTCCTTCCCCGCCCCGCCGCCGACCCGGGCCGAACAGGTGACGGCCGCACGGGAGGCGGAGGACGCCGAGGACGCGGCGGCCGAGACGGAGCCCGAGGAGGACACCGCCGCACCGGAGCCCACCGCACCCGAACCCGCGGCCGGGACCGAGGGCGGACCGGCGCGCGCAACCTCCCTGGACGGCATGGGACATGAGCAGGCGGCGGCTCCGCGCGCCGCCGCCACCCGCGACCCGAAGAACGGTGACGATCCGAAGGCCGGTCCTGTGACCGCGCAGACCACGGTCCAGGAGGCGCCCGGGAACACCGGAGGCACATCCGAGGCCGACAGCCGCGAGAAGGCGTCGGCGGCCAAGGAGGAGCAGGGCACCCGAGCCGCCGGAGACCAGGCGTCGGCCGCCCCCGAGAAGGAGTCCCAGCAGGCCACCGGCGGCCGGGCGGCGCAGTCCGACACCGGGGCGCAGGAGACGGCGGGCGCTACGGGCTACGGCGCGTCGGCAGCGGACGCGCGGGAAGTGCCGTCGGGCGGAACGGTGGCCTCCACCGCGCCGTCCGGGTCCGGTTCGGCCCCGGCCGCCGGTGTCCACGGAGGGGCCACCGACGCCGCGGGCCCGCAGACGGCACGGGAGCCGTCGGCACCCGCCGAACCGAACGGCTGCGCGACGGCCCCGGCGCCGAGGCCCGCGTCCGCCGCCGCGGAACCGGCCGTGACCCCGCGGGCCGAGTCCGGCGCCAAGGCCGCACCGGAGACCGCACCCGAACCCGCGCCCGCGGCACCCACGCCCCGCTCCCCACGGGGAGGTGGCGGTGCGCCCGCCCCGGCACGCGGCAAGAAGGGCGCCGCGCCTGCCCCGAACCTCTCCGGTGTCTCGCCGGAGGCGGGCCTCGCCACGGCCTCGAAGCTCAAGCCGCATACGGCACTTCAGGCCATGGGCGGCGTGGGCGGCGCCGTGGACCGCAGCGTCGGTGACGAACACAGGACGCTCGCCGCGGCACCGCCCGCCATGCAGCGCCCGGCGGGCGCGCCGCAGACCCTCCGGGGCGAACCGCGGACCGACGCACCGGCCCGGTACGCGCAGGACCCGGCCGAGGAGGCCCAGGCACCGGAGGCCGAGGACGCGAAGGTCACCGGCGAGCAGCAGCCCGAGGGGCAGATCGAGGCCGAGCAGGCCGAGGAGCCGGGCGGCTGGGACACCTTCAAGATGGCCCTCGGCTTCGGCCTCGGCAAGGTGGCGAGCTGGCTCGGCTTCGAGGTCGACCCGCAGGAACTCGCCGCGAAGTTCGCCGGGTTGCCGACGAAGGACGAGGCGCTCGAACAGGCCCGGGCCGGCGACGCGCCCGGCGTGGAGATGCGGGGCGCCGCCGACCGGACGGCCGGTGAGCAGGACGGCCATGTCGACGCCAAGGGCCAGGAGACCGTCGCGACGGCCCGGGACGACGCCGGCCGCGGGATGGGCGAGGACCAGGTCTACCCGGACGCCCCCAAGGAGCAGCTGACCGCGCAGGTGCCGGGGCAGCAGGGCGGACAGCAAGGGGTTGTCGAGAGCGGCGGGGCGACGGGCGCCGTGCCCCCCGAGGCCGCTTCCGAGGTGGCCGAGCACGAACGCGGGCCGCAGTTCCAGGCGGCGTTCTCGGACGGCCGGCAGAGCATGTCCGAGGGACGGCAGACCAAGGACCGGGACTTCCGGAACGCCCAGGACAAGCACAAGCAGCAGGTGGACGCCGAGATCGCGGCGAACACCGCGACACAGGCCGGCGAGCGCGACAAGGCGATGGCCGAGGTCACCGCCCAGCGCGAGGACTGGCGCACGGAGCAGGACGACGAGCTGAACGACCTCGGCGACAAGAAGACCGAGCGGCACGACAGGATCCGCACGGACGTCGAGGACGAGCAGCAGAAGACCGACGACAACGTCGAGAAGGAGAAGGGGGACAGCGACAAGAAGATCCAGGACGAGAGCGACAGGGCCGAGCGGGACGCCGAGCAGCAGCGCGACGGAGCCGTCCAGGACTCGGGCAACTGGGTCACGAAGGCATTCGACTGGATCAAACAGAAGGTCATCGAGATCAAGAACGCGATCGTCCGGGTGATCCGGGCGGCGCGGGACGCCGTCATCGGGTTCATCCGCACCTTCAAGGAGACGGTCGAACGCTGGATCAACGACGCCCGGAAGAACATCGTCGAAGCGATCAAGAACTTCATCAAGGACCTGATCGAGTTCGCCCGGGCGATGGTCCGGGCGGTGATCGAACTCGCCGACCGCATCCGGAAGTTCATCACGTCCCTGATCGAGGCGGCGATCGCCCTCGTCAACCGGCTCGCCCAGGCGCTGAAGCAGGCGGTCACCGATCTGCTGAACGCTATCGGCAAGCTGCTCAGCGGCATCCTCGACCTCCTCAAGAAGATGCTCCAGGCCGCGGTCAAGGCGGTCGTGGCCGCGGTGAGGGCGGTCCTGGAGTTCGCGTCGAAGCTGCTGGGCGCGCTGGGCGCGTGGATGCTGATCGCCGTCGACTTCCTGTCGGACCCGGGCGGCTGGCTGGGCGGCGCGAAGAACTCCGCGGTCGACGGCGCGAAGAACCATCTGTTCCGCGAGGTGTCCGCGGCGGTCAAGCAGTGGTTCCAGGAGAAGATCCAGGAGATCATCGGCGTCCCCAAGGCCGTCATCGACCAGCTCGTCAAGGGGGGTTTCACGCTCGAGAGGATCGTCAAGGAGGCGTGGGACGCGGTGGTCCCGCAACTCCCGCTGATCATCGGTGAGCTGGTCATCACCAAGGTCGTCGCCAAGCTGATCCCGGGCGCGGGCTGGGTCATGGCCGTCATCGACGCGATACGCACCGCCTGGGGCGCGCTGAGCGCCATCCTGGCCTCCCTGGGCGCGGTCCTCGGCTGGCTCAGGGCGGTCCGCATGGGCGGCGCAGGCATCCTCTTCGCGAAGGCGGTCGCGGCGGGTGCCGTGGCCCTCCTGGAGGTGCTGTACCAGGCGCTGCTGAACGGCATCGGCAAGTACGTCGCCAAGGTCGGCCGGCGCCTGAAGGGTGTGGCGGCGCGGCTGGCCGGGCGCGGCGGCCCGGGGCCCAGGTCCGGAGGCGCGGACGGGGCGGGCGGCAGGCCGCGGTCGGACGAGCGCGGCGGGCCCAGGGCCGGGGCGGCCTCGGCCGCGACCCCGAAGACGCCGGCCGGGCCCCGGCCCGGCACCGATCGTCCGGGCCCGCCCGGCCCGGCCTCCGGCCGGCCCCCCGCGGGCCCTGGCCGCCCGGCCCGCCCCCGGCCCGAGCCCATCCGACCGGCCGCCCCGGCGACCACCCGCCCACGCCCGGAGCGGGACACGCCTTCACGCCCGAACCGCCCGAGGGACGAGGCCGATTCGAGCCGCCCGAGGGATGACCGCGCTCCGGGCCGGCCGGCTGAGAACGACCGTCCCCCGTCCCCGCGCCGCCCGAGGCAACAGGACGCCCCACCCAGGCCCAGGCCTGACAAGGACGGCACCGAGACTCCCCGCAAGCCGCAGCACACCAAGGACGACGAGAGGGACCCCCGCAAGCCGAAACACGACAAGGACGGAGCGGGCCGCCCCAAGAAACCGAAGCACACCAAGGACGACAGAACCACACAACCCAAGAAGGACCCTCACAAGGAGAAACAGGAAAAGAAGAACCACCGCAAGAAGGAGGAGGACTCCAAGGAATCGAAGGACGCCCGGCTCAGCAAGATCGTGGCGAGGATACGTCCCAAGCTCCACGGAATGCTGTCCAAAGGCGTCAAGGGCCCGGTGCACAAGGCGGCACTGGGGTCCATGCGGATGTGGTACAGGCTCACCTCGCTGGCCGTCCAGGGTACGGAGACGTTCCGGGATGAAGCAGTCCTCAATCCTCGTCAATTGGTCATCAACGGGCGGGAGATGGCCTCGGAACCCATTCTCCGTTACGTGCGGGAGTTGGAGCGGCTGATCCTCAGCAGGGCGGAACAGCCAGGGCAGGTCACTGGATCCGAACTGAACGGAAGGACGGACAAGGGCCCATCGGGTTCCGATCGCCGGCACCTCGACATACCGTCGAACCTCGATATCGGGCGTGTCATCGCCTTGCTCAAGCGGGAGCGGACCCTCACCCAGATCTGGAACTGGGGCACGGCACAGATCCACCGTACGAAATTGGGTGGCTGGTACCTGCGAAAGTTCCGTAACGGGCAGACTCTTCCCGAGGTGGGGGAAGGAACTACCACCTACGCCGACATCGCGAAGAGGATTCTCGCCGCAGGTGCTGAGGGCGAGGCCAGTGCGGCCCTTGCCAGTACCCCCGATGCGGGTCGGACGCTGGGTCCGAGCGTGATAGCAGATGACATTGCACTGCACAACTCACTCTCCTATGTCGTCGAGCGCGACCGGAACCCGGGGAATATGGTCATGTCCGCTATGCAAGCCGATCTCTTCGCGCGGGCTCGCGGAATGAGTGACGACGCGCGAAAGAAGTGGTTCCGTAACGTGTTCGGCATGAACACCATGTCGCCCCAAGGTGCTCCGAAGGGGGGTGCGCTCCTCAAGAGGAGGAAATACCTCAAGGATGTCGGGGTGATCGAGAAGGAGATAGCGGAGCAAACACGGAAGGCGGCGAACAGAGGCGTCGACCAGAGCGTGCTGTCCGATCCGCGTCGGATTCGGGCTGAAATCGAGAGGCAGATCGAGGAAGAGATTGCCGACCTGCCCGCCGAGGACCAGAACGACAAGAAGGAGCAGCGCAAGGCCCGGAACCGCGTCGAAAAGCGGAACAGGGACCTCGTCAAGCTCGAAAGCCTTCACCAAGGGAATCTGCTTGCCGAGCGTGAGATCAGGCTCATCGAGGAATGGGTCAAGATGCAGGCCCGTGATCTTGATGTCTCGGACCCGGTGACCGAGGAAGAGCTTCGGGAGCAGTTGAAGGCCAAGATAAGGGCGCGCTTCGAGCAGCGCTTCCCCTATATTCGAGGGTCGTCTTGACGAAAGGTGATCAGGTGACATCACAACACCCGGCGACGTTTCGGTCCCGTCGCCATCTGCTGCGGGAGCCCGATGGCGAGGAACAGGTTGCCCGCCTCGCCGTTGCCGAAGGCTGGAAGAAGGTCGCCGATGTCCCGGCCAAACGCTTCGGCTCGGAGCCCCGAAGGATGGTCTGGGAGATGGCCGCCGGTTTCTTTCTCACCTATGTGCGAGACCGGAAGTTGCGTACCGCCTATATCGTGATGACGAGTCGCACGACAGGCGACCTGGGTCCCTACGAATCATGGATCACTGCGTGTGGTCTTCCTCTCTGTGGCGACGACGACCTGCTCCGTGCAATCGCAGAAGCAAGCACCACCGAAGAAAAGGGCCGGTCCCTCGTGCGAGCAGGCATCGGCGCGCCCCTGAACCCTGACAATCGATATTCCCAAGAATTCATCGAATCGGTGAGTGACGCCTCACCGGAAGTGCGAAAGAGTGGAATCATGGCCATCGGACACGCTGAATGGGCTCCCTTCCGAGAGCTCCTGGACGCCGTGGCTCAGCAGGATCCGGATGCCCGCGTGAGGAGTCTGGCCAAGCGTATGTCCACCGCGTTCGGCGAGGCGGGGGTCGGCGACGCATGACCCGCTACGCCGATATTCCAAAACCCGTTCGTTCTGGGATTGTTGTTGTTGATCCCGACACCGGCGCCCCGCAGCGCGTCATCGTGCTGCAGTTCAATCCCGACACCCTGGAGCGGAGTATCGCGCCGCAGTCGGCCGGGGACGGGGGCGACGCGGGCAGCGGCGGGACCGGGAGCGGAGACCGGAACGAGGCGCTCCGGCTCAAGGGTCCCGCCCAGGAGACCTGGAAGTTCACCGCCGAGATCGACGCCACCGACCAGCTGGAGATCGCCGCACCCGACGGCATCCACCCCCAGCTCGCCACCCTCGAAATGCTCGTGCAGCCGACCACCGCGCAACTGCGCGCCGCGAGCCGGCTGGCCCAGCAGGGCGCCATCGAGATCAGCCCGATCGAGATGCCGTTGACCCTGTTCACCTGGGGCAGCAAGCGGGTCATGCCCGTCAGGCTCACCGAACTCTCCGTCAACGAGTCCGCCTTCGACGTGCACCTCAACCCGATCCGCGCCTCGCTCGGCATCGGGATGAAGATCCTCACCGTCAGTGACCTGCCCGCCGGGCACCGCGGTGCCGACCTGTACCTGGCCCATCTCGCGCAGAAGGAACGCCTCGCCGCCGCCGCGCGCGGCGCCGGCCTGGGCGCCCTCGGCCTCGGGGGCACCGACCTCGTGACCGGAAGGGGCTGAGACCACCGCCATGGCCGACATCGAGCCGTACGAGAACGCCCTGGACTCCCTGCCGGGCGCGCACCCCTACCCGCGCACCAGCCGCTACCACGACGCCGAGATCAGCGTGCACCGCCGCGCGGACGGCACCGAGGTCCGGTACACCAAGCGCCGCCTGCTGCCCCCGCTCGACGAGGAGACCGAGCCGCACACCGTCGGCGCCGGCGAGCGCCCCGACCTGCTCGGACAGCGCTACCTCGGCGACCCCGGACAGTGGTGGCGGATCGCCGACGCCAACCCCGTACTCGATCCGCGGGAGTTGACGGACGAGGCGGGACGCGTCATCGGCATCCCGCTCACCGGCGGGTTCCCGCGCGGAGAGCGGCATGGCTGAACAGCCCGTGGGGCAGGGCCCCGTCCACATCCAGCTGCTCATGGGGCCGACCCTCGCCCGCCCGGTCCCGGTCGAGGTCGCCGAGGCGCTGCTGTCCGCCCAGATCACCGCCACCGCGGGCGAACGCAGCGGCTTCCAGTTCGCCTTCGACCTCACCAGGAACGGACTGATCAACAAGCGGCTGCTGCCCGAGGGGTTCTTCGATCCGAAGACGCGCGTCATCCTCACCGTCAGCGTCCGCGGCACACCCGAGGTGCTCTTCGACGGGCTGATCGTCCGGCAGGAGGTCGGCGCCAGCAACACCCCAGGACACTCCACCCTCACCGTCACGGGCGAGGATCTGACCCTCCTGATGGACCTGGAGGAGCGCACCGCCCGCTACCCCAACCTGCCCCCGTCCGCACGCGTCCTCGCCATCCTGCGCCGCTACTCGGAGTACGGCATCCGGCCGGACATCTACACGGAGAAGGTGGCCCAGCCGCCGCACCAGGACCTCCGGGTGCACTACCAGACCGGCACCGACCTGCAGTACGTCACCGAGCTGGCCCGCGCCAACGGCTACACCTTCTATCTGGAGCCGGGGCCCGACCCCGGCCGGTCGTCCGCCCGTTGGGGACCGGAGGTCCGGCTCGGCGTCCGCCAGCACGCCCTCAACGTCAACATGGACGCCCACACCACGGTGGACCAGCTGACCTTCGCGTACGACGGCACCGCACGCGAGGAGCCGCAGGCGCGCTGGCAGGACCCGGGGACCCGCCGGACCACCCTGCTGCCGCAGCCGCCGATCAGCCCGCTGCGCCCGCCGCTCGGCCGCCGCCCCACCCCGGCCCTCAAGCGCCGGACCCTCGCCGGCACCGCCAAGCAGCAGCGGGCGCAGGCCGAGGCGGAACTCCTCGCCAGGGCGGCCGTCTCCGCCGACGTCGTCTCGGCCTCCGGGTCGCTCGACGTCAACCGGCACGGCTACCTCCTCCAGCCGCGTCGGCTCGTCGGCGTCCGCGGCGCCGGACGCGCCTACGACGGCGACTACTTCGTCAAGTCCGTCACCCACAACCTGCGCCCGGGCTCCTTCCAGCAGAACTTCACCCTCTCCCGGGAGGGGCTGGAGGCACGCGGCGACCACGTCAGGCCCTGACCCGAACCACCTAGGAAACCAGGAGCAGTCCAGCATGGCGGCACCCAGCAATCGCTACCTCGGCAAGTTCCGCGGCCGGGTGGTGGACACCGACGATCCGCTGCGCATCGGCCGGATCACGGTCGAGGTCCCGGACGTCCTCGGTGACGAGCCGTCCACCTGGGCGCTGCCCTGCCTGCCGTTCACCGGACCGGAGTCGGGCCAGTTCGTGGTGCCGCCGCCCGGCGCGGGCGTATGGGTGGAGTTCGAGCAGGGAGACCCCAGCTTCCCGGTGTGGACCGGGTGCTGGTACGGCGACGCCGGCGAACTGCCGCCCGACGCACGCCGCGAACTCCGGGCGAACGCGACGCACAAACCGGTCGTCGTGCAGACCCCGCAGGCCCACAAGATCGTGCTCAACGACACCGCAGGCGCCGAACAGGGCATCCTCCTGCAGGCCCAGGGCGGCGCCTACATCCGGATCACCGCCGAAGCCGTGGTCATCGCCACCGGCGCGGGCGCCGAGGTCGTGCTGCGCGGCAGCGAAGTGACCATCAACGAGGGCCAGTTGACCGTCCTCTCCAAGCGATAGACAACGGGGGGAAGAAGTTGTCCGGAAGTCTGTTGGACGCGGGCGCCGTCATCGGCTGCCCGCACGGCGGCCGGGTCGCCCCGGCCACCCCACCCTCCGGTGGCCTGCGGATCGCGGGCGCCGCCGTCGCCACGGCCGCACACACCTACGTCGTCACCGGCTGCCCGCACACCGTCGACGGCGTGCCCGCGCCATGCGTCTCGGTCCGCTGGACCGCCGACGGCACGGGCATCACGGCCGACGGCGCACCCGTGCTGCTGGACACCTCCGCGGCCCAGTGCCTCAGCGCGGCCCTCGTCCCGCAGGGCCCGCCCGTCGTCCAGGCCGCGCAGCGAAAGGTCACCGTCCGATGAGGCCGATGAGCAGGCGAACCCGCCCGCGCACCGACATCGCGTTCCCGTTCCACGCCGACCGCCGGGGACGCACCGCGCACGCCCGCCCCGCCGACCACGTCCACGATCTGATCGAGCAACTGCTGTTCACCAGCCCCGGCGAGCGCGTGATGCGCCCCGACTTCGGCTGCGGACTGCTCGACCTGGTCTTCGCCCCCAACAGCCCGGAACTGCTCAGCACCGTCGAACTCTCCGTCCAGGCCGCACTGCAGCGCTGGCTCGGCGACCTCGTCGAGGTCGTGTCCCTCGACGTCGAGGGCGGCGACGACGTCGTACGCGTGCATCTGTCGTACGTCGTGCGGGCCACCGGCACCGTGCGCGAGGACGTCTTCGAGGGGAGGGCGGCATGAGCGCGGGAACCACCCGGCGGACCAAGGTGCGCGCCGCCCAGCTGGGCGGGGTCGACGCCGTCGAGGTGAGCGACGACGGGCTGCTGCTCACCGTGACCTTCCTCGGCAAGGCCCCGCACGGGCTCGGCCCGGAGAACGTCCGCATCGACGGCGGCCGGCGGATCACCGGCATCACCGCCGTCGACGTCAGCGTCGAGCGGGAGGAGGACCCCGAGCTGGACGACCGGCTCCACGTCACCCTCGACCGGGCGGGCGACACCTCCCGCTACCGGCTGTCCCTGGTGGAGACCGACCCGTACGGCCGGCCCGGCACCGAACCCTTCCGCGGCTTCGACCAGCGCTACCACAGCGCCGGGTTCGCCTTCCGGCCCGACTGTCCGAGCCCGTTCGACTGCGCGGACGGGCACGAGGAAGAGCCGGAGTTCCCGGCCGCGCCCGTCATCGACTACACGGCCCGCGACCACGACACCCTCCGCAAGCTGCTCCTGGACCGGCTCGCGCTCACCACCCCCGACTGGGCCGAGCGCAACCCCGCCGACCTCGGCATGACGCTGGTGGAACTGCTCGCGTACACCGGCGACCAGATCAGCTACCAGCAGGACGCGGTCGCCACCGAGGCCTACCTCGACACCGCACGCCGCCGGGTCTCCGTCCGCCGCCACGTCCGGCTCATCGACTACGCGATGCACGACGGCTGCACCGCCCGCACCTACGTCACCGTGGAGACCACGGGCGACCACACCCTCGCCGCGGGCACGTACCGCTTCGCCTCCGTCGACGTGCGCGCGCTCGACCCGCACGACCGGCCCGAGCCGGGCACCGTCATCGACGAGAACGACCTCGGCGACCTGGACGAGCGCGGCTCGGTGGAGGTCTTCGAACCGGTCGTCGCCGTCGAACCGCTGCGCCTGCGGGTCGCGCACAACGCGATCCGGCTGTGGACCTGGGGCGGCGAGGTGTGCGCGCTGCCGAAGGGCGCCACCGCGGCCACCCTGCGCGACGCGTGGCTGGACCCGGAGACCTGCCGGGAGCGGCGGCTCGACCTCGGACCGGGCGACGTCCTGGTCCTGGAGGAGGTCAGGGGAGCGCGCACCGGCACCCCCGGCGACGCCGACCCCGCCCACCGGCAGGCCGTCCGGCTGACCTCCGTCACGCCCGGCCTCGACCGCATCGAGGACCAGCCGGTCCTGGAGGTCACCTGGGCCGCCGAGGACGCCCTGCGCTTCCCGCTGTGCCTCACCACCCGCGGCGGACGCGACTGCCGGCCCGTCGAGGACGTGACGCTGGCCCGCGGCAACGCGGTCCTCGTCGACCACGGCCGCTCCGGACCGCGCGAGACGGTCACCGTGCCGCCCGTACCGGCGGTCACCGCCCCCTGCGGCCCGTCCGGCCCCGGCTGCCGGGACGCCACCGAGGGCAATGCGCCCGCCCGGCTGATCACCGCACTGACGGAGCGCGCCGAGCACGGTGACGCGCTCACCCCAGACGACGTCCGTACGCTCTTCGAAGCCGTCGGGGAACGGGCCACCACCCGTGCCGGGATCGGCCTGGAACGCGCCGGCCAGCGCCGTGAACAGGTCGTGCCCGGCACGGCGTACGCCCAGGCCGCCGCGCTGGGCACGCTGCTCGCGCAGTCGGTCTTTCCGGGCCTAGCCCCCCGGTTCCGGCCGGTCCTCGGCCGCGCCCCCATCGCGCAGGCCGTGCCGTTCCCCGACCCGGGCACGGTCGCCGCCGGACAGGCCGAGCGGATCGGCGCCGTCCCCGCGCGGGTGCGCGGTCGGCTCGTCGAACTGTGGCGCAGCGCCCGCGACCGGGACGGCCTCGGCGAGGAGGAGATCGCCGAACTCGCCGTGATCTACGGCCTGAAGGCCCTGGAACGGCTGGAGCTGCGCCGCCACCCGGCCCGCGCCCTGCGCGAACTGCTGCACCGCAGTGACGAGTTGCTGGACGCCAAGCTGCGCCGCGTGCGGATCCTGACGGCCCGCGCCCGCGCCGGCACCGTGCTGGACGGCGACATCGCCTGGGAGATGGCACACACGTGGGGCCCGGCGTACGCGGCCGGACTGCACCCCGACGAGCCGGTGCTGCGCGGCTCGGCGTCCGCCGCCCTCGCCCAGGACCCGCGCCGCGCCCTGCCCGCCGTACGGCTCCACGAAGCCGAGGCCGAAGCCGGCACCGGCACCGAGACCGACACCGGCAGCGGTGCCGTCTGGGAGCCGCGCCGCGACCTCCTGGACAGCGCGGGCCGCGACCGGCACTTCGTCGGCGAGCTGGAGGACGACGGCCGGCTCGCCCTGCGCTTCGGCGACGGCCACCGCGGCGCCCGGCCGGCCCCGGGCGCCCGGCTGAGCGTCCGCTACCGGCTGGGTGGCGGCACCGCCGGGAACGTCGGCGCCGAAGCCATCAACCACCTGGTGGCGGACGGCGGCGACCGCGCGGGACTCCCGGTCGCCGCCGTCCGCAACCCGCTGCCCGCCACCGGCGGCACCGAACCCGAACCACTGGAGCAGGTACGCCAGTCGGCCCCACTCGACCTGCGCCGCAGCCGGCTGCGGGCCGTCACCGCCGAGGACTACGCCACGCTCGCCGCCGCCCTGCCGGGGGTGCAGCGGGCCGCCGCCGAGATCCGCTGGACGGGCAGCCTCCAGGAGGCGCACGTCGCCGTCGACGCCCTCGGCACCGGCGAACCCGGCGAGCAACTGCTCGCCCTTGTGGCCCAGGCGTTGGAGACCTACCGGCGCATCGGTCACGACCTGGTCGTCGGCCCCGCCCGCCGGGTACCGCTCGACATCGCCCTGGCCGTGTGCGCCCGGCCCGGCCACCAGCACGGGCAGATCCTGGCCGACCTGTACCGGGCGCTGGGCAGCGGCCGGCTCCCGGGCGGACGCCTCGGCTTCTTCCACCCGGACGCGCTGACCTTCGGCGAGCCGGTCCGGCTCAGCCGGCTGGTCGCCGTGGCCGCGGCCGTCCCCGGCGTGGAGAGCGTGACGGTGACCCGGCTGCACCGGCTGTTCGAGGAGGACCGAGGAGAGAAGGAGGACGGCGTGCTGCGGCTCGGCCCGCTGGAGATCGCCACCTGCGACAACGACCCGGACCGGCCGGAGAACGGCCGGCTGGCGATATCCCTGGGAGGCGCCCGATGACCCGGAGCTGCTCCTGCGGCGGCGCATGCGGCGGCCACGACGAGCGCCTCGCCCCCGCCCCGCCGCACAACCCGCCCGGCCGCACCGCTCTCGACCACCGCGTCGGCGAGTACGGCTCCTTCCTCGCCGCGCTCCTCGACCGGCTCGCCTCACCGGCCTACCCGGCCCTGGCCGGGCTGACCGTGCGCACCCCGGACGACCCGGTGATCGGCCTGCTCGACGCCACCGGCGTCCTCGGCGACCTGCTCACCTTCCACTCCGAGCGGATCGCGGACGAGGCCTTTCTGCGCACCGCGGACGAGCACCGCTCGCTGGTCCTGCTCGGCCGGCTCGTCGGGCACCGCCCGCGGCCGGGCGTCGCGGCCGGCACGCATCTCGCGTACACCCTCGAACACGATCCGCGGGCCGCGACGCTGCCCGTGCTGATCCCGCGCGGGGCGCGCAGCCACAGCGTGCCCGCCTCCGCCGGCGAGGAGTCGCTGACCTTCGAGACCGGACGCGACCTGACGGCCCGCTGGGACTGGAACGAGCTGAAGGTGCGGCGCCGCCGCCCCTCCCTCGTCACCCCCGAGGACCTCGAACGCCGCTCCGAACTCTTCGTCGAGGGCACCGCGAACTCCCTGCGGACCGGCGACCGGCTCCTCTTCGTCTTCGGCGAACAGGCCGGCGGCGAACGGACGGTGCTGCCCGTGGCGAACGTCCGCGTGGACCGCGAGGAGGAGATCACCGCGATCTCCCTGCCCACGTCGGCCCCGCCCACGCTGAAGGAACTGGCCGACGAGGTGCGGCGGTGGGTCGCCGAACCCGCGGCGCCGGGCGAACCGGGGGACGAGCCGCCGACGCCCGAGGTCCCCGACCCGCGGCCGGTCAGCCGGCTCATCGAGGAGTTCGACGACCAGGTCCTCGCGCCGCTGCGGTCCGACCTGGACGGCACCACGACCCCGGAGGGCCTCGCGACCCGCCTCGCCGAGCCGGTCGCCCGGCTGAACGAGGCACAGGTGCTGGCCGAGCGGTACCCGGACGTGGCCGCGTGGTTCGAGCGCCTGGAGGCGGTCCTCGCCGGACTGGCCGCGGGCGCCCTGGACCTGGCGCCCGCCCGGCCGGTCAGGACCGGCCCGCCGTCCGCTCCCGCGGGCACCGGCGCGCCCGCCGCCACCCGGACCGACGGCCCCGGGCCTCGCGCCACGGCGGCGACCGCGCCCGCCACGCCCCGGTCCGTGGCCCCGGCCGGGACACCGGACCCGCGTCAGGCCGCCCTGCGGGCCCTCGCCGATGTCCTCCCGGCCCTGCGCGGCTCCGCGCCCGCCCCCCGGGCCGGCCGCCGCGCCCCACGCCCCGGCACCGACACCGCGCGGCTCCTGACCGCCCTGGACCCCGGCCTCGGCAGCCTCTATCCGGCCTGGCGCACCGCCGCGCCCGCCGCCCCGCACCTGCTGCGCGAACTGCTCGCGCTGCGCGTCACCGCCGCCCCGTTCGGCGCCACGGCCCCGCTCAAGCCGGTCCAGGACGACCGGGGCCGGGTCATCCGCAGCGCGGACTGGCCGCTGACCGGGGCCGTGCTGACGAGCATGCGCGTGGTGTTCGACACCGCGGGCAGGGCCCCGGTCCGGGCCGAGTTCCAGTACGTGGAGGGCGCCGGCTCCGACCAGCGCGCCGAGAACCTGCCCGCCGCCCAGCCCGTCGGCTTCCCGCTCGGCCCCGGCCAGGTGGAGCTGTCGACCCGGGCCGCCCAGGACCGCGACCTGAACTGGCTGGGCCGCCGCCCCGCCGACTCCCAGGAGCCCGGCGTCACCGCCCGCCTCCACTCCGGGCTGCCCGAACGCACCCTGTTCGTGGCCCGCCCGGACGAGGACGGACCGGTCCAGGTGGGCGTCCACAACGGCACCACCCACGAGACCACCCTGCGGCCCGGCGCCGCCGAGCAGTTCACCCACGGCGAGTACGAGGTGACCCTCAAGTACACCGTCGGCAGCGCCGAACCCAACGTCGAGATCGTCATCGCCGGCAAGCCGGAGCCCGTCAACCGGCGCGTGCTGCAACTCGACACGGTGCACGACGGCATCACCGTCGGCAGCTGGGTGGCGATCCGGCGCCCGGCCAAGGGCGCCGAGGGCGGCATCCCGGGCGATCCGGAACTGGCCTTCGTCACCACCCAGGTGGTGGCCGCGCGCACGGCCGCGTACTCCGGCTACGGCATCACGGGCCGCGGCACCGAAGTCACCCTCGCCGACCCCTGGCTGGACGAGTTCGACGTCCTCCTCTCCCACATCCGCGACACCACGGTGGACGCGGCGGGCGAACCGCTGCGCCTCGCGGACGAACCGCTCGGCGACGAGGTGCACGGCAACGAGATCGAACTCGCCGAGCTGTACGACGGGTTGCGTCCCGGCCGCACGCTGATCGTGACCGGCGAGCGCACCGACATCCCGGGCACCGCCGGGGTCACCGCCACCGAGGTGGTGACCCTCGCCGCCGCCGACCCGGCCGTCGACCCCCGCCTGCCCGGCGACCGGGTGCACACCCGGCTCACCCTCACCTCCGACCTGGTCCACCGCTACCGCCGGGCGACCGTCCGCATCCTCGGGAACGTCGTCGAGGCCACCCACGGCGAGAGCCGGGAGGAAGCCGTCGGCAGCGGCGACTCGGACCGCCCCAACCAGAGCTTCGCGCTCTGGCAGTCCCCGCTGACCTGGCTCGCCGCCGACAACCCCCTCGGCGCCACCCCCGTCCTGGAGATCCGGGTCGACGGCGTCCGCTGGCACGAGGTCGACAGCCTCGCCGGGCGCGGCCCGGCCGAACGGGTCTACATCACCGGCACCGCCGCGGGCGGCCGGACGACCGTGACCTTCGGCGACGGCGTGCACGGCGCGCGGCTGCCCAGCGGCCACGAGAACGTCCGCGCCCGCTACCGCTTCGGCACCGGCAAGGCCGCCAACGTACCCGCCGACCGGATCACCCAGCCCCTCACCCGGCCGCTCGGCATCACCGCGGTCACCAATCCGCGCCCGGCGACCGGCGGCGCGGACGCCGACGGGCCCGGCCTGACCCGCCGTACGATCCCGCTCGCCGTCTCCGCCCTGGACCGGCTGGTCTCCGCGTCCGACTACGCGGACTTCGCCCGTTCCCGGGCGGGCATCGGCCGGGCGACCGCCCGTGAACTCTTCGACGGCCGCCGCCGGGTGCTCCATGTGACGGTGGCCGGGACCGACGACGTGCCCATCGCCGACGACGCGGACGTGCTGCGCGCCCTGCGCGGCGCCCTCACCGAGTACGGTGACCCGAACCTGCCCGTCCGCGTGGACGTGCGCGAACTGGTCCTGCTGCTCGTCTCCGCCAAGGTGAAGGTGGCCCCCGACCACGCCTGGGAGCTGGTCGAACCCCGGCTGCGCCAGGCGCTGCTGGCCCGGCTCGGCCACACCGGACGGGAACTGGCGCGGCCCGCCCGGCTGTCCGAGGTGCTGGCCACCGCCCACACGGTGCCCGGCGTCGACCACGTGGACGTCGACGTCTTCACCGGGGTGCCCGCCTCGGCCGGCCCCGAGCAGCTCACCGCGCTGCTCGCCGCCCCCGGCGCGCCCCGCCCCTTCGTACCGGCCCGCCCGGCCGCGTACGAGGAACGCACCCACACCGTCCGCGACGAGCGGGGCGAGACCCTGTCGTCGGTCTGCGCCCGGTACGGCATCCCGCTCGCCGAACTGCTGCGCCTGAACCCCGACATCACCGACACCCGGCGCCTGGCCGAGGGCCGGACGGTGTTCGTCTTCCGTGGCATCCGCCCCGCCCAGCTCGCGCTGCTGTCGGCGCGGGCCACCGACACCCTGATCCTGACGGAGGTCAAGTGATGTGCCCCGACGTCGAGTTGGAGACGCCGGCCGCGGTCGCGCCACGGGATCCCGACGGGCTCGCCGAGCTGCTGCCACGATGGCACCGGCTGCGCGACGCCGAGGAGGGCGAACCGCTGCGCGCCCTGCTCGCGGTGATCGCCGAGCAGTTCGACCGGGTCCGCGACGGCGTCGCCCAGAGCTACGAGGACCTGTTCGTGGAGACCGCCGCCCCCTGGGTGCTGCCCTACCTCGGCGACCTGGTCGGCTACCGCACCCTGCCGGGCCACGAGCGAAGCGAGGCGGGGACTCCCCGGGCCGCAGGCCCGGGGAGTGTTCTGGACACCGGCCTGTACGGCGGCGGCCGGGACGCGCTCGCCGAGGCCGTCGCCCCGCGCCGCGATGTGGCCGCCACCGTCGCCCACCGCCGCCGCAAGGGCACCCTCCACCTCCTGGAGGAACTGGCCGAGCAGGTGGCCGACTGGCCCTCGCGGGCCGTCGAGCTGTCCCGGCTGGTGGCCCACACCCAGCCCGTGAAGCTGTACGGCAGCGGCCCGCGCGGGGAGCGCGGGCGCCTCGTCGACCTGCGGGACGGCGCGGCGCTCGCCGTCGCGGGCGGCCCGTTCGAACAGACGGCCCGCACCGTCGACGTGCGCCGCGCCGACTCCCGCCGCAGGCAGGGCGGCCGGACGCCGGCCGGGGTCGCGCTGTTCGTGTGGCGGCTCCGGGCGCAGGCGCTGACCTCGGCACCGGCCTACTGCATCGACCGCGCCCGCAACCTCTACACCTTCTCCCTCCTCGGCAACGACACCCCGCTGGTCACCAGGCCGGTCCCGGAGCCGTCGCCCGCGCACATCGCCGCCGTCGACAACGTCCCGGCGTTCATCACCCGCAGACTGCTGCACGACCGGCTCGCCGACTACTACGGCCCCGGCAAGAGCCTCGTCATCCGGCGCGACGGCGAGGACCGGCCCGTACCCCTCGCCGACGTGCTGGTCGCCGACCTGTCGGACTGGCGCTACCGCCCGCGGCGCGGCCAGGTCGCCGTCGACCCGGAGCTGGGCCGTATCGCCTTCGGGTCCCGGTCCGCACCCCGCCAGGGCGTCCAGGTCGACTACCACCACGCCGCCGGCGCCGACCTGGGCGGCGGCGAGTACGACCGCGACCGCGCGGCCCGCCCGGACGCCACCGTGCTCAGGGTCGGACCCGGCCAGCCCTTCCAGCGGATCATGGACGCCTACCGTGCCTGGCAGCAGGACCGCGGCCCCGGCCGCACCGGGATCATCGAGATCACGCACAGCGGCGCCCACCAGGAGCAGCTGGACTTCGACCTCGACCCCGGCGACCGCCTCGAACTGCGCGCGGCCGAGGGCACCCGGCCGGTGATCCGGCTGCTCGACTGGTACAGCAACCGGCCCGACGCCCTCAACATCCGCGCCGTCACCGACGACTGCGCACCCCACGAACGGCCCCGCATCACCCTCGACGGCCTGCTGGTCGCCGGGCGCGGCATCAACGTGACCGGCCCGATGGGCGCCGTCGTCGTCCGGCACAGCACACTGGTGCCCGGCTGGTCCCTGGAGCCCGAGTGCGCACCGCACTCGCCCGACGAGCCCAGCATCGTCCTCGACCGCACCACCGCCTGCCTGCGGATCGAGCACAGCATCCTCGGCACCATCGAGGTCATCGGCGACGAGGTGAGCGAGGACCCGCTCGACATCCATCTGCGCGACAGCATCCTGGACGCCACCGGCCACGACCGCACGGCCCTGTCCGCCCCGGACTGCCGCCACGCCCACGCCGTGCTGCATCTGCACCGCACCACCGTCATCGGCGAGGTGCGCACCCACGCGGTGCGCATCGCCGAGAACTCGATCCTCACCGGCAAGCTGCACGTGGCCCGGCGCGGCATCGGCTGTCTGCGGTTCTGCTACGTCCCGCCCGGCTCGCGCACGCCGCGCCGCCACCGCTGCCAACCGGACCTGGCCGGTCCGCAGCAGGCCGCCCGGGTACGGCCGTTGTTCGCCGGCGAACGCTACGGAACCCCGTGGTACGGGCTGCTCGCGGACCGCTGCGCCGAGGAGATCCGGCGCGGCGCGGACGACGGCGCCGAACTCGGCGCCTTCCACGACCTGTACCGGCCGCAGCGCGAGGACGGCCTCAGGGCCCGGCTCGCCGAGTACACGCCCGCCGGCACCGACGCCGGGATCTTCTTCGTGACGTGAGCCGCCCGCCCGCCGCCCTCGTGACCTCATCCTGAACCAGGGGGACCCCCTTCATGCACGCCGATCTCTCCCGCTCCACCTTCCGCCCCGAGCGGCACTACTCCGCGGTCGTCGCCCAGCAGGGCCGTGTGCAGCTCGACGCCGACCTGAACGAGCAGGCCGCGATCCAGCTCCGTCAGGTCCGCACCCGCACCGCCGACCTGATCGGCCGGCACGGCGGGCCGCGCGACGCCACCGGCTTCCGCATCGAGTACGTGGGCGGCAAACACGACATCGACACCCTGCACATCCACGGCGGCCGCTACTACGTCGACGGCATCCTGTGCGACGCGGACCGGCCGGCGCCGCAGGTGCCCGTGCCCGAGGACGACACCGCGGCGGACCGGCAGCCCGCGTCCGCGCAGCCGTACTGGGACTACTGGAACCAACCGGACGGCTTCCGCGACCCGGAGCGGCCCGGCGACCGGCTGCCCTCGCCCGGCCGGTCGCCGTTCGTGGTCTACCTCACGGTGTGGGAGCGGACCGTCAGCGCCGCAGAGGACCCCGCGCTGCGCGAGGTCGCGCTCGGCGCCGCGCTGCCCGACACCGCCGTCCGCGCCAAGGTCGTCTGGCAGGTGCTGCCGCTGTCCCTGGGAGAGCTGGAGATCGAGGACGCCGACCCGTCCAAGGAGGTCGTCAGGGCTGCCTTCGACCGCTGGGCGCAGCGCCGGGCCGCCCCCACGGCCCGGCTCGCCGCCCGCGCCGAACGCCCCGAGCACGCCGACGAGGACCCCTGCCTGGTCCGGCCCGACGCGCGCTACCGCGGCCAGGAGAACCAGCTGTACCGGGTCGAGGTCCACGCGGGCGGCACGGCGCAGGACGCCACCTTCAAGTGGTCCCGGGAGAACGGCTCGGTGGTCTTCCCGGTCGACGGGCTCGACGGCACCTGGGTGGAGCTGGCGTCCCTCGGCCTCGACGGCAAGCTGGACCTCGACGTCGGCGACCTGGTCGAGTTCACGGACACCGCGTACTCCTCCCGGCTCGACGCCCTGCCCCTGCTGCGGGTCGAGGAACTGGACCTGCCCGGCCGCCGGGTCCGGCTGTCCGCCGAACCCGACCCGCGAGTCGGCCGGCTGCCCCATCTGCACCCGTTCCTGCGCCGCTGGGACCACCGCGGGGGACCCCGCCGCAAGGGCCGCACCGCGGCGCTCGACGGCGGTGCGATCCCGGTGACCGAGGGGGAGTGGCTGCCCCTGGAGGACGGCGTCGAGGTGTACTTCGCCGCGGACGGCGGCTACCGCACCGGCGACCACTGGCTGATCCCCGCGCGCACCGCCACCGGCGGCGTCGACTGGCCCGTCGACCCGGCGCGCCGCCCCCTGCTGCGGGCACCGGCCGGCATCGACCGGCACTACGCGCCGCTCGCCCTGGTCAAGGGCGAGGAGAGCGCCGTCGATCTGCGGCTCGCCTTCGGACCGCTCGCCAGCAGCATCCCGGCGGCGGACGAGGCGACCCTCGCGGCGGAGGCGTCCGCCGCCCGGGAGGAACGGACGGCGGAGGCCGACCTCTCCGGCGGCCGGTCACAGACCACAGCGGCGGCGGAGGCGGCCGTGGAAGGAGACGAGTGATGGCCCAGCCGATGAGCGCGTCCAAGTTGGTGGAGATCCTGCGGGCGGAGGGTGTGACCGTCCACGAGGTGCGCAACTGGCGCGCCCACAACCGCAACACCAAGGGACCCTGGGGCCCGATCAACGGCGTGATGATCCACCACACCGTCACCTCGGGCACCCAGAACTCGGTCGACATCTGCTACAGCGGCTACTCCGGCCTGCCCGGCCCGCTGTGCCACGGCGTCATCGACAAGAAGGGCCATGTCCACCTCGTCGGCAACGGCCGCGCCAACCACGCCGGGCTCGGCGACAGCGACGTGCTGCGGGCCGTCGTGAACGAGACGAAGCTGCCGCCCGACAACGAGGCCGACACCGACGGCAACCGGCACTTCTACGGCTTCGAGTGCGTCAATCTCGGCGACGGCAAGGACCCGTGGCCGGAGGCTCAGAAGGACGCCATCGCGCGGGTCGCCGCCGCCATCTGCCGGCACCACGGCTGGAGCGAGCGGTCGGTGATCGGCCACAAGGAGTGGCAGCCGGGCAAGCAGGACCCGCGCGGCTTCACCATGGACGGGATGCGCGGGCGCATCGCCGACCGGCTGGCCGGAAAGGGCGGCGGGGGCGGGAAGGACTCCGGGCAGCCGCAGAAGCCCAAGCCGTCGTACGCACCCTTCCCGGGCAGCGGCTTCTTCCACATCGGGCAGAAGGCTGCGGTGATCACGGCGATGGGCCGCCGACTCGTCGCCGAGGGGTGCAGCCACTACGAGCGGGGACCGGGCCCGGAGTGGACCGAGGCCGACCGCACGTCGTACGCGGCCTGGCAGCGCAAGCTGGGCTTCAAGGGCAAGGACGCGGACGGCATCCCCGGCAAGGCCAGCTGGGACAGGCTGAAGGTGCCGTCGGACGGCTGAACCGGCCCGCCGGGCGGGGCACTCAGCCCTGCCCGGCGTTCTCCTTCCGCAGGTCCTTCAGGCGTGCCGCCTCCTTGCGGACCCCGGCCTGGGTGGCGCGCTCCCGCTCCAGCCACTCGGGCCGCTCCCGCTTCAGCGCCTCGATCTGCTCGGTGGTGAGCGCTTCGGTCACCCCGCCGCGGGCGAGGCCCGCGATGGACACGCCCAGCTTCTCCGCGACCACCGGGCGCGGGTGCGGGCCGTCCTGTCGCAGCGCGCGCAGCCACTCGGGCGGCTCGGACTGGAGCCGGTTCAGCTCGGCGCGCGTGACGGCACCCTCCTGGAACTCTGCGGGGGTGGCGGGGAGGTACACACCCAGCTTCTTCGCCGCGGTCGCGGGCTTCATCGTCTGGGTGCTCTGCTGCGACTTCATGCGGTCAAGGGTATCGGCCGGGTGCGGGGGCGCCGACCGCGGCCGGTAGGCTTGGCCCGGTGACAGACCCGGAGGAAACACCGTCTTTCCGGCTCGCGTACGTCCCCGGAGCGACGCCCGCCAAGTGGGCGCGGATCTGGCACGAGCGCCTGCCCGGCGTCCCGCTCGACCTCGTCCAGGTCCCGGCCGCCGAGGCGGCCGGGACGCTGCGTGCCGGCGCGGCCGACGCGGGGCTCGTCCGGCTTCCGGTCGACCGGACGTACTTCAGCGCGATCCCGCTGTACACCGAGAGCACGGTCGTGATGGTCCCCAAGGACCATCTGATCACGGCCGCGGACGAGGTGACCCTCGCGGACCTCGCCGACGAGACCGTCTGTCACCCCCTCGACGACGTCCTCGGCTGGGACACCCCGCCCGGCGAGCCGGCCTTCGAGCGGCCCGCCACCACCGCCGACGCCGTCGAACTCGTCGCGGCCGGCGTCGGCCTCCTCGTCGTCCCCCAGTCACTGGCCCGGCTGCACCACCGCAGGGACCTGACCTACCGCACGGTCGTCGACGCCCCGCAGTCGGCCGTCGCCCTGTGCTGGCCCGAGGACGCCACCACCGACCTGGTCGAGGACCTCATCGGGATCGTGCGGGGACGCACCGCCAACAGCACCCGGGGCAGGGGCACCCTGCAGCCGGGACAGCCCGAGCCGACCCCGCCGAAGCGGAAGCGCCCCGAGGCCGCCGGCCGGCGGCAGCCCACGGCCGGTGGCGTCGGCGGCCGCACCCGGCAGGGCCGGTCCGCCGCGCCCAAGGGGACCAGGAAGGGCCGGCCCCGACGCGGCTCCTAGCCGATCCGCTGCCCGGGGTCGCGTAGGTCGGCGAGGGCGAGGGTCAGTCCGGCCAGGACGAACACGAGTGAGGCGGTGAGGCCCAGTCGGAGTGCGTCCACGGCTCGCCCGTGGTTGGCGAGGTGTGCGAAGTAGACCGCTCCCACGGCGGCGATGCTGGCGGCAGAGCCGATCCGCTGTCCGGTTCGCAGCTGTCGGCGGCTACCGGCGCGTGGCGATCGGTCAGTCGTGCGGTGCGGGGTCGCGTAGGTCGGCGAGGGCGAGGGTCAGTCCGGCCAGGACGAACACGAGTGAGGCGGCGAGGCCCAGTCGGAGTGCGTCCACGGCTCGCCCGTGGTTGGCGAGGTGTGCGAAGTAGACCGCTCCCACGGCGGCGATGCTGGCGGCAGAGCCGATCCGCTGTCCGGTTCGCAGCTGCCGGCGGCTACCGGCGCGTGGCGGCCGGTCAGTCGTGCGGTGCGGGGTCGCGTAGGTCGGCGAGGGCGAGGGTCAGTCCGGCCAGGACGAACACGAGTGAGGCGGCGAGGCTCAGCCGGAGTGCGTCCACGGCTCGCCCGTGGTTGGCGAGGTGTGCGAAGTAGACCGCTCCCACGGCAGCGATGCCGGCCGCGGATCCGATCCGCTGTCCGGTCTGCAGCACCCCGCCGGCCGCCCCGGCCCGGCGCACCGGCACCCGGGCGAGCGTCAGCGTGGTGTTGGGGGAGACGGTCAGACCGGAGCCGACCCCGGCGACGAGCAGCGGCAGCGCCGCCGCCCACCCCACGCCCGGCACCCGCTGCACGGCCACCATGGTGCCCACCAGCCCCAGTGCCACCCCGGCCAGCCCCAGCACCACCAGCCTGCGGCCGTGGCGTACCACCAGCCGGCCGCCGGCCAGCGCCGCCACCGCCGAGCCGACCGCGAACGGCATCGCGGCCATCCCCGCGGCCAGCGCGCTGTAGCCCAGGCTGTTCTGCAGGAACAGGGTGTAGACGAAGAACACCGAGGTGAAGCCGGCGAAGTACATGAGGCTCAGCAGCGCGCCCAGCGAGAACGACCGCAGTGCGAACAGCCGCAGATCCACGAGCGGGCCCCGGCCGAGCCCGCCCTGCCGCCGCTCCCACGCACAGAACAGCACCAGCAGCAGCACGGCCACCGGGACCAGGGCCCACTTGCCGCGGCCGGGCCACGCCTGTTCCTGCACCAGCGGCAGCATCAGCGCGAGCGCGCCGAAGCCGAGCAGCAGCACCCCCGGTACGTCGAACCCCTCACCGGCGTTCCCCCGCGGCGCGGTGTTCGGCAGCAGCCGCAGCGCCGCCGCGAACACCGCCACACCGATCGGCAGGTTGACGTAGAACACCCAGCGCCAACTGCCGGACAGCTCGATCAGCAGACCGCCCGCCAGCGGTCCGACCGCCGTCGAGACGGCGACGACGCTGCCGAACGCGGCGAAGGCGCGGGCCCGTTCGGAGCCCTGGAACAGCTGCTGGATCAGCCCCGACGTCTGGGGCGCGATCAGGCCGCCCGCCATGCCCTGCAGCAGCCGGAACACCACCAGCCAGGTGCCCGTCGGGGCCAGCCCGCAGGCCGCCGAGGCCAGCGTGAACAACCCGACACCGGTGAGGAAGACCTGGCGGCGGCCCCGCAGATCGCCTAGCCGTCCGGCGGGCACGAGGAACAGGCCGTAGGTGAGGGCGTAGCCGGAGGCCACCCAGGACAGATCGGCCTGGGCGGCGCGCAGCCCGCGTTCCATCGAGGGCAGGGCGACGTTCACGATCGACGTGTCGAGCAGGGTCATGAAGCCCGCCGTCAGACAGACCGCCAGCGCCTTCCAGCGCCGTTCGTCCGCGACGGGCTCGGTCTCCCGCGCCTGGACGGTGGTCATGGGGACCCGAGTGGGCCGGGCCGCCGGGCGCCGGGACCGGTGAGCACGGCGGGGACGGTGGGGACGCAGTGGGACAGCCCGGGCTGCCGGTGCGGGGGGAGCGGGTCGGTGGGCATACGAGCGCCTTCCTGTGCTGTCCTGCGACCACGCTAGGAACAGCCGCCGCGCCCCGCGCGCCGGACCCGCGCCGCAGCGGACCGCCGACCGGCCCCGCATGTCCGTGAGGCGGGGCCCGCGCCGTGTCCCACAGCCGAACAGCCGTACTGCTCCGCTCGGGTGGCGACCCCGCCTCGGCTCCGCCGCGCGGATGGTGCGGGGATGAGGCGCCGGGCCGGGCAGTGCTTCCGCTCGTGGTCTCGGACAGCGGCCGGGACGTCGTCCGGAAGGCGCCTGACCGGCGGGCTTGGTCTAGACCGTTATTGATCGACTGCTACCGTCAGCCCCGGACGCGGCACGCACGAGAGGGGACAGCGGTGGCAGACGGCTACAGGCGACGCAGGGCCTTCATCGGGTCGTTCACGGCGGCGGGCGGGCCCGGGCTGGTGACGGCCGCCGTCCACCCGGACACCGGCGCGCTCGCCGTGCTCGGCAGCGTCGACGGCGTCCCCGATCCGTCGTACCTGGCCCTGTCGCCCGACGGGGACACGCTGTACGCCGTCAGCGAGACGGCCGACGGTGCGGTCGCCGCGTACCGGGTCAAGGGCGACAAGCCGGTGCTGGCCGGACCCCCGGTGCCGGTCGGCGGCAGCGGACCCACCCATCTGAGCCTGTACGCCGGGCACGTGCTCACCGCCAACTACGGCTCCGGGAGCGTCACCGCGGTGCCCGTGCGCGCCGACGGCGCCCTGGCCGGTGCCCGGTCCGGGGTGCTCCAGCATGTCGGCGGGGGCCCGCACGAGCGGCGCCAGCGCGGCCCGCACGCCCATCAGGTGCAGCCGGACCCGAGCGGCCGCTGGGCCGTCAGCGTCGACCTCGGCACGGACTCGGTGCGGGTGTGCACCCTGGACGGGGGAACGCCCGCGCTGCACCGCGAGATCGCCCTGCGCCCCGGCTGCGGCCCCCGCCACCTCGCCTTCCACCCGGACGGGGCGTCCGCCTACGTCGTCAACGAGCTGACCCCGACCGTCACCGTGTGCCGCTGGGACGCCGAGACCGGTGCTCTGCGGCCGCTGACCGAGACGCCGGTCCTGCCGGGCGCGCCGGCCGGTGACGCCTATCCGTCGGGCATCGTCGTCTCGCCCGACGGTCGGTTCGTGTGGACCGCGACCCGTGGTGAGGACGTCCTGTCCGTGTTCGCCGTCGAGGGCGAGGGGCTGAGGCTGACCGGCACGGTGCCCTGCGGCGGCCACTGGCCGCGCGCGCTGGCCGAGAGCGGGGGCTTCCTGTACGCGGCCAACGAGCGCTCCGGGAACGTCACCTGGTTCGCGGTCGACCAGGAGAGCGGACTGCCCCGCTACGACGGCTCGGTGGACGTGCCCGCCGCCTCCTGCGCGGTCTTCGACTGACACGCGCTCCGACCTGACCGGCGCCCGCTCCGACCTGACCGGCTGGGCCCCGATGCGGCGCAGGGCCCGCTCCGGAACGGGAGCGGGCCCTGCGAGGTGCGAGCGCCGGGTCAGCGGGCCGGGGTGCCCTGCGGCTGCTGCGGGGTGATGCCCAGCGCCGTCGTGTACCGGGCCAGGGCGAGCTTGCCGATCGCCGGGTACGCGCCGAGCGCCTCCGCGGTGGCGCAGTCCGCCTCGGCGGCGGCCGCCGTCAGCAGGCCCGGGTCGATCTCGGGGCCGATCAGATACGGCGCCAGCGCCAGCTGCTGCGAGCCCGAGGAACGCAGCTGCTCGGCGACGGAGTTGATCGAGCCGTCCTGGTCAAGGGCCGCCGCCATCACCGGCACGGCCAGGCGCGCGGCGAGCAGCATGCCGGTGATGCCGGCCGCCTGCACGGCCTCGTCACCGCCCACGGAGGCCAGGATGATGCCGTCCGCCGCGGTCGCCACGGTGAACAGGCGCGCCCGGTCGGCGCGGGCCAGACCCGCCTCGGACAGGCGCACGTGCAGCGCCTCGGCGAGCAGCGGGTGCGGGCCGAGCACGTCCGTCAGCTCGGCGGCGACCTTGCTCTCCATCACGGCCTGGCGGACCTGGCGCAGCAGCGCGCTGTCCGGTCCTGCCAGCAGCGGGACGACGACGGCCACCGGGCCCTCGGGCTCCTTGACCTCGGCACCGGCGGCGACGGCCTGCTCATGGCGGGCGGTTCGCTCGTCGGCGGACCGCGTCAGCACGGACTGGAGCGTGGGGAACTCCGAGTCGTCGCCGTCCACGTACCCGATCCGCGCGTCCAGGCCGGGCAGCTCGGAGCGGGCGATGCTCACGACCTCCTCGGCGAGGCCGCGCGTGGTGGCGCTGGGCGTGCCCGGCACCGCGAGGACGAGCGCGGGCGCGCCCTCGGGAGCCACCAGCGGTTCGGGGCGGCGGTGCCGTCCCGGCTGGCGGGGTCGCGGCATTCGTACGGGCAGGCCGGACACGGGTCCAGTGGGGGAGCTCATGGCGCCGCATGTTACTGGCTTCCTGGGCTTCCCTGTTCGGGGAGGGTGCAGGTGAGCGGTATACGTCCGGTTTTGTCTGATGAGTTACGTACGGATCAGATGCGCGCCCTGTCCGCGCTGCGGTTCGACAGCGCCCCGAAGGATCCCGGGGAACTACGCGACCAGCCACGATGGTGCCGCGGACGACCGACGGCACAGCGCGGCAAGTCCAGCGGAGCGCTCAGCGGGTCACCACGTACAGCATCTTCTCCTCGCTCGGCAGGGTGAGCCGTCCGGTCGCGAGGTCCGTGGCGATCCGCACCGCGCCGTACAGCGGATCGCCCTGGGCGGGCACCCGCGGCGCGTGCGGCAGCCGCTCGGCCAACTCCTCCGCCAGCGGGACGAGAAGCGGGTCGCCCATCCGGAACAGGCCGCCGGTGAGGGCCACTCGGGGCTCGCCCGACGCCGGGCAGACCGCCGCAGCGGACTCGGCGATGTGCCGGGCCGCCGCGCGCAGGATGCCCGCCGCGACCGTGTCCCGCGCCGCGCAGGCGGCCACCTGGGGCGCGAAGGAGGCGAGGACCGCCGGCCGGTCGGAGCGCGGATAGAGCAGGCCGGGCAGCCCGGACAGCGGGCCGAACCGCTCCTCGGCGCAGGCCCGCAGCGCTGCGGAGCCGCCGTCCCGCCCGTCGTGGGCGCGCAGCGCCGCCTCAAGGCCGGCCCGGCCGATCCAGGCACCGCCGCCGCAGTCGCCGAGCAGATGGCCCCAGCCGTCCGCCCGTCGCCAGGCCGTCAGGTCGGTGCCGACGGCGATCAGCCCCGTGCCGCCGGCCACCACCGCACCGGGATGCGGCCCGAGGGCGCCCACATAGGCGGTCACCGCGTCGGCGGCGAGCGCGACGGACCGCACGCCGAACTCCCGCATGAGGGCGTCCGGCAGTTCGGCGCGCAGGGCGTCGCCCAGGGTGGCGAACCCGGCGGCGCCGACGACCGCCGTGACCGGCTCGGTCACTCCGGTCTCGGCGCTCAACGCGCGGACCAGGGGCAGGAGTTGCTCCATCAGCTGTACGGGATCGATGCCCCGCGCCCCGGTTCTGATCGGCTCCCGGGACTCCCGCTGGGCGGACGGCCCCCGTCCGGCCACGCCGACCGTGACGCGAAGCCCCGAACCGCCCGAGTCGACGGCGAGGAATCCGGCCCCGGCCCCGGTTCGGCTCATGGCAGGCGCCGGTCCACCGGCTGTCCCCCCTGCTGGATCGGCAGGTCGTCGGCCCGGCTGGACGGGCGGGAACAGGCGGGAATTCCGGGAGCTGAGTATCGGGGACGAAGGGCGGGCCGAGGATGATGACCATGGCGGAGTGGCTTGAGCACTGGGTGGAACAAGCTCCGCTCCTTCCAGGCGACCGGTCGCGTGACGTGATCTGCTCGACCGGCTCGGAGACCTCGACGAGGAGGAGAGTAGCGCCTGCGGGACGGCCCGTGTGCAGGGGCTTCCCCGCGTGTGCTCGGCACCGGCGGGTGCGAGTAGAGTGACGCGCCGTGGCAGCACGACCTTTGCATGAACTTGTGGAAGCAGGCTGGGCGAAGGCTCTCGAGCCGGTGGCCGAACGGATCGCCGCGATGGGGGACTTCCTGCGGGCCGAGATAGCGGCGGGCCGGACGTATCTGCCGTCCGGGGCGAATGTCCTGCGGGCTTTCCAGCAGCCCTTCGACGACGTCCGCGTCCTGATCGTCGGTCAGGACCCTTATCCCACGCCGGGGATGGCGATCGGGCTGAGTTTCGCGGTCTCGCCGGAGGTGCGTTCTTTGCCGGGCAGCCTGGAGAACATCTTCCGGGAGATGCACTCCGACCTCGGGCTGCCCAGGCCGTCGAACGGTGATCTGACGCCGTGGACCCAGCAGGGCGTACTGCTGCTCAACAGGGCGCTCACGACGGCCCCGCGCAAGCCCGGTGCGCATCGCGGCAAGGGCTGGGAGGAGGTCACCGAGCAGGCGATCCGCGCGTTGGCCGGGCGCGGCAAGCCGCTGGTGTCGATCCTGTGGGGCCGTGACGCGCGTAATCTGCGGCCGCTGCTGGGGAACCTGCCGGCGATCGAGTCCGCGCACCCGTCTCCGATGTCGGCCGACCGTGGCTTTTTCGGCTCCCGTCCGTTCAGCCGGGCCAACGACCTGCTGACCGGCCAGGGCGCCCAGCCGGTGGACTGGCGCCTGCCGTAGGCCACGCCCCCCGTCGCGTCCGCGTCTTTTGGGCGCCGACCCGCGGTGATATGTCTTCCACGGCCTTTCGTGCTCATGCCGCGTTGCACGCCGCCCCGTGCCGAGACTCGTTCGACGAGCCGAGCACGAGGCGGCGTGTCCGCGTTGGCCGCACCCCCTGCGACCGAATCCCGAGGGCATCCAACTGGGCTGCGGCGGCCGGACTTTGAACTCACTGATGACAAAGTATGGACGTACTCGGCAGAAGTCCCCTAGCGTGACGGCGCACCCGTAGGCGTACCGACTCTTCGGCATCAGCACCCGCGTTTCCGTATAGCTCGACCGGAGTGCGATCCGGCGGCCTCCGGTCCCGTCCTGGAGGACCGATGCATCCACATCCGTTCCGCCGCGCCCGAAGACAGCTCACCGCACTGCTCGTCGGCGGCTTCCTCGCGGGCGGGATAGCGGCCGCGCCCCCGTCCGCCGCCGCACCCGCCGACATCCCGCCCCAGGAACCCGGTGTCACCCTGCGCGTCTTCGACACCCAGGTTCCGCTCAGCAAGCTGTGCACGCTCAAGCCGGGCCAGACACCCAACCACGACAAGCTGATGCCGACCGTGGACTGGTCCTCGACCGACGACTTCGGCGGATTCGCCGACAACTTCTCGGCGCAGGCCTCCGGTTACCTCGTCATCCCCGCCAACGGGACGTACTCCTTCCGTCTCACCAGCGACGACGGGTCACGGCTCACCATCGACGACCGTGAGGTCATCGACCACGACGGGCTGCACGCCGCCGAGCCCAAGGACGGGGCCGTCGAACTCACCGCGGGCTCCCACCCGTTCCGCATCGACTACTTCGAGCGCACCGGCGAGCAGCAGCTCACGCTCGCCTGGCAGCCGCCGGGCGCCACCGGCTTCACCGTGGTGCCGCGCGAGTCGCTGACCACCGACGCCGGGGTCGTACGGGTCACGGCGCCGGGCCGCAAGGAGTGCGAGGCCGGCGGGGACAGCCCCGGTGACGGACTGCCGCTCACCGACGTGCGCCCCGACCTCACCCTCACCGACCTGCGCCCGGACGGGTTCGAGCCGCAGGTCACCGGCATGGACTGGCTGCCCGACGGCCGGCTCGCCCTCAGCACGTGGGGCGGGTCGCAGAACACGGCGGGCGAGGTGTACCTCCTCGACCATGTCACCGGGAACACCAGCCGCGACAAGGTGACCGTCAAGAAGGTCGCGAGCGGGCTGCGCGAGCCGATGGGCATCAAGTACGTCGACGGCTCCCTCTACGTGTCGCAGAAGCACGAGCTGACCCGGCTCGTCGACACCGACAACGACTCCGTCACCGACGAGTACCGCACCGTCGCCACCTGGCCCTACGGCGGGAACTTCCACGAGTTCGCCTTCGGGCTGCTCTACCGCGACGGCTACTTCTACGTGAACCTGTCCGTCGCCATCAACTACGGCGGGGCGACCACCACCCCGCAGCCGGCCCCGGGCCGCGGCACCACGTACCGGGTCAGCAAGAAGACGGGGAAGATCCATCCGATCGCGGGCGGTCTGCGCACGCCCAACGGGATCGGCTGGGGTCCGGGCGGCGACATCTTCACCACCGACAACCAGGGGGGCTGGCTGCCGGCCAGCAAGCTCGTCCAGATCAAGCAGGACCGCTTCTTCAACCACTTCACCGAGCCGTCGGGCCCGTTCGACGACCGTCCCGTCACCCAGCCGGTGCTGTGGCTGCCGCAGAACGAGATCGCCAACTCCCCCAGCACTCCGCTGTACTTGACCAAGGGCCGGTTCGCCGGGCAGATGCTCTTCGGTGACGTCACCTACGGCGGGCTCCAGCGCGGCTATCTGGAGAAGGTGAAGGGCCAGTACCAGGGAGCCGTGTTCCGCTACACGCAGGGGCTCGAAGCCGGCGTCAACCGGATCTCCCTGGGCCCCGACGGCGCGATCTACGCGGGCGGCCTGGGCGCCGACGGCAACTGGGGTCAGGAAGGCAAGCTCAAGTTCGGCCTGCAGAAACTGACGCCGAACGGCGGTAACGCCTTCGACATCAAGGAGATGCGGGCCGTGCCCGGCGGCTTCGACCTGGAGTACACCCAGCCGGTGTCCGAGGCCACCGCCGAGAAGCTGGCCTCCCGCTACCAGGCCGAGCAGTGGCGCTACACCCCGACATCGAACTACGGCGGGCCGAAGATCGCCGAGGAGTCGCTCACCGTCCGCTCGGCGACGCTCGCCGACGACGGGCGCACGGTCCGGCTGCGCCTCGACGGGCTCAAGCCCGGCCGTGTCGTGCACGTGCGCTCGCCGCGCCCCTTCGCCTCTGCGTCCGGCGAGACGCTGTGGAGCACGGAAGCCTGGTACACGCTCAACGCGCTGCCGGGCAAGCAGCCGCCGCCCGCCACGCTGTACGAGGCCGAGGAGGCGCGTCTGACCGGCACGGCCGGCATCAACACCGACCACACCGGGTACTCGGGCAGCGGCTTCGTCGACCGCTACGCCACCGAGGGCAAGGTGGCCACGACGTTCGACGTGACGGTCCCCAAGGCCGGCGAGTACGACGTGAACCTGCGCTACTCGAACGGCCCCAACCCATTCCAGGGCACCAAGTCCCTCTCCCTGTACGCCAATGGGGAGAAGCTACGCCAGACGATGCTCCCGTCCACGGGCACGTGGGACGCCTGGTCGACCCGGACCGAACGCGTCAGCCTGCGCGCGGGCCACAACACCCTCGCGTACCGCTTCGACGCCGGTGACACCGGTCATGTCAACCTCGACCTGATCACCGTGCGTCCGCACGGCGCCACGGTCACCCTCTTCGACGGCACCACCGCCTCCCAGGCGCAGTGGCAGCATCCGGACGGGCGGCGCGTGGCGTGGCCGCTCGCCGCCGAACAGTCGATGGAGGCGTGCTGCGGCGACATCCGCACCAAGGAGGCCTACCAGGACTTCAAGCTGCACGTGGAGTTCCGGGTTCCACTGCTGCCGGACGACGTCACCGGCCAGAACCGCGGCAACAGCGGCGTCTACCTTCAGGACCGCTACGAGCTGCAGATCCTCGACTCGTACGGTGACACCACGCTCGACACCAACGAAGCCGGGGCGATCTACCTGAAGAAGGCCCCCGACGTGAACGCGGCGACGGCGCCGGAGACCTGGCAGACGTACGACATCACGTTCCGCGCGGCACGGTTCGACGACAGCGGCCGTAAGACCGCCGACGCGCGGGTGACGGTCGTGTGGAACGGCAAGAAGGTCCACGACGACGTCGCGATCGACGGGCCGACCGGCGGCGGTGCGCCGGAGGGGCCGTCGGCCGGGGCGATCCGGCTGCAGGACCACGGGAACACCGTGCGGTTCCGCAACCTCCGGGTGGAACCGCTGAGCTGACGCATTCCGCACCGCAGTCGCACAGCGGCGGGGCGCGCCCACGAGGCCGTGGGCGCGCCCTCTTCCCGTTCTGTGCGGTTCGGGCGGCGCCCCGCCGGGAGGCCCAAGGACGACCGAGGCCGACCGGACCGGCGGCTCGCGCAAGCCCCCTTCCTCCCGGGCCCCGGCCTCAGCCGAGAACCGCGGCCCGTACGCACAGCACGTCCGGCAGATGGGACGCCAGCTGACGCCAGCTGTCGCCGTCGTCCGCCGACGCGAACACCTCGCCGTTGCGATTGCCGAAGTACACGCCCGCCGGGTCGCCGCCGTCGGTGCACAGCGCGTCCCGCAGCACCGTCCCGTAGTGGTCCTCCGGCGGCAGACCGGCCGTCAACGGCTCCCAGCTCTTGCCCGCGTCCGCCGTGCGGAAGACCCGGCAGCGGCGGTCGGCGGGGACCCGGTCGGCGTCGGCGTTGATCGGGAAGACGTACGCGGTGCCGCCCCGGTGCGGGTGGGCCGCCGCCGCGAAGCCGAAGGTGGACGGCAGCCCCTCGCCGATGTCCGTCCAGTGCGCGCCGGCGTCGTCGCTGCGGTACACCCCCCAGTGGTTCTGCAGATACAGCCGGTCAGGACTGCCCGCGTCCTGTGCGATCTTGTGGACGCACTGGCCGAACTCCGGGTCCGGTTCCGGCAGGAACACCGCGGACACACCGGAGTTGGACGGGGCCCAGCTCGCGCCGCCGTCCGTGGTGCGGAACACGCCTGCCGTGGAGACCGCCACGGTCACCGCCTTCGGATCGCGCTGGTCGGTGACGACGGTGTGCAGTCCCTCCCCGCCGCCCCCCGGCACCCACCGGTCCCGTGTGGGGTGCTCCCACAGCGGGCGGACGAGTGCGAAACTCTCCCCGCGGTCCTCGGAGCGGTACAGCGCCGCCGGTTCCGTGCCCGCGTACACCACGTCCGGTTCGGCGGCCGCCGGGTGCAGCTGCCACACCCGCTCCAGCGAAGCCCCGGTGTCCTTGGGGAACTTCACGGCGGGGCTGGCGGGCTCGGTCCAGGTCCGGCCCAGGTCGTCGGAGTGGAACACGGACGGGCCCCAGTGGGAGCTGTCGCCGCCGACGAGCAGGCGCGGGCGGTCGCCGCGGGTGTCGATGGCGACCGAGTAGATCGCCTGCGCGTTGAAACAGGGACTCTCGTCGAACTCCCAGGCGTCCTCCCGCCGTCGGCCGATGAACAGGCCCTTGCGGGTGCCCACGGCGAGCAGTACCTCGGTCATGCCGATCACCTCCGGGGTGTCGTCGCACAGCTGGTCCTCAGACACCGGCCAGTGTGCACCCCGGCACTGACAGTCGTACCCGGCTCGACATCATCGCTGGTCAGAACGGTGCCATCGGGTGATCAGGGGCATGCCAGGGGGCGGATTTCGGCCACGCGCCGCCGGGGCGAAGGACGCCGGGCGGCCGGCGCGGCGGGCGCGGGCCCTGAGCGAGGAAGCGACGTCCTGCGTATGGGAGGGCGGCCCGGTCCCTCGGCGACGGGAGGGCGGTCCGGCCTGTTCGTGCGCGTGAGGAGGATGCCGTTGCAGGCGTTCCGTGGTCCGAGGGTGTGGCTGTGGCGCTGGCGGCGCAACCCGCTCAAACGCCGTGCAGACACGGTGGAGGCCTGGGTGATGCTCGGCGCCTGCCTGGGCACGGTACTGGCCGGGGTGGTCGCCGGATGCGCGGCGGCCGGGACCGTCGGGCACGCCCTGGCCCGGGAGCGCGCCGAACGGCGTCCGGCCGTGGCACGGGTCACCGGGCAGGTCCCGGGACCGCGGTCCTCGGCCTCCGGCACGTCGGCCGGCGACCGCGGGTGGGCGACGGTGCGCTGGACCGCGCCGGACGGATCCACGCACACCGGACAGGCCTGGGTCGCGGCCGGCGCCCCGGCCGGCACGCCCGTCACGGTCTGGACCGACCCGCAGGGCCGCCTGGTGACCAGGCCGGCCTCCCCGGCCCAGGCCCGGCTCGGCGCCGGCCTCGTCGGCGGCCTGGCCGGGGTGGCCGCGGGCGGCGTCCCCTGCCTCATGGGCCTCGCCCTGCACGGCCGGCTGGAGCGGTACCGCATGCGGCAGTGGGACGCGGAGTGGGCACGGCTCGGCCCGCAGTGGAGACGGACGGCGGGCTGAGCCGGGCGGCCCGCGCCGGGGGACCGGGGGAGAAAGGCGGCGGCAGCTCGGGTGCCGGGACGGGCGCCGCCCCGGGCGGACCGCCTATCCCTCCTGCTCCGCCACCACCTCCCTGCACGTCCGCACCAGCGCCTCGTCCTTCAGGATGTCGTGGCTGCCGTATCCGCCCTTGCGCGCCGTGTGGCGGCGCGGCGCGGCGAGTTCCGCCTCCAGCAGGTCCCACAGGGGCGCGCCCGCCGGTCCCAGGTCGCGCACACAGCCGGCGATCGTGCCGCGGGTGTGCGGGTGCTGCGCCCAGGCGGCCCGCAGGACGGGCACCACCGGTTCCGGGGCGCCGTCGATCCGCCACAGCGCGCACGCGGCCGACATCCGCTCCCACACCTGGTCCGACTCGGTCAGCCGGTGCAGTCCCGGCAGGGCGGGACGGGCGGCGGGGCCGAGCCTGGCCAGGCCGTCGGCGGCCTGCCGGCGCCGCGGTCCGTCCCCGGCCAACTCCCCGAGCAGCGCGGGAAGCACGGCTGAGGCGTCGCCCTCCAGCGACCACAGCGCGGCCGCCGCCGCGGGCGCGTGCCGGGTGCCCAGCAGATCCCGCACGGCCGGCGCCGCCTCCCGCGCCGCGGGCCCGAAGGCGGCCAGGGCCCGCAACGCGTGCCCGACGACGGCCCCCTGACGTCCGGGGCCGTCCGCCGTGCCGCGCAGCAGGCGCAGCACCTCGGGCAGGGACTCCGTGTCGCCCAGCGCGCCCAGTGCCGCCAGCAACGGCGCGGCGCGGTCGACGGCATCGGGCGAGGCGGGCTCGACCGACCGCAGGCCGCGGCGGAGCGCGGGCGCGAGCGGTGCCGCGGCCCGGCCCAGGTGGACGATGACATGTCCCAGATCGTCGGGGACGTCCGGTCCGGCCAGCACCTCCGCCAGGACCGGCACCGCACGCGGATCCCCGCTTCTGGCCAGGGCCTTGAGCGGACCGCCGAGCGCCGGTGCCGCACCCTCCCAGCGGTGCAGCCGCAGTCCGGGCCGCGCGGCCAGCAGTGCGTCGAGGGCGTCCGCGGCGGGCGCGGCCAGTGCGAACAGATCGGTCAGGACCCAGACTGCGGCGTCCCGTAACCGGCCTTCGTCCGAGGCGAGTTGGCCGCCGACGAGGGCGACGGTCCGGCTGTGGTCGCCGCGCCACTCACGCAGCAGTCCCGCCGTCATCCACACGGCGTTGCACCGGTCGACCGGGTCCGGGCTGGCCAACTGCCCGGCGAGCAGCGCGGTCCGGTCGGCCACCCGGTCGTCGAGCCCGGCGTGGAGGGTGCGCAGCAGGTGCGAGCCCTCCTCGTCGGACGGGCGCAGCCGCCGCAACCGGCCGACGAGCGTGTCGGTGTCCGGGCGGTCCGGTCCGGGCGTGCCGGAGCGCTGCCGTGACCGGTCCCGCAGCAGCCCCACCGCCGTGGGGACCAGATCGGCCGGAAGCCGGTCGGGCGCGCCGAGCGCGAGCTGGCCGAGCGAGGCCAGGCGCAGTCCGGGGCCGTGGGGCGGCGTGCTGTGCGCGGCCAGCAGGCCGAGCGCCGCACCCCGCTGCCCGCGGTGCCGGCGGACGAACAGCCCGAGGGCCTCGATCAGGGCGAGCAGGACCCCGTCGTCGCGCTCCACGGCCATCCGCTGCCGCAACAGACCGAGCACGCGCGCGGGTTCCCCGGAGAACCGGACGAGCGCACCGGCCGCGGCGGCCCGCACCCCGGCATCCGGGTCCCCGGCCAGCGCGACGAACGCCTCGGCGCCCGAGCGCACCACCGCGGACGCGTCCGCACCCGCATCGCCGCCGTTGACCCCGCCGATGCTGGTCAGCAGCTCGACCAGGCCGCCCCGGTCCGGCACCTCCTCGTGGGCCACCAGCGCGAACAGGAACGGAATGGAGGCGAGCGTCGAGTCGTAGACATCGCCCTGGTGATGCACCGCGCCGTACATGCCGTCCAGTGCGCGTTCCCGCTCGGCGGGGTCGGGGGACGCGAGTCCTCTCAGCCATCCGGGCACGTCGGCCGCGCTGCCGTACGCATGCCGCAGCGCGGCCCAGTCGATCTCGTCGATCCCCGTGAACACGTTGTCCTCCCCCGAGCGAATACCCACCTGTTTGCGAGTGTGCACCACGCCACTGACAGCGAAGCGGAATCGGCCGCCGACTGTGTGCGATCTGTCGACGGTCACCGGCCACGCACATCCGTTATCGGCCACGCACGGGCACCGGCGCCACATGCCGGGCGCCGCACCCGCCCCCGGGCCGCACGCGCGCACCGGTCACCCGTCGTCGGCTGCATCGTCGCCGCTCCTGCAGCCCCGGGCCACGCACGCGTACCGGTCACCCGCACGCACCGGCGCCACGCGCCCGCCGGCGCCACGCGCCCGCCGGCGCCACGCGCCCGCCGGCGCCACGCGCCCGCCGGTCCCACGGGCGCGCCGGTCACGCGCTCCCGTCCCCGGACGGCCCGGACCCGCCCGGCGGTCATGCCCCGCCGGGCAGCGCGCGCTCCAGGATCGCGTCCAGTCCGGACCCGGCGGGCAGCGTGCCGAACGCGTGCCCCCAGTCCCCGCCCAGCCGGGACGCGCAGAACGCGTCGGCGACCGCGGCCGGGGCGTACCGGACCAGCAGGGAGGCCTGGAGCGCCAGGGCCATCGCCTCGACCAGCCGGCGCGCGCCCACCTGGCCGGTCCCGGCCCATCGATCCCCGAGCCGGGCCACGGCCGCGTCCAGCCGGGCGTCCGCCCCGCGCGCCACGGCGAGTTCGGCGAACAGGGCGTCCGCCGCGCCGGGCTCCCGGCCGAGCGCCCGCAGCACGTCGAGCGCGTTGACGTTGCCCGAGCCCTCCCAGATCGACAGCAGCGGCGCCTCCCGGTAGTGCCGCGGCATGCCCGACTCCTCCACATAGCCGTTGCCGCCCAGGCACTCCAGGGCCTCCGCCGTGAAGGCCGGACCCCGCTTGGTGACCCAGTACTTGCCGACGGCGGTCGCGATCCGCCGGAACGCCCGCTCCCCGGCGTCGCCGCGCACCGCGCGGTCCGCCGCACCGGCCAGCCGCAGCGTGAGCGCCGTGGCGGCCTCCGACTCCAGCGCGAGATCGGCGAGGACGTTGCGCATCAGCGGCTGGTCGAGCAGCCGTGCGCCGAACGCGCTGCGATGGCGCACATGGTGCCCCGCCTCGACGAGGGTCTTGCGCATCAGGGTGGCCGACGACATCACGCAGTCCAGGCGCGTGCAGTTGACCATCTCGATGATCGTCTTGACGCCCCGCCCCTCCGGGCCGACCAGCCAGGCCACGGTCTCCTCGAACTCCGGCTCCGAGGAGGCGTTGGAGCGGTTGCCCAGCTTGTCCTTCAGCCGCTGGATCCGGAACGTGTTGCGGCTGCCGTCCGGCAGCACGCGCGGTACCAGGAAGCAGGACAGGCCGCCCGCGGCCTGGGCCAGCACCAGGAAGAGATCGCACATCGGCGCCGACGTGAACCACTTGTGCCCGCGCAGCGTGTACACGCCGGGCTCGGCGGTGGGGGTGGCCGCGGTGGTGTTGGTCCGGACGTCTGAGCCGCCCTGCTTCTCGGTCATGCCCATCCCGGCCAGCAGCGCGGGCTTCTCGGTGGGGACGCGCAGCACCGGGTCGTACTCCCGGCCGGTCAGCAGCGGTTCGTAGATCTCGGCGAGGTCCGGCTGGGCGCGCAGCGCGGGGACGGCCGCGTACGTCATCGACGTCGGACAGCCATGGCCGGCATCCGTGTGCCCCCACACCAACCCGCCCGCGGTACGGGCGACATGGGCGCCCGGCCGGGCGTCGGCCCAGGGCGCGCCCGCGAGGCCCGCGCCGACCGCGACCCGCATCAGATGGTGCCAGGCGGGGTGGAACTCGACCTCGTCGATCCGGTTGCCGTACCGGTCGTGGGTGCGCAGCTCGGGCTCGTGCCGGTTGGCCAGCTCGCCCCACTCCTGTGCCTCGGCGCCGCCGGCCCGCCGGCCGAGCCGCCGGACCTCCTCCTCGGCCCAGCCCGCGTCCTCCCTGCGCAGGCCCTCCAGCAGGGCCGGGTCCTCGGCGGCGTCGTACGGGGCCAGGGGAGGGGGCTGGTTGGTGACGTCGTGTGTGGCGTGCCGCGGCTGCGGGGGAGCGGGTGTCGAGGCCATACCACCATGTTGCACTCACCCTGCGGTCGTGGCAATGATGCAACAGAAGCCCGTACAGTACGTGCCCATGCGGATGAACATGCCGGTGCAGCCCGGCGAGGTGGTCCTGCGGTCGCTGTCCGCGCGGTCGGTGGTGCTGAGCCTGCTGCTCGGAGCCCATCCGCCGCGGCTTCCGGTGAAGGACCTGGTGCGACTGGTGGAGCCCTTCGGGATCGGCGGCTCCACCCTGCGGGCGGCGCTCAGCCGGATGGTGGCCGCCGGCGACCTGCGGCGCACGGACGCCGTCTACGGGCTCAGCGACCGGCTGCTGGCCCGCCAGCGCCGTCAGGACGACGCGCTGCATCCGGGCACGCGCGCGTGGGACGGTGACTGGGAGATGGTGGTGATCACGGCGACCGGCCGCGGCCCCGCCGAACGCGCCGATCTGCGGGCCCGGCTGGCCGATCTGCGGCTGGGGGAACTCCGCGAGGGCGTGTGGCTGCGGCCCGCCAACCTCGACCGCCCGCTGCCGGACGACCTGGAGCGGGTGGCCCAGCGCTACACCGTGCGCCCGGAGCGTCCCGCCCGCGACCTGGTCGCCCTCCTGTGGCCGCTCGACGCCTGGGCCGCCACCGGCCGGGCCCTGCTCGCCCACGCGGCCCGGGCGGACCGGCCCGCCGACCGCCTCACCGGCTATGCCGCGGTCGTACGCCACCTCCTCACCGACCCCGTGCTGCCGCCCGCCCTGGCACCCGCCGACTGGCCGGCCACCGCGCTGCGCGCCGCGTACACGGACTACCTGCGCGAACTGACCGGCACGGTGCGCGGCCGGTCCGGCCGGCCGCCCGGTCCGGCCAGGTGACCGGTGGCTTCGGTACGCGGGCCCGCACCGACGACCCACCGACGGCGCGGGCGCGCGGCGCGGGCGACGCACAGTGGATCCCACCCGCCGCGCGCGGCGTGGAGGCAACAGACCCGCGTCCCGCGCCTGCCCGTTCAGCACAAGCGACTTGCGCCGCGCCGGTCGCGGACATCATCACGAAGACCGGGGTCCGCGCGGCAGGCGACGCACAGCCGGCCTCACACGCCACGGCCGCGAACCCGCAACTCGGCCACGGTCAGAGGCGATCCGCACCCGCAGCTCGGACGCGGTCAGCGGCGCGCGTGGCGTGGGGGCAGCAGGCCCGCGTCCCGCGCCTGCGCGATCAGTACGAGCGACTTGCGCCGCCCGTACCCGGTCGCGGACATCACTGCGAGGACCGGGTCCGCGCCCTCCTCCTGGGCGGCCCGGTACGCGTGCGCGATCTGCCGGCGCCCCTCGGCGCCGTACGGCCAGACCGGGCGGGCCCGCCGCGCCCCCGTCGCCCCGCCCTCGGCGCCCGGTCCCGCGCCGAGGCCGCACGCCTCCAGCAGCGGTTCCTCGATCCAGTCGGCCAGCACCGTCAGGTCGTCAGGGGACAGCGCGGGCCGGGCCCGGACCTCCTCGAAGAAGACGCATCCCGCGCAGACCACGGCGAGCACGTCGATCCGGGCACCGTCGGCGAACGACAGCCGGACGGTGACCCACGACGCGGCGCCCGAGTCCTCCCGCACCTCCCAGGCGGGCCCCACGGACACGGTGCCGTCCGTCGGACAGCGATCAGAAAGATTAAGAAAGGATGCTTCTAGCACACACGCAACGTAACCGCATGATCACATACCTGCGGCAACAGACACGCACACCGGTCACCCCGCCGGACCCTGTCAGCGTGCCCCCGGCGGTGCGATGCTGGAGCCACCAGCGCCCCCGCACCTTCCGGGGTTAGGAGTCCACCGTGCTGCGTGTCGCCGTCGTCGGTTCCGGGCCGAGCGGGTGCTACACCGCCCAGAGCCTGGTCCAGCAGGATCCCGACGTGCTCGTGGACGTCCTGGACCGGTTGCCGTGCCCGTACGGCCTGGTGCGCTACGGAGTGGCCCCGGACCACGAGAAGATCAAGTCCCTGCAGGGGAACCTGCGGGCGGTCCTGGAGGACGACCGGGTGCGGTTCCTGGGCGGTGTCCTGGTCGGCGGCCCCGCCGGGCCGGACGTGGCGCGGCTGCGCGAGCTGTACCACGCGGTCGTGTACTGCGTGGGGGCCGCCACCGACCGGCACCTCGGCATTCCGGGCGAGGGCCTGCCCGGCAGCTGGTCGGCGACCGAGTTCGTCGCCTGGTACAGCGCGCATCCGGACGCCGCCGACGCCGGCTTCCTGCGCGACGCCCGGTCGGCCGTGGTCATCGGCGTGGGCAACGTCGCGGTGGACGTCACGCGGATGCTGGCGCGTGGCGCGGCGGAGCTGAGCCCGACCGACATGCCGCAGGACGCGCTGACCACGTTGACGGCGAGCCGGGTGTCCGAGGTCCTGATGGTGGGCCGGCGCGGCCCCTCGCAGGCCCGTTTCACCACGAAGGAGCTGCGCGAACTGGGCGGGCTGCCCGGCACCGACGTCGGCGTGGACCCCGCCGAGCTGGCGATGGATCCGGCGTACACCGACCCGTCCGGGCTGCCCGCGCCGCAGCGCCGCAACCTGGAGGTGCTGCGCGGCTGGGCGGCGCGCGAGCCCGGGAACGCGGCGCGCCGGATCGGGCTGCGTTTCTTCCTGCGCCCCGTGGAACTGCTGGGCGACGGCGGGCGGGTGGCCGCGGTCCGCTTCGAACGGACGGCGCCGGACGGCCGTGGCGGGGTGACGGGAACCGGCCGGTTCGAGACCGTCGAGGCGCAGTTGGTGCTGCGGTCGGTGGGCTATCGCGGGGTGCCGCTGGCGGGGCTGCCGTTCGACCCGGCCGGCGGCACGGTGCCGAACGAGCGGGGCCGCGTGCTGCGCGACGGCGTGGCGCGGCCGGGGGAGTACGTGGCCGGGTGGATCAAGCGCGGCCCGACCGGGGTCATCGGCACCAACCGGCCGTGCGCCAAGGAGACGGTCGCCGCGCTGCTCGCCGACGCGCCGACGCTGCTGCGCCGGGAGCTGCCGCGGGATCCCGCGCAGGCGCTGCGGGCCGAGGGGATCGAGCCGGTCGAGTGGGCGGGCTGGCAGGCGATCGAGCGGGCCGAGGCGGAGCTGGGGGCGCGGCTCGGCCGGCACGTGGTCAAGCTGGCCGACTGGCGCTCACTGCTGGCGGCGGCGCGCACGGCGGGTTCGTAGACCGGCCGCGGGCGGGCAGAACACACAGCGGCAACGGGCCGGAAATCAACAAAATGTTCACGCCCCTTACGGTCTCGTACGGCTCGCGATGTACGCGGGCGCCGTCGCGGTCCCGCTGATCGTGGGCGACGCCATGAAGCTGTCGGCCGCGGACATGGCGTATCTGATCACCGCCGACCTGCTGGTGTGCGGTGTCGCGACGCTCATCCAGTGCGTCGGCCTCTGGCGGTTCGGCGTGCGGCTGCCGATCATGCAGGGCTGCACGTTCGCGGCCGTGTCACCGATGGTGCTGATCGGCGCGACCGGCGGCGGACTGCCCGCCGTCTACGGTTCCGTGATCATCGCGGGGCTCGCGATCATGCTGCTCGCGCCGGTCTTCGGCAGGCTGCTGCGCTTCTTCCCGCCGCTGGTCACGGGAACGGTCATCCTGATCACCGGGGTGTCCCTGCTGCCGGTCGCGGGCAACTGGGCCGCGGGCGGGGCCGGCGCGCAGGACTTCGGGGCGCCGAAGAACCTGGCACTGGCGGCCTTCGTCCTCGCGGTGGACACGATCGACGTCTGAGTTGTCGGTGGCAAGGTCGTAACGAGGGGCCGGGGCCGCCCGCTTGTCGAGCGTCAGGGCCGTGTCGTACCGCCAAGGGCGCCTACGGCGTCTGCGTGATGCAATGCCGCGTAGTCGGGGGCTTGAGTACCACTTGCCTGAGAATGCGATCAACCCGCCTGCCAGGAATGGTGGCCACGCCGCCCGCCTGATCCCCGAGAACCGTGGCGGCTGGGAAGATTACGGGCGTCTGCGGAGGTCCGGTTTCCCCGCACCTGCCCAACTCCGCCTTTACATCGTTCCGCATCCGCACGGCCGGACCCGCGAACGGGTCTGTGACTGCTGAGGTGAGAGTGACCATGCGGCCTGTGCGACAGGAGACTCCATATCTCTGCCCGTTTGAGTCGAGTCGCTCCTGTCTGATCTCAAAGCGCTCCCGGTTGACGCTGTTTGCGCCCTTGTGAGGCTCCAGCGGTGCGGCGATCGTACGCGCATGCGGTGCCCCGCCGCACAGGGGTGCGGGGCACCGCGGGCACGATCTTCGCGCCGGTTCGACGTGGTGGTGCCTGGATGTGTGTGCTCAGCCCATGTGGACCGGGGCGGCGCCTTCGGTGTGCTGCTGCCTGCCCGCGTTGATGGCGAACGCGGTCACGGCGGCACCGGCCACGAACACGGCCCCGGCGGCGGCGAAGGCCATGGTGTAGCCGTGCGTCAGGGCGTCACCCGCCTTCGACACGAGGCCCAGGTCCTTGGTGGCCAGGCCCCGATAGAGGGCGCCGGCTGCCTGGGGCAGCTTGTCGTCGGCCGCCGAGTTCGAGATCGTCGACAGGACGGCGAGGCCCAGGGCGCCGCCGATCTGCTGGGCGGTGTTGAGCAGGGCCGAGGCGATACCGGTGTCCTGGTGGGCGACACCGCTCACCGCTCCGAGCGTCATCGGGACGAAACTCATGCCCAGACCGAGAGCGGTGACGAACATCGCCGGAATGAGATGCCCGGCGTAGGAGGAGTCCGGCTCCAGAGTGGCGAACCAGAACATGCCGACTGCCGCGACCAGCAGGCCCGGTGCGGCGATGAGCCGGGGAGCGATGTGGGCGACGAGTTTGGAACTGATGCCCGCCGCCGCGGCCATACCAAAACTGAACGGCAGATAGGCGAAGCCGGTCTTGACGGGGCTGTAGCCGAGGATCAGCTGCATATAGAGGGTCAGGAAGTAGAAGAAGGCGAACATGCCGGAGCCGATGAACAGCATGGTGGCGTAACTACCCCACCGATTACGGTCCTTGAACAGGCGCAACGGCATCATCGGGTCCGGCGTACGGGCCTGCAGGAACAGGAACGCCACCAACAGCACAGCCGCGACCGCGAAGCAGCCCAGCGTAAGGCCGTTGGTCCAGCCGTGCTCGCCGCCGCGCGTGATGCCGTAGACGAGGGAGATCAGACCACCGGTCCCGGTGACGGCACCGGGGACGTCCAGGCGGCCATGGTGGCGCTCCGCCTCGACGAGGCTGCGGGTGCCGGCGAGGACGGCGAGGCCGATGGGGATGTTGACGAAGAACACCCAACGCCAGTCCAGCACATCGGTGAGCAGGCCACCGAGCAGCAGGCCGACCGTGGCACCGAGACCGCCCATCGCGGCGTACACGCCCATGGCCTGGTTCCGGGGCTTCCCCGCCGGAAACGTCGTGGTGATCAGCGCCAGCGCGCTGGGCGCGGAGAGTGCCGCGCCGACGCCCTGGAGGATGCGCCCGCCGATCAACAGACCCTCGTTCGGGGCCAGTCCACCGAGCAGGGACGCCAGGGTGAAGACGGTGATGCCCACCTGAAACGTCCGGCGGCGGCCGAACAGGTCGCCGGCCTTTCCGCCGAGGAGCAGCAGACCGCCGAAGGACAGCGCGTACGAGTTGACGATCCACGCCAGGTTCGCGTCGGTGACGCCGAGGTCGGTCTGGATGGCGGGCAGCGCGATATTCGTGATGGTGGCATCGAGGATGACCATCAACTGGGCCGCCGCGATGACGAATAGAGCGAGACCGTGATGCCGGTCTCTGCGGGCGGCACCGGAATGCTCCGGTGCCGTGGAGGTGGCGGTGGCCACGCTCTCAGCAGACATGGTTCAAGAACTCCAGGGAGCGCTGCGAACAGGGAAAGGTGAGAGTGAACGGAATCTGGTGAGAAGCGGAACACTCGCTGTGCAATCCGAGGTCGGGGTGCCGACACGGCACATCGCTCGGCCTCGGGACGAGTGCTCACCATAGCAGCGATTCGCTGCCACTTGTGACGCTGCAACTCCCTTTCCAGTGTTACCGATATCGCCCTTGCCAAACTCTCCTTGACCGTGACAAGGGGAATTCGGGACGCCCGAAAATTGCCCACACTTTTCGAGAAAAAGCAAACAACTCACGCAGGCTCGCGGGTATCGAGCCGGGCGGCCTCAAGGTTTCGGCGTAGTCGCGTGGCGTCCGCTTCGTGACGTTCTACCGGCTCAGCAGCACTGCTCCCGCCTGCCCTTGACCAGCTCCGTGAGCTCCCCGATGCCGAGCCCGAGGAGATCCCCGGCCTGCTGGAGCGCCTGGCGGAGATTCCAGATCCCCGTGATCCACGCGGAATACGTCACGCTCTCGCCGTCGTACTCGCGCTCGCAGCGTGCGCCGTGCCGGCCGGAGCCACGTCACTCCTTGCGGTCGGCGAGTGGATCGCGGATGCCCCGGAGCACTTGCCGGAACACCTCGGTGCCTGTCCGGATCCGCTCCTGCCCGAGAGGCTGACTCCCTCGGAATCGGCAGTACGCCGCCTCCTGGCCCGCGTCGACAGCGACGCGCTGGATCGTGCTGTGGGCCGCCGGCTCACCGACCGCCGCCCCAGGCAACCCGGGACTCCTGCGCTGCGCGGCCTGGCCGTGGACGGCAAGAGCCCACGTGGCTCGGCCAAGGCGAAGGGCCGCAAGATCCACCTGCTCGCCGCCCTCGACCACACCGTGCTGCCGGTCGGGGTGCCGACCGTCTACGAGAAGTTCCCCGACTGGTTCCAGACCGTGATGAACAGCGGCATCAGCGCGGGCTGTCTGACCGCGATCGTGCTCAACCTGCTGTTCAACCACCTTCCCGCGAAGGCCGGTTCAGCCGTCGGCGGCGATCCGGGCGGCCTGCCGGGCGGCCGCGGCGAGCAGGCTGTCCAGCAGTCCCGGGAAGAGATCGTCCAGGTCGCCCTCGCGCAGGCCGTTCATCTTGGCCGTGCCCCGGTAGGCCTGCCGGATCACCCCGCACTCGCGCAGCACCCGGAAGTGGTGCGTGGTGGTCGACTTGGTGACCGGCAGGTCGAAACGCGAGCAGGACAGCTCGCCGCCGTCGGCGGCGAGCTCGCGCACGATCTGGAGCCGCAGCGGATCCGAGAGCGCGTGCAGCACGCCCTCCAGGCGGATCTCGTCGCGCGCGGGGTGCGGAAGCTCGCGGCTGGTCACGGCGGTACTGGTCACGGCGGCTCACCTTCGTCCTGGTGCCCCCATAATACGAGACGCGTCGTAGTTTGAGATCTCCCGTACTACGATGTCTATCGTATGAGTCGACGACCGGCCTCGTGACGACGATTGGAGTCAGCCGTGAGTGCGCTCTTCGAGCCCATCACCCTGCGCGAAACGACCATCCCCAACCGGGTCTGGATGGCGCCGATGTGCCAGTACTCGGCCGAGCCGGAGGGCCCCGCGCAGGGCGCGCCGCAGGACTGGCACTTCGCGCACTACGCGGCGCGGGCGACCGGCGGCACCGGCCTCATCCTCACCGAGGCCACCGCGGTCTCGCCCGAGGGCCGGATCTCGCCGTACGACCTCGGCATCTGGAACGACACCCAGGTGGCGGCGTTCCGCCGGATCACCCGTTTCCTCGCCGGCCAGGGCACGGTGCCCGGGATCCAGCTCGCACACAGCGGCCGGAAGGCCTCGACGGACCGGCCGTGGAAGGGCGGCGCGCCGGTCGGGCCCGATGCGCACGGCTGGCAGCCGCTCGGCCCGAGCCCGGTCGCCTTCGCCGACGGCCACCCGGTTCCCGATGAGCTGACGGTCGATCAGATCACCTAGATCGTGGACCAGTTCGTGGCGGCGGCCCGGCGCGCGCTCGCCGCGGGCTTCGAGGTCGCGGAGATCCACGGCGCCCACGGCTATCTGATCAACGAGTTCCTGTCGCCGCACTCGAATCACCGCACCGACGCGTACGGCGGCTCGTACGAGAACCGGATCCGCTTCGCCCTCGAAGTCGTCGACGCCGTGCGCGCGGTGTGGCCCGACGACAAGCCGCTGTTCTTCCGCATCTCCGCGACGGACTGGCTGGAGGACGCCGGCTGGACCGCGGACGACACGGTCCGCTTCGCCGGCGAACTGCACGCCCACGGCGTCGACCTGCTCGACGTGTCCACCGGCGGCAACGCGTCCGGGGTCCGCATCCCCACCGGCCCCGGCTACCAGGTGCCCTTCGCGGCGCGCGTGAAGGCCGAGACGCCGCTGCGGACGGCCGCGGTCGGCCTGATCACCGGCGCCGAGCAGGCGACGAAGATCGTGGCCAACGACGAGGCGGACGCGGTGCTGCTGGGCCGCGAACTGCTGCGCAACCCCTCCTGGGCGCGGCACGCCGCGCGGGAACTGGGCGACACGGTGCGGGTGCCGGACCAGTACCACCGCTCCGTCTGATCCCGGCGGGGCGCCGGACCGCCCGAACAGCCCCGCCTCGGCCAGGGTTCCGTATCCCCGCGGGCCGAGGCGCAGCAGATACGTGTCCATGATCCAGTCCTTGCGGGCACGGGCCTCCGCGAGCAGCCGCTCGACGCGCGGCCCGGCCTCCGCGATCGGACCGGAGTCCAGGATCCCGTCCGGGGTGCCGAGACACGCTCCCCGCGGCTCGGCCCACATCTGCGCCATGCATCAAAGTGCTCCCGTGCGACCGCCGACATGGCCTGAAGGATTCCACGCGAGGCGTTGACTAGAAAGCGCTTGCATCCTACGTTCCGTTCAGCAGTGTGACCGGGCAGACCGGCATTGGGCCCATACGGTCAGCTGCCCGCAAAGAGCGTTCCACATGGCGCACGACGTTCACATACGCGGAACGCTCACCGCTCCCCCACACGGAAGAAGGCATACGGGACATGACCTCACGAGCAAGGTCACGCGCGGCCACCGGGCGCGCCCTGACGGGTGGTCTCGCCGCCCTCGGGCTCTCGCTTGGCATGATCATGACCGACGGCGCGGCGGCGAGCGCGGCCACCTGGCCGACGCCCAGCGGCAGCCAGGCGGTCTCCGCCACCATCTCGGTCTCCGGCACCAAGGACTACGGGATGCTGCGCCTGTACGGCAGCGGCGACCTGGGCACCGGCGGCCAGAACGAGGACCAGGACCCGATCCTGGAACTGGCCCCCGGCACCGTCCTGAAGAACGTCGTCATCGGCGCCCCCGCCGCGGACGGCATCCACTGCCTGGGCAGCTGCACGCTGCAGAACGTCTGGTGGGAGGACGTCGGCGAGGACGCGGCCACGTTCCTCGGCTCCTCGTCGTCCAACGTGTACACGGTCTCCGGCGGCGGCGCGAAGGAGGCCAGCGACAAGGTGTTCCAGTTCAACGGCGCCGGCACGCTGAACGTCTCGGGCTTCGCGGTGCAGACCTTCGGCACCTTCGTGCGCTCCTGCGGCAACTGCCGGACGCAGTACAAGCGGACGATCAACATCGACGCCATCGAGGCCACCTACAAGGGGAGCCGGCTCGTCGGCATCAACACCAACTACGGCGACAGCGCGACCCTGAAGAGGATCACCATCGTCGGAGACTCCAGCAAGAAGATCGTCCCGTGCCAGAAGTACATCGGGAACAACACGGGTGCCGAGCCGTCCACGAACGGCTCCGGCGCCGACGGCACGTACTGCAAGTACGCGTCGTCCGACATCACCTACAGGTGACGGCAGCGCAGAGGCGCCGGGCTGCCGGCCGGTGAGACAGCGAGGAGGGCCGTCACCACGGGTGGCGGCCCTCACGAGTCTCCGGTCCGCCTCGTCTCACTCGTAGGGGGCAATCCCACCGAAACCACTGCGCGCCGCCGCCGAAGCCACCACACTTCCCACACACCGCTCACCCGAATGCCGAGGGAAGCCATGGCCACCAACCCGTACTTCAACGCCCCGATCACCCCCGCCCGGCCGCGCATGTTCGCGTCGACGACCGCGAAGGTCCTGTGGATCTGCGTCCCGGTCGTCACTCTCGGGCTCGCTTCCGCGGTGCCGTTCGTCGTCGCGGCGGTCAAGGGCGTCATCAAGCCGTGGCTGGCCGGCACGTACATCGCGGGCGAGATCGCGGTCTTCCTGGTGGCGCTCGCCATCAGTCCGAAGGAGGACGACGCGGGGGCGCCGTTCGCGGGGTTCCTGATGGTTCTGCTGATCATCACGGCGGCGACGCACACGGCGCTTCTCGACAGCGACAGGATCAGCATCGGGAAGTAGCCGGCCCGGCCCGGCCCGTCCTCGCAGTGATGTCCGCGACCGGGTGCGGGCGGCGCAAGTCGCTCGTACTGATCGCGCAGGCGCGCGGCGGGTGGGATCCACTGTGCGTCGCCCACGTCGCGCGCGGCGTTGACTGCGGCTCGGTTGCGGGTGCGCGGGCGGGGCCGACTGTGCGTCGCATGGCGTGCGGGCCCGCGCCGTCGGTGGGTCGTGGGTACGGATCGCCGTTGACTGCGGCCGAGTTGCGGGTGCGCGGCCACGGTCGGCGGGACCAGCCGCGCGCCGCGGGCCCGCCGTGCCCGCGCCGTCAGGCGTCGCGCGCTGTCGCACCCCCAGGCGCGGTGCGGGCCGTCAGTGCATGTTCCGCATCCGTGCGATCTCGCTGGTCTGTTGGGCGACCACGTCGTCGGCCATCTCCTCGATCCGGATGTTGTTGCCCTGCCCCTTCACGTCGGTGGCCATGGTGATCGCGCCCTCGTGATGGGTGATCATCAGCGTCAGGAACAGCTCGTCGAACGCCTTGCCCCGCGCCGTGCCCAGCTTCTTCAGCTGTGCCTCGGTCGCCATCCCGGGCATCGTGGCGTGGTCGTGCCCCTCGGGCCGCTCGTCCTTGCCGTACGAGGTCAGCCAGTCCCGCATGGCGGCGATCTCCGGGCCCTGGGCCGCGGCGATCCGCTCGGCCAGCCGCTTGAGCTTCGACGACTCGGCGTGGTCCGGGGCGAGTCCGGTCATCTCCAGGGCCTGGGAGTGGTGCTGGATCATCATCCGCGCGTAGGCGACGTCCGCGGAGTTGGGGGAGTCGTCCTCGGCGCGTTGCTCGGCGGCCTCCGCGGCGGACAGGGTGCGGTTCTGCTCGCCCGGCTCGCCCGGCACGATCACCGAAGGCCCGCCCGCCGCGGGCGACTTGGTGTCCGAACCGGAGTCGCAGCCGGTGAGCCCGAGCACGGCGAGCGCGACAAGCGCGGCCATGGCGAGGGACGCTCGGCGGTGGGTCACGACGACCTCCTGTGGCAGGCGTGGTGGGTGACTGCTGGCCGACACCTCGTGAGTGCCGATGAACGTCCTAGCACGCTTCCGCGGGTGACTGATCAAAAACCTTCATTACGAGTTCGTTGCCCTCTGTTGATATGTGCATGATGAAGACGATACTTCGTGGGTGCGTGACCCGTTCCGACGCGAACGGAACCAGGGAGGAAACAGTGATCCTGTTGAACGATGCCCGAACGCGGCGCAGACACTTGGGTGTTGCCGCTGCGGCCGTGGGGCTGCTCGCGGCACTTCTGACGGCCCATCCGGCCGTCGCGACCCCCGACCCGGGGGACGGCACGGCCGCGCGGGACGACGTGTCCGCGAGCGCCAGGGCCGAGGTGCGGGACGCCATCGCGAGCGGTGAGATACCCGGCCAGGACGAGGTCGTCCACTCAGCCAACATCAAGCACCTGACCAACATCCCCAAGGACGCGCTCCCGGGGACGAACTCGGACCTCGCCTTCCAGGGCAGGTACGCCTTCGCCGGCAACTACGACGGCTTCCGGATCTTCGACATCAGCAACCCGAAGGCGCCGAAGACGGTCGCCCAGGTGCTGTGCCCGGGCTCGCAGAACGACATCTCGGTCTCCGGCAACCTGCTCTTCCTGTCCACCGACTCCTCGCGCAGCGACAGCAGTTGCAACAGCACCACCCAGCCCGCGACCGAGAAGTCCTCCTGGGAGGGCATGAAGGTCTTCGACATCAGCGACAAGAAGAACCCGAAGTACGTCGCCGCCGTCGAGACCGCCTGCGGCTCGCACACCCACTCGCTGGTGCCCGAGCGCAAGAACGTCTACATCTACGTCTCCTCGTACTCGCCGAGCGCCACCTACCCCGACTGCCAGCCGCCGCACGACGGCATCTCCGTCATCAAGGTGCCGCGCAGCCACCCGGAGAAGGCGGCGGTCGTCGGCTTCCCGGTGCTCTTCCCCGGTGACGGCCCCGACGGCGGCGGCAACCCGGGCGGGCCCACCAACCCGGGCGTCTCCAAGACCACCGGCTGCCACGACATCACGGTCCTGCCCTCGCAGGACCTGGCGGCCGGCGCCTGCATGGGCGACGGCATCCTGCTGTCGATCAAGGACCCGGAGCACCCGAAGGTCATCGACCAGGTCCAGGACAACGTGAACTTCGCGTTCTGGCACTCGGCGACCTTCAACCAGAAGGCCGACAAGGTGGTGTTCACCGACGAACTGGGCGGTGGCGGCGCGGCCACCTGCAACGCGGCCATCGGCCCGAACCGCGGTGCGGACGGCATCTACGACATCGTGGGCAGGGGCGACCACCGCAAGCTGGTCTTCCGCAGCTACTACAAGATCCCGCGCCACCAGGCGGACACCGAGAACTGCGTCGCCCACAACGGCTCGCTGATCCCGGTCAAGGGCAAGGACATCATGGTCCAGGCCTGGTACCAGGGCGGCGTCTCCGTCTGGGACTTCACCGACTCGTCGAAGCCGAAGGAGATCGGCTACTTCGAGCGCGGCCCGCTCGCCACCGACGGGCTTGTGGTCGGCGGCTCATGGTCGGCGTACTACTACAACGGCTACATCTACTCGAACGACATCGCCAAGGGCTTCGACGTCCTGAAGCTCAGCGACCGGCGCACGGACCCGGCGGCCCGGATCCGCGTGGACGAGCTCAACGTCCAGACGCAGCCGGACTACTTCGGCCGATGAGCCGGATCCGGTGGACCGGACCGGCCCGAGTCGCCGGACCGGTCTGCCGGTTTCTCGCCGGTCGCGAAGAACCGCGACAGATCCGAGGCACACGTCCCGCCGGCCGCCGCCGCGGTGTCCGGCGGGACACCCATCTCCCAGTCGAGCCGGTAGCGCGCGAACAGCTCGGCCCGCAGCACCGGCACCGGCATCGGCACCCCCGGCACCAGCGCCGCGTACACCGCGCCCATGAGCAGCGCGCGCAGCATGGGGTAGTCGGCGCTGACGTCCTGCGCGCCGTACCGGGTCACCGTGTCGCTCAGCAGCTCGGACAGGCGCCGCTGCTCGGGGCACTGCACGAAACCCTCGGCCTGCAGCAGCCCGGCCATGTGCTGGCGCATCAGGACGGGCCGGTCGCGCGCCAGACCCAGGATCGCGTCGATGGCCCGCGCCAGCCGCTCCCGGCCGTCCTCGGTGTGCGGCTCGCGCTCCAGCGCCTCCTCCAGCGTGCGGTGCATCAGCCGGTGCACGGCGGACTGCACGAGCTGGCGCTTGCCGGGGAAGTAGTACGACACCAGTCCGCGGGCCGAGCCCGCCCGGTCCGCGATGGCGCCCAGGGTCGTGGCCTCGAATCCGTGCTCGCCCACGACCTCGACCGCGGCTTGTAGAAGCCGCTCGCGCGAACGCCGTCGCAACTCTTCATTGACCGAGGCGCTGCGCGGGGACATGCTGTAACTCCTGCGTTGACTGGTTGCCAGCCAACTATACTCAGCGCAGCAGGTCCGGCCGATGCGCGGATCTGTCCAGGGCTGCCGTCCGGCCGGGGCGACGCGGGGGATCGCCTCGGCGGGCGGCGGACGCCGTCCGGTGCCTCCGGCGGGTGCCCACGCGGTCCACCGCACTTCTGTCGCACACCGGCCCACCCGTACCTACAGTGGGCACGGGTGACGAGCCGAGGAGGCGGGTGGAGATGGAACAGGACCGGCAGATCCTGGCCAGGATCACCGAGATGGTCGAGGACGAGCGCACGCTGCGGGAATCGCTCGCGGCGGGCGAGACCGACGGCACCACGGAGCGGCGGCGGCTCGGCGAACTGGAGCGCGAACTCGACCAGTGCTGGGACCTGCTGCGGCAGCGCCGGGCCAGGTCCGAGTTCGGCGAGAACCCGGACGAGGCGCGGGTGCGCCCGTCGTCCCAGGTGGAGGACTACCGGGGCTGAACCGGCCGGCCGGGCTGTCCCACCAGGTCGAGCACCGGGAGCAGCGCGTCCGGCCGCTCGGCGACCGGCAGATGGTCGACGAAGTGCACCCGGCAGCCCAGCGCCGCCGCGCCACCGTCCGCCGGCCGGCTGTCGCCGACCATCAGCACCTCCCGCGGCGCGGCGCCGAGCGCCTCGCAGGCCACGGAGAACAGCCGCGGATCGGGCTTCTGGACGCCGTGCTCGTACGACAGGACGTACGCGTCCACGTACGCGTCCAGGCCGTGCGCGCGGAACACCGGGCGTAGGTCCCAGCCGATGTTGCTGACCACGCCTACCGCGACACCGCGCTCCCGGAGCGTGCGCAGCACCTCGGCGGTGTCCGGGTACGGGGACCACGCGGCCGGGGACATGTGCCGCTCGTACAGCGCGTCGTGCAGGCCGGGGTCGGGCAGCGGCACACGACGGGACAGGCCCGTGTAGGCCGCCCGGTGCAGCTCGGCGCTCTCGTCGCGGACGGCCCACACCCCGGCCAGGTCCTCGGGCAGCCGCGCCGGGTCCGCGCCGCCCGGCAGCGCCCCTGCCGTCTCCAGTGCCTGCGCCGTCGCGGTCAGTTCCGGTTCGGGAAGTGACACGGCGGCCTCGGCGAGGACGGCCCGCAGCCACGACTCGGTGGACTCGACGCGGAAGAGGGTCCCGGAGAAGTCGAAGAGCACGGCAGGCATGCGGTGATCCTACCGGTGCGCCTCGCGCGGCTCGCCGGCCCGTGCCAGGCCCCTTGTGTACACCAGTGCCGCGAGCGTGACGACGAGCGCGCCGAGCAGCCAGCCGCCCAGTACGTCCGAGGGCCAGTGCACGCCGAGCCACACCCGGGTCAGTCCCGCGCCGAGCACACAGACCGCGGCCACGGCGACGGCCGTGCGCCACAGGGCCCGCCCGGCGCCCAGGTGGCGCAGCAGCCACAGCAGGAGCCCGCAGACCACCGTCGCGGTCATGGCGTGCCCGGACGGGAAGGCCGCGTAGTGCGCGGAGTCGACGGGGTCGGGCCAGACCGGCCGGGGGCGGCCCACGGCGGCCTTCAGGGACTGCTGCAGCGCCGTGCCCAGCGCGCAGACCGCCGCCAGCCACAGCGCCGTCCACCAGGCCCGGCGGCGCCACACCAGCCACCCGGCCGCCGCCGCGCACACCAGCCGCATGGTCAGCGGGTCCCAGACCCAGTCCGTCAGGATCCGGAAGGTGCGGGTGAGGCCGTGCTGTGTGACCGCCCAGCGGTGCGTGCTGCGGGCGATGTCGCCGTCCAGCGCGACCAGGGGGCGCCACTCGGCCGCTACCAGGGCGAGGAGCAGGGCGGAGCAGGCCGCCAGGGCCAGGGCGACACGCGTGGTGCGGCCGGCGGCGCGGTGGTCCGGCGGACGGGGCGGTGAGACGGTGGATGCTCGGTGCATGGGGTGATCTTCGCGGATGCCAGGGGCGGATGGGTGGACCGGATCAGCCGAGCGCCCGCAGTCCCGGCACCAGCGTCACCAGCACCGGGACCACCGGCACCAGCGCCGCCGCGGCCGTCAGGCGCAGCCGGCGCATCGCGGGCAGCCGGTCCGGCGGCGCCAGCAACCGGTGCACGCGCTGCGGGACATGGGCCTGCGGAGCCGGGCCGGGCCCGAACACCCCGCGGTCCTCGTTGAGTTCGACGAGGGCCAGCGCGGTGGTGAGCCGGCCGAAGCGGCGGGAGGCCATGTCGTCGGCGGCCAGTTCGACCAGCCGGTGCATCTCGTCGCGGAACGCGGCGAACACCGGCACCTGCGGGAAACCGCCCGCCAGCGCGCCCGAGCAGTGCAGCAGCCAGTCGTGCCTGGCCTGGGCGTGTCCCTGCTCGTGGGCGAGCACGGCATCCAGCTGCCGCCCCGTCAGACGGCGCAACGCGGCCGTGGTGACGATGAGTTGCGGTGCCGCGCCGGGCAGCCACCAGGCGCCGGGCCGCTCGCCCTCCAGCACGACGAGCCGGCCGCCCGCCGGTTCCTCACCGGGCAACAGCGGGGCGCGTACGAGGAGTTCGGTGCGCCGCCGGCGCCGGCGCGACCGCGCCCGCAGCACCTCGCGGACCAGCATCGCGCCGCTCCACAGGCCCGCGGAGGCCAGCGCCACCGCGGTCGCCGCCGCCCAGGGGCCGGCCGTGCCGAGCGCGTACGCGTCGACGACCGCGCGCGGCGCCGGGGCGAAGACATGCCCGCGCACCGCCTGCCAGGCGGCGGCCGCGCTCAGCGTCATCGACAGGGCGCAGCACAGCAGTACGGCCGCCACGACACACTGCCACGCCCACAGGGCGACCACCGGTTCCCGGTCCGGCCAGTCGGCCCGCGCGAGGAGCCGGGGGGCGACGACGGCGGTCAGGACGCCGAGCAGCAGCAGTGCCGCGGGGACCATCATGGTCAGCAGCCTATGAGCGGCGGACCGCTCAGGGGTACGGTCCGTCGCGGCAGTGTGACGCAGGCAACGTTTGTGCCCGGGGCGGTGCGCGCCCGGGGGCTCCGGCGGTCAGAGCGTCAGGAGCATCGCCACCATGCCGATGCCCATCGACAACCGGCAGGCCAGCGCCAGTTCGGGGCGGTCGCCCCAGCCGGCGCCGCCGCCCGCCGCCGCGGCGCCCGGGACGAGGCGGACGCCCGACAGCAGCACATAGCCGGTGAAGTAGAGGAGCAGCGCCCCGGTCACCAGGGGGACTCCGCCGCCGCTGTGCGCGTGGTGGGCGGCGCCGGGGGAGGCGGCCATCACGGCCGCCATGTAGACCATCGCCGCGGTGCCCACCACATGGTGCAGATGGTGCGGTCCGGTGCGCGCGGCCCACAGGGCGCGCAGCCCGGCCGCGCCGAACAGGGCCGCGTACACCGGCCAGGTCCACGACGGCGGGGTGAAGACCGTGGCGGGCACGGCCATCGCCGCCATGCCGAAGCCCATGAGCGCCTCGCCGCCCGCGGAGCGCCGCTGTTCCACCACGACGCTGCGCATCCGCAGCAGGCAGTAGGCGCCGGTGACCGCGCACAGCGCGACCAGCAGCCAGCCGGGTGAAGCCGGTCCGTGCACGCGCGCCTCCCCGTTCCCGTTCCCCGCCCGGCGCTCGCCGCACCGTCGAGGGTGCGATGCCCAGGGCCCGAGGCGCGTACGCAAGCGCAAGGGTGTACATGGGGAGCATTCGGCAGCGCGCGACAGGTGAGGAGAGGTGCCCTGCGCGAGCGGGCCCGGGAGCGCGCCGCGGGGCTGCTCGCCGAGCCACGGACGGCACCCCGCGACCTGGCGACCGCCCGGCGCGCTCGCCGGAGCCCTGGCCGGCCCGCGGGCCACGGTGGACGCCGCGTCCGGCGAGCGGCGGCAACGGCCCTGCCCCGGGAGCGGGTCGTGCTCGCCGAACCGGGCGGACACCGTACGCTCGCCGCGACGGTGCGGCACCAGGAGCTGCACGCCGGGGCCGGCCCGAGCGCCGAACGGCCGGCGCAGCAGCCACGGGCGGTGCCACCGGCCCGGACCACAGCGACAACGGAGGACGTACGGCCATGACGGCGACCAACGCACGACCCGCGGCCGGCAACGACAAGGCGGGCGGGACGGACGCGGCGGGCGGCGACACCGTCGCCGCGGTCGTCCGGCAGTGGCGGGCCGTCCACCCCGACCTGGACACCGGCCCCATGGAGGTGATCGGCCGCATCAACCGCTGCGCCGCCCTGCTCCAGCAGGCCGAGGACGCGCCGCTGCGCCGGGCCGGCCTCAGCCGCGCCGAGTTCGACCTGCTCGGCGCGCTGCGCCGCACCGGGCACGAGCTGACCCCGAGCGAACTGGCCCGGGAGACCTTCTCCTCGGGCGCCGCTGTCACCAAACGCCTCAAGCAGCTGACCGGACGCGGCCTGGCCGAGCGGCGCGGCGACACCCGTGACCGCCGCGTCGCCCACGTCCGCCTCACCGACGCCGGACGGGCCCTGGTCGACGGCCTCCTGCCCGAGCAGCTCGCCCACGAGACGGCCGTCCTGTCCGTCCTCGCCCCCGAGGGCCAGGGCGAACTGGCCGGGCTGCTGGCCGGGTTGCTCAGCCGCCTGGAGGGCCGAACGGCCGCGCTGCGCGCCTGAAACCGGTCACGGCAGCGGGTTCTGGACCCCCGGCCGATACCGCAGGGGATGGTCCGCCGGCACCTGGACCAGGACGATCCGGACGCCGTCCGGGTCGGCGATCCACGTCTCGATCAGGCCCCACGGCTCCCGCACCGGCGGGCGGACGATCCGCACGCCCTTCGCGCGCAGCTCCGTGTGCGCCGCCGCCACGTCCTCGACCTGGAGCCACAGCTGCAGCGCCGGTGACGGCGGGGTCTCGGAGCGCCCGGAGATCTCCAGGAAGCCGCCGCCGAGGAAGTAGACCGTCCCGCGCTCGGGACCCGTGCCGAACTCGCGGTACACGGCGAGCCCGAGCTGCTCGCCGTAGAAGACCCGGGAACGCTCGGGATCGGCGGGCCGCAGAAGTGTCCGACTGCTGAGTACATGCACCATGCGCCCGCACCCTAGTAGCAGGGTTACCCTCATCCGTGCCGTGCCGCGCCCCAGATCGGAGAGCTCTGCCCATGGACACCACCGCCACCGGACTCACCTTCCGTGACGCCACCGACGCCGACGTGGACACGTTGGTCGCGCTGGTCGAATCGGCGTACCGCGGCGACGCCAGCCGGGCCGGGTGGACCAGTGAGGCGGACATCCTGGACGGGCAGCGCACCGATCCCGAGGGCGTGCTGGAAGTGATCAAGTCGCCCGACAGCAGGCTGCTGACGGTGCGGCGGCAGGACGCGGTGGTCGCCTGCTGCCAGCTCGAACACCGCGGCGGCCACGCCTACTTCGGCATGTTCGCGGTCAGCCCCACCCAGCAGGGCGCGGGTCTCGGCAAGCTGGTGCTCGCGGAGGCGGAGCGGCAGGCCCGCGAGAACTGGGCCGTCACCGAGATGCACATGACGGTGATCTCCGTGCGCGAGGACCTCATCGCCTGGTACGAGCGCCGCGGCTACCGCCGTACGGGACGGATGACCCCGTTCCCGTACGGCGACGAGCGCTTCGGTATCCCGCGCCGCGCCGGCCTGCGGTTCGAGCTGCTGGTCAAGGAACTCGGCTGACCCTCACGCCGTGAACCGGCCGGTCCGCTTGATCTGCGGGTAGTCGGTCGTCGCGCCGTCCAGCTCCAGGGCCCGCACCAGCCGCAGCTGCTCCTGCGTGTTCACCACCCAGCCGATGATCCTCAGGTCCGCCTTGCGGGCGCGCTCCACGACCTCCAGGGTCAGCCGCCGGATCTCGAGGCAGACGGTCGCGGCCCGGGCCTCGACGGCGCGCTCCACGACGTCCGTGCCGTAGCGGCCGGCGATCAGCGCGGTGCGCACGCCCGGCACGAGCCGGGCGATCTCGGTGATCGCCTCGTTGTGGAACGAGGAGACCTCCACCCGGGAGACCAGGTCCCGGCGGAGCATCACCTCGGCCAGCGCGCGGGCCGCCGCCACATCCTTGATCTCGGCCTGCAGGGGCGTCCTGACGGCGTCCAGGACCTCCTCGAACACCGGGACGCGCTCGCCGCGGCCCGCGTCGAGCGTGCGCAGCTCGGCGAGGGTCTTCTCGGCGATCGGGCCGGTGCCGTCGGTCGTGCGGTCCACCTCCGCGTCGTGCATGACGACGAGGGCACCGTCCTTGCTCAGGTGCAGATCGAGTTCGATGGCGTCGAGGCCGGCCTGCTGGGCGGCGACGAAGGAACGGAGGGTGTTCTCGGGCTCGACGCCCATGACTCCGCGGTGACCGATGGTAAGGAGGTTCAAGGTTCGACTCGCTTCCGTCGACGGCGGCTCGGCACGCGCGCGGACCGGACGGACGTCGTTGTCCGCGCGGCGGAATCGCAGCCTAACCGCCGGGTCCGCCGTTGAAACCGCGCGTACACGGGGGATCGGGGTGACGGGCGGGGCGGTTCTCGGCCCGTACGTCCGGGTGGCCGTCACCCTGGCGTGGGCGAGTCCGGGCACGGAGTTGACCGGCAGGATCCTTGTCCCGCGCCTCCGCGCCCCGGTCCTGCCCCGGCGCGGCGCGGGCCGTGCGTCGAATCGCTGCGCGGAGCGGAAGTGAGCGTCGTCACGGTTTATCGCAGGAAAAAGAGCGGTGACGATGCGGTGTCACAGGATAATTTCCCGAGGCTCCCCTTGCTAGGAGAAACCTTGGATGCATACGGTGTCCTTACGCGAGGTTCTCCCGTGGAGGATGGGACATGACGGAAATTCTTGTGCAGGCGGGTGCGGGGGAGCAGGTTTCTTCGACGGCCAGGGTGATCGAGCACCCGGCGTGGCCCGTGCTCAAGGATGCCGTGGAGCGGATCCGGCCGTGGCAGTCCAAGGACGGGGCGATCGACTTCGACGCGGCGGGCGCCCCGGACCGGGCCGACGCCGAGGAGGCCGTGCGCCGCGTCATCCGCGCCGTCGAGCAGCTGTCCCCACTGGTGCCGTACGACGCCGCCTATCACCAGGCGCTCGTCCGGGACCTGCGCCGCTGGGCCGACGACGGCTTCCGGGTGCCCGACTTCCTCGACTCGCTGCTGGCCTTCCAGCCCGCGGCGCACCGTGCCGACGGCCTCCAGCACCTGGTGGTCTTCCCGATGTACACGCAGAACGGCAACCCGGACCGCAACCTGGAGGCGGTCGTGCTGCGCATGGTCTGGCCCGACTGGCTGGCCGAACTGGAGCGCACCCGCTACGACAACCCGCTGTTCTGCGGCATCACCTTCGAGGACTTCACGGCGGGCTACGACACCAACTCGGCCGTCCTGTTCCCCGAGACCATCGCCGTGCGCGAGGCGCCGGAACGATTCTCCTGGGGTGGCATCTTCTGCGACCGCGAGGCCGCCCGCTTCCGCCGCGTGACCGCCGCGGCCGTCGACCTGCTGGGCCTTGAGCTGCCCGAGGACATCGCCGCGCTGGTGCACGACCAGAAGCGCTGCGAGGAGGCCTTCGTGCTGTGGGACATGGTGCACGACCGCACCCACAGCCACGGCGACCTGCCGTTCGACCCGTTCATGATCAAGCAGCGGCAGCCGTTCTGGATGTACGGCCTCGAAGAGCTGCGCTGCGACCTCACCGCCTTCAAGGAGGCCGTGAAGCTCGCGGCCGACGGCGTTCCGCAGGCCCGGGACGTGCAGTACGCGGTGCTCTTCGACCGCATGTTCCGCTTCCCGGTGACCGGCGAGCGCGTGCGCAACTACGACGGCCTCGGCGGCCAGCTCCTCTTCGCCTACCTGCACCGGCACGACGTCGTCCGCTGGACCGACAACAGGCTCTCCATCGACTGGGAGCGCGCCCCGCAGGTCACCAACCAGCTGTGCGCCGAGATCGAGAAGCTCTACCGCGACGGCATCGACCGCCCCAAGCTCGTCCACTGGTTCGCCGGCTACGAACTCGTCTCCGCCTACCTGGCCCCGCACCCGGGCTCCAAGTGGGCCAAGGGCCCGGACGCCCTCGACCTGACCCTGCCGCCGCGCAAACTCGTGGATGACGTGCTTCCGGACGAGTTTCCGCTGAGCATGTTCTATGAGGCGCTGTCCAAGAAACTGAAGAACGTGATCGCCGCCACCCGGGGCATCACCGCGGACGGCGCCGAGCCGGTCGCCGCGTGAGCGACCGCACCGTAGACGCTCGGCAGGCTCAGGAGGAGAAGATGGGGAACGGGAACGGGCAACTGAGCGGTGCGGTCATCGCGGTGGCGGGCGCGGGCGGACCCGCCGGCCGGGCCGCGCTGCGCAGGCTCGCCGAGGCGGGGGCGACGGTCGTCGGGGCGGACAACGACCCGGAGCGGCTCTCCGAGGCCGTCGACGCGGCCCGCTACGCCTCCGGCGGCGCCACCGTCACCGGGGACACGGTGGACCTGCTCGACCTGCAGTCCACCCGCGACTGGGCCACCCACATCGAGAAGGACTTCGGCCGGGTCGACGGACTCGTGCACCTCGTCGGCGGCTGGCGCGGCAGCGAGACCTTCACCAAGACCAGCCTCGACGACTGGGACTTCCTGGAACTGCTGCTCATCCGCACCGTGCAGCACACCTCGCTCGCCTTCCACGAGGCGCTCCAGCGCAGCGAGCGCGGCCGCTACGTGCTGATCAGTGCCGCGGGCGCCAGCAGGCCCACCGCGGGCAACGCGGCGTACGCCGCCGCCAAGGCCGCGGCCGAGGCCTGGACGCTGGCCATGGCCGACTACTTCCGCAAGGCCGGGGGCGCCGAGGGGCCGACCTCGGCGGCTGTCATCCTGGTGGTGAAGGCGTTGGTGCACGCGGCGATGCGCGCCGAACGCCCCAACGCGAAGTTCGCGGGCTTCACGGACGTCGATGACCTGGCCGAGGCCATCACCGGGATCTGGACCAAGCCCGCAACCGAAGTGAACGGACACCGTCTGTGGCTGACCGAGAAGCCGTGAACCCTCCCAGGACCGACGCCCGTCGCCATCACGACCCGCAGGTCCGCGGTTTCGCCAGTGACAACTACGCGGGGGCGCACCCCGAGGTGCTCGCGGCCCTGGCGCTGGCCAACGGCGGCCATCAGGTCGCCTACGGCGCGGACGCCTACACCCAGAACCTCCAGCAGATCGTCCGCAGCCACTTCGGGCCCACGGCGGAGGCCTTCCCGGTCTTCAACGGCACCGGCGCGAACGTCGTCGCGCTCCAGGCGGTCACCGACCGCTGGGGCGCGGTGATCTGCGCCGAGAGCGCGCACATCAACGTCGACGAGGGCGGCGCACCCGAGCGGATGGCCGGGCTCAAGCTGCTCACCGTGCCCACGCCGGACGGCAAGCTCACGCCGGAGCTGATCGACCGGCAGGCGTACGGCTGGGAGGACGAGCACCGGGCGATGCCGCAGGCCGTCTCGATCACCCAGAGCACGGAACTGGGCACCGTCTACACCCCCGGCGAGATCCGCGCGATCTGCGAGCACGCCCACGCGCACGGCATGACGGTGCACCTGGACGGCTCCCGGCTGGCCAACGCGGCGGCCTCCCTGGACGTGCCCATGCGTGCGCTGACCAACGCCGTCGGCGTCGACATCCTCTCCCTGGGCGGGACGAAGAACGGCGCCGTGTACGGCGAGGCGGTCGTCGTCATCAACCAGGACGCCGTGCGCCACATGAAGCACATACGCAAGATGTCCATGCAGCTCGCCTCCAAGATGCGTTTCGTCTCGGTGCAGTTGGAGGCACTGTTCGCCAAGGACCTGTGGCTGCGCAACGCGCGGCACGCCAACGAGATGGCGCAGCGGCTGGCCGAGGGCGTGCGCGCGGTGCACGGGGTGGAGATCTGTCACCCGGTGCAGGCCAACGGTGTCTTCGCCAGGCTGCCGCACGAGGTGGGCGAGCGGCTGCAGAAGCGGTTCCGGTTCTACTTCTGGGACGAGGCGGCCGGCGTCGTGCGCTGGATGTGCGCCTTCGACACCACCGAGGAGGACGTGGACGCGTTCGTGGCGGCGCTCAAGGAGGAGATGGCCCCCGCGCACCGCTAGATCAGCATGCATAGATATGCGGTCACCTGGAAAAACATTGACGGCCGGGTGATCGCATTCCTATGCTCTGCGGGTATGGAGCTGATCCAGAACACGCCCGACCTGTCCGCATATCTGGCCGCGGACGAGGCCATCGACCATGACCATCCGATGGTGCGCGAGACGGCCGCCCGGCTGGCCGCGGACGTCCCGGACTCGTATGCCTATGCGCGAGCCGCCTTCGAGTTCGTGCGCGACACCGTTCCGCACTCCCAGGACGCCGGCGATCCGCGGGTCACCTGGCGCGCCTCCGACGTCCTCACGCTGCGCACCGGCATCTGCTTCGCGAAGGCGCACGCGCTGGCCGCGCTGCTGCGGGCCGAGGACATCCCCACGGCGCTGTGCTACCAGAAGCTCGACGTGGTGCACGGACTGGTGGCCGTCCGGTTCCGCGGGGCGTGGCACCGGCAGGACCCGCGCGGCAACAAGCCCGGCGTCGACGCGCAGTTCTCCCTCGACGGCGAACAGCTGGCCTGGACGCCCGATCCGGAGTCCAATGAGTTGGACTATCCGGTCCTGTATGCTGAACCTCACCCGGCCGTCCTGCGCGCCCTGAAGACCGCGCCCGACCGGCCCCACCTCTGGAAAACGCTCCCCACCGCACTCTGAGGCGAGGCAGATGACTCTCACGCTCACCGTGTCCGACGAGGTGCGCGCCCTCGTGCCCGGTTTCACCCACGTCGTGATCGAGGCGCACGACCTCGTGGGCGGGCCCAGCACCGAGGCGAGTGCGGCCCTGCTCGACGACGCGGCCCGCAGGCTTGCCGCCCGCCTGGCCGGACGCGCCCCGCACGAGGACCCGCACATGGCGGCCTGGCGCGAGGTGTACACGGCGTTCGGCGCCAAGCCGTCCCGCACCCGCAACTCGGCGGAGGCACTGGCGAGGAGGGCTCTGTCCGAGTCCGGACTGCCCCGGATCAATCTGCTCGTCGACCTCTACAACGCCGTCAGCGTCGCCCATCTGATCCCCGTGGGCGGCGAGGACGCCGACCGCATCGAGGGCGCCATGCGGCTCGTGCGCGCCACGGGCGACGAGGACTTCGTGACCGTCGCCGGCGGTGAAGAGGCCGTGGAACACCCGGACGCGGGCGAGGCGGTGTGGCGTGACGACGCGGGTGTGACCTGCCGCCGCTGGAACTGGCGCCAGGGCCCGCGCACCCGGCTCACCGAGCGGACGGCCTCCGGCGTCTTCCTGCTGGAGGGCCTCGCCCCGATGCCGGTCGCCGAGATCGAGCGGGCCGCGGCCGAACTCGCCGAGCTCCTGGAGAAGTTCAGCCCCGGCGCCCGGATCGCCATCGGCGCCCCGGCCCCTCAGTAGATCGCCGTCGCTCGCTCCAGGGGCGGGCGAAGAGCCGGGGGAGTGAGTGCGGCGTCGCGGGCGGGGGTCAGCCGGCCTCGGCGGCGCGCAGCTCCTCCTGCGTCGGGGCCGTGCCGCCCAGATGGGCCGGCAGCCACCAGCTGTCGTCGGTGCCCTTCGGGTGTCCCGGGTAGGCGCGCTGTGCGGCGTCCAGCAGATCCTGGACCCGCTCGCGCAGCCGGCGGGTGATGGCGCCCGCGTACTGGTCGCGGGACGCCTCGATCATCTCGCCTACCCGGACGGTGACCGGGAGGTGGCTGCGCCTGAAGTTGCGCGGATGGCCCTTGGTCCACAGCCGCTGCGTGCCCCACACGGCCATCGGCACCAGCGGGACGCCCGCCTCCTGGGCGAGTCGCGCGGCGCCCGACTTGAAGCTCTTCAGCGTGAAGGACTGCGAGATCGTGGCCTCCGGGAACACCCCGACGATCTCGCCGGACCGGAGGGAGTCCAACGCGTGCGCGTAGGCCGCGTTGCCCTGGCCGCGGTCCACCGGAATGTGCTTCATCCCGCGCATCAGCGGACCGGAGACCTTGTGGCGGAAGACCGACTCCTTCGCCATGAAGCGCACGAGCCGCTTCTGCGGCAGGGCCGCAAGACCGTTGAAGACGAAGTCCAGATAGCTGATGTGATTGCTCACCAGCACGGCGCCGCCCGAGCGCGGGATGTTCTCCGAGCCCTTGCAGTCGATCTTGAGGTCCCAGACCTTGAACAGCGTCCTCGCGAAACCGATGACGGGACGGTAGACCAGCTCTGCCATGGGCGGGACGGACCCTTCCTGCTCTGCCAGGGAAAGGCGTTCCCGGCGGATAAGTTACGCAGCCGTAGGTTTACGGCGTCTCGCAGATCGTGCCCGAAGAACGAACGGTGAGCCAGCCCTGGTGCCCTGACGCGGCGAGATTCTCGTCACGTCGGCGGAGCGGTCACCTCGGCGTTTCGCGCCCCTGCTGGGCTTCCGCAGCGCACAGGTGCGGGAAAGCGGGAATCTCCGCGGCCTCGAGCGCGCTACTGAAGAAGAGGACCGGAGTGGTGCTGTGCGGGGCGGTGAGCCCGTACGGAGTGCGGCACCAGCGGCGGAGCGGGAGAGTGCGGATGCGCGGACGGGACGAGGGGAAGCGGCTCGGGGTCGCCGACCTGGGTGGCGACCTCGGGGAACGGGCCACGCTCGTGCAGTTCTCCAGCGCCTTCTGCGCACCCTGCCGGGCGACCCGGCGCGTCCTCGGCGAGGTGGCCGGCCTGGTGCCCGGTGTCGCCCATGTGGAGATCGACGCCGAGTCCCGCCTGGACCTCGTACGGGAACTGGGCATCCTCAGGACCCCCACCGTGCTGGTCCTCGACGCCGACGGACGTGTGGTGCGACGGGCCGCCGGGCAGCCGCGCAAGGCCGACGTCATCGCGGCGCTGGGGAAGGCGGTGTGACGGCGATGCCGGTGACGGTGCGACATCTTCCAGATACCGGGACGTTCTTGACTGTGCGTACCACGTATCGTCACTCTGACCGCATGGGCACGGAACTCCTTCTCCACGGGCGCGCGCACGTCGACCTGGCGCGCACCGCGAGCGCGCGCTGTCCGGGCTGTTGACCAGCCACCGGCCCGCTCGTCACCTCCCCGAGAAGGACAACTCCATGACGGCCACGCCCGACCTCCGCACTCCCCGGTTCGCCTCCCCCGACCTGCTGCGCTCCGCCTTCCGGCGGCATGCCGCGGGGGTCGCGGTGATCACCGCCCGCGGCGCCCTCGGGCCGGTCGGCTTCACCGCCACCTCCCTCACCTCCGTGTCGGCCGAGCCCCCGCTGCTCTCCTTCGGTATCGGCACCGGTGCCTCCAGTTGGCCGGCGATAGCCGAGACCGGCCATGTCGGCGTCCACATACTCGGCGAGCACCAGCACGAACTGGCCGCGACCTTCGCCCGCAGCGGCGCCGACCGGTTCGGCCCGCCCACCGCCTGGCGCGTCGGTCCGCAGGGCGTGCCGGTGCTCGACGGTGTGCTCGCCTGGCTCGTCTGCCGTGTCGTGGGCCGGGTTCCCGCCGGCGATCACCGCATCGTGCTCGCCGAGGTCGAACTCGGTGACGCCGACGGGGCCGGCCGCCCCCTGCTGTACCACCAGGGCGGCTTCAGCGCGCTCAGGGACTGAGCGTGCTCCGCCCCTCCTGCGAAGCCGTCGGGTTCCGGTTACGCTGCGTTGCGAAGGTCACAGTTCAAAGCGCTTGCTCAGCGGGAAAGACATGAGTGTACTGACGAGTAATATTTCGTTCGGAGCGCGCGGACGCCCCGACCGGGATCAGCCGCTTCAGGCGCCTATGCTGCCTGCAAGAGGCAGCCCAGAACAGACGATGCAGTAGGAGAGCCGGCGTGAGCTTGAGGATCGTTGTCACTGTGAAGTATGTGCCCGATGCCACGGGTGACCGGCACTTCGCCGATGACCTGACCGTCGACCGGGATGATGTGGACGGTCTGCTCTCCGAGTTGGACGAGTACGCGGTCGAGCAGGCGCTGC
>NZ_PENI01000036.1 GCF_003688995.1 Streptomyces shenzhenensis | reverse complement strand
CGACACGAGGATGAAGTCCCGCCTGGCCGTCACAGCGCTGAACAACGCTGTTGCCCGGCGTGGTCACGTCGCCGGGTGCATTCTGCACAGCGATCGCGGATCGCAGTTTCGGTCTCGGAAGTTCGTCAGGGCGCTCGACCGGCACCGGATCGTCGGCTCGATAGGGAGGGTCGGAGCGGCAGGCGACAACGCGGCCATGGAGTCCTTCTTCAGCCTGCTGCAGAAAGGCGTCCTCGACCGTCGGGCGTGGGCCACCCGCGAGGAACTGCGGATCGCGATCGTGACCTGGATCGAGAGGACCTACCACCGACGCCGCAGACAAGCCTCGCTCGGCCGGCTGACCCCTGTCGAATTCGAGAGCGTCATGACCACACCGGCCCTCCAGGTCGCGTGACCAAACCTGTCACCCAAACCTGCACCAGACCCCTTTGATTTGGATCATCAGGTGGACCGGACGAAGATGCCTGGGATGAGCAGTCCGGCGTGGTAGATGGTCGCGGTCTTCTCATGGCGGATTGCGTGCCTCTCCATTGAGCGAGGCGGTTGACGCACCGCTCGACTGTGCTGCGTTATCGGTATGACTGAGGACCAAGAGGTCCGAGGTGAGCCGGCTGCGGCCTCAGTTAGCCACAACTGACCAGCGGCGGCCGTGACCAGCGGCCGCCGAACCGATCACTGCTCTGACCTGCTGCTGAGCTGTCAGTAGTTGTCGACGTTGGTCACCCGTGAGCGCCCTTCCATGGCCCGAGGACGGCTCGGGACGGCGCTCGTGTGTGAGCATCGCATGTAGGAGTTCGATCTACACCCGCCCCTGGGGCCGTCGACGGCTGGTCCGACGGTCGTCCGGGGGTGCTGCTGTATGCCGCCGTCCGGCCTCGCTGATGTCAGCCGTCGTCCTCTCGCTTGGAGAGCACCAGGCCGCGAGACTCCATAAGCTGGCGGCACTCCGGACAGGCCGGAGCGTCGTTGGTCATGGGGCGCACCCTAACTGAGTGACCTCTTCGTCCCGAAGCAACTCCCCGGAGGGCTCTGTCCTGGGCTGGTGTAGGTCTCACCTGCGCTGATGGTCCACAGACGTCCGCGCTTGTCCGCCGTTGTTCGCGGGCGTTGTCATGCAGTTAGACACTCACTTCGCCGCTCCTCTTGGCTCGGTCGCTGCACCAGAGATCTGGCGCGCCAACTCCTCGGCTACCTGCGGCACGACACGTTGAGCACCCTCGTCTTGCAGCGCTTCGACAAGTGCCTGATGGACCGCCGCGAACGGCTGCCCCGCATGTGAGGCACGGGTCCGGTCAACCGCTCGCTCGATCTTCGCGAGATAGGCTGCCATGATCGGCATCGCCTTGTCGTACTCACTGGGATCCGTGGCCACGGGCCCAGCCGACCAGGACGGGACGTTGTGGTCAAGCCGGCGGTGGGCCATCAGTTCGGGAAGCTGACGATGGAGCCGGCTACGAGAGATCCCACTCCACCGCAGGTCAGCCCCAGGCGTTCGGCCGACGCAGATCAGGAATTCTGATGGCTCCTAGACGTCCATGTGGTTTCTCAATGCCAGCGTCGGGATGACTCTTGCCGAGAGTGCTCCTTGTAGCTCTGGATGCGGCAACATTGTTCAACATGAACGAGGCCGTAGCGGCGTTAGCAGGAGCTTTGATCGGTGGGGGATTCGCGTTTGCAGGAGCGCTTGCGCAGGCTCGCAGTGCCTTAGCACAGGCCGATGCCTCCCGCGCAGCAGCTAGGCACCAGACGGACTCCGCTCACATGCAGTGGGTACGCGGTGGCAGAAGCTCTGCATGCCTTGAATTCCTGGCCCTGACTTTGGAGGTGAAAGACCAGGCATTTAATCTGCACTGTTTAAGAGAGCCGCTGGGTGGGCGAGGCTTCTGGCGTAGAGTCCGCTCTTGGCGGGCCGAAGCGGAGATTGGAAACGCCATTCATGAAACTCTCAGGCAGATGCGAGCCACCCTCGCCGTGATCGAGCTGTACGGTCCGGATGAGGTTGCCAGCGCCGCGCACAGAGTGGAAAGAGCATGCCTAAATCTGAGCATGTGTGCTGAAGGGTGGGTGAGGACTTCCGGTCTTCCTCAGTTCGACTGGAATACAGATTTATCAACCGTGCAGCTGGCGCGCCAGGAGTTCGCTGCGGCCGTACGCCCGCATCTGAACAGTTCAGTCACGTGATGCCCCTTGTTGTCGATGCCGATAACCGACGTGTGCGCTCTGAGCTTGGGAATCACGACCACTCATGTGCGATGCAGCTCCCGAACAGCGGAGACCTCGTTAAGCCAGCCACCAAGGAGAGTGTCCGATGGCTTCTGTTGACCGGTGGTTACTCCTCGTACTGGCACGCTGCTGGCACGACGTGTGATAGCCGTGGTGAAGCTAGAAGGACGTTCCGAGAATCCCTCCTCTCTCAGTGTCCAAGACGACCCTGCGGGTGCCATGGACGAACCACTCCTCACCTCGGACAAGATCCGGAACATCATTACTGTTCATTGTGCAGATGTACTGACCGCCGACATTTTCCACCGTCTCATTGATCAGTCGCAGACCGGCCGCAACCTGTCGCGGATCTACTCCGTCGAAAACAACTGAATCGTGAATTAGGAAACCTGGGTGATGCAGCTCGTCGCTTTCGGCCATCAAAGTTAGGTCGAAACACAGGAGTTGCATACGGGTCACGCCACCACTGGCAGAGGTAGAGACCCGGATAGAGAATTTGAAACCTAGGTCGTCGACTTCTGCTGTTAGTACCCCTCCTACGTTGTATAGATCCTGCATCATGCTGTCGAAACGCGTAGCAACAGAATCAAGCTTCTGTCTATTGGTGCTGAGGTCGCGCGCTGTTTCTTGCCTGAGCTGTGCCTTTTGAACTCGGATTCCCTCTTGAGCCTCGGCGAGATCCCTTACGTTACTTAGAGAGGCCTCAACTTCACTTACCCTCGCCGCAGCCTGCGCGCACTCGTTTTGTAGAGCGGAAAGCTCTTCCAGTGCACCGCCGGCATCTAGTACTGTGAGAATTGAGTTTCGTGACGCGGTAAGTTCTCTTATCCGTTCATCTCGCTGAGCCTGCTGGATCCTGAGGCGTTCCAGCTCTGACGCGAGAAACCTCCTTCTGTTCCCCATGAGTTGCTGATGAAAGGCCTCGACTTTTTCGAAGCTATGGAGTGCTTCTGGACTGAAAGCACGCTGCATTTCGCTATATAGTCCAGCGACCGCCTCGCCGACACCTTCGTCATTGGTCGTTTGCTCCCCCTCGATTGACTCGGCATAAAGTTCAATCATTCGACGGTCAACGAGGGCGTCGTTGCGAAGTTCCTTTAGCTCCTCAGTAACTCGATCAGCTCGTGAAATAAGGCCGTCTGGATCGTCTACGACTTGGAAACCATTAACGCGAGATGAAAGTTCTTCGAGCGTGCGCTGGGCTTCCACCAATTCCAGCATTAGTTCAGGTTCAGGGCGAAGGGCGCGAGGAAGTAGGTTCTTCTTGGTGGCTCTTGCGATCGCCTTGTATGTATTAGAATCCTCTTCGAGGCGAGAAAGGTCGCGTACCAATTCCCAGTTGAGATTCAGCAGATAGGCTACGTGCTCGCGACTGCTCCACGCGGGTTGCTGAGGGATGATCTTCAGAGGATCTTTGACTGCCTCTGTGCGAATTACGTAAGATAGAAGCGTCCGAGGGGAGATTCCTCTATCGCCTTGCTCGGGCACCCGATCGAGGGCAAATAGCCCCAGCCCTAGAAGGAACTTCCAATCGTCAACGGAGATCGTCGAGTTCTCATCTAGGTAGGGGTGAAGAGCGCCCGTCAGCTCCGCGGGGTAAGCCAGCGAAAGTCTGGTGCCACCCTTAACTTTGCGCGTGACAGTTACGGTACTTCCGAAGAGATCCAACTCAAGGCTAAATGCCCAACCTGTCGGCCCTAGCGGCGCCATTGACTTTGCAAGACTTCCTCCCAGGCAGTAATTTATTGCCTGAATTAGAGTCGTTTTGCCGCGAGCGTTTCTGCTGTGCTTATCGGATGCGTTGGGAGCCATTTCTGCCAAGATGACATTAAATCCTGGCTTGAAGGTGATTGGTTGAAAAGATGAAAAATTGGATGAGATCCTACGCAGCATCGTTTGTCACCTTCACGAGTTGCTGGCCTTCGAGGCGCAGTACGCCGAGGCCTACGAGTACATCCAACGTCAGGACGAAGCGTTCGAAGGGGAGGCTGCCAAAGAGCTTTCTATAGGTCGCCCAGCCGGCACCGACCGACTCCGCAGGAGGCATGCTTCGGAATAGCTCAGCAGCGTGCACCGCGAGACTGTCGGAAGGCTTCAGGTAGCGGTTAGGCAGCAGGATGCTCATGCTCGAACAACTCACAAAGTTGAAATAGGTAAGCCACAGTCGCCAGTGTCGCTGCTCGCAGCTTATCGGTTTCTACGGGGCCAGCATTAGTCATCGCCACGGAACAAATGAACTCGAAAAGTTCGTCCCCGGCAAGCCCTTCTGCGTAGCCACCGTAGTACTCTCGCTTGAATCGCGCAGCGAGCCGGTTACCGAAATTGGGGCGCATTTTGCTGATAGCGGATATGAAGGCGTCAACCTCGCCTGATTTTGCGAGACCGATCCTGATTCTTTCCTCGGCTATCGTGCCGAGTCCGTTGAGTTCAATTTTTTGCTGGATGTCGATTGGGATTACGACGTCGTCGTTGGTCCTCTCGTCGCCCATACCGATGAACTGACAAACGAGTTCTAGGTCGTCATAGCCGATCTTTCCCATGGCGTGACTCATGGCCCGAGCTACGGCTTGCTCGTGCTTGATCTTGATGCCTTGAAGGAACTCAACAGTGTGAAAGTGGAGTTGAGTGTCGATGACGTCATGGTGAGGCCCGCACAGATATATCAGGTTGTCTGCGCTGCCTCTCTGGGCTGTTGTCATGCTTGCGTCGTACCGCGGTCCACCCGCGCTAGCTGCCCGGATGTGGGCGACCTTTCCCACGGCCTTGTGCAAGTCCTCGGCTGCTTGGGCGTCGATGCTGAGGGCTAGGCCGCAGTTTGGGTACGCGCAGCAGTCACCGCTACGTTGGATGACAATTTTCTCCTGTGCCTTGGGTACTAGGTCGCGAGCCATCGCCCCCCGATTCGTCCGACTCAACCAGTGCTGCAGTTTACGACTCGCTTGAGCTGTCTCGTAGGGGGTTGGGCCTCACGACATCGTCCTCCATGACCCCAGGTCGGCGGAGCGGGTTTGGCCGGTGTCCTGTCCGGTTTGGGGTCGAGCATGATCAGGGGGCCGTACGCTGGACGGCAACTCGGGCAGGCTGTGATCCTGCCCGGAATTTGAACGAGTGGTCCCCTGGTCTTGCTCGACGCGGGACCCGAACCGGGGAGGTGGCTAAAGCCGTGGAGCCGACCGCCCCAGCCACAGCGGCTTTCTCCCCACCATGGTCTCGCTCCAGTCGCGCGACCGGCGTAGCCGGGGCCAGAGCGGGCCGAAGGCAGGACCGTCGGGCCCCGGTGGTGAGCCGGGGAGCGCGCGGTGAGCGGAGCGAGCCGCCTTGATGACGTAGAGAAAGTCTGAGCCAACTGGGGTTCGGCTACAGCTTGAACGAGAGCTCCAGCTCGTCGCCCGGTAGGTGGAACTCCTCCAGGGCTAGGGGCTTGTCTGCCTCGGTGAGGGTCACGCGGAGGACGTGCAGGAGCGGGACCCCGTCTGCGAGCCGGAGGGCCTGGGCCTGGTCCGGTAGGGGCATGCGGGTGCGGACGTACTCCGTGAAGTGGAGTTCGTGGCCCAGCTCGGCGAGCGCCGCGTAGAGCTCCGGTGCCGGCGGTGGGGCTTCCTCCTCGTACTTGGTGTCGAGGAGTGCCGAGAACGGCACGTAGGTCCGGTGGAGTTGGCGCAGGCGGCCTTGGGCCGCGGTCTGTAGCGCGTCGTAGGTGAACATCGGCTCGCCCGGTGGGATGCGGAGTAGGTCCGCCAGAGCTAGCGGGGCGTCGGTACGAGTGGCTACCGGCGGCTCGGCGTCCGTCCAACGGATACCGTCGGCCTCGACGTAGCGGCCGTCCGTAGTCCGGCGTACGCCGCGCGGGCGCGTGTGGCTTGGGCGGCCGTGGGGGGAGCGGGCGAAGGTGCCGCGGCCCATGATGGCCTCGACGAGACCGGATGCCCGTAGCTCCGTGAGTCCCTGACGCACTGTGGGCCGTGTCACTCCGAACTGCTTCGCCAACGACTCCTCGGAGGGGAGCGGCTGGCCGGCCGGGAAGGTGCCGTTCAGGATGCCTTCGCGCAGGTACTCGGCGATCTGCCGGTACTTCGGCTGCGTGTTCTTCGGTGGCATGCGGGGCCCTCCGGTGGCCGTGGCTTGTGGGGCTGTGCGTCCTCGTAGACAGCTTGTCCACGTTCGTGGACAGCTTCGCTCATCACTAGGCAGTTGACAACCCGTACTACGGGTGGTCACTCTGGTCTCCGTCACCCGTACTACGGGTGGTCTAGCAGCCCGAAGGGCCGGCCTTCGGGCGCGAGAGATGAGGAGATCCGAAGAGTGGCAAGCCTTCCGATTGACACCGCGAAGTTCACGGGGATCATCTGTGCCGTCCCCCCGACTCCCCGGGTCGCCAACCGTGAGACCGGTCAGCTCCGTATTGACCGCGACACCGGAAAAACCGTGTACCAGGTCGGCCTCTGCCTGATGGCCGGGGCGTCGGCGGACGTCGTGAACGTGAGTGTGGCCGGGGAGCCGACCGGCGTGCAGCTCGGTATGCCGGTGGCCGTGCGGGACCTGGTCGCCACGCCGTGGGAGAACGAGGGGCGGCACGGGATCGCGTTCCGTGCGGCGGAGATCCGGCCCCTGAGCGCTCCCGCCGCCCCGGCGGGCAAGGGGGCCGGGCAGTGAGGAACCTGGCCTCCTCCGCCACCTCGGCCAGTGAGAGCGGGCCGGGTTGGGTTCTGTTGGCGGCCACAGTGCTGGTGTCGGGCCTGCTTCTCGCGGGCCCGGCCCTGCGCCGCCGCTACCCCGTGGCCTGGTGGCTGTTACTCGGCTTCCCGGCCACCGCCTTCCGAGTCGTGCAGACTTGGCGGCCCCTGATGGCCGGGTGCGGGCTCGCCATGAGTCGTCGGCCGGCGCTGACGGTCGTGTCCGGGCTCGTCGGCAACGGGGCGCCTCCGCCACAGCCACGCGTACCCCGACGCGGACTCATACGCCCGACCCCCGGCGGCTTCGTCCTGCTGGTCCGGCTACTGCCGGGCCAGGTGCCGGAGAACTTCGTCAAGGCCGCGCCTGCCATGGCAGAGAGCTGGCAAGTGCACGCGGTGCGGGTGACCTCCTGGAAACCGGGGGTCGTACGAGTCGTCGCCGCGGCGGCCGACCCGTTGGCCGCTCCCCGGGCGCCGAAGCAGCGGGGGCCCGGCCATCTGCTCCGGGTGACCGTGGGCGCACTGGAGACCGGGGCCGCGTGGGTGCTCGACCTGCGGCGCGTGCCCCACTGGCTGATCGTGGGGGCCACCCGCTCCGGCAAGTCGACGCTCATCAACGCACTCGTCGCGGGCCTCGCTCCGCAACCCGTCGCGTTGGTCGGGATCGACTGCAAGGGAGGCATGGAACTGTCCCTCTACGAACCTCGGTTGTCCGCCCTCGCGACCAACCGGGAGCAAGCGGTCCGGCTGCTGGCCGCACTCGTTGACCTCACCCTCGACCGGATGACCGTCTGCCGGGCGGCTCGTGTCCGCAACATCTGGGGGCTGCCGGACAAGCTACGTCCGGTGCCTGTCGTCGTGATCGTGGATGAGATCGCGGAACTGTTTCTTGTGGCGAGCCGGAGCGAGAAGGACGAAGCGCAGGCGGCCGGTACGGCGCTGATCCGGCTCGCTCAACTCGGGGCGGCTCTTGGGGTGTTCCTCGTCGTCGCCGGCCAACGTGTCGGCTCCGACCTGGGGCCCGGTGTCACCGCGCTGCGGGCACAACTCGGCGGCCGGGTCTGCCATCGCGTGGCCGATCCCGGTACGGCTGAAATGGCGCTCGGGGATCTGAACCCCGACGCCCTGAAGGCTGCGCAGGCCATCACCCCGGAACAGGCCGGCACGGCCGTCCTCGCCTCCGGCGATGGCTGGGAACGCGCCCGGTCCCACCTGATCACGGAGGTGGAAGCGGAAGCCGTCGCCGCAGAGTACGCGCACCTGACTCCCGTCCTGTCCGAACTGCACCTCGAAGCGTCGTGAAAGGGGCCTGCCGTGCTGGTGTCCATGTCCGCCGTTCTCCTGCTGGGCCTGCTGATCTGGTTCCTGCTGCGCATCCGGTACCTGCGGTGGGCCGACGCGCTGCTCTGCGGAGCCTTCGGCTTCCTGCTCTCCAAGACCGTGGCCGCGCCGTTCGCTCAGGCGTTCCTCGACGGCGTGAACGGCTTCCTCGGCCAACTCCGCTTCTGAAAGCACCCGTTGGGAAGAGAAAGGGACTTCCTGTGTCCGAGTACGTCATCCGCTCCGGCGACCGGGCGGCGTTCATCGCCGGTCTTCGAGAGCTGGCGGACTTCCTGACCGCCAACCCCGCTGTCCTCGTCCCGCGTAACGCGTCCTTCGGTGTCTTCGTCGACGCGTCCGACGCCACAGCGCGCAGGGAGGGCGCGGAGCATGTCGCCGCGTCCCTCGGCGTGCCCGTCGAGGACATCGGCGAGGGCTACTACGACGCACGCCGTGACTTCGGCCCGATCGCCTACAGCGTCATTGCGATCCCGCCCAAGGAACGGCAGTGATCGCCCGTACGACGGGCTCCCGACGGGGCGCGAAGTCGCCAAACCCGACCCCGTCAGGAACCCACTCCATCCGCCACGTGAGCAGTGAAAGGAGCACTCACACTTTGTCCACTGCGCATCATTCGCGCAAATCTCCGCTGCCCGACTGCGACCTCAAGGGAGACGGTCCCGAGGTCTCGACCTGCGAGGGACCCGAACGTGTCGTCCTCGTCGGGCTCGACGACACCGAGCAGCACCTGTGCCCGGCGCACGCTGCCGCAGTCTGGCTCACGGATCCGACGTTTCGGTTCAGCGCCAAGACTCGGCCGGAGGCAATCTCGGCCGTGATGCGGCACGCGTTCGGTGGGGGCGGTGGTCGACGATGACCACACCCCTCGTACCGGGCAGCGCTGCCGCTCTGGTCGCCAGGGCATCGGAACCCGAGTTCGCCGCCTGGCGCCGGAACATCGTCCGCCTCGGCGGTTGTACCAACCCGATTCACCTGGTCGGCACGGCGACCGTCTTCGACACGGCCACGGGTGCGGCTCTGCTCTCGTACGGGTCGGACGTCTATGGCGGTCGCCTGCTCACCGCATGCGGCAACCGGCGGGCGACGGTGTGCCCGGCCTGCTCGGCGCTGTACCGGGCGGACACGTACCAACTGGTTCGGGCCGGACTCGTCGGCGGCAAGAACGTCACGGAGGCGGTGAGCGGGCACCCGCGCGTGTTCGCCACGCTCACCGCTCCCGGCTTCGGGCCGGTCCACACTCGGCGGGAACACGATGGGCTCGTACGGGCCTGTCGTCCCCGCCGGCCGGGGGAGTGCTGCCCGCACGGGCGGCCGGTCGGATGCCGTACGCGTCACGCGGCCGACGATCCTCGCCTCGGCGAACCGCTCTGCCCGCGCTGCTACGACTACGCGGGCGCCGTCCTCTGGCACGCGTTCGCCGGTCGGCTCTGGCATCGGTTCGGGCTGGAGCTGCGGCGGGAGATCGCCCGTCGGGCCGGTCTGTCGCGTACGGAGTTCGGGGAAGTCGCCCGCCTCTCGTACGCGAAGGTCGCCGAGTATCAGCGGCGGGGCCTGGTCCACTTCCATGGTGTGATCCGCCTCGACGGACCGGACGGGCCCGACTCACCTCCGCCGGGCTGGGCGACTACGGCACTGCTGGCGGAGGCCGTTCCGGTGGTGGCTGGTCGGGTTCGGCTTACGGCGCCAGGCGCGAGCATCGTCGGTCCGCGGGAGCTGCGTTTCGGCGGGCAGGTCGACGTACGGCCCGTCACCTCGTACCGCCGTGACGCGGGGGAGCGGCCAGCCTCTGCCGGGGCCGTGGCGGGCTACATCGCCAAGTACGCGACGAAGGGGGCGGAAACCGCTGGCGCGGTGGACGGCCGGATCTACGACGCGCGAGACATGGTCATGCTGCCCGTTCGGGCGCACGTGCTGCGGATGATCGGCACGTGTTGGTGGCTGGGCAGCCTGGCGGAGTCCGAGCCGCTCGGGCTTCGTCGCTGGGCGCACATGCTCGGCTACGGCGGCCACTTCTCCAGCAAGTCGCAGCGCTACTCGACCACGTTGACCGCTCTTCGGCAGGCCCGTGCCGATCATCGTGCGGAGCAGCAACGGGCGTCGCTGGGCCTGGCTGACGTCCCGACCGTCGTGGTTGGCCAGTGGCGTTACGCGGGGCGCGGCTACTCGCTGGCGGGGGAGCTCCTGGCTGCTTCGGTGCGGGAGGGCGGTGGTCGTCGTGGCGCGTGACAGCCGTGCGAAGTCGGCCGAGCTGCTCACCGTTCGGCAGGTGCTCGACGAACTGGGCGGCGTCTCCCGGCGCACCTTCTACCGCTGGCGGGAACTGCGCATCGCCCCCGCCTGCATCCGGCTGCCGAACGGGGAGCTCCGGGTTCGGCGGGACGTGCTGAACGACTGGTTGGAGGAGCGGGCGGAGGGGGCGGCGTCGTGAAGTCGTACAAGGTCTCTGTCTGGAAGATCTCCGTCAACAAGACCACCAAGAAACCGACCTACCTTGTGCGCTGGGTCGTAGGCGGCCAGCCGTTCAGCGAGTCGTACAAGACGAAGACGTTGGCCGACCGTTTCCGCGCGAAGCTGGTGGGCGCGCTTGACAAGGGCGAGCCGTTCGACACGGTCACCGGTCTGCCCGATTCGCTGCGTGGTGGCAAAGCTGCCCTGTCGTTCCTCGACCTGGCGGTGAAGTATGTGGATGCTCGTTGGGCGGAGGCGTCTGCCAAGCAGCGGGACAGTGTGACGGATGCACTGGCGACGGTCGTTCCCGTCCTCGTGAAGCTGGGACGGGGGCGGCCTGCTCCCGAGGTGTTGCGGCGGGCGCTGCGCTCGTACGTGCTGCCCGTACCCCGTAGGGAGCGGGAGCGGCCGGAGGAGATCGCCGCCGCGGTGCGGTGGATCGAGAAGGCGTCGCTCCCGGTGGGGGAGCTGCAAGAGATCGCTCGGGTTCATGAGTTGATCGACGTGCTGGGCCGGAGGCTGGACGGCAAGCCTGCGGCGACCCAGACGTACCGGAGGCGGCGTGCGGTGGTCTTCAACGTGCTTGAGTACGCCGTCGAACTCGAACACCTGCCGTCCAACCCGCTGAGCCGGGTCCGGCGCAAGCGGGGGAAACGGGCCGTGCAGGAAGTCGATCGCCGCGTGGTGGTCAACCCTCGGCAGGTGCGGGAGCTGCTGACGGCGCTCACCTACGTCGGTGGCTACGACCGGGCCAGCGGTCGACGGCTGCGGGCGTTCTTCGGCTGCCTGTACTACGCGGCAATGCGGCCGGGGGAGGCGCTGGGGCTTCGCCGCTCCGACTGCACGCTTCCAGCGACCGGATGGGGGCGTATCGAGCTGGCAGAGACTCGCCCGACAGCCGGGAAGGCGTGGACGGACTCCGGGGAGGCTCACGATCGGCGCGGGCTCAAGCAACGGGCTCACGGTGAGGTGCGCATCGTTCCGATCCCGCCTCCGCTGGTGCGCCTGCTACGGGATCACCTGAAGGAGTTCGGTACGGCGAAGGACGGCCGGCTGTTCTCCAGCGAGCGGGGGAACGTGGTCGCCGCCTCATCGTACTCCCGCGCCTGGAAGCAGGCTCGGGAACTGGCGCTCGTCCCCGATCAGGTGGCCTCGGTGCTTGCCTTCCGGCCGTATGACCTCCGTCACGCGGGTGTGTCCCAGTGGCTCAACTCTGGCGTGCCGGCGCCCGAGGTCGCCGCTCGCGCGGGCCACTCGGTGGACGTCCTTCTGAAGATCTACGCCAAGTGCATCGACGGCCAGGAGCAGGAGATGAACGACCGGATCATGCAGGGGCTGGGGGAGGGAGAAGCCCTCACGGACTGACATAACCACATAACCGACGAACGGGAGCCCTGGGCCGTCTGGTCCGGGGCTCTCGTATGTTCACTTACGTGCGGACGATCGCGTGTGATCACTGCATGGTCGCGAGGGTGTGTCGGTTGGTGGCCAGGATGAGTACCTGTACTCAGGCGCATCTGCTGCGTTGGCGGCACGCTGACGGGCATGCAGCGGCGTTCGGTGTGGTTGGATCTTGGGCTCGCGGTCGCCCTTTTGCCGGTGTCGGCGATGCTCATCGTCTGGCTCGGAGTGCATGTGATGTTCTCGGGTGATGACTTCGGATCCCCCGGCATCCGCACTGCTCATGCTGCGCGCCGTGGGGCATGGATCAGCGGCTGCGTAGCGGTGGTGGTGGGCGGCGGGCTGCTGGGGCTGCGATTGTGGATCGCAGGATCTCTGCAACTGCTTGTTCTTGGCGCGGCCGCTGTTCTGTTCGCCGCAGTGGCTATGCAGCATGGTTGATCACGGGAGTCTCCGGAGGAGATCAACGCGTCGGCGATGCGGGTCTGCAGGACTACGCTCAGGCGGTCGCCGAATGCCCACTGACCTGCCGCGAAGCCCTTCAAGATCAACACGCTATTACAACGTGATCACTGGCAAACGGCTGCTTCCGACCGCATCCGCCTGCACAAACAACAAGACCCCGCACCCAGCAAACGCGCTGGCGGCGGGGTCTTTAGGCACCTCATGCGAAGTGCCCCCGGCAGGATTCGAACCTGCGCACACGGCTCCGGAGGCCGTTGCTCTATCCCCTGAGCTACGGGGGCGTGTCGGGTGTGGAGCTGTTGCTCGTTGCGACGGGTAGAACACTAGCAGGTCTCGCGCGGTGATCAGGAACGGGTTTGCCGTGGGTGGGGAGGTGGCGGGCTCGCCCGCACGGGTGGAAGTGGGGAAAAGCCGGACGCGGTGGCCGGTCCGGACCTACTCTCGAGGTGTGCCAGGCGCTTCGGGGCGGGTGCTTGTTGTGGACGACAACAAGGTCATCCGACAGCTGATCAGGGTCAATCTCGAACTGGAGGGTCTCGAGGTCGTGACCGCGGCCGACGGTGCCGAGTGTCTGGATGTCGTTCATCAGGTGCGGCCCGATGTCGTGACCCTCGACGTCGTGATGCCCCGGTTGGACGGGTTGCGCACCGCCGCGCAGCTCCGGGCCGACCCGCGCACTCATGATCTTCCCCTTGCCATCGTCAGTGCCTGTACGCAGCACGAGGTCGAGGGTGGGCTCGACGTCGGCGTCGACGCCTTCCTCGCCAAGCCCTTCGAGCCCGCCGAACTCGTACAGCTGGTACGTCACTTGCTCGCGCAGGGGCGTGGTGGGACCGGGCGTCAGGTGGGGGGCCGCCTCGATGTCGGGGAGGGCGGGGAAGGGGCGCGCACCCCTGACTCCGAGTTCTCCGGGTAGCGCTCCGCGCACACCAGCGGATCAGCACACAAGACACCAGCGGATCAGTGGGGCGGTCGGTCGGGGGTCCATGAGTGTGCCCTGAGTCTCCGGTGGGGACCGTGCCTGCCCGTTGTGCCGTGGCGTCCATATCGCGGGACCCGGCCAAACCGGCTCGCCTACCCACCCCCCTCCTCCCCTACGCTTGTCCCGTGACCCCCGTCGAGCTCTCCCGTACCGTGCTGCGCGCGGTGCGTCGTGCTGTGGACGGGGGAGAGCTGAGCGTGACCGTGCCTGAGCGGGTCGTGGTGACCGTGCCCGGGCCCGGAGGATGCGGGGACTACGCGACCAACGTCGCCCTGCAGCTCGCCCGGCCGGCCGGGAAGCCCGCGCTGCGCGTCGCCGAGATTCTGCGGCCGCACCTCACGGATGCCCAGGGCGTCGGTGACGTCGTCGTCACCGGCCCGGGGTTCCTCAACATCAGCCTGGAGCCGGGTACGGCTTCCGTCGGTGCGCTCGTGCGTGAGATCCGGGACCGGGGGGCCGCCTACGGTCACGGTGACGCCCTCGCCGGGCAGATCGTCGCGCTGCGCGTGCCGTACGAGGCGCGGGCCGAGGTCGTCGCCGACGCGCTGGTGCGGATCGTGGCGGCCCAGGGCGGCCGGGTCGAGATCGAACACGGTGCGCCGGTGAACCTGCGTCCCGTGCCGGCCCCGGAGGACCCCGCCCCGCTCGGTCCCGACGCCGCCCGCTGGGCGCTGCTGTATCCCGCCCCGCACGACCGGCCCCGGATCACCGCCGACCACCTGGTGCAGCGCGAGGGCAATCCGCTCTTCCGGGTCCGTTACGCGTACGCCCGCACCCGGGCCCTCACCCGCAACGCCGCCCGCCTCGGCTTCACCGCCGAACCCGGCGACGACCTGGACGATCTCACGGGCACGGTCCCATCCGCCCACCCCGCGGTCTCGCCAGCCGGCGGCGACCCGACGGACCCGCCCGTCTCCACCGGCCCGACGGCCGCACCGGCTGGTCCGAGGGCCACGGGCGCGGCCTCATCCGCCCACCCCACGGTCACGTCGGTCGGCGGTGACCTGATGGACCCGGCCGTCTCCACCGGCCCGACGGCCGCACCGGCTCGCCCGAAGCCCACGGGCACGGCCACATCCGCCCACCCCACGGTCACACCAGCCGGCGGCGACCCGACGGACCCGCCCGTCTCCACCGGCCCGACGGCCGCACCGGCCCGCCCGAAGCTCACCGACACGGTCACACCAGCCGGCGGCATCCTTGCCGCTCGCTCGTCGGCGGCAGCCGTACGGCCCCTGCTCGCCGTCCTTGCCGACCACCCCCGCATCCTCCGTGCCGCCGCCGTCGATCGTGGTCCGGACCGGATCGCGCGGCACCTCGTCGCCGTCGCCGATGCCGCGCTGCCGTTCCTTCTGACCGTTCTGCCGCACGGCGAGGAGAAACCCTCGGCCGCCCACCGCGCCCGGCTCGCGCTCGCCGAAGCCGTCGGGACGGTGCTCGCCGGCGGCCTGTCCCTGCTCGGCATCGACGCCCCCGACCACCTCTGAGTGCCCTGGTGAAAGCCATGGAGAGCACCGGAGAAAGCCTTGAGAGCCTGAGAGTCAGAGAGCCACTGTCATGAGTCGTTCCGCACACCCCGCCGGGCCCCGCCACGCCGACGTCGTCCCGGAGGGGCACTACTCCGCCCCGCCCGCCGACCTCAACGCGCTCGACACCAAGGTGTGGGCCCACACCGTCGGCCGCGACGCCGACGGCGTCGTCACCGTCGGCGGCATCGACGTCAAGCGGCTCGCCGAGGAGTTCGGCACGCCCGCGTACATCCTCGACGAGGAGGACTTCCGGATCCGGGCGCGGGCCTGGCGCACCGCCTTCGGGCACGACGCCGACGTCTTCTACGCCGGGAAGGCCTTCCTGTCCCGCGCCGTGGTGCGCTGGCTGCACGAGGAGGGGCTCAATCTGGACGTGTGCTCCGGCGGCGAGCTGGCCACCGCGCTCTCCGCGGGCATGCCCGCCGAGCGGATCGCTTTCCACGGCAACAACAAGTCCGCCGGGGAGATCGAGCGGGCCGTGCGGGCCGGCGTCGGCCGGATCGTCCTCGACTCGTTCCAGGAGATCGTGCGGGTCGCGCACCTCGCGCAGTCCCTGGGGAAGCGGCAGCAGGTCCAGATCCGGGTGACGGTCGGCGTCGAGGCGCACACCCACGAGTTCATCGCCACCGCGCACGAGGACCAGAAGTTCGGCATCCCGCTGGCCGGCGGGCAGGCCGCGGAGGCCGTGCGGCGGGCGCTGCAGCTCGACGGGCTGGAGGTCATCGGGATCCACTCGCACATCGGGTCCCAGATCTTCGACATGTCCGGGTTCGAGGTCGCCGCCCACCGGGTGGTCGGGCTGCTCAAGGACATCCGCGACGAGCACGGCGTCGAACTGCCGGAGATCGACCTCGGCGGCGGCCTCGGGATCGCGTACACCAGCGACGACGACCCGCGCGAGCCGCACGAGATCGCCAAGGCGCTCACCGAGATCGTCTCCCGCGCCTGCGACGCCGCCCGGCTGCGCACCCCGCGCATCTCCGTCGAGCCCGGCCGCGCCATCGTCGGGCCGACCGCGTTCACGCTCTACGAGGTCGGCACCGTCAAGCCGCTCGACGGGCTGCGGACGTACGTCTCCGTCGACGGCGGCATGTCCGACAACATCCGGACCGCGCTGTACGACGCCGAGTACAGCGTTGCGCTCGTCTCCCGGACCTCCGGTGCCGCGCCGATGCTGTGCCGGGTCGTCGGCAAGCACTGCGAGAGCGGGGACATCGTGGTCAAGGACGCGTTCCTGCCGGCCGACCTGGCACCCGGTGACCTCATCGCGGTCCCGGCGACCGGCGCCTACTGCCGGTCCATGGCCAGCAACTACAACCATGTGCTGAGGCCGCCGGTGGTCGCGGTGCGCGACGGCGAGGCCCGGGTGATCGTCCGGCGCGAGACCGAGGAGGACCTGCTGCGGCTCGACGTCGGGTGACGACGGAAGTCCGGCGACGGCAGCGGGGGACGGCGTCAGCAGGGCCGGAAGATCTCCGGTTTTCCGGCCCGGCACAATGAAATAGATGTCTCACGATCCGGACGAAGGGTAGAAACCGCCGTCCGGTGAGTGAGACTGGTCCAACCGTAGACGGTATGAGGAAACGAGGTCGGATGATGCGTACGCGTCCGCTGAAGGTGGCGCTGCTGGGCTGTGGTGTTGTCGGCTCAGAGGTGGCGCGCATCATGACGACGCATGCCGACGACCTCGCCGCCCGTGTCGGAGCCCCGGTGGAGCTGGCGGGCGTGGCCGTGCGCCGGCCCGACCGGGTGCGCCAGGGCATCGACCCGGCGCTGGTCACCGCCGACGCCACCGCCCTGGTCAAACGCGGCGACATCGACGTCGTCGTCGAGGTGATCGGCGGCATCGAGCCCGCCCGCACCCTGATCACCACGGCGTTCGAGCACGGCGCCTCCGTCGTCTCCGCCAACAAGGCGCTGCTCGCCCAGGACGGCGCCGCCCTGCACGCCGCGGCCGAGGAGCACGGCGAGGACCTCTACTACGAGGCCGCCGTCGCCGGTGCCATCCCGCTGATCCGGCCGTTGCGCGAGTCCCTCGCGGGGGACAAGGTCAACCGGGTGCTCGGCATCGTCAACGGCACGACCAACTTCATCCTCGACAAGATGGACTCCACGGGCGCCGGCTACCAGGAGGCGCTGGACGAGGCCACCGCCCTGGGGTATGCGGAGGCCGACCCCACCGCCGACGTCGAGGGGTTCGACGCCGCGGCCAAGGCCGCCATCCTCGCCGGGATCGCCTTCCACACGCGCGTACGCCTCGACGACGTCTACCGCGAGGGCATGACCGAGGTCACCGCCGCCGACTTCGCCTCGGCCACCCGGATGGGCTGCACCATCAAGCTGCTCGCCATCTGCGAGCGGGCCGAGGACGGCGGCTCGGTCACCGCGCGCGTGCACCCCGCGATGATTCCGCTGAGCCACCCGCTCGCCTCCGTGCACGGCGCGTACAACGCCGTGTTCGTCGAGTCGGACGCCGCAGGGCAGCTCATGTTCTACGGTCCGGGCGCGGGCGGCGCCCCCACCGCCTCCGCGGTCCTCGGCGACCTGGTCGCCGTCTGCCGCAACCGGCTCAACGGTGCCACGGGGCCCGGCGAGTCGGCGTACGCCGCGCTGCCCGTCTCGCCCATGGGCGATGTCGTCACGAGGTACCACATCAGCCTCGACGTCGCCGACAAACCGGGCGTTCTCGCCCAGGTCGCCACCGTGTTCGCCGAGCACGGTGTCTCGATCGATACGGTTCGGCAGCAGGGCAGAAATCAGAGCGGCGGCGACGCGGTCGCCATCGAACAGGGTGGTGGGCGACGGGAGGGCGGCGAGGCCTCCCTCGTCGTCGTCACCCACCGGGCGTCCGACGCCTCCCTGTCCGGGACCGTCGAGGCGCTGCGCAAGCTCGACACCGTGCGGGGTGTCGCCAGCATCATGCGGGTTGAAGGAGAGTAACCAGCAATGACCCACCAGTGGCGCGGAATCATCGAGGAGTACCGGGACCGGCTGCCGGTATCCGACACCACGCCGGTCGTGACGCTCCGTGAGGGCGGCACGCCGCTCGTGCCCGCGCAGGTGCTCTCCGAGCGCACGGGGTGCGAGGTCCACCTGAAGGTGGAGGGTGCCAACCCGACGGGATCCTTCAAGGACCGCGGCATGACCATGGCCATCAGCAAGGCCAAGGAGGACGGGGCCAAGGCGGTCATCTGCGCCTCCACCGGCAACACGTCCGCGTCCGCCGCCGCGTACGCGGTGCGGGCCGGGATGGTCTCGGCCGTGCTCGTGCCGCAGGGCAAGATCGCGCTCGGCAAGATGGGCCAGGCCCTGGTGCACGGCGCGAAGATCCTCCAGGTCGACGGCAACTTCGACGACTGCCTCACGCTCGCCCGGAACCTGAGCGACAACTACCCGGTGGCGCTGGTCAATTCGGTCAACCCGGTGCGCATCGAGGGACAGAAGACGGCCGCCTTCGAGATCGTGGACATGCTGGGCGACGCCCCGGACATCCATGTGCTGCCGGTCGGCAACGCGGGCAACATCACCGCGTACTGGAAGGGGTACCAGGAGTACGCCGCCGACGGCGTGGCGGCCGGCACCCCCCGCATGTGGGGCTTCCAGGCGTCGGGCAGTGCCCCGATCGTCCGCGGCGAGATCGTCAAGGACCCCTCGACCATCGCCACCGCCATCCGCATCGGAAATCCCGCCTCCTGGCAGTACGCGCTGCGCGCCCGGGACGATTCGGGCGGTCTGATCGACGAGGTGACGGACCGTGAAATCCTGCGCGCCTACCGGCTGTTGGCCGCGCAGGAGGGCGTCTTCGTGGAGCCCGCGTCCGCCGCGTCGGTGGCCGGCCTGCTGAAGGCCGCCGAGCAGGGCCGGGTCGACCCCGGTCAGCGCATCGTCTGCACGGTCACGGGCAACGGCCTCAAGGACCCCGACTGGGCCGTCGCCGGCGCCCCGCAGCCGGTCACCGTCCCGGTCGACGCCGCGTCCGCGGCCCAGCGGCTGGGACTCGCCTGACGGTACCGGGGGCCGGACCGGCACCGCCTTCGAGCGGGTCGACCGGGCCGGCCTTCCCGGCGTCCTGACCCGGGTACTCCCTACGAGGGGTGCACGGGGGGCTTGCGACACGCATCGTGCGCCTCCTGTGCGCCCTATGTCGCCACAGAACCTTCCTTCGATAGGCTGTACACAACCCGCCTGCCGCATATGCCCACGCATACAGCGGTGCCGCGTTGTCTCCGCGGCCCCGGGGCCGCACCGTACGCACGTATCGAATGTCATTCGACAAGCACGCAGCTCAAGGAGAGTCATCGAGAGATGGCCGGTCCAGCGTTCCGCGCCGCCGCCGTCCGGGTGCGCGTCCCCGCCACCAGCGCCAACCTCGGCCCGGGCTTCGACGCCCTCGGCCTCGCTCTGGGGCTCTACGACGACGTGGTCGTCCGGGTGGCCGACTCCGGGCTGCACATCGACATCGCGGGTGAGGGCAGCGAGACACTCGCACGTGACGAGAACCACCTCCTCGTACGCTCGCTGCGCACCGCCTTCGACCTGCTGGGCGGCCAGCCCCGGGGCCTGGAGATCGTCTGCGCCAACCGCATTCCGCACGGCCGTGGCCTGGGCTCCTCCTCCGCCGCCATCTGCGCGGGCATCGTCGCCGCGCGGGCGGTGACCATAGGCGGCGAGGCCAGGCTCGACGACGCCGCCCTGGTGGAGCTGGCCACCGAGATCGAGGGCCACCCCGACAATGTGGCGGCGTGTCTGCTCGGCGGCTTCACGCTGTCCTGGACGGAGCAGGGTGCCGCCCGGGCCATCAGGATGGAGCCCGACGATTCCATCGTTCCGGTGGTTTTCGTGCCCGGGAAGCCGGTTCTCACCGAGACCGCGCGCGGCCTGCTGCCGCGCACCGTGCCGCACGTCGACGCCGCCGCCAACGCGGGCCGCGCCGCACTGCTCGTCGAGGCCCTGACCAGGCGCCCCGAGCTGCTGCTCGCCGCCACCGAGGACCGTCTCCACCAGGAGTACCGCGCACCGGCGATGCCGGAGAGCGCCGCGCTGGTGGAGCGGCTGCGCGCCGACGGGATCCCCGCGGTGATCTCCGGCGCCGGACCGACCGTCATGGCGCTGGCCGATGCCGGCACCGCCGACAAGGTGCAGGCCCTGGCGGGCGCCGGCTGGGCCGCCAACCGGCTGGGCCTCGACCTTCAGGGAGCGAGCGTGCTTCCGCTTGCGCCCTGACACCCGGTTGCCGGATATGGAGAGGGGGAATGTTTGTTGGATCCGGTAGTGTTAATCTCAAGTCTGCACCCGACCCCACCATGGCGAGGTGCTTCGTGTCCCCGTCCGGGACAGACATTCTTCCGGGAGCCTCCCAAGCCACTTCGTGTTCTGTACGTCGTACCTGGGCAGTACGCCGCACTCGGGCACTGAGGGGATCGCCGGGCACGCTTCGGAATCGGTGCGACCACGCCACGTGACACTGGATGCCACGGCTCAGGGAAGCGCCATCACCAGATATCTCTTCCGCCGCTTTGGCGGACCACCGCCCCGGTACGGTCCACACAGCAAGGGCCGAAGCCGGACAGCACAACCGGTCGCCGAGCCAGACAGGCCGACGTCCGCTCCAGGGAAGGACCCTTCGTGAGCGACACCACCGATCTGATGGGCGCACGTGTCGAGGAGACCGCTGCCGCGCCCGCCACGGACGCCTCCGCGCCTGCCAGCGGTGCCGGCTCCCGGCGGCGCCGCGGTACCGGCCTCGAGGGCATGGTGCTGGCCGAGCTGCAGCAGGTCGCATCCGGCCTCGGTATCAGGGGCACGGCGCGCATGCGCAAGAGCCAGCTGATCGAGGTCATCAAGGAGGCGCAGGCCGGGGGTGCCCCCGCCGGCGGAGGCAGCGCCTCCGCCGCCAAGGCGGACGCCTCCGAGGCCAAGCCGAAGCGCCGGGCCACCTCACGGACCCGTACGGGCGAGGAGGCGGACAAGAAGGCCGAGGCCAAGGCCGCGGCCCCCGCCGACAAGGCCGTGGCCCAGCAGCAGATCGAGATTCCCGGCCAGCCCTCTCCCAAGGTCTCGGCCCCCGCCGAGCAGGCGGGCGCCGATGACGAGGCCCCCACCGAGCGCCGCCGGCGCCGTGCCACGGCCGAGGCGGGCAGCCCCGAGACCGTCGTCGCCGAGGCGAAGAGCGAGGTCAGGGCCGAGACGCCGGCCGCCAAGACCGCGACGTCGGCCGACCAGGCCGGCGGTTCCGCGCAGGGCGAGGCCAAGGGCGACGGCGGTGAGGGCGAGGGCCGCGGCCGTCGTGACCGCCGTGAGCGAGGCGAGCGCGGCGAGCGCGGCCGGGACCGCGACCGCGACCGCCGGGGCAAGGGCGACGAGCAGCAGGGCCAGGGACAGGGCAGGCAGCAGCAGAACCAGCAGGGCGGCGGCCGCCAGGAACGGCAGCAGGACGACGACGACTTCGAGGGCGGCCGGCGCGGCCGGCGCGGCCGTTACCGCGACCGTCGGGGCCGTCGGGGCCGTGACGACGTCGCCGAGCCGCAGCTCGCCGAGGACGACGTCCTGATCCCCGTCGCGGGCATCCTGGACATCCTGGACAACTACGCCTTCATCCGGACGTCCGGCTACCTGCCGGGTCCGAACGATGTGTATGTCTCCCTCGCCCAGGTCCGCAAGAACGGTCTGCGCAAGGGCGATCACATCACCGGCGCGGTCCGCCAGCCCAAGGAAGGGGAGCGGCGCGAGAAGTTCAATGCGCTGGTCCGGCTGGACTCCGTCAACGGCATGGCGCCCGAACACGGCCGCGGCCGACCGGAGTTCAACAAGCTGACCCCGCTGTACCCGCAGGACCGGCTCCGTCTGGAGACCGACCCCGGTGTCCTCACCACCCGGATCATCGACCTCGTCTCGCCCATCGGCAAGGGCCAGCGCGGTCTGATCGTGGCCCCGCCGAAGACCGGCAAGACCATGATCATGCAGGCGATCGCCAACGCGATCACCCACAACAACCCCGAGTGCCACCTGATGGTCGTCCTCGTCGACGAGCGTCCGGAAGAGGTCACCGACATGCAGCGGTCGGTCAAGGGCGAGGTCATCTCCTCGACCTTCGACCGCCCGGCCGAGGACCACACCACGGTCGCCGAGCTGGCCATCGAGCGGGCCAAGCGGCTGGTGGAGCTGGGCCACGACGTCGTCGTGCTGCTCGACTCGATCACGCGTCTGGGCCGTGCGTACAACCTGGCCGCGCCCGCCTCCGGCCGCATCCTGTCCGGTGGTGTCGACTCGACCGCCCTGTACCCGCCGAAGCGGTTCTTCGGTGCCGCGCGGAACATCGAGGACGGCGGCTCGCTGACCATCCTCGCCACCGCCCTGGTGGACACCGGGTCCCGCATGGACGAGGTGATCTTCGAGGAGTTCAAGGGCACCGGCAACATGGAGCTCAAGCTCGACCGGAAGCTCGCCGACAAGCGCATCTTCCCGGCGGTGGACGTCGACGCGTCCGGCACCCGCAAGGAGGAGATCCTGCTCGGCAACGAGGAGCTCGCCGTCGTGTGGAAGCTGCGCCGGGTGCTGCACGCGCTCGACCAGCAGCAGGCGATCGAGCTGCTCCTCGACAAGATGAAGCAGACCAAGTCGAACGTCGAGTTCCTGATGCAGATCCAGAAGACCACGCCTACGCCGGGCAACGGAGACTAGGCGCTCCGCTGGTTCGGCCGCGTACGTCGGTCGTCGGCTGTCTGCGGCGCCGTCGTGGCTGGTCGCGCAGTTCCCCGCGCCCCTTTGGGGCGGTGCTGAAGGTCGGCTCCCGTCACTGAGTGACGGGAGCCGACCTTTTGGCGCAGATAGGAACGGGTGTGCTGATACACCCGTTCCAACGCCTGTTCATCTGGGGGGACTTCCTTGCCTACCACCCTGTCCGGCGGTCGTCACAGACGCCGGATACGCATCGGGCTGCCCGTCGCCGCCGTCGGCGTCGCCGCGGCCCTCGCCGCCGCGCTGCTGACCAGCTCCGCGGACGCGGCCACCGCCCTGCCGACCCCGACGGTCGAGCCGGCCGTCGCCGCACCCTCGCTCGCCACGCTGGAGCAGCGCGTCGCGGGCGCCCTCGCCGGGGACGACACCCCGGGGCAGCTCACCAAGAAGGCATCGCTCAGCGCGGACACCCGCGCCACCACCATCGACCCGAAGATCATCGGCGGCAGCCAGACCACGATCACCTCGGCCCCGTGGATGGCCCAGCTCTGGTACTACGACGACCGGGGCACCGCCGACGAGAGCGACGACATCGGCTTCTTCTGCGGTGGCACGGTCGTCTCGCCGACGAAGATCCTCACCGCCGCGCACTGCGTCAAGGGCTACAGCTGGAAGGCCAACGGCGCGATCGTCACCGGCACCTCCCAGCTGCCGACCACCGACGCCGCCGGCGACACCGATCTGCACGGCGGCACCGTCACCGGTGTCCTGCGCCAGTGGAACCACGCGTCGTACAGCGCGAGCACGCTCGACAACGACATCGCGGTGCTCACCCTGGGCACCCCGGTCAAGGCCACGCCGATCCGGATGACGACGTCCGGCGACACCGCCTCGTACGCGTCGGGCACCAGCGCCAAGGTGTACGGCTGGGGCCGCACCAGCTCCACCACCCAGGACATCTCCGAGACGCTGAAGACCGCCACGCTGCCCGTCCAGTCGGACACCACCTGCGCCCGCACCTACGGCCCCGACTTCGTCAAGGGCCACATGGTGTGCGCGGGCAAGCCCGCCACCGGCAGCGACACCGGCACCACCGCCACCTGCAACGGCGACTCCGGAGGCCCGCTCGTGGTCGGTGGCCGGATCGTGGGCGTCGTCTCCTGGGGCGTGACGGACTGCGTCACCAAGGGCGCCTACAGCGTCTTCACCAAGGTCAGCACCTACGTCGGTGCCGCGTACGCGCAGCTCGACGACGCGAACCTCAGCCACACCGACGGCAAGGCCGACGTCTGGGTGCGTGCCGCCGCCAGCAAGACCGGCTACGAGAAGGACTCCAAGGGGTCCTCGCTCGGCGCCCGCATCTCCTGGGGCAACTGGAACGGCGTCAACGTCGTCCTGCAGACCGACCTCAACCGCGACGGCATCCAGGACCTGGTGGTCCGCGACAGCGGCACCGGGAACGTCTACTGGATGCACTACGTGACCGCCAGCGGTTCCTGGGCGAAGACGAAGATCTTCACCGGCTGGAAGACCCGTACCCGGATCATCACGCCCGGTGACGTCACCGGTGACTACCTGCCCGACGTCCTGTCCGTGGACTCCGGCGGCACCCTGTGGATCTACCCGGGCAAGGGCAACGGCACCTTCGCCTCGCGGGTGAAGGTCGGCACGGGCTGGAACCAGTACAACTCCGTGCGCGGCCACGGCGACTTCAACGGCGACGGCAAGGCCGACCTGCTCGTGCGCAAGAGCAGCACCGGGGACCTGTACCTGTACAAGGGCACCGGCAAGGCCGGCAGCGGGGCGTTCTCCGCCCGGGTCAAGGTCCGGAGCGGCTGGACCGGTTTCAACGCCTTCGACGCCGTCGGTGACGTCAGCGGCGACGGCAAGGCCGACTTCCTGGCCCGTACCAAGAGCGGCACGCTCTACCTGTACAAGGGCACAGGCAAGGGCACCAGCGAGATCTTCGCCACAAGGGTCTCGCTCGGCACCGGCTACCAGCAGTACGACATCTGGGGCTGAAACCCCAGGTGAGCCGGGCTCGTCCGGCACGGGTTGTCACCTGCTGTGCCCGCCCTTTCACAGGGCGGGCACAGTGCGTCATGCAACCCTGTCCCCGATTTCGCCGTCTGACCTGGGGGAGTGACGATGGTGCGACAGGCACCGTGACCGTCCCTGGCAGCAGGGGGTAACCGAAGGACCCGACCAGGACCGAGGAGCACATGTCCGCCGAGAGCACGCCGGAGCCAGGCATACCCGAGTCCGGCCATGGGGCCCGCCACCGCGGGACCCGCAGGCGCAGCAAGGCCCTGCTGATCACGGCCTGGACCGTCGCGGGCATCGTGGTGCTGGGCGGCACGGGCGTCGGGTACGTGTACTTCAAGCTCAACGGCAACATCAAGAGCGTCGACATCAACCAGGTCCTGGGCACCGACCGGCCGACGAAGGCCGACAACGGCTCCGAGAACATCCTGGTCCTCGGCTCGGACTCGCGGTCCGGCTCCAACGAGAAGCTCGGCGGCGGTGCCGACGACGGCAGCGCCCGCTCCGACACGGCGATGATCGTCCACGTCTACGAGGGCCGTAAGACGGCCAGCGTGGTCTCCGTCCCCCGCGACACCCTGGTCGACCGCCCCGAGTGCACCGGCACCGACGGCGGTACGCACCCGGCCGCGACCGGCGTGATGTTCAATTCCGCCTACTCCACCGGTGGCGCCGCCTGTGCGGTCAAGACCGTCGAGTCCATCACCGGCATCCGGATGGACCACTATCTGGAGGTCGACTTCAGCGGCTTCCAGAAGCTCATCGACGAGCTGGGCGGGGTCACGGTCACCACCACCAAGGACATCGACGACCCGCAGAGCCATCTCGACCTGACCGCCGGCACCCACAAGCTGTCCGGCGAGCAGGCGCTCGGTCTGGTGCGCACCCGGCATGGTGTCGGCGACGGCTCCGACCTCGGTCGCATCCAGCTCCAGCAGGCCTTCGTCAAGGCCCTGGTCGACCAGGTCAAGCAGGTCGGCGTCCTCACCGACCCGACGAAGCTGTTCGCCCTCGCGGACACCGCGACCAAGGCCGTCACCACCGACTCCGAGCTCGGCTCCGTCAACTCCCTGGTGAGCTTCGCGAACGGTCTCAAGGGCATCAGCGCGTCCCACATGACCATGGTCACGACGCCGGTCCAGTACGACCCCGCGAACCCGAACCGGGTCCTCCTGGACAAGACCAAGTCCCAGCAGGTCTGGACCGCCCTGAAGAACGACCGCCCCATCCCCGAAACAGCAACCAAAAACACAGCAACAGGCCAGGCCAAGGACGTGATCACCACCCCGTAGCCATGGTCAGCACCCCGCAGGGGCGCGAGGAACTGCGCGCTCAACCACAACGAACCGGCACCCACCGGGGCCCATGGTGAGCGCCCCGCAGGGGGCGCGGGGAACTGCGCGCTCAGCTACAGCGAGCCGGCACCCGCCCACGGTGATGACCTGGCACCCCCTTGGTGGCACCCACCGGGGCCCGTGGTGAGCGCCCCGCAGGGGGGCGCGGGGAACTGCGCGCTCGGCCACAGCGAGCCGGCACCCGCCCACGGTGATGACCCGGCACCCACCCGGGCCCGTGGTGAGTGGCCCCGCAGGGGGCGCGGGGAACTGCGCGCTCAGCCAGAACGAGCCGGCACCCGCCCACGGTGATGACCCGGCACCCCATTGGGCGCACCCACTCAGGCCTTCAGAAAGAGATATGGTCAGCCCCCGCAGGGGGCGCGGGGAACTGCGCGACCAGCCACAATGAACCGGCACCCGCCCACGGCGATGACCCGGCACCCACCTGGGCCCGTGGTGAGTGCCCCGCAGGGGGCGCGGGGAACTGCGCGACCAGCCACAACGAACCAGCACCCGCCCACGGCGATGAACCGGCACCCCCTTGGGCGTCAGGGGAATACTTCACCCGCACCCCCGGTTTTGGGGGATGGCGCCAGTCCTGGCAGACTGGTACGTCGGCTCCGGTTCACGCTCCCGCACCCCGCGGCAGCGACCCGGCGCCCTCCCGAAACCTAGGAGACACCTTGAAGCGCGACATCCACCCCACGTACGTCGAGACGCAGGTCAGCTGCACCTGTGGCGCGTCGTTCACCACCCGCAGCACCATCGAGTCCGGTACCGTCCGGGCCGAGGTCTGCTCCGAGTGCCACCCGTTCTACACGGGCAAGCAGAAGATCCTCGACACCGGTGGCCGTGTGGCCCGCTTCGAGGCCCGCTTCGGCAAGGCTGCCGCCGGCTCCAAGAAGTAGCGAGCCCCCATTCGCCGGTCCATGGCCGTGCCCCTCACCGGGGCACGCCCGGGACCGGCGTTTTTGGTCGCCCGCCTTCCCCCTTTCCGAGCAGTACAGGAGCCCCAAGATGTTCGAGGCCGTCGAGGAACTCGTCGGTGAGCACGCCGATCTGGAGAAGAAGCTCGCCGATCCGTCGGTCCACGCCGACCAGGCCAACGCGCGCAGGCTCAACAAGCGCTACGCCGAGCTGACTCCGATCGTCGCCGCCTACCGCTCCTGGAAGCAGACCGGCGACGACATCGAGACGGCCCGTGAACTCGCCGCCGAAGACCCGGAGTTCGCCGCCGAGGTCAAGGAGCTGGAGAAGCAGCGCGAGGAACTCACCGAGAAGCTGCGCTTCCTGCTCATCCCGCGTGACCCCAGCGACGACAAGGACGTCATCCTGGAGATCAAGGCGGGCGCGGGCGGCGACGAGTCGGCCCTGTTCGCCGGCGACCTGCTGCGCATGTACCTGCGCTACGCCGAGCGCGTCGGCTGGAAGACCGAGATCATCGACTCCACCGAGTCCGAGCTGGGCGGCTACAAGGACGTCCAGGTCGCGGTGAAGTCCCGCGGGCAGACCGAGCCGGGGCAGGGCGTGTGGGCCCGGCTGAAGTACGAGGGCGGTGTGCACCGTGTGCAGCGCGTGCCCGCCACCGAGTCCCAGGGCCGGATCCACACCTCGGCGGCCGGTGTCCTCGTCACCCCCGAGGCCGAGGAGGTGGACGTGGAGATCAACCCCAACGAGCTCCGCATCGACGTCTACCGGTCCTCGGGACCCGGCGGCCAGTCCGTCAACACCACCGACTCCGCCGTACGCATCACGCACATCCCCACCGGAGTCGTCGCTTCCTGCCAGAACGAGAAGAGCCAGCTGCAGAACAAGGAGCAGGCTCTGCGTATCCTGCGCTCCAGGCTGCTCGCCATCGCACAGGAGGAAGCGGAGAAGGAAGCCGCCGACGCCCGGCGCAGCCAGGTCCGCACCGTCGACCGCTCCGAGAAGATCCGCACGTACAACTTCCCGGAGAACCGCATCTCGGACCACCGTGTCGGCTTCAAGGCGTACAACCTGGACCAGGTCCTGGACGGCGAACTCGACGCGGTGATCCAGGCGTGTGTCGACGCGGACTCGGCGGCGAAACTGGCCGCCGCCTAAGGCACGTAGGACGACGTAGCGAGGACCGGAGGACGAGCGTGCAGCAACATTTTGGGGGGCGACCCCCGACCTCCCGCAGCGTGCTGCTCGCGGAGGTGGCGCAGGCCACCCAGCGGCTGGCGGACGCCGGCGTGCCCTCGCCGCGCAACGACGCGGAGGAACTCGCCGCGTTCGTGCACGGCGTGAAGCGGGGCGAGCTGCACTCCGTCAAGGACGCCGACTTCGACGCCCGCTACTGGGAGGTCGTCGCCCGCCGCGAGCAGCGTGAGCCGCTCCAGCACATCACCGGGCGGGCCTACTTCCGGTATCTGGAGCTCCAGGTCGGACCGGGTGTCTTCGTGCCCAGGCCGGAGACCGAGTCGGTGGTCGGCTGGGCCATAGACGCCGTGCGCGCCATGGACGTGGTCGAGCCGCTCATCGTCGACCTGTGCACCGGCTCCGGCGCGATCGCGCTCGCCCTGGCCCAGGAGGTGCCGCGCTCGCGCGTGCACGCCGTCGAGCTGTCCGAGGAAGCCCTCCGGTGGACCCGTAAGAACATGGCGGGCTCCCGGGTCGACCTGCGCCAGGGCAATGCCCTGGACGCCTTCCCCGACCTCGACGGCCAGGTCGACCTCGTCATCTCCAACCCGCCGTACATCCCGCTCACCGAGTGGGAGTACGTCGCTCCCGAGGCCCGTGACTACGACCCCGAGCTGGCCCTGTTCTCCGGCGAGGACGGCCTCGACCTGATCCGTGGTCTGGAGCGCACCGCGCACCGGCTGCTGCGGCCCGGCGGTGTCGTCGTCGTCGAGCACGCCGACACCCAGGGCGGCCAGGTGCCGTGGGTCTTCACCGAGGAGCGGGGCTGGGCCGACGCGGCCGACCACCCCGACCTCAACAACCGCCCCCGGTTCGCGACCGCCCGCAGGGCCCTGCCGTGACGCCGACGCGCGCAGTGGCCGCGGCGCGCCGGCCGGCCGAGGGCACCCCGGAGGCGAACCGAGCGACAACAGAAGGAGACCGCTAGACATGGCACGGCGATACGACACCAATGACGCCACCGACCGCACGACGGGCCTGCGCGAGGCCGCGTCCGCCGTCCGCCGGGGCGAACTCGTGGTGCTGCCGACCGACACCGTCTACGGCATCGGCGCCGACGCGTTCTCCGCGGAGGCCGTGGCCGACCTGCTGGAGGCCAAGGGCCGGGGCCGCAGCATGCCCACGCCCGTCCTCATCGGTTCCCCGAACACCCTGCACGGCCTCGTCACGGACTTCTCCGAGTCGGCCTGGGAGCTGGTCGACGCGTTCTGGCCGGGCGCCCTCACGCTGGTCGCCAGGCACCAGCCGTCGCTGCAGTGGGACCTCGGCGACACCCGGGGCACGGTTGCCGTGCGCATGCCACTGCACCCGGTCGCCATCGAGTTGCTGACCGAGGTCGGCCCGATGGCCGTGTCGTCGGCGAACCTCACCGGCCACCCGGCCCCGGAGGACTGCGACGCCGCCCAGGAGATGCTCGGCGACTCCGTCTCCGTCTACCTCGACGGCGGCCCGACCCCCGCCAATGTGCCGTCGTCCATCGTGGACGTCACGGGTGACGTGCCGGTGCTGCTGCGCGAGGGCGCGCTCTCCCCGGACGAGCTGCGAAAGGTCGTACCCGACCTCGAGGTGGCGAATTGACGGCCCCTGAGGCCCCCGAGCTCTCGACTGCGCTCGAGCAGGGGGGAACCCCATGCGTGGCATAGGAAACGGGGACAGCAGCGCGGAGGAGACGACGACCTTCGGATTCCCGCGCGACACCTTCCGCATCCTCCACGTCAGCACCGGCAATGTGTGCCGCTCGCCCATCACCGAGCGGCTGACCCGGCATTTCGTGACGGAGCGGCTCGGCATCCTGGGCGGCGGGCTGATCGTGGAGAGCGCGGGCACCTGGGGCCACGAGGGCGCGCCGATGGAGTCGAACGCGGAGGCCGTGCTGGCCGAGTTCGGCGCGGACGCCTCCGGCTTCACCGGCCGGGAACTCCTCGACGAGCACGTGATCACGGCCGATCTGGTGCTGACCGCCACCCGCGACCACCGGGCCCAGGTCATCTCCATGGGCCATTCGGCAGGGCTGCGGACCTTCACGCTGAAGGAGTTCACCCGGCTGGTCCGGGCGATAGACCCGACGACGCTGCCGCCGCTGGAGGACGGCCTGGTCGCGCGGGCCCGCGCGCTGGTCCGGGCGGCCGCCGCGCTGCGCGGCTGGCTGCTGGCGCCCACGGCCGAGGCCGACGAGGTCTACGACCCGTACGGCGCGCCCCTGACCTTCTTCCGGTCCATCGGCGACGAGATACACGAGGCGCTGGACCCGGTCGTCACGGCCCTCACGGGCGTCCCCGCACGGATGTAGCCGACCGCGCACCCCCTCCGCCCCGGGCCTACATTGGACGTACGTCACCGTCGACCGCCCGGGAGTCCGTCATGTCGGTCACCCATACCCTCGTCGAGGCCGATGTGCTGCGCGGGCAGGATCCCGAGCTGGCCGATATCCTGCTGGGCGAACTGGCCCGGCAGTCGACCACCCTGCAGCTGAGCGCGGCCGAGAACTACGCGTCCCCGGCCGTGCTGGCGGCGCTGGGCTCGCCGCTCGCCAACAAGTACGCCGAGGGCTATCCGGGCGCCCGCTACCACGGCGGCTGCGAGCTGGTGGACATCGCCGAGCGGCTCGCGGTCGACCGGGCCAGGGCGCTGTTCGGCGCCGCGCACGCCAACGTCCAGCCGCACTCCGGTTCCTCCGCCGTGCTCGCCGCGTACGCCGCCCTGCTGCGGCCGGGCGACACCGTCCTCGCCCTCGGGCTGTCCTACGGCGGTCATCTCACCCATGGCTCGCCGGCCAACTTCTCCGGCCGCTGGTTCGACTTCGTGGGCTACGGGGTGGACGCGGAGACCGGGCTCATCGACCGGGACCAGGTCCGGGCGCTGGCCCGCTCGCACCGGCCCAAGGCGATCGTGTGCGGGTCGATCGCCTACCCGCGCCACCTGGACTACGCCTTCTTCCGGGAGGTGGCCGACGAGGTCGGCGCCTATCTCATCGCGGACGCCGCCCATCCGATCGGGCTCGTCGCCGGGGGAGCGGCGCCCAGCCCGGTGCCGTACGCCGACGTCGTGTGCGCCACCACGCACAAGGTGCTGCGCGGGCCGCGCGGCGGGATGATCCTGTGCGGGGCCGAGCTGGCCGGGCGCGTCGACCGGGCCGTGTTCCCGTTCACTCAGGCCGGGGCCCAGATGAACGCCGTCGCCGCGAAGGCGGTGGCCTTCGGTGAGGCGGCGACGCCGGCGTTCGCCGCGTACGCCCGGCAGGTGGTCGCCAACGCGCGGGTGCTGGCGGCGCGGCTGGCCGCCGAGGGGCTGGCCGTGACCACCGGCGGCACGGACACCCATCTGATCACCGCCGACCCGGCGCCGCTCGGCGTCGACGGGAGGACCGCGCGGGGCCGGCTCGCCGCCGCCGGGCTGGTCCTCGACTGCTGTGCGCTGCCGCACGGGGACGCCCGCGGGCTGCGCCTGGGCACCGCGGCGGTGACCACCCAGGGCATGCGGGAGGCGGAGCTCGACCGGATCGGGGCGCTGCTGGCGGAGGTGCTGCGGGGTGCGGCCGATACCGTCGGGGCCCGTGCCGAGGTGCGCGAGCTGACCGGTAGATTTCCGCCGTATCCCGGCTGAGCGGGGACGGACGCGGGGCCGTGCATGTGGTGCACAGCTCTTCGTGCAACCATCGTCGCTACCCGGAAGTCCCCATACATATGCGTCCCTCGCTAGGGTGTGGGGCTGTGATGGCCAGCGAGACCTGTGGGGAAGCCTGTGCGTGAATACCTGCTGACGCTCTGCATCACGGCCGCGGTGACCTATCTGCTGACAGGGCCGGTACGGAAATTCGCGATCGTGGCCGGGGCGATGCCGGAGATCCGGGCGCGTGACGTGCACCGGGAACCCACTCCGCGCCTCGGCGGGATCGCCATGTTCTTCGGCCTGTGCGCGGGCCTGCTGGCGGCCGACCATCTGACCAACCTCAACGAGGTCTTCACCAAGTCCAACGAGCCGCGCGCGCTGCTGTCCGGGGCCGCGCTGATCTGGCTGATCGGTGTCCTGGACGACAAGTTCGAGATCGACGCCCTGATCAAGCTGGGCGGGCAGATGATCGCGGCGGGCGTGATGGTCATGCAGGGTCTGACGATCCTGTGGCTGCCCATCCCCGGCGTCGGCAACGTGGCGCTGACCCCGTGGCAGGGCACGCTGCTGACGGTGGCGCTGGTGGTCATCACGATCAACGCGGTGAACTTCGTGGACGGCCTGGACGGCCTCGCCTCCGGCATGGTGTGCATCGCCGCCGCGGCGTTCTTCCTGTACGCCTACCGGATCTGGTACTCGTACGGCATCGAGGCCGCCGCCCCGGCCACGCTGTTCTCGGCGATCCTGATGGGCATGTGCCTGGGCTTCCTGCCGCACAACATGCACCCCGCGCGGATCTTCATGGGCGACTCCGGCTCGATGCTGATCGGCCTGGTGCTGGCCGCGGGTGCGATCTCCATCACGGGGCAGGTCGACCCGGACGCGCTGGCTCTGTTCACCGGCTCCGAGAAGGCGGCGGTGCACCAGACGGTGCCCGTCTACATCCCGCTGCTGCTGCCGCTGACGATCATCGCGGTGCCGGCCGCCGACCTGGTGCTGGCGATCGTGCGCCGCACCTGGCGCGGTCAGTCGCCGTTCGCCGCCGACCGCGGGCATCTGCACCACCGGCTCCTGGAGATCGGCCACTCGCACAGCCGGGCGGTGCTGATCATGTACTTCTGGTCGGCGCTGATCGCCTTCGGGGCGCTGGCCTACTCCGTGAACTCCGCGTCCATGTGGATCGTGCTCGGCGTGGTCTTCCTCAGCGCGATCGGCCTGGTGCTGCTCCTGCTGCCGCGGTTCACGCCCCGTGCCCCGCGCTGGGCCGAGCACTTCGTGCCGCCGCGCTACCGGCGCCGGCGGGCCGCCGCGGCGGACGTCGCAACCTGCCCTCCCGCGGCCCCAGTTGAGGACGAATCCCGTACTCCGGTCAGCGCCGGGGTCAACGGGGCGAGCGCCGTCGGCGCTCGTTCGCGCCTCCTGGACGAGCGCAACGCGGGTACGTCACGCTGACGCCCAAGGTAAGAATCTGACTAGAGCATTGCCAAGCCGTGGGGGAGCAAAAGCCCCTAATACCAGACAAGTGGGCCTGGTCCTTGCACAGACGCGCACTCTCACTCTCATGTGTGACGGCTAGCACACGTCCCAGGTAAAGACCTCATCAAATAGTTTGTGATACGGTTCACGAGAACCCCGGACACACCCGAAGGACCGCAGTGCGACGGTCCATTGGCGTGAGGTCTCCCCTACTCAGCCCGGGGTTAGGCTCGTCCATGACGACACCCCACGCCCCCTGTGAAAAGCGGAGTTGCCGCCATGCCGTCCAATGACGTCCGGACCCTGGCCCAGGCTGCCGTGCCCACGGCTGCCGTCGGCGCGCTCGCCGCCGTCGTCAGCTCGGTGGTCGCGGGTGGCAAGGGCGCCATCGGGGCGGTCGTCGCGACGCTGATCGTGATCCTGTTCATGGGGCTCGGCCTGTACGTCCTGCAGCGCACCGCCGCGTCGCTTCCGCACCTGTTCCAGGCCATGGGCCTGATGCTCTACGCGGCGCAGATCCTGCTGCTGTTCGTGTTCGTCGCGGCGTTCAAGAACACCACGCTGTTCAACCCCCGGGCCTTCGCGCTCACGCTCGTCCTCGCCACTCTCAGCTGGATCGCGGCACAGACGCGTGCGCACATGAAGTCCAAGATCCTCTACGTCGAACCCGATTCGACCGCCGCTGCGAGCGGCGACAGGCCCGAGAAGACCGGGCACCAGTCGTGAGCGGTAGGGCCGGGATAAAGGCGCATGAGAGATGCTGCTATCGTCCGGTGCCAACTGCGGCATCGCGGGCGCGGGCATCCGAGCTGACGCCTGCTCAATCGCGAGGCGAGATGTCCCTCAGCCGCCCCCACATCCGTTACACCAGTCCGGTGCCGACCCGCGGCCCTGCGCCGCGCCGACACAACGAGGTTGCCGTACCCATGCGCCACGCAGAAGGAGCCCGCGGTGAGTGCTGACCCGACGCAGGTGCTCGCCTTCGAGACCGACTGCCACATCTTCGATGGCTGTGGCTTCCCCGCTCCGGGCCTGCACTCGTTCCTGTTCGAGCCCCTCTGGGGCGACGCCGACAGCAACCTGTATTTCAACAAGACGATGCTGCTGGCGCTCCTCGGCTCGATCATCATCGTCGGATTCTTCTGGGCCGCCTTCCGCCGGCCGAAGGTCGTGCCCGGCAAGCTGCAGATGGTGGCCGAGACCGGCTACGACTTCATCCGGCGCGGCGTCGTGTACGAGACGATCGGCAAGAAGGAGGGCGAGAAGTACGTCCCGCTGATCGTCTCGCTGTTCTTCTTCATCTGGATGATGAACCTCTGGTCGATCATCCCGCTCGCCCAGTTCCCGGTGACGTCGATCATCGCGTACCCGCTCGTGCTGGCCCTGATCGTCTACGTCCTGTGGGTCTCGCTGACCTTCAAGCGGCACGGCTTCGTCGGCTTCTTCAAGAACGTCACGGGCTACGACAAGTCGCTGGGCGCGGTGCTGCCGCTCGCCATGACCATCGAGTTCTTCTCGAACCTGCTGGTGCGGCCTTTCACCCACGCGGTCCGGCTCTTCGCGAACATGTTCGCGGGCCACACCCTGCTGCTGCTCTTCACGATCGCCAGCTGGTACCTGCTGAACGGCATCGGCATCGCCTACGCCGGCGTCAGCTTCGTCATGACCATCGTGATGACGGCCTTCGAGCTCTTCATCCAGGCACTGCAGGCGTACGTCTTCGTGCTGCTGACGTGCACCTACATCCAGGGCGCCCTCGCCGAGCACCACTGAGCGCCCGCACCACCCCCCTGATCGTCCGGTGGACAACCCCCACCGGTCCGTAAAGAAGAAGGAAGAACTGGCATGTCCCAGACCCTTGCCGCCGTCTCCGGCTCGCTCGGTTCCATCGGTTACGGCCTGGCCGCCATCGGCCCCGGCGTCGGCGTCGGCATCATCTTCGGCAACGGCACCCAGGCCCTGGCCCGCCAGCCCGAGGCGGCCGGCCTGATCCGCGCCAACCAGATCCTCGGCTTCGCCTTCTGTGAGGCGCTCGCCCTCATCGGCCTGGTCATGCCGTTCGTCTACGGCACCTGATCGACCGACCGATCAGCGACAGCCCCCTAGACGAAAGGCACTGACATGAGCCAGTTGCTCATTGTGGCGGCCGAGGAGGCGGAGAACCCCCTCGTCCCGCCGATCCCCGAGCTCGTCATCGGCCTGCTCGCCTTCGTCATCGTCTTCGGCTTCCTCGCCTGGAAGCTCCTTCCGAACATCAACAAGGTTCTGGAGCAGCGCCGCGAGGCCATCGAGGGCGGTATCGAGAAGGCCGAGGCCGCGCAGACCGAGGCCCAGAGCGTCCTCGAGCAGTACAAGGCCCAGCTCGCCGAGGCCCGGCACGAGGCCGCGCGGCTGCGCCAGGAGGCGCAGGAGCAGGGTGCCGCGCTCATCGCCGAGATGCGCGCCGAAGGCCAGCGGCAGCGTGAGGAGATCGTCGCCGCCGGTCACACCCAGCTCGAGGCCGACCGCAAGACCGCCTCGGCCGCGCTGCGCCAGGACGTCGGCAAGCTCGCCACCGAACTGGCCGGCAAGCTCGTCGGCGAGTCCCTCGAGGACCACGCCCGGCAGAGCCGCGTGATCGACCGCTTCCTCGACGGGCTCGATGACGCCGCTTCGAAGGCCGAGGCGACTCGATGAACGGAGCGAGCCGCGAGGCACTGGCAGCCGCACGTGAGCGCCTCGACGCGCTGACGGACGTCACGACCGTGGACGCGACGCGGCTCGCCGACGAGCTGGCGGCCGTCACCGCGCTGCTCGACCGCGAGGTGTCGCTGCGTCGGGTCCTCACCGACCCGGCGCAGCCCGGCGAGGCCAAGGCCGAGCTGGTCCGGCGCCTGATCGGCGGCCAGGTCAGCGGCCCGGCCGCGGACCTGGTGTCCGGTACGGTCCGCTCCCGCTGGTCGCAGCCGCGCGACCTGGTGGACGCGCTGGAGGAGCTGGCCGATGTGGCCGACCTCACGGCCGCCCAGCAGGCGGGCCGGCTCGACAGCGTGGAGGACGAGCTGTTCCGGTTCGGCCGGATCATCTCCTCGAGCACCGAACTGCGCGCCGCGCTCACCAGCCGCAGCGCCGGCGCCCCCGCCAAGACGGAGCTGCTGCGCCGGCTGCTCGGGGGCCGCGCCGCCGCGACCACCGAGCGTCTGGTGACGCGCCTCGTGACCGTGCCGCGTGGACGTAGCCTGGAAGCGGGAATCGAAGCCCTCTCCAAGCTCGCCGCCGAGCGCCGGGACCGCACGGTCGCCGTCGTCACCTCGGCGGTACCGCTGAGCGACACACAGAAGCGGCGCCTGGGCGCCGCCCTGGCGAAGCTCTACGGCCGCACGATGCACCTCAACCTCGATGTGGACCCGGCGGTCGTCGGCGGTATCCGGGTACAGGTCGGCGACGAGGTCATCAACGGCTCGATCGCGGACCGGCTGGAGGACGCCGCCCGCCGCATGGCGGGCTAGCAGCAACTCAAGAAGCAGTACTGATGGCGGCCCTGGTTGGGCCGTGCAGAGGATTCACCTCCAGATGGGGGGAGTCCCCATCCCCCCAAGTGAAACTTCGGGCCCAACAAGGAGAGCAGGGAACCCAGATGGCGGAGCTCACGATCCGGCCGGAGGAGATCCGGGACGCGCTGGAGAACTTCGTCCAGTCGTACAAGCCGGACGCGGCCTCGCGCGAGGAGGTCGGTACGGTCACCCTTGCCGGCGACGGCATCGCGAAGGTCGAGGGCCTGCCCTCGGCCATGGCCAACGAACTGCTGAAGTTCGAGGACGGCACCCTCGGTCTCGCGCTGAACCTGGAAGAGCGCGAGATCGGTGCCATCGTCCTCGGTGAGTTCAGCGGCATCGAGGAGGGTCAGCCGGTGCAGCGCACCGGTGAGGTCCTCTCCGTCGCGGTCGGCGAGGGCTACCTCGGCCGCGTCGTCGACCCGCTCGGCAACCCGATCGACGGCCTCGGCGACATCGAGACCGACGGCCGCCGCGCCCTCGAACTGCAGGCCCCCACGGTCATGCAGCGCAAGTCGGTGCACGAGCCGATGGAGACGGGCTACAAGGCCGTCGACGCGATGACCCCGGTCGGCCGCGGCCAGCGCCAGCTGATCATCGGCGACCGCCAGACCGGCAAGACCGCCCTGGCCGTCGACACGATCATCAACCAGCGCGACAACTGGCGCTCGGGCGACCCGAACAAGCAGGTCCGCTGCATCTACGTCGCCATCGGCCAGAAGGGCTCCACCATCGCGTCGGTCCGCCGCGCGCTGGAGGAGAACGGCGCGCTGGAGTACACGACCATCGTCGCCGCCCCGGCCTCCGACCCGGCCGGCTTCAAGTACCTGGCGCCCTACACCGGCTCGGCCATCGGCCAGCACTGGATGTACCACGGCAAGCACGTCCTGATCATCTTCGACGACCTCTCGAAGCAGGCCGACGCCTACCGCGCCGTCTCCCTGCTGCTGCGCCGCCCGCCGGGCCGCGAGGCCTACCCGGGTGACGTCTTCTACCTGCACTCCCGGCTGCTGGAGCGCTGCGCCAAGCTCTCCGACGACATGGGCGCCGGCTCGATGACCGGTCTGCCGATCGTCGAGACCAAGGCCAACGACGTGTCGGCGTTCATCCCGACCAACGTCATCTCCATCACCGACGGCCAGTGCTTCCTGGAGTCCGACCTGTTCAACGCCGGTCAGCGGCCGGCCCTGAACGTCGGTATCTCGGTCTCCCGCGTCGGTGGCTCCGCCCAGCACAAGGCCATGAAGCAGGTCTCCGGCCGGCTCCGCGTGGACCTCGCCCAGTTCCGTGAGCTGGAGGCGTTCGCCGCCTTCGGTTCCGACCTGGACGCCGCCTCCAAGGCCCAGCTGGAGCGCGGTCAGCGCATGGTCGAGCTGCTGAAGCAGGACCAGTACCAGCCGATGGCCACCGAGGACCAGGTCGTCTCCGTCTGGGCCGGCACCACCGGCCGGATGGACGACGTGCCGGTCGCCGACATCCGCCGCTTCGAGAAGGAGCTGCTGGAGTACCTGCACCGCAAGGAGCAGGGCCTCATGACCTCCATCAAGGAGGGCGGCAAGATGTCCGACGACACGCTGACGGCCGTGGCCGACGCGATCGCGGACTTCAAGAAGCAGTTCGAGACCTCCGACGGCAAGCTGCTCGGCGAGGACACTCCGGCCGCTGCCGCCAAGTGACGTAAGGAAGGGACCTGACTCATGGGAGCCCAGCTCCGGGTCTACAAGCGTCGCATCCGATCCGTCACCGCGACCAAGAAGATCACCAAGGCGATGGAGATGATCGCCGCCTCGCGCGTCGTCAAGGCGCAGCGCAAGGTGGTGGCCTCCACGCCGTACGCGCGGGAACTGACCCGCGCGGTCACGGCGGTCGGCACCGGTTCGAACACCAAGCACCCGCTCACCACGGAGGCGGAGAACCCGACCCGTGCCGCGGTCCTGCTCCTGACGAGCGACCGCGGTCTGGCCGGCGCCTTCAACTCCAATGCCATCAAGGCGGCGGAGCAGCTGACCGAGCGCCTGGAGCGCGAGGGCAAGCAGGTCGACACGTATGTCGTCGGCCGTCGCGGTCTGGCCCACTACAACTTCCGTGAGCGCAAGGTCACGGAGTCGTGGACCGGGTTCACCGACGAGCCGACGTACGCGGACGCGAAGAAGGTCGCGGCGCCTCTGATCGAGGCCATCGAGCGGGACACGGCCGACGGCGGTGTGGATGAACTCCACATCGTCTACACCGAGTTCGTGTCGATGATGACGCAGACGGCGCTGGGCGCCCGGCTGCTGCCGCTGCGCCTCGACGAGGTGGCGGAGGAGCAGCCCAAGGGCGAGATCCTTCCGCTGTTCGACTTCGAGCCCTCGGCGGAGGACGTCCTCGACGCCCTGCTGCCGCGCTATGTGGAGAGCCGTATCTACAACGCGCTGCTCCAGTCGGCCGCTTCGAAGCACGCCGCCACGCGGCGCGCGATGAAGTCGGCCACCGACAACGCGGGCGAGCTGATCAACACGCTCTCCCGGCTTGCCAACGCGGCCCGCCAGGCCGAAATCACCCAGGAAATCAGCGAGATCGTCGGTGGCGCGAGCGCCCTGGCCGACGCGACCGCGGGGAGTGACCGCTAATGACCACCACTGTTGAGACCGCGACGGCTACGGGCCGCGTCGCCCGGGTCATCGGCCCGGTCGTCGACGTGGAGTTCCCCGTCGACGCGATGCCGGACATCTACAACGCCCTGCACGTGGACGTCGCCGACCCGGCGAACGAGGGCGAGAAGAAGACGCTGACCCTGGAGGTCGCCCAGCACCTGGGTGACGGCCTGGTCCGTACCATCTCCATGCAGCCCACCGACGGTCTGGTCCGCCAGGCCCCGGTGACGGACACCGGCTCCGCCATCTCCGTCCCCGTCGGCGACTTCACCAAGGGCAAGGTGTTCAACACCCTCGGTGAGGTGCTGAACGTCGACGAGGCCTACGACGGCGAGCGCTGGCCGATCCACCGCAAGGCCCCGAACTTCGACGAGCTCGAGTCCAAGACCGAGATGTTCGAGACGGGCGTCAAGGTCATCGACCTGCTCACCCCGTACGTCAAGGGCGGCAAGATCGGCCTGTTCGGCGGCGCCGGCGTCGGCAAGACGGTGCTCATCCAGGAGATGATCTACCGTGTCGCCAACAACCACGACGGTGTCTCCGTGTTCGCCGGTGTCGGTGAGCGCACCCGTGAGGGCAACGACCTGATCGAGGAGATGTCCGACTCGGGCGTCATCGACAAGACCGCCCTGGTCTTCGGTCAGATGGACGAGCCCCCGGGCACCCGTCTGCGCGTCGCGCTGGCCGGCCTCACCATGGCCGAGTACTTCCGTGACGTCCAGAAGCAGGACGTGCTGTTCTTCATCGACAACATCTTCCGCTTCACGCAGGCCGGTTCCGAGGTCTCCACGCTGCTCGGCCGTATGCCGTCCGCGGTGGGCTACCAGCCGAACCTGGCCGACGAGATGGGCCTCCTCCAGGAGCGCATCACCTCGACCCGCGGTCACTCGATCACCTCGATGCAGGCGATCTACGTCCCCGCGGACGACCTGACCGACCCGGCCCCGGCCACCACCTTCGCCCACCTCGACGCGACGACGGTGCTCTCCCGTCCGATCTCCGAGAAGGGCATCTACCCGGCCGTGGACCCGCTGGACTCCACGTCCCGGATCCTGGACCCGCGCTACATCACGCAGGACCACTACGGCGCCGCGATGCGCGTCAAGACGATCCTGCAGAAGTACAAGGACCTCCAGGACATCATCGCGATCCTCGGTATCGACGAGCTCGGCGAGGAGGACAAGCTCGTCGTCCACCGGGCCCGTCGTGTGGAGCGCTTCCTGTCCCAGAACACCCACGTCGCCAAGCAGTTCACCGGCGTGGACGGCTCGGACGTGCCGCTCGACGAGTCGATCGCCGCGTTCAACGCGATCTGCGACGGTGAGTACGACCACTTCCCCGAGCAGGCGTTCTTCATGTGCGGTGGTATTGAGGACCTCAAGGCCAACGCCAAGGAGCTGGGCGTCTCCTGAGCCCCGCGCTCGTCCGAGAGGGGCGTGGACCCACTCCTTCCGGGGTGCGTCCGGCCCCTCTCGCCACGCCCATTAGAATTGACCCCACACCCGGCACCTGAGCCGGGTGGTGACCCGAGGAGCCACCCTTGGCTGCTGAGCTGCACGTCGAGCTGGTCGCCGCCGACCGTCAGGTCTGGTCCGGCGAGGCCACCCTGGTCGTCGCGCGCACCACGTCCGGCGACATCGGCGTCATGCCCGGTCACCAGCCGCTGCTCGGTGTGCTGGAGTCGGGCCCGGTGACCATCCGTACGAGTGATGGCGGCACGGTCGTCGCCGCGGTGCACGGCGGTTTCATCTCGTTCGCGGACGACAAGCTGTCGCTGCTGGCCGAGATCGCCGAACTGTCGGACGAGATCGACGTCCAGCGCGTGGAGCGGGAGCTGGAGCGCGCGAAGGCGGAGGGTGATGCCGCCGCCGAGCGGCGCGCGGATGTCCGCCTGCGTGCGGCGACGACGCGCTGACCGGGGACGCCTCCCAGTCCTCTAGGCTCTGGGGGAGCGTCGTGCGATGACGACACTCAGCCGCGGCCGGTACCGGAGCAATCCGGTACCGGCCGCGGCTGAGGCAGATGTGGGTGTTTTTTCCGTTCCGTTACCTAGGAGACGAGGAGGTCGGTGCCGATGGTCCTCGCTCTGACTGTGTGCGGAGTCGTGGTAGCGCTCGTGGTGGTGGGGCTGTTCCTGTTCGGTCTGCGCCGCCGGCTCATCCAGCGCTCCGGGGGCACGTTCGACTGTTCGCTGCGCTGGGACGTGGTGGAGAAACCCGACACCAGCGGCAAGGGCTGGAGCTACGGCGTCGCCCGCTACAACGGTGACCGCATCGAGTGGTACCGCGTCTTCTCCTACGCCTACCGGCCGCGGCGCGTCCTGGAGCGTTCCGCGATCGAGGTGGCCGGCCGCCGGGTCCCGGAGGGCGAGGAGGAGTTGGCGCTGCTCTCCGACGCCGTCATCCTGGCCTGTACCCATCGCGGCACCCGCCTCGAACTCGCCATGAGCGACGACGCGCTGACCGGTTTCCTCGCGTGGCTGGAGGCTGCCCCGCCCGGACAACGGGTGAATGTGGCGTAGCCGCATCCACCCGTTGCGTGGGGGGTTCCCCGACTAGGTCCGGGGGAGTGTCAAGGTCGCTCGGTGCCGGTTGGTCCGGCGAACCTTCTTGCGAACCGTCCTACGACAGGCCGCTGTTGATGGCGCTCACCAGTTCGCCGTTGCCGGTGTCGCCGCTGAACTCCCAGAAGAACGCGCCGCCCAGACCCTGGGTCTTGGCCCACGCCATCTTTGTGCCGATGGTCGCCGGGGTGTCGTACGACCACCAGTTGCTGCCGCACTTCGCGTAGGCGGTGCCCGCGACGGTGCCGGTGGCCGGGCAGGACGTCTTGAGCACCTTGTAGTCCTCGATGCCCTGCTCGTAGGTGCCCGCCGCCGCTCCGGTGGCGGTGCCGCCCGGGGCGTCCTGGGTGACGCCGGTCCAGCCGCGGCCGTAGAAGCCGATGCCGATGAGCAGCTTCTTCGCGGGCACGCCCTGCGCCTTGTACTTGGCCATCGCGTCGGCCGTGGTGAAGCCGGCGGTCGGGATGCCGCTGTACGAGGTGAGCGGGGAGTGCGGGGCGGTCGGGCCCTGCGCCGCCCAGGCGCCGAAGAAGTCGTACGTCATCACGTTGTACCAGTCGACGTACTGCGCGGCGCCCGCGTAGTCGGTGGCGTCGATCTTGCCGCCGGAGGAGCCGTCGGCCGTGGTGGCCGCGGTGACCAGGTAGTTGGCGCCGAACTTGGCCCGCAGCGCCGACATCAGGTTCTTGAAGGCGTCCCGCCCGCTGCTGTCGCAGCTCAGGCCGCAGGCGTTCGGGTACTCCCAGTCGATGTCGATGCCGTCGAAGACATCGGCCCAGCGCGGGTCCTCGACCAGGTCGTAGCAGGACTGCGCGAAGGCCGCCGGGTTCCTGGCCGCCTCGGTGAAGCCGCCGGACCAGGTCCAGCCGCCGAAGGACCACAGCACCTTGAGGTTCGGGTACTTGGCCTTCAGCTGGCGCAGCTGGTTGAAGTTGCCGCGCAGCGGCTGGTCCCAGGTGTCGGCGGCGCCGCTGACCGACTGGTCGGCGGTGAAGCTCTTCTCGTAGTCGGCGAAGGAGTCGCCGATCGCGCACTTGCCGCCGGTGACGTTGCCGAAGGCGTAGTTGATGTGCGTGATCTTGGCCGCGGAGCCGGACGTCACCAGGTTCTTGACGTTGTAGTTGCGGCCGTAGATGCCCCACTCGGTGAAGTAGCCGAGCTTGACCGTGTCGCCGGTGGGCGGGGGAGTGGTGCCGCCGGTGGTGCGCACGGCGACCGCGCCGCTGACCGGGCCGGTCTGGTCGGCGGTGTCGCGGGCCTGGACGGTGTACGAGTAGTCGGTGCCCGCGGTCAGGCCGGTGTCCGTGTACGAGGTGGACGTCACGGTGGCGACCTTGGCGCCGCCGCGCAGCACGTCGTAGTTCTTGACGCCCTTGTCGTCGGTGGCCGCCGACCAGGACAGCTTCACCGAGGTGTTGGTGATGTCGGAGGCCGTCGGGGTGCCCGGCGCGGACGGCGGGTTGTCGCCCGGTACCGAGGTGCCGTCACAACTGCCGCCGTTCAGCTTGCAGTTGGCGGGGGAGCCGGAGCCCGCGCCGTTGAAGCCGAAGGAGACCGAGGCGCCCGGGGCGAGAGTGCCGTTGTAGGACTTGTTCTTGGCGGTCCAGTGGGTGCCGGAGGACGTGACGTCCGCGTCCCAGGCGGAGGTGACGGACGTACCGGAGGGGAAGTCCCACTCGACCGTCCACGCGGTGATGGTCGTCGTGCCGGTGTTCTGGACGGTCCACTTGCCCTCGAACCCGGTTCCCCAGTCCGAGGCCTTGGTGTAGGTGGCCGTGGCGGTCTCGGCCGCCTGGGCGGGACCGGCGAGGCCGACCAGCCCGGCGAGGGGGAGCAGCAGGGTCGCGAACCCTGCCGCGGCTCTGTGTCTGAAGCGCATCGTGCGCCTCCTCTTGTGTCGTCGGCCACCGGGGCGCCGAAACCGGTGACCGGGGGTGTCGGGGGCATGACTGAGCCTTCACGCCCACTGTGCCGCGAGAATAGAAAGGTCTGGACCACGGGTCAATAGGTCTGGACCACTACCGAGGTGCCGGGCTAGATCCCCAACTCCTGTGCCAGCACCGCGGCTTGCACCCGACTGCGCAGCTCCAGCTTCGCCAGCAGCCGGCTGACGTGCGTCTTCACGGTCCCCTCGGCCATCTCGAGCCGCTCGGCGATCTCCGCGTTGGACAGCCCCTCGCCCAGACACGACAGGACTTCCCGTTCCCGTCGCGTCAGCGCGTCCAGCACCGCCGGATCGGCCGACGTCTCCCGCACCGGCCGGGCGGCGAACTCGGCGATCAGCCGCCGGGTGACCGCCGGGGCGATCATCCCCTCGCCGCGCGCCACCGTGCGCACCGCCGTCAGCAGGTCCTTCGCCTCGGCGTTCTTCAGCAGGAACCCGGCGGCCCCGGCCCGCAGCGCCCCGAACACATACTCGTCGAGGTCGAAGGTGGTCAGCACGAGCACATCGGCGAGCCCCTCCCCGACCACCTCACGGGTCGCCGACACCCCGTCCCTGCGGGGCATCTGAACGTCCATCAGCACCAGGTCCGGCCGCAGTTCCCGGGCCAGCCGCACCGCCCGCTCGCCGTCCGCCGCCTCGCCCACCACCTCGATGTCGGGCGCGCTGCGCAGGATCAGTACGAGCCCGGCGCGGACTGCGGACTGGTCCTCGGCGACCAGGACACGGATCATTCGGGGTCTCCTTCGGTCACGGGGAGGGTGGCGCGCACGGTCCACACGCCGCCGTCGGGACCGGCCTCGAAGCCGCCGTCCAGCAGCACGGCTCGTTCCCGCATCCCGATCAGACCGGCGCCGGAACCGGGCGCCCGCGGGCCGTCCGGACGGCCGTACGGGCTGCTCACCCGCACGTCCAGGACACCGTCCCGCTGGACGAGACGGACGGTGACCCGGCCCGGCCCGGCGTGCTTGAGCGCGTTGGTCAGGGACTCCTGCACGATCCGGTAGGCGGCGAGTTCCACGGGGGCCGGGACCTCGCCGTGATCGGTGTCGAGCGTGACGTCGAGACCGTTGCCGCGGGCGCCGTCGACCAGCGTGGCCAGGCTGTCCAGCGTGGGGGTGGCGAACGGCTCGCCGCCGGCGTGGTCCCGCAGGATCCCGATCAGCCGCCGCATCTCGGCCAGCCCCTCGACGCTGTTCTCCCGGATCACCCCGAGCGCCTCCCTGGAGGTGCCGGGGTCGTCGATCGACAGCGCCGCGGTGGAGTGGATGGCGATCGCGGACAGATGGTTGGCCACCAGGTCGTGCAACTCCCGTGCCACCCGGGCCCGTTCGGCGGCGACGGCCTGGGCGCGGTCCATCTCGGCGAGCAGCGCGGTCTGCTCCGCCCGCAGCCGTGCCGCCTCGGCCGCGTCCCGGTGGTTGCGCACCACCCAGCCGGTCGCGGCCGGGGCGAAGGCGACGACGCCCACGCCGACCCCGATGAGCATCCCCTGCGGATCGCGCCAGAGCGCGGCCGGCACCACCCCGCCGAGCACGGTGAGCAGCCCGGTGATCCACGGGAGGCGGCGGGCGACGGCGGGCGTGCCGTACAGGACCGCCGCGTACATCAGGTCCGTGTAGAGCACGATCGTGGCGACGCTGCCCCGGGTCAGCAGGTCCGCGACCATCGCGGCCGTGCCGATCAGCAGGCCCGCGCCGGGCCGGATGCGGCGCAGCAGTTCGCAGCCCGCCATCACGGCCAGCGGCACCAGGGGCGCCCAGTACCCGGGCCGGACGGCCAGGTCGTCCGAGGCCGTCCGCGGGAAGATGCCGACCGCCCACAGCAGCAGCCCGCCGAACAGCCCGCCCACGGCGATGCGCAGGTCGTCGCGGTGCGGGCGGGGCAGGTTCGGGGCCATGCCCTCCATCCAACACGGCCCGCGGGCGGCCCGCCTGCCCCCGGGGAAGGGTCCGCGACTGCATCTTTCGATGTACCGCGAGTTCGTCGCCGACGACGACGAAACCGGCGACCCGGGACGGGAGCCTGGAGAGGTGACAGAAAGGAGCGAACCGTGATCGTCGGGTTGATCATCGCCTGTGAGGTGGCGTTCTGGGTGCTGCTGGCGGCCGGACTTGCCTTCCGCTATCCGCTGCGGATGCCGCGTACCGGCCTCGCGCTGCTGCTGTGCGAGCCGCTGCTGGAGATCGTGCTGTTCACCGTGACGGCGATCGACCTCAAGAACGGCGCGGAGCCGGACTGGCGGCACGGTCTCGCGGCCGTCTACATCGGCTTCACTGTGGGTCTCGGGCACGCCACGATCAAGTGGGCCGACGCCCGGGTCGCCCATCGCTTCGCGGGCGGGCCGGCGCCGGTGAAGCCACCGAAGTACGGCATGGCCCGCGCCGTCCGCGAGTGGCGGACCGCGGGCCGCTGGATCGTCGCCTCCGTGGTCGCCATCGCGCTGTTGCAGGCCGCCGCCTGGTACGTCGGTTCCGACGGCGAGACCGGCTCGCTGCGGGCGTGGCAGCTGAGGATGGTGTGGCTGATCGGGATCAATGTGGTGATCGCCGCCAGCTACACCCTGTTCCCCAAGCGGGCACCCGCCGAGGACCGGAAGCCGGCCAAACTGCCCTGAGCGCGCCCCGCGCCCTGAAGGGGCGCGGGGAACTGCGCGACCAGCCACGATGGTGCCGCGGACGACCGACGGCACATCGCGGCATTTCCAGCGGAGCGCTCAGCGCTCCCCGCCCGGTACCCACAGCACGTCGCCGGTCTCCTTGTTCGCCGTGCGGGCCAGGATGAACAGCAGGTCGGACAGCCGGTTGAGGTAGGTCGCGGTGAGCGGGTTCACGGAGTCGCCGTGCGCCTCCAGGGCCGCCCAGGTCGAGCGCTCGGCGCGGCGGACGACCGTGCAGGCCTGGTGGAGCAGGGCGGCGCCCAGGGTGCCGCCCGGCAGGATGAAGGAGCGCAGCTTCGTCAGCCGCTCGTTGAAGCGGTCGCAGTCCGCCTCCAGCCGGTCGACGTAGAACTGCTCGATGCGCAGCGGCGGGACGGTGTCCTTCGCCGACGCGGGGTTCTCCACCACCGGGGTCGACAGGTCCGCGCCCACGTCGAACAGGTCGTTCTGCACCCGGGCGAGGACCTCGACCAGCTCCGCGTCGAGGCCGCCCAGCGCGATCGCCGTGCCCAGCACCGCGTTCGCCTCGTTGGCGTCGGCGTACGCGGCGATCCTCAGGTCGGTCTTGGCGACCCGGCTCATGTCCCCGAGGTTCGTGGTGCCCTTGTCGCCGGTCCTGGTGTAGATACGCGTCAGATTGACCATGTGGCCAATCTAGTCGCCGGCGGCATCAGCGGCGCCGGGACATCACCGCGCGGAACCCAATACCGACCGGCCGACGCCGAGTTCCCGACTGTGAGGAGGATCGCCGATCACCAGGCGCCCAGCCCTGTACCGGCACTGCTAATGTCCGCCGGAGAGGCAGACCTCAACAGTGCGTAAGGGGAGTCGGAGTGGCACGGAAGCTCGCCGTCATCGGGTCCGGTCTCATGGGGTCCGGCATCGCCCAGGTCTCCGCGCAGGCGGGCTGGGACGTGGTCCTGCGTGATGTCACCGACGAGGCGCTCAGGCGAGGCACCGACGCGATCAGGGCCTCGTACGACAAGTTCGTGGGCAAGGGCACGATGGAGGCGCACGACGCCGACGCCGCACTCGCCCGCATCACCGCCACCACCGACCTGGACGCCGTGGCCGACGCCGACCTCGTCATCGAGGCCGTCTTCGAGAAGCTGGAGATCAAGCACGAGATCTTCCGCGCGCTCGACGCCTTGGTGCGCCCGGACGCCGTGCTCGCCTCCAACACCTCGGCCATCCCCATCACCAAGATCGCGGCGGCCACCGAGCGCCCGGAGCGGGTCGTCGGCGTGCACTTCTTCTCGCCGGTGCCGATGATGCGGCTGGTCGAACTCGTCCGCGGCTACAAGACCAGCGACGAAACCCTCGCCACCGCGCGGGAGTTCGCCGAGTCCGTGGGCAAGACCTGCATCGTCGTCAACCGGGACGTGGCCGGCTTTGTCACCACCCGGCTGATCTCGGCGCTCGTCGTCGAGGCGACCAAGCTGTACGAGTCGGGCGTGGCCAGCGCCGAGGACATCGACCTGGCCTGCAAGCTGGGCTTCGGCCACGCCATGGGCCCGCTCGCCACGGCGGACCTCACCGGCGTCGACATCCTGCTGCACGCCACCAGCAACATCTACACCGAGTCGCAGGACGAGAAGTTCGCGCCGCCGGAGCTGATGCGCCGGATGGTGGACGCCGGTGACATCGGACGCAAGAGCGGGCAGGGCTTCTACACCTACTGACCTCCGGCCGGCATCAGGCCGGACGGGGGCGCCGAGACCGCACCAGCCCCTGGGATATCACCCTCAAGGGTGAATTCGGTATCGGTTCGCTTACAGACGGCAACCTGGCTGTCGCTGAAGCAGTCAGACCGTGCACAGCACAGTCACGGAGCACGCCGCCGCACTCACGGGGAGCGCATTATGCACATCAGGGGCGACCACGCCGAGCTGGTCGTCGGGGGCCGCCTCGACGTCCGCAGCGCGGCGGACGCCCGTACGGCCCTGCACTCGGCCGTCGATGACGGTGTCGGCGACCTGGTCCTCGACCTCTCCGAACTCGACTCCTGGGACGCCACGGGGCTCGGGGTGATCATGGGGGTGCACCGGCGGGCCGGCCGCTGCGGCCGGCGCCTGGTGCTGCGCGACGTGCCGCCCCAGATGCAGCGTCTGCTCGTCGCCACCCGGCTGCACCGGATCCTGGCCATCGAGGGGGGCATCGGGGTCGAGTCCCTGCCCCGGGTGTGACGCCGCGACCGGGAGTGCACCGGGCGAGCGGGGAGACCCGGGCGCAGACCGTAGAACCGCACGTCATGCGCAATCCTCCCAAGACCGTGACGTCTCGGGCCGACCGGTACCCCGGCCTGTTGTGGATGGTGTGCCAAGGTTTAAGGTTCGCTCGCCCGCTGCCATACGAACCCTCGAGCGGGCCCGGACCAGAAGCGACAGCGCGGTGTGCAGCAGGCCGGGAGGGGCCGGATACGGGCACACCACGTTTTTGGGGGCTTGAGAACCTATGGACCCGATCAAACCGGGACCCGAGGACCACGGCCACGACGGTGGGGACACCTCCCGGGCGAGTGAATTCGAGACCGGGCCAGGCGACCCGCCGCGCCCGCGTGCGCCCCGGGAATCCCTCACACCGGACTTCGGCCAGAGCACACCCGCACTCGCCCGCACGGTGCAGCTCGTCTCCGGTGACTTCCTGCTCACGGTCAACCCCGTCGACGGCAGCGAGATAGAGCCCTGCCCGCCGGGGGAGCGGCCCGGCAGGCCCGTGAAGTTCACCGCGGCCGAGCGCGCCTCGGCCGAGCGCGCCGCACGGCCGCCCGTGCCGCCGGGACCGGCCGGGCCCACGCTGCCGCTCCTGGAACGCCAGGACGAGCGCGAGCGCCTGGTGCGGCTGCTGGCCCGCGGCCGCTCCGTACGCCTCACCGGGCCCTCCGGGTCCGGTCGCACCGCCCTGCTCGACCTCGTCGCCGAGGACTGCGCGGACCTCGCCCCCGACGGCGTGGTCCGGCTGAGCGGCTTCCACCGCACGTCGGGCGAGCTGCTGCACGACCTCTTCCACGCCGTGTACGACGCGCCCCGGTACCGACCCGAGCGGGAGGAGCTGCTCGGCCTGGTCGGCGAGATCGGCGCCGTCGTCGTGCTCGACGACATCGAGTTCGGCGGTGCCGCCCTCGACGAGCTGATCGTGGCCACCCCCGAGTGCGCCTTCCTGATCGGCGCCACCCCCGACGTGCCCGCGCCGTCCGCCGAATCCGCCGTCGAGGAGATCTTCCTCAACGGCCTCGACCGCGCCGGCGGCGTCGACCTGCTGGAGCGCGCCGTCGGCCGTGTCCTCACCGAGGAGGAGGCCAACTGGGCGGGCGACCTCTGGTTTGAGTCGGAGGGCCTGCCGCTGCGCTTCGTCCAGGCCGGCGCCCTGCTGCGGCAGCGCGACCGGCTGCGGACCAGCGTGGGTGCCGTGGACGAGTTCGGGGTTTTCGAGGACGTACGGCCCCCTTCCCCGCGCTCGGCGGCGGCCGAACCGGGCGGCGGCCCCGCGTCCTTCGGCACGGACGCCGAGGACGCCGAGGAGGTGCCCCTGCCGTCGCTCGGCGAGGCCGCGGCGCCCGCTCCGCTGCTCGCCTCCCGGCTGAGCGCCTCGGCACGCGCCGCCCTGCGGCTCGCCGTCGCCCTCGGCGGTGAGGTGCCGCACCAGGCGCATCTGCCCGCCCTGGCCGGCGACACCCACGCGGACGCCGCGCTCGGTGAACTCGCGGGCTGCGGGCTGGTCTCCCCGGTCGGCTCCCGCTACCGCCTCGCGGCGGGCGTGCAGACGCAGTTGGAGGCCGCCGGATACGCCGACGACCTGGCCGCCGAGGCCCTCACCGCCGCCCAGCACTACTCCTGGTGGGCCGGCCACCCCTCCGTCACGCCCGAGCGGGTGTGCGCCGAGGCCGACGCCGTGCTCGCCGCGCTGGCCGTCCTCGTGCCGCAGCCCCCGCCGGCCGCCGAGGACGAGGAGAGCCCCGCCGTCGGGCTCGCCCGCACGGCCGCGCCCGCCTTTGCCTCGGGGCTGCACTGGGGCGCCTGGGAACGGGCGCTGCGGTCCGGCGCCGAGGCCGCCCGGATCGCCGGTGACGTGGCCGAACAGGCCTACTTCCACCACGAGTTGGGTGTCCTCGCGCTGTGCGGCGGCCAACTGGACCGGGCCCGCGCCGAACTGGAGGCCTCGGTCGGTCTGCGCGGCGCCCTCGCCGACAAGCGGGGCGCCGTGGCCGGCCGCCGTGCCCTCGCCCTGGTCGCCGACCGCGCGGGCGATGTGCCCGGGGGCGGAGCCGGCGCGGGCGAGAAGGCGGCCGCGCGCCGGGACGAGTCCGCCGCGCCGCCCGGCGGCGTCCCCGCGGGCTTCCCGTCCGCGGCACCGCCGGTCGCTGACACGCTCGTCAGCCGTCGGAGCGGGCCCCCGGCACCCGCGCAGAAGCCCGGCGGCGGGCTGCGCCGGCTGGCCCGGCGCAATCTGGTGGCCGCCGGTTCCGGCGCGCTGCTCGCGGCCGTGCTCGGCACGGTGGTGACGCTCGGCATGACGACCCACGACAGCGCCGACGACCCGTCCGGCAAGGTCGACGTCAACCCGTCGGCCGGTGCGGGCACCGACGACGGCAGCCTGGGCGCGGACACGCCCAAGAAGGACAGCGGCGACACCGGCACGGCGACCAGCAGGCCCACCGACCCGGGCCCCGACGGCACGCTGGGCACCTCGGACGACCCGACGCCGCCGTCGTCGCCGGCCATGACCGGGCCGTCGGACGACCCGAGCGGGACGCGGCGGCCGGGCGGTGACGACTCGCCGTCCTCGCCGTCCACGTCGCCCACCGGCAGGCCGCCCACGTCGACATCGCCGACGTCCAAGCCGTCGCCGTCGACATCGCCCACACCGCCGTCGACTCCGCCGGAGCCCTCCGAGTCGCCGAGCTCGGATCCGACGCCGACCACGTCCGACTCGGCCAGCGGCCCCGCCTCCAGCGCACCGGCGGAGGCGAGCAGTTCGGCGAGCGCCCCGGACGGCACGGGCTCGCCGAGCGGCCCGGATTCCGTCATCTGAGGCGGCGCGGGCCGGATCCGTCGCCCGGATCCGGCCCGTCCCGCACTGTCCCGCGTCGCTCAGAACAGCCGCAGCTTGTCGTCCTCGATGCCCCGCATGGCGTCGTAGTCCAGCACCTGGCAGCCGATGCCGCGGTCGGTGGCGAGGACCCGGGCCTGGGGCTTGATCTCCTGGGCGGCGAAGACGCCGCGGACCGGGGCGAGATGCGGATCGCGGTTCAACAGCTCCAGATAGCGGGTGAGTTGCTCCACGCCGTCGATCTCACCGCGCCGCTTGATCTCGACGGCGACGGTCTGTCCCGTCGCGTCCCGGCACAGGATGTCGACCGGGCCGATGGCGGTCATGTACTCGCGGCGGATCAGCGTGTAGCCCTCGCCGAGCGTCTCGATGCGGTCGGCGAGCAGTTCCTGGAGGTGCGCTTCCACACCGTCCTTGATCAGGCCGGGGTCCACGCCGAGTTCGTGCGAGGAGTCGTGCAGGATCTCCTCCATGGTGATGATGAGCTTCTCGCCCGCCTTGTTGATGACGGTCCAGACACCGTCCTCGTCCCCTGTCCCCTCCTTGAGAGTGCAGGGCGGCGACATCCAGTTGAGGGGCTTGTAGGCCCGGTCGTCCGCGTGGATCGAGACGCTGCCGTCCGCCTTGACCAGGATCAGACGGGGAGCCGAGGGAAGGTGGGCGGTGAGCCGACCGGCGTAGTCGACGGAGCACCGGGCAATGACGAGACGCATGGTCGGCAACGCTACTCGACGCGCCCCGACGGCCGCGATTCGCCCACCGGTCTCGCCTCGTCCCGGTCGACCGGATCCCGGCGGGTCGTCCCCTTACCCGTGTAAAGAGTTGTTCATCCCTGGCCGATTGTGCGCCCAATCCGATCGGCCCATGTACGCATTCTGCTGGTGCCGTCACCGTCGGTTGCCTACCGTAGGGAACGGGAGGTCGCGACCTGTGTACTCAGCGTGTTCGACATCGCGAACTCCCTGACCTGTCCGGCAACCCCTGCTGTGCGGGGGTGCGAGAGGAGAACCCATGTCGCTCGACGTCTCACCGGCCCTACTCGAACAGGCCGAGCGAGGCGAGGTCGACGAAGCCGATTTCGTCGACTGCGTCCGGACCTCCCTGCCCTACGCGTGGGAGATGATCAGCTCCCTGGTGGCCCAGCTGAAGGTGGACGGCGGAGAGTTCGCCGACAACCAGACGCCCCCGCCGGACGAGCAGGCACGCGGTCAGCTGCTGCGTGCGCTCGCGAGTGACGCGATACGCGGCGCGCTGCAGCGGCACTTCGGTGTGCGGCTGGCCTTCCAGAACTGCCATCGGGTGGCGGTGTTCCCGCTGGACGCCTCGGTCGACGAGACGCTGGCCCGCTTCACCTCGGTGCGCAACCAGTTGCTCAACCAGTCGCCCGAGCTCCGGGACTGCTGACGGTGTGAGCCGCCTGCTTGCCGCTCCGCCCGCGGGAGGTGCATCCAGTACCGGGGCGGCAAGCTCCCCGCTCGGCGCGGACACCGCACGGCGTCAGCGGAGTTGGGGGAGCACCTCGGTGCCCAGCCGCCGTACGTTCTCCTCCGTCGTCGCGAGGTCCCCCGAGCCCTCGACGAGCAGTGCGAAACGGGAGATGCCCGTCCGTTCGGAGGTCGCCGCGAGCCGGTCCGCGCACAGTCGCGGGGTGCCCACCGGGTGCAGCCCGCAGAGGAGTTCGGTGTAGGCGAGGGGATCGCGCATCGCACGCATCCGGCCGTCCACCGTCGTATGCGCCTCCAGCCCCTGTTTCAGCCAACCCGGCATCGCCTTCAGCAGCGTCTCCACCGCATCCGTGCGTCGGTCGGCGAGCTGGCAGACGCCCGCCGACACATGGGCGGCGCGGGCGATCTCGTCGGCGGGCCGCCCCGTCGCGCGCGCGTGCCGCCGCCACAGGGCGACCATCTCGGCCTTCTCCTCGTCCCCGATGTGCATCCCCAGCAGCATCGACAGGCCGCGCTCGGCCGCCAGCCGGACGCTCGCCGGCGAGGTGCAGGCGACCACGACCTCGGGGCCCGGCACGTCCGTCAGCGCCTCCGTCGGGCGCGGCACGACCGGGACCGCACGGAAGGCGAACCGCTCGCCCGAGGCCGCGACCGACGGTTCGCGCAGCCAGCGCACCAGCAGATCGAGTGACTCCGGGAACCCGTGCTCGTACGCGGCGAGGCCCGAGCCGAACACCTCCAGATCCACCCAGGGGCCGCCGCGGCCGACGCCCAGCGTGAAGCGCCCGCCGCTGGTCACATGCAGCAGCGCGGCCTGTTCGCCGAGGGCGACCGGATGGACCGTGGGGAGCACGCTGACGGCCGTGCCGACCTGGATGCGGCGGGTGCGGCCCAGCAGCAGCGCGGCCAGGGTGATCGCGGACGGGCAGGTGCCGTACGGCACGAAGTGGTGCTCGGCCAGCCACACCGCGTCGAGCCCCGCTTCCTCGGTGACCTGCGCCGAGCGGACCGCCCGGTGCAGCGCCTCCCCCTGGCCCTGCCCCGGGAACTGGGCGGCCAGCACAAAACTTCCTACGTGCATGGTCTTTCCTGCTTTCGTGGCTCCGACGCGGAGCTCCCCCGACCGGCATAACCCTCTGACACGTGCCGAGGACACGGCCTGGCGACGGGATTTGCGGATTGTCTGCAGAATGCCTGGCCCTGCTGGGCGACTTGTGTGGTTTGAGGTCCTTCGCGTACCCCCGTGCGGGCCGCGTACGCTGGACACAGTCCCTGCATCCTGTATAGCCCCGTGAGGTGTCCCGTGTCCCCGCGTCGCAACCGGCCCAAGGACCCCAAGGGTGCGGCCTCGTCCGGCCGGAGCGCCGAGGACGACCGCGCCGACCGCTACGGCGGCTGGCAGTCCACGGAGCAGTGGCAGGGCGAGGACTGGAACGTGCGTCATGTCGCCGGGGCCAGCGCCCAGGGCAAGACCTACCGCTGCCCCGGCTGCGACCAGGTGATCCCCTCCGGCCTCCCGCACGTGGTGGCCTGGCCGGAGCACGCGGGCGTCGACGACCGCCGGCACTGGCACAAGGCCTGCTGGAACGCGAAGGACCGCCGCACCACACGGGTGCAGCGGTCCCGTAACACGCCGCGGTTCTAGATCACTTCGGGGTGGCGCCGCGGGGTCAGACGTCGCGCTTCTCCAGGAGCAGGCAGGCCGCGCCGAACGCCACCGCCGTGACACCCAGGGCGATCCACAGCGGATCCCAGCCCGACGGGCCGGAGTTGCTCAGCGAGTTGGCGTAGAAGACGCTCAGCTGGTTCGGGATCGAGTACTCGAAGAGCAGCTCGCGCACCTTCTCCAGCGACGACGAGAACATGAACAGCGCGATCACCAGCGGCGCGAGCAGGGCGCCGATCATGATGGTGATCGCGCCCGCCGAGTGCCGGATCATCGAGCCGACGACGAGCGAGAGCAGCCCGAGCAGCGCGATGTACAGGCTGACGCCCACCGTGCCCTTCAGCCACTCACCGCCGGTCGGGGTCCGGAAGCCGGGCGTGCCGTCCAGCATGGACGTCTGCGCCAGGGCGACTAGGGAGGTGGCCGCCAGCGTGACGACGAAGGCGACGACGAAGAACACGATCGCCTTGGCCGTCAGCACGCGCACCCGCGAGGGGCAGGCCGTCATGGTCGTACGGATCATGCCGGTGCCGTACTCCGACGCCGTGGTCAGCACGCCCAGCGTGATGACGCACATGGTGCCGAGCAGCAGTCCGAAGAAGCCGAGGGACAGCGGGTTCTCGCCGGACATGTCCGAGGTCGAGCCGCTGACCAGCGACCCGGTCAGCAGGCCGATGCCGACCACGAGGAGGACGAACACACCGAGCGTCCACATCGTCGAGCGCACCGACTTGATCTTCGTCCACTCGGAGGCGAGCGCATGTCCGAGATGGGTGCGCACCACCGGGATCGGCGAGGTGTACCCCGGGAACGGGCCACCCGGCGCCGGCCGCCAGTCGGTCGCGTCCACGGCTGCCTGGGGCATCGGGGGCTGGTGGGTGCTCATCGGGCGTCCTCGGGCTTGGTCGGGTCGGCGGAGACGGGCGCGGACGGGGCCGGCTCGGCGGCCGGCGCCGCGGGCTGGGCCGGCGCGCCCGCGGCGGGCTGCGCCTGGGGCGGCTGCGGGGCCGGCTGGGCGTACGGGTTGGGCTGCCCCGCGCCGGGCGCCGCCGGGGCGCTGTACGGGTTCGGTGCGCCCGCCGGTGCGCCGTACGCCCCTGCGGGCGCTCCCTGCCCGCCGTAGGGGCCCGCGGGCGCGCCGCCCGGCGCCTGCTGCCCCGGCGGCATCGTGAACGCCTGACCGCCCTGCTGGGGTGGCGGCGGGGCGTACCAGCCCGGCTGGCCCTGGCCCGGCACCGGCATCGGCGGCTGCGCGCCCGGCGGCAGCGGCTGCTGCAGCCCGGCCTTCTGGTCGATGGTGGAGCGGTAGTCCACGGCGCCCTGCGTCATCCGCATGTACGCCTCCTCCAGCGACGCCTGGTGCGGCGACAGCTCCCACAGCCGTACGTCGGCCTCGTGCGCCAGATCGCTGATGCGGGGGAGCGGCAGCCCCGTCACGCGCAGCGCGCCGTCCTGCTCCGGCAGCACATGCCCGCCCGCCTCGGTGAGCGCGGAGGTCAGCTTCTCGCGGAGTTGGGGCTCGGTGTCCGGGGTCCGCACGCGCGCGAAGTCGGCGGAGTTGGCCGAGATGAAATCCGTCACACTCATGTCGGAGAGCAGCTGTCCGCGCCCGATGACGATCAGATGGTCGGCGGTCAGCGCCATCTCGCTCATGAGGTGGCTGGAGACGAACACCGTCCGCCCCTCCGCGGCGAGCGCCTTCATCAGGTTGCGCACCCACAGGATGCCCTCGGGGTCGAGCCCGTTGACCGGCTCGTCGAACAGCAGCACCTGCGGGTCGCCGAGGAGCGCGGCCGCGATGCCGAGCCGCTGGCCCATGCCCAGGGAGAAGCCCTTGGACCGCTTCCTGGCCACCTCCTGGAGGCCGACGACACCGAGCACCTCGTCCACGCGGCGGGCCGGGATGCCGGACAGCTGGGCCAGGCAGAGCAGGTGGTTGCGGGCGTGCCGGCCGCCGTGCACCGCCTTGGCGTCGAGCAGCGCGCCCACCTGGCGGGCGGCGTTCGGCAGCTTCCGGTAGGGGTAGCCGCCGATCGTCACCGAGCCCGCGGTGGGAATGTCCAGGCCCAGGATCATCCGCATGGTCGTCGACTTCCCCGAGCCGTTCGGCCCGAGGAAGCCGGTGACGGCTCCCGGCCGCACCTGGAAGGAAAGGTTGTGCACGGCGGTCTTGTCGCCGTAGCGCTTGGTCAGGCCGACAGCCTCGATCATGCTCCGGTCCCCATCGGAAGGTATGCCTCGAAAGTTCAGGACAGCGGGGCACACGCCCCCGTAAGGGTTAGGAGCTTATCCGGGTGCTGACGGTTCCGCCCAAGGCACAGCAAAGGCCCGTCGTCACTACGCGTCGCGCTTCTTCAGCAGGATGTAACCGCCGATCACGGCCGCGAGCGCCCACAGCACCATGATGCCGAGGCCGCCCCAGGGTCCGTAGGGGGTGTCGTCGTCGACCTGAGGGACCACCTGCATGATCCGGCTGCCTGCCTGGTCGGGCAGGTACCGGCCGATCTTCTTCGTCGCGTCGACGCTGCCGAGGATGCCCGAGATCAGGAAGAAGAACGGCATCAGGATGCCGAGCGACAGCATCGGCGAGCGCAGCATCGCCGCGACGCCCATCGAGAACACCGCGATCAGCGTCATGTAGAGCCCGCCGCCGACGACGGCCCGCAGCACGCCGGGGTCGCCGAGCTGGGCCCGGTGGGAGCCGAGCATCGCCTGGCCGAGGAAGAACGCGACGAAGCTGGTCACCAGGCCCACCACGAGCGCAAGACCGGCGGCCACCGCGATCTTGCTGAACAGGAACGTGCCGCGCCGCGGGACCGCGGCCAGCGAGACGCGGATCATGCTGGTGCTGTACTCGTTCGACACCACCAGCACCCCGAACACGATCATCGCGAGCTGCCCGAGCGTCATGCCCGCGAAGCTCACATAGGTCGGGTCGAACGACAGCCGGTCCTGGGCGGACATGTCGTCGAACTGGCTCCGCGACAGGGCGGAGATCAGCATGCTGAGGGCGATCGTGACGACCACGGCGAGGGACAGCGTCCACACCGTCGACGCCACGGACCTGATCTTCGTCCATTCGGACCGGATGACCTGGGCGGCCGTCATGACTCAGGCTCCTTCCAGTCGGCACCCCAGTCCCGCGGGACCGGGGTGGCGTCGGAGTGCGCGTGGTACTCCACCGACTCCGCCGTCAATTGCATGAACGCCTCCTCCAGCGAGGCCTGCTGCGGGCTCAACTCGTGCAGCACGACCCCGTGCTGGGCGGCCAGCTCGCCGATCCGCTCGGCCTTGCCGCCCTCCACCTCCAGCGCGCTGCCATCGGCCTGCGCGACCGCGATCCCGGCCTCGTGCAGCACGTCGAACAGCCGCTCGCGCTGCGGGGTGCGGATACGGACGTACGACCGCGAGTTCTCCCGGATGAAGCCGGCCATGGAGGTGTCGGCGAGCAGCCGCCCCTGTCCGATGACGACGAGGTGATCGGCCGTCAGCGCCATCTCGCTCATCAGATGGCTGGAGACGAACACGGTCCGGCCCTGCTCGGCCAGAGACTTCATCAGATTACGGATCCAGTGGATGCCCTCCGGGTCGAGCCCGTTGACCGGCTCGTCGAACATCAGGATCCGCGGGTCGCCGAGGAGCGCGGCCGCGATGCCGAGCCGCTGGCCCATGCCGAGCGAGAACCCCTTGGCCTTCTTCCGGGCCACCGCCGTGAGCCCCACGGTGTCCAGCACCTCATTCACCCGGCGGGTGGCGATCCCGTTGCTCTGCGCCAGACAGAGGAGATGGTTGTAGGCGCTCCGCCCGCCGTGCACCGCCTTCGCGTCCAGCAGCGCCCCTATGTACGTCAGCGGGTCCTTCAGTTGGTCGTAGTGCTTGCCGTCGATCCTGACGTCGCCTCCGGTGGGGTGGTCGAGGCCCAGGATCATCCGCATCGTCGTGGACTTGCCGGCACCGTTGGGCCCGAGGAAGCCCGTGACGATGCCCGGCCGCACGGTGAAGGTGAGGTCCTGCACCGCGATCTTGTCGCTGTACCGTTTGGTCAACCCCTCCAGCTCGATCATGCGGACACGTTAAGACGGGACGAAGCCCCCCGCCACTGGAGTGGCAGAGGGCTTCGCGCTGTTCAGCCGGAGTATCCCGGGTCGTTACCGGGACTGCTGCGCCGGCACACCGCGGGAGATCGGCTCGTCCTCGGTCGGGGAGCCGGCCGCCGCCACCGCGGCGCCCGTGAGCGTGGCGAGCATCTCGCGGACGTTCGTCAGCTGGGCGTTGATGCTGTCGCGGCGGTTGGTGAGCGCCGCCAGCTCGCGCTCGGATTCCGAGCGGATGCGGTCGGCCTTGGCGTTGGCGTCGGCCACGATGTCCTCGGCCTGGCGCTGAGCCGTCTCCACCGTCTGGCGGGCGCGGCGCTCGGCGTCCGTGCGCAGCTTCTCGGCCTCCAGGCGCAGCTGCTCCGCACGGTGCTCGATCTCGGCGAGGCGCTTCTCGGCCTTCTGCTGACGCGAGGCCAGGTCGCGCTCGGACTGCTCGCGGCGCTTGGCGAGGTTCGTCTCGAAGTCGGCGGCGGCCTGCGCGGCCTTCGCACGGGTCTCCTCGAAGAGGGCGTCCGCCTCCTCGCGCTTGGACTGCGCGTCCTTCTGCGCCTCGGCGCGCAGCTGAGAGGCGTCGCTCTTGGCCTTCTCGACGATCCGGACGCCCTCGTCCTCGGCCTTGGACTTGCGTTCGGCCGCGAACGACTCCGCGTCGTTGCGCACCTGCTGGGCCGCCGACTCGGCCAGCTCGCGGTGCTGCTCCGCCGCCCGGCGGGCCTCCTCGCGCAGATCCTTGGCCTCCTCCTCGGCGAGGCGGAGGATCTTCTCGACACGCGCGCCGAGACCTGCGTACGACGGCTCGGCGTCGCTTACCTGTGCCTGGGCGTTCTGCGTCTCGAGGTGCAGTTCCTCGATGCGCTTTTCCAGAGCGGTGATGCGGGCGAGCGCGCTGTCACGGTCGGAGACGAGTTTGGAGATCCGTTCGTCCACCTGAGCGCGGTCGTACCCACGCCGCACAAGCTCGAAGCCGTAGGGGGAAGTGTCGCTCATGGGGTTCCTGTCGAAAGAGACCGGTGAGGTGATAGGGGGAATCCTAGGGGCCGAAGCGGTGTGTCATCGAGCGGATGCGTGTTTGATCTGGAGAATGACACCCCTTTTGAGTGGCTAACCGGCAGACGGCTTGCCAAAGACTGGGGCAAAGAGCCCACAACATACCGGAACGCTCCCGGCTCGCTAGCCTTCTGACGACTTGCCACCCGATCGGGGAGCGCCGACCGTCGCGCTCGCCTTGACCCCTGAGTCCTTGCCGGACGACGGGGCCTCGAAGGACTCCAACGCCTCCAGGACGTCCTGGACACGGGAGATCTCCGCATTGATGTCCTCGCGGCGGCGCACCAGGACATCGAGTTCACGCTTGCCCTCCTCGACCGAGCGCCGGGCCTCGCGGATCGCCTCGGCCTTCAGCTCCTCGGCCTCCCTGACGAGCGCGGACTTCTTCTGCTCTGCCTCCTTGAGCAGCCCCTCGGCCTTCTTGACGGCGGCGATACGGACCTTGCCCGCCTCGGAGTTGGCCTCCGAGACGATCTCCTTGGCCTTCGCCTGCGCCTTGGCGAGCTGCTCCTCCGCGGCCTTGATGAGCGCGTCGCAGCGGTCGCCGGTCGACTTCATCGTCTCGGCGGCCTCGCGGCGGGCCCGCTCGTGCAGCTCCTCGATCTCGTTGGTCAGCCGCTCGCGCAGCTCCTCCGCGCGCTCCCGGATCGACGTGGCGTCCCGGCGGGCGCCGACCAGCAGCTCGTTCGCGTCCGTACGGGCCTTCTCCACGAGCGAGTTGCCCTCGACCGTCGCCTCCGACACCAGCCGATCGGCCTCGTGGCGGGCCGCGCCCACCATCGTGTCGGCCTGCGCCTCGGCGTCCGCGGTGGTCTTGTGGGACTGCTGCTGCGCCTCCGTGAGCAGCTTGTCGGCCTCCGCCGTGGTCTCCGTGATGAGGGTGTCGACCTGCTCGGCCGCCTCGGACCGCCGCTTGTTGGCCTCCTTGCGGGCCGCGTCCAGCGTCCGGTCGGCCTCGTCGCGCGCGGTGGACACCAGCCGCTCGGCCTCGGCCCCCGCCTCGGCCCTGAGCCGCTCCGACTCGCTGCGGACCCGCTCGGCGTGCTGCTGCGCGGAGCCGACGGTGTCGGCGGCCTCGGCGCGCAGCCGCTCCGCGTCCCCGCTCGCGTCCGCGATCAGCTTCTCCGCCTTGGCGACGGAATCGGCCCGCACCCGCTCGGCCTCGACGACGGTCTCCGTCTGCAGCCGCTCGGCCTCGTTGCGCGCCTCGGTGATCAGCGTGTCCGCCTGCGTCGCGGCGTCCGACCGGATGCGGTTGGCGTCCTCGCGGGCCTCCGCACGCGTACGGGCGGCCGCCTGCTCGGCCTCGGCGACGGTGTCCGAGGCCTCGGTGCGCACCCGCTGGGCGTGTGCGGCCGCCTCCGTGCGCAGCCGCTCCGCGTCGGTGATCGCGTCCGCCGTCGCCCGTTCGGCGAGCGCCCGGGCCGCCTCCGTCTCCTCGCGGGCCTCGCGCCGCAGCCGGCTCGCGTCCTCGCCGGCCCGCTCCCGCTCGGCGTAGGCGTCGGCGCGGACCCGGTCCGCCTCCTCCTCGGCCTCCCGCCGCGTCCGCTCCGCCGCGTGCTCGGCCGCCGAGCGCAGGCCGGTGATCTCCTCCTGCGCCTGCTCGTGCAGCCCGGCCACGGAGTCCCGGACCTGCTGGGCGTGCTGCTCGGCCGCGGCCACCATCTCGGTGGCGCGCCGGTCGGCCTCCTCGACCAGCCGGACCGCCTCGGCCTGCGCGTCGTCGACCCGCCTGCGGGCCGACGCCAGCAGTTCCTCGCTCTGCTCGCGGGCCCGCTCCCGCTCCTGGTCGGCCTCCTGGCGGGCGGAGCCGAGGAGTTCCTCGGCCTCGCGGCGGCGCCGGGCGGCCTCCTCCTGGGCGGCGGCCAGCGTCTCGGACGCCTCCGCGCCCAGCCGTTCGGCGGCGGCCTGCGCCTCGGCCCGTACCCGGTCGGCGGTGTCCTGCGCCTCCGTCTTCAGCCGTTCGGCCTCGGCCGCGGCCTCCGAGCGCAGGCGCACGGCGACGGCCTCGCCCTCCGCGCGGGACGCGGAGGCGTCGGCGGCGGCCTCGGTGCGCAGCCGCTCCGCCTCCGTCTCCGCCTGCTGCTGGAGCGTGCGGATCCGCTCGGCGGCCTCCGCGCGCAGCCGCTCCGTCTCCTCGGCGGCCTCGCGGCGGATGCGGGCCGCCTCCTCGCGGGCGTCGTCAAGCGCCTGCTCGGCGGCGGCGAGCCGCTCCTCGGCCTCGGTGTGCAGCCGGGTCAGCTCCCCGGCCGCCTCCTCGCGCCGCGCCTCGACGCCCCGCTCGGTCTCCTCGCGCAGCTCGCGCGCGGCCCGCTCGGCGTCCGCCGTGACCGCCTCGGCCCGCTCGGCGGCCTCCACGCGGTGCCGCTCGGCCTCCTTGCGGGTGCGCTCCAGGGTCTCCTCGGCCTGGCGGCGCAGGGTCGTCGCCCGCTCGATGGCCTCCGTACGGACCTTCTCGCTGTCCGTCGTGGCCGTCTGGCGCAGCTCGTCCGCGTCCGCCTTGGCCTTCGCCAGCAGCTCCTCGGCGGACCTGGCCGCCTCCTCGATCTGCTGGACCGCCTCGCGCCGGGCCTCGGCGCGGATGCCCTCGCCCTCGGCGACCGCGTCGGCCCGCAGCTGCTCGGCCTCGCCGCGCAGCCGGCGCGCCTCCTCCTGCAGCTCGACCGTCTTGGCCCGGTACTCCTTGGTGTCGTCCTTCGCCGCGCCCTTGAGCTGCTCGGCGATGTCGTGCGCCTCGGCGCGCAGCCGGTCCGCCTCGGTCTCCGCCTCGGTGCGGATCCGCTCGGCCTCCTCGGCCGCCGCCTTGGTGGTCCGCCTGGCCTCCTCGGCCGCCTTGTCGAGGACGTCCTCGGCGGTCTTCGCCGCCTTCGACAGCTGGGAGGCCGCCTCCTCGGCGGTGACGGTACGGGCCTTCTCGCCGGCCTCGGCGACGATCTTCTCGGCCTCGGTACGGGCGTCCGCGACGATCTGCTCGGCCTCGACCCGGCTGTGCTCGGCGTCCTTCGTGGCCTCACTGACCAGCCGCGCGACCTGCTCCTTGGCCGTGCGCGTGCGCTGCTCGTTGGTGGCCTCCGCGCCGGCGAGGGACTTGGTCGCGGCCTCCTTCGCCTCGGCGACCAGCTTCTCCGCCTCGCTGCGCGCCTCGCGCAGCGCCGTCTCGGCGTCCGCCATGCGCTGCTCGGCGGCCCGGCTCAGCTCGCCGGCCTGCCGGCGCGCCGCGTCCGACTCCGAGGCGGTGGAGGAGCGCAGCTGCTCGGCGTGGTCGGTGGCCTCCTGGGCCTGCGTGGACGCCGCGTTCAGCAGCCGCTCGGCGTCGGTACGGGCCCGGCGCAGCAGCTGTTCCGCCTCCGCGCGGGCGGACTCGGCCTCGGCCTGCAGCCGCTGCCGGGCCTCGGCGGTCAGCCGCTCGGCCTCGGCGCGGGCGGCGGCCATGGACTGCTCCGCCTCGGCGCGGGACTCGTCGAGCAGCCGGCGGGCCTGCGACTCGGAGCGGGCGCGCAGCTGCTCCGCCCACGCCACGTTCTCGTTGACGTGCGATTCGACGGTCTGCCGGCGCTCGGCCAGCTCCTGGTCCAGCTGCTGGCGGCGGGTGACCGCCTCCTGGTGCAGCTCCGCCTGGAGCCGGGCGGCCTGCTCGGCGTGCTCCTGGAGGATGCGCTGGGTCTGCGCGCGGGCCTGGCTCAGCTCCCGCTCGGCGTCCTGGCGCAGCTGGTCGGCCTGCATCTGGGCGTTGCGCAGCAGCTGCTCGGCCTGATAGCCGAGGTCACCGCCGTCGAACGCCGGCCGGGACATGATGGTGCGCCGTGCCTCGTGCAGCTTGGCGCGCAGCACCTCGACCTGGTAGCCGAGGTCCTCGGCGTGCTGGATCGCCTTTTCCCGCTCGGTCTTCAGCCGCTTCATCTCGGCCTCGAACCGAGAGAGGTGGTCGACGTCAGCCGCCGGCTCTCGCTCCTGGCTCTCGTAGCCCCGCACTGCGCGGTCCCATCCGTCCCCTGGTCGCAAGTTTCTCCGAACGAGCACCGTCCGTCCGCCGAACGGGGCCCCCGGGGAATGGTGTCAGATCAACGGCGGAGCACGGGCTGCTGCCCCGATGCTCGTCCCCCGAAACCCGGACCCCGGCATGCGGCCGCCGCCCGGCCTTCGAGGGCGACCGCCCCCAACCCTACCGGCCCTTATGTACGGCGGTCAGTGCTCAGGTGACTCAACCGGCGCCGAAGTGACCAGTTCTGTGAGTACGCCATGGCAGTCCTTGGGGTGCAGGAAGGTGATCCGGGACCCCATGGAGCCGCGCCGCGGCTCGTCGTACAGCACGCGTACGCCCTTGCCGCGGATGTCGGCGGCGTCCCCGTCCACGTCCGCCGTGCCGAAGGCGATGTGGTGGACCCCCTCACCGTTCTTCGCCAGCCATTTCGCGACCGTGGAGTCCTCCCGGACCGGTTCCAGGAGCTGGAGGTACGAAGCGCCGCCGTCGGACGTATCGTTGATCTTGAGCATGGCCTCGCGTACGCCCTGCTCCTCGTTGATCTCGGTGTGGAAGACCTCGAAGCCGTAGGTCGCCCGGTAGAACTCGACGGTCGCGTCGAGGTCGTGGCAGGCGATCCCGATGTGGTCGATTCGCGTCAGCATGAGTTCAGTGCAGCGCTCCGGAGGTGGTTACGCAACGTGCGCGCGATCACACCGAAAGGCCGATGACGGCCGCGACGACCCCTCAGTACATTCGATGTAAACCCTCGTTCACTCCTCAGCTTCTGTGCAGCTGGAAGGGGATCGCACCTCATGTCAGCAACGAACAGCACGACCTCCGTGATCGTCGCGGGCGCCCGTACTCCGATGGGACGGTTGCTCGGCTCGCTCAAGTCCTTCTCGGGAGCCGACCTCGGCGGCTTCGCGATCAAGGCCGCCCTCGACCGTGCGGGGATCGGCGGCGACCAGGTGCAGTACGTGATCATGGGCCAGGTGCTCCAGGCCGGGGCGGGGCAGATCCCGGCCCGCCAGGCCGCGGTCAAGGCCGGCATCCCCATGAGCGTGCCCGCGCTCACCGTCAACAAGGTGTGCCTGTCCGGGCTCGACGCCATCGCCCTCGCCGACCAGCTGATCCGCGCGGGCGAGTTCGACATCGTGGTGGCCGGCGGCCAGGAGTCCATGACCAACGCCCCCCACCTGCTCCCCAAGTCCCGCGACGGGTACAAGTACGGCGCGGTCCAGGTGCTCGACGCGATGGCGTACGACGGCCTGACCGACCCCTGGGAGACCATCCCCATGGGTGAGTCCACCGAGAAGCACAACACCCGCCTGGGCATCGCCAGGCCGGAGCAGGACGAGATCGCCGCCCTCTCCCACCAGCGCGCCGCCGCCGCCCAGAAGAACGGCGTCTTCGAGGCCGAGATCACCCCGGTGGAGGTCCCGCAGCGCAAGGGCGAGGCGGTCCTGTTCAGCCAGGACGAGGGCATCCGCGGCGACACCACCGTGGAGTCGCTGGCCCGGCTGCGCCCGGCGTTCGCCAAGGACGGCACCATCACCGCGGGCACCTCCTCGCAGATCTCGGACGGCGCCGCGGCCGTCGTCGTGATGAGCAAGGCGAAGGCGCAGGAGCTGGGCCTTCAGTGGCTCGCGGAGATCGGCGCGCACGGGAACGTGGCGGGTCCGGACAACAGCCTCCAGTCGCAGCCGTCGAACGCGATCCGGCACGCCCTGAAGAAGGAGGGCCTGGAGGTCGCCGACCTCGATCTGATCGAGATCAACGAGGCCTTCGCCGCCGTCGCGGTGCAGTCGATGAAGGATCTCGGGGTATCCACCGAAAAGGTGAACGTCCATGGCGGCGCCATCGCCCTGGGTCACCCGATCGGTATGTCCGGCGCCCGGCTCGTGCTGCATCTGGCGCTGGAACTGAAGCGGCGCGGCGGCGGGGTCGGGGCGGCCGCCCTGTGCGGGGGCGGCGGCCAGGGTGACGCGCTGATCGTGCGGGTACCGAAGGCCTGAGCGGGTCCGTCCGGCCGAGGGCCGCGGGCAGGTCGAGCGAGCGAACGGAGCAGTGATGCAGGACGTCTCCTCTCTGGTGGCCCAGGCCAGGGACGGCCGGCCGCGGGCCGTGGCCCGGCTGATCTCCCTGGTGGAGGGGGCGTCCCCGCAGCTGCGGGAGGTGATGGCGACGCTCGCGCCGCTGACCGGCAGCGCGTACGTCGTCGGTCTCACCGGCTCCCCGGGTGTCGGCAAGTCGACGTCGGCCTCGGCGCTGGTCACGGCGTACCGCAAGCAGGGCCGGCGGGTCGGCGTCCTGGCCGTCGACCCCTCGTCCCCGTTCTCCGGCGGGGCCCTGCTCGGCGACCGGGTGCGGATGTCGGAACACGCCTCCGACCCCGGCGTCTACATCCGCTCCATGGCGACCCGCGGGCACCTGGGCGGGCTCGCCTGGGCCGCCCCGCAGGCGATCCGCGTGCTGGACGCGGCGGGCTGCGACGTGGTCCTGGTGGAGACGGTCGGCGTCGGCCAGTCGGAGGTGGAGATCGCCGCCCAGGCCGACACGTCCGTCGTCCTGCTGGCCCCGGGGATGGGCGACGGCATCCAGGCGGCCAAGGCGGGCATCCTGGAGATCGGCGACGTGTACGTCGTCAACAAGGCCGACCGTGACGGTGCGGACGCCGCGGCCCGCGAGCTGAACCACATGCTCGGCCTGGGCGAGGCGCGCGGCCCCGGCGACTGGCGCCCGCCCATCGTGAAGACGGTCGCCTCCCGCGCTGAGGGCATCGACGAGGTCGTGGAGGCGCTGGAGAAGCACCGCGCGTGGATGGAGGAGCGGGGGGTGCTGGCGGAGCGCCGGCTGGCCCGCGCCGCCCGCGAGGTGGAGACGATCGCCGTCACGGCGCTGCGCGAACGCATCGGCGACCTGCACGGCGACCGCCGTCTGAGCACGCTCGCGGAACGGATCGCCTCCGGCGAACTGGACCCCTACAGCGCCGCGGACGAACTGGTGACAGGCCTCACCCAGCCCTGACCTCCCGCCCGTTGCCGCACTGCGGCGGGCCGCTTCGGCGCCCGCGCAGGCGGGCTGTGCCCTGGGGGATCGGGCCGTGTGCCGTTGCTGCGCCGTGATGGGCCCGTGATCGTCTGTCTGATGCCCCTGGCCTGGTGGCGCCGGTGCCCGCGCTTTCATGTCGCCCGTGGAGGCGGGCCGTGCCCCGGGGACCGGGCCGTGTGCCGTCGCCGTGCTGTGAGGGGCTGGTTCGGTGGCGCGGCTGGCTGTCTGATGCGCCTTCGGCGGCCTGGTGGTCCGCGCCGGGCTCGGTGGCGGCGGTGCTTGCGCTTCATGGCGCCCGCGCAGGCGGGCCGTGCCCTGGGGGATCGGTCGTGTGCCGTCGCCGTGCCGTGGTGGGCCGGTTCGGTGCCGCGGTCGGCTGTTCGATGTTTCTTGGTGGTCCGCGCCGGGCTTCTGGTGTTCTCGGCGGTCGGTGGGCCGTTCGTGGCGGTCCTGCGCCGGCGGGCTGTTCGGTGGCCGGGGAACCCCGTTGTGGGCGGCGGGAGTCCGCTCGCCGTCCGGGGCGGGTCAGGGGCGGCCGCGCTGGCTTCTCAGGTGTTCGGCGATCGGCTTCAGGCCCTTCTCCAGCTCCACCAGGGCCTCGGGTGCCAGCAGATCGATGAAGTGCCTGCGCACGGACGCCACATGATGCGGCGCGACCTTCTGCATCGTCTCCATGCCGTGCTCGGTCAGCACCGCGTACAGCCCCCGCCGGTCGGACTCGCAGTTCTCCCGCCGCACCAGGTTCGCGTTCTCCATGCGTGTGATCTGGTGCGAGAGGCGGCTCTTGGACTGGAGGGTGGCGGACGCGAGGTCGCTCATCCGCAGCCGTACGTCCTCGGACTCGGACAGATTCACCAGGATCTCGTAATCGTTCATCGTCAGGCCGAACGGCTGCAGATCCTTTTCGAGCTGGTACGTCAACAGCCTGTTGACCTCCAGGTGGGTGCGCCAGGCGCACTGCTCCGCATCGGTCAGCCAGCGCGTGGCCGTCTCGGTCTCCATGAATGAAGTCTACCTAAGAAGTTGAAAGGCGAACTAGTGAGGGGGGTGTGACCGTGGGCACGCGTTCGACGTCACACTCCGCAGACTACCGCTCACAGCCCGAAGCGACGTTGGAGGTCTCCCAGCTGTCCGGGAAGGCGCGGTCCGCCCTGCCCCGCTCCATGGCCGCCGGACGCGCCGCCGCCCGGCACGCCGGGCTCGTCCGGAACGGCCCCCGTGGCCTGCTCCTCCATCAGCTTCTCGGTCGACTGGAGCAGCACCGTGCCGGCTCCCACGAACTCGAACTGGTGCTCCTCGCCTGAGGCCCCGCCAATGCCCGTCATCGCACGTAGACCGCCCAGCACGCCGGTCATGTACCCATGGTCGTAGTGGTGGCACGGGGAGGGGCAGTCGGCCCACCCGACCAGGGCCTGCGGGTCCACCCGGATCGGGGGCTCCATGAACACCACCGGGCCGTTGGACGCGGCCACGAACTTTCCGGTTCCGATGAGTGTCAGAAAGCCCGGCACGATCGACTGTTTGAGCGCAAGACTTGGCTGAAATGCGAGCAGGTTGCCCGAGCGAATGGTCAGATTGCCGTCTTCGAGGTCGTACGAGTTGACGTCGAAGGCCCGGTCGGCGAGGAGCATCTTGCCCGAGCCCGCCGCCACGACCCAGTCGCTCGCGTGCAGCGGCGAATGGAACGACGTGCGGACGAGACGGTCGAGCTGCCCGTGCCCGATCCCGTTGAACTCGATCGCCCCGTAGTAGGCGATCATCTTCCCCTTCTGCAGGAACCACTGCCCGCTCACCAGCTCCACGCAGAAGGTGTAGCCGTTGACGTTGTCGTCGGCGGGCAGCGTCATCGGGTCGTACACCACGGGCCCGGAGCCCGGACCTGCGTACCTGCTCACAGCTTCTCCTCCGAGGCCTGGACGTACACCGTGCCGCTCCCGCTCAGCTCCAGCTGGAACGCCTCGCCGGAACCACGGCCCACCATGTCGCGCCAGCCGAGCGCCGTGGAGAGCTTGTTACGGACGTCACCGTGGTGGGCGACATACGCCTGCGGGTCGACGTGGACGGGATGCTGCGGTGTGATCGGCAGCTCGAACACCCCGCCGTGCGCCATCACGGCGACGGCCCCGTGCCCCTTGAGCGTGGTGGTGAACAGCCCCTGCCCGGTGACCTGCCCGCGCACCATCCCCATGACCCCGCCCTGCGAGCCCATGAACATCGTCCCCTGCTGGAGGGTGCCCTCGAAGGCGAGGAGCCGGTCCGCCTCCACGTACAGGGTGTCCCCGGAGAGGTTGATCACCTGCACATGGTGGCCGCCGTGCCCGAACAGGACGGTGCCGCTGCCCTCGACGGTCATCAGCGGGGTGGCCTCACCGGAGACCCGGCGGCCGACCATCGACATCAGACCGCCCTGTCCGCCCTGGATGTTGGGGGTGAAGGAGACGTCGCCCCGGTAGGCGAGCATGGCGCCGCGCTGGCTGAACAGCCGCCCGCCGGGGGCCACGGTGGCCTCCACCATCTTCGAATTGATCTCCCGCAGCCCCATCTCAGACATCCCCCGCAATGGTGTTCCGCTCACTCGGCTGGACGTACACCAGCCCGTCCCCCTCGAACCGGATCTGGAACGCCTCGCCCCCGCCCTCGCCGAGGAAGGTGCGGAAGCTCACACCCGCCTGGAAGGACTGGCGTACCTCGCCCTGGTGGGCGATGTAGGCGCCGGGGTCGACGATCAGCGGGTACTGCGGGCTGACCCGCAGCACGACGGCCGGCCCGTCCGACATGATCGCGGCCTGCCCGCGGCCCTCGACGGTGGTCGTGAACAGCCCGTTGCCCTGAGAGGCGCCGCGCAGTCCGGTGAACGTCGTCCCGGTGCGCAGCCCGGCGTCGGTCACGAGCAGATTGCTCGACTCCACGTACAGCTTGTCCCCCTGGAGATCGACGAGGTTGATTTCCGAGGCGCGGTCCGCGAACCAGCATGTGCCGTGCCCCTTCACCTCCATCACGGTCATCTGCTCACCGGTGAGCCGGCGGGTCACCATGCCGCGCAGCCCCTCACCGCCACCGGTCAGCTTCTTGAAACTCATCCGCCCGTCGTACGCGACCATCGAGCCGTTCTTCGCCTTCACGGCGTCCCCGGTCATCTCGACGGCGAGCACCCTGCTGCCTTGAAGTCGAAACATCGCCACCCGGTGACGGTAGCGGGCCCGCGGGGGCGGAGGGAGGGGGTCCTCCCGAGCGGTCTTCCCCGGTTTGCCACAATGGGCAGAAGTTTGTGCTCACGTTCACAAACCGGGGCCAGACGACATGCCGACCCACTCCCACCAAAGGTGACCCGTGGACATCAAGACCGCCACCGCCCTCCGCCGCCTCCGCCTGGTCTCCGCCCCGGAGGCCGTGTCCTTCCTCATCCTGCTCCTCTGCTCCGTGCTGAAGCGGACCACGGACTTCAACGCGGTACCCGTGATGGGCGCGATCCACGGTCTCCTGTTCGTCCTGTACGTGGTCTTCTGGGCCGACGCCTGGAACCGCGCCAAGTGGGGCCCGAAGACCGCGGCCCTCTACTTCGTCCTGTCGGTCCTGCCCACCGGCGGCTTCTTCGCCGAGCGCAAGCTGCGCCGGGAGGCCGAGGACGCGGTCATCGCGGCCCGCGCCCGCAAGGAAGGGGTCGTCAACGCATGATCGTCGCCTTCTCCGTGACGCCCCTGGGTGTCGGCGAGGACGTGGGGGAGTACGTCGCCGACGCCGTCCGCGTGGTGCGCGAGTCGGGGCTGCCCCACCGTACCGACGCCATGTTCACCTCCGTCGAAGGGGAGTGGGACGAGGTCATGGACGTCGTGAAGCGCGCCGTCGCCGCCGTGGAGGAGCGCGCCCCGCGCGTCTCCCTGGTGCTCAAGGCCGACATCCGGCCCGGTGTCACCGACGGCCTGACCTCCAAGGTCGAGACGGTCGAGCGCTACCTGGCGGGCTGAGCCCGCCGCCGGACCGCCCACCGTGCGAGACCCCGGCCCCCTCGGGGCCGGGGTTTTGCCATGTCCCGCCGTACACCCGCCCGTTCGGGGGTTTGAGCGATCGCTCAAACGGGTGTACTTTGCCTGCCGGGCTGTTGAGCGTTCGCTCAAACACCTGGCCGGCTTGGGGAGTTCACCGTGGGGCTCTATGTGGAGGCACGCGTGCGTGCCGATCTCGACGCGCTCTGGGACCGTACGCAGGACCCCGCCCAGCGTCCGCGCTGGGACCTGCGGTTCACCGAGATCACCCGGCTGCCGGGCACGGAGGGCGAGCCGCGGCGGTTCCGGTACGCCACCCGTGTGCTGCCCTTCCTCAGGATCTCCGGCACCGGGATCTCGGCCGGCGAGAAGGAACGCCCCGACGGCACCCGCGCCTCCGCCCTGCGCTTCGCGACCCCGCACCCGCTCTCCCCGATCGCCGGGGGCGGCGGCTACTTCCGCTACGTCCCCGACGGCGACGGCGTCCGCTTCCTCACCGGCTACGACTACCGCCCGCGCGGCGGCGTCCTCGGCGCGCTCGCCGACCGGCTGCTGCTGCGCCCGCTGATGGGCTGGGCGACCGCCTGGTCCTTCGACCGGCTGCGGCTGTGGCTGGAGCGCGGGATCACCCCGGAACGCGCGCTGCGGAACTGGCTGGCCGAGCTGCTGGTCCGGGCCCTCGTGTTCACCGCGGGCTGTGCCGGCCTCGGCCTCGGCTCCTTCGTTCCGCTCTTCGGCTCGCTCGCCCCCACGGTGGCGTTCCTGTTCCCGCTGCTCCTCCTCGTCGCCATGGCCCTCGCGCTCCTCAAGGCGCCGCTGCCCGGCACCCCGGCCGCCCGGCGCTGCCGGCGCACCGCACCCGCACGCGCGCGTGCCCCACGCCTCCTGTGCACGCTGGCGCACCCGTCATGACCGCGGACACGAAGACCAAGCTGCTGGAGGGCGCGCTGCGCACGCTCACCGAGCAGGGCATCGCGAAGACGTCGGCCCGTACGGTCGCGGCGGCGGCCGGGGTCAACCAGGCGCTCGTCTTCTACCACTTCGGCTCGGTGGACGAACTCCTTGCCGCCGCCTGCCGCTACGGCGCCGAACAAGCGGTGTCCCGGTACCGGGCCCGTCTCGCCGCCGTCACCTCCCTCACCGAACTGCTGGCCGTCGGCCGTGAGATCCACGAGGAGGAGCGGGCCGACGGCCAGGTCGCGCTGCTCGGCCAGCTGCTGGCCGGCGCCCAGACCCATGCGTCGCTCGGCCCGGCCACGGCGGCCGGCCTCGACCTGTGGATCACCGAGATCGAGCGGGTCCTCACCCGGGTCCTGACGGCCACCCCGTTCGCCGAGTTCACCGACCCGGCGGGGCTGGCACGGGCGGTCGCCGCCGGCTTCGTCGGGATCGAGCTGTACGAGGGCGTGGACGAGCGGGGCGCCCAGACGGCCCTGGACGCCCTGGAACAACTCGGCGCCCTGGTGGCCGCCCTGGACGAACTCGGCCCGGTGGCCCAGCGCGCGGTCAGCCACCATCTGCGCCGCACGAACCGCCACTGACCCGACCACCGGGGCCCGTCGCTGTCCGCGGGCTGCCGCGGTCCGTGGGCGTCTATCCCTGTTCTCCTGATGCCAGTGCGATGCCGAGTGGTGTGCGTTCGTACAGCACCTCGTGGCCGTAGCGGCGTGCGGTCAGGAGGCCGCCGTCGCGCAGCACCGTCAGATGCGCGGACACCGAGGACGGGGCGAGCCCGAGACGGCGGGCCAGGGCCGTCGTGCTCGCCGGTTCGTCGAGCGCGCCCAGCACGGCGGCGCGGCCCCGGCCCAGCAGCCGCACCAACCGGTCCGGCGCGGGGCCCGCGGGCTCGGACCACAGGCCGCCGATGCCACGGGCCGGATAGACCAGGGCGGGCTGCCACGGCGGGTCGAAGGAGCTGACGACGTCCGGCCAGACGAACACGCTCGGCATCAGCACCAGGCCCCGCCCGCCCAGCCGCCGCTCGTGCCGCCCGGGCGACACCACGGTCAGCGTCCCGCCCTGCCAGCCGCACCGGTCGCTGAGCTCCGGCAGCAGCCCGCCGAGACCGACCTGCGCGAACCGCCGGGAGTGGAAGGCGATGTCCGCCTCCAGCAGCGTGCGCAGCCGCGGCCAGTCCGGTGCGACCAGCGCCCGCCAGGCCTCCTCCAGGAGGTCCGCCAGGTCGCGGACCATCCGCTCCGGGTCGGCCAGCCAGGCCCGGCCGTACGGCGACTCCAGCGCCCCCGGGGTCGCCCCGAGCGACCGGGCGGTGTCCTCGCGTGCCGCCGCCGGATCGGCCGCGCGCACGGCCGCGATCTCCTCCTCGAAGGTGGCCGTCGGGCCGATCGGGGGCGGGCCGAGCCAGTCGGGCGAGTGGCCGCGGCGCGGCATCAGCAGCCACAGCGGGGCGAGGTCGAGACCTGCCGCGGCCGTGCGGATGCGGCGCAGCCAGGGCGCGTGGTAGCCGCGCCGGTCCGCGCGCTTGAGCGTGCGCACCGCCTGGTGCGTCTCCCACAGCGGCGACACGGCGAACCGGCAGCGCAGGAAGTCGATCTCCTCGAAGTGCAGCAGCGACGGCATGACGGACCTCCCGGGCGCGACGGCGTGGAGCCGCGGGTGCACCGACCGGATTCGGCGCACACCGAATCTTTACGCCGACGGCACGCGCGCGTGCACGCTGCCGTGCGTGACATCAGATCAGCAGGTGCCGGCGCCGCCGGCCACCGGGTACGCCCGGGTCTTCGCCGTGCCCGAGTTCCGGGCCGTCTTCGCCGCCCACACGCTGTCCATGCTCGGCGTGATCGTCAGCGAGATCGCGCTGTCCGTGCTCGTCTACGACCTCACCGGCTCGCCCCTGCTGAGCGCGCTGACCTTCGCGCTCGGCTTTCTGCCGTACGTGCTCGGCGGCACCCTGCTCGCCGGGATCGCCGACCGCTTCCCGGCCCGCCGGGTGCTGGTGGTGTGCGACCTGGTGTGCGCCGGGTGCGTCGCGCTCATGGTGGTGCCCGGGACCGGCATCGGCGGACTGCTCGCGCTGCGCTGCTGCGTCGCCGTCGTCGCGCCGGTGTTCGCCGGGACCCGGATGGCGACCCTCGCCGACGTCCTCGGCGGCGGCGATCTGTTCGTGCTCGGCCGCTCGCTGCTGCGGATCGTGGCGCAGAGCGCCCTGCTCGTCGGGTACGGGCTCGGCGGACTGCTGCTCGCCGTGGTGTCGCCGCGGCACGCGCTGCTGATCACCGTGACCACCTTCCTGGGCTCGGCCGGGCTGCTGCGCCTCGGCACCCGCGGCCGGCCGGCCCGGTCCCGGGACACCGGCGCCCTGCTCGGCGACTCCCTCACCGGCGCCCGGCTGCTCATGGCCGACCGGCGGATACGCCTCCAGCTGCTCCTTTTCTGGGTACCCGCGATGTTCTGCGTCGTCCCCGAGGCGCTGGCCGCCCCGTACGCCGACGCGCTCGGCGTCGGCTCCGCCGGGCTCGGCCTGCTGATGTGCGCCCTGCCGGTCGGCACGGTCCTGGGCGAGCTGTACGCGGGCGCGCGGCTCGGCCCGGCCGCCCGGGAGCGGATCGCGCTGCCGCTGGTCTGTCTCACGCTGCTGCCCTACCTCGGCTACGTCCTGCGCCCCGGGCTCGTGGTCTCGCTGCTGCTCCTGCTGGTCGCGGGCGCCGGGTCCGCGTACACGCTGGGCCTCGACCAGCGGTTCGTGCGGGCTGTGCCGGAGGAGCTGCGCGGGCGGGCCATGACCGTGCTGAGCGCGGGGCTGATGACCGTGCAGGGCGTGGGCATGGCGCTGGCGGGCGTGGCCGCCGAGGCGTTCGGGGTGCGGGCGACCGTCGTCGGGGCCGGTGCGCTGGGGGCGGTGTGCTGCTGGGCGCTGGCCGCGGCGTACCGCGCGGCCGAAAGCCGGGACGGGGGCTGACCGGCATGTGACCGGCCGGTAAGGTCAAGGGCGTGTCCAAGCCACTCAGCCTCCCCTTCGACCCCATCGCCCGCGCCGACGACCTGTGGAAGCAGCGGTGGGGGAACGTGCCGTCGATGTCCGCGATCACCTCGATCATGCGGGCGCACCAGATCCTGCTCGGCGAGGTCGACGCGGTGGTGAAGCCGTACGGGCTGACGTTCGCACGCTACGAGGCGCTGGTGCTGCTCACCTTCTCCAAGGCGGGCGAGCTGCCCATGTCGAAGATCGGCGAGCGGTTGATGGTGCATCCCACGTCGGTGACGAACACCGTCGACCGGCTGGTGCGGTCGGGCCTGGTGGACCGGCGGCCCAACCCGAACGACGGGCGCGGCACGCTCGCCGTGATCACCGACAAGGGCCGGGAGGTCGTCGAGGCCGCCACCCGGGACCTGATGGCCATGGACTTCGGGCTCGGGGTGTACGACGCGGAGGAGTGCGCGGAGATCTTCGCGATGCTGCGGCCGCTGCGCGTCGCCGCGCGGGACTTCGAGGACGAGTAGGTCTCTGCGGGCCGGCCCGCAGCTCCGCGCAGCGGCGCAGGCGGCCCGAGCGTGCTCGGACGTCAACAGCCGACGGCGGGGAGGTCCCCGCCGGAGCGGGGGATTTGCGGGCAGTTACGCTCGGATCCATGAAACCAAGCGTGCTGACCCGCTATCGCGTCATGGCCTACGTCACCGGTGTGCTCCTGGTCCTGCTGTGTCTCGGCATGATCGCGAAGTACCTCCTGAGCATCGACGGCGCCGCGGACTTCACCCGGGTCGTCGCCATCGCGCACGGCTGGCTGTACGTGGTCTACCTGGTCTTCGCCTTCGACCTGGGCTCCAAGGCGAAGTGGCCGGTCGGCAAGCAGTTGTGGGTGCTGCTCGCGGGGACGGTCCCGACGGCCGCCTTCATCGTCGAACGGAAGATCAGCCACGAGCTGGCGGCCAAGGTCGCCGACCAGGCCCCGGCTGTCGCCAAGGCGTAGGTCACACCGCCGTGCGAGCGATGCACGGCGGTCTGCCATCGACATTTACTTGGACGTCCTAGTAAATTCGAGGGTATGGACGCTCACGCCATCGAGGAGGGCCGCAGCCGCTGGCAGGCCCGCTACGACGCCGCGCGCAAGCGCGACGCTGACTTCACCACGCTCTCCGGCGATCCCGTGGAGCCGGTGTACGGGCCGCGACCCGGTGACACGTACGAGGGATTCGAGCGGATCGGCTGGCCGGGGGAGTACCCGTTCACCCGCGGTCTGTACCCGACCGGCTACCGGGGTCGTACCTGGACGATCCGCCAGTTCGCCGGGTTCGGGAACGCCGAGCAGACCAACGAGCGGTACAAGATGATCCTCGCCGCGGGCGGCGGCGGACTCTCGGTCGCCTTCGACATGCCGACGCTGATGGGGCGCGACTCCGACGACCCGCGCTCGCTGGGCGAGGTCGGCCACTGCGGGGTGGCCATCGACTCGGCGGCGGACATGGAGGTCCTGTTCAAGGACATCCCGCTGGGCGGCGTCACGACCTCGATGACGATCAGCGGCCCCGCCGTCCCCGTCTTCTGCATGTACCTGGTCGCGGCCGAGCGGCAGGGCGTCGACCCGGGCGTCCTCAACGGCACGCTCCAGACCGACATCTTCAAGGAGTACATCGCCCAGAAGGAGTGGCTCTTCCAGCCGGAGCCCCATCTGCGGCTGATCGGCGACCTGATGGAGCACTGCGCGGCCGGCATCCCCGCCTACAAGCCGCTGTCCGTCTCCGGCTACCACATCCGCGAGGCCGGGGCGACGGCCGCCCAGGAGCTGGCGTACACGCTGGCGGACGGGTTCGGGTACGTGGAGCTGGGGCTGTCGCGCGGGCTCGACGTGGAGGTGTTCGCGCCGGGCCTGTCCTTCTTCTTCGACGCGCACGTCGACTTCTTCGAGGAGATCGCCAAGTTCCGCGCGGCGCGCCGGATCTGGGCCAGGTGGCTGCGCGACGAGTACGGGGCGCGGAGCGAGAAGGCCCAGTGGCTGCGGTTCCACACACAGACCGCCGGGGTGTCGCTGACCGCCCAGCAGCCGTACAACAACGTGGTGCGCACGGCCGTGGAGGCGCTGGCCGCCGTGCTCGGCGGGACCAACTCGCTGCACACCAACGCGCTGGACGAGACGCTCGCGCTGCCGAGCGAGCAGGCCGCCGAGATTGCGCTGCGCACCCAGCAGGTGCTCATGGAGGAGACCGGCGTCGCCAATGTGGCCGACCCGCTGGGCGGTTCGTGGTACGTGGAGCAGCTGACGGACCGGATCGAGGCCGACGCGGAGCGGATCTTCGACCGGATCAAGGAGCGGGGGCTCAGGGCGCACCCCGACGGGCGCCACCCGATCGGTCCCGTCACCTCCGGGATCCTGCGCGGCATCGAGGACGGCTGGTTCACCGGGGAGATCGCGGAGTCCGCGTTCCGCTACCAGCAGTCCCTGGAGAAGGGCGACAAGAAGGTCGTGGGCGTCAACGTCCACACCGGCTCGGTGACCGGGGACCTGGAGATCCTGCGGGTCAGCCACGAGGTGGAGCGGGAGCAGGTCCGGGTGCTCGGCGCCCGCAGGGCCGCGCGGGACGAGGCGGTGGTGCGCTCCGCGCTGGACGCGATGATCGGTGCCGCGCGGTCCGGGGCCAACATGATCGAGCCGATGCTGGACGCGGTACGCGCGGAGGCGACCCTCGGTGAGATCTGCGGCGTACTCCGCGACGAGTGGGGGGTGTACACGGAGCCGGCGGGGTTCTGAGGAGGCGGTTCCGGGCTTCAGGGTGCCTCGGCCGCCGACAGGCCGTGCAGCAGGACTTGGGTGAAGCCGCGCACCCAGTCGGGGTCGACGGGCTCCGCGCTGACCAGGGTGCGGTGCACCACCGCGCCCGCGACCACGTCGAAGATCAGGTCGACCGTGCGGGCCGCCTCCGCGGGATCCGCCTGCGCGGGCAGCTCGCCGCGTCGCTGTGCCCGGGCCCGGCCCTGGAGCACCAGGCGCTTCTGCCGGTCGACGATCGACTCGCGGATGCGCTCGCGCAGCGCGTCGTCCCGGGTGGACTCAGCGAGCACCGCCATCAGGCCGCTGCGCGCCTCGGGGCGGGCCAGGATCGCCGCGAACTGGAGGACCACGCCCTCGATGTCGGCGGCGAGGCTGCCGTGGTCGGTCAGTTCCAGTTCGTCGAAGAGCTCGGCCACCGCGTCCACGACGAGTTCGTTCTTGCCCGCCCAGCGGCGGTAGAGCGTCGTCTTCGCCACCCCGGCCCGTGTCGCCACGTCCGACAACGTGAGCTTCGACCAGCCCAGTTCGACCAGCGCCTGCCGGGTCGCGGCCAGGATCGCGGCGTCCGCGGCGGCACTGCGTGGGCGGCCCGCACGGGGGGCGGGGGTGCGGCTCTGCATCCCCCGACCATAACCGGCGGATTCCGTGCGGCCGTGAGGGAGATCACCGGGAGGGGCTGTCACGGGGCCGGGATTCGTATTACGCTACGAGTCGTAGCGTAAGCCCGTGCGGGACGTGTGCGGGCGAATGCGTACGCGAGGCACGACCAGGTGCGTGGGCGGGGACCCGGCGCGCTTCCACACCACTTTTCACACAGGCGCGGGATCGGGGGAGGATAGACGCATGCAGCCACGGAACATGTCCATGAGCGGCGTCGTCGACCTCGCCGCGGTGAAGGCGGCCCAGGAGGCCAAGGCCAAGGCGGAGCAGACGCGCGCCGAGACCGCCCGACAGGGCGGAGCGGGGGCCGTCTCCCCGGCCGATCTCGTCATCGACGTCGATGAGGCGGGCTTCGAGCACGATGTCCTGCAACGCTCGGCCGAGGTACCGGTCGTCATCGACTTCTGGGCCGAGTGGTGTCAGCCCTGCAAGCAGTTGAGCCCGGTCCTGGAGCGGCTGGCCGTCGAGTACAACGGGCGCTTCCTGCTCGCCAAGATCGATGTCGACGCGAACCAGATGCTGATGCAGCAGTTCGGGATCCAGGGGATCCCGGCGGTCTTCGCCGTCGTCGCGGGGCAGGCGCTGCCCCTCTTCCAGGGGGCCGCCGGGGAGCAGCAGATCCGGCAGACCCTCGACCAGTTGATCCAGGTCGCCGAGGAGCGCTTCGGGCTGACCGGCCTGACCGTCGACCCGGACGCCGAACCGGGCGGGGCGGCCACGGCGGTCGCGGCCCCGGTGCCGGCCGGCCCGTACGACGCGCTGCTGGAGGCCGCCGTGCAGGCGTTGGACGCGGGCGATCTGGGCGGGGCGATCCGCGCGTACCAGAACGTGCTGAGCGACGACCCGGGCAACACCGAGGCGAAACTGGGCCTCGCCCAGGCCGAGTTGCTCCAGCGGGTGCAGGACGCCGATCCGCAGCAGGTGCGCAAGGAGGCCGCCGAGAAGCCCCGTGACGTACAGGCGCAGATCACCGCGGCCGACCTGGATCTGGTCGGCGGGCATGTCGAGGACGCCTTCGGGCGGCTCATCGAGACCGTGCAGCGCACGGCGGGTGACGACCGGGACGCCGTACGGCGCCGGCTGCTGGAGCTGTTCGAGGTGGTCGGGGCCGACGACCCGCGGGTCGTCGGTGCGCGCAGGGCGCTCGCTCGCGCGCTGTTCTGAGCGGAACCCCGAGCGGGGCGCGGGCCCCGTTCTGACCAGTTGCTAAACACTCGGGCATGTGATGCCCGAGTGAAGGATTTGCCGACGAGGCGTCAGGCGGCCGCGCTTTACCAAATCTTGGTAATCGCGGCCGCTGTTACTCGGAGTAAATCGAGGCAGTTGGTCTGTCCTGTTCCGCCCGGAGGTCAACGGTTTTGTTCTGCCCCTTGATGTCGCCGAGCGTCGCGCTCCGAGATCGCTGGGTCGTGCTTCGGTTATCCGGTCGTTACTAGCCAGTAACGAACCCCCTTGTGCGGGCGGCGAGAATGCACCACGATCGGCGACGCTCGGTCCATTCCCGTACCCCGACAGCCAATCGGGTGCACGGGACCATCTGGGTCCCCACCGAGCAGAGCCGGCGGCAGTGGGGCCGGCTCTAGGGCAGGGGGGTCTTCGCCAGACCGGCGAAGCCTGTCCGGCAAGGTTGTGCGTGATGCGTGTCAGGCGCGACCAGTGGCTGTCGCTCGGGGGTGATCGCCGGTGATTTCGGGCGCGGTTCGTGTCCCCGAGCGCGGGCGTTCTCCTGTCCGAGGACGTAGCACTTCTCCCATCCCTGCCCGGCTGAGCCGCCGACTGGGGCGAGTCCGGGCCAGGAGATGTACGTCCGAGAAGGAGGAAATATGGAGTCCCAGGTGCGTGGCGGGACCAGATGGAAGCGGTTCGCTGTGGTCATGGTGCCCAGCGTCGCCGCCACGGCTTGTATAGGTGTCGCCCTTGCGCAGGGCGCTCTCGCCGCGTCGTTCAGCGTCTCCGGCCAGTCGTTCAAGGTACGTGCCGACAAGCTCGTAGGTGACGGCTTCGCGCAGTACGGTGCCATCGACAGCGGCTACACCCTGGACGGCGAGAAGACCGCCCATCCAGTGGCCGTCTCGTCGTTCCAGCACGCCGAGATCACGAACCTTTGCCAGTCCGTGGTCACCCCGAATGTCCCGTTCTTCGGCAAGGTCAGCCTCATTCTGCGGGCCGGTGGGGCCGGCCATGACGCGGTCCAGGCCGACCGGATCTACATCGACATCGCCGATCTCAAGGCCGATGCGACCTTCGAGAACATCGACATCGGTGTGGCAGCCGGCGACACCGCCGCCGGCAACGGCAAGGGCGGCAAGGGTCCCGGCATGAAGGGCGGGGGCGAGCAGGCCAACCCGTACGGCTTCGCGCAACAGGCCACCAAGGCCACGCTGAACGACGTGAAGCAGACGGCGTGGGCGACCACCGCCGGAACCTTCAAGCTCAGCGGTCTGAACATGTCGCTGTCGACGAGCGGCGCGGAGTGCTACTAGGCACTCACTGACGGGCGGGGGAGCCGATGGCGCCCCCGCCCGTCCACACTCCGGCCGCGTCTTCACGCGCGGCGCACATCACCACCACAGCAATGCCGTACCAGGGAGCTGTTTTCCATGAGCGCCGAGACTCCTGCCGTTACCGGTCAGTTCCATCGCCGGAGGTTGCAGTTCCGCGCCTGGCGGGGAAGCCGTCCGTTCTGGGCGGGCCTGTTCGTCCTGCTCGGCGGCTTTCCGATCATGTACTTCCCGTACGCGCATCTCCAGCTCGGGCATCTGACCCTGGCGATGGCCACGACCGCGGGAGCCGGGTCCCTGATCATCGGGGTGCTGCTCGTCATCCTCGGCATCAGCCTCTGGTTCCAGCAGCACGTGCGGACCTTCGCGGGGGTCGCCGCGATCCTGCTGGCGCTGGTGTCCATCCCCGTGTCCAACTTCGGCGGTTTCGTCATCGGGTTCCTGCTCGCGCTGATCGGCGGGGCGATGGCCGTGTCGTGGGTGCCGGGAGTGCCGTCGGCGCCGCAGCCGGCGCAGTCCGGCGGCACGGGCGCGGGGGGCTCCCCCGAGGCCGCTCCCGGCGGTGCCACGGACCCGGGGCACGAGGCGAACGACCTGTCAGGAACGAGCCCGGGCAACGGGGCGAACGGGAGGCACAGTGCCGGCTGACGAGGTGACCCACGGGACTCAGGTGGAGACGTCCCGTGTGAGAACCGGGCCGCGTCACGCGGCACCCAAGAAGCCGCTGTTCACCAGGTTCCACATGCCGGCGGGCAAGGCGATAGCCTCCGTGGCGATGCCGACGGCGGTCCTCATGGGTATGGGGTTCACGTCCACGTTCGCCCTCGCCGACAACAACGACACCCCGCCGTCGTCGAAGAGCCTGACGGCCGACGAGTACAAGGACTGTGTCGCGGCCCTGGACACCTCGGCCTCGCCGTCGCCCTCCGGCTCGCCGAGCGCGAGCGAGTCCGCGGAGCAGGAGACGCCGAGCCCGTCGGCGACGACCGAGGCCACCGGCGGCGCCAAGGACACGTCGGGCCAGGCCTCTTCGCCGGATTCAGGTTCCGACGACAAGGCCACGCCCAGCCCGTCGGCGTCCAAGTCGGCGCCCTCGGCGAGCGGTTCGGACGTCTCGGGCTCCGGCACCACGACCACCACGCCCAGCCCGACGGCGTCGTCGGGCGGCGGAAGCCTTCTGGACGCCATCGGCGACGCGATCACCGGCATCTTCACCGGGGCCGGCGTGGGCGCCGACTCCTCGGCGAGCGCGAGCCCCACGCCCTCCGCGTCGGCGTCAGCGGCGGGCTCCGAGGCGAGCAAGGACTCCGGGGACGCGAAGGACTCCGGCGGCAGCGCCACCGACGCCGTCAAGGACACGGCGGACAAGGTCACCAAGACGGTGGAGGACACCGTCAAGGACACCACCGACACGGCGTCCGAGGCGGCCGAGGACGCCACGGGCGCGGCGCAGGAGCCGACCGAGTCGGCCACCGCCTCGCCCAGCCCTTCGGCGAGCGCCTCCGCCTCCGCCGCCGACTGCCCGGTCGCCACCGACGACATGAGCGGCGTCGACAACAAGACGCCGGTGGCGGACGAGCCCTGGTACCTGGACGCCAGCTCGCTGCTGCTGAAGAACGCCGACTACCAGGGCATCGTCGAGGTGAAGCGCGCCAACGGGACCACCAAGAAGGTGCTGAAGTACGTCATCTCCGGCGGCACCGACATCGGTGACCTGCACCAGACGGTCAAGGACAAGCAGATCGGCAAGACCTACCACGTGCAGGCGGCGGCCGGTTCGATGTCCACGATCCGCGACGGCGACACGGTGATGTACACGGAGAGCATCTCCGGGAACCTTTTCGGTCTGATCCCGGTGACGTTCAGCCCGGACAGCCCGCCGCCGCTGAACATCCCGCTGATCTACTTCACCCATGTGAAGGTGATCCAGGCCGCCCAGTTCGGAGGCACCCTGCACGTGCCCGGCATGCACGTGTACACCACCGACTGACGCCCCGGGCCGAGCGGACCGGCTCGTCCTGTCGGGACGTACGGAGGGCGCCCCCTGTCGCAGGGGGCGCCCTCGGCGCCGTATGGGGTGCTTCGGTGGGGTAGTGGCCGGGGCCCGCGGAGCGGTTAGTTCTTCTCGCCGCCGCCGAGGTGGTGGACGCGGACCATGTTGGTGGTGCCGGGCACCCCGGGGGGCGAGCCGGCCGTGATGATCACGGTGTCGCCCGCGTCGAAGCGGCCCAGCTTCGTGACCTCCTGGTCGACCAGGTCGACCATCTCGTCCGTGCTGTTCACGAACGGCACGACGTGCGACTCCACGCCCCAGCTGAGCGTCAGCTGGTTGCGGGTGGACTCGTCCGTGGTGAAGGCGATGATCGGCTGGACGGCGCGGTAGCGGCTCAGCCGGCGGGCGGTGTCACCGGACTGGGTGAAGGCGATCAGGCCCTTGCCGCCGAGGAAGTCCGCGATCTCGCATGCGGCCCGGGCGACCGAACCGCCCTGTGTGCGCGGCTTCTTGCCCGGCACCAGCGGCTGCAGCCCCTTGGCGAGCAGCTCCTGCTCGGCCGCCCGGACGATCTTCGACATCGTCTTGACGGTCTCGACCGGGTAGGCGCCCACGCTCGACTCGGCGGACAGCATGACCGCGTCGGCGCCGTCCAGGATCGCGTTGGCCACGTCGGAGGCCTCGGCGCGGGTCGGACGGGAGTTGGTGATCATCGACTCCATCATCTGGGTCGCCACGATCACCGGCTTGGCGTTGCGCCGGCACAGCTCGATCAGGCGCTTCTGCACCATGGGGACCTTCTCCAGCGGGTACTCGACGGCCAGGTCGCCGCGGGCGACCATCACGCCGTCGAACGCCATCACGACGTCCTCCATGTTCTCGACCGCCTGCGGCTTCTCCACCTTGGCGATGACCGGGACGCGGCGGCCCTCCTCGTCCATCACCTTGTGGACGTCGGCCACGTCCCGGGCGTCCCGGACGAAGGACAGCGCGACCAGGTCGCAGCCCATGCGCAGCGCGAACCGCAGATCCTCGATGTCCTTGTCGCTGAGCGCGGGCACGTTGACGGCCGCGCCGGGCAGGTTGATGCCCTTGTGGTCGGAGACGACACCGCCCTCGATCACGATGCTCCGCACCCGGGGGCCCTCGACGTCCAGGACCTTCAGCTCGACGTTGCCGTCGTTGATCAGGATCTGGTCGCCGCGCGAGACGTCGCCGGGCAGGCCCTTGTACGTCGTGCCGCAGATGCTCTTGTCGCCGGGGACGTCCTCGGTGGTGATGACGAACTCGTCACCGCGCTCCAGCTCCACCGGGCCCTCGGCGAAGGTCGCCAGCCGGATCTTCGGGCCCTGGAGGTCGGCGAGCACGCCGATGGCGCGGTGGGTCTCCTTGGCCGCGGCGCGGACGCGGTCGTACCGCGCCTGGTGCTCGGCGTGGGTGCCGTGGCTGAAGTTGAACCGGGCCACGTTCATGCCCGCCTCGATCATGGCGACGAGCATCTCGTGGGAGTCGACCGCGGGGCCGAGAGTACAGACGATTTTCGAACGGCGCATGGGGCGATCCTATCGGTTTGTTTCGCTACGGAATATTCCGTCTGGCGGAAGGTGCATATGGGCGCGTTCGCGCTCAGGCGAGTGCCGGTCGAATTCCTCAGACGCCCTTTCCGACCAGTGCGTAGGTCTGTTCGGCGATCTCCCATTCCTCGTCCGTCGGAACCACGGCCACGGCGACCCGCGCGTCCGGCGGCGAGATCAGCCGGGCCTCGTCGCCCCGTACGGCGTTCAGCCCCGGGTCGACCGCGAGACCCAGCCCGGCCAGCCCCTCGACCGCCGCCGCCCGCACCGGGGCCGCGTTCTCGCCGACCCCGGCCGTGAAGGCGACCGCGTCCACCGTGCCGAGTACCGCGTAGTAGGCGCCGATGTACTTCTTCAGCCGGTGCACATAAATGTCGAAGGCGAGCCGCGCCCCGGCGTCACCCTCGTCGATTCTGCGCTGAATCTCCCGCATGTCGTTGTCGCCGCACAGGCCGAACAGACCGCTCCTCTTGTTGAGGAGAGTGTCGATCTCGTCCATGGACATTCCGCCAACGCGCCGCAAATGGAAGATGACGGCGGGATCCAGGTCGCCCGAGCGGGTCCCCATCACCAGCCCCTCCAGCGGCGTCAGCCCCATCGAGGTGTCCACGCACCGGCCGCCGCGGACCGCCGAGGCCGACGCCCCGTTGCCCAGGTGCAGCACGATGACGTTCACCTCCTCCGGCGCCCTGCCGAGCAGTCGCGCGGTCGCCCGGGAGACATACGCGTGCGAGGTGCCGTGGAAGCCGTAGCGCCGCACCCGGTAGCGGTCCGCGAGCTTGGTGTCGATCGCGTAGCGGGCCGCGTACTCCGGCATCGTCGTGTGGAACGCGGTGTCGAAGACCGCGACCTGCGGCAGGTCCGGGCGCAGCGCCCGGGCCGTGCGGATGCCGGTCAGGTTCGCCGGGTTGTGCAGCGGTGCGACCGGGATCAGCCGCTCGATCTCGGTGAGCACGGAGTCGTCGATGAGGGTGGGCTCGGTGAAGAACTTGCCGCCGTGCACCACGCGGTGCCCGATCGCGGCCAGCTCCGGCGAGTCCAGGCCGATGCCGTCCCGGGACAGTTCACCGGCGACGGCCTTGAGGGCGGCGTGGTGATCCGCGATCGGCCCGTTCTGCTCACGGGTGTCGCCCGTGGCCGCACAGGTGTGCCGCAGCCGGGAGGTCTGCTCGCCGATGCGCTCCACCAGACCGACGGCGAGCCGGCCGCCGTCGCGCATGTCCAGCAGCTGGTACTTCAGCGACGACGAGCCGGAGTTGAGGACGAGGACCCGGGAGGCGAGGGGGGCCGAGAGCGGCTCGCCGGACGCGGTGGCGGCGGGCGACGGGTGCGAGGTCACTGGGCGGTTGCCTTCTCGTGCGGGGTCGGGACGGTGCTCTGGGCCTGGACGGCCGTGATGGCCACGGTGTTGACGATGTCCTGGACGAGCGCGCCCCTGGACAGGTCGTTGACCGGCTTGCGCAGGCCCTGCAGCACCGGCCCGACGGCGATCGCGCCGGCCGAGCGCTGCACGGCCTTGTAGGTGTTGTTGCCGGTGTTCAGGTCGGGGAAGATCAGCACACTGGCCTGCCCGGCCACCTCGGAGTCCGGCAGCTTGGTCGCGGCGACCGTGGGCTCCACGGCGGCGTCGTACTGGATCGGCCCCTCGATCTTCAGGTCGGGCCGCCGCGCGCGGGCCAGCTCGGTGGCCTCGCGCACCTTGTCGACATCGGCGCCCGAACCGGACGTACCGGTGGAGTACGACAGCATCGCGATCCGCGGTTCCACGCCGAACTGCCGTGCGGTGGCCGCCGACTGGACGGCGATGTCGGCGAGCTGGGCGGCGTCGGGGTCCGGGTTGACCGCGCAGTCGCCGTAGACCAGCACCTTGTCGGCGAGGCACATGAAGAAGACCGACGAGACGATCGAGGACTCCGGCCGGGTCTTGATGATCTCGAACGCGGGCCGGATGGTGGCCGCGGTGGAGTGCACGGAACCGGAGACCATGCCGTCCGCCAGGCCCTCCTCGACCATCAGGGTGCCGAAGTAGTTCACGTCGGCGACCACGTCGTAGGCCAGCTCGGCCGTGACGCCTTTGTGGGCGCGCAGCCGCGCGTACCGCTCGGCGAAGGCGTCGCGCAGCTCGGCGGTGGCCGGGTCGATCAGCTGCGCGTCGCCGAGGTCGATGCCGAGGTCGGCGGCCGTCTTGCGGATCCGGTCGACCGGCCCGAGCAGGGTCAGATCGCACACGTCCCGGCGCAGCAGCACCTCGGCGGCGCGCAGCACGCGCTCCTCGGTGCCCTCCGGCAGGACCACCCGGCGCCGGTCGGCGCGGGCCTGCTCCAGCAGCTTGTGCTCGAACATCATCGGGGTGACGCGGTCGCTGCTCGGTGCGGAGACCCGGCCCAGCAGATCGCCGGTGTCGACGTACCGCTCGAACAGGCCGAGCGCGGTCTCCGCCTTGCGCGGGGTGGCCGCGTTCAGCTTGCCCTCCAGGGAGAACAGCCGCTCGGCGGTCGGGAAGCTGTTGCCGGCCACGGACAGCACCGGGGTGCCGGGGGCGAGGCGCGCGGCCAGGGTGAGGACCCCGTCGCTGGGGCGTTCGTTCAGGGTGAGCAGGACGCCGGCTATCGGCGGGGTGCCGGCGCTGTGCGCGGCGAGCGAGCCGACGACCAGGTCGGCGCGGTCGCCCGGGGTCACCACGAGGCAGCCCGGGGTCAGCGCGGCCAGCAGGTTGGGCAGCATGGCGCCGCCGAAGACGAAGTCGAGCGCGTCCCGGGCGAGCCCCGAGTCGTCGCCGAGCAGCACCTCGGCGCCCAGGGCCTGGCCGATCTGCGCGACGGTCGGCGCCGCAAGGGCCGGTTCGTCCGGCAGCACGTAGCAGGACACCGGCAGCCGGTCCGCGAGCTGCTCGGCCAGCGTGTCGCGGTCGTCGCGGGCCACCCGGTTGGCGACCATCGCCAGCACGTCGCAGCCCAGGCCGTGGTAGGCCCGGAAGGCGTTGCGGGTCTCGGCGAGCACCGAGTCGACGCTCTGCCTGCGGCCGCCCACCACCGGGATCACGGACGCGCCGAACTCGTTGGCGAGCCGGGCGTTGAGGGCCAGCTCGTCGGGGAGCTGGGTGTCGGCGAAGTCGGTGCCGAGCACCAGGACGACGTCGTAGTCGCGGGCCACCAGGTGGAAGCGGTCGACGAGCGTGGAGACCAACTCGTCGGTGCCCTGCTCGGCCTGGAGCGTGGACGCCTCGTGGTAGTCCATGCCGTACACGGTCGCCGGGTCCTGGGAGAGCCGGTAGCGCGCCCGCAGCAGTTCGAAGAGACGATCGGGATGGTGGTGCACGAGCGGACGGAACACTCCCACCCGGTCGATCTGCCGGCTCAGGATCTCCATGACGCCCAGTTCGACGACCTGGCGGCCGTCACCGCGGTCGATCCCGGTCACGTACACACTGCGGGTCACGCGTGCTCTCCCTCTCGTCTCGGCTGTGTCTCGGCCGGAGAAGATTCGGCAGAATGTTCCGGCATGGACGAAAAACGCTCACCGGGGTGAGCGGAACCCTCTTGACAATACCTTCGGCCGCGGATAAGGCCCCCGTCAGGGCGGGGGTCCGTCCGCCTCCGGGACATGAAACAATCGGACTGGCTCACCGGCGTCGACAGCGAGCAGGAGACACAGCAGGATGCGCATCGGAGTCCTCACCGCAGGCGGCGACTGCCCCGGTCTGAACGCCGTGATCCGGTCGGTCGTGCACCGGGCGGTCACGAACTACGGCGACGAGGTGATCGGCTTCGAGGACGGCTACCGGGGCCTGCTCGACGGCCACTACCGCACCCTCGACCTCGACGCGGTCGCCGGCATCCTGGCCCGCGGCGGGACCATCCTCGGCTCCTCGCGCCTGGAGCGCGACCGGCTGCGCGAGGCCTGCGAGCGGGCCACCGACATGGTCGGTGAGTTCGGGATCGACGCGCTGATCCCGATCGGCGGCGAGGGCACGCTGACCGCGGCCCGGATGCTCTCCGACGCGGGCCTGCCGGTCGTCGGCGTCCCGAAGACGATCGACAACGACATCTCCTCCACGGACCGCACCTTCGGTTTCGACACCGCGGTCGGCGTCGCCACCGACGCGATGGACCGCCTCAAGACCACCGCCGAGTCCCACCAGCGCGTGATGGTCGTCGAGGTCATGGGCCGGCACGCCGGCTGGATCGCCCTGGAGTCCGGCATGGCCGGCGGCGCCCACGGCATCTGCCTGCCCGAGCGGCCGTTCGACCCGGCCGACCTGGTCAAGATGGTCGAGGAGCGGTTCGACCGCGGCAAGAAGTTCGCCGTCGTCTGCGTCGCCGAGGGCGCACACCCCGCCGAGGGCACGATGGACTACGGCAAGGGCGAGATCGACCAGTACGGCCACGAGCGCTTCCAGGGCATCGGCACGGCCCTGGCGTACGAGCTGGAGCGGCGGCTCGGCAAGGAGGCCAAGCCGGTCATCCTCGGCCACGTCCAGCGCGGCGGCACGCCGACCGCGTACGACAGGGTGCTCGCCACCCGCTTCGGCTGGCACGCGGTGGAGGCCGCGCACCGGGGCGAGTTCGGCAGGATGACCGCGCTGCGCGGCACCGACATCGTGATGGTGCCGCTCGCGCAGGCGGTGACCGAGCTGAAGACGGTGCCGAAGGACCGGATGGACGAGACCGAGTCGGTCTTCTGAGCGGCGGCGGGGGCGGCCGCTCGGGGTTCACCCCTTGACCGCGCCGCCCAGCGCGAACCCGCCCCCCAAGCGCCGTGCGACCAGCACGTACAGCAGGATCACCGGCGTCGAGTAGACGACCGAGAACGCGGCCAGCTGCCCGTACGCCACCATGCCCCGGTTGCCGAAGAACTCGTTGATGCTCACCGCGGCGGGCATCTGGTCCGGGCTGAGCAGCAGCATGAACGGCACGAAGAAGTTGCCCCACATCACCACGAACGAGAAGACGGTGACCACGGCGACCCCGGGCCCCATGAGCGGCAGCACGATCCGCACGAGCGACTGGAGCGAGGACGCGCCGTCCGTCCACGCCGCCTCCTCCAGCTCCTTCGGCACGCCGTCCATGAAGTTCTTCATCAGCCAGATGGCGAACGGGAGTTGAGAGGCCGCGAAGAACAGGATCGTGCCCTGCCGGGTGTCGATGAGATTCACCTGGACGAACAGCGCGTACACCGGGACCATGATCGCGGTGATGGGCAGGCTCGTGGCGAACAGGATCGTCAGCAGGAACGGACGGTTCAGCCGGGAACGGAACCGGGACAGCGGATAGGCCGCGAGCGCCGCGCACCCCACCGTCAGCAGTGTCGCGCCGCCGCACAGGATCAGGCTGTTGAGCAGCGGTGTGAAGGTGACGTCCGCGTTCAGGACGGCGTCGAAGTTGTCCAGGGTGAGCCCGTCGGGGGCCTTCACCCTGAGGTCCGCGTGCCGGTCCAGGGCGGAGAGCACCACCCACAGGAGCGGCAGCGCGAACGCGGCGGCCACGGCCAGCAGGCCCGCGTCGGCGGCCAGCCGGTGACGGGTGCGGCGGGCCGCGAGGGTCCGGGGCATGGCGTCAGACCTCCGTCCGCAGCAGGCGCAGATAGACGACCGAGAACAGGGAGCCGACCAGGAGCAGCAGCAGGGCCACCGCGGTGCCGTAGCCGATCAGGCTGTTCTGGAAGGCCTGTTCGTACATGAACAGGGGCAGCGTCTGGCTCCGGCCGCCCGGGCCGCCCCGTGTCATCACCCAGATCAGCCCGAACACCGAGAGCGTCTGCAGGGTGTTGAGCATCAGGTTCGTACCGATGGAGCGGCGGATCATCGGGAGCGTGATGTGCCACATGCGGCGCCAGCCGCTCGCGCCGTCCACCTCCGCCGCCTCCGTGATCTCCTTCGGGATCTCGCCGAGCGCCGCCGAGTAGACCAGCATCGAGAAGGCCGTGCCCCGCCACACGTTCGCGAAGGACACCGCCAGGATGGGCAGTGTGAACAGCCAGTTCTGGGACGGGAGATGCAGCTGGTCCAGGAGGGCGTTCAGGGTGCCCTCGCGGCGGAAGAAGGCGTACAGGAGGAAGCCCGCCACGACCTCCGGCAGCACCCATGCCGTGATCACCACACCGCCGGTCAGCGTGCGCACCGGCTTCGAGGCGCGCCGCATCAGCGCGGCGAGCGCCAGGCCGAGGGTGTTCTGGCCGACCAGCGACGACAGGACGGTGAACACCAGTGTCAGCCACACCGCGTTCAGGAACCGCTCGTCCTGGAACGCCCGGCGGAAGTTGGCGAACCCGACGAAGGACGAGTGAGCCTGGCCGGTCAGCTGGAGGTCGGTGAAGGCGAGGTAGGCGCAGTAGGCGATGGGGCCCGCCAGGAAGAGCAGCAGGACGACCAGGGCGGGGGTCACGGGCAGTGCCCTGGTGAGCGCGCGGCGCAGCGGGCGCGGGCGGGGCCGCGGCGCCGGTTCGGGTGGCCCGGGGTCCGGGGCGGCGGGCGCGACGCCCGGGCCCGCGTGCGATGCGGCGGTCATGGCCGCCCGCCGGTCACTTCGCGACGACCTGGTTGTCGGTCGCGGCCTTGAGCGCGTCGTCGTACGCCTTCGCCGCCGCGTCGACCGACGCGTCACCCGTCGTCACGCCCTCCATCGCCTCCTGGATGGCGGTGGAGACCTTCGGGTACGCCGGGTAGGCGGGCCGGTAGTGGGTGCTCGCGACGAGGTCGGTGAAGAACTTGATGCCGGGCTGGGCCGACACGTACGAGGGATCGCCCGCGACGTCCTCGCGCACGGCGATGCCGGAGTTGGCGATGTACCACTGCTGCGCGTTCGTCGTCGTCTGCATCACCTTGACGAAGTCGAAGGCCAGGTCGGGGTTGCCCGCCTTGGCGGGGATCGCCCAGGTCCAGCCGCCGGACATGCTCACCTTGCCGGGGGCCTGGCCGTGCTGGGTGGGCATGGCGGCGAGACCGAGCCGCTTCGACCACTCGGGCCACTCGTGGCCGCTGCCCGGCAGCCAGTCCTGCGGGAGCCACGAGCCGTCGAGGTCGATGCCGAGCCTGCCCCGGGGGAGGAGCTCACCGCGCACCCGGGTGCCGAAGTTGGGGTCGAGGGCGTCGGACACGTCCGGGCCGAGCTTCTCCGCGAAGACGGTCTCGACGAACGAGAGCGCGTCCTTGAAGCCCTGCCCTGCGGTGATCCACTTCTTGGACGCGGCGTCGTACAGCGGATCGGTGCCGCCGTCGCCGGTGCCGTAGAGCAGCATCTCGAAGCCCTGCATGGCGGCGGCCTCACCGGCCGGCTTGCCCGTGTAGATGTTCAGCGGGGTGACGCCGGGCACCTTCCGCTTGATGGTGCGGGCCGCGTCGAGCACGTCGTCCCAGGTCTTCGGCTGCCAGTCGGCGGGCAGCCCCGCCCGCTCGAACACGCCCTTGTCGAACCAGAGTCCACGGGTGTCGGTGCCGTCCGGGACGCCGTACGTCCTGCCGTCCTCGCCGCGGGCCGCGGACTTGGCGGTGTCGATGAACCGGTCCCAGTCGGGCCACTCGGCGAGGTAGGGGTCGAGGGGCTTCAAGTACCCGCTGGTGATGTCCGAGTTGATGAGGAAGGTGTCCTCGTAGACCAGGTCCGGCGCGGTCTTGGGGGAGCGGAGCATCTGCTGGAGCTTGGTGTAGTACTCCGAGTCCGGCGCCTTGACGGGCACGAACTCGACTTTCTTGCCCGGGTACTTCTTCTCGAACTGCTTCTTGATGCCGGCGAGGTAGGTGTCCATCACCTTGACGGAGTTGTCCGTCGACTGCTTGAAGCTGACCCTCACGGTGTCGGGGCTGCTGCCGGAACCGCCGCCGCACGCGGTGAGCGCGGTGGCGGCGAGGGCGGTGGCGAGGAGGGCGGGGAGGACGGCGGTGGGGCGCACGGGCATGACCTCCTGCGGGCGCACGGCGGTGTGGCCTGGTGGTTCCCGTGAAGGTAGGGGTGTGGTCCAGTCGGGTCAATGCATGTGCCGTGGATCGGGCAACAGCACCCGCGCGCTCACCTCACTGCCCCCTCACCCAGCGGTACTGCAGTTCCGGTCGGCCCACCGTGCCGTACTGGGGACTGCGGGCCGCCCGGCCCGTGTCGACCAGGTGTTCCAGATAGCGGCGGGCCGTGATGCGGGAGATGCCGACCGCCTCGGCGACGCCGGTCGCGGTGAGACCGTCGGTGCGGTCGCGCAGGGCCACCGTGACCCGCTCCAGGGTGGGCGCGCTCAGGCCCTTCGGCAGCGCCGCCGGGCTCGGCGCCCGCAGCACCGCGAGCGCCCGGTCCACCTCGTCCTGCCCGCTGGCCTCGCCGGCCGCCGCCTGGAACTCGGCGTAGCGCAGCAGCCGGTCCCGCAGGGTCGCGAAGGTGAACGGCTTCAGGACGTACTGCACGACCCCGAGCGAGACCCCCTCGCGCACCACGGTCAGGTCCCGGGCGGACGTCACCGCTATCACGTCGGCGTGGTGGCCGGCCGCGCGCAGCGAGCGGGCGAACTGCAGGCCGTGCACGTCCGGCAGGTGCAGGTCCAGCAACAGCAGGTCGACCGGGGTGCGGTCAAGGACGCGCCGGGCCTCCGCCCCGGTGTGCGCCTTGCCCACGGCGACGAACCCGGGCACCCGTCCGACGTACAGCACATGCGCGTCCGCGGCGACCGGGTCGTCCTCCACGACGAGGACCCGGATGGGCTGCCGTGCCGTCATGCCCCACCTCGCACCGCGCCGCTGCCGCTGCGGCGGGCCGGCCCCGCCGACCTGCCCAGCGGCAGCCGTACCTCGAACACCGCACCGCCCTCCTGGCCCTCCGCCACCGTCAACGTGCCCTCCTGCCGGGTGACCGCCTGCCGCACCAGCGCCAGGCCGAGCCCGCGGCCCTGCGGCCCGGCCGGCTTGGTCGTGAATCCCCGCTGGAATACCAGTTCGGCATGGGCCGGATCCACCCCGCTGCCCGAGTCCGCGACCCGCAGCACCAGTTCGGCGCGGCTCCCCTCGGCCGCGCCCGCCGTGTCCGCCGTGTACGCCGTGTACGCCGTGTACGCCGTCACCGTGACCCGGGCCCCGACGGTGCCCTGGGCCGCGTCCACCGCGTTGTCGATCAGGTTGCCGAGGATGGTCACCAGGTCGCGGGCCGGCAGCCGCTCCGGGAGCAGGCCGTCGTCGAGCCGGCTCTCCGGCGCCACCACCAGCTCCACGCCCCGCTCGTTGGCCTGGGCGGTCTTGCCGAGCAGCAGGGCCGCCAGCACCGGCTCGCCGACCGCGGCCACCACCTGGTCGGTCAGCGCCTGGGCCAGCTCCAGCTCGGCGGTCGCGAACTCCACCGCCTCGTCGGCGCGGCCCAGCTCGATCAGGGAGACCACCGTGTGCAGCCGGTTCGCCGCCTCGTGCGCCTGCGAGCGCAGCGCCTGGGTGAAGCCCCGCTCGGAGTCCAACTCGCCCATGAGCGACTGGAGTTCGGTGACGTCCCGGAGGGTGACCACGGTGCCGCGGCGCTCACCGCCTGACACCGGCGAGGTGTTGACGACCAGGACCCGGTCCGCCGTCAGATGCACCTCGTCGACGCGCGGCTCCGAGGCCAGCAGCGCCCCGGTGAGCGGCGCGGGCAGCCGGAGGTCGGCCACCGACCTGCCCACCACCTCCTCCTCGCTGCCGACGCCGAGCAGTTCCCGCCCGCCGTCGTTGATGAGGGCCACGCGGAACTGGCCGTCCAGCATCAGCAGCCCCTCGCGCACCGCGTGCAGCGTGGCCTGGTGGTAGTCGTGCATATGGCTCAGCTCGCTCGCGTTCATGCCGTGGGTGTGCCGGCGCAGCCGGGCGTTGACGACGTACGTGCCGACGCCGCCCAGCGCCAGGGCGCCGGCCGCGACGCCGGTCATGGCCGTGACCTGCTCCTGCACCCGCTCGCTGATGGCCTCGACGCGGATGCCGGCGCTCACCAGGCCGACGACCTGGTTGCCCTGCCAGACGGGGGTGACGGCGCGCACGGAAGCGCCGAGCGTGCCGGTGTACGTCTCGGTGAAGGAGCGGCCCCGGAGGGCGGGCCCGATGTGCCCCAGGAACTCCTTGCCGATCTGCGTGGTGTCCGGATGGGTCCAGCGGATGCCCTGCGGGTTCATGATCGTCACAAAGTCGACCCCGGTGTCCCGCTGGACCTGGAGCGCGTACGGCTGGAGCCGGGCCGTCGGGTCCGCGGTGCCGATCGCCTCCCGCACCGACGGGGAGTCGGCTATCGAGCGGGCCACCGCCGTGACCTGCCGGCCCGCCGCGTCCTCGGCCTGGCCCCGGTCGCTGAGATAGGTGAACAGCGCGTACCCGGCGACCACGACCGCGATCAGCACGGCCTGCATGGCGAACAGCTGGCCGGCCAGGCTGCGGGGTCGGGGCGGGACGGGGAGACGCATGCCGTCAGTGTGCCTCTCCGGATAAGCACGAACTAAATGAACGCAAGGGTGACCGCCCTCACAGACCAGGGGATAGTCACGGCATCCCCCACATCCCCCGGACGTGAGCCGCACGCCGGTGATGCCGACGACGACGTCAAGGAGGGCAGCCGTGGCCGCCAGCACATCCCCAACGGCACCTGCCGCACCCGCCGCGAAGCGGGACCGCACCCACTATCTGTACATCGCCGTGATCGCCGCGGTGGCGCTCGGCATCGCCGTGGGGCTCATCTGGCCCGACTTCGGGGTCGAGCTGAAGCCGCTCGGCACGGGCTTCGTGAACCTGATCAAGATGATGATCTCGCCGGTCATCTTCTGCACGATCGTGCTGGGCATCGGCTCGGTGCGCAAGGCGGCCAAGGTCGGCGCGGTCGGCGGTATCGCGCTCGGCTACTTCCTCGTGATGTCGCTCGTCGCGCTCACCATAGGTCTCGTCGTCGGCAACGTGCTGCACCCCGGTGACGGGCTGCAGCTGACCGACGCGCTCAAGCAGACCGGGCACGACCAGGTGTCCAGCGACGCGCTGCCGCCGGTGGACTTCGTGCTGTCGATCATTCCGACCACGTTCGTCTCCGCCTTCACCGAGGGGGAGGTGCTCCAGACGCTGCTGGTGGCGCTGCTCGCCGGGTTCGCGCTGCAGGCGATGGGCTCGGCCGGCCAGCCGGTGCTGCGCGGCATCGAGCACATCCAGCGCCTCGTCTTCCGCATCCTGGCCATGGTGATGTGGGCCGCGCCCATCGGTGCCTTCGGCGCCATCGCCGCGGTCGTCGGCTCGTCGGGCCTGGAGGCGCTGAAGAGCCTCGCGGTGCTGATGCTCGGCTTCTACGTCACCTGCTTCCTGTTCGTCTTCGTCGTGCTCGGCGCGCTGCTGCGGGCCATCGCGGGGCTGAACGTCTTCGCGCTGTTCAAGTACCTGGCCCGGGAGTTCCTGCTGATCCTGTCCACCTCCTCCTCCGAGTCCGCGCTGCCGCGGCTCATCGCGAAGATGGAGCACCTGGGCATCAGCAAGCCGGTGGTCGGCATCACCGTCCCGACCGGCTACTCCTTCAACCTCGACGGCACGATGATCTACATGACCATGGCGTCGCTGTACATCGCCGACGCCCTGGGCACGCCGATGTCGGTCGGCGAGCAGATCCCGCTGCTGCTGTTCCTGCTGGTGGCCTCCAAGGGCGCCGCCGGCGTCAGCGGTGCCGGTCTCGCCACGCTGGCCGGCGGTCTCCAGTCGCACAAGCCCGCGCTGGTCGACGGCGTCGGTCTGATCGTCGGCATCGACCGCTTCATGAGCGAGGCCCGCGCCCTGACGAACTTCGCGGGCAACGCGGTCGCCACGGTGCTGATCGGCACCTGGACGAAGGAGATCGACACGGACCGGGTCCGGCAGGTGCTCGCCGGTGAGCTGCCGTTCGACGAGAAGACCCTGCTGGACGAGAGCGAGCAGGCGCCGGCGTCCGAGCTGCCGGGCAACGGCGGCACCGAGCGGGAGCTGGCCAAGGCGTAGCGGCTCCACCAGCTCCGGATGTCCGGCCCGGCCTGAACCCGGGCCGGGCGTCCGGCCACCGCCCCGGGCGGCCGAGCATCCCCCGTAGCTCGGCCGCCCGGTTCCGTCATGGACCGGTACCTGGCGGACCGGCCCGTCGCCCTGTTCTTCCTGGCCGTCTTCGGTGCCTTCTACTACCTCACCCAGTACCTGCAGTTCGTGCTCGGCTTCGGCCCCCTGGAGACCGGCCTGCGCATGCTGCCGCTGGCCGGCGCCGTCAACGACACCTCGCTGGAGCTGGGCGGCTCGCTCGGCATCGCCCTCCTCGGCTCCCTGTTGTCCACCACGTACGGCGACCGTCTCACCGACGCCACCCGCGGTACCGACCTGCCGGCGGACGCGTCGGCCACCGCTCAGGACTCGGTCGGCGCCGGGTACGCCGTCGCCCAGGGCATCGGCGACAGGGCGCGGCAGCTCGCCGAGCAGGCGGCACACACCGGCGACCCGCAGCAGGCCGGCCGACTCGCCGCGGGCGCACGGCAGATGGCCGATGCCGTCGGTTCCTCCTTCGCGGACGCGGTGGCCCGCACCAGCCTCGTCGGCGCGGTGATCCTGGGCGTCGGCACGGTCCTGGTCGCGCTGCTGCTGCCGGGCCGCACGGCCGCCGTACCGGAGCCGGCCGAGAAGGAGCGGGAGCCGGCGGGCAGCATGGCCGGCTGAACGGCCCCGGCCGGTCGGCCGGGGGGCCCGCGCGACCGACGGTTGCCCTGACCCCGACGTCAACGCCTACCGTCGAGAACATGCGCATCGGCGAGCTGGCCGCACGGGCCGGGACCACCACGCGGACACTGCGGTACTACGAGGCGCGCGGGCTGCTGCCCGCGCGTCGCGACGTCAAGGGCCACCGCGTCTACGACGAGCGGGATCTCCGGCTGCTCACCCAGATCCGGACCCTGCGGGACTTCGGGTTCGACCTGGAGGAGACGCGGCCGTTCGTGGAGTGTCTGCGGGCCGGGCACCCCGAGGGCGACTCCTGCCCCGCCTCGCTCGCGGTCTACCGGCGCAAGCTGGACGAACTGGACGCGCTCATCGGGGAGCTGCACGCGGTGCGGGCGCAGGTCGCCGGGCAGCTCGGGCGGGCGGAACGGGCCCGGGACGTGCTGGCCGCCGAGGCGCGGGTTCCGGGCGGTCCGGAACCGGAGTGCGAACTGGGAGGACACCGACGATGACCAGGACGGCCGGTGTGGCCGAGGTGACGGACGCGGACTTCACGGCGGAGGTGATCGAATCCGACCTGCCGGTGCTGGTGGAGTTCACCGCCGACTGGTGTCCGCCGTGCCGGCAGATGGCGCCGGTGCTCGGGGCGCTCGCCGCCGAGACGAGCGACCGCCTCAAGGTCGTACAACTGGACGTGGACGCCAATCCGGCGACCACCAACGCGTACAAAGTGCTGTCGATGCCGACGTTCATGGTGTTCCGGGGCGGCGAGCCGGTGCGGGCGATGGTCGGAGCGCGGCCCCGGCGCAGGCTCCTGGAGGAGCTGTCCGACGTGCTGTAGGACCGCGGCGCCCACTGAAAAAATCCCCCGAGTAATTGCGCTCGGGGGATTTCTCTGCGTATATTCAGTGATTCGCGACTTCAATGGAATGCGGTCGCGGTGAAGTTCAATGAGCAGAGTATATCCGGGCAGGAGCGGAATTGTCAAACAGCGAATTTCCGGACAATGAATTGCGTCGCGAGCAGGAATTCATCGACGGACTGTACGCGCGCGTGGACGCGCTGCGCGGTGACACCGAGACCTCCGTCGCGGACGCCCTCGCACAGGGCGACAAGCCCATGCAGGCCCGCCTGGAGCGGGACATCCTGGTCGCCGAACGGTCCGACCTGCTCGCCGCGCTGAACGCCGTGGACGGCTCGCTCTGCTTCGGCCGTATCGACCTGACCTCGGGCACCAGTCACCACATCGGCCGCATCGGGCTGCGCACCGACGACGCCGAGCGCACACCGGTCCTCATCGACTGGCGCGCCGCCGTCGCCCGCCCCTTCTACCTGGCCACCGGCCACACCCCGATGGGACTGCGCCGGCGCCGGCACATCGCCACCGACGGCCGCGAGGTCACCTCCCTGCACGACGAGATCCTCGACCTCGGCGACGCCACCCGCACCGGCCACGAGGACCCGACCGGGGACGCCGTGCTCCTGGCCGCGCTCAACTCCGCGCGCACCGGCCGCATGAGCGACATCGTGCAGACCATCCAGGCCGAGCAGGACGAGATCATCCGGGCGCCGTACCGCGGGGTGCTGGTGGTCGAGGGCGGCCCCGGCACCGGCAAGACCGCGGTCGCGCTGCACCGGGCCGCCTATCTGCTGTACGAGTACCGGGAGCTGCTGGCCCGGCGGGCCGTCCTGATCGTCGGCCCGAACCCCGCGTTCCTCGGCTACATCGGCGAGGTGCTGCCCTCCCTCGGTGAGACCGGGGTGCTGCTCGCCACGGTCGGCGAGCTGTTCCCCGGGGTGCGGGCGACGGCCCGGGACACCCCGGAGGCGGCGGCGGTCAAGGGCCGCGCCGACATGGCCGAGGTCCTCGCCGCCGTCGTGGGCGACCGGCAGGCGCTGCCCGACCCGGTGATCGCGATCGAGCACGACCGCGAGGTCCTGATGCTCGACGACGGCCTGGTGAAGGTCGCCCGCGAGCGCACCCGCGCCGCCGGGCTGCCGCACAACGCGGCCCGCGAGCACTTCGAGGGCCATATCCTCAACACCCTCACCGACATGGTCGCCGAGCGCATCGGCACCGACCCGTACGACGGCACCAACCTGCTCGACGCCGCCGACATCACCCAGATCCGCGACGAACTCGCCGAGAACCCGGAAGTCTGGTCCGCCGTCGACCAGTTGTGGCCGAGGCTGACTGCGCAGCGGCTGCTCGCGGACTTCCTCGCCGAACCCGAGGGGTACGTGGGCGACGCGGACGCCGCCGCGATCCGCCGCCCGGTGACCCGGGCGTGGACCGTGGCGGACGTGCCGCTGCTCGACGAGGCCGCCGAACTGCTCGGCGAGGACGACCGCGGCAGACAGGCGCTCGCCGAAAGGGAACGCGAGACGCAGATCGCCTTCGCGCAGGGCGTCCTCGATGTGTCGTACGCGTCCCGCACCTACGAGTTCGAGGACAAGGAGGACAGCGATCCCGACGGCTCCGAGGTGCTGTCCGCGCACGACATCATCGACGCCGAACGGTTCGCCGAGCGGCACGAGGAGGCCGACTTCCGCAGCGCCGCCGAGCGGGCCGCGGCCGACCGGACCTGGGCGTTCGGGCACATCATCGTGGACGAGGCGCAGGAGCTGTCGCCGATGGCCTGGCGGCTGCTGATGCGGCGCAGCCCGACCCGTTCGATGACCCTGGTCGGCGACCCGGCCCAGACGGCGGAGGCGGCGGGCGTGGGCTCCTGGTCCCGGATCCTCGCGCCGTACGTCGAGGACCGCTGGGAGCACGCGTGCCTCGGCGTCAACTACCGCACCCCGGCAGAGATCATGGACCTGGCCGCGGCCGTGGTCCGCGCCGAGCAGCCCGGCTTCGAACCGCCCAGCTCGGTCCGCTCGACCGGGGTCCGGCCCTGGGTGCGGCAGGCGGCCGACGATCTGCCGGGCGCCGTGGCGAAGGCGGTCGCCGAACTGACCCCCGCCGAGGGCCGCCTCGCGGTGATCGCGCCGCGCGAGCTGCACCGGGCGCTCGCCGCCCGGCTGGACGGGGTCACGGCCGGCGCCGAGCCCGACCTGACCCGGACCGTTGTCCTGCTGGACCCGCGCCAGGCCAAGGGGCTGGAGTTCGACTCGGTGCTGGTGGTGGAGCCGGGCCGGTACGGCACCAGTGACCTCTACGTCGCCCTGACCCGGGCCACCCAGCGGCTGGGCGTGCTGTACACGGGCGGCCTGCCCGAGGGGCTCAGGCGGGCCGCAGCCACACCGTAGCCAGCGGGGGCAGGGTCAGCCGGATGCTCGCGGGGCGGCCGTGCAGGCCCCGCGGCTCCGGTTCGACCGGGTGCGGGTGCACCACATCGCTGCCGCCGTAGCGGGCGTTGTCGGTGTTGAGTGCCTCGTGCCATGCGGGGATGTCGTGGGGTACGCCGAGTCGGTAGTCGTGGCGGACGAGGGGGGAGAAGTGGGACACCGAGAGCAGGG
>NZ_PENI01000035.1 GCF_003688995.1 Streptomyces shenzhenensis | reverse complement strand
GTCGTGCAGCGCCGCCGCGAGGCCCGTGAAGCCGCCCGCGACTGGGCCGAGTTGGGCCACACCGGGCAAACAGCCGGGACGGTGCGTGCCCGGGCGGGTGTCGCCGTGCTGATCGGTTGCGGGCCGGTCGCCGCTGTGGTGGCGCTTGGTGTGGTCGTGGGGCCCGGGGGCGGAACGGGCCGGTGGGCGGTCGTCGTTCTGCCCGCCGCGGTGGTCGGGCTGTCCCTCGCCCTCGCCGTCGCCTACCTCCGGATGACCCGGAACACGAACCGCCGCCAGCCGCGGCCGAGTCGTTCAGGCCCGCGCGACGTCCGCGCGGCGGACACCCCGAGCGCGGCCGGCCCGCGGGTCCGTGCGGCCGTGCAGCGGCGGCGTGAGATACGGGAAGCCGCCCGTCAGCCGGGGGAGTTGGACCCTGGCCGGCCGCTGCCCGTGACCGACCGCTCCCGCTACGTCGTGGGCGTCCTCATCGGTACCGGACTGACGGCTGCCGCGATCACCGCGGCGGTCAGGGTGGCCGCAGGCCCTGAGGGCGCCGCGGACTGGCTCACGGCCGTCACCGCTCCCGCCGCCGTCCTCGGGCTGTTCCTCACCCTTGCGGTGACACATACCCGCGTGGCCCGCCGTCGTGCCCGGACGGATCATGTGCGGCCCCCATGCTGAGGGGGTGTCTGTTTCCCGTGGACGGAGAGAGGCGGGAGCCGGCCGGAAGGACACGGTTACCTCCCCTCCGCTCACGGGTAAGGCAAACCTAACTTAGGTGGACCTTACTTGGGTGGAAGGGTGTGGTGCGCATGGACACGGAGACGGACCCCGCAGGCGGCCCCGGGGCCGAGGAGCCGCCGCTTTCCGAACCCTCCCCCGCCGAGCGGGCCCGCTCGGTCCTCGCCACCGCCTGGTCGCTGAGCCTGGAGGTGGCGGGCCACCGCTTCGAGCCGGTCGCCCTGCGTGCCGCGGACGGGTGCGGCCTGCTGCTCCACGACCTGCCCGCGACGGACGTGCCGGCCGAGGTGGCCGCCGCACTCGCGGCAGCGCGGGGTGACGGGCTCGACGCCGTCGCGGAACTCACCGACGTCGCACCCACTCCCGTACGCGATCGCGTCCGCGCCCGCCTCACGCTGCGCGGCGGGCTCAGTGCCGCCGAGGGGTCCGGGCTCGGCCTTCGCCCCGCGTGGGCCGTCCTCGACGAAGGTGGCCTCGCCCGTGAGATCGCCCCCGGCGAACTGGCACTCGCCGCCCCTGATCCCCTGGCCGCAGGCGAGGCGGGCCTGCTCGCCCACCTCGACACCGCCCACGCCGACGCGGTCGCCCGCCTGACCCGGCTCGTGGAGCCCCGCCTGCTGCTCGGCGTGGTCTGCGTACGGCCCGTACGGCTCGACCGGTTCGGGCTCGTGCTGCGCGTCGAACACGCCCGCAAGCACCATGACGTCCGGCTCGCCTTCGCCGCTCCGGCCCTCAGCCCCCGGCAGGCGGGATGTCAGATCCGCCTGCTGCTGGCCCGAGCCACCGCGTGCCCGCGGCATCGGCTGACCCGTCGGCCATGACATTCGTCGTGCAGCCAAGGGTTCATAGTGCGCGAAACTTCACAAAGCGGATATCAGAATTGCGAAATTTTGCAATTGCCTAGATGCTGTGTTCGCTGTGCTTGCAGAAAGCGGCGGGCACGGCTTCTGTGCGTTCGCCCCTGGGCCGGGGCCGTGTGAGGGAAGTCGAGGGGTCGTGTCGGTTCCGCTGTATCAGGCGAAGGCGGAGTTCTTCCGGATGCTCGGGCATCCCGTACGGATCCGGGTGCTGGAGTTGTTGCAGGCCGGACCGATGCCGGTGCGGGAGCTGCTCGCCGCGATCGAGGTGGAGCCGTCGAGCCTCTCCCAGCAGCTGGCGGTGCTGCGCCGCTCGGGGATCGTGACGTCCACCCGCGAGGGCTCGACCGTCGTCTACGAGCTGGCGGGGGGTGACGTCGCCGACCTGATGAGGGCCGCGCGCCGGATCCTGACCGAGATGCTCACCGGGCGGAACGAGCTGCTGGCCGAGCTGCGGGAAGCCGAGGTCGTCGTCCCATGAGCACGACTGTCGCACGGGCGGTCCGCGCCCGGCTCATCTCGTTGTTGCCCTCACGCTCCGATCTGGCGTCGATGCGGCGCGATCCCCGCCGGGACCTGCTCGCCGGTCTCACCGTGGCGATCGTGGCGCTCCCGCTCGCCCTGGGCTTCGGCGTCTCCTCGGGGCTGGGCGCCGAGGCGGGGCTGGCGACCGCCGTGGTGGCTGGTGCGCTGGCCGCCGTGTTCGGCGGATCGAATCTGCAGGTGTCGGGGCCGACCGGGGCGATGACGGTGGTCCTGGTGCCGATCGTCGCCCAGTACGGTCCGACCGCCGTCCTCACGGTGGGTCTGATGGCGGGTGCGATGCTCGTCGTTCTCGCCGGGCTCAGGGCCGGGCGCTACATGCAGTACGTGCCGGCGTCCGTGATCGAGGGCTTCACGCTCGGCATCGCCGGAGTGATCGGCCTCCAGCAGGTGCCGAACGCGCTCGGCGTGCCCCAGCCCGAGGGCGACAAGGTACTCGTCGTCACCTGGCGCGCGGTCGAGGAGTTCGCGAAGGCGCCGAACTGGACCGCCGTCGGTCTCGCGGTAGCCGTGGTCGTGATCATGCTGGCCGGTGCGCGATGGCGGCCGACCGTGCCGTTCTCCATCGTCGCCGTCATCGCCGCCACGGTCGTGGCCCAGGTCTTCCCGCTGGACGTGAAGCCGATCGGCGACCTGCCCGCGGGACTGCCCGCGCCCTCGCTCTCCTTCCTCGACCTCGGCTCGCTGGGCTCGCTGCTCGCCCCGGCCGTGGCGGTGGCGGCGCTGGCCGCCCTGGAGTCGCTGATGTCCGCGGCCGCCGCCGACGCGATGACGGTGGGACAGCGCCATGACCCGGACCGGGAACTGCTCGGCCAGGGTCTGGCGAACATCGCCGCCCCGCTGTTCGGCGGCGTCCCGGCCACCGGCGCGATCGCCCGCACCGCGGTCAACGTGCGGACCGGCGCGGGCTCCCGGCTGGCCGCGCTCACGCACGCCGCCGTCCTCACGGTGATCGTCTTCGCCGCGGCGCCCCTGGTGTCGAAGATCCCGCTGGCGGCGCTGGCGGGCGTGCTGCTGGCCACCGCGATCCGCATGGTCGAGGTCGGCTCGCTCAAGGCGATGGCGAAGGCCACGCGGTCCGACGCGGTGATCCTCGTGCTGACGGCCGCTGCGACGCTGGTCCTCGACCTGGTGTACGCGGTGATCATCGGCCTGGTCGTCGCCGGCGCCCTCGCCCTGCACGCCGTGGCCAAGCAGGCCCGCATCGACCAGGTGCCGCTCGACCGGGGCGATCACAGTGCCGAGGAGCACCAGCTGCTGGCCGAGCACATCGTCGCCTACCGCATCGACGGACCGCTGTTCTTCGCCGCCGCGCACCGCTTCCTGCTGGAGCTGACCGAGGTCACCGACGTACGCGTCGTCATCCTGCGCATGTCGCGGGTGTCGACGATGGACGCCACCGGCGCCCTTGTCCTGAAGGACGCGGTGGAGAAGCTGAACCGGCGCGGCATCCTCGTCCTGGCCTCCGGGATCCGCTCCGGCCAGCGCCAGGTCCTCGACTCCGTCGGCGCGTTGGAGCTGCTGTGCCACGAGGGCCGGGAGTACGCCACCACACCCGAGGCCATCCACGGCGCACGCGACCACCTGGAGACGGCCGGAGTCCTGCCCGCCGTCCCCGCCCAGAAGTCGAGCTCGAACAGCACGGACACCAACGAGGAGCCAGTCGGATGAGCACGCCCTCCCTCACCCCGCGCATGGTCGAGGTCTCCGGAGCGGAGGCGCTGTGGCTGCTGGAGGGGGCGGCGCTGGGGCGGCTGGTGTACCAGCAGCGGGAGACGACCGTCGTACGGCCCGCCCGGCACGTGTGGGAGTACGGCCGGCTGATCGCCCGTACCCCGGTGCAGCCGGCCGCCGTTCCGCCGACCGCGACCTACCACGTCGAGGAGATCCAGGCCGCGACCGGCACCGGCTGGACGGTGACCGCGACCGGACCGGCCGAGGCGATCACCGACCCGCACGAGGCCACCCACTACCTGCGCACGCTCGCGGGCTGGACGTACGGTCCGCACGACACCGTCGTCCGCATCCACCCGCAGACGGTCACCGGGTTCCGCCTGATCCGGGGGGCTGAGGGGCGATGACCGCGCAGCTGGAGACGCTGCCGTACCGCCATGTGCTCACCCTGCCCACCGAGCCGGCGGCGGTCCGCGTGGCCCGGGAGACCGCCGAGCGGGCCCTGGTGGAATGGGGCATCGGGCTGCGCCACCCCGCCGTGGATCCGGCGCTGCTGGTGCTGAGCGAACTGGTCACCAACAGCGTCCGGCATGCCGCCCTGCTCTCCCCGCAGCTCACCGTGATCTACGCGGCGAGCAGGGACTGCCTGGCCTTCGCCGTCCATGACCGGCACCCGTACCAGCCCCCGCTGTACGCGTCGGGCACCGCCGTCCTCGCCGGGGGACTCGGCACCGTCATGGAGCTCACGCTCGGCCTGGGCGGGACGGCGGTCGTCCGCGGCGACGCCGACGGCAGGGGCAAGAGCATCTGGATCACCCTGCCCCTCTGACCCGGCACCGGGCCCGAACGGGCGGCTCCCCCACCCGTATTTTCGTATCGACTCACCGAGTGAAAGAGACCGACCCCATGAGCGACAGCCTTCCCGCCTGCCCCGAATGCTCCGGCGCGTACACCTATGAGATGGGCGCGCTTCTCGTCTGCCCGGAGTGCGGACACGAGTGGTCGCCGGCCGACGGGCCGGCCGGCACGGGCGGGGACAGGGTGGTCAAGGACGCGGTCGGCAATGTGCTCGCCGACGGCGACACCGTGACGGTGGTGAAGACGCTGAAGGTCAAGGGCAGCCCGACCGGCATCAAGGCGGGCACCAAGGTGCGCAACATCCGGCTCGTCGACGGCGTGGACGGCCACGACATCGACTGCCGGATCGACGGGTTCGGCGCCATGCAGCTGAAGTCCGGCGTGGTCAAGAAGGTCTGAGCCGGTTCACATGGTCACACGGGCTGCCCGTCCCGGCCGGTGAATTGCTAACGTCAGCAATTGCTCAGGTCGTCGGGGAAGGGACGGCACGGTGACCACGCCGCTGTACCAACTGAAGGCCGAGTTCTTCAAGACTCTCGGCCACCCGGCCCGCATCCGCGTCCTGGAACTGCTGAGCGAGCGCGAGTACGCGGTCGCCGAGATGCTGTCCGAGGTGGGCGTCGAGCCGGCCTATCTGTCCCAGCAGCTCGCCGTGTTGCGGCGGGCCAACCTGGTCAGGACCCGCAAGCAGGGTTCGACCGTGTGCTACTCGCTGACCAGCCCGGAGGTGACGGAGCTGCTGCGGGTGGCGCGCTCGATCCTGTCGGGCGTGCTGGCGGGGCAGGCGGAACTGCTTGCCGACCTGAAGGCGGCCCAGCCGGAGCGGAGAGAGCCGTCGTAGCGACGGCCTGTGACTCCAGCCGCAGGACGTCCGGTCAACCACGGGGAGTCCGCGGGCGGTACGACATCGACGGCGCCGTTTCCGGCCCTCGTACCGGTGGACCTGGCCGTACGCCGCCCGCGTCGGCGGCCGTCGACCGGCCCGCGCTGCCGGTGTCGTGGACGGTCCCCCGGGTGTGGAGACCGCCCACGAGCGTTCTTGATCATCCCCGTGCGGGGCCGCCGCCCTCAAGGGGCGGCCGGGGCGGAGATCAGGGCCGGTAGGCCCTTGCCGGGCCCGGACCTCGCGCCCTCCCTCGTGGTGTGCGCTACGAGGGGATCCGGAACCGTACGAGGACGACTTTGCCCTCGTGGTCGACGGCGGGTTCGGCGCTGACCTCGCCGTCGTAGTCGGCGGCCAGCTCGGCCACCAGACGCAGCCCCGCTCCCATGCCGTCGTCGGTGAGGTCCGGCAGGCGTGGTTCGGCGTCCGCGACGCCCACGACCAGGTGCCCGGCCGCGACCGTTATCCCCACGTCCGCCACCGGCGAGTGCGCGGCGTGCCGCAGTACGTTCGTGACCAGCTCGCTCACCACCAGGAGCACCGCGTCCGCGAAGGCCGAGCCGGGGGCGACGCCGGCCTGGGCGAAGTGCCCGGCGGCCGCCTCCCGGGCCTCCCGTACGGCATCGGGCCCCACGCGCACCGACGCGAGGTGCCGGTACCCCCGCGGCCGGACGTGCTCGACCGCCGCCGCGGGTCTGCGGCGGCGATCCCACGGGAGCCGGAAGCGCGCGCCGCCCGTCACCCCGCCGCTTCCGTTCGGCGCAGCTCGTCGAGCAGATCCTGCCGGCCGGCCAGCAGCACGGACAGAATCCGGCGGGCGGCGGCGAGCAGGTCGGCGACATCTCCGCCGGCCAGCTCGTACACCACCGTCGAGCCGGTACGGGTGGCGGTGACGATGCCGGAGCGGCGCAGCACCGCCAACTGCTGCGACAGGCTCGACGGTTCGACCTCGATGGACGCCAGCAGATCACGCACGGGCATCGGCCCGTCCTGCAGCAGTTCGAGCACCCGGATGCGCACCGGATGGCCGAGTATCCGGAAGAAATCGGCCTTCGCCTCGTACAGCGGAACCGGCACGCTGATCACCCCTCACCCGCCTCCACGCCGGCGCCAGCGTCGATGCCGTGCCCCCGCGCCACGCGCAGCGCGTCATCCAGCTCGTCCTGGGCGACGGCCACCTCATAGGCGTCCCCAGCCTCCACAGCAGCCGCAACCGCGGCGCGCGCCTCGCGCACCCGCTCCCGTACGGCCTCGGTGAACCCGCCCACCGAGGACCACCTTCCCTTCCGACCTGACTGGCACGGCAACTATCAAATTGAAGAACTCTTCAAGCCTAGCGGAGAGAAGCCTGCCCGATGTCCCTGAGGGGGCCGCGGTCGGAGCGCCGGTTCAGGCGGGTTGCCGGGTGAGGGCTATGGGGTGGAGGGGTGGTGTCAGGTGGGTGCGGTAGCGGCGGATGCCCCAGGTGTGGTGTTCCAGCTCCGCCGCCAGCAGTACCTCCGCCGTGTTCCGTCGGTCCGGTACGAGTTCGACCAGCGCGGCCACCGGGTGGTCGCCGAGCAGCGGGACGTCTCTGACGCTTCGGAACTCCCACTGCGGGTCCGGCTGGGAGGCGCCGTGGCCCCGGACGATCCACTCCTCCCGCGGCAGCCCCGTGCCCGGCGGCTTCGTCATCCCCACGTCCAGCACTCCGGCCTTGACGGTGAGGCTCAGGCCCGCGCCGGAGTCGGTGACCGGGCGGGTGCGCTCGCCCGGGTCGATCAGTCGCGCGACGGGCCGTGCGGCGGGGTCCGGTGTGGACAGGGCGACGCCCAGGGAGGCATGGCGGAACACGCCCTTGCCCGCCGGTGTCTCCGGGCGGAACGACACCACCATCAGCAGGTGCCGGAACTCGCGGTCGGGCGTGGCCCTGACGTAGGACAGCCAGGACGCGGGCACGCCCTCGTGGTCGGCGGGCAGCAGGTCCCAGCCGAACGTGAGCCGGCCGCGCAGCGGTGAGTCGCCGGCGGGATTGCCGAGCGTGCGCTCGGGCACGAGGTCGACCTCGCGCAACCGGATCTCGGTCATTCCCCCGCTCCTTCGCTCCGGCCGTGCAGATAGGTGAACGATCCCCAGTCACGGTAGTGCGGATGACGGGCGCGGGTGGCGAGTTGGGCGTCCCGGAAGGCCCGCTCCGGATCCGTGCCGTGCGCGATCCGCAGATGCATATGGCGGTAGAAGTGCAGCGCGGGCTCCGGGCGCACGGGCCACAGGCACCCGACGACGGCCCGGGCCCCGGCGGTGATCAGCGCCGACGGGATGCCGCGGAGGTTGTCCGCACGGTCGAACCGTCCCAGCGCGGACTCGCACGCGGCGAGCGTGACCAGGCGGACGCCGCGCAGGTCGACCTCCAGGAAGTCATGGGCGAAGACCCGGCCGTCGTCGTCGCCGTCCGGGGTGAGACAGAGGCAGTGCAGCCACGGCGCGTCCCGGTCCAGCATCCCGTGTACGGCGATGTGCACGACGTCCGCCGTGGACAGCTCGGCGAGCAGCCGCTGCCGGGTGGCCGCGGGCCCGGTCGCGGCCTCCGCGCCGACCGCCCCGGCGACCTGCCGCGCATGCTCCTCCAGCGCAGGTTCGGCCCGCAGACCGTAGGGCACGCCTCCGGCGGCGGAGGCCAGCACCGCGGTGCGCCGGGGCCGTACGGGGCCGTCGACCGGTACCAGGGCTTCGAGGCCGGCGATGGTGGTGACCGTCCAGTCGTCGGCGATCATCCGGCCGCCGGTGCGGCACAGCGCGATCGGCAGATGGTGCAGCGCCCCGTGCGGCCAGGCCAGGATGCGGTTCTTGCCCTGGGCACGCCACGCCTGCCAGCGGTCGTCGAGGCCGAGCGGCAGGCCGCCCGACTCCAGCAGCCGGCCGCCCTCCGGCGTCACGTCGGCGAACAGCGGGTCGCGTTCGACCTCCGCGCGGACCGCCTCGACCAGATCCGCGACGGGGTGCCGTGCGTCGTCCGGGTCCGCGCCGGCGCCGAGCCGCACGGCCAGTTCCCGGCCCTGCCCGGTGACCGCGAGCAGCACCGCAGCCCCGTTCACGGCCGTCGGCAGGAACCAGGTCAGCAGCACGGTCCGGTCGTCCAGCAGGGTGTGGACCTTCGCCCACAGGTGCCGGTCGTCGACGAACGGCGCCGAGCGGCGGCGCAGTTCCTCGTCGATGAACGACGAGACGCGCCACCGCAGATTCCGGGCCAGCTGCGCATCGTCCCGGCCGTCGGGCCGGTGATCGGCGTCGACCACGTTCAGCAGGTTCGGCGACGCGCCAGCGGCGGCGGCCGGCCGCTCCAGGTCACGCAGTCTGCCGATGAAGTGCTGGATGCGCGGGGGCAGCACGAGTGGACCGTCGATCCGCCGCCACGCGCCGAGTTGCGAGCCCTTGCCCGCCTGGTGCAGACCGAGCATCAGCTCCATCGGCAGCGACTCGCTCTCCGCGGCCAGCTGCCAGACCGCGCTGTGCACGAGATCGCGCAGCACCTCGCCGAGTTCGGACGCGCCGCTCGCATCGAAGTTCGGCAGGTCCACGATGACCGCGTACAGCGCACCCTTGAGCGCGTCTCCGCGGAGGGTGCCCAGGTGCTGCACGAACGGCACCAGGCTCGCCCGGGCGAGTTCCGTGAGGCCGAGCGAGGCGTAGCCGAGTGCCGCGTACGTGTAGTAGCCCCAGGGGAAGGGGACAGGGCCGGGGCCCGGTTCGCCCGCCTCGGCCGCCTGGTGGTGCAGGTCCGCGGTCAGCAGCCGGACCTCCTCGCTCCCGTGGTCGCCCGCCTGCCGCAGCAGGGTGAGCCCCAGCGCCGGCTGCCGCCGGCCGAGGGCGTGCGCGGCCGTGTGCAGCAGCGCCGCCGAGCGCTGCGCCGGTGTCCAGGACCGCGGGAACGACACCGTGAGCGGCCGGTCGGGGCCGGGGCAGTCGACGGGGTCGTCGGGGAGCACATGGAGCCGTGCCTCGGTCAACTGCCTGCGGTGGGCGGGGTCCCAGCGGATGTCGAGCTGCTCCGCCCGGTCCAGCACGGTGCGCAGCAGGGTGCGGTCGGCACGCTCCTTGGCCAGGTTGACGCCCTGGTCGATCGCCTTCGCGGTCACGGCGACGCCATGGGCGGCGACGGCATCGGCCACGGGCTCCCCGAGGACCGCGGTGAGCAGCCGGTCGACGGTTTCCGCCGGAACCTCGTGCACCACCCTGAGCAGGAAGAGGGCGAGGTCCGGGGCGCCGGGGCCGGGGGAGTCGAGCAGCGCGGACAGTGCGGCGCGAGCGGCGTCCAAGTGGACGCCCTTCTCGTCGGCGAGGATCTGCGCCAGCAGGCCCAGCAGCCGGGGCCGTCGCGTCCCGTCGTCCAGCTCCAGCGCCCGGACCACCAGATGTCCCGCCTCTACGACGAGGCGATGCGACTCGGCCTGGAGGGGCTCCTGTTCGGTGAACCAGGTGCGGTACAGGTCCGCCGTCAGACGGGCGGACCAAGTGGTCTGCGTGGCACGGGCGTAGACGTCGGCGCCGAGGTCCTCCGGTCCCCGGGCGGCCATGCGCAGCCGGGCGGCCGCCAGCAGCGCGGCCGCCAGGTCGCCCGGGTCGTGCAGGTCGTCGAGCAGCAGTGCCGCGAGCGCGTCGGACTCCTCGAACACGGCGCGTTCGCACCGGTCCGCCAGCAGCGGGACGGCCGACTCGACGGTGCGGAGCGCCGCGACCCGCCAAGCGGCCCGCGTCCCGCACCCGTCGGCGACCTCGGCGACCAGCCGCCAGTAGACGTACATGAACTCGGTCAGGCCACGGTGGTCGAGGAACGCGTCCCGGAGCAGCAGGCGCACCATCGCCTCGGCGGACAGGGCGAGGCGCTCGGGCAGGGCCCGCCGTATCCGCTCCACCTCGCGCGCCCGTCGCTTCGCCTCGTCCAGCGACAGGATCCGGTCGCACACGTACTGCGTCAGATCCATCAGTACGCCGACGGGGTCGACGAGGAAGGTGACCGACGGCTCGCGGTCCGCGTCCCGGCCCGGCTCGCCGAAGCGGACGGGGCCGGCGCACACCATCCCCTGCCGCGTCTCGAAGGAGAGCGTGCCGAGCGGATCGTCGGTGGCGGGCAGTACATGGGAGACGACCAGCAGGACCGAGCCGGCCGCGTCCGCCGCGTCCTGCCAGCCCGTCGGCAGCTCCAGCTCCAGGTCGTGGGCGAAGCGCGCACCGTCGGGGCTGCGGACGGACAGCACGCCCGCGCCGTCCCGCGTGACACACCAGCGGGGATCGGCGCGCCGGTCGAAGGGCAGTGCGTCCAGGGAGCGGAGCACCGGGAGGCCCCACGCGTGCGCGCGGGCGAACAGGCTGCCTCCGGCCCCGCCGCCGGTGGTGAACGGACTGATGTCCGCCGCCCCGACCGCCAGGCCGGCCTGCCGGACACCGTCCGCCTCCGTGAGGAACGCCCATCCCGTGATGCCCCGCGACAGCCGCACCCCGCACCCCCGTGCCGACCGGTCATGACCGGGTCCCACAGTGACACAGACGCCGGCCGGACGTCCCGGGCCCGCTGTCGCGGGTGGGGCGGCGCGCTCGGCAGGAGTACGGCGACCAGCGCCCGGACTCCGCCGATCAGGGAGCGGCCGTCCGGCCCTCGGCGGGCAACGGCCGCGGGGGCGCTGCCAGTCGGCGGGTCAGCCAGGCGGTGACGAGGGTGAGGAGGCCGGGGTCCACCGGGTTGCGCAGGAGACGCCGGTAGGAACGCAGGGTGTGGTGTCCGGGGTCGCGGCGCAGGACGTGGGTGAGGTCGGGGACGCGGTGGATCTCGGCCCGGCCCGGCACCGACCGCTCGATCTCGTCCAGGTCGGCGGGGTCGACCTGGATGTCCTTGGCGCCGGTGACGGCCAGTACGGGGGCCTGGACGGCCGTGAGGTCGTCCCGGGTGTCGTGGACGAGCATCTCGCGCATCCAGCGGGCGTTGACCGGGAGTCCAGCGATGCGTGCCACGTCCGTACGGGTCTCCTTGATCCGGGCGAGGACCCGGTCGCCCAGCGCTCCCAGCGGGCGGCGCAGGAGGCGGACGGGGGCGGGCAGGCCCCGGGCGATCGAGCGGGCCTGCCAGCGCAGCGCGTCCTCGCCGGGGCGGGCGTAGCCGGCCAACAGGACCACCGCCCGCACCTCCTGACGGGCGGCGAGGGCCATGGCGTGCAGCGCGCCCTCGCTGTGGCCGATCACGCCGACGGCGTCGGGCCGGACCTCGGGACGGGCGGCCAGGGCGTGCAGGGCGGTGGCGGCGTCCTGGCCGTTGTCGCTGAAGCCGGCGGTACGCCAGGAGCCGGGGGTCGCCCCGGTTCCGCGCCGGTCGTAGCGCAGTGTGGCGATGCCTGCCTCCGCGAGGGCCGCGGCGAGCGGCCCGCCGAGGTTCATGGGGAGCCGGCGGGTGTTGCCGTCGCGGTCCAGGGGGCCCGAGCCGTGCAGGAGCAGGACCGCGGGGTGCGGGCCGGGGCCGGCGGGCAGGGTCAGGGTGCCGGCCAAGGGGGTCCCGTCGTCCGTCGTGACGGTCATGTCGATGTCGGGCAAGGCTCCGCCTCTCATTGCTCTCAATTACGAGAACGTTATCAGTTGTGAGACCATGAGCCATGGCAACCGCGAATTTCCTTCTCCATCCGGTCCGGCTGCGCATCCTGCAGACCCTGCTCGGCGCCGAGCTGACCACCGCTCAGCTGCGCGAGCGGCTGCCCGACGTCTCCCCGGCCACCATGTACCGGCACGTCGCTGCCCTCACGCAGGCCGGCATCCTGGAGGTGGTCCGGGAAAGGCCCGTGCGCGGGACCGTCGAACGCAGTTATCGGGTCCGGCAGGGCAAGGCCCTGGTCGACGCCGACGCCCGCACCACCATGACCAAGGACGACCACCGGCAGGCCTTCACCGTCTTCACCGGAGCCCTGATGGCCGACTTCGACCGCTATCTCTCCCACGACGACGCGGAACCCGCCCGCGACGGCGTCCTCTACCGGCAGGGCGCGGTCTGGGCGACCGAGGAGGAATACGCCGCGCTCGTCGAGGAGTTCACCGCCGCCGTCGCCCGCCGCACCCACACCACTCCCGGCGACGGCCGCACCCGCCACGTCCTCAGCCTGGTCCTCGTACCCGACAAGCCGCGGGGGGTTGGCGGGTCCGACCAGCCTGACAGCGACTGACGCGACCGGTGAGGCCGACTGCTGCCCGCTCCTTGTCCGGGAAATGGGGCGGGCCGGTGGAGAAATCGTGGTCAAAGGGGGAGCAACGGGACGGGAAGGTGAAGCGGAGTCCAGGGCATTGACGGATCTGAGGCAACATCTTGGTGAACGGTGGGCGCCGCGCGGTCGGGTGCGGCTGCCGCTGTCGGCCGGATGGGATGAGGGACGTGGTGCAGCCGAGGATCGCCGTCGCCGTGGTGACCATGGGGAACCGGCCCGCCGAGGTCGACGCCCTGCTGCAGTCCGTGGCCAAGCAGGACCTCGCCCCCGCCCGGATCGTGATCGTCGGAAACGGCTGCCGGCTGCCCGAGTTCGCCGAGCGGCTGTCGCTGCCAGGCGAGGTCACCACCGTCGACGTCGAGGAGAACCTCGGCTGCCCGGGCGGCCGCAACGTCGCCCTCGCCCGGCTGCGGGAGTACGGCGACATCGACGTGGTCGTCGACCTGGACGACGACGGGCTGCTCGTCGACGCCGACGTGCTGCGCCGGGTACGCGATCTGTACGCCGCCGACCCCCGCCTTGGCATCGTCGGCTTCCGCATCGCCGACGAGACGGGACACACCCAGCAGCGGCATGTACCCCGGGTCGGCAACTCCGATCCGATGCGCGGCGGTTATGTGACCGGCTTCCTCGGCGGCGGGCATGCGCTGAGCATGGCCATGCTGGCCGAGACCGGGGACTGGCCCGCCGAGTTCTTCTTCGCGCACGAGGAGACGGACCTGGCGTGGCGGGCCGCCGACGCCGACTGGAAGATCCTCTACGCGCCCGAACTGCTGCTGCGGCACCCCAGAACCTCGCCGGCCCGGCACGCCATCTACTACCGGGTGACCGCCCGTAACCGGGTCTGGCTGGTCCGGCGCCGGCTTCCCCTCCTCCTGATCCCGGTCCACCTCGGGGTGTGGACGCTCCTCACGCTCGTCCGCACCCGGTCGGCGGGCGGCCTGCGGGCCTGGTTCGGCGGATTCATGGAAGGGCTGCGGCAGCCGGCCGGCGAGCGCCGTCCCATGCGGTGGCGGACGGCGTGGCGGCTGACCCGGCTGGGCCGCCCGCCCGTCATCTGACCCGGCCTCACCGCACGACGCGGTCGGCAGGCTCCGGTCGAGCCGCGGCGGCCAACCGGCGGGGACCTTCGGTCACTTGGCGTCCGCATAGCACTCCACCACGGCCGTCGTGAACGGGAACCGTACCGGTGTGTCGCCGAACGTCAGCCGCCCCGCCAGGTCCGCCGCCTGTGCGATCGCCGCGACGACGGCGTCGGCCTCCTCCTGCGGGCAGTGCACGATCACCTCGTCGTGCTGGAAGAACACCAGCTCGGCCGCCATGTCCGCGCAGGTCCTGCGGAGCGCCGCGAGCAGCAGCAGAGCCCAGTCGGCGGCGCTGCCCTGGACGACGAAGTTACGGGCGAAGCGGCCTCGGGCGCGGGCGTCGGTGGACGCGTACCCCGGCCCCCAGCCCTCGGCAGGCGGCTCACCCGGCTCCTCCTGGGGCAGGCCCGCCTCCTCGGCGGCACCCGCCCCGGCCGCCGGCGGACAGGTCCGCCCCAGCCAGGTCCGCACCAGCCGGCCCTCCTCGCCGGCCCGGGCCGCCTCGTCGACGTACGCCACCGCCTGCGGGAAGCGGCGTCTGAGCGCGGCGAGGTTCTTCAGGCCGTCGCCGGAGGTCTGGCCGTAGATCGCGCCGAGCACGGCGAGCTTGGCCTGGGCGCGGTCGCCGGAGAAGGCGCGGTCGGAGACCGACTGATAGAGGTCGGTCGCGCGCCCGGCCACCTCCATCAGACCGGGGTCGCGGGAGATCGCCGCGAGCACGCGCGGTTCCATCTGGTCGGCGTCGGCCACGACGAGCCGCCAGCCGGGATCGGCGACCACGGCCCGCCGGATCACCTTGGGGATCTGCAGCGCGCCCCCGCCGTTGGTCACCCAGCGCCCGGTGACCGTCCCGCCCGCGAGGAACTCGGGCCGGAACCGTCCCTCCCGCACCCAGTCCTGCAGCCAGGTCCAGCCGTGCGCCACCCAGACGCGGTACAGCCTCTTGTACTCCAGCAGCGGTCCGACCGCCGGGTGGTCGACGGACTCGATCTCCCAGCGGCGGGTGGACCTCACCTTGATCCCGGCCTGCGCGAAGGCCTTGATCACGTCCGCCGGCAGATCGGGCCGCACCCGCCGGCCGAACGCGGCCGACACCTCGTCCGCCAGCTCGGCCAGCCGGCGCGGCTCGCCCCCGCCCGCGTACCGCTCGCCGAGCAGGCCGTCCAGCACCTCGCGATGCACGTCCGCGCGCCAGGGCAGGCCCGCGCGGTTCATCTCGGCGGCCACCAGCATCCCCGCCGACTCGGCCGCCGTCAGCAGCCGCATCCGGTCGGGACGGGCCGCTGCGGCGTGCCGCCGCTGCTGCTCGGCGTAGACCGCGATCAGGTCGTCGAGCGGCAGGCGGGCGCCCTGCGGCTCGAACAGCGGTGACTGCGCGCCGGGTTCGGCCGGGCGCAGCGGCGGATCGGGTGGTACGGGGCCGCCGCGCAGCCGGGCCAGGGCGGCGGCGGCCGAATGCGGCTCGCCGTACCGCCCCTCGTGGCCCAGCAGGAGTGTTTCGGCGTCCTCGATGTCGTAGCACCTGTCCACTCGCACCCCCGTGGCGAGCAGACGGGGGTAGACCTCGGGGGTCGACCGCCACACCCAGCGCGTCACCTCCGGCCGGTCCCGCACCGCCCCGGCGAGATCGGGCTCCCGCCGCACCGGACCGGCGGGCAGCCCGTCCGGACCGAGGGGGGCGACGTCCACGCCACCGTCCTCGGCCGGAGCGAGCGCCCACCGGTCCGTCATGTCCGTGAGTGTGGCACCCGGGTCTGACAGTCCGCCCTGACCTGCGGTTTCAGGCTCTCAGTCGCAGTCGCGCTGTCTGAGATCTTCCGCCTGGGCCCCGCTGCCTCAGCCCTCCGTCTCGTGCTGCTCGTGCTGCTCCTGCTGCCCGCGGACGACTTGCTCCAGCATCTCGGCGATGTACCGCTCGGTCGTCGGCTTGGCGATGCCGAGGCGGCTGAGCACGCCCTCGCCGTTCTCGTGCTCCAGCAGGGCCAGCAGGATGTGCTCGGTGCCGATGTAGTTGTGGCCGAGGCGCAGGGCCTCGCGGAAGGTGAGTTCCAGGACCTTCTTGGCGTCCGAGCCGTAGGGGACCAGCTCCGGCGCGTCGTCGGCGGCGGGCGGGAGCGCCGCGGTGGCCGCCTCGCCGACCGCCGCCAGCGACACGCCCTGCGCGAGGACCGCCTTCGCGGCGAAGCCCTCCGGCTCGGAGAGCAGCCCGAGGACGAGGTGCTCGGGCAGTCCTTCCCTGGTGCCGGACTCCTTGGCCCGGGCGTGGGCGGCCATGACCACGTTCCGGGCGCGCGGGGTATAGCGGCTGAAGCCCTGGTTGGGATCGAGGTCGATCGACTCCTTCGGCACGAAGCGCTTCTGGGCCGCCTGCCGGGTGACCCCCATGTTCTTGCCGATCTCGGTCCAGGACGCGCCCGAGCGCCGCGCCTGGTCCACGAAGTGGCCGATCAGGTGGTCGGCCACGTCGCCCAGGTGGTCGGCGGCGAGCACCGCGTCCTGGAGCTGGTCGAGGGGTTCGGCGTGGACCTTCTTGATGGCGTCGATGAGGTCGTCCAGGCGGATGGCCTGGCCGGCCGCGCGATGGGTCGTCATGTGTCAACCGTAAGTTGACACCCTGGGAGTGTCAACCCGCAGTTGACATCCCGGTTGGTCCATGGAACATCGCAGACCAGGACGGCATTCCGGGCCGCGACCGGCGCCCGAACCGGAGGCCGGGCGGGAGAGTTGTCCACAGGGTGTGGACGGCGCGGACCGCCGTCGGCGGCGCGTGGCACGATCGACGGGTGAGCAGCAGTACGACCAGCACCGTGGAGCGAGCCTTCCAGGCCGCCCTCTACGACGGCACCGATTCCGGCCTCGACACGGGCGCGTCCCTCCTCGCGGCGGATCCCGCGGCGGACGCCGAACTCGCACGGCGCGGCGAGGAGTTCGTGGCGGCGTCCTGGCGGCGCGGCTGGCAGCCCGCCGATGTCGTCCGGATGGTGCGGCGCGAGCTGGAGGACCTGCACGTCCGGCTGGCGGCGGAGCTGATCCGCGCGCAGGCGCCGGCCGACCGGCCCCGCGGCCCGCGCTGGGCGGCGCAGCTCGCCGGGCTCCCGGCCGCTCCCGCGCGCGGGACGGACCGCTTCTCGCACGCGACCGCCGTCCTGGAGCTGTACCGGCTGCTGCTGCGGCTGCCCGCCCTGGAAGCGCCGGCGGATCCCCCGCGACCCCGGCCGGACCAGGGGCGGCCGGGCGCCCGCATGCTCGGCCGTATCCGCGCGCTGCTCGCCAAGGCGGAGGCGACCGGGTATCCGGAGGAGGCGGAGGCGCTGAGCGCCAAGGCGCAGGAACTGATGGCCCGGCACAGCATCGACGAGGCGCTGCTCGCGGCGGAGGCGCCCGCCGCGGATACGCCCGGTGCCTGGCGGATCGGGGTCGAGCCGCCGTACGAGCAGGCCAAGGCGGTGCTGCTGGACGCGGTCGCCACCGCGAACCACTGCCGCGCGGTGTGGCACGAGCCGTTCGGCTTCTCCACGGTCGTCGGTTTCGCGGCGGACCTGGAGGTGGTCGAGCTGCTCCATACCTCCCTCCTGGTGCAGGCCACGCACGCGATGACCCGGGCGGAGGCGGCGCAGCGCGCGGGCGGACGCAAGCGGACCAAGACCTTCCGGCAGTCGTTCCTCGCGGCCTACGCGCACCGCGTCGGCGACCGCCTCACGGCCGTGGCCGAGACCCAGGCCGGCCCCGAGCTGCTGCCGGTCCTGGCCACCCGGGAGGTCGCGGTGAGCGAGCAGACGGAGCGCATGTTCCCGCGGACGACCTCGACCCGGCTGCGCGGGGCCGGCGACGCGGCGGGCTGGACGGAGGGCGCCCGCGCGGCGGACCGGGCCCAGGTGGCACCCCGTCCCCGGCTGGAGTGAGCGCCGCCCCGGGCCCCGGCCCGGCCGGCGTGGGCCCCGGGGTCAGTCGCCGGACTGCTGGAAGGCGCTCACGGAGGCGTCCGGGTGCTCCGGGCCGCCCTTGCCCGCGACGGGCCCGTACGTCCACGGGAAGCTCTCGACGTCCTTGGCACCCGGCAGGCCGACCTCCACCGTCTTCGCCGCCAGACCCGTCGCGTCGCCCGCCGTGCCCCGTACATAGCTGATCGTGAAGGACGCGGAGTCGCCCTTGGCGAGCTTCAGTTTCTGCGCCGTCGCGCCCTTCAGCACGGGGACGGAGACCTTGGTGCCGCCGGCGTCCAGTGCGACGCCGGCGAAGTCGTCCAGGGTGCACGGCGCGCTCTGGTTGGTGATGCTGACGGGCACCTCACCGGTGTCACCGGCGGCCGGGGCCACGCTCGCCGTCCCGATCTGGACGGAGACCCCGCCGATGGCGCAGGCAGTGTCGCCGCCCTTGCCGTTCGTGTCGCCGCCGCCGTCGCAGGCGGTCAGGGCGAGGGCGGCGGCGAGGACGGTGACGGTGAGCGGAGTGGCGCGCATGTGTGGGGTCCCTGTCGAGGTCGTGACGGTGTACGCAGCATCATCACGCGTGGCGCTGTCACCCGCTCGCGCGCCCCTCCTGATCCGGTTCAGGAGCCGAGGTTCGCCGTCGGCAGCCCCGTCGGCAGCTTGCCGCCCTCGGCCTTGGCGTAGGTCTCCTGACCGAGCTTGCCGGACCAGGTCACCTTCAGGGTGTCCCCGGTCACGGAGTCGACCATCCCGGACGTCCGGTCCTCGCTGCCGTCGGCGCAGGTCAGATGGATCATCTGCATGCCCGACTCCTGGCCGGCGGTCCCGCTGCACACGGAACCGCCGGTCGCGAAGAGCCCGGCCTGCCCGCCGGTGATCACCAGGGCCACGGCCTTGCCGCCGGACGTGGTGAGCCAGCTGCCCTGCAGGGTGCCGGACGAGGCCGTGGCGCCGCCGGTGTCCGAGGCGGACGAGGGGGCCGCGGACGCGCTCGGCCGCGGCGAGGCGTCGCCCTCGGAGTCGCCGCCCCCGCTGCACGAGGTCAGCGCGAGCGCGCCCGTCAGCCCCGCGGCCGTGGCCGCGATCCGCACCGTTCTGGTCGCCGAAGTCACTGGAAGCTCCCAAGCTGTAGCCGGCCTGTCGAACGACCGCAGCAAGCTACCAGGACTCACCAGGAGGATTTCCTCACACCGGGCAGGTATCCGCGGTGCGCCTGCTCGCGCAGGTTCACCCGGGACAGTCCGAAGGTCCGGAGGTAGCCGCGCGGACGTCCGTCCACCTGGTCGCGGTTGCGCACGCGCGTGGCGCTGGCGTCGCGCGGCTGCCCGCGCAGTTCCCGCTGTGCGGCGAGCCGCTGCTCCTCGGTGGAGGACGGCCGCCGGATGATCTCCTTCAGCTCGGCCCGGCGGGCGGCGTACCGGGCGACGGTCCGCTGCCGCTCCTCGTTCTTCGCGATCTTGCTCTTCTTCGCCATGTCGTTCTTCCGGCCTCCTCAGACCTTCACTCCGCGCGCGCGGATGCGCGCCACGGCCGCCTCGACGCCGATCGCGTCGACCGTCTTGATCGCCTTCGCGCTCAGCCGCAGCCGCACGTACCGGCCCTCGCCCGGCAGCCAGTAGCGCTTGGTCTGGATGTTGGGGTCGAAGCGGCGGGACGTGCGCCGGTGGGAGTGGGAGATGCGGTTGCCGAAGCCGGGCTGTGCGCCGGTCAGCATGCAGTGGGCGGACACGGGTGACGTACCTCTCCTCGTCGACTGGTGTTAATGGAATTCATTTTCAGTAAGATAGCAGCATGGCTCGCAACGAACTCCGCCCGGTCATCAAGCTCCGGTCCACCGCCGGGACCGGCTACACCTACGTGACCCGCAAGAACCGCCGCAACGACCCGGACCGCATGACCCTGCGCAAGTACGACCCGGTCCTCGGGCGGCACGCCGACTTCCGAGAGGAGCGCTGAACGCCCGCCATGCGCAAGGGAATCCATCCGGCCTACGGTCCCGTGGTCTTCCGGGACCGGGCCGCGAACCACGCCTTCCTGACCCGCTCGACGATGACCAGCGAGAAGACCGTCGAGTGGGAGGACGGCAACACCTACCCGGTCGTGGACGTCGAGATCTCGAACGTCAGCCACCCCTTCTACACCGGCACCGCCCGCGTCCTGGACACGGCGGGGCGCGTCGAGCGTTTCGAGCGGCGGTACGGGAAACGGGGCGGAGCGTGAGCCTCTCGGTCGTGATCGTCGCCGGGCTGCACGCCGACGCCCGCAGGACGGCCGTGGCGAGGCTCCTCGCCGACGTGCCCGGCAGCGTCGTACTCCACCACGACCTGGAGACGGCCCCGGCCGGCACCGTGGTGCGCACGGTCCGGGACGCCACCGGGCTGCTGGCCGCCGGCGAGGCGCCCCTCGTCAACGACTGCGCGTGCTGCGCGCTGCGCGAGGACCTGGTGCCCGAGCTGCGCCGGCTCGCGCAGGACGGGCGGACCCGGCTCGCGGTCGTCGAACTGTGGGACTCGGTCGAGCCCAAGGCGATGGCGGAGGTGGTCACCGCGGGCGGGCTCACCGTCACCGGTGTGGTCACCGCCGTCGACCCGGCCCTCGTGCTGCCGTACCTCGGCAACGGCGACGACCTCGCCGAGCGCGGGCTCGCGGCGGCGGCCACCGACCAGCGCACGGTCGCCGACACCTTCGCCCGCCAGCTGGAGTACGCGACCGTGCTCGCCGTGGCCGATTCCCCCGAGGCCGACGACGAGGACCGCGAACTGCTCTCCCAGCTCCACCCGACGGCCCGGCAGGTCCCGATCGCGGACAGCCGCCCGCGGGACGGCGCCGAAGGGCCGTCGGACGCGGGGCGGGCGGACGGCGCGAACGGGGTGAACGCGGCGAACGCGGCGGACGGGGCCGCGGGCGGCCGTCCGCCCGCGGCGCTCGCCCGCGCCGCCCTCGCCGGATTCGACGTGGAGGCCGCGGCGGCGGCCCAGCACCCGGCCTGCGCCCTGCTGCCCGCGGAGGCCGACGCGCACGGTGTCGCCACCTTCGTCTGGCGCCGGCACCGGCCGTTCCACCCGGAGCGGCTGTACGCGGCGCTGGAGGACGTGACCTGCGCCGCCGCCCGCAGCCGGGGGCGGTTCTGGCTCGCCGACCGGCCCGACACGCTGCTGCACTGGGACGCGGCCGGCGGGGCCCTGTGCGTGGAGAGCGCGGGTCCGTGGCTGGCCGCGCTGCCCGACGCCGCCTGGGACATGATCCCGCCGGTGCGCCGGGCTGCCGCCGCGCTTGACTGGCACCCCGAGCACGGCGACCGCTGCCAGCACCTCGTCTTCACCTCGCCCGGACTCGACCGCGACGGACTGGCGCGGCTGCTGGAGTCCTGCCTGCTGACCGACGCCGAGTACGCCGCCGGGCGCGACGCCTGGAAGCGGCTCCCGCCCGCCTTCGACACCCTCCTGGAGGTCTGACCGCCGTGTCCCGCAAGAGTGAGCGCAAGCCCGTCAGGAGCCGGCCCAATCCGCTGGAGCTGGCCGGGGTCGAGTACATCGACTACAAGGACACCGATCTGCTGCGGAAGTTCATCTCCGACCGCGGCAAGATCCGCAGCCGCCGCGTCACACGCGTCACCGCGCAGCAGCAGCGGCTGCTGGCCCGCGCGATCAAGAACGCCCGGGAGATGGCCCTGCTGCCCTACTCCAGCCGCTGAGCGCGCCCGGCCCCTGTGACACCCCCCACACAGGCAGGTAGGAGATTCCCTACGCTTGACCCGTAGGGAATCTCCTACCTATCTTCGGGTGCATGAACATCACACACGCCTCCTTCGTCACGCTCCCCGTCGCCGACCAGGACCGTGCCCTGCGCTTCTACACCGACGTGCTCGGCTTCCGGGTCACCGCCGACCTCGACACGCCCCAGGGCCGCTGGCTCCAGGTCGCCCCCGAGGGCGCGCAGACCGTCTTCACGCTCTCCGGGCCGGGCATGGGCGATTTCCGGCCCGGCTCGACCCGGGGGATCATGTTGCTGACGACCGATGTCGACGCCGACTGTGCGCGGCTCGCCGAGGCGGGCACCCCCGTGCAGGGCCCGGACGTGTTCCCGTGGGGCCGGATGGCCTCCTTCCGGGACCCGGACGGCAACGGTCTGATGCTGCTCACGGAGACTCGGCACCAGGCGGAAAGGAACGCATGACGACGACCGGGGCCCGCGAGGACGCCGAGGACCGCGTCTTCGCCGCGCTCGCCAGCGCCACCCGGCGCGAGGTGCTGCGCCTCCTGCGCGACGGCGGACCCCAGCCCGTCCAGGCCCTGGCCGAGCACTTCGCGATGCGGCGCCCCAGCCTCTCGGAGCACCTCAAGGTGCTCCGGGAGGCCGGCCTCGTCTCCGAGCGGCGCTCAGGCCGGCAGCGCATCTACCGCCTGGAGGCGGCGCCGCTCGCCGAGGTGCAGGACTGGCTCCATCCGTACGAGCGGTTCTGGCGCGACCGCCTGAAGGGGCTGGCCGAGCTGCTCGACCGTATGCCCGACGGCGACCGCCCATGAGCGCGCACTCCCCGGACGGCGACATCGGCGACCTCACCACCGTCCGCGTCGACCAGTTCCTCCCGCACCCGCCCGCCAAGGTCTGGCGTGCCCTGACCGAGCCCGAGCTGCTCGCGCAGTGGCAGATGCCCGGCTCGGAGCAGTTCCGGCTCCGGGTCGGCCACCGGTACCGGATGACCTCGGTCCCGCGCCCCAACTCCCGCTTCTCCGGCGTGGTCGACGTGCGGGTTCTCGCCTACGACGTCGAGCGGATGCTGTCCGTCCGGTGGGCGGACGCCGATCCGGCCCGTCCCGCGGACTGGACCATCACCTGGACACTGGAACAGGAAGGGCGCGGCACGCGTCTGTTCCTAGTGCACGAGGGATTCGACCCGGACGACCCGGCACAGATGATGGCGCGGAAGATCATGGACGGGGGTTGGCGCATGCATGCCATGCGCAGCCTGGGGCAGACGCTTGAAAGGCTTCGGTAAAGGGGTCGTCAAAGCTGTAACCGGAGGACCACTCCGTGTGCACGTGCATCTGCCCATGCATCTGCACATGAACAGCGTTATGATCCCGATCAGTTGACCACTGCATCAATGGCCACACCAGCCAGTGCACCAGCGGGGAGCAATCTGTGAACCTCGACGTTGACGGCGTGTACGGGGGGTATGACGTGTACAACGGCATGGCTGCCACGCAGTTGGCCGGAGTGGCCTGGCAGAAGAGCCGGTACAGCAACTCGCAGGGCTCCTGCGTGGAGTTCGCCCGGCTGCCCGGCGGCGACGTGGCCGTGCGCAACTCCCGCTTCCCCGACGGTCCCGCGCTCGTCTACACGCGCGCGGAGATCGAGGCGATGCTGCTCGGGATCAAGGACGGCGAGTTCGACCACCTGATAACGAGCTGACGCCGGCGCCCGGACGGGCGCCGGCGCTCGCCGCGTGAGGCCGGCGGAACGCGCGTAGAAAAGCGACGTCGGACGGCGCCGTGCCGCGTCAAGCGCCCGGTGGGAGCCGGAACAGCGCCCAGACGACCTTGCCGTTGAGGGTGCCCGCGAGCGGGTGCCAGCCCCAGCCGTCGCTGAAGGACTCGACCAGGAACAGTCCGCGCCCCGACTCCGCCGCGTGGTCCCCGGCGGCGCGGGCGACCGGGGTCTCGTGGCTGGGGTCGCGCACCGCGCACACCAGCCGCTCGGCCCAGCGCATCAGGTGCAGCCGCACCGACGCGGACGGGTCCATGCCGCCGTCGCCCGGCAGCGCGTGCCGCAGGGCGTTGGTGACGAGTTCCGAGACGACCAGGCATATGTCGTCGAAGCGGTCGCCCACGTCCCACTGTTCGAGGGTGCCACGGGTGAATCGCCGGGCCTCGCGGACCGCCTCGTACCGGGCGGGCAGGGAGCAGGAGGCGGCGCTGGACACGGCCGCGGGATCCAGCGGCGGAAGGCCCTGCCGTAGCGGCTTGAGCATGGTCGATCCATTCGTCCCCATGCGAGGCACTCCCGGGAATTCGCGGTCGTTGCGATGCAGCGGTGGCGCGGGACCATGGTTTCGGATGCGCACAGCAGATGCAAGGGCAGATGCACGTGCACGAGGCCGAAATGCTCCCTCCCGTACCACTTGTTGGCCATTTTTTCCGCCAACCTCTCAGGCTTGACTCACCCGCTCCTTGCTCCTTCCTGCGGTGAAACTTTGACCTCTTTCCGTTTCCGTAACCGGACGAGTACTGCTCGAAGTGTTTTAGTGGCAGACTTCGGCCCTTGAAGACGGTTGGGGAGGCTGGCGAACGTGAGCGCGGGAGAGCCCGGATCGGTGGTGCGACGCATGCTGCTCGGCTCGCAACTCAGGCGACTGCGTGAGTCTCGCGGCATCACGCGCGAGGCTGCGGGGTACTCGATCCGTGCCTCGGAGTCGAAGATCAGCCGGATGGAGCTGGGCCGGGTGAGCTTCAAGACACGGGACGTGGAAGACCTGTTGACCCTGTACGGCATCACGGACGAGGCGGAGCGCGAGTCGCTGCTGTCCCTCGCCCGGGAGGCGAACGTCGCCGGCTGGTGGCACAGCTACTCCGACGTGCTGCCGAGCTGGTTCCCCACCTATGTGGGCCTGGAGGGCGCCGCCTCCCTCATCAGGGTGTACGAGGTGCAGTTCGTGCACGGCCTGCTGCAGACCGAGGAGTACGCGCGTGCGGTCGTGCGGCGCGGCATGAAGGGCGCGAGCGTCGCCGACGTGGAGCGGCGCGTCGCGCTGCGCCTGGAGCGGCAGAAACATCTCGTCGCCGAGAACGCGCCCGACTTCCACATCGTCCTCGACGAGGCCGCCCTGCGCCGTCCCTACGGCGACCGGGAGGTGATGCGCGGCCAGCTCCAGCACCTGATCGAGATCTCCGAGCGGTCCAACGTGCGGCTGCAGATCATGCCGTTCAGCTTCGGCGGGCACTCCGGGGAGAGCGGCGCCTTCACCATCCTCAGCTTCCCCGAGTCCGATCTGTCCGATGTGGTCTATCTGGAGCAGCTGACCAGTGCGCTGTATCTGGACAAGGGCGAGGACGTCGCCCAGTACGAGCACGCGCTGAAGGAGTTGCAGCAGGACAGCCCGGGGCCGGACGAGAGCCGCGACCTCCTGCGGGGGCTGCTCCAGCTGTCCTGATCCCGCCCCTGCCCCACGGGCCTGACCTGACCCCACGGGCATTCGTATCCCCAGGTGACACCCCAACTCACGTACAACACAAGTACGATGACGCGTGATCAGCGTGATCAGACCGTGAAGTTGATCGGGTGTCTGGCTGGCTGCTCCGGCAGCAAGGGGATCGAGGGATCACATGTCGTCCTGCTTCACCGACCTGGCCCAGCAGTACATCGACGGCGAGTGGCGTCCGGGCACCGGTTCCTGGGACATCATCGACTTCAACCCGTACGACGGCGAGAAGCTGGCCTCGATCACCATAGCCACCGTCGACGAGATCGATGAGGCCTACCGGGCCGCGGCCCGCGCCCAGCGCGAGTGGGCCGAGACCAACCCCTATACCCGCCGCGTCCTGTTCGAGCGGGTCCTGCGCCTGGTCGAGGAGCGGGAACAGCAGATCACCGAGATGATCGTCGCCGAACTGGGCGGCACGCTCCTGAAGGCGCGGTTCGAGATCCACCTCGCCAAGGAGTTCCTGCGCGAGGCGGCGCAGCTGGCGCTGTGCTGCGAGGGCAGGTTCATGCCCTCGCCGATCGACGGCAAGGAGAACCGGGTCTACCGCGTCCCGGTCGGCGTGGCCGGCGTCATCAGCCCCTTCAACTTCCCCTTCCTGCTGGCGGTCAAGCCGGTCGCCGCGGCGCTCGCCCTGGGCAACGCCGTCGTCCTCAAGCCGCACCAGGACACCCCGATCTGCGGCGGCACGTTGCTCGCCCGGCTCTTCGAGGACGCGGGACTGCCGGCCGGGCTGCTGAACGTGGTGCTCACCGACATCGCCGAGATCGGCGACGCGTTCATCGAGCACCCGGTCCCCAAGGTGATCTCCTTCGCCGGCTCCGACAAGGTGGGCCGGCACATCGCCACCGTCTGCGCGGGGCAGCTCAAGCGGACGGTGCTGGAACTGGGCGGCAACAGCGCGATGGTGGTCCTCGACGACGCCGACATCGACTACGCGGTCGAGGCGGCCGTCTTCAGCCGGTACGCCGACCAGGGCCAGGTCTGCATGGCCGCCAACCGGGTCCTGGTGGACCGCTCGGTCGCCGACGAGTTCACCGAGAAGTTCGTGGCCAAGGTCAGGACGTTGAAGACGGGCGACCCGAGCGACCCGCAGACGGTCATCGGACCGGTCATCAACTCGCTCCAGGCGAACGCCATCTCGGCCGCCATCGAGCAGGCCGTGGCCGAGGGTGCCACCGTCCTGGTGCGCGGCACGACGACCGACAACCTGGTGGAGCCCTCCGTTCTGACGGACGTTCCGACCCGCTCCTCGCTGCTGCGCAAGGAGATTTTCGGCCCCGTCGCCCTGCTCGTCCCGTTCGACGGCGAGGAGGAGGCGGTCCGGATCGTCAACGACACCCCGCACGGGCTGAGCGGCGCCGTGCACACGGCCGACATCGAGCGGGGCGTGGCGTTCGCCAAGCGGGTCGACACCGGGATGTTCCACGTGAACGACGGCACGATCCACGACGAGTTGCTGGTGCCGTTCGGCGGCGAGACGGACTCCGGAATCGGCCGGCTGAACGGCGAGCCGACGCTGGACGCGTTCACCACCCTGAAGTGGATCTCGGTACAGCACGGCAGAAGCAGGTTCCCCTTCTAGCGACGCCTGGGAACGGGGGTCCCCGAGACTCGACGGTCCCCCTCGGGGCCACCGTGCTGGGGCGAGGCCTCGGGCGGGGCGGGTGATCTCCGGGCCATAATCTGGAACGCATGTCAGCGATCCGTCTTCTCGTGCTGGGGGCGGTCCGCCAGCACGGGCGGGCCCACGGGTATCAGGTGCGCAACGACCTGGAGTACTGGGGCGCGCACGAGTGGTCCCACGCCAAGCCCGGCTCGATCTACCACGCCCTGAAGCAGATGGCCAAGCAGGGCCTGCTGCGCGCGCACGAGATCGCGCCGTCCACCGCCGGGGGCCCGCCGCGCACGGAGTACGAGATCACCGAGGCGGGCACCGCGGAGTACTTCCGGCTGGTGCGCGAGGCGCTGACCTCGTACGACCAGCGGATGGACGTCAAGTCGGCCGCCATCGGCTTCATCGTCGACCTGCCGCGGGCCGAGGCGGTGGCGCTGCTGACGGAGCGGATCCGGCGGATCGAGGAGTGGCGCGCCACCGTCACCGAGCACTATGTACCCGAGGACGGCCCGGGGCAGTACGGGCACATCGGCGAGATCATGAACCTCTGGCTCCACACAGCCGACGGGGAGGCCGAGTGGACACGGGGGCTGATCGAGCGCATCGAGGCGGGCGCGTACACCTTCGCGGGGGAGGGCGCCCCGTTCGTCGGGGTGCTCACGGAGGACGAGGAGAACCCGTACGCGACGGGTGAGCCGCATCCGGAGGACGACCGCTGATCACATCGACCTCACGGTCGCCCGCTGCCGGGGTGCGCCGCCGGTCTGCTGCGGCTTCGTCGTGGCTTGTCACGCAGTTCCCCGCGCCCCTTTGGGCGCTGCCTCTGGGTGTCAGTGGTGGAAGCCCGTGGCTGCTTGTTTGTCCTGGGTCAGGGGGTGTGGCTGGCGGCGCAGTTCGGGCAGGAGACGGCCCAGGTTCTCGATGAACAGGTCCGCGAGGTCGGTCGAGAAGCCGTTGCGGCACACGATCCGCAGTACGGACAGATCCTCCCGGTGCGGCGGGAAGGTGTACGCGGGCACCAGCCAGCCGCCCTCCCGCAGCCGCCGGGAGACGTCGAAGACGTCGAACGACGTCACGTCCGGTGCGGTGGTGAACGCGAACACCGGCAACTGGTCGCCCCGGGTCAGCAGCCGGAAGTCGCCGAACGCGGCGATCCGTTCGGCGAGCGCACCCGCCACGTCCCGGGTGGACTGCTGCACGGCCCGGTAGCCCTCGCGGCCCAGCCGCAGGAATGTGTAGTACTGCGCGACCACCTGCGCGCCGGGCCGGGAGAAGTTCAGCGCGAAGGTCGGCATGTCGCCGCCCAGGTAGTTGACCCGGAAGACCAGCTCCTCGGGCAGCGCCTCCTTGTCCCGCCACAGCGCCCAGCCGACGCCGGGGTAGACCAGACCGTACTTGTGCCCCGAGGTGTTGATCGACGCCACCCGCGGGAGGCGGAAGTCCCACACCAGGTCCTCGTCGAGGAACGGCGCGACCATGCCGCCGGACGCGCCGTCCACGTGCACCGGCACGTCCAGGCCCGTGCGCTCCTGGAGGTCGTCCAGGGCCGCGCACAGGTCGGCGATCGGCTCGTACGACCCGTCGAAGGTGGAGCCGAGGATGCCGACGACCCCGATGGTGTTCTCGTCGCACAGCTCGGCCGCGGCCTGCGGATCGAGGTGGTACCGGTCGCCCTCCATCGGCACCTGGCGGGCCTCGACCTCCCAGAAGTTGCAGAACTTCTCCCAGCAGACCTGGACGTTCACGCCCATGACGAGGTTGGGGCGTACCCCGCTGGACGGATAGCGGTCCTGGTTGCGCTGCATCCACCGCCGCTTGAGCGCCATGCCGGCCAGCATGCACGCCTCGCTGGAGCCGGTCGTCGAACAGCCCACGGCGGCCGACGGGTCCGGCGCGTTCCACAGGTCGGCGAGCATCGCCACACAGCGCCGCTCCAGCTCGGCCGTGCGCGGGTACTCGTCCTTGTCTATCATGTTCTTGTCCCGGCACTCGGCCATCAGGACACCGGCCTGCGGCTCCATCCAGGTGGTCACGAAGGTGGCCAGGTTGAGCCGGGCGTTGCCGTCCAGCATCAGCTCGTCGTGCACCAGTTGGTACGCGGTCGACGGCGCGAGCGGTGCGCTCGGCAGCCGGTGGGTGGGCGGGGCCTCGGTCATGCCGCCGACCGGATTCGCCTCCCCGAAGAACGGGTTGACGGACAGCCGCCGGTGTTCGTGCTTCTGCGGACCCTTGTGCAGTGCCATGGACGTGCCTTCCTGGAGAGTCGTGGGTGGTCGGTCGGCCGGTCAGCGCATCGCCGTACCGTCCGCGCGCAACGGCGTCCGCGGTCCCGGTCGCGGTGAGCACGATGAAGACCCACGCCACGGAGTGCCGGCCGACCCCGAGCACGTCGGGCAGGTCCGCCCGGAGCACGCCCTGGACCGTCGCGGCCGTGCGCCGGAGCCGCCGGAGCGGTGGGCGCCTGCCGCGCCGTGTCCTGGGCCACGGGCTCACGATAAACGGGCGTAAGCGGGCGAACATCCCGAGGGGAAGAGGCTTGCACCTCACGTCACGTGAGGGGGCACCGTGGAGCGCGTACCGAGAGAAGGAGCGGAAGTGAGCTACTCCGTGGGACAGGTCGCCGGGTTCGCCGGAGTCACGGTGCGCACCCTGCACCACTACGACGAGATCGGCCTGCTCGTCCCGGGCGGCCGCAGCCACGCGGGCCACCGGCGCTACAGCGACGCCGACCTCGACCGGCTGCAGCGGATCCTGTTCTACCGGGAGCTCGGCTTCCCGCTCGACGAGGTCACGGTCCTGCTCGACGACCCGGACGCGGACCCGCGCGCGTACCTGCGCCGCCGGCACGCGCTGCTGACCGCCCGGATCGAGAAGCTGCAGCGGATGGCCGAGGCCGTGGAGCACGCCATGGAGGCACGCAGAATGGGCATCGACCTCACCCCGAAGGAGCGGTTCGAGGTCTTCGGGGACAAGGATCCCGAGCAGTACGCCGAGGAGGCGGAGGCGCGCTGGGGCGGCACGGAGGCGTACGCCGAGTCGCAGCGCCGCGCCGCCCGCTGCACCAAGGAGGACTGGAAGCGGCTCCAGGCCGAGGCCGACGACTGGAGCGAGCGGTACGCGGCCCTGGTGGACGCGGGCGTGCCCCCGGCCGGCGAGCCGGCCATGGACCTGGCCGAGGAGCACCGGCGGCACATCGCCCGGTCGTACTACGCGTGCCCGCACGAGATGCACCGCTGCCTCGGTGAGATGTACGTCGCCGACGAGCGCTTCAAGGCCTTCTACGACTCGATGCGGCCGGGCCTCGCCGAGCACCTCAAGGAGGCGATCCTGGCCAACGCCGCCCGGCACACCGCATAGGGGGCAAGGGCCGCGAGGCTCATGGGCCGGGGCGATGAGACGCACAGATTCATCCCATCGGACCCACAGCGCATCCCGGAGCCACCGGTGGAACCTGAGGCGGTCACCCGGCGTTGATAGCTTTGTGCGGCCGCACCAAAGCCACCGCCGCCCTCACCCCTCAGGAGCCCGGAACCGTGACGACGATTGCCCTCGGCCCGAGCTGGCTGGATCCCAATTATCTGCTGGACACGTACAGCATCTGGGGCCTGCTCCTCATCGTCTTCGCCGAGTCCGGTCTGCTCATCGGCTTCTTTCTGCCAGGTGACTCGCTGCTGTTCACGGCCGGACTGCTGATCACCTCCGGTCAGCTGGACTTCCCGCTGTGGGGGGCCATCGCCCTGATCTGCGTCGCCGCGATCCTCGGCGACCAGGCGGGCTACATGTTCGGCAAGAAGGTCGGCCCGAGCCTCTTCAGCCGCCCGGACTCCCGCCTCTTCAAGCAGGAGAACGTCACCAAGGCGCACGAGTTCTTCGAGAAGTACGGCCCGAAGTCCCTGGTCCTGGCCCGCTTCGTGCCCATCGTGCGCACGTTCACGCCGATCATCGCCGGCGTCAGCGGCATGAAGTACCGCTCGTTCCTGGTCTTCAACGTCATCGGCGGCATCCTGTGGGGCGCGGGCGTCACGCTGCTCGGCTCCTGGCTGGGCAACATCGACTTCGTGAACCAGCACATCGAGATGATCCTCATCCTGATCGTCCTGCTCTCGGTCGTGCCGATCATCATCGAGTTCCTGCGGGCCCGCTCCAAGAACAAGAACAACCCGCCCGCCGAGCCCGCCGCGCAGCAGCCCTTCCAGCAGCAGCCCCCGGCCATGGACGACGCCACGACCCAACTGCGCCGGATCGAGCCGGCCTATGAGCAGCAGGCACAGCAGCAGCCGCAGCAGCAGCCCCAGGACCCGTACGGCAACTGGAACCAGGGCCAGGACAACCGGGCCTACGGCAACCAGGGTTACGGCAATCAGGCGTACGGCGACCAGGGCTATGGCAGCCGGGGGTACGGCGACCAGGGCTATGGCAGCCGGGGGTACGGCGACCAGGGCTATGGCAACCAGGCCTACGGCGACCAGGGGTACGGCGAGCAGGGCAACGACAACGGGGGACACGGCCGGCAGCAGTACCCGTACGACTCCCCGCAGGGCAACTACCGCCCCTGACCGCCCCCGCGCCCAGGGGCCCCGGGGGCCGGATCGCCTTGCCCGCGGGGCCCGCCGCCGGGGTGCCGTCCGCGTGCTCCCGGCCGATGCCCGGGCCCGGTGCGGGACGGCCGTGGCCTCGTTCCCGCAGGGCGGGGCCCGCCCTCCCGGGCGAGTCACCGGCCGCTCGAACGGCCGTTCAAAAGCCCCTGGTCCGCTTGGCCGCCCGCCGCTTCCCGGCGGAGCCCACCCGCAGGAACAGCCGCGAGATCTCCGCCCCGAGGTTGACCCCGATCGCGATGGCCATGGCGAGGGACGCGGCCTTCGCCAGCGACACCAGCCCCTTGTCGACCTCGTTCTGCGCGATGGACAGCAGACCGAAGTAGGTGGCCGAACCCGGCAGCAGCGGGCCGATCGCCGCCGTCGTGTACGGCAGCGCGGACGCGAACCGGAAGCGTGACAGCAACTGCCCGAACAGGCCCACCAGACCCGCCGCCACCGCCGTGGAGGCGACCGGTGAGATGTCGCCGACGTAGTGCATCGCGCCGTACACCGACCAGGCGACGCCCCCGTTGAGGGTGACGGGCAGCACCGTGGAGCGCTCCTGCTGGAGCAGCACGGCGAAGGTCAGCGACAGCAGCATCGCCGCCGCGATCTGCAGCAGCGGCCGCTCCTCGATGTTCAGCGCCGCCTCCGGGTTGAGCTGGCCGCCCACCTTCACCCCGAAGTACAGGACGATCAGCACCCCGATGACGATGCCGACGAAGAAGTACATGACCTCAAGCAGCCGCGCGGACGCGGTGATGTAGAAGCCCGTCAGACCGTCCTGCACGCCCGCCACCAGCGCCCGCCCGGGCAGCAGCGCGAACAGCCCACCGGTGATCACGGCCGCCGCCCGCACGTCGACGTGCGCCAGCGTGAGCGCCACCCCGATCGCGGCCGGCGGCATCGCGGCCACCGTGAACTGGTAGAACTCCGGCAGCCCACGCCCCGCGCACAGCCAGGCGAGCCGGTCGCCGAGCATCGCGCCCAGCGCGGCGGCGAAGAACACGATCAGATCGCCGCCGACCAGGACGGAGGCGGCGCCGGCCAGCAGCCCGCTCGCCGCGGTCAGTGCCCAGCCCGGGTAGGGGTGCCGGTTGCGGCGGATCTCCGCGAGCCGCCGGTAGGCCTCCTCCAGGGACACATGCGTCTCCGGGTAGGAGAGATCGTCCACGAGTTGGAAGACGGCCGCCAGCCGCGTGTAGTCGGTGCCCCGCCTGCGCACCGTCCGCGAGGCCGTCACCGGGTCGTCCACCAGCGACGGCTGGTGCGAGATCGACAGCAGCGTGAAGGTGACATTGGGCTCGCACCGGTCGAGCCCGTAGGACCGGCACACCGCGAACATCGCGGCCTCCACGTCCTCGGCGTTCTCCCCGCCCGCCAGCAGCAGTTCGCCGATGCGCAGGGTCAGGTCGAGCACGCGCGGGACGGCCGGGCCGCCCTCCTCCGCCTTGTGCACCGGCTCCGGCGCCGGCCGCTCGGTCACCGGCATCCGCAGCATCGTGCGCATCCGGTCCTGCCAGGGCGCGTCCTTGGTCAGGCTGACCGCCGGGACACCGCCGGGCGGCGTGAACACCATCGGACCGTGCTGGGCGCTGTAGCCGCTGGGCAGGCTGAACGCCGACCCCTCCGGCTCGGCGCTCGCCGGCTGCGGCGCCTCCAGCCCCTCCGGCACGGCGAACTCGGACGTCGTCTCGGACTCGGTACCGGCCCTCGGGACCGCGAGACCCGCAGGAACGGCGAACTCGGACGTGACCTCGGGGTCGTACGTGGTCCTCGCCTCGTCCGAGCGAGGCTTGCGGTCCTCCGCCTCGGTCACTCCTCAACGCTCCCTGAACGACACCTTCCGTCAGCCTCAGTATGCGCATGGACACACGGACGGGCCGTACGCGTGCGCGTACGGCCCGTCCGTGCGGCAGCGGGCTCAGTGACCGCCCTGCTCCTTGAGGCGCTTGTAGGACCGCTCGATCTCCGCCTCGGCGTCCGTACGGCCCACCCAGTTGGCACCCTCGACCGACTTGCCGGGCTCCAGGTCCTTGTAGACCTCGAAGAAGTGCTGGATCTCCAGGCGGTCGAACTCGGACACGTGGTGGATGTCGCGCAGGTGCTCCACCCGCGGGTCGGTGGCCGGAACGCAGAGCAGCTTGTCGTCGCCGCCCGCCTCGTCCGTCATGCGGAACATGCCGATCGCCCGGCAGCGGATCAGGCAGCCCGGGAACGTCGGCTCGTCCAGGATGACCAGCGCGTCCAACGGGTCGCCGTCCTCGCCGAGGGTGTTCTCGACGAAGCCGTAGTCGGTCGGGTAGGCGGTCGAGGTGAAGAGACGACGGTCCAGGCGGATCCGACCGGTCTCGTGGTCCACCTCGTACTTGTTCCGCGAACCCTTCGGGATCTCGATCGTGACGTCGAACTCCACCGGTGGCTCCTCCATGATCAGCACATAGTTCTGGTGGTTAAGTGTCCCTCACGCAGGTGTGTGATCGCGAAAGGGGCTGGTGGTCATGCCAGAGCAGGGGCCTTGGCGCGCCGCGAGACCGCACGTGGTGCGGATCGTGAACGCCGTACGACCACGTCTGGCAGGGGCCGCGGCGACCGCCCGGCCGCGGGTCGCGCGGCTCGTACGGGCCGTGAAACCGCAGCTCACGCGGACCCCCGGGGCCGGGACAGCGCGAACCTGGCAGTACACCGCGGGTGCCGCCACCGCCGGGCTGGCGCTGGCCGCCTGGGTGGTGACCGCCGCCGGTCCCTGGGACGCCAACGGTCAGCGTACGGCCGAGCGGGACCGGGCCGCCGCCCTGGAACGGGCAGGTGGCGCAGATCACGACGACGACTCCGGCACGGGCTCCGGGACACCACGGCCCGCCCCGAGCGCGGCGGCCGTGCTGACCGGTCTCGGCGGCACCGCGCATGCCGCGGACACCACGGGCGGCGGAAAGCCCCTCGCGGACGTCCTCGGGCCGCTCCTGGGCGTCCCGGCGCTCGGCGGCTCCCACGCGGCCGTCGTGGTCGACACGGCGACCGGCAAGCGGCTGTACGGCACCGGCGCCGACAAGGCGCTGACCCCCGCCTCCACCACGAAGATCGCCACGGCGGTCGCGGCCCTCTCCGCCCTCGGCCCCGACCACCGCCTCACCACTCGCGCGGCCCTGGAGCCCGGCACGAAGAAACTCGTCCTGGTCGGCGGCGGCGACCCCACCCTCACCGCCCGGAAGAACTCCGACGGCTGGGCCGGCCTGCGCACGCTCGCCACCGACACCGCGAAGGCGCTGCGCGACCGCGGCGTCCACGACGTCACCCTCGCCTACGACACCAGCCTGTACGCGGGCCCCGACCTGCACCCCATCGGCGTGAACGACAACCTCGCCCGGGTCAGCGCCCTGATGGCCGACGAGGGCCGCGCCGACGCCTCGACGAGCGGCCCGGCGCCCCGGGTGCCCGACCCCGCGGCGGGCGCGGCCCGCACCTTCGCCGACCTCCTCGGGGAGGCCGGCATCAAGACGGCGGCCCCCGGCCCCGGCAAGGCCACCGGCCGTGCCACCACCGTCGCCTCCGTCGCCTCGCCCCCGCTGTCCGCCCTGGTCGAACGCATGCTGACCGACAGCGACAACGACATCGCCGAGGCACTGGCCCGGCAGACCGCCGTCGCCACCGGCGGGCCGGCCGACTTCGACGGCGGCGCCCGCGCCATCGCCGCCCAGCTGACCAAGCTGGGCCTGCCGACGGCCGGATCCGTCTTCCACGACGGCAGCGGCCTGAACCGCGACGACCGGCTGACCGCGAACCTCCTCACCGCCCTCCTCGCCGAGGCCGCCTCGCCGGCCCGCCCCGACCTGCGCCCGGTCCTCACCGGCCTTCCGGTGGCCGGCTTCACCGGCACCCTCAGCGGCCGCTACACCGACGGCGCGGCGGGCGTCGTACGGGCCAAGACGGGCACCCTGACGGGGGTCAACTCACTGGCCGGCACCGTCGTCGACCGGGACGGCCGGCTGCTGGCCTTCGCCTTCCTGGCGTCCGACACGACGAACGCCGTCGAGGCGCAGGCGGCGCTGGACGCGACGGCCACGGCGTTGGCGGGCTGCGGCTGCTGAGCGCTCCGCTGGGTTGGGGTGGGGTGAGGTCTCGGTTGTCTGCGGCTTCGTTGTGGTTGCTCGCGCAGTTCCTCGCGCCCCTTTGGGGCGCTGGTTCTGGTGGGGGTTGGTTGGCGTGGGGGTGGGGCGGTCGGTTGTCTGCGGCTTCGTTGTGGTTGCTCGCGCAGTTCCCCGCGCCCCTTCGGGGCGTCGGTTGGCTGCGGCGCCGTTGTGGCTGGGCGCGCAGTTCCCCGCGCCCCCTTGGGGTGCTGTTCTGGTGGGGTGGGCATTGGGGGTGATGTCGGTTGTTGTGCTTCGCTGCGTGGTCTGCCCCGAGGCGGGGCGCTCACGTACCGTTGTTGCATGACGAGCATCGGCGGTGCCCCCTCTTCTGGGATGGTCGACTGGAATCTCGCGGTCGCGACCGCGACCCGGCTCGTGCGGCCGGGGCCCGAGGTGAGCCGCGACGAGGCCCGGGCCGTCGTCGCGGAGCTGCGCCGGCACGCGAAGGCCTCGGAGAAGCACGTCCGGGGTTTCACTCGTATGGGCACCGAGGACACCCACGACACCCCCGTCCTCGTGGTCGACCGCCCCGGCTGGGTCCGGGCGAACGTCGCCGGGTTCCGGGAGATCCTCAAACCGCTGCTCGACAAGATGGAGGAGCGGCGCGGCAGCACCCCGGGCGGCGCGGTCCTCGGCGCCGTCGGCGGCAAGGTCACCGGCGTCGAACTCGGCATGCTGCTGTCCTTCCTGGCCTCCCGCGTCCTCGGCCAGTACGAGACCTTCGCCCCCGCCGCCCGGGACCTCCCGGCAGGCGGGAACGGCGGCGGCCGGCTGCTGCTGGTCGCCCCGAACATCGTCCACGTGGAGCGCGAGCTCGACGTACGGCCGCACGACTTCCGGCTGTGGGTGTGCCTGCACGAGGAGACCCACCGCACGCAGTTCTCCGCGGTGCCCTGGCTGCGCGACCACCTGGAGGGCGAGATCCAGTCGTTCCTCGCGGAGACCGACGTCGACCCCATGACCGTCCTGGAGCGGATCCGCGAGGCCGCCCAGTCGCTGGCCGGCGGGCGCCCCGAGGCCGAGGAGGACGACGGCGGCCGGTCCTTCGTGGAACTCGTGCAGACCCCGGCCCAGCGGGAGATCCTGGGCCGGCTCACCGCCGTGATGTCCCTGCTGGAGGGGCACGCCGACTTCGTGATGGACGGGGTCGGCCCGGACGTCGTGCCGACCGTCGCCGAGATCCGCGAGAAGTTCCAGCAGCGCCGCGCCAAGGGCGCCTCCCGGCTGGACATGGCCCTGCGCAAGCTGCTCGGTCTGGACGCCAAACTCAAGCAGTACCGGGACGGCGAGCGCTTCGTACGAGCCGTCGTCGACCAGGTCGACATGGACGGCTTCAACCGGGTGTGGACGTCCCCGAACACCCTGCCGACCAAGGCGGAGATCGCCAAACCGGCGGACTGGATCGCACGGGTGCACAGCAGGCCCGAGTCGTGAACCGCAGGGGGCCGTTGTGAAAGGAATCCGGCCTACGGCAGGCGAACGCCCCTTCAATCACCCGTCCGAGGGACCGTGTGCCATGGGTAGGCGTGCAATGCTCGGGGAACGGCCCGCTTCTGTCACCATCTACACACTCTGAGTGACCGAACCTCGGGTTCACCCCCCGAAAACTTCATGAAGGGAACCGGACATGGGTCCCCATCCTGCGGTCGCGGCGATACGCCTGGCGGTCCGCCGCGTCCTCCACGACATCCTCACCGACGACGAACCCGCGACCCCGCGGCCCGCCCCCCGGCGCACGGGTGCGTACACCGGCGGCCACCGCGCCGGGCACGAGCCTCCCTCCTCCCCGCTCGTGCTCGTGGCGTGCTCAGGCGGCGCCGACTCCATGGCGCTCGCCTCCGCTCTCGCCTTCGAAGCCCCCAAACTCGGCATCCGCGCCGGCGGCGTCACCGTCGACCACGGCCTCCAGCCGGGCTCCGACGCCCGCGCCGGCGAGGTCGTGCTGCGGCTGCGCGAACTCGGCCTGGACCCGGTCGAGTCAGTCGCCGTGCGCGTCGGCCGCACGGGCGGGCCCGAAGCGGCCGCCCGCGACGCCCGCTACGCCGCCCTCGACGCCGCCGCCGACCACCACGGTGCCGAAGCGATCCTGCTCGGCCATACCCGCGACGATCAAGCCGAAACCGTCCTGCTCGGCCTCGCCCGGGGTTCCGGCATCCGCTCCCTGTCCGGAATGGCCGCGGTCTCGGGGGCCGGCGGCCGTTACCGTCGTCCCTTCCTCCACCTCGACCGGCAGACCGCCCGCAAAGCCTGCATGGTCCAGTCCCTGCCGGTCTGGGACGACCCGCACAACGCGGATCCGGCGTACACACGTTCCCGGCTCCGCCACGAAGGCCTGCCCGCCCTGGAGAAGGCACTCGGCAAAGGCGTCGTCGAAGCGCTCGCCCGAACGGCGCAACTGTCCCGCGACGACGCCGACGCCCTCGACGCCTGGGCCGTCCAGGCCGCGACCGCCGTACGCGACGCCACCGGGCTCCTGGAGTGCGCCAAGCTCTACGCGCTGCCGCCCGCCGTGCGCCGCCGTGTCCTGCGCAGCGCCGCCATCGAGGCCGGCGCACCGGCCGGTTCGCTGTTCGCCCGCCACATCGAGGAAGTCGACCGCCTGATCACCGGCTGGCGCGGCCAGGGAGCCATCAACCTCCCGGGCAAGGTCGTGGCCCAGCGCCAGGGTGGCAGACTGGTGATTCGGCAAGGCTGAATCCCACCCTCCGCGGGGGGACCGGACGGGCCGGAGCCGTAACTGCGGGACGACCGAAAGTGATGCGGGTGGACGCGAAAGACATGGGTGGGGACCTCCAGCAGGTGCTCATCACCAAGGAAGAGATCGACGCGAAGCTGGTCGAGCTGGCCGCGAAGATCGACGCGGAGTACGCGGGCAAGGACCTGCTGATCGTCGGTGTCCTCAAGGGTGCCGTGATGGTCATGGCGGACCTCGCCCGGGCACTGTCCACCCCCGTCACCATGGACTGGATGGCCGTGTCCTCCTACGGCGCGGGCACCCAGTCCTCCGGCGTCGTGCGGATCCTCAAGGACCTCGACACCGACATCAAGGGCAAGCACGTCCTTGTCGTCGAGGACATCATCGACTCCGGCCTGACCCTGTCCTGGCTGATCTCCAACCTCGGCTCGCGCGAGCCCGCCACCCTCAAGGTGTGCACGCTGCTGCGCAAGCCCGAGGCCGCCAAAGTCGCCATCGATGTGGAGTGGGTCGGATTCGACATCCCCAACGAGTTCGTCGTCGGTTACGGGCTCGACTACGCCGAGAAGTACCGCAATCTCCCGTTCGTCGGTACGCTCGCGCCTCATGTCTACGGCGGCTGAGCCTCATCCGGGGCCGACGCTGTAAGACGATCGGGAACCCCAGCGGGTTTCGCGCCGTTGGAGCATGCAGAGACGGGAATGCCAGCCGTCCGTGCCACAGCGGGCGACAATGCTGGGGTACCGTCAGAAGAACTGTCTTATCAAACTCACTATGGCAGGAGGGACGGGGCGACACCGCTCCGTATGGATGGACGTGAAGCGATACTTCCGTGGGCCGGTCATGTGGATCGTGCTGGCCGTCCTTGCCGTGGTCGTGTTGATGCAAGTCGTCGGCTCGTCCGGCGGCTACAAGACGGTGGACACCGGCCAGGTCGTGGCAGCGATCAACGACAACAGGGTGCAGTCGGCCAAGCTCACCACCGGTGACGAGCAGAGCATCAAGGTCACGCTGAAGGACGGCCAGAAGGTCGACGGCAGCTCGAAGATCCAGTCGAGCTACATCGGCGACCAGGGCGTGAACATTGCGAACACGCTGCAGATCAAGTACCAGGACAAGCAGATCCCCGACGGCTACACCGTGTCGCCGTCCAAGCAGAACCCGTTCGTCGGCGTCCTGCTCTCGCTGCTGCCCTTCGTCCTGATCGTGGTCGTCTTCCTGTTCCTGATGAACCAGATGCAGGGCGGCGGCTCCCGGGTCATGAACTTCGGGAAGTCCAAGGCCAAGCTCATCACCAAGGACACCCCGAAGACGACTTTCGCCGACGTCGCGGGTTCGGACGAGGCAGTCGAGGAACTCCACGAGATCAAGGAGTTCCTCCAGGAGCCGGCCAAGTTCCAGGCCGTCGGCGCCAAGATCCCCAAGGGCGTGCTGCTCTACGGCCCGCCCGGCACCGGCAAGACGCTGCTCGCGCGCGCCGTGGCCGGCGAGGCAGGGGTCCCCTTCTACTCGATCTCCGGCTCCGACTTCGTCGAGATGTTCGTCGGTGTCGGTGCCTCCCGGGTCCGTGACCTGTTCGAGCAGGCCAAGGCCAACGCGCCCGCGATCGTCTTCGTCGACGAGATCGACGCGGTCGGCCGCCACCGCGGCGCCGGCCTGGGCGGCGGTCACGACGAGCGCGAGCAGACGCTGAACCAGCTGCTGGTCGAGATGGACGGCTTCGACGTCAAGGGCGGCGTGATCCTCATCGCCGCGACGAACCGCCCGGACATCCTCGACCCGGCCCTGCTGCGCCCCGGCCGCTTCGACCGTCAGATCGCGGTCGACCGCCCGGACATGCAGGGCCGTCTGGAGATCCTCAAGGTCCACCAGAAGGGCAAGCCGGTCGCCCCGGACGTCGACCTCTCGGCCGTCGCCCGCCGCACCCCCGGCTTCACCGGTGCCGACCTGTCGAACGTCCTGAACGAGGCGGCGCTGCTCACGGCCCGCAGCGACAGGAAGCTGATCGACAACCAGATGCTGGACGAGGCGATCGACCGTGTGGTCGCGGGCCCGCAGAAGCGGACCCGGATCATGTCGGACAAGGAGAAGAAGATCACCGCGTACCACGAGGGTGGACACGCCCTGGTCGCGGCGGCCTCTCCGAACTCCGACCCGGTCCACAAGATCACCATCCTGTCCCGCGGCCGGGCCCTCGGTTACACGATGGTGCTCCCGGAGGAGGACAAGTACTCCACGACCCGCAACGAGATGCTGGACCAGCTCGCCTACATGCTGGGCGGTCGCGCGGCCGAGGAACTGGTCTTCCACGACCCGACCACGGGCGCCGCGAACGACATCGAGAAGGCCACCACCACGGCCCGCGCGATGGTCACCCAGTACGGCATGACCGAGCGACTGGGCGCGATCAAGTTCGGCGGCGACAACACCGAGCCGTTCCTCGGACGCGAGATGGCTCACCAGCGTGACTACTCGGAAGAGGTCGCCGCGCTGGTGGACGAGGAAGTCAAGAAGCTCATCGAGAACGCGCACAACGAGGCCTGGGAGATCCTGGTCGAGAACCGCGACGTCCTCGACAACCTCGTCCTGGCCCTCCTGGAGAAGGAGACCCTGGGCAAGGAGGAGATCGCCGAGGTCTTCGCGCCGATCGTCAAGCGCCCGCCGCGGCCCGCCTGGACCGGCTCGTCCCGGCGTACGCCGTCCACCCGCCCGCCGGTGCTCTCCCCCAAGGAGCTGGCACTGACCAACGGTGCGAACGGCGCGACGCCGGCGATCAGCACGGCCAAGTCGACGGCGGCGGAGTCCGCCCCGGTGGTCGAGCCGGCCCCGGAGGACCGCCCGGAGAGCTGACCGCCCGCGGATGGTGCGGCCCCGGTGGCCGCACCAACCCCGGAATGAATGCCGCGCCCCCCAGGGTTCTAGCCTGGGGGGCGCGGCATTTCCTTATGTCCGCATGTGAGCGACAGGAACGAGGTACCCCATGACCGACCCCGTGACCTTGGACGGCGAGGGCACCATCGGCGAGTTCGACGAGAAGCGCGCCGAGAACGCCGTACGGGAACTCCTGATCGCGGTCGGCGAGGACCCGGACCGCGAGGGCCTGAGGGAGACCCCGGCCCGGGTGGCGCGGGCGTACCGGGAGTTGCTGGCAGGGCTGAAACAGGAGCCTGAAGATGTTCTGACGACGACGTTCGATCTGGGGCATGACGAGATGGTCCTGGTGAAGGACATCGAGATCGTGTCGCTCTGTGAACATCATCTGCTGCCATTTCATGGCGTAGCGCATGTTGGGTACATTCCGGCCGAGAGCGGCAAGATCACCGGTTTGTCGAAGCTGGCGCGCCTGGTGGAGGTATTCGCCCGTCGTCTGCAGGTGCAGGAACGGCTCACCACGCAGATCGCCGACTCCCTCGTGCGGATCCTTGAGGCCCGGGGCGTGATCGTCGTCATCGAGGCCGAGCACATGTGCATGTCCGTGCGCGGCATCCGCAAGCCCGGTGCCAAGACCACGACGTCAGCCGTGCGCGGTCAGCTCAGGGACGCCACGACCCGTGCCGAGGCCATGAGCCTGATACTGGCGCGTTGACCGGTCGACGTCCCGCGTGCGGGCCGAATTCCGGTGACGGCATTTCACGTGTGTACATTTCGGATGCCTGGGCCCGGCGGGGAACCTTCCTGGTCAACGGCCACCTTGTGCGGCAACCCCGGTAGCCGTCAGGCCACCGGTTCCGCGCCGGTGTTGTTGTGGTCGTCGTCCTCGGGGAGTTTGCAGACGCGTTCCAGGAAGAGGGCGGCCACTATGACGGCGATGCCGGCCAGGACGGAGAAGCCGGCGTAGAAGGCCTGGTCGCGGCGGGCGGGGATGTCGAGGATCTCCAGGAGGAAGACGCCCGTGCCGCCGTACATCCCGGCGACGAGGGCGGCCACCAGGGCACTGGCCTGGCCGAAGACGACCGCGCGGGCGGCCATCAGCGGGTCGACGCCCTTGGCGCCGGGACGCCGTTCCCGCTGGGCCTTGAGGCGGGCGCGCAGCGACAGCGCCGTGGACAGCAGGACCGCCGCGATCAGGGCGAGGACGATGGGGGCGGCCAGGGGCACGCTGGGCAGTGTCCCCACCGAGTTCCACAGGCGGGCGCCCGCCCAGGACAGCACTCCTGCGGCGACGAACACGCCGGCCAGCACCCTGATGCGCAGCTCTCTCACGGTGTGTGTTCAGCTCCCCCGGACTGTGGTCGTGGGCGGCCCACCTCAGTGTGTCCGTCCCGTGGTCGTCTCGACCTTAACGACTACTCGGGCAGTCGGAGTTCCAGGTCCGTGCGCGCTTCGACGCCGTTGCGGGTGACGGCGCCGAGGAGGTCGGCGACGGAGCCGCGGCCGGGGAGCCGGGCGTCGGGGTCCAGATCGTGCCAGGGCGCCAGCACGAAGGCGCGTTCGTGCGCGCGCGGGTGGGGCAGGGTGAGCTGCGGGTCGTCGGAGACGATGTCGGCGTACGCCACGATGTCCACGTCCAGGGTGCGCGGGCCCCAGTGCTCGTCCCGCACCCGATGGAAGGCCTCCTCGACCGCGTGTGCCCGCTCCAGCAGGGAGGACGGCGGGAGGGTGGTCTTCAGCACCACCACCGCGTTGAAGTACGAGGGCTGGCTGCCGGGTGCCACGCCCCACGGTTGTGTCTCGTACACCGGGGAGACCGCTTTGATGCGGACGCCCGGGGTGTCCTCCAGGGCGTCGACGGCGCCCTGGAGGGTCTCCAGCCGGTTGCCGAGGTTGGAGCCGAGGGAGATCACGGCGCGTTTGGGGTTCTGCAGGGTGGTGTCGGCGGCGTCGACCTGCTCGACGACGGAGGCGGGCACCGGCTGTACGGTCGGGTCGCTCGGACCGTGCGTGAAGGATGCGGTCATACTCGGCTCCGGGTGATGGTGACGGTCACGTCGTCGAAGGGCACCGTGATCGGCGCGTCCGGTTTGTGGACGCAGACCTCGATCTCCTCGACCCCTTCGTGCTTCAGGCAGGTCTGGGCGATGCGCTCGGCGAGGGTCTCGATGAGGTTCACCGGCTCGCCCTCGACGATGGCCACGACCTCCTCGGCCACGATGCCGTAGTGCACGGTCTTGGTCAGGTCGTCGTCGGCGGCGGCCGGCCGGATGTCCAGGCCGAGGACGAGGTCGACGATGAAGGTCTGGCCCTCCTCGCGTTCCTTGGGGAACACACCGTGGTGCCCGCGGGCCTTCAGACCGCGCAACGCGACTCGATCCACGCGAATCACTCCTGCAATCGTCGGTGGCGGCCGGTCCCTACCGAGTGCGGGCGGCACTCCGGCCACACATGAATCTACCTGCGGGCACTGACAGCACCGGGCCACGGGGTGGCGGTCCGGCCGGGGATCGGGAGGTTTCATCGCGTGTTTCCCCTGGGGAACCCGGCGGCTCATGGGTCGGTAGCCCGACCCGGCCGCCGGTTCGTGATGTCGGCCACTTCCCGGTCCCTGGCAGGCGCCTACCCGCTCAGGCCGGTGAGTCGTCGTCCTCGTCCTCGCTGTTTTCGGCCAGAACCTGGGAGGCGTGGTGCGACCAGAGCTTCCAGCCGTCGGATGTGCGCCGGAACACATTCGTGGCGATGACGAGTTGGCCGACCAGGGGGCCGAGTTCCGCGCCTGCCTCGGGGGCGGGACCGCCGCTGAGGATGTTCTCGGTGCAGGTGACCAGGGCGGTGTCGCCGGTGACGGAGACATGCACATCGGTGAGGAAGAACTGGATGTAGTCGGTGTTGGCCATGATCAGCGCATACGACCTGAGGACCTCGCCGCGGCCGGTGAGCACCGGCCAGCCGGGGTGCACGCAGGAGATCACGCCGGTGTCCGCCGGGTCGTGGTACTCCTCGTCGACACCCAGGTCGGTCGGGGTGAGCCAGAGCGTGGACAGGGCTTCGAAGTCGCCCTGTTCCAGCGCCTCGTAGAAGGCGGTGTTGGCCTGTGTGACCTCTTCGACGTCGGTGTGGGCGGCGCTCACCGGGCGTCACCGGCGCCGTGCGCGTCCTGGGCGCCGGGCGCACTGTCCGCCGGGTTCTCCGGCGTGCGCGCTCCTTGCACGGCGCGCGCCACGCGGACCGCGTCCGCTGTGGCGCGTACCTCGTGGACGCGTACGGCCCAGGCGCCGGCCTGCGCGGCGAGTGCGGAGACGGCGGCCGTGGCGGCGTCGCGCTCCCGGGCGGGCGGCGGTGCCCCGTCCGAGCCGGCCAGGACCCGGCCGAGGAACCGCTTGCGGGAGGCGGCGACGAGCAGGGGGTGGCCCAGGGCGTGCAGGCGGTCGAGGTGGGCGAGGAGGGCGAGATCGTGCTCGACCTCCTTGGAGAAGCCGAGACCGGGGTCCACGACGATGCGGTCGGCGGCGATGCCGCCGGCGAGGACGGCCTGCACGCGCGCGTGGAGTTCGTCGACGACTTCGGTGACGACGTCGTCGTACGCGCCGGGGATGTTGCCGCCTTGCAGGAAGCCGCGCCAGTGCATGACGACGAAGGGGGCGCCCGCCGCGGCCACCACCGGGATCATCGCGGGGTCGGCGAGGCCGCCGCTGACGTCGTTGACGAGGGCGGCGCCGGCCGCGAGGGACCGGTCGGCGACCGAGGCGCGCATGGTGTCGACGGAGACGGTGACGCCCTCGGCGGCGAGGCCGCGCACGACCGGGACGACGCGCCTGAGTTCCTCGGCCTCGTCGACACGGGTGGCGCCCGGGCGGGTGGACTCGCCGCCGACGTCGATCAGGTCGGCTCCCTCGGCGACCAGGTCGAGTCCGTGTTTGACGGCGGCGGTCGTGTCGAAGTAGCGGCCGCCGTCGGAGAAGGAGTCGGGGGTCACGTTCACGACGCCCATGACCGCGCACCGGTCCCATGCCGGAAGGCCCGCCACTCGGCCGCGCCCGCTCTGGTTGCTCATACGCTCAGCGTAGGCCCCGGGCGGGACGATCAGGGCCGCCGGTCCGGGCGGGTACGGCCGGGGCCGGCGGCCCGCGGTACGAGCGGGGCCCGGTGCCGTCGCGGGCGCGGGCCGGTGCGGGTCAGGCGGCCCGTATGTCGCGTTCCGCCATGCCGTGGGCGCACGGGCGGGCGGCGGTGGCCGAGCGGCGCCGCAGGAACCGGGGCAGCGGCAGGGCGAGGTTGACGAAGCCCTCCGCCTGCATGGCGGCGAAGCCGATGCGGGGCAGGTCGCCTGAGGCGCGGTAGACGACGAACCGCGGCTCCCAGCGGGGCCGGAACTTGGCGTTGAACTTGTACAGCGACTCGATCTGGAACCAGCGTGAGAGGAAGACCAGCAGCCCGCGCCAGGCACGCAGCACCGGTCCTGCGCCGATCTTCTCGCCGCGGGCCAGGGCCGAGCGGAACATGGCGAAGTTGAGCGAGATCCGCGTGATGCCGAGCTTCGGCGCCGCCTGGAGCGCGGCGACGATGAGCAGTTCGTTCATGCCCGGGTCGGCCGTGCGGTCGCGGCGCATCAGATCCAGGGACACGCCGTCGCCGCCCCAGGGCACGAAGTGCAGGATGGCCTTCAGGTCGCCGTACGGCCCTGGCTGGTCCTCGGCCCGGCCGTCGCCCGCCGCGGCCCTGTGCGGGTTGCCGTCCGGCGGCCCGTCGACCCGGTGCGCGGTGGCGATCAGGCAGTCGCCGTCGGCCGGGTCGCCGATGCGGCCGAGCGCCATGGAGAAGCCGCGCTCGGTGTCGGTGCCGCGCCAGTCCTCCGCGGCCCGCCGGATGCGTTCGAGTTCGCCTTCGCCGAGGTCACGGATGCGCCGTACCCGGGTTTCGTAACCGGCTCGTTCGATGCGCTTGACCATCTGCCGGACGTTGCGCATCGCGCGTCCGGCGAGTGAGAAATCCGCGACGTCCACCACCGCCTCGTCGCCGAGTTCGAGCGCGTCCAGGCCGGTCTCCCGGGTCCACACCTCGCCGCCGGTCTCCGAACAGCCCATCACGGCGGGGGTCCAGGAGTGGGCCCTTGCCTCGTCCATGAACCGTTCGATGGCGCCGGGCCAGGCCTCGACGTCGCCGATCGGGTCGCCGCTGGCGAGCATCACGCCGGAGACGACGCGATAGGTCACGGCCGCCTTGCCGCTGGGCGAGAACACGACCGCTTTGTCGCGGCGCAGCGCGAAGTGGCCGAGGGAGTCGCGCCCGCCGTGCTTGGCCAGCAGGGCGCGCAGCCGGGCCTCGTCCGCCTCGGTCAGCCGGGCGGCCGGGTGTTCCGGGCGGAAGGCGAGGTAGATGGTGGTGATCGCGGTGAGCAGGCCGAGGGCGCCGAGCGAGCAGGCGACCGTCCAGGAGGTGCTGCCCTGGTAGTTCACCGGTCCCTCGATGCCGAACAGGCCGTACAGGACGTGCGTCAGACGGTCGGCCACGCTGGGGTCGCCGATCGTCCGCTTCGGGTGGACGCTGACGACGACCAGCCCGAGGGCGAGTGAACCGGCGCCCATGAGGACGAAGTTGGCGAGCGCCCGCCACCGGCTGCGCGGATCGGGCAGGGCCGCGAACTCGCCGCGGTGGCGCAGCAGCGGGACGAGCAGCGCCAGCGAGATGAGCACCCCGATGACGGAGTGCCGGTAGGCGAACTGTGCGACCGCGCCGGCCGGCAGCAGCGCGACCGCGGCCCGCCAGGCCCGTCGTTTGCGCCGTTTGAGGCCGTGCGCGAGCAGCAGCAACAGCACGCCGACGCTGAGCGAGAGCGCGGCGGCGAACGGGCCGAGCGCGCCGGGCAGTACCTCGGCGAGCGCGTGCATACGGCTGTGCCGGAAGCGCGGGAAGACGCCCGCGGCGATGTCCAGGATGCCCACGAGGGCGCACGCCCGGCCGATCAGGGCGGGGACTGCCTCGGGACGTGGGCCGCGGAGTATGCGGCGCGCCACGCTTGCTCGACTCGGCACCTTGTCCGACATTTCCCCATCTATCCTGACAGACATCGCATCCCGTAGTTCTGCGAGAGACCTTGGACCCGGTGCCGATTCGGGCATCCGGCGACATTGCGCCCTCTAGGACGGTGTCCCGGGGGATCAGGTTCATTCCCCATCGGAAAGCCGGTTCAAAGGCCACGGAAAGCCCGGGGCAAGCCCTCGCGACGAACGCGGCGGCGGCCCGTGGGCGGAAAGCGCAGGCAGGAAGCAGCCCATGGGTCTGACGAGCGACAAGGTGCTGGCACTGGCGGTCGGGTCCGCCGTGCTCCTGTTCGCCGGCACGGTGTGGGTGTGGCCGCGGCTGGCCCGCGCGACCTGGCGGGCCGTCAGCGGCCGGATCGCCCTGCTGCTGGCCACCCAGGTGGCGCTGTTCGGCTCCCTGGGCATCGCCGCCAACCAGGCCTTCGGCTTCTACGCCGGCTGGGCCGACCTGTTCGGCCAGGAGACCGGCCAGGGCGTCGTCGTCGACCACACCGGCCACGGCGGCGGCCCGCTCCAGGTGGTCGGCACCGGGCGCGTGCCGGGCGCGAGCGGTTCGCTGCCGCAGATCGCCGGGGAGGTGCAGCGGGTCGACGTCGTGGGGCGTACGACCCGCATCGCCACGCCCGCGTACGTGTATCTGCCGCCCGAGTACTTCCAGCCGCGCCACCGCACGCGTACGTTCCCGGTGGCTGTCGTCCTCACCGGGTATCCCGGCACGGCGCGCGCCCTGGTGGACAAGCTGCACTACCCGCGTACCGCGCGGCAACTCGCCGAGGACGGGCGCATGCAGCCGATGATCCTGGTGATGCTGCGGCCGACGGTGGCGCCGCCGCGGGACACGGAGTGCGTGGACGTGCCGGGCGGCCCGCGCACCGAGACGTTCTTCGCCCGGGATCTGCCCGATGCCGTGCGCGCCCACTACCGGGTGGGCGGAAAGCCGGGCAGTTGGGGGATCGTCGGCGATTCCACCGGCGGTTACTGCGCCCTGAAGCTCGCGATGCACCATCCCGGTGTGTACGCGGCGGGCGCGGGCCTGTCCCCGTACTACAGGGCGCCGGCGGATCCCACGACCGGCGATCTCTTCCGCGGCGACAAGGATCTGCGCAATCGCGCCGATCTGCGCTGGTTCCTCGATCACGAGGCCGCGCCGGACACCGCACTGCTCGTCAGCAGCAGCAAGGTCGGCGAGCCCAACTACAAGGCCACGCTGGAATTCATCAAGCGGGTGGAGGCCACGAACCTGACCCGGATCTCCTCGATCATCCTCGACAGCGGCGGGCACAACTTCACCACGTGGCGGCGCGAGATCCCGGCCACGTTGCAGTGGCTGAGCGGGCGATTGACCGATCACTGAAAACGATCTTGAACAATTCGGCGGAGCAAGGTTCGCCGGTGCCGTTCCCTATGTTGCGAAAAGGCTTCGGTATGGCTGTGTTTTTACGGGCCGGGGCACCGCCATTCGCCTACGCGCGGTAAGTTTCTGGCCATGCCACGTGGACGTCACCGCCATTCCCCGCCACTGCACAGGCTGTTGCCGCCCTCGGCGATCGCCGGCGTCGCCCTCGTCTGCGCGCTGGGCCCCTGGGTGTCCTCCGAACCGATGGTGCTCCGCCTGCTCGCCGCGGTCGCCGCGGCGACCGCGTTCGTGGGCGCGGCCGTGATGCGCCGCTGGGACGCGCAGGCCGGCAAGCAGGTCGCCGACCTCACGCGCGCGCGTACCGGTGACGAGTGGCGCTACGAGGAGCGGGCCGCGGAGCTGGAGACCGACCTGGAGGAGTCCCGCGAACTGCGCGCCAAACTGGAGCAGCGGCTGCGCGCCAAGCGGGCCGAACTGGCGGGGCTGCGCAACGAGCACGCCGCGCTGCTGCGGCGCTACGCCACGGCGGAGACCGAGCGCGCCACCGCCCTGGAGGGCCGCCGGCTGCTGGAGATCGAGGCCGTGCCCTCGCACGCGCTGCCGGCCGTGGCGCAGCCGGAGACCGTGCAGCCGGCGACCGCGCGGGCGGATGCCGCCGCGTCCGGAGCCGACCGGTCCGACGGCGGCACGGCGGCCGACGAGCCCGGGACTCGCGAGGCGGCCGGGGCCGAGGCGACGGACGAGAAGAACGAGGCGGACGAGGCGGGCGAGGCGAAGCCGGCGGCTCCCGGGGTGTTCTCCCCCGCGGGGTCCCAGCTGTTCCTGCGGGCCCAGGCGGCGCTGTCCCGCCTGGCCGACGGCGACGAGGAGCCCCCGGAGGAGTCGGCTGCGGAGTCCGGCCCGGAGTCCGCAGCGGACTCTGCGTCGCCCGCTTCCGACCTCGACGCCGCCTCGGAGCCCGCGTCCGCCTCCGTACCGGCTCCTCCGTCGGCCCCGGAGCCCGCTCCCAAAGGAGACGGGCCCGCGGACGGTGTGACGAACGAGACCGAGGCCGCCGAGGCGCGGCCGGGCGATGGCGACGCGGAGCACGTCAGGGAGCCCGCCGCGGAGTCCGTCCCGGAGGACGAGCCCCAGGGGCAGCCCGAGGCGGCCGCCGGGCACGAGCACGCGGCCGCCGCCCCGGTGCCGGCCGCGTCCGCCAAGTCCGCGCAGCAGCCCTCGGGGCACTTCACCGTGCCGACCGCGGTGGCCGTCGTACCGCCCGCGCCCGCGCGGCCGGCGGTCGAGGGCGGGTTCGACTTCTTCGGCACCCAGAAGGACGAGGCGTCGGCGCCCTTGGACGCCGTGCAGAACGAGGACCTGGCCGACGTGGTCGGCCAGGAGGCGCTCGCGCTCCACAAGACCGAGTCCGACGGCGAGTTCAAGCCCGCCGGCGAGAAGGCGCACGACGCCGGCGAGGTCATCGACCTGACGGCGCACGACGAGACGGAACACATCGAGCTGCCGGGTCTGCGCAGCGCGGCCTCCTGAGCCCACCGGACGCGCTCGGGCCGGGCGTCCGTCCACGGGCGTTCAGGTCATCCAGCGGTCCGGTGGGGCGGCCCTGCGGCCCGTCCGTGATCGCTCGGCCTGGGCGTGCAGCAGCCGCGCCGCCTCCCCGGCGTCCCGTAGACGGGCCGTGACGGTCCTGTTGGCCCCGGTGTCCACATGGACGTTCGCGAGGCGCCACAGGCGTTCCCAGGGGCCCTGCGTGAGCCGTACGCTCTGGACCTTGGCGTGCGGCACCAGCGACAGGCTCCGGCGCAGCAGCCCGTGCCGGGCGGCGAACACCGTGTCGGTGACCGCGATGCCGTGCCCGCGCCACCACACCGGCAGGCACCGCCAGGCGCGCCGCGGCGGGCGCTCCGCCGACCGCGGCACGGCCACGCCGGGCAGCACGCGCGCGATGACCGACTCGGCGGCCGCGCGCGGGGCGACCGGCACGAGCACGGAGTTCGACGACCCGGCGACGTCCAGTTCCACCCGCACCCAGCCGCGCCGGCGCCACAGCAGCGGCTCCACGATCCGTACGGTCTGCACCCGCCCCGGCGGCACCGTCTCGTGCGCGCGGTCGAGCAGCCCGTGGTCGATCCGCAGCCCGTCCGGGGACTCGGCCACCGTCCAGTCGTACTCGGCGACGAACCGGCCCACGCTGCTCGCGCCCGCCGCGCCGAGCAGCGGCAGCCCGGTGGCGAGGACCGTCCACACGCTGTGGGTGGCGAGCCACAGCACGGGCGGTACGACGAGGGCGGCCACCAGGGAGCCCCAGGTGGCGCCCGTCAGCACCAGGGAGACCGCGAGGTCCCGTGCGGGCAGCCGCAGCAGTTCGTGCGCCGGGGCCTCGCCGACCTCGTGCGCCGTCTCGGGCGCGAAACCGGCGGCGCGCGCGAGCAGTTCCGCGCGCAGGGCGCGCGCCTCGCCCTCGCCCAGGAAGGCGAGTTCGTCCTTCTTGTCGGCCCCGACGACGTCGATGCGCAGCTTGGCGACGCCCGCCACGCGCGCGAGGAGCGGACGCGTGACGTCGATGGCCTGGATCCGCTCCAGCCGGATGTGCGCCGTGCGCCGGAACAACAGGCCGGTGCGTATGCGCAGTTCGCTGTCGGTCACCGAGAAGTGGGTGAACCACCAGGACAGGAAGCCGTAGAGGGCAGCCGCCGGGACCAGCACGGCGAGCCCGGTCAGCAGCCATGCGGTGGTCAGCTTGGTCAACTGCTCCTGCGCCTGGTTCGGGTCGTGCATCGCCCACCCGGCGAGCACGGCGACCGGCGCCCACGCCCGCCGGAAGGGCGTCACGGGGTGCAGCCGCCGCTCGGCCACGGCCCGCTCCGTCCGTATGCCGTCCTCGACGCCCGGCGCGGTCACAGGCCGGCCGATCGGGCCTCGCCGAGCTCGGTGAGCCGGTCGCGCAGCCGTTCCGCCTCGGCCGGGTCGAGGCCCGGGATGGTGGCGTCGGTGGCCGCGGCGGCGGTGTGCAGCTGGACGCTGGCCAGCCCGAAGTGCCGCTCCACGGGTCCGGAGGTCACCTCGACGAGCTGCATGCGCCCGTAGGGCACGACGGTCTCCTCGCGCCACAGGACGCCGCGGCTGATCAGCAGGTCGTCGGCGCGCTCGGCGTACCGCCAGGAGCGCCAGTTGCGGCCGAGCATCACCCAGCCCCATGCCCACAGGGCCAGCGGCAGCAGCGCGAACGCGGCCCAGGGCGGCCCGGCGAGCAGGCCGGGCAGCAGACCCGCGGCCAGGGCGACCAGTCCCAGCCACACCGACAGCAGCAGGCGGCGCATCCGCAGCAGCCCCGGCGGCAGCCCGGTCCACACCGGCCCGGCGCCCGCCGTCCCCTCGGTCCCCTCAGCGGTCCCCGCCGCTCCCGCCTCGCGCGGGCTCCCCGTCTCCATACGGCCAGCCTACGTAGGAGAGACTGGGTGCATGACTCCTACGACGGAGACCACGGTCGGGATCGGCGGTGCGGCGGAGAGCACCGACATGGTGCTCAACATCGGTCCCCAGCACCCTTCCACGCACGGCGTGCTGCGGCTGCGGCTCGTGCTGGACGGCGAGCGCATCGTGCACGCGGAACCCGTGATCGGCTACATGCACCGGGGAGCGGAGAAGCTCTTCGAGGCGCGCGACTACCGCCAGATCGTCATGCTCGCCAACCGCCACGACTGGCTGTCGGCGTTCTCCAACGAGCTGGGTGTGGTGCTCGCCGTGGAGCGGATGCTCGGCATGGAGGTCCCCACGCGCGCGGTGTGGACGCGCACGCTGCTCGCCGAGCTGAACCGGGTGCTCAACCACCTGATGTTCCTGGGCTCCTATCCGCTGGAGCTGGGCGGCATCACCCCGGTCTTCTACGCGTTCCGGGAGCGCGAGGTGCTGCAGAACGTCATGGAGGAGGTCTCCGGCGGGCGCATGCACTACATGTTCAACCGGGTCGGCGGCCTCAAGGAGGACCTGCCGGCCGGCTGGACGGCACGCGCGCGTGCCGCCGTCGCCGCGGTGCGTTCCCGCATGGACGTCTTCGACGACCTGGTCCTCGGCAACGAGATCTTCCGCGGGCGCACCCGGGGCGTGGGGGTACTCGCGCCGGAGACCGTGCACGCCTACGGCGTGAGCGGGCCCGTCGCACGGGCGGCCGGCGTGGACTTCGATCTGCGGCGCGACGAGCCGTACCTGGCGTACGGGGAGCTGCGGGACACCCTGCGGGTGGTGACCCGGCAGGAGGGCGACTGCCTCGCCCGCTTCGAGTGCCTCCTGGAGCAGACGCACAACGCCCTGGCGCTGGCCGACGCCTGTCTCGACCGGCTGGCGGAGCTGCCGCCCGGCCCGATCAACCAGCGGCTGCCGAAGGTCCTGAAGGCGCCCGAGGGGCACACGTACGCGTGGACCGAGAACCCGCTCGGCATCAACGGCTACTACCTGGTCAGCAAGGGGGAGAAGACCCCGTACCGGCTCAAGCTGCGCTCGGCCTCGTACAACAACATCCAGGCGCTCACCGAGCTGCTCCCGGGGACGCTGGTCGCGGACATGGTGGCGATCCTGGGGTCGATGTTCTTCGTGGTCGGGGACATTGATAAGTAGCGACAAGTAGTGATAAGTAGCGGCAAGTAACCGGCGACCGGCCCGGGGTGTCTCACGCGCGGGTGGAGTCCGGGGCGAGCGGGTGCGGGATGCCGACCGGCTGGAGCAGCCAGCCGAAGTCGCCGAGGCCGCCGACCGCGGTGAGTTCCGCGGCCTCGCCCGCGCTCGCGAGGGCGCTGAGGTACGCCTGGGGGTCCGTGGCGGCGAGCGCGAGCGGGGGGCGTGCGCCGGCGAGGCCCAGGGCGCGCAGCGCATCGCGTTGTGACAGCAGGAGCGCGTCGGGGAGCGCCCCACAGGCACCCGGCGCCGTATCGCCGTCCCGCGCCTCCCCGGCGTCCCGCGCCTCCCCGGCGTCCGGCGCCTCCTCGGTGTCCCGTGCCTCCCCGCGGTCCCGCGCCTCCTCGGTGTCCCGCGCCGTGCACGCTCCCCGCGCCGCGCACGCGTCCAGTGCGACGTGTGCCGTGATGTCGCAGGACCCGTCCGGCACGGGTGCCGTCTCGCGTCCCTCCCGGAACCCGGTGAGCGTCCCGAACGGGGGCCGCGCCCGCGCCGTGTGGGCGTAGTCCACGGCGACCGCGAGCCCCCGCTCGACGCACCCGACGGCGGACGCCCACGCGGTGTCCCTCGGCAGCCCGATCTCCGCGCGCAGCCCCTCCTCGGGCGGCAGCGGCCACCAGCGCGCGAGCCACGCCGCCTCCGCCCCCGCCACGGGCTCCCCGAGCCGCTCGATGCCGTCCTGCCGTACGAGCACCAGCCGGGCCACGCCCGCGTGGTCCACCTCGGCGACCTCCAGCGGCACGTCGTCCAGCCACTCGTTGGCGAACAGCAGCCCGGTGATCCCGGCGGGGGGCGCGCTCAGCCAGGTGATCCGCTCGTCGAGCCCCGCGGGGCGGTCGGCGACCTCCACGGCGTACCCACGCGCGCGTGCGGCCACCTCGTCGGGCAGCGCGGCGAGCACGCCGGTGACCAGTTCGCCCCGTCCGGCCGCCATGTCCACGAAGTCCAGCGCCGAGGGCCGCCCCAGCGCCTCGTCGACCCGGCACAGCAGCCGCGCCACGGCCGCGGCGAACAGCGGCGACGCGTGCACGGACGTACGGAAGTGCCCGGCGGGTCCCTCGGGGCGGCGGTAGAAGCCGCCGGGGCCGTAGAGCGCCGCCTCGGTGGCCGCACGCCAGCCGCGCCACCCGCCCGGCGCGGAATCCCGCTCCGCGCCGCCCGTTCCGCCTGCGGACCCGCTTGTGGTCCCGCGTGTCGTCCCGTCCGTCATCGGACCAGACTAGGCGCGTAGATGATCACGGTCTCCACCTTGCGGAGTATGTGCGTCAGGCACGGATCGGCCCTCCGGTTGACCCCCGCACACATCACCTTTCCCTACTCTGGGTTACGTGCAGCGCCTCTACGACTTCCTTCGCAGACACCCGACGTGGGTCGACACCTTCTGGGCCGTCGTCCTGTTCGGGCTCTCCTGCGTGGGCGTCGCCAGCGTCGACGGGGTGTCGGGCCACCACGGATCGGTCGCCGAGGGGCTGGTCGTGTCCACCGTGCTGTGTGCCGTCATCGCGCTGCGCCGCCGGCTGCCGGAGCAGATGCTGCTGCTGGCCGCCGGGACCGGAGTGGCCCAGCTCGTCCTGGACGTCGAGACGACCGTCGCCGACTTCGCCATGCTGGTGATCATCTACACGGTCGCCGCGACCGGTGCGCGCTGGGCCTCCTGGTTCGCCCTGGCCACCGGCCTGTGCGCGGCGACCCTGGCGCAGATCCGCTGGCCGGTCGAGCAGACGAGTTTCGCGGGGCAGATCGCCATAGCCGTCTTCCAGACCGTGCCGTTCGCCCTCGCCTGGGTGCTCGGCGACTCCATGCGCACGCGCCGCGCCTACTTCGCCCAGCTGGAGGAGCGGGCCGCCCGCCTGGAGAGGGAGCGGGAGGCACAGGCCAAGGTCGCGGTCGCCGCCGAGCGCGCCCGGATCGCGCGCGAACTGCACGACGTCGTCGCGCACAACGTGTCGGTGATGGTGGTGCAGGCCGACGGCGCCGCCTATGTTCTCGACGCCGCGCCCGACCAGGCGAAGAAGGCCCTGGAGACGATCTCCTCCACCGGCCGCCAGGCGCTCGCCGAGATGCGCCGCCTGCTCGGCGTGCTGCGCACCGGCGAGCACAAGGAGGTCGGCGAGTACGTCCCGCAGCCCGACGTGGAGCAGATCGACGAGCTGATCGAGCAGTGCCGCAGCTCCGGGCTGCCGGTCGACTTCAAGGTCGAGGGCACCCCGCGCCCGCTGCCCAGCGGCGTCGAGCTGACCGCGTACCGCATCGTGCAGGAGGCCCTGACCAACACCCGTAAGCACGGCGGGCCGAACGCGGGCGCCAGTGTGCGCCTGGTCTACTTCGACGACGGGCTCGGCCTGCTCGTCGAGGACGACGGCATGGGCGCCCCGCACGAGCTGTACGAGGAGGGCGGCGCCGACGGCGGGGGCCACGGTCTGATCGGCATGCGCGAGCGGGTCGGCATGGTCGGCGGCACCCTCGACGCGGGGCCCCGCCCGGGCGGAGGATTCCGCATCAGCGCCCTGCTCCCGCTCAAACCGGCGCATTGACGCCGTCGCACGCCCCCGTTGACACCTGTCACGCCCCGCAGAACCCAAGAACCCAAGAACCCAGAAGTCGAAGACCGTAGAGCCGAAGACCCAAGAGCCGAAGCCCGAAGAGACGGACCGAAGCGACGGAAACGGAAGAAGAGGACCCGATGGCGATCCGCGTGATGCTCGTCGACGACCAGGTGCTGCTGCGCACCGGCTTCCGGATGGTGCTCGCCGCCCAGCCGGACATGGAGGTCGTCGCGGAGGCGGGTGACGGCGTCGAGGCCCTCCAGGCGGTGCGCTCCACCGCCGTCGACGTCGTCCTGATGGACGTCCGTATGCCGAAGCTGGACGGCGTGGAGGCCACCCGCCGCATCTGCGCCGAGCCCGACCCGCCGAAGGTGCTGATCCTGACCACCTTCGACCTCGACGAGTACGCCTTCTCCGGGCTGAAGGCGGGCGCCTCCGGCTTCATGCTGAAGGACGTGCCGCCCGCGGAACTGCTGGCCGCCATCCGCTCCGTGCACAGCGGCGACGCCGTCGTCGCCCCCTCCACCACCCGGCGCCTCCTCGACCGCTTCGCGCCGATGCTGCCCCCCGCCGGCGGGGAACCGCAGCACAAGGAGCTGGAGCGGCTCACGGACCGCGAGCGCGAGGTCATGGTGCTGGTCGCCCAGGGCCTGTCGAACGGCGAGATCGCGGCCCGGCTGGTGCTGTCCGAGGCGACGGTGAAGACCCACGTCGGCCGCATCCTGACCAAGCTGGGGCTGCGCGACCGGGTGCAGGTGGTGGTCCTCGCGTACGAGACGGGTCTGGTGCGGGCCGGCGGACACGGCTGACCCCCGCGCGGGGCATCGATAGGGTCTGCGCATGCTCCTGTGGATCAACGGCCCCTTCGGGGGCGGCAAGACACAGACCGCGCACGAGATCCAGCGCCGCCTGCCCGGCAGCGTGATCTGCGACCCCGAGCACCCCGGCTTCGGGCTGCGTCGCATGCTCCCGCCCGAACTGCGCGGTGATTTCCAGGACTTGGCCTCCTGGCGGCAGGGTGTCGTCGAGGTGCTCGATCTCGCCCTGACCCGGCACGACGGTGTGGTGATCGCACCCATGACGGTCACCGACACCGGCCACTTCGCCGAGACCGTCGGCCGGCTGCGTGAACTCGGCCATGACGTCCAGCACTTCACGCTGCTCGCCGAGCACGAGACGGTGCTGAGACGGCTGCGCGAGCGGAGCCCGGGGCACCTGATGCGGCTCTCCGGCGGCAAGAAGTCGGCTCCGCGCAGGGCGAACTGGGCCGTCGAGCAGCTCGACCACTGCCTGGAGCGGCTGCGCGAGCCGGAGTTCGCCGAGCATCTGTGGACCGACCACTCCACCGTGCCCAAGACGGCGGACCGGATCGCGGTGCTGGCCGGCCTGACACTGCAGCCCAACACCGACGGTGCGCTGCGCACGCGGATCAGACAGGCAGGCGTCGGCCTGCGGCACATCCGCTTCGACTGACCCCGCCCGCGCCCGCCCCGGCTAGCGCAGCAGCCCCTCCAGGAGGTCGCCGCCCAGCCGGGCGACGACCGCCACGTCCAGCTGGTGCAGCACATAGCGGCCACGGCGGCGGGTGGTGACCAGGCCCGCCTTCTTCAGCACGCCGAGGTGCCGGGACACCTCGGGCGCGGTCAGGCCGTGCACCTGGGCCAGCTCGCTCGTGGTGTACGTGCTGCGCGCCAGATGGCGGCAGATCCGCATGCGGACCGGGTGGGACAGCGCGGTCATCCGCAGCGTGAGCTGCTCCACCGACGGGGGCGAGGCCGGCTCGGGGGAGGCGACCGGGTAGTGCAGCGCGGGCTGCCATCCGTAGCGGTGCAGCACGCTCAGATGCGGCCGGCCCAGGTTCGTCGGTATCAGGAGCAGGCCGCCCGCGGTGACCGTGCGGCCCTCGGTGAGCTTGTCCACGGTGATCCGCGCGGCGGACTCGTCCAGCGTGACGGCCGGGGAGACGGCGGCCAGCGCCTCGGCCAGCCCCTTGTGCCGCAGCAGTTCGCCCTTGTGCCGGGCGTCCGCCGTCAGCTGGTGGCGCATCCGGTCCCAGGTCTCGGCGAAGAAGGCCTCGTCGCAGTCCTCCAGGAACCGCCGCAGCCAGGCCCGGACGCTCGGCGGGTCGTCCAGCAGCCGCTGGGTGAACCGCACCTGCCGCGGTCCGCGCGAGGCGGCGGCCTCCAGCGCGCGGCGGCGCACGACGTCGTCCGACAGGATGTCCGGGGCCTGGGTGTCGTACGTGAGCATGCACGTGAACTCCAGGGCCGCGTCCACGAAGTCCTCGTCCGCCAGCTTGTCCAGCAGGTCCAGGTCCGCGGCGAGGGTGGCGCCCGGTACCGCGCCGGGGAGGCCCGCGAACGGCATGAACAGGTCCGAGAACGTCGTCCGCCACAGGAAGTCCGCCTCGCACATCCGGTCGGCGAGGTGCGCGTCAAGCCGGGCGGTCACATCGGCCGTCCAGCCGCGCAGGCCCGGATGGTGTCCCGGCTCCGACAGCGCGTGCAGCGCCATGCCCAGCTCGGCCAGGGGCGAGGGCACGACGACGACCCGCTCCGGCCGCAGCCCCGCGATGTCGATGCGCACACTCATGCCCCCATGGTGCATGCCGCCACCGACAACGGCCGTCTCGTTTGACGGCGGCCGTCAAACGACGGGACGTCCCGGCGCAATCGGCGCAACCCGGCCCCGCCGGGGGCCGCCGCGGAGCCCGCCCGCGCCCGGTACGGGTGACGTACGTCTCATACGCGAGCTGCGCGACCTGCGGCGCTTCCGCGCGGTCGGCGCGGGCCACCCGGGACGGCGGGCGCGGCCGGTGACGGCTAGGACTTCTCCGGGAGCCGGGCGGTGAACTCCGCGACGGCCTCCCGTACGTCCTGCGCGGTCCACTCCAGGCCGGCCGCCCCGACGGTGACCTCCGTCATGGCGAGCCCGGGGCCGCCGGACTGCCAGCGGCCCGCGAAGAGGGCCACGGAGGTCTCCTCGGCCTGCCGTACCGCCGCCTCCGCGGCCACGTCCGGCTCGTACGGCAGCCAGACCTGGAACTGGTGGGTGTGCGGCTCCTCGGGGTGCACGCTCGCCCACGGCAGCCCGTTCGCGGCGAACCCCTCGCGCAGCGCGCCGGCCACCACGCGCGCGTGCCGCACGTACTCCGGCAGCCGGGGCAGCTCGCGCTCCAGTCCGACGAGCGCCGACAGCGCGGCCGGGAACTGCTGGAACAGCGTGCCGCCGTACCGGTGCCGCCACACCTTGGCGTCCTCCACCAGCGTCGTGCTGCCGGCGAGCGCGGCGCCGCTGAGGCCGTCGAGGGACTTGTAGAACGACACGTAGACGCTGTCGGCCAGGCCGGCGATCTCGTCCAGGGAGCGGTCGAAGTGCACGGTCGACTCCCACAGCCTGGCCCCGTCGAAGTGCACCACGGCGTCCCGTTCCCGGGCGGCCGCCACGACCTCGGTCAGCTCGTCCCAGGCGGGCAGCACGAAACCGGCGTCCCTCAGGGGCAGTTCCAGCATCAGCGTGCCGAAGGGCTCCGCCAGGGCGCGTATCTCCTCGGCCGTGGGGAGCCGGGTCGCGGTGGTCACATGGACCGGGCGCAGGCCGCTGACCTGGCTGAGCGCATGCCGTTCGTGCACCTCGGGGTGCGACAGCGGATGCAGTGCGACCGACGGGTTGCCGGTGCGGGCCGCCCAGCAGCGCAGGGCCACCTGCTGGGCCATCGTGCCCGTCGGGAAGAACGCGGCGGCCTCCGTGCCCAGCAGCGCGGCGACCCGGTCCTCCAGGGCCGCCACGATCCGGTCGCCGTACATGTCCGCCGGTTCGTCCAGGTCGTACACCTGGGGTCCGGCCTCCCGCAGCAGCTCCAGCCGTTCGCGGATCGAGGCCCGCATGCCGGGGCGGGCCAGCACGTGCCGCGCCTCCCGGTGCGCCGCCGCCCGCCGCTCCGGCAGCCGCTCCCGCTCCGACGGCTCTTCGCCTCGCTCAGCCTTGTCGCTCATGCACGGGATCATGCCGTGCCGTGCTCCGCGGGGCAGCTCCATTTCCGGGGGCCGGCACCGGGCGCGTGCGCGGGCGGCGCCGGCGGCGGGCGCGGAGAAACCCACAGCCTGTGGACAGCCGATCGGCCCTCCACCCGATCGCGTTAACATGACGAGAAATCGTCCGGTACCCAGAGCGGACTGGAACGGGAAGGCCACCGTCGCGTGAGTACAGACCTACAGCCAGACCTCAAGGACCGCCCTGCGCGGCTCACCGTGGGCGTCGTCGGCGCCGGCCGGGTGGGCCCGGCCCTGGCTGCGTCCCTCCGACTCGCCGGGCACCGGCCGGTGGCCGTCTCCGCGGTCTCCGACGCCTCCATGAGGCGCGCCGAACTGCTGCTGCCGGACGTGCCGGTCGTGCCGCCCGCCGAGGTCCTGCAGCGGGCCGACCTGGTCCTGCTCACCGTCCCGGACGACACCCTGCCGGGCCTCGTGGCGGGGCTCGCCGAGACCGGCGCCGTACGGCCGGGGCAGCTGCTCGTGCACACCTCCGGGCGGTACGGCGCGCGGGTCCTGGACCCGGCGCTGCGCGCGGGCGCGCTGCCGCTCGCGCTGCACCCCGTGATGACCTTCACCGGCACCCCCGTGGACGTCCAGCGGCTGGCCGGCTGCTCCTTCGGCGTCACCGCCCCCGACGAACTGCGGCTCGCCGCCGAGGCGCTCGTCATCGAGATGGGCGGCGAGCCCGAATGGGTCGCCGAGGAGAACCGCCCGCTCTACCACGCGGCCCTCGCCCTCGGTGCCAACCATCTGGTGACCCTGGTCGCGCAGTCCATGGAGCTGCTGCGCGCGGCCGGCGTCGAGGCGCCCGACCGGATGCTCGGCCCGCTCCTCGGCGCCGCCCTGGACAACGCCCTGCGCTCCGGTGACGCGGCGCTGACCGGGCCCGTCGCGCGCGGGGACGCGGGCACCGTCGCGGCGCACGTCGCCGAGTTGCGCAGGCACGCCCCGCAGAGCCTCGACGGCTATCTGGCGATGGCCCGCGCGACCGCCGACCGGGCGCTGGCGCACGGACTGCTGAAGCCGGAGCTCGCCGAGGACCTGCTCGGCGTTCTCGCCACGGGCAGGGACGCGACCGGGAGCGGGGAGGACCGATGAGCCGCCGTCGCTGCGCACTCGCCCCCACGGCCGCGGACCTGACGGCCCTGCGCGACCGGTTCGCGGTGCCGGGAGGCACCGCCGTCGTGATGACCATGGGCGCCCTGCACGAGGGCCACGCCACCCTGATCCGGGCCGCACGCGAGCGCGTCGGCGACGCCGGTTTCGTGATCGTCACCGTCTTTGTCAACCCGCTCCAGTTCGGCGCGGGCGAGGACCTCGACCGCTATCCGCGCACCCTCGAAGCCGATCTGAAGATCGCCGAACAGTCCGGCGCCGACGCGGTGTTCGCGCCGTCTGTGGACGAGGTCTACCCCGGCGGCCGGCCCCAGGTGCGCATCTCCGCGGGCCCCATGGGCGAGCGCCTGGAAGGTGCCGTGCGGCCCGGGCACTTCGACGGTGTGCTCACGGTCGTCGCCAAACTGCTCCACCTCACCCGCCCCGACCTGGCCCTGTTCGGACAGAAGGACGCCCAGCAGCTGGCGCTGGTCCGGCGCATGGTGCGGGATCTGAACTTCGGCGTCGACATCGTCGCCGTGCCGACCGTGCGCGAGCCCGACGGCCTGGCCCTGTCCAGCCGCAACCGCTACCTCTCGCCCGACGAGCGGCGCACCGCGCTCGCCCTGTCCCGGGCCCTGTTCGCGGGCCACGACCGGCACGCCGCGCAGGAGGCGCTGCGCGCGCGTGCCCTCGAAGTGCCCTCCACGCGTGCGCGTGCCGAGGCGCTCAGCGCGATAGGCGAGTCCAGGGCGGCCGCCGACGCGCACGCGGTCGCCAAGGCCGTGCCGGGAGCCGCGGCGGCCGTCCGCGCCGCCGCCCGCACCGTCCTGGACGAGGCGGCGCGCCACGACCCGCCGCTGGAGCTGGACTACGTGGTCCTCGTCGACCCGGCCGACTTCACCGAGATCGACGACGACTTCACCGGCGAGGCCGTCCTCGCCGTGGCCGCCCGGGTCGGGACGACCCGGCTGATCGACAACGTCCCCCTCACCTTCGGAACCCTCGGAGCCGCCTCGTGACCAGCACAGGCATACGACTGCACGCGCCCGCTCCCGGGTGGTCCATCGCCGCGGACGTGGTGGTCGTCGGCTCCGGTGTGGCCGGGCTCACCGCGGCCCTGCGCTGCGAGGCCGCCGGGCTGCGCACGGTCGTCGTCACCAAGGCCCGTCTCGACGACGGCTCCACCCGCTGGGCGCAGGGCGGCATCGCCGCGGCCCTCGGCGAGGGCGACAGCCCCGCGCAGCACCTGGACGACACCCTGGTCGCGGGCGCCGGCCTGTGCGACGAGGAGGCCGTACGGATCCTCGTCACCGAGGGCCCCGACGCGGTACGGCGGCTGATCTCCACCGGCGCCCACTTCGACACCGACGACGAGGGCGACATCCAGCTCACCCGGGAGGGCGGCCACCACCGCCGCCGCATCGCGCACGCCGGCGGCGACGCCACCGGCGCGGAGGTCTCCCGGGCGCTCGTGGAGGCCGTACACGCGCGCGGACTGCGCACCGTCGAGAACGCGCTCGTGCTCGACCTGCTCACCGACGCGGACGGCCGGACGGCCGGCGTGACCCTGCACGTCATGGGCGAGGGCCAGCACGACGGCGTGGGCGCCGTGCACGCCCCCGCCGTGGTGCTGGCGACCGGCGGCATGGGCCAGGTGTTCTCGGCGACCACCAACCCGTCGGTGTCGACGGGCGACGGTGTCGCGCTCGCCCTGCGCGCCGGCGCCGAGGTCTCCGACCTGGAGTTCGTGCAGTTCCACCCGACCGTGCTGTTCCTCGGCGCGGACGCGGAGGGCCAGCAGCCGCTGGTCTCCGAGGCGGTGCGCGGCGAGGGCGCCCACCTGGTCGACGGCGACGGTGTGCGCTTCATGCTCGGGCAGCACGAACTGGCCGAGCTGGCCCCCCGGGACATCGTCGCCAAGGCCATCATGCGCCGGATGCAGGAGCAGGACGCCGGGCACATGTTCCTCGACGCCCGGCACTTCGGCGCCGCCATGTGGGAGCACCGTTTCCCGACGATCCTGGCCGCCTGCCGTGCCCATGGCATCGACCCGGTCACGGAGCCCATCCCGGTCGCCCCGGCCGCCCACTACGCCTCCGGCGGCGTCCGCACCGACTCCCGGGGCCGCACGACGGTCCCCGGGCTGTACGCGTGCGGCGAGGTCGCCTGCACCGGCGTGCACGGCGCCAACCGGCTGGCCTCCAACTCCCTCCTGGAGGGCCTGGTCTACGCCGAGCGGATCGCCGCCGACATCGCCGCGAGCCGGGCGGAGCACGGCCTGCCCGCGCGTGAGCCGGCGCCGGTCGGACGCCCGGGCCGGCCCGCGCACCCGCTGCTCGGCCCCGAGGCCCGGTTCGCGATCCAGCGGATCATGACCGACGGCGCGGGCGTGCTGCGCTCGGACGAGTCCCTCGCCAAGGCCGCCGACCAGCTCCGGCGGCTGGACACGGAGGCCCGCGACACCCTCGGCGAGAACGGCAAGACCGCCGAGCCCGGCGTCGACACCTGGGAGGCCACCAACCTCCTGAGCGTGGCCCGTGTCCTGGTCGCCGCCGCCCGCGTGCGCGAGGAGACCCGCGGCTGCCACTGGCGCGAGGACCGGCCCGACCGCGACGACGCCACCTGGCGGCGCCACATCGTCGTACGGCTGAATCCGGACCGCACGCTGGCCGTGCGCACCACGGACACCGCAGACTTCCCCCCGACCCGGCAGCACCGTCCCCAGGAGCAGTGACAGAAGTGAGCACCCACGACCTTCCCCTCGCCTCGTCCGGTGGCTGCGGCGACGGCTGCGCCTGCGGTGCCGAGGGCGACGAGGCATACCTGGAGTGCGGGCTCGACCCCGCCCTCGCCCAGCTCCTGGCCGACGCCGGGCTCGACCCCGTCGAGATCGAGGACATCGCGAACGTCGCCGTCCAGGAGGACCTCGCGGGCGGTGTGGACGTGACGACCGTCGCGACCATCCCCGAGGAGGCCGTGGCCACCGGCGACTTCACCTCGCGCGAGGCGGGCGTGGTGGCGGGCCTGCGGGTCGCCGAGGCGGTGCTCTCGGTGGCCTGCACGGACGAGTTCGAGGTCGAGCGGCACGTGGCGGACGGCGACCGGGTGGCGGCGGGCCAGCGGCTGCTGTCGGTCACCACGCGCACGCGTGACCTGCTGACGGCCGAACGCAGCGCGCTGAACCTGCTGTGCCGCCTGTCGGGCATCGCGACGGCCACGCGCGCGTGGGCGGACGCCCTCGAGGACACCCGGACCAGGGTCCGCGACACCCGCAAGACCACGCCGGGTCTCCGGTCCGTGGAGAAGTACGCGGTGCGCTGCGGCGGCGGGGTCAACCACCGCATGTCGCTGTCGGACGCGGCGCTCGTCAAGGACAACCACGTGGTCGCCGCGGGCGGCGTCGCGCAGGCCTTCGAGTCGGTCCGTGAGGCCTTCCCGGACGTGCCGATCGAGGTCGAGGTCGACACCCTGCACCAGCTGCGCGAGGTCGTCGACGCGGGCGCGGACCTGATCCTGCTGGACAACTTCACGCCAGGGGAGTGCGAGGAGGCGGTGGCCATCGTGCACGGGCGGGCGCTGCTGGAGGCGTCGGGCCGGCTGACGCTGGAGAACGCCAGGGCGTACGCGGACACCGGCGTGGACTTCCTGGCCGTCGGTGCCCTGACCCACTCGTCGCCGATCCTGGACATCGGCCTGGACCTGCGTGAGGCGGAGTAGGGCCATGCTCCTCACGATCGACGTGGGCAACACGCACACCGTGCTGGGACTGTTCGACGGTGAGGACATCGTCGAGCACTGGCGCATCTCCACGGACGCCCGGCGCACGGCGGACGAGCTGGCGGTGCTGCTGCAGGGGCTGATGGGGATGCACCCGATGCTCGGCGAGGAACTCGGGGACGGCATCGACGGCATCGCGATCTGCGCGACCGTGCCGTCGGTGCTGCACGAGCTGCGCGAGGTGACGCGGCGGTACTACGGGGACGTGCCCGCGGTGCTGGTGGAGCCCGGGGTGAAGACCGGCGTGCCGATCCTGACCGACAACCCCAAGGAGGTCGGCGCCGACCGGATCATCAACGCGGTCGCGGCCGTCGAGCTGTACGGGGGCCCGGCGATCGTCGTGGACTTCGGCACGGCGACCACGTTCGACGCGGTCAGCGCGCGCGGGGAGTACATCGGCGGGGTCATCGCGCCGGGCATCGAGATCTCCGTCGACGCGCTCGGGGTCAAGGGCGCGCAGCTGCGGAAGATCGAGGTGGTCCGGCCGCGCAGCGTCATCGGCAAGAACACCGTGGAGGCGATGCAGGCGGGGATCGTGTACGGGTTCGCAGGGCAGGTCGACGGCGTGGTGAGCCGGATGGCCCGGGAGCTGGCCGACGACCCGGACGACGTGACGGTGATCGCCACGGGCGGGCTGGCGCCGATGGTCCTGGGCGAGTCGTCGGTCATCGACGAGCACGAGCCGTGGCTGACGCTGATCGGGCTGCGCCTGGTGTACGAGCGGAACGTGTCCCGTCTCTGACCCGGTCCGGGGTGGGGCGCGCACGTCCAGGTGGGTGGTGTGCGCGCGCCACGCACGCCCCCTTACGCCAAATTTGTCTGATTAGTGCGTATGGTCGGTGTATGCCCACGCCCAATGGATCCCGCGGCGGCATGGCGTTCGGTGCGGAGGAGCTGCGTGTGCTCCGCCGTGCCCTCGCCCTCGCCCTCCACCCCAGCCCCGCTTCGGCCGAGGACGTCCAGGACTGTCTCCGGCTCGCCGAGTCGCTCGACGAGGCGATGCGCGAGGGGGCGCGGTTGCGCGCCTTCCTGGTGGCGGACCTCGCCCGGTACCGCGCTGCCCTGCCCGGCACCGTCGTCGGCTATCTCGCGCTCCTGGAGGAGGCGCTGGCCGCCGGATACCGGCCGTCGGACGACGACCTCGCCGCGCTGCGGGCGCTGCGCGGGAATCCCGTCGCGGCGGGACTGCTGCACCGCTGCACGAGCGGGCCGGTCGCCGGCGTGCCGAGCGTGCCCGCCTCCCGCCGCGGCGCCCGGCTGGTGGCCCTGCCGGGCGGTGCGGGCGAGGAGCGGGGCAAGAAGCCCGCGGAGCGGCCCAAGGAGCGTCCCGGCGAGCGGCCCGGGCAGCGGCCGAGCCCCGCCCCGGCGAAGCCGTCGCGGCCCATCCCGACCCCCGGCGAGGTCTTCCCCCGCCGCAAGCCGCCCACGCCGCCCGCCGACCCCGCTCCCCCGCACCAGCGGCTCGCCGCCGGGTGAGGGGCGGTCCCCCTGCCGCGTGGGGCCGTGGCTACCCTGGGGCCATGGACTACGTCTCCGCGCTCGTGCCCCCCGTCGTCATGGCCGCGTTCTTCATCGGTGTGGTCAGGGTGATCGTGAAAACCCAGGGCGGGGCCGCCAAGACCAAGGAGGACGCCGCCGTCGACGCCGCCATGGCTCGCACGGAGGGCGCGCCGCAGGCCTCCGCCCGCTCCGAGGCCTGAGCCGTCCGGCGCCCACGGCGCCGGACCCGGACCACGGCGTACGACTCGGAGGCCCGCACCAGGTGCGGGCCTCCGAGTCGTACGCCGTTTTTGTCCGTCTTTGTAGCTGAACTGCCCGTTCGGTGCGCCGTTACCCCGGATCTCCCACTATTGTTCTGAGTTGTGCCTCGCCCATTGGGAGAACTCGAAGACGCGGTCATGACGCGGGTGTGGAAGTGGAACCGCCCGGTGACCGTTCGAGAAGTCCTGGAAGACCTTCAGCGGGAACGGTCGATCGCGTACACCACGGTCATGACCGTATTGGACAATCTCCATCAGAAGGGCTGGGTGCGGCGCGAGGCCGAAGGCCGGGCCTATCGATATGAGGCCGTCTCCACCCGGGCCGCCTACGCCGCCGCCCTGATGAACGACGCATGGTCGCAGAGTGACAACCCGGCGGCGGCCCTGGTCGCCTTCTTCGGCATGATGAGCGACGAACAGCGCCAGGCACTCAGAGACGCCGTCCGCATCGTCCAGGGCCCGGAAACCGATACCGGTGCCGATGCCGGCGCCGAGAACCCCGGCTCCGCGCAGGACGGCGGCGGGCGATAGCGTCCGCTCATGTCAGCAGAGCGCCCCGAAGTCACCGCAAAAGCCATCACCGTCCGGCGGGCCCGGACCGGCGATGTCCCGGCCGTGCGCCGCCTCCTCGACGCGTACGTCCGTGAGCGCATCCTGCTCGACAAAGCGACCGTCACGCTTTACGAGGACATCCAGGAGTTCTGGGTCGCCGAACGCGACGACAACGCCGAGGTGGTCGGCTGCGGCGCGCTGCACGTCATGTGGGAAGACCTCGCGGAAGTCCGCACTCTCGCGGTCAAGCCCGGCCTGAAGGGCGCCGGCGTCGGCCACCAGTTGCTGGAGAAGTTGCTGCACACCGCCCGTTGGCTCGGTGTTCGACGGGTTTTCTGCCTGACCTTCGAAGTGGACTTCTTCGGGAAGCACGGCTTCGTGGAGATCGGCGAGACGCCCGTTGACACCGATGTCTACGCGGAGCTGTTGCGTTCCTATGACGAGGGTGTCGCCGAGTTCCTCGGTCTCGAACGAGTGAAACCGAACACCTTGGGCAACAGCCGGATGCTTCTGCATCTGTGATCGCCGGGCTTGGCCCGGTATTCCAGCCCTCCGACCCTGCCCAGGTGCCCTATGTCCGAAACGCGCATGTTTCCGGACTGAGGTGCCCCCCAGAGTCTCTCCCGGGGGTTTGTGTTTTTCCGGCAAAAGCGGTTTGCTTTCCGACGTACTGCAGTACTGCATATAACAGGGGGGCGGCGAAACGGCGGATGCCGCAGGCCCCGAGCCCTCATAGTTATCGATGAAAGGAAATCCGGTGGCACAGAAGGTTCAGGTCCTTCTTGTCGACGACCTCGACGGTGGCGAGGCGGACGAGACCGTGACGTTCGCGCTGGACGGCAAGACGTACGAGATCGATCTCACGACCTCCAACGCGGACAAGCTGCGCGGACTTCTCGACCCCTATGTGAAGGGCGGTCGGCGTACCGGTGGCCGTGCTTCGGGCGGACGCGGAAAGGCCCGCGTCGCTTCCGGCGGCAGCCAGGACACCGCGCAGATCCGCGCCTGGGCGAAGGAGAACGGTTACGAGGTCAACGACCGTGGCCGTGTTCCCGCGTCCATCCGCGAGGCCTACGAGAAGGCCAACGGCTGAACAGCCGGCGGCCCGGCGCTCGCGCGCCGCAGCCGGATCCGGTGGCAGTGAGCCGCCACCGTGTCCACCAGCCGTACGAGATCGGGGGCGCCCCCACCGCCCCCCACGGCCGACAGTGTCGGCAGCGAGGCCTCGACCTCGCGCCCCGGCTCGGGGGGTCGCAACCACAGGGCGGCCCCCTGCGCGGAATGAGGAGAACCCGCGGATCGCACGGACCGCGCGGACCGCGTGGACCGTGGCGCGGGGACCCTGCGCGAGGGGAACGCGGGACCGGTGCGGCCCGCGGGAAGCGGCCGCGGTCCACCGGCGTCGGGCCCGGGAGGTGCCGGCGCGTCCAGTCGGCCGCCGGCGCCCAGAGCCAGCAGATCGAGCGGCAGCGAACCCCATTCCAGCCAGTCCAGCAGCCCCGGCAGCTCCTCCGCGCCGCCCGCGGCCACCAGAAGCCGCATCCGGTCGCCCCGCAGGGCCACCGGAGAGCCCGGTGCCAGATGCCTGAGCGCCGCGGCGCCCGCCTCGGCCGGGACGTCCAGGACGTCGAAGCGCACACCCGTGACGAGCCGCAGCGGCTCTCCGGCCACCGTGGCCCAGCCCAGCTCGTTTTCGTACCAGTCCCGGGCCCGTGCGTCCGGCGCGACAGGCCGACGGGGGAGCGGGATCATGGGGACGGTGCCAACCATGCCAGGCGCAACAGCGGAACCCTGCCGGGAGTTACGCTTGGTGTTCCGATGACTGCACAGAGTGCCGGAAAAGGGGGCGCGTGGGGGCCCGAGCAGGCGCAAGGTTGTTCGCCCATAGCGGAGGGAACCGAGGCGCCCGGCATGGAGTGTCAGTCCGTACGGGTAAGACATCCCTAGTGGGAGGGGGCGACACGCAGAACGGGCCGTCTCACGTTCGCCATCGGCGTACTCGTGGTGTGGGTAACTGTCTGGCCTGCGGGAACATCGTCTCGCACCATCGGGTTGGAGCAGATGTCGGCGTTCGGGGTCAGGAGGCAGCAGCTTGTCTCCGCGAGAGCGGAGGTGATCCGGACGGTGTCGGCAGTTGGAATGAGCGGTCCCCGCTTGCGGGACTAAGCTGCGGAAGGACAGAGAGGGGAGCGTCCCCTTACTGCCTGACCGCTCTGAGGAGCGATTAACGATGTTCGAGAGGTTCACCGACCGCGCGCGGCGGGTTGTCGTCCTGGCTCAGGAAGAAGCCCGGATGCTCAACCACAACTACATCGGCACCGAGCACATCCTCCTGGGCCTGATCCATGAGGGTGAGGGTGTCGCCGCCAAGGCCCTTGAGAGCCTCGGGATTTCGCTCGAGGCGGTCCGCCAGCAGGTGGAGGAGATCATCGGCCAGGGCCAGCAGGCCCCGTCCGGGCACATCCCCTTCACCCCCCGTGCCAAGAAGGTCCTGGAGCTGTCGCTCCGCGAGGCCCTCCAGCTGGGCCACAACTACATCGGCACGGAGCACATCCTGCTCGGCCTGATCCGTGAGGGCGAGGGCGTCGCCGCCCAGGTCCTGGTCAAGCTGGGCGCCGATCTCAACCGTGTCCGCCAGCAGGTCATCCAGCTGCTGTCGGGCTACCAGGGCAAGGAGACCGCCACCGCCGGCGGCCCTGCCGAGGGCACTCCCTCGACGTCCCTGGTCCTCGACCAGTTCGGCCGGAACCTCACCCAGGCCGCTCGCGAGTCCAAGCTCGACCCGGTCATCGGGCGCGAGAAGGAGATCGAGCGGGTCATGCAGGTGCTGTCCCGCCGTACGAAGAACAACCCGGTCCTGATCGGTGAGCCCGGCGTCGGCAAGACCGCCGTCGTCGAGGGTCTCGCCCAGGCCATCGTCAAGGGCGAGGTGCCCGAGACGCTCAAGGACAAGCACCTCTACACGCTGGACCTCGGCGCCCTGGTCGCCGGCTCCCGCTACCGCGGTGACTTCGAGGAGCGCCTGAAGAAGGTGCTCAAGGAGATCCGCACCCGCGGCGACATCATCCTGTTCATCGACGAGCTGCACACGCTGGTCGGTGCGGGTGCCGCCGAGGGCGCCATCGACGCCGCTTCGATCCTGAAGCCGATGCTGGCCCGCGGTGAGCTGCAGACCATCGGTGCGACCACGCTGGACGAGTACCGCAAGCACCTGGAGAAGGACGCGGCCCTGGAGCGCCGCTTCCAGCCCATCCAGGTCGCGGAGCCGTCCCTGCCGCACACGATCGAGATCCTCAAGGGCCTGCGCGACCGCTACGAGGCGCACCACCGGGTCTCCATCACGGACGAGGCGCTGGTCCAGGCCGCCACCCTGGCCGACCGCTACATCTCGGACCGCTTCCTGCCGGACAAGGCGATCGACCTGATCGACGAGGCCGGTTCCCGGATGCGGATCCGCCGGATGACGGCCCCGCCGGACCTGCGCGAGTTCGACGAGAAGATCGCCGCGGTCCGCCGGGACAAGGAGTCCGCGATCGACTCGCAGGACTTCGAGAAGGCCGCCTCCCTGCGCGACAAGGAGAAGCAGCTCCTGGCCGCCAAGGCGAAGCGGGAGAAGGAGTGGAAGGCCGGCGACATGGACGTCGTCGCCGAGGTCGACGGCGAGCTGATCGCCGAGGTCCTCGCCACGGCCACCGGCATCCCGGTCTTCAAGCTGACCGAGGAGGAGTCCAGCCGCCTGCTCCGCATGGAGGACGAGCTCCACAAGCGGGTCATCGGCCAGGTCGACGCCGTCAAGGCGCTGTCGAAGGCGATCCGCCGCACGCGTGCGGGTCTGAAGGACCCGAAGCGTCCGGGTGGCTCGTTCATCTTCGCCGGCCCGTCGGGTGTCGGTAAGACCGAGCTGTCCAAGGCACTGGCGGAGTTCCTCTTCGGCGACGAGGACGCGCTGATCTCCCTCGACATGTCGGAGTTCAGCGAGAAGCACACGGTCTCGCGTCTCTTCGGTTCGCCCCCCGGCTACGTGGGGTACGAGGAGGGCGGTCAGCTGACCGAGAAGGTCCGCCGCAAGCCGTTCTCCGTCGTCCTCTTCGACGAGGTCGAGAAGGCCCACCCGGACATCTTCAACTCGCTGCTGCAGATCCTGGAGGACGGTCGGCTGACCGACTCCCAGGGCCGGGTCGTGGACTTCAAGAACACGGTCATCATCATGACGACCAACCTCGGCACCCGGGACATCTCCAAGGGCTTCAACCTGGGCTTCGCGGCCTCGGGTGACACGAAGACCAACTACGAGCGCATGAAGAACAAGGTCTCGGACGAGCTGAAGCAGCACTTCCGGCCCGAGTTCCTCAACCGCGTCGACGACGTGGTCGTCTTCCCGCAGCTGACGCAGGAGGACATCCTGCGGATCGTCGACCTGATGATCGGCAAGGTGGACGAGCGCCTGAAGGACCGGGACATGGGCATCGAGCTGTCCCAGTCCGCCAAGGAGCTGCTGTCCAAGAAGGGCTACGACCCGGTGCTGGGCGCCCGGCCGCTGCGCCGCACGATCCAGCGCGAGATCGAGGACACGCTCTCCGAGAAGATCCTCTTCGGCGAGCTGCGTCCCGGTCACATCGTGGTCGTGGACACCGAGGGCGAGGGCGAGACCAAGACCTTCACCTTCCGCGGCGAGGAGAAGTCCGCGCTGCCGGACGCCCCGCCCATCGAGCAGGCGGCCGGCGGCGCCGGTCCGAACCTGAGCAAGGAGGCGTAAGCCTCCGGCGGATCTGCCGACCCGGAGGGGCCGGTGCCTTCGAGGCACCGGCCCCTCCGGGCGTTTCAGCGGTGTGCGGCGAGTCCCGGATGGTCCGGGTGTTCAGCCCGGCGTCCGCGTGTCCTGCGTCGTGCGCGGGGGAGTCAGCGCCGCCGCGCGCTGCTCCGCCTCCGCCCGTACCGCCGGATCCACGGCCGTCGCGTGCGCCAGGCACGTCAGCGCCAGCAGGGTCGGCCGGGGGCTGTCCCGGGAAAGCAACTGCCGTAGCAGTGCGGCCCGTTCGCGGGGGCGGGCGTGGGCCACCGCCATGCGGATGACGTCCTCCCCCTGTGGGTCGTCGGCGTGGCTCGTCAGGACGTCGAGATGGCCCTCCGCACCAGCGCGCGTACAACTCCTCGCGGCCGGTGGACAGATGGCTGCGGCGCTCGCGGTACGGGGCGCAGATCAGCCCGCACATCAGCTGATGGCGACGGTGCGAGACGCCGGGCGTAGTGCCGGTCACATTCTGAGGGGGGTGGATCTTGGGGTTCGGTGACTTGGCACACAGGTCAAATAGGCGGTACTACCCGAGGTAGTCAGAGCGGCCGTCGGGGCAAATTAGGACATTTGCTCCAGGGGTTTGAGGGTCGATCTGCCGTTGCCAGAAGGGTTGTCCGGTTCGTGGGGTCTCTGTCTTGAATGGGGTGGTTTTTCGGTGAAGTGCTATATCGCCTCGTAGGTGGTGGTTTTGGAGGCGGGCGAGGTCCGGGGTTACCAAGGGATGGCCCGACCGGGAGGCGTCCGTGCGCCGGCCGGGTTTCCCGTCCCCGAATACACGAGGTTCCGATGTCCCAGCGCGTCACGTCCCGCCTGTCCCGTACGTCCCTGGTCCGCAACCGCACCGCAGTCCTTGCCGCCGGTCTCGGCGTCTCGGCCGTACTGGGGGGCGGGGTCGCGGCCGCCGCCACCGCGCAGGCTCCCGCCACCGCCGTGACGGCCAAGACCGTCGCCGCCCAGGGCGCCGCCCAGAGCGCGGCGGCGTGGATCGACCCGGTCAAGAAGTACACGCTGTCCGCGAGCTTCAACCAGGCCGGCGGCATGTGGAAGGCCAAGCACAGCGGCCAGGACTTCGCGGTGCCGAGCGGTACCCAGGTCCTCGCGGCGCACGGCGGCACCGTCGTGAAGGCCGGAGGCAACGGCGCGGGCGACGGTCCCGCGTACGGCAACGCCGTTGTCATCAAGCACGGCAACGGGACGTACTCCCAGTACGCCCACCTGTCGCGGATCGACGTGAAGGTCGGCCAGGTCGTCGCCACCGGCCAGCACATCGCGCGGTCCGGCAACACCGGCAACTCCACCGGTCCGCACCTGCACTTCGAGATCCGTACGACCCCGAACTACGGCTCCGCGATAGACCCGGTCTCCTTCCTGCGCGCCAAGGGCGTGCGGGTCTAGGGCCTCTCGTTTGGATCATGCCGGGCTCGCGGGCCCTGGCACCGCGCCTCGCGGCGTTGTCGTCGGTTGTCAGGGCTCCGCCCTGCCGCCCTCCTCCGCCTTGCGATCCACGGCACCAGACCCCGCTCCCTGATCCGGCCTGATCCAAACGAAAGACCCTAGGTCCCGGCGCCGCCCTTGTGTGCCTGTGTCACCAGGTCCACGGCGACCTCGAGAACGGCCGCGCGCTTCTTCTCGGGGTCGCCCTCCAGGTCCTGCAGCAGGAACATCCCGGCGTGCAGCGTGAAGATGGCGCTCGCGCAGCGGACCTGGTCGACCAGGTCCGCGTCCGGGTCGACGAAGATGTCCCGCAGGCCGCGCATGCGGTCCTTGAACGAGTCGCCGATGCGCAGTTCCCGCACGGTCGCCTGGTTCTCCTGCATGAAGCGGAACAGCGGCGCCGCGTCGACGAGTGCCTGGCTGTAGCGCCTGACGATCTCCTGCTTGGTCGCCAGGGTGTGCGGCTGCTGCTCGCCCCAGTCGATCAGCTCCTCCATCGGCTTCGTCAGATCCGCGAAGAGGCTGACGATGATCTCTTCCTTCGTCTTGAAGTGGTAGTAGAGCGCCGCCTTGGTGACGTCGAGCCGTTCGGCGATCTCGCGCAGGGAGGTCTTCTCGTATCCCTGCTCCGCGAAGAGTTCGAGCGCCACGTCCTGGATGCGCTGGCGGGTGTTCCCGCGACGCTGCTGCTTGGTCCCGTCCATGGTGACGCCCATTTTCGTACTCCTCGCACTCCTGCGGAAACTTACTTGACGACCGGCTAGTGACGGGTCTACCTTCCCCAGTGTAGTCAACTAGCCGGGCGGCAAGTAAGTGGCCGCCGCAGGGAGAGTGCGGACGATGGCGGACACACAGCAGGCCCCGGCGGGCCAGGACATATCCGAAGAGCAGGGCAGCCAGCCGAAGAGCGTGCGCGTGGTCCTGCTCGCGCTGATGATCGCGATGATGCTCGCGATGCTCGACAACATGATCGTGGGCACGGCGATGCCGACGATCGTCGGTGAACTGGGCGGCCTGCAGCACCTGTCCTGGGTGGTGACCGGGTACACGCTCGCCACCGCGGCGGCCACCCCGATCTGGGGCAAGCTCGGTGACATGTACGGGCGCAAGGGCGCCTTCATGGCCTCGATCGTGATCTTCCTGATCGGGTCCGCGCTGAGCGGCATGGCCCAGGACATGGGCCAGCTGATCGGTTTCCGGGCCGTGCAGGGCCTCGGCGCCGGTGGTCTGATGGTCGGCGTCATGGCGATCATCGGCGACCTCGTGCCGCCGCGTGAGCGCGGCAAGTACCAGGGCATGATGGCCGGGGTCATGGCGCTCGCGATGATCGGCGGCCCGCTGGTCGGCGGCACCATCACCGACAACTGGGGCTGGCGCTGGGCCTTCTACATCAACCTGCCGCTCGGCGTGATCGCGCTGGCCGCGGTCAGCGCGGTGCTGCATCTGCCGAAGAAGCGGACCGAGACGCGCATCGACTATCTGGGCGCCGCGCTGCTGACTGTCGGCATCACCGCGATCGTGCTGGTGACGACCTGGGGCGGCACCGAGTACGCCTGGACCTCCGCGCGGATCATGGAGCTGTGCGCCATCGGCATCGTCTCGCTGATCGCCTTCGTGATCTGGCAGACCAAGGCCGCCGAGCCGGTGCTGCCGCTGCACATCTTCCGCAGCCGCAACTTCACCCTGATGTCGGTCATCGGCTTCATCACCGGCTTCGTGATGTTCGGCGCCACGCTGTTCCTGCCGCTGTACCAGCAGTCGGTGCAGGGCGCGTCCGCGACCAACTCCGGACTGCTGCTCCTGCCGATGCTCGGCGCGATGCTGGTCACGTCGATGGTCGCGGGGCGGGTCACCACGAACACCGGCCGCTACAAGATCTTCCCGATCGCCGGCGGTGTGCTGATGGTCGCGGGCCTGTATCTGCTGTCGCTGATGGACACGGGCACCTCCCGGTTCACCTCCGGCGTGTACATGGCCATCCTGGGCCTCGGCATGGGCTGTCTGATGCAGATCACCATGCTGGTCGCGCAGAACAGCGTGCAGATGAAGGACATGGGCGTCGCGTCCTCGTCGACCACCCTGTTCCGTACGCTCGGCTCCTCCTTCGGCGTCGCCATCATGGGCGCGCTCTTCAACCACCGGGTCCAGGACGTCATGGCGGAGCGGGCCGGCTCGGCGGGCCGGCAGCTGACCGAGCAGTCCGCCCAACTGGACGCGGCGAGCCTGGCCAAGCTGCCGGCGGCGGCGCGCGAGGCGTACCAGCACGCGGTGTCCGCGGGCACACACAGCGCCTTCCTGCTGGGCACGGCGGTCGCGGTGATCGTGCTGATCGCGGCGGTGTTCGTGAAGGAGGTTCCGCTCAAGGGCGGACCGCAGAAGGACCCGGCCGACGCCGCCCAGCCGCAGGCGCCGGTGGCCGAGGCCGTCTGATCCGGTTCCGAGCCGAAGGCCCCCCGGCGGGTGTCCGCCCCGGGGGGTCTTCTCCTTGTCCCGGCCCGGCGAGCGCCGCGGGGGCCGCCCGGCCGTTCCGCGGCGTTGTCGGTGCCGCGTGTCACCATCGGCTCATGGGCACGTTGCGCCGGCTGCGGCTGGCCGAGGACGCCGTGGACCGCGCCTGGGCCGACCCGAATCGCGATGCTCTGAGTCGGCGGCTTCCGGCGGGCCCCCGACGCGCCATGGAGCCGTTCCGAAGACGCGGACTCTACGGTGACCGGGCAAGGGACGATCGCCGCGGACAGGAGCAGACCATGATCAAAGGACTCAGGATTTCCACCGTCTGGGTACTGGACCAGGACCGGGCCAAGGAGTTCTACACGCAGAAGCTGGGCCTGGAGGTCCGTACGGACATGACGATGGGCGAGGGCGGCATGCGCTGGCTGACCGTGGGCGCGGCGAGCCAGCCCGGCGTCGAGCTGACCCTGATGGTGCCGGGCCCGCCCGCGATGGACCCCGAGTCCGCCGACATGGTGCGCACGCTCGTGGCCAAGGGGGTGCTCGGCGCCGGGGTGCTGACCACGGACGACGTCCATGGCGACTACAAGCGGCTCAGGGAGGCCGGTGTGGAGTTCCTCCAGGAGCCGCAGGAGCGCCCGTACGGCACGGAGGCGCTGTTCCGCGACGACTCGGGCAACTGGTTCTCCTTCACCCAGCCCCGCGAGGGCAGCCTGGACGAGTCGAAGAACTGGTCCTGACCTGACCAGCTGACCCGCGCGGGACCGGCCGCCGAGCACCGGTTCGAAGCCGCACGCACCGGCGCACGCCACCGCCGGCCCGGGTGCCGTCCGCCCGGGCGAGCCGCCGCCCGTTGTGCCCGGGGCGTCGACCTCCCTTTCCACGGCGAAGCCGGTCCCGGGACAGATCGCCGGCCGGGGGCTTGCCCGCCGGGTGGGGCTCTGGCGGCGAGCGCTGCCCGTGCGCACCAGGCGGTCGGGACGCCGGCTGCCCTCCGCACGGCGAAGCCGGCCCCGGGACAGGTCGCCGGCCGGTGAGGCGGCGCTGCCGGGCCGGGCGTCGGCCGGTGAGAGGGCGGTCGGGCCGGGCACCGTCGGTCTCCGGTTCGCGCGGAGCGCTACGGCAGCATCGGATAGCTGCCCGTGTTCGTCGGGGCGTGTTCCGGCAGCCACAGGACGGCCACCGCGCCCTCCGCCGGGACGTACTCCGGTGTGCCCGTGGGCCGGACATTGCGGAAGGTCAGCCGGGCGCCCAGCACCCGGGCCTGGCCGGCGGCGATGGTCAGGCCCAGGCCGTGGCCCTGGCCCGCGCGGTCCTCGCTGCCGGTGCGGAAGCGGCTCGGGCCATGGACGAGCAGCTCCTCCGGGAAGCCGGGCCCGTGGTCGCGGACGCGGATGACGCGGCCCTCGACGGTGACCTCGATGGGCGGCTTGCCGTGCCGCGCGGCGTTGGCGAGCAGGTTGAACAGCACCCGCTCCAGGCGGCGCGGGTCGGTGGTGACCTCCGACTCGTGCACCACTCGCACCGCGATCTCCGGGTCCTTGGCGGCCACCCGCCGGGCCACGAACTCGCCCAGCATGATGTCCTGCAGCTCGGCCCGCTCGGAGGCGCTGTCGAGCCGGGCCACCTCCAGCACGTCCTCGACGAGCGTGCGCATCGCCTTGGCCCGGTCCAGGACCAGCTCGGTGGGCCGGCCCGGCGGCAGCAGCTCGGCGGCGGTCAGCAGCCCGGTCACCGGGGTGCGCAGTTCGTGCGCGATATCGGCGGTGACCCGGCGCTCGGCCTCCAGCCGCTGCTGGAGCGCGTCCGCCATGGCGTCCACCGCACGCGCGAGATCGTCGGTCTCGTCCCGTACGACACCGCCGATGGCGTCCCGCACCCGGACGTCGGGCTCGCCCTTGGCGACCTGGTTCGCGGCCGCCGCCGCCTTCCGCAGCCGCCGCGACAGTTGCCCGCCGATGAGCACGCCGAGCGCGCTGCCGCCGAGGACGACCGCGATCGAGCCGATGACCAGGGCCTGGTCGAGGTCCTTCATCACGTCCGTGCTGCGGTCGGTGAAGTGGGTGTGCAGCGACAGCACATGCCCGTCCTTGACCGGGACCGCGGCCCAGATGTCCGGCACCTGGCCGCCGTGGTCGGAGACGAACGTCGCCCGGCGCCCCTGCCCGACCTTGTCCCGCAGCTCGGTCGGCAGCTCCGGGTCGTCGATCTTGATGCTGGGGAAGTTGGGCCGCCCGGACAGCTCGTAGTTGCGCTGGGCGATCTGCACCCGCTCGTCGGCCAGGTCGCGCGCGTTGTCCAGCATCGAGACCCGGGCCGCGTTGTGCACGACCAGGCTGAGCGCGATCGCCACGAGCGCGCCGACTAGCGCGATGGCCGCGCTCAGCTTCCAGCGGACTCCCGTGCGGATGCCGGCCGGCAGCACCTTTCCGCAGATCTGACGCCACATGAACTGCCCCATGCCGCCGCCCCGCTCAGGCCTTCAGCTTGTAGCCGAAGCCGCGGACCGTCTCGATCCGGTCCTGGCCGATCTTCGTCCGCAGCCGCTGCACATGGACGTCGACGACCCGGGTGTCCCCGCCCCAGCCGTAGTCCCACACGCGCTCCAGCAGCTTGTCGCGCGAGAGCACCGTGCCCGGCGCGGAGGAGAACTCCAGGAGCAGCCGCATCTCGGTCGGGGTGAGCGCCACCGGCCGGCCGTCCCGGCGCACTTCCATGCCCACGGTGTCGATCTCCAGTTCGCCGAAGGTCAGCACGCCGCCGGAGACCGCCGCGCCGGGGTCCTCGGCCTGCGTGGCCCCGCCGGCGTGCCCGAAGCGGCGCAGTACCGCGCGGATGCGGGCGACCAGCACGGCGCCGTCGAAGGGCTTGGTCACATAGTCGTCGGCGCCCGCCTCCAGGCCCAGCACGACGTCGATGGAGTCCGCGCGCGCCGACAGCATGATCACCGGGACGGTCGACTCGTCGCGGATGCGCCGGCACAGGCTCACCCCGTCCAGCCCCGGGACCATGACGTCCAGCAGCGCGATGTCGGGGCGCCTGGCCCGGAACGCCTCCAGCCCCGACAGCCCGTCGGGCATCGCGGTGACCGCGAAGCCGTCCCGCTCCAGGGCGAGTTGGGTGGCCTCACGGATGACGTCGTCGTCCTCGACGAACAGAACGTGGGTCTGGTCTGCCATCCCGGTGCTCTCAGTCCTCGTGTGATTCTCTCGTGCCGTCACCCTTGTGACGTCGGTGTCGTGTGCTGGGTTGACCGCGCTCGCCGTCAGTGGTCCAGTGCCTCTGTCGGTTCCGGCACCGGTGACGCCACGCCGCCGGCCGCGTTGCCGTAGTCGGTGTGGTGCGAGGACTCCTCGACGAAGCGGCCCGCGGTCCAGGCGTAGGTGATCACGTTCTCGCCGGACGGGTTCGAGACCGGGTCGCCCTTCTCGTACACCTGCTTGGTCACCATCAGATCGCCGCGGTCGATCTCCGCGTAGACGGGGGACTCCTCCGCCCTGAAGACGTTCTGGTACCTGCCGCCCTCGCTGCGGTACACATACGAGCCGACCCCCACCGCGTCGCCGCAGGTCAGCACGTTGACCACGACGTCGTCGACGGCCGATCCGGTCAGGCTGCCGTAGGACACGTCGACCGGGTACTCATCGGCGGCGCACGGCTTGAGGTCCCGTTTGACCGCGGGTGAGACCTTCGGGTCGTCCTTGACGAGAGTGACCGCGTTCACCCGCTGGTAGCTGTCGGATGGGCTGGGCGCGGGGGAGGCCGCCGCGCCGGTGACCGAGTCGGCGTGCGCCGGCCCCTCGTCACGGGCGCCGGTGCCGCCGGTGGCGCAGGCGGCGAAAAGGGCGAGGGCGGCGAGCACGGACACCGCCGTGATCACCGCCTGCGTACTCCCTCGGGCACTGAGCCCGGCGCCCATCAGGCCGCGCAACGCTCCCGCTCCTCACGCTCCAGCGCGCGTGCGTCCAGATCGCGCGCCTCCAGCTCCTCGCGGAGCCGGGCGAGCGCCCGGTGCAGCGTGCTCTTGACTGTTCCGGCCGACATGCCGAGGGCGGCGGCCGTCTCCTCCGTGGACATCTGCTCCCAGTGTCGCAGCACCACGACACTGCGCTGCTTCGGAGCCAGCACCTTCATGATGTCCATGAGGAGCGCGCGGTCGGCGTGCTGCTCGGTGGCGTCGTCCACGCACGCGTCCGGCAGCTGCTCGGTGGGGACCTCCTCCAGCTTCCGGGCCCGCCACCACTCGGTCCGCGTGTTGATCATCACCCGGCGCAGATAGGCGTCGGCGAGCCGCTTGTCCGCGATGCCGTCCCAGCGGCCGTACGTCCGCACGAGCGCCGTCTGGAGCAGGTCCTGGGCGTCCACCGGGTCCGGAACCAGTCGGCGGGCGCTGCGCAGCAGCGCGTCCTGCCGGGTGCGGACGTACTCCTCGAATTCGAGCACCTCGCCCTGCGCCATTTCAACCGCCTCCGTTCCCCGTTCTGCTTCGGCCCCGCGCCTGTCGTTGCCGTGGTCCCGTGGTCTGCCGGGCACAGAAATGAAGGTACGGAGCGGTTGTCACGGGGCTGTGCGGAGCAGCCTGCGGATGGCACTCGGCTGTCCGTCGGTTGTGTAACGGAAGTAGGGACGGGGTAAAGGGGGCGGTCCTTCTGTCCTGATTTGGTGCTTTTTGTCGGCCCTGATGGTCCGTAACCGGGCCACCGGGGCTGTGACGTGGCTGTACGTCAGCTCAGCGGAAGCCGATAACGGCCGCCCGCCAGCGGCTCCACCAGACCGTCCGCGACGAGCCCGTCCAGTGCCCGGGCGCGCTGCACCGGCTCGTGCCACACCCGGTCGAGGGCGGCCTGCGGCACGGGGGCGTGCGCGTCGCGCAGCACGGCGAGCAGCTTGCCGCGCACCTGACGGTCGGTTCCGGCGTACGTCTGACCGCGGCGCGGCGGACCCTCGTGCTCCGGCTTGCCAGCCAGCCGCCAGGCGCACTGGTCGGAGATCGGGCAGTGCTGGCACAGCTCGTTCTTCGCCGTGCACACCAGCGCGCCCAGCTCCATGGAGGCGGCGGCCCAGCGGGCGGCGGTCCGCTCCTCCTCGGGCAGCAGCTCGCGGGCCAGCCTGCGCTCGGCGGCCGTGGTGGCGTTCGGCGGGTACTGGACGCCCGTGACCGCCCGCGCGAAGACCCGGCGCACATTGGTGTCGAGCACCGCGTGCCGCTGTCCGTACGCGAACGAGGCCACCGCCGCCGCCGTGTACTCGCCGATGCCGGGCAGCGCGAGCAGCTGCGCGTGCTCCGTCGGCACGTCGCCGCCGTGCCGTTCCGTTATGGCGACCGCGGCGCCGTGCAGCCGCAGGGCGCGGCGCGGGTAGCCGAGCCGGCCCCAGGCGCGGACGGCCTCGCCGGGGGCCTCCTCGGCCAGGTCGGCGGGGCGCGGCCAGCGGGCCAGCCAGTGCTCGTAGACCGGCAGTACGCGGTTGACCGGCGTCTGCTGGAGCATGAACTCGCTGACCATCACGCCCCACGGGCCCGCCTCCGGGCGGCGCCAGGGGAGGTCGCGGGCATGGGCGTCGAACCAGGCGATCACGGGGGCGTGGAGCTTCTCAGTCATGGCCCTTCCGATCCTGCCACGGGTGGGGCTGACGTGGTTCGAGCCGCAGCCGGGCCGGGGCGCGTGGCGGGGGAAGGGCGCTCCTCCTGACGGCAGTTACCGGGATGATGATCCGGAAAAGTTGGACCCTGGCGGCGGGTGGCGCAAGCAAGCGCGCCGATCTCTCGTACAGTTTGCGCCGTGGGATCTCTGCGCAATCCGATCGGGCCGCTTCCCTCCTCCATCTACTGGCGCCGGAGGGTCGTTCTGCTGTCGGTGGTCGCCCTGCTGGCGCTGCTGATCACCTGGATCGTGACCTCGGGTGGCGGGGCCGGGAAGAAGAGCGCCGACGGGTCCAACGGCAAGGACCCGGTGTCCACGATCACGCCGGGGCCGTCGCCCTCCGGGTCCGCCATAAGCCAACGCCCCGGTGGACGCGAGGAATCGGGCGGCGGGGGATCGGACGGCGGCGGCACCGGGGCGGGCGACGGCGGCGCCGCTGACGGCTCCGACGGCCCCGACGGCTCGGCCGGCTCGGCCGGGCCGGAGGGCGGCGACTCCACGGGATCCGGTACGGAGGCGGGCGACGGCTCGGGCAGTGGCGGTACCGGTGCGGGTCCCACGCTCCCCGCGTCCTCCGGGCTGTCCAACTGCACGCCCGGAGCCGTGACGTTGAGCCTGCGCAGCCTGCACAACTCGTACGCGCCCGGGCAGACGCCCAGCTTCGAACTCACGGCGAAGAATTCTTCGTCCGGGGACTGCAAGGTCGATCTCGGCCCGAAGAAGGCCGTGTTGGCCATCACGCCCGCGGACGGCAGCGACGTCTACTGGTCGTCCGCCGACTGCCCGAAGGGCGCGGGGAGCCTGGTGTACCGGGTCCCTGCCGGCAGCAGCATCACCTACACCGTGAAGTGGGACCGCAGGCCGAGCGCCCCCGAGTGCGCCACGCCCCGGTCCGGCTCGGCCGCCCCCGGCACCTACTTGGTGGAAGCCGAAACCGCCGGCTTCGGAAAGACCCAGACGTCCTTCGTCCTGACGGCGGACTGAGGAGGGGTGGGCCGGGTCGGGGGCGGTCAGACGTAGCGTTCGAGGATCGAGGACTCCGCCAGGCGGGACAGGCCCTCGCGGACGCTGCGGGCCCGGGCCTCGCCGACGCCGTCCACCGTCTGGAGGTCGTCGACGCTCGCGGCGAGGAGCTTCTGCAGACCGCCGAAGTGCTCCACGAGGCGGTCGATGATCGCGCCGGGGAGCCGCGGCACCTTGGCCAGGAGGCGGAAGCCGCGCGGCGACACCGCGGAGTCGAGGGCCTCGGGCGAGCCGGTGTAGCCAAGGGCCCGGGCCACCGTGGGGAGTTCGAGGAGCTCGGCGTGGCTGAGCGCGTCCAGTTCGGACAGCGCCTCGTCCACCGTGCGGGAACGCTTCGCCGTCGGCTCCGGCACATAGTCCCGGACCACCAGCTCGCGCTCGGGCTCCACGCCCGCGATCAACTCGTCCAGCTGGAGGGCGAGCAGCCGCCCGTCGGTGCCCAGTTCGACCACGTATTCGGCGATTTCGGTGGCGATGCGGCGCACCATCTCCAGGCGCTGTGCGACCGCCGACACATCGCGGACCGTCACCAGGTCCTCGATCTCCAGCGCCGACAGCGTGCCCGCGACCTCGTCCAGGCGCAGCTTGTAGCGCTCCAGGGTGGCGAGCGCCTGGTTGGCGCGGGAGAGGATCGCCGCCGAGTCCTCCAGGACCCGGCGCTGCCCGTCGACGTACAGGGCGATCAGACGCATCGACTGGGACACCGAGACCACCGGGAAGCCCACCTGCTTCGAGACCCGGTCCGCCGTGCGGTGCCGGGTGCCGGTCTCCTCCGTCGGGATCGTCGGGTCCGGGACCAGCTGGACACCCGCCCGCAGGATCTTCGACAGATCGGAGGAGATCACGATGCCGCCGTCGAGCTTGCACAGCTCGCGCAGCCGGGTCGCGGTGAACTCCACGTCCAGCACGAAACCGCCCGTGCACATCGTCTCGACGGTCTTGTCGCAGCCCAGCACGATCAGTCCGCCGGTGTTGCCGCGCAGCACCCGCTCCAGGCCGTCACGCAGGCCCGTACCGGGTGCCACGGCGCTCAGCGAGGCGCGCATCAGGCCATCGGAACCGGCACTCCCACCGGACTTTCCGGGAGCTGCTGCCCGGTCGTTGGCTGCCACTGCACTCCTCCGGTCGCAGGTTCTGGGGCGCCCCCGTTCCCGCACGACGTTCGTACGGACGGGCGAGACCAGGGCAAAGTCTACCGGCGGTCCTCCGCGTCCCGTGGGGCGTCCCGGCGACGGGAGCGCGGAAGCACTCTGAGCGCGTCCCCTATGTCGGCCACTTCCAGGACCTTCATGCCGGGAGGGATCTTGCCCGGGTCCCCCGGCACGAGCGCGTGCGTGAAGCCCAGACGGTGCGCCTCGGCGAGTCTGCGCTGCACACCCGTCACCCGCCGGACCTCGCCCGCCAGCCCCACCTCGCCGATCGCGACGAGGTTCTTCGGCAGCGGGGTGTCGCTCGCGGCCGAGGCCAGGGCAAGGGCGACGGCGAGGTCGGCGGCGGGCTCGGAGAGCTTCACCCCGCCGACCGTCGCGGAGTAGATGTCCCGCTTGCCGAGCGCGCTGATCCGGCCGCGCTGCTCCAGCACCGCCAGCATCATCGACACCCGGGAGGTCTCCAGGCCGGACGTCGTACGCCGCGGGGAGGGGATCTGCGAGTCGACCGTCAGCGCCTGCACCTCGGCGACCAGCGGCCGGCGGCCCTCCAGGGTCACGGTCAGACAGGTGCCGGGGACCGGTTCGGCGCGCCGGGTCAGGAACAGCCCGCTCGGATCGGCGAGGCCCGTGATGCCCTCGTCGTGCAGCTCGAAGCAGCCCACCTCGTCCGTCGCGCCGTACCGGTTCTTGACCCCGCGCACCAGGCGCAGGCGCGCGTGCCGGTCGCCCTCGAAGTGGAGCACCACGTCCACGAGGTGCTCCAGCAGCCGCGGACCCGCGATCGCGCCGTCCTTGGTGACATGGCCCACCAGCAGCGTGGACATCCCGCGCTCCTTGGAGGCGCGGATCAGGGCCCCGGCGACCTCCCGCACCTGGGCCATGCCGCCGGGCGCCCCGTCGATCTCGGGGGAGGCGACCGTCTGCACGGAGTCGAGGATCAGCAGGGACGGCTTGACCGCGTCCAAGTGACCGAGGACGGCGGCCAGATCCGTCTCGGCGGCCAGGTACAGATGGTCGTCGATGGCCTTGATGCGGTCAGCGCGCAGCCGCACCTGGCTCGCCGACTCCTCGCCCGTGACATAGAGGGTGCGGTGCTCCTCGCTCGCCGACTTGGCGGCCACGTCGAGCAGGAGCGTGGACTTGCCGACACCGGGCTCACCCGCGAGCAGCACCACCGCGCCGGGCACCAGGCCGCCGCCGAGCACCCGGTCCAGCTCGGGCACGCCGGTCGTGCGGGCGGTGGCCTGCCGGCCGTCGACCTGGCCGATGGGCAGCGCGGAGCTGGTGACGCGCCCCGGCGTCGTCGTCCGCACCGCGGGCGCGCCGTACTCCTCGATCGTCCCCCACGCCTGGCACTCGGGGCAGCGGCCGAGCCACTTGGCCGTCTGCCAGCCGCACTCCGTGCAGCGGTAGGACGGGCGATCCTTGGTGGTCCTGGTACGGGCAGCCATGGACGAAACCGTAACGGCCGGCACCGACAGCGCGGGCAGGGACCGCCGCCAGGACCACCGCGGCCGGCCACGCACCGTCAGCAAATACCCGCCGAATGGCACGTTCCTGTCCCCGAATGAGGGATCGTTTCACCCGTACGGATTAAAAGTGCTCAAGGTGGAAGAAGGGCCCTTCCCCGGCCGCCTACGGTCGCACAGGTGATGAGCAGCAGTCCGGAAACCTCCACCCGCACCACCGGCGCACATCGTGCGCACAGGGAAGCGCGTGACCGCGCGGCGGCGCGCACGCTGGCCCAGCGCACGCCGCCGCAGTACGAGCCTCACTTGGACGGCCTGTTCACCTACTGCCTCTCGGTGCTGTGCGACCACGACACGGCGATCGCGGCGCTCGGCGATGCGCTCGCGCTGGCCGAGCGGCGCGGCCAGCGGGGGCCGGAGTCGGCCGATGACCTCAGGGCCTGGCTGTACGCGCTGGCCCGCTGGGCATGCCTGCGCAAGCTGGCCGAGGCCAAGCAGAATCGGCAGGCCGCCCATGCGGCGGGCCGGTCCGGCACCGAAGGGCAGTCCGGCGCCGAAGAGCGGTCCGGCGCCGAAGAGCGGTCCGGCAGCGGGGGAGGCGCCGACGGCGGGCGGCAGCCCGACGCGCAGGCCGGCGACCCGGCGCTCACCGACGAGGCCCGGGAGCAGCGCCGCGAACTTGCCCTGCTCGCCTGGCCGGAGGCCGCCGGGACCACCCCGGAGCAGCGCGAGGCGCTCGAACTCGCCGTCCGCCACCACCTCGCCGCCCACGAGGTCGCCGCCGTCCTCGGCATGGACCACGCCGCCGCCCGTGACCTGCTCGCCTCCGCCGCCTGCGAGGTGGAGCGCACCCGCGCCGCGCTCGCCGTAGTGGAGACCGGCGGCTGCCCCGGGGTGGCCCGCCTCACCGGTGACCACCAGCTCGTCCTCAGCAGCACTGTGCGGCGCGAGCTGGTCCGGCATGTCGACGACTGCCCGCGCTGTCGCCGCACCGCCGAGCGCGCGGTGCCCGGCCGCTGGCCGGGCGCCGCCGCCACGCCCGCCCAACTGCCCGTCATCGAGGCCCCGCGCGCGGCCCTCCGCCAGGCCCTGGCGCACCGCCCGCGCGCGCGGGGCGCCGCCGTGCCGCGCTTTGACCGGCGTGGCTTTCCGACGGACCCCAAGGACCGGGCGGCCCGCCGCGACCGGCTCCGCGCGCGTGCCGTCACGACGACCGTCGTGGCCACGGTCGTCGCGGCCCCCGTACTCGCCCTGTGGGCCGCCTACCGCGGCTCGCCGGACAGCGAGGGCTCGGACGGCCCCACCGCCACCTCCCAGGAGGCGCAGGACCACGGCGGGCTCCGTGGTGACGCGGCCGACGGCTACGAGAACACCGGCAACTCCGGCGTCAGGCCCGGCGCCCGTTTCCTGAAGGACGGCGCGGCGCCCGACGTCTCCGTGGAGGTCATGAGCGTCTCCGGGGCCGGGAAGAAGGGCGCGGGGCACCTCGCGGTGTCCGCCCGCACCAGCGGCCAGACCACCCTCGTCACCCTGACCGCGTCCGGCCCCTCGCCGGTCCGCTGGTCGGCGTCCACCGGGGCCGAGTGGCTCTACCTCAGCCGCTCCTCAGGAACGCTGCGGCCGGGCGAATCGTTGACGGTCAAGGTGTTCGTCGATCCTCTGCGCGAGCCGTCCGGGTCCTGGTCCGCGCAGGTGGCGGTGGCACCCGCGGGCGCCGTGGTCACGATCCGGGGGTACGGCACCGCCCCCACCCGCCCCTCCGACCCGGGCGGTCCGCCCAGCGACGGCACACCGGACCCGACACCCACCACGACGGCCCCCAGCGACCCGCCGGCCAGCCCCTCGCCCACGCCGACCGACCCGACGCCGCCCGTGTCGGACCCGCCTCCGTCCGATCCTCCGTCCGAGACCCCGTCCCCCACCGACCCCTCGAGCCCGACCCCCTCGGACAGCTAGGGCCTCTCGTTTGGATCATGCCGGGCTCGCGGGCCCTGGCACCGCGCCTCGCGGCGTTGTCGTCGGTTGTCAGGGCTCCGCCCTGCCGCCCTCCTCCGCCTTGCGATCCACGGCACCAGACCCCGCTCCCTGATCCGGCCTGATCCAAACGAAAGACCCTAGCCCCACCCCGGGGCGTGCGCGGTCGGGGAGTGTGCGGGGTGCTCCCGGGAGCCCGCCGCGGCTGCCGAGGGCGTTCATGGGCTGCGCCGGCGGGGGCGACCGCGGGTCAGTCCGTCGGGTCCGCCGGGTGGGGGGCCAGCAGGGGCAGGCGCGACGCCAGCCGCTCCTCGCACAGCTCGACCAGCCGGTCGTAGCCGGCCTTGCCCATCAGCTCGGTCAGCTCGGCCCGGTAGGAGACGTACACCGGGTCGCCCGCGCCGTGCGCCGAGGTCGCCGACGTGCACCACCAGTGCAGATCGTGCCCGCCCGGCCCCCAGCCCCGGCGGTCGTACTCGCCGATCGACACCTGGAGGATCCGCGTGTCGTCGGGGCGGTCGATCCAGTCGTACGTCCGCCGGATCGGCAGCTGCCAGCACACGTCCGGTTTGGTCTCCAGCGGCTCGCGGCCCTCCTTCAGGGCGAGGATGTGCAGCGAGCAGCCCGCGCCGCCCGGGAAGCCGGGCCGGTTCTGGAAGATGCACGACCCCTGGTACGGGCGGGTCTGCCGGGAGCCCTCGTCGTCCTCCGCGACCCAGCCGTGCTCCGTGCCCTCGTCGTGGTGCTGCCAGATCTCCGGCGTGAGTCGCGCCACATGCTCGGCGACCCGCTTCTCGTCGTCCTCGTCGGAGAAGTGCGCGCCCAGCGTGCAGCATCCGTCGTCCGCGCGGCCCGCCTGGATGCCCTGGCAGCCACTGCCGAAGATGCAGTTCCACCGAGAGGTCAGCCAGGTCAGATCGCACCGGAAGACCTGCTCGTCGTCCGCCGGATCGGGAAACTCCACCCACGCGCGCGCGAAGTCGAGCCCCTTCTCGTCGGCTTCCGGGCCCTTTGCCGCCTGCTTCGCCTTCTTCGCCTTCTTCAATGAATTCACCTGCGAAGAATCGTGGGCGGATTCGGCGGCCTTGTGGTCCTTCGCCTTTTTCGTCTTTGGCACGCGTCCAGGGTATGTCGCCCCAGCCCGCTCCGTGGACGGGCGACAGTCCAGGTGGCAGTAGCGTTCCGTGCATGAGACTCGGTGTCCTGGACGTTGGATCGAACACGGTGCATCTGCTGGTGGTGGATGCGCACCCGGGCGCGCGCCCGCTGCCCGCGCATTCGCACAAGGCGGAGCTGCGGCTCGCCGAACTCCTGGACATGGACGGGGCGATCGGCCCCGACGGGGTCGACCGGCTGATCGGCGTCGTCCACGACGCCCTCCAGGCAGCCGAGGACAAGGGCGTCGAGGATCTGTTGACCTTCGCCACCTCCGCCGTGCGCGAGGCCAGCAACGCCGACGACGTCCTCGCGCGCGTGCAGGCCGAGACCGGCATCGAACTGCAGGTGCTCACCGGCGCCGAGGAGGCCCGGCTCACCTTTCTCGCCGCCCGCCGCTGGTTCGGCTGGTCGGCCGGCAAGCTGCTGGTCCTGGACATCGGCGGCGGCTCCCTGGAGATCGCCTACGGCATCGACGAGGAACCCGACGCGGCCGCCTCGCTCCCGCTCGGCGCGGGCCGGCTGACCGCCGGCTGGCTGCCCGTCGATCCGCCGGCCCCCGAGGCGATAAGGGCCCTGCGCCGGCACGTACGGGCCGAGATCGCCCGCACGGTGGGGGAGTTCAGCCGCTTCGGATCGCCCGACCACGTGGTCGCCACCTCCAAGACCTTCAAACAGCTGGCCCGGATCGCGGGCGCCGCGCGGTCCGCCGAGGGCCTGTACGTCCAGCGCGAGCTGAAGCGGGAGTCCCTGGAGGCATGGGTGCCGCGGCTGGCCGGCATGTCCGCCGAGCAGCGCTCCGGGCTCCCCGGCGTCTCCGAGGGCCGCTCCGGCCAGCTGCTCGCCGGCGCCCTGGTCGCGGAGGGCGCGATGGACCTGTTCGGCGTGAAGAACCTGGAGGTCTGCCCGTGGGCGCTGCGGGAGGGCGTGATCCTGCGCCGCCTGGACCACATGGGATCGCCGTGAGCGTCCCGCGTCCGCGAGCGGACGTGTGGGACGGGTCACCGGCGGCCCGCACCGGCCCGCGAGGAACGGCCGGAACGGCCCACAGGGCGTCCGGCCCCCGGACCGATGCCACCGTGTACCCCCGTACCCTGTCCTTCGTGGCTGAAGCAAGGGACGTCCCCGTCCGCATCCCGGATGCGAAGGTCGCCCTGTCCACGGCCTCCGTCTACCCGGAGTCGACGGCGACGGCCTTCGAGATCGCCGCACGCCTCGGATACGACGGCGTCGAGGTCATGGTGTGGACGGACCCGGTCAGCCAGGACATCGAGGCGCTGCGGCGGCTGTCCGACTACCACCGCATCCCGATCCTGGCGGTGCACGCCCCCTGCCTGCTGATCACCCAGCGGGTGTGGTCCACGGACCCCTGGGTCAAGCTCCAGCGCGCCCGCGCCGCCGCCGAGCGGCTCGGCGCCGGGACGGTCGTCGTCCACCCGCCGTTCCGCTGGCAGCGGCAGTACGCCCGTGACTTCGTCGATGGAGTCTGGCGGATGGCGAACGAGACGGACGTACGGTTCGCCGTCGAGAACATGTACCCCTGGCGCTACCGCGACCGCGAGATGCTCGCGTACGCCCCCGACTGGGACGTCACCAAGGACGACTACCGCCACTTCACGATCGACCTCAGCCACACGGCCACCGCCCGCACGGACGCGCTGCAGATGATCGACCGGATGGGCGCCCGCCTGGGCCATGTCCATCTCGCCGACGGCAGGGGATCGGGCAAGGACGAGCACCTGGTCCCCGGCCGTGGCAGCCAGCCCTGCGCCGAACTGCTGGAACGGCTCGCGCAGGGCGGCTACGACGGCCACGTCGTCATCGAGGTCAACACCCGGCGTGCCATGTCCAGTGCCGAACGCGAGGCGGACCTGGCGGAGGCGCTGGCCTTCACCCGGCTCCACCTCGCCTCAGCGGTGAAGGTGCCCCGACCGTGAGCGGCACCACCCCGGACCGGGAGGGCGCACCCGCCCGCCGCCGCGGCCGGCCCCCGCGCACCGAGTCGGGCGACACCCGCGACCGCATCCTGACCGTGGCCCGCGAGGAGTTCTCCGAGCGCGGCTACGAGAAGACCTCCGTACGCGGCATCGCGAAGGCGGCCGGCGTGGACTCGGCCCTCGTCCACCACTACTTCGGCACCAAGGAACAGGTCTTCGAGGCGGCCGTCGCGGTCGCCTTCGCGCCCGCGCTGCACGCCCCGGACGCCGTGGGCGCCGGCCCGCTCGACGGCATCGGCGAGCGGCTGACCCGGTTCTTCTTCGGCATCTGGGAGAACCCCACCACCCGGGCGCCCCTGCTGGCGATCGTGCGCTCCGCCGTCAACAACGAGACCGCGGCCGCTGTCCTGCGCCGCCTGATCGCGAGCCAGCTGCTGCGCCGCATCGCGGGACAATTGGAGCCGCCGGACGCCGAGTTGCGCGCCGAACTGGCGGCCGCGCAGCTGATGGGGTGCGTCATGCTGCGGTACGTGATCAAGATGGAGCCGATGGCCTCGGCCGATCTGGAGCAGATCATCGCGCGGGCGGCGCCGGTGGTACAGGGGCATCTCACCGGGGCGTGAGTGCCCGCGGTGGTTCCGGCTTCCCGGGCCGGCCGCCGGGACGCGGAATCGTCGGCGGTCCGGGCCTCCGAGACGCGGATCCCGCATTCCGGACACTCCGTCCCGGTCCCTGGATGACCGGCGTACGCTCGACGAGTCAGAACTCTCTGCCAGAAGGTCTTCGAAGGAGCGAGCGACGATGCCCGAGCTGAGGTCCCGCACAGTCACCCACGGCCGCAACATGGCGGGCGCCCGCGCCCTTATGCGCGCCTCCGGTGTACCCGGTGCGGACATCGGCCGGAAGCCGGTCATCGCGGTCGCCAACAGCTTCACCGAGTTCGTGCCCGGCCACACCCATCTGCAGCCGGTCGGCCGGATCGTCAGCGAGGCGATCCGGGAGGCGGGCGGCATCCCGCGCGAGTTCAACACCATCGCCGTCGACGACGGCATCGCGATGGGCCACGGCGGCATGCTGTACTCCCTGCCCTCCCGCGACCTGATCGCGGACAGCGTGGAGTACATGGTCGAGGCGCACTGCGCCGACGCCCTGGTCTGCATCTCCAACTGCGACAAGATCACCCCGGGCATGCTGATGGCCGCGTTGCGCCTGAACATCCCCACGGTCTTCGTCTCCGGCGGCCCGATGGAGGCCGGCCGGGCCACCCTGGTCGACGGCACGGTCCGCACGCTGGACCTGATCGACGCGATCGCCGAGGCAGCCAACGACAAGGTCTCCGACGAGGACATCCTCCGCATCGAGGAGAACGCCTGTCCGACCTGCGGCTCCTGCTCCGGCATGTTCACCGCCAACTCGATGAACTGCCTCACCGAGGCGATCGGCCTGTCCCTGCCCGGCAACGGCTCGGTCCTGGCCACGCACACGGCCCGCCGCAGCCTCTACGAGGACGCGGCCCGCACGGTGATGGACATCACCCGCCGCTACTACGAGCAGGACGACGAGACGGTCCTGCCCCGCAGCATCGTGTCGTTCGCCGCCTTCGAGAACGCGATGGCCCTGGACATCGCGATGGGCGGCTCGACCAACACGATCCTGCACCTGCTGGCGGCGGCCCAGGAGGCGGGCGTCCCGTTCGGTCTGGAGCAGATCGACGCCGTCTCCCGCCGGGTGCCCTGCCTGGCGAAGGTCGCGCCCAACGTCGCCAAGGGCCGCACGTACTACATGGAGGACGTGCACCGCGCCGGCGGCATCCCCGCCCTGCTCGGCGAGCTGCACCGGGCGGGCCTGCTCAACGAGGACGTGCACGCGGTCCACAGCCCGTCCCTGGCGGACTGGCTGAAGACCTGGGACGTGCGCGGCGGCTCGCCGTCCGCGGCGGCCGTGGAGCTGTGGCACGCGGCCCCCGGCTGCGTCCGCTCGGCGGAGGCCTTCTCCCAGTCGGAGCGCTGGGCGGCGCTGGACGAGGACGCCGAGAACGGCTGCATCCGCTCCGCCGAGCACGCCTACTCCAAGGACGGCGGCCTGGCCGTCCTGCGCGGCAACCTGGCCGTCGACGGCTGCGTGGTGAAGACGGCCGGCGTCGACGAGTCCATCTGGACCTTCGAGGGCCCGGCGGTGGTCTGCGAGTCGCAGGAGGAGGCCGTCGAGAAGATCCTGGGCAAACAGGTCACCGAGGGCGATGTCGTCGTCATCCGCTACGAGGGCCCCAAGGGCGGCCCCGGCATGCAGGAGATGCTCTACCCGACGTCCTTCCTCAAGGGCCGCGGCCTGGGCAAGTCCTGCGCACTGATCACCGACGGCCGCTTCTCCGGCGGCACCTCCGGCCTGTCCATCGGCCACGCGTCCCCCGAGGCCGCGTCCGGCGGCACCATCGCGCTGGTCCAGGACGGCGACCGGATCCGCATCGACATCCCGAACCGCAGCATCGAGCTGCTCGTCGACGAGGCCGAGCTGGCACGCCGTGAGCAGGCGCTGAACGGCGTCCACGCCCCGAAGGACCGCGACCGCAAGGTCTCGTCGGCCCTGCGGGCGTACGCGGCGATGGCGACCAGCGCCGACAAGGGCGCCGTCCGGGACGTCAGCAAGCTGGGCTGAGTCCCCCGCACGCTCCGGGGCCGCCTCCGACGGGGGCGGCCCCGCCGCATGTCACCAGGTCTCGGGATCGCGCGCGGCCACCGCGAAGACCGTGCCGTCGGGGGCACCGGCGTAGAGACGGCCGTCCACGAGCAGGGGGGCCGGGAGCACGGCCGTGACCTCGTCCGAGTTGGCGCCGAGCCGCGCCGGGGTCTGCCCCACCAGCCGGCCGTCGCGGGCGTCGACCGCGAGCAGCCGTCCGTCGGCGGCGCTGACGTACACCTGCCTGCCGTCGGCGACCGGCGCCGAGCCACGGCTCACGGACGTCTCGAGCAGCCACCGCCGCTTGCCGCCGGCCACGTCGACCGCCTCCAGCGCACCGCCGCTGGACAGCAGGTAGACGACGTCGCCGCGCACGGCGGCCTGCGGAGCCAGACGCGGCACCGGCAGCGGCACCCGCCGCTCGGTCCCCGAGGCCGGCGTGTAGCGCACCACCTCGTCCGTCTGGCCGCTGGCGCTGTCCACGGACAGCAGGAACAGGGAGCCGCCCTGACTGCCGACGGGCTTCAGGTTCCCCGCCAGCCGCGCGTGCCAGCGCTCGGCGCCCGTCACCGGATCCACGGCCGTCACGCGCGTGTGCGTCCCGTCCGCGGAACTGGTCGCGTACGCCGACGCGTCCCCCGCGAACCAGGCCAGGGCCGGCGTGTGGGCACCGAAGATCCGCCGGGTCCACCTGGTGTCACCCGTCAGGCCGTCCACGCCGGTGAGCGAACCGTCGGCGTCCGTGACGAGGAGCATCCCGCCGGCGAAGCGCGCCGCCTGCCCCGGCACCTCCCGCTTCCAGCGCGTCGTACCGGAGGCCGGGTCGACCGCCTCCACCCGCTCGCCCCCGCTCGTCGGCAACTGCAGGAGCCCGCCCGACAGGCCCGGCGCGGCGCTCGTCCGCTCCCCGGCGACGGAGCGCCGCCACAGCAGGGAACCGTCCGCCGGGTCGAGGGCGTAGGCCAGGCCGGAGCGGAAGCACAGCACCTTGTCGCCGCCGTAGGCGCACCGGGGCATCCCGGAGCCCTCGCCGACCGGCTCGGCGTGCCATGCCTGGAACCCCGGCGCCGCAGTGTTCCGGGCCGCGGCGCCCACCGGCGCGGGCGGATCGCCGCCGAGCCACAGCACCGACGCGAGCACACCGCACAGGGCAAGGGTGAGCGAACCGCCCACGAGCGCCGCCCGCCTGCCGAGCCACGCCCGCGGTCCCCGGGGCGCCCGCGCGGCCCGCTCGGGTTCCTGCGGCGCGCCCGTCCGCGGACCCCAGGAACCGCCCGGATCGGGGGTCGGATCCGGGCCGTCCGTCCGCTGGTCGTTCCCGTGCGCCCGCTGAGGCGGTATGAACGCCTGCGTGTCGTACGAGGCGGCCACCGACCGCAGCTCCCGCATCAGCTCGTCGGGCGTCGGCCGGCCCTCCGGCTCCTTGGCGAGGCAGCGCAGCACCAGCGGGGCGAGGTCCTCCGGCACTCCGGTCACATCCGGTTCGTCGTGGACGACCTGGTAGGCCACGACATACGGGCTGTCCGAGTCGAACGGGCCGCGCCCGGTCGCCGCGTGCACCAGCACCGACCCCAGCGTGAAGATGTCGGCGGCCGGCCCGACTTCGCGGGGCCGCCGGAACTGCTCGGGCGCCATGAAGGGCGGCGTGCCTATCAGCTTGCCGGTCTCGGTGCGCAGTTCGCTGTCTTTCGGCCGAGAGATCCCGAAGTCGATGACCTTCGGTCCGTCCTCGGCGAGCAGGACGTTGCTCGGCTTCAGATCGCGGTGCACCACCCCGACCCGATGGATGTCGCGCAGCGCCTCCGCGAGCCCGGCCATCAGCCTGCGCAACTGCGCAGGCTCCATGGGGCCGTTCCGCTTCACATGATCGGCGAGCGTCGGCCCGGGGATGTACAGCGTGGCCATCCAGGGCCGCGCGGCCTCCGGATCGGCGTCGACGACCGGCGCGGTGAAGGCACCGCTCACCCGCCGGGCGGCGGCCACCTCCTGCCGGAAACGCCCCCTGAACTCGCGGTCCTTGGCGAACTCCGCGTGTACGACCTTCACGGCGAGCTTCAGCCCCGAGGTGCTGCGGGCGAGGTGCACCACGCCCATGCCGCCCGCCCCGAGGCGTGCCTCCAGGCGGTAATGACCGGCGTACTCGGGAAGTTCCGCTTCCGCGCCCGCTCCGGTGTTCCTCTGTGGCGCCATGGAACCACCCCCGTGCTGTTCGTCCGCGCGCGCGACGCTCGGAGCCTAGTCGATGACTCGTACGAGGCAGAGGCGGCTTGCTAGCCTCCGCGTGCGATTCGCGCACGGGTGTTTCGTGGCTCGAATCAGGGGAATCAACGGGACCCCATGGCGGTCATGGGATCTGACGGGGGGAGGTCTACTCATGTCTGGCGACCGTGTGGAAGCGACAGAAGAAACTGACGGCACAAAAGAGATGAACGACACGAAAGCAGCCGAAGCGACCGCGAGCGGGGTCGAGGCCGAAGCCGCGGCCGTCACGGTGGCGGCCACCGCGAGCACCTATCCGGTCGCCCCCGGCGTGCGGCTGAACGTCCGCAGCGGCCCCGGCACCAACTACGGCATCGTCCGGGTCCTCCCGGCCGGCTCCCGCGTCCCGATCTTCTGCCAGACACCGGGCACGACGGTCACCGGCCCGTACGGCACCTCGAAGATCTGGGACAACATCGACAACGGCGAGTACGTCTCCGACGCCTATGTGTACACGGGCAGCGACGGCTACGTGGCCTCGCGCTGCTCCTGACCCGCCCCGGAGCCCGCGGACCCGCGGCGCCATAATCGTCCCGTGAGCGACGAACCCGGCACCCCGGACACCCCCGCGGGCTCCACCGGCGGGCCGATGGGCCCCCGCCCCGAGCCCCTCCGCTTCTTCGGCACGTCCTGGGTGCACCACGACGACGGCTACGCGGCCCGCCGGGCCGGCGTGGCCGTGGGCTCGCTCGCGGCGGCGGCCGTCTCCTGCCTGATCCTCCGCTTCGCCTACCAGGGCCTGCAGATCGCCGACACGGGCTCCTTCGTGAACGTGCTGGTCGTGGTGATGTTCGCGATCTGCAGCGCGCTGGCCTTCCGCAACACCTGGGACCGCTTCGGCAGGCACCCCGACCCCGACCGCCAGGCCTCCCTGCGCGGCCTGCTGGCCATCGGCTTCGTCGGCTCCCTCCTCGCGTACTTCTTCCGCTCCCTGATCGAGGCCCCCGGCGAGAAGCTCCACCGCGCGGAATACGAGAAGGCCCGCACCCGGCACGAACACCGCACCACCCGCCGCACAGGCAACCCCGCAAAAAAGAAACGCCACCGCTAGCGGGTGATCGACTGCGCCGGCCCGGAGCGGGTGCAGGGGTGCTGAGCGGAGCGGCTTCGTGTCGGATTCCGCTGTCGCTCACCGGTTCGGGCGCAGGACCATGGCCGTATGACCACTACGCCCCCGCCCACCGGTGCCAGCCGGGCCCACTCCTTCAATGCCGCAGCTGCGCAGTACGGAGCGAACCGGCCCTCCTATCCGCCCGCCCTCTTCGACACCATCGAGGAACTGGCCGCCCGCCCCCTCGCCGGCGCCCGGGTCGTGGACGTCGGCGCCGGTACCGGCATCGCGACCGCGCTCCTGCGCGCCCGCGGCGCCGACGTGGTCGCGGTGGAACCCGGTGACGGCATGGCGGCCGAGTTCCGCCGCGGCCTCCCCGACGTCCCGATCGTCCGGGGCAACGGCAACGCCCTGCCCCTGGCCGACGCCGGCGCCGACCTGATCACCTACGCCCAGGCCTGGCACTGGACCGACCCCGCCCGGTCGGTGCCGGAGGCGCTGCGGGTGCTGCGCCCCGGCGGAGCCCTCGCGCTGTGGTGGAACACCAGCGCACTCGACATCCCCTGGATCGACGCCCAGACGGACCGCATCGAGCGCCACTTCGGCCGCGACGGGGTCGTGGCCAAGAACGGCAACGGCGTCCGCACCGCACTCGCCGACCCCAGCGGCCGCCTCGACTTCGCCCACCGCTCGGTTCGTTGGAGCCGCCGCGTCCCCCTCGACACCCACCTGGCCAACATCGGCAGCCACTCGATCTTCCTGACGCACGGCGAGGAGCGCGCCATCGCCTTCCTCGCCGAGGAGCGGACCCGTCTCCTGGCCGCCTTCCCCGACGGCACCGTGGAGGAGGTCTACGACGTGGAGCTGCTGGTCGCACGCAACGCCTAGCGGCCCTTGACGCCCCTCGGCGCCGGGAGCATTATTCATCGTGTGATGAATAATGCTCCCGGCCCTCCGGGCATGCCCGAAACCCCCGCCGTACACGCCGCCGCCCTGACCGTCGAACGTGGCCCCCGCACCGTCCTGCGCAACCTCCGCTTCACCGTCCAGCGCGGCCGGATCACCGGCCTGCTCGGCCCCTCGGGATGCGGCAAATCCACGCTGATGCGCGCGATCGTCGGCACCCAGGCCAAGGTCACCGGCACCCTCGACGTCCTCGGCAGCCCCGCAGGCCACCCCACCCTGCGCACCCGTATCGGCTATGTCACCCAGCACCCCTCCGTCTACGACGACCTGACGGTCCGGCAGAACCTCGACTACTTCGCGGCGATCCTCAACCCCGGCCGGTCCGCCGCCGCACGCCGCCACGACGACGTCACCCGGGCCATCACCGACGTCGACCTCACCAGCCACGCCGACGCCCTCGCCGGAAACCTCTCCGGCGGCCAGCGCAGCCGCGTCTCCCTCGCCGTGGCCCTGCTCGGCACCCCCGAACTGCTGGTCCTCGACGAACCCACCGTCGGCCTCGACCCCGTCCTGCGCCGCGACCTGTGGGCCCTCTTCCACGACATCGCGGCCACCCGCGGGGCCACCCTGCTCGTCTCCTCCCATGTCATGGACGAGGCCGAGCGCTGCCACCGCCTGCTGCTCATGCGCGACGGCGAGATCCTCGCCGGGGGCACCTCCCGGCCGGAGGCCGGTGGAGAGACCCCCGAAGCCCTCCGCACCCGCACCGGAACGGACACCGTCGAGGCGGCCTTCCTGCACCTCGTGGACGAGGCGGCCGCGGCCGGCCGCACCAAGGAGACGACCCGATGAGCACGACCACCGCACCCGCCGCCACCAGGGCCCTGAACCTCTCCCGCGCCACGGCCACCGCGACCCGGGTCCTGCGCCAGCTGCGCCACGACCCGCGCACCATCGCGCTGTTGCTCCTCATCCCCTGCGTGATGCTGCTTCTGCTGCGCTATGTCTTCGACGGCAGCCCGCGCACCTTCGACACCATCGGCGCCTCGCTCCTGGGCATCTTCCCGCTCATCACGATGTTCCTGGTCACGTCCATCGCCACCCTGCGCGAACGCACCTCGGGCACCCTCGAACGCCTCCTCGCCCTGCCCCTCGGCAAGGGCGACCTCATCGCCGGCTACGCCCTCGCCTTCGGCGCCCTCGCCATCGTCCAGTCGGCACTGGCCACCGGCCTCGCGGTCTGGTTCCTCGGCCTGGACATCAACGGCTCGCCCTGGCTGCTCCTGCTGGTCGCCCTCCTCGACGCCCTGCTCGGCACCGCCCTCGGCCTGTTCGTCTCGGCCTTCGCCGCCTCGGAGTTCCAGGCCGTCCAGTTCATGCCGGCGGTGATCTTCCCCCAGCTCCTCCTCTGCGGTCTCTTCGCACCCCGCTCCACCATGCACCCCGTCCTCGCGGGCATCTCCGACGTCCTGCCGATGTCCTACGCGGTCGACGGCATGAACGAGGTCCTCCACCACACCGACATGACCGGCACGTTCGTCCGGGACGTGCTCGTCGTGGCGGGCTGCGCGGCGCTGGTCCTGGCCCTGGGCGCGGCCACCCTGCGGCGCCGCACGGTGTGACCCGACAGCCGGACGTCCGTCCAGCGGACAACACCGCACACCCCGGACCCCCGGTGCGAGGATGTACCCCGGACGACGCACCCCCGGAGGGCACCCGCACCATGACCCACAAAGTCGCAGTCCTCGGCACCGGCAAGATCGGCGAAGCCCTGCTCAGCGGAATGATCCGAGCCGGCTGGGCCCCCGCCGACCTGCTCGTCACCGCCCGCCGCCCCGAGCGGGCCGAGGAGCTCCGCGCGCGCTACGGGGTCACCCCGGTCACCAACCCCGAGGCAGCCAAGACCGCCGACACCCTCATCCTCACGGTCAAGCCGCAGGACATGGGCACCCTCCTGGACGAACTCGTCCCGCACGTCCCCGCCGACCGTCTGATCATCAGCGGCGCGGCCGGCATCCCCACCTCCTTCTTCGAGGAGCGCCTGGCCGCGGGCACCCCCGTCGTCCGTGTCATGACGAACACCCCCGCCCTCGTCGACGAGGCCATGTCCGTCATCTCCGGCGGCACGCACGCCACCGCCGGACATCTCGCCCACGCCGAGGAGATCTTCGGCGCGGTCGGCAAGACCCTCCGCGTCCCCGAGTCCCAGCAGGACGCCTGCACCGCCCTCTCCGGCTCCGGCCCGGCGTACTTCTTCTACCTGGTCGAAGCCATGACCGACGCGGGCATCCTCCTCGGCCTGCCCCGGGACAAGGCCCATGAACTCATCGTCCAGTCCGCGATCGGCGCCGCCGTGATGCTCCGCGACAGCGGAGAGCACCCCGTCAAGCTCCGCGAGAACGTCACCTCGCCGGCCGGCACCACCATCAACGCCATCCGCGAGCTGGAGAACCACGGCGTGCGAGCCGCCCTCATCGCCGCCCTCGAAGCCGCCCGCGACCGCAGCCGCGAGCTGGCCTCCGGCAAGAAGGACTGACCCCGCCGAGCCCCGCCTCGGCGGCGGGGCCACGACGCGTCGGCACCCGCACCGCGCCCCGCCACCGGTCCGCGGACCTACCGGGCCGCGTTCAGCACCGGCTCCGGGACGGGTTCCAGCAGCCCGATCGCCCGGTAGGCAGCATCGACCGTCGGCCGGGCCATGGCCCGTGCCTTCTCCGCACCGTCCCGCAGCACCCCCTCCACATACACAGGATCCGCGCACAACTCCTTGTGCCTGGCCTGTACGGGCCTGAGAACCTCGACCACGGCCTCTGCGGTGTCCTTCTTCAAGGCGCCGTACGACTCGTACACACCGCCCAAGGCCGCCGGGTTCCCACCCGTGCACGCCGCCAGGATCTCCAGCAGATTCGCCACCCCCGGCCGTGCCTCCCGGTCGTACACGACGTCCTGCCCGCTGTCGGTCACGGCCCGCATCACCTTCTTGCGCACCACATCCGGCTCGTCGAGCAGATAGACGATGCCCGGCCCGGAGTCGTCCGACTTCCCCATCTTCGACGTCGGGTCCTGGAGGTTCATCACCCTGGCGGCGACCGCCGGGGGCGTGGCCCTCGGCACCACGAACGTGTGCCCGTACCGCTGGTTGAACCGCACCGCGAGATCCCGCGTCAGCTCCACATGCTGCGTCTGGTCGTCCCCGACGGGCACCTCGTCGGCCCCGTACGCCAGGATGTCCGCCGCCATCAGCGCCGGATACGTCAGCAGCGACAGCCGCACGCTCCCGCCCCGCGCGCGCTCCCGCACGGACTTCTCCTTGTACTGGATCATCCGCCGCATCTCACCGTCGGTCGCCACGCACTCCAGCACGTACGACAGCCGGGTGTGCTCTCCGACGTGGCTCTGCACGAACACGGTGCACAGCTCCGGATCCAGCCCGGAGGCCAGCAACAGCGTCGCCCCCTGCCGGCTGAGCCGACGCACCCGCGCAGGGTCGTGGTCCACGGTCAGCGCGTGCAGATCGACGATGCAGAACAGGGCGTCGGACCGGTGCTGGTCCACATCGGCCCACCGCCGCATGGCTCCCAGGTAGTTGCCCAGCGTCAGGTGCCCGGTCGGCTTGATCCCACTGAAGACCCGTGCCATTCCCTCTCCACCTTCTGGTCGGGACCACCGCTCCGGTCGGCCGGCCCTCAGAGGTTCTGCAGGGAGATACGAGAACGGCCGCCGGGGCGGCGGCCGTTGGATGCATACGCGAGTACGGCCGCCGTCAGGCGGCCCACCACTGCTGGGTGCACGTACGCGTCATCACGTCCCTGAGCATACGTCTCCGGGGCGCCCCCAGGACGTGAGTTGACACGCCCCGAACGGATACGTAGTGTTCTCCGAGTTGTCCGACGTGAGCGCCGACCTCGGTCGGTCCCCGGACAGCCATTCCGCAGGTACCACTCGGCTCATCGGCGATTCGCCGACTGCTTCGGTGTGCGTATTTGCGAAATGAGGAATCCGCGTTCGAAAGGCGCAGGACCCCGATTAGCTCGGGGGCCAGGAATCCGCTAAAGTCTCACTCGTCGGAACGGCCCAGCGGGTCGGGAAGGCAGATCCCGCCGACCGGGAATCGGACACCGAAAGGGTCTGATAGAGTCGGAAACACCGAAAGGGAAGCGCCCGGAGGAAAGCCCGAGAGGGTGAGTACAAAGGAAGCGTCCGTTCCTTGAGAACTCAACAGCGTGCCAAAAGTCAACGCCAGATATGTTGATACCCCGTCTCCGGCCATTATGGCTGGGACGTGGTTCCTTTGAAGAATACACAGCGAGGACGCTGTGGACCATCGGGTTATTCCTCCGGTGGTTCCGCTCTCGTGATGTGTCGCCCCCGATTACGGGGAAAGCATTCACGGAGAGTTTGATCCTGG
>NZ_PENI01000034.1 GCF_003688995.1 Streptomyces shenzhenensis | reverse complement strand
GTCGTGCAGCGCCGCCGCGAGGCCCGTGAAGCCGCCCGCGACTGGGCCGAGTTGGGCCACACCGGGCAAACAGCCGGGACGGTGCGTGCCCGGGCGGGTGTCGCCGTGCTGATCGGTTGCGGGCCGGCCGCCGCCGTGGTGGCTCTTGGTGTGGTCGTGGGGCCCGGGGGCGGAACGGGCCGGTGGGCGGTCGTCGTTCTGCCCGCCGCGGTGGTCGGGCTGTCTCTCGCCCTCGCCGTCGCCTACCTCCGGATGACCCGGAACACGAACCGCCGCCGGCCGCGGCCGAGTCGTTCAGGCCCGCGCGACGTCCGCGCGGCAGACACATGAGGCACGGCGGGCCACGCCTCACCGCGTGGCGCGCGTTCCCCTGAGCTCGCGTCCGGTGACCATCTCGGACTCGATCCGTACGAACACCGGGTCGCGCAGGGGCATCCAGGACGAGGGGCCGATCTGCGACAGACGCTCGTTCTCGACGGGGTCGGTCACCAGGGTGGCCCGTCCGGTGACGACGACGCTCCAGCCGGACCGGGTCGCCGCATCGAACTCGTCCGCCTCGAAAGCGACCACGACGCCGTCGATGGCACGTACGAGATCCGAGTCCGGCGAGGTGTGCAGGAGGACGGAGGCGTCCGTGTCCAGGGCGAAGTTGATGGGGAGGACCGCGGGCAGCGCCTGCCGCGTGTAGACCACGCGACCGACCGGCACCTTGGCGAGCAGGCGCAGGCACTCCTGCCGGTCGAGTGCGCGAAAGGCGTCGTTCTGGAACATCCGTCCATCGTCGCCGCGGTCGTCGTGCGGGGGTAGGGCCGACCGGCCCTACCCCCACAGCGCGCGGTACGGCCCATCGCGGCCGGTGTCCCGCAACGGACAGGCCGACAAGGCGGTTCACCGGGCCGGGACGCAGGGACTGCCGGGCCGAACTCGGGGGACCGTCCGCCCGTCGGCAGGGACCCATGGCCCATGCCTCCGGTGATCTTCGACGCGGACAGTGGTGCCGGGACGCCGTTCCGCGGGCGAGGGGCCCGCGGTGCGCATGCGGTCCCGGCGGCGCATTGCCACCGTGAACAGGAAAGGGACGGACAACATGGTCCAGTCGTTGAAGGCGAAGCGGGGCGGTCCCCCGTCGGGTGCACCGATAGCGGGCCGCGCCTGGCTGATGCTGGCCCTGGCCACGGCCGGCTTCGCCGTGAACTTCTGGGCGTGGGCGCTGCTCAGCCCGCTCGGCCCACGGTTCAAGGACAGCATCGACCTGTCGTCGTTCGAGCAGTCGCTGCTGGTGGCGGTGCCGGTCGTGGTCGGTTCCCTGGGCCGCATCCCGGTCGGCGCGCTGACCGACCGGTACGGCGGACGGGTGATGTTCCCGATCGTGTCGGCGGCCACCATCGTGCCGGTGCTCTACCTCGGCCTGGCCGGGCACTCCTCCCTCGCCGCCCTGCTGGTCGGCGGATTCTTCCTCGGCATCGGCGGCACCGCCTTCGCCGTCGGCGTGCCGCTCGTCAACGCCTGGTTCCCGCCCGAGCGGCGCGGACTCGCCATCGGCCTCTTCGGCGCCGGCATGGGCGGCACCGCCATCAGCGCCCTGACCACGGTGAAGCTGGTCGACGCGCACAGCATGTCCACCCCGTTCCTGATCACCGCCACGGTGCTGGCCGGGTACGCCCTGGCCGCCGCGCTGCTGCTGCGTGACGCGCCCGGCCGCACGGTGCCGACCGAACCGCTGACCCGCCGGCTGGCCACCACCGCCCGGCTGGGCATCACTTGGCAGGCGTCCGCGCTGTACGCGGTCGCGTTCGGCGGCTACGTCGCCTTCTCCGTCTACTTGCCCACCTACCTCAAGACCGGCTACGGCCTGTCCCAGACCGACGCCGCGAACCGCATGGCCGGGTTCGTGCTCCTGGCGGTGGCGATGCGCCCGGTCGGCGGCTGGCTGTCCGACCGGCTGGGCCCGGCGCGGGTGCTGGCCGGAACGATGGCCGTGGTCGTGGCCGGGGCCCTGGTGCAGTCGTTCACCCCGGACCTGGCGCCGGTGGGCACCATCGCCTTCCTGGCCATGGCCGCCGCGCTCGGCGCGGGCAGCGGGGCGACCTTCGCCCTGGTGGCCCTGCTCACCCCGGCCGACCAGGTCGGCTCGGTCACCGGGGTGGTCGGTGCCGCCGGCGGTCTGGGCGGCTTCCTGCCACCGCTGGTGATGGGCTCGCTGTACGGCGAGTACGGGACGTATGCGGCCGGGCTCGCCCTGCTCGCGGTCGTGGCCGCCGCCGCCCTTGCCTACACCCTCACCGGTGTCCGGACCGCGGCCGAGGACGGCGGGCGTGAGCAGAGCGGTGGCCGGCCGCGCGGACCCCGCCCCGCAGACACCGCCGCGTGAGGACGGGCGGACGACAACGACGGGCCGGGAAGCGCGGAACAAGCGGAACAAGCGGAACAAGGAGAGCAAGGAGAACACCGGTGTGCGAGTACTGCGGCTGCCAGGCCCTGGAGACGATCGACGAACTGACCCAGGAACATGACGAGGTGGTCCGGCTGATCAGCCACCTGCGTCCCGCCCGTCGGGTGGGCGGCGCGGCCGGGATGGCCGAGGTCGCCCGGGAGATCGCGAAGGTGCTCGGTCCGCACACCGAGGTCGAGGAGCGGGGCCTGTTCCCCGCCCTGGCCGGGGAATTCCCCGACCAGATCGCCGCCTTGGAGGCCGAGCACCGGCACATCGAGGCGGTGCTGGCCGAGGCCGCCGGCGGTGCGACGCCCTCGGACCCGGCCTGGCCCGACCGGCTGATGGCGGCGATGGCGACACTGCGCGACCACATCCTCAAGGAGCAGGACGGCGTCTTCCCGGCCGCACTCGCCCACCTCGGTGTCGAGGAGTGGCTGGCGGTCGAGGCCGCACGCGCCGAGGCGGGCAGCACCCTGTCCCGGCCGGCCGCCCGGCCCGGACCCGCCTGAACGAGCGACAAGGGCCCTGTGGCGCGGGCTGAGCGCTCCGCTGCGTCAGGAAACGTGGCGGTGGCGCCGTACGTCATCCCGCCCGTCCGCTCGCGCCGAACGGGCCGCAAGCCGGAACGCGCCCGGCGGGACGCGCCCGCTCATCGAGCGTCGGGCCGGGGGAGCGGCACCGTCCACTCGACGACGGTGCCGATGGGCTCGTTCGCGGCCAGGCGGAAGGTGCCGCCCAGTTCCTCGGCGCGCCGGCTCAGATTGTCCAGGCCGCTGCGGCGGACGACCGTCGGGTCGATGCCGCGGCCGTTGTCGGCCACCCGCAGGTGCAGCTCCGCGGCGGTGACCGAGACGCTGACGTCGACCGTGGTGGCGTGGGCGTGCCGGGCCGTGTTGGACAGGGCCTCGCCGAGCACGGCCAGCAGGTGCTCGGCATGCTCGGCGGGGACGTCGGTGTCCAGCAGGCCGGTCATGCGCAGGGCCGGGGTGCAGCCGAGGGCCTGGGCGGCCCGGTCGGTGGCCGTCACGAGCCTGCCGCGCAGACCGGCACCGCGACCGTCCTGGTCGTGCTCGCGCAGGCCGTAGATGGTGGAGCGGATGACCTTGATGGTGTCGTCCAGGTCGTCGACGACCCGCTGGATGCGCTCGCTCACCTGCGGCCGGTCCGCGACACGGCCCAACGTGGACTGCAGCGTCAGGGCGCCGGCGAACAGCCGCTGGATGACCAGGTCGTGCAGATCGCGGGCGATGCGGTCACGGTCGGTCAGGACGAGCATGTGCTCGGTGTCGCGCCGGTGCTCGGCGACCTCCAGAGCCAGGGCCGCCTGGTTCCCGTACCCGATCACCATGTCGATGACGGCGTCGGGGAAGAGCGGGCCGCCGGGCACGTTCGCCACCTGGAGGACACCACGCACGTGCTCGCGCGTCCCGAGCGGCACGAAGAACGCCGCACCCAGGTCCACCACCGAGGCGCTGCCGCCCTCGGCACGCGGATCCGAGCTGACCGCCTCGCTCATGATCGGCTCCCCGGACGCGAAGACCTTCGCGGCCAGCGAGGCGGCGGGCAGGACCAGCCCCCGCACATCGTCCGCGCGCGTCCCGGCGGCGGCCTCGACGACCAGCTCACCGCTGTCGCCCACCGGCACCGCCAGGGTGACCAGGTCGGCGCCCGCCATCTCCCGCACGGTGCGGGTGAACGACTCCAGCACCGCCGCGGGCTCCTCGCCGGACAGCAGGCTGCGGGTCAGCTCGTTGCTGGCCGCCAGCCAGCGCTGCCGACGACGTGCGTCGTCGTACAGGCGGGCATTGTCGATCGCCACACCGGCGGCCGCGGCCAGGGTCCGCAGCACCGCCTCGTCGTCGGCGTCGAACTGCGCGCCGCCCTTCTTGTTGGTCAGGTACAGATTGCCGAACACCCGGTCGCGCACCCGGATCGGGGTGCCAAGGAAGCCGGTCATCTGCGGATGGCCGGGCGGGAAGCCCACGGACGCCGGATGCTGCGACAGATCGGCCAGACGCAGTGGCTGCGGCTCGCGGATCAGCAGCCCCAGAATGCCCTCGCCGCGCGGATAGGGGCCGATCCGGGCGATGGTCTCCTCGTCTATGCCGACCGTGAGGAACTGCTTGATCGTGCCTTCCTCGCCCAGCACACCGAGCGCCCCGTAGGCGGCGTCGACCAGAGCGACCGCGGACTCCACGATGCGCTGGAGGACCACCTCGAGCTCCAGGTCGGAACCGATGGCCAGCACCGCGTCCAACAGCGTGTGCACCCGGTCCCGTGCCGCCCGCACCTGCGTCACCTGCTGCTGCAGACCCTCCAGCAGCTCGTCCAGCCGCAACTGCGGAAAGACCCCTGACGCCTCGGCGTCGCGAGACCCCTGCTCTCGACCTTCCACCACAGCCCCCCTTCACCGACGCGCCGACCTCACCAGGATGCCCGAGGCGGAGTCCCGGCTCGACAGCGCCCCCGAACGTCGAACACGATCGGGGCAGGGTGGAGCCGGTCAGTGCCCGGACGGTGCCATATGTACGCGCTCGCCCTGCGGGCCGAACAGGGCGAGCAGCTCCGTGGGCCGGCTGCCTGCGCTGCCGATCCAGTGCGGAACGCGGGTGTCGAACTCCGCGGCCTCGCCGGCGCCGAGCCGGAACTCCTGCTCGCCGAGCACGAACCTGACGTCTCCGTCGAGGACGTAGAACCACTCGTATCCCTCATGGGTCTGCAGGTGCGTCGTGGATGCCCGGCCGGCGGGCGGATAGATCACCTTGTAGGCCTGGACACCGCCGGCCCGCCGGGTCAGTGGCACCATCACCAGCCCGGACCGCCGCACCGGCCGCAGATGGATGCGCGGGTCGCCGGTGGGCGGCGCCGCGACGAGATCGTCGAGCGGGACGCCGTACGCCCGGGCCAGCGGCAGCAACTGCTCCAGCGTGGGGCGGAGCCTGCCGTTCTCGAGGCGGGACAGGGTGCTCGCGGTGAGGCCGGTCTCGTCCGCCAGCGCCGCCAGCGTGGCATTGCGCGCGCGGCGCAGGGCGCGCAGCCGCGGTCCGACTCCGGCCAGAACGTCTTCCGTGGGATGGTCCATGGCTCGATGATGCGGATCCGCAACTTTTCTTGCAAGCGCGAAACAGCCGCGCCGATGCTGTCGGTACCTGACCGGCGCCCGAGGCGTGGATCGACGCACGCCCGGCACACCGGCCGACGAAAGGACACCTCAGATGGATTCCACCCGACGCCGATCCGACACCGGCGCCGCGAGCGACCAGGGGACTGCGGGCGAGGACGCCGAGCTGTTCTGGGAGCGGCACCACCGCGGCCGGCGCACCGGGAGCGCACGCGTCAACCCGCTGCTCGCCGAGACCGCCGCACCGCTGCGCCCCGGCGCCGCCCTCGACCTGGGCTGCGGCGCCGGCGGCGACGCGCTCTGGCTCGCCCGGCACGGCTGGCACGTCACCGCCGTGGACATCTCCACCACCGCCGTCGAACGGGTCCGGGAACACGCCCGCGATCTCGGCGTCGCGGACCGGGTCGCCGCCGAACAGCACGACCTGGCCAGGAGCTTCCCGGCCGGCCGGTTCGACCTCGTCTCCGCCCAGTACTTCCACACCCCGTTCGCGCTGCCCCGCGGCCACGTGCTGCGCACCGCCGCACGGGCGCTGCGCCCCGGTGGTCTCCTGCTGATCGTCGACCACGGCTCCACCGCGCCCTGGTCATGGAACCAGGACCCCGACATCCACTACCCCACCCCCGACGAGATCGCCGCCGAACTCGATCTCGACCCCGCGCACTGGTCCGTCCTGCGCGCCGACATGCCCCGCCGCCGGGCCACCGGACCCGCCGGTGAGTCCGCCACCGTCATCGACAACGTCCTGCTCGTCCAGGCGACCGCCGGATGACCGGCCGAACCGCACGGCAGCACGCCGGAACGGAGTGACCCGATGTCAGAACACCGTGCGCAGCGAACCCGGACTCGGGCGAGGGACACCGGACCTCCGCGGACCGGCGCGGACGAGAAGGCCGTCCTGCGGGGCTTCCTCGACTATCTGCGGAACGCGGTCGCGGACAAGGTCACGGGCGCGCCGGAACCGGACGTCCGAACGGGCGGAGTGCCCTCGGGCACCAGCCTTCTCGGGCTGCTCAAGCATCTGGCGTGCGTCGAACGGTTCTACTTCCTCGGTGAGGACGTCGGCCACTGGCCCGCGACCATGCGGCCGTCCGCGACGGACACCGTCGACAGCGTGCTCGCCGACTACCGGAAGACCGTCGAGCGAGCGAACCAGGTCATCGACGCCTGCCCGGATCTGACCCTCACCGCCCCGCGCGCAGCGCGTCCGGGGCCGGCACCGTCGATGCGCTGGGTCCTGGTGCACATGATCGAGGAGACCGGCCGGCACGCCGGGCACGCCGACATACTCCGCGAGCAGATCGACGGATCCACCGGCCGCTGACACCGGCAGCCGACGCGCGGCACACCGCGGCGCCGCCCGGATGCCCCGCTCGCCCGGCCGGCCGTCAGGCGCAGCACGGACACCCCAGGTCGCAGCCGCGCCCAGCGCCCTCCCGGCCGACGGTGCTGACCACGCTCGGGCCGGGCGACGCACAACAGCCGTCACCCCGCCACGCCGCCCGGCCCTCCTTGACCGCGACAGCGGCGATCACCAGGGCGGCCAGGGGGTCGGCCCACGACCACCCGAGCGTGGCGTTGGCCAGGAGCCCGAGCAGCAGCACGGCGGACAAGTAGGTGCAGAGCAGGGTCTGTCGGGAGTCCGCGACCGCCGAGGCGGAGCCCAGCTCACGGCCGGCACGGCGCTGCGCCGCGGACAGGAACGGCATGACGGCCAGGGACACGGCCGCCAGCACGATGCCGGTGGTCGTGGGGCCGGCCTCTCCCCTGCCGGTGAGCGCGCGCATCGCGTCGACCGTGACATACCCGGCCAGGGCGAAGAAGGACACGGCGATGATCCTCAGCGTCTTCTTCTCCCGCGCCGCACGGACCGTGTGGTCCCGTGCGGAGAACTGCCAGGCGACCGCCGCGGCCGACGACACCTCCACCAGCGAATCCAGGCCGAAACCGATCAGCGCGGTCGAGGAGGCCGACGCCCCGGCGGCGAGCGCGACCACGGCCTCGATCACGTTGTAGGCGATCGTCGCCGTGACCAGCAGCCGTACGCGTCGCGTCAGCGTTTCCCGCCGGGCCGGGGCCGGTCGAGGAGGCACATCGGCGGCCGTCATCAGCAGCAGTCCTTGCCCGCCGCGTCCGGACAGGTGCGGTCCGCGGCAACGGCCACGACGGCGCTGCGCAGATCGTCCAGGGCGTGCCCCAACCGCTCGTCCGCCAGTTCGTACCGGGTGCGGCGGCCCACCGGCACGGCGACGACGAGGCCGCAGTCCCGCAGGCACGCCAGATGGTTCGACAGACGCGTACGGGAAATCCCCAGGGCGTCCGCCAGATCGGAGGGGTGTGCCGGTGCCTCGCGCAGCGCGAGCAGCAGACGGCAGCGGATGGGGTCGGCCAGCGCACGGCCGAAACGCGCGAGAGTGTCGATCTCCGACGCCACGGTAAGCATGCCAGGAGAGTACAGCACATCCTGAATTCAGGAAGCCATGAACTATTGCCTGCTCCCGACGGCACGGCCCCCTCTGGCAGCGGTCAGCACCACCCGGTCCGCCGTCACGTCGACCCCGAGCACCGGACGCCTCCCTCCTTCCGCCGACATCAACACCGCCTTGCCGAGCCGCCGCCCGATGGCAGAGAACAACCCACACAACACGTCCAGCCGCTCCTGCCCCTGCACCTCCCGCAAGTCCACGTCGAAGTCGATCGCGTCGTCCGACAGAAACCGAAAGACCGCCAGGACCTCGGGAACAGGCCAGACACGCAGACTCGGGCACTCGGCATCCGCAGCTCGGGACAGCACCCGCTCAGCCGGCGGTACCGCCATGGCGACATCGCCCTCGCGGTACTCACACCTCCAGCCGCTGCTTGCGGCCAGGTCGAGGACCGCCTGCCAGTCCTCGACCGAAGCATCCGCGACCCAGACATCCGGCAGCGTCCCCATCAAGTCAGGGCCGCATTTCCCCGGCGAAGCGCGGAACGAGGCTCCCGGGCCGGTGGGCGAGCGGTCTGCGAAGCCGGTCGGGTCAGGTGCGGGGCATGTGGGCCAGGCAGGTCAGCACCGCGTGGACCCGGCGGTGGCGTGTTCCGGCGGCACGCCGGCCGCATGGGGTTCGGATGCATGACGTCCCCGTGAGGGCCGTCCGGCGTACCCGCCCGCTGCTGCCGTGCTCCCTGCCGGCGAACGGGCGCGGAGCGTCTGTTCCCGGCCGATGTGCCGGACGATCGACCGTTCGGCGGCCCGGGGCTCCTGGCCCGGTGCCGGCCGGACGGCCTGCTTGCGGCCGGCGAAGACGAACAGGCGGAGCACCAGGAACCGCCCGATCCCGGCGAGCCCGGAGGCACTGAGGTAGACGACCTGTTCCCACGCCGCCCCGGGGGACGGCTGCAGGGTGTGCAGTACGAGCATGGCGCCCGAGGTCACCGCGTACGCGGCCGTGGCCGACCCGGCGGACTGCCCGTGCTGCCGCCACCCGGCCCGCCGGCCGGTCCCGAAGGTGAAGCGGGCGTGCAGCTCCGTGCACAGAAGGGTGGAGGCGACGGTGACCACCGCATTGGCCACCGCCCAGGGCACCGACAGGGCGAGCAGCGCCACCGCCGGGCCACAGGCGAGTCCGACACCCCCGCCGCACAGGACGAACCGGAGGAAGGAAGCGAGCGGACCAGGCGCAGCCGGCGTGCGGAAGGGCTCCGCCAGGTCCGTACGACGCGTCGCGTGCGCCGTTCCCGGCTTCGACGAGGATGCCGATGTCATGGTTTCCCCCGGGCGGAGAACTGTCGCCCCGCCTCAGACCGCGTCGCGCGCGGTCTGTGCCGCGGGCACCGGGGTCTCGGCAGCCGGTGCCGGCTGGACGGCGGCGCGCCTGCCGGGGATGAAGGTGGCGGCGAGGAAGGCCAGCAGGGCGGCCGCGGAGCCGATGGCCATGATGACCTTGAACGCGTTCTCCGAGGGCAGCGCGTGGCCACCGAAGTCGATGGTCATCTGGGCGAGGACGACGCCGGCGATGGCGCTGGCGAAGGACGTTCCCAGGGAGCGCATCAGGGTGTTGAGGCTGTTGGCCGCGCCGGTCTGGGAGTGGTCGACGGCGCCCATGATCAGGGCGGGCAGGGCCCCGTAGGTGAAGCCGACGCCGCCGCCGATGATGCAGGAGACCAGGACGAGGTGCCAGACCTCGGACATCAGCAGGATGTTCAGGGCGTAGCCGGAGGCCACGATCAGCGCGCCGATCATGAGGGTGACCTTGGGGCCCTTGGCCTTGGTGACGCCCGCCGACACGGCGGACATGGCCATCATGACCAGACCCTGCGGGGCGAGCACCAGTCCCACGGCCAGCATGGACCTGCCCAGGCCGTAGCCGGTCTGGGTGGGCAGCTGCAGGAGCTGCGGCAGGACCAGGGACATCGCGAACATCGAGAAGCCGAGCGCGACCGAGGCGAGGTTCGTGAACAGCACCTGACGGCGGGCGGTGGTGCGCAGGTCGACCAGCGGCTGCCGGGTGCGCAGCTCCCACCAGCCCCAGGTCAGCAGGATCACGACGGCGGCGGCGCCCAGGCCGAGGGTGGTGCCGGAGGTCCAGCCCCAGTCGCCGCCCTTGGAGACGGTCAGCAGCAGCGAGACCAGACCGGCGGACAGACCGAGCGAGCCGACCAGGTCGAAGCGGCCACCGGTGCGCACCTTGGACTCCGGTACGACGACGAGCACCAGGATCAGCGAGAGCGCGCCGAGGACGGCAGAGGTCCAGAACAGGAGGTGCCAGTCCCAGTTGTCGGCGATGAACGCGGCGGCGGGCAGGCCGAGCGCGCCACCGACGCCGAGCGACGCGCTCATCAACGCGGTGGCCCCGGCCAGCTTCTCGGCGGGCAGCGCGTCACGCATGATGCTGATGCCCAGCGGGACGACGGCAGCCGCCAGGCCCTGCAGGGTGCGGCCGATGATCATCGGGACGAGCGAATCGGCGAGCGCGCACACCACCGAACCGGCGACCAGCAGGACGATGCTGACCAGCAGCATCCGCCGCTTGCCGATCATGTCGCCGAGCCGGCCCACGACCGGGGTGGCGACGGAGGCGGCGAGCAGCGTGGCGGTGACCGCCCAGGCGGTGTTCGAGGCGGAGGCGTTCAGGAGCCGGGGGAGCTCCGGGACGATCGGGATGACCAGGGTCTGCATCAGCGAGACGACGATCCCGGCGAGGGCGAGCACCGCCACCACGGCGTTGGCCTTCGGCGGGGCTGACGTCCCCGTGTCGGCGGGTCGGGCAGAAGTGTGGGACATGGCGGGGGAGCCTCCGTCAGATTCGAGCTGGCTTGCTTGACTCACGCAAGCATAATAGATTGCCTGAGTCAAGTAATTACTGGTGGGTGGGCCGCCTCGGTGGCCGCGGCGGCGGTACGGGCCAGGGGCAGTTCCGCGACGACTTCGAACCCGCCCTGCGGCCGAGGGCCGGCGTACAGCCGGCCGCCCACGGAGCGGGCGCGCTCGCGCATACCGATGAGCCCGAAGCCGCCGCGCGAGGCGGGGGAGCAGGGCCGTCCGGCACTGCGGTTGGCGATGGTGATGACCAGCCGGTCGTCGGCATGGACGAGCCGGACCTCGGCGGAGCGGGTGGTGGCGTGCTTGGTGACGTTCGTGAGCGCTTCCTGCACGATGCGGTACGCGGTGAGATCCGCTCCGGTCGTGAGCGGCCGTGGCTCTCCCTCCTCGCTGACGGTGACCGTGAGGCCGGCGCCCCGGAAGGAGGCGATCAGCTCAGGGAGCCGGGCCAGGCCGGGAGCTGCCGGATCCGCCTCCCCCGCGTCATCCGGGCCGCGCAGCAGCCCGACGGTGGCTTTGAGCTCGCGCAACGCGGAGGAAGCCGGGCCTGTGAGTTCCGTGGCAAGGCGCCCGGCCTCCTCCGGCCGGGCCGGCAGGAAACGGGCGACCGCATCCGCCTGGACCTTGACCAGTACGAGGTGATGGGCGACGACGTCGTGCAGATCACGGGCGATGCGCAAGCGCTCCTCGGCGACCCGGCGCCGCGCCTCCTCGTCCCGGGTCCGCTCGGCGTGCTCGGCCCGGACCCGCACGGCTTCGAGACAGGCCCTGCGCAGCCGGGCCACGGTACCCAGCGACGTCGGCAACAACAGCCAGAAGGCCGGGCCGAGCAGGTTGAGGACCAGAGGCGCGTAGGCAGGCCCGGTGATCAACGTCGTACAGGTCAGCACCGCGATACCGGTGACCGCGAAGGTGTTCGCGGTCCGGCGGTCGGTGCGGACGGCCAGCGAGAACAGCGCGACCAGTACGGGCCCCAGCAGCAGGACCGTGACGAGGTACCCGAGCACGGCCGTGGCTGTGGCGCACCCGAGGGCCACGGCCGACGCCGTACGGGGGCGGGTGCGGCGCCACATCAGGGCGACGCACGAGATGGCGGAGAGCAGGACGACGGGCCACCACGGGACGGCGAGATCGTGTCCCGGGAGCGTGACCAGGCCCGCAGGACAGGAGCCGGCGAGGCAGCCGGCGGCGAGCGCCGCATCGACGGTGCGGGGGTGTGAGTACAGGTACCGCTGCAGGCTGTCGATCATGGGAGGTCTTCTGTCCGGTGGGTGATCGCGGGCGGGGCGCCCCTCGGGAGGCGCGACGGCGCGGCAGTACTTCCGTACGGGCCGAAGGGTTGCCCGGGATCCCGAGTCGCCCTCCGCCGTCCGTGCGCTGCTCGTCCGCTCGGCTACTCGGCTACGTCGTCGAAGGTGACGACGACCTTCTCGGCGGCCCCCGGGGTGAGGGCGAGCGCGTAGGCCCGCTCGACCTCCGTGAAGGGCACACGATGGCTGATCAGTTGGGCGAAGCGGCTCTGGTGCTCGACGAGGTCGGGGGTGACCTCGAAGATCTCCGTCGGGTAGCCCTGGGAGGGGACGAGGGTCAGCTCGCTGCGCAGCATGCCACCGAGATCGATGTCGGAGCCCTTCTTGTGGACGGCGACCATGACCAGCTTGGCGTGCCATTTGGCGTTGTCGACCACGGTGTTGAAGACGGCGGCGGCACCGGCGGCGTCGATGTAGATGTCGGTGCCCGGCCGGGGCTGGCCGAGCGCGTTGGCGGCCTCGCCGTGCAGCTCGGTCAGGCGTGCGGTGACGTCCTCCTCCGCAGAGTCGAGCACCGCGTCCGCGCCGACGGCCAGCGCCTTCTCCAGCCGGGAGGGAATGATGTCGACGACCACGACATGCTCGACTCCGCGCAGCTTCAGCCAGATCGCCGCGCCCAGACCGATGGGCCCGGCGCCGAGGACGACGACCTTGTCGGTCGGCTTCGCCTGCGAGCGGTTGACCGCGTGCCGCGCCACCGCCATCGGCTCGTTCAGCGAGGCGACATCGAAGGGGACGGTGTCGGGGAACACTGCGACGCTCGTGCCGACCTCGGCGTTCTCGATGAGCAGATATTCGCTCATGCCGCCGTAGCGGCCGCCGCAGCCGATGATCCCGGTGGGTGCGGCCTGCGGGTTGACGACGACCCGGTCGCCGGCCTTCAGGCCCGTGACGTCCGCGCCGACCTCGACGACCTCGCCGGCCGGTTCGTGGCCGAGGGGGATCGGGACCAGGTCGCCGCCCAGGTGGGCGCGGGCGGGCATGCCGCCCATGTGCAGGAAGGCCACGTCGGTACCGCAGACTCCGCAGGCACGGATGCGGACGAGAGCGTCCTTCGGGCCGGGCACCGGACGGTCGACATCCACCACGTCGACCTGGTTCGTACCGGCGGTCTGTACGGACTTCATCTGGCTCATGTGAGGGGGATCCTTTCTGAGGTTCTGCGCCGTTCTGAGGACCGGACACAGCGGCGCGGGGTATGTACGGGAAGTCATTTCTCCAGGGCCTTCGCGACGGTGTCCGCCATGCCGTGCTCCCCGCGCGCGTTGGGGTGGACGGGGGCCGCCGGAGCAGCGGGAGCCAACGGCTCGATCCAACGGATGTCCGCGGAGGCGCAGGCGCCGCGCCCCCGGGAGGGTGTGTAGGTGTCGACGTACTCCGCACCGCCGGCCTCGGCCCGGTTGCGCAACATGGTGTTGAGCTGGTGTTCCTTGTCCCGCAGGAAGGCCGTGTCGCCGGGGGCGAGGGACATGCCGCGCAGACATGTGCCCGCGTCGGACGGCAGGATCTCCGGGTAGCCGACGACGAACACCCGGGCCCGGGGCGCGCGTCGCCTGATGTCACTCAGCGCATCGGTGAGGTGTTCGCCCGCGGTGTCGATCCGTCGGCGCACCTCGTCGGTGCCGGCGGCGGAGAACCGCCGTGTGCAGGGGGCGTCTTCGGGCAGGTATGTGCCGCTGCCCAGGGCCTTGTAGAGAACTCCCGCGCCGACGCACCGCTTGATCATCGTGCTGAAGCCGATGTCGTTGCCGCCGATCCCGAGGGTGACCAGCCGGGTCCGGCCGGAAAGCACCGACAACTGGGGCGGATTGGTCCCGTCGCCGGTCGTCTGCGGCGCGGTGAGGTCGGCGACCGTGGCGCCGCTGCAACTGGCATCACGGAAATCGGCCGCCCCCAGGCCGAGCCGGTCGGCGACGAGGGCCGGATAGTTGTGGTCGGAGCGATCGCATCCGGCCGGGCTGCCCTTCTTCCCGGGGATCCCAGGGCCGGCCGTGTAGGAGTCGCCGAGGGCGGCATACGGGCCGCTCGGCAGACCCGGCCTCGGCTCGTCGTCATGGTGGGCGACGACGGCGGCGGCGATCAGCGCGCCGCAGGCGAGGGCCCCGGCAAGGCTGGTTCGGGCGTTCGGTCGCACGGGGCGCGCCGGGTCAGCCGTGCTGTCGCTGCGCCTGGCCGCGCAGCAGGGCGGCGCCTGCGCCGAGCGAGACGGCACCCATGCCCACGCCGGTCACGACGCCCTGAGTGCCGTCGACGGCGAAGGGAGCGGCCGTGGCCACGACGAGATTGAACAGGAACAGGAACCACAGGACCGGGCGGGAGGAGAGCAGCGTCTTCACGGGCGGTTTCCTTTCGGGGAAGGTACGGACTCCCCGGCGGGGCGTCGCTGAACTTGCGTAAGTCAACGATCCCGCCCGCGCTGCGCCGCCACGAGGGAGCGGCCTCCCGGAACCATGGTGTAGCCCGCTACACCCGCGGCGGACCCCCGTGCGACGACAGGACTAGGCCCGGTCCTAAGCCTTCAGCCCGTTACGCCGCCGCGGCGCCTCGCCTACCGTCCTCGCCATGGATACGACGGGCATTCTCGACGAGGCGCTGCAGCGATTGCACAGGTCAGGGCCGGAGCGGCTGGGGCGGCTCACCAATCACGCGCCGATGGCCGTCGAGGCTCTCGCCGCGCACGGTCAGGCCGACTCGGTGCACCGTTGGCTCGACCTGTACACAAGCAAGCTTGAGGAGTACCCGTCCGGTGTCGAGCCGGTCACGGCCTCCAACTGGCGCTCTGCGCTGGGCGACACACGTCGCGTCGCGGACTGGATCGGCTACTTCGGCCGCGAGCTCGCCGAGCGCAGCTGGCGGGACGTCCTCACCGAGTGGTGGCCCCGGCTCCTGCCCGGCATGTACGGCGGCTCGACCCACCCGGTGATCCGGGTCGGTCACGCCGTACGCACCCTTCTGGCCGACGACGGCACCGAGCCACGGCTGACCGAACTCGCCCACGGCCTCGGCTACTGGGCCGCCCGCTACCGCCCCGTCGCGGACCTCGCCCCGCTGCCCGGCGCCGACAGCGCGGCCGCCGCCCTCGACGCGGTGGTGCCCATTGCCGCACGGGACGGCGGTTTCCCCGCCCGGCTCGGCCGCGTCACGGGCCTGCCGGTGTGGGCGGCCACGGTCACCGACCCGCACATGGCACGACACCGCCTCACCGAACTGGTGCGGGCGGCCACACACCGCTACGCCACCCACGGCCATGGCGAGGAGACCATGCTGGTCCACGCGGCCACGGCCCCCAACGCCGTGCTGCGCACCCTCCCCGCGCTCCCTCCTGACCTGTGGGTACCGAGCCTGCGGGCCGCCTGGACGGCATCCGCTGCGGTGACCGCGATGTACGCACCCCACGCCCCGGTCACCTGCACACCACCGGGTACCTTCACCCCGGAGGAGGTCTTCGAACGGGCCCTGGCGCACGGCGACGAACACGTCATCAAACTGACGGACACAGCCCTCGACGTCGGCGACGAACAGGCACTGGCGGCGGCACTGCGCTCCATCGACCTGAGCGAACCACTGCACTAGCCGCGCCACTTGGAGATCCGCGAGTCGACAGTGGGCATGCGCACGGAGCCCGGAGTGAACGTGCCGATGTGCCGGAAGGGCTCAGTGGCCGCGGGCGATCCAGTCGTTCAGATGCGGGGCCTCGTCCGTGACGGTGGTGGACGGGCCGTGGCCCGTGAGCACGGTCGTGTCCGGGGGAAGGGTGAGCAGCCGGTCCCTGATGGAGCGGATGATCGTGGGGAAGTGGGAGAACGATCTGCCGGTGGCGCCTGGCCCGCCGGCGAAGAGGGTGTCACCGGTGAGGACGGTGCCGAGCTCCGGTGCGTACAGGCTGATCGCACCGGGTGTGTGGCCCGGGGTGTGCAGCACCTGGATCTCGGTGCCGGCGACGCCGAGGCGGCGCTGGTCGCACAGGTAGCCGTCCGGGGAGCGTTCCGGATGGGTCTGCGACCACAGGAGGCGGTCGTCGAGGTGGAGGAGTACCGGAGCGCCGGTGCGGTCGGCCAGCGCCGGGGCCGCGTTGATGTGGTCGTTGTGCGCGTGGGTGCACACCACTGCCGTCAGGCGCCGGTCCCCGAGGGCCGCGGTGATCGCGTCCGCGTCGTGGGCGGGGTCGACGACGAGGGCCTCGTCGTCGTTCCCGATGATCCAGACGTTGTTGTCGACGTCCCAGGAGCCGCCGTCGAGGGTGAACGACCCCGAGGTGACGACACGTTCGATGCGTACGCTCACTCAGAACACCACCACGGAACGCAGGACCTCGCCCGCGTGCATCTTCGTGAAGGCCTTCTCCACCTCGTCGACGGCGATGGTCTCCGTGACGAAGGAGTCCAGGTCGAGGCGTCCTTGCCGGTAGAGGTCGACGAGCATCGGGAAGTCCCGTGAGGGCAGACAGTCGCCGTACCAGGAGGACTTGAGGGCACCGCCGCGGCCGAAGACGTCCAGGAGCGGCAACTGCACCGTCATGCCGGGAGCGGGGACGCCCACCAGGACGACGGTGCCGGCCAGATCCCGGGCCTCGAAGGCCTGCCGGTACGTCTCGGGGCGCCCGACCGCGTCGATCACCACGTCCACCCCGAACCCGCCCGTGAGGGCGCGGATCTCGGCCACCGGGTCGCTGGTCCGGGAGTTGACCGTGTGGGTGGCCCCGAAGGTCCGGGCCAGTTCCAGTTTCCGGTCGTCGAGATCCACGGCGATGATGCGGGAGGCGCCCGCGAGGTGGGCGCCGGCGATCGCGGCGTCTCCGACGCCACCGCAGCCGATCACGGCGACGCTCTGGCCGCGCGTCACCGGAGCCGTGTTGAGCGCGGCGCCCAGGCCCGCCATGAGACCGCAGCCGAGCAGGCCGGCCGCCTCGGGGCGGACCTCGGGCACCTTGGTGCACTGCCCCGCGGCCACCAGGGTCTTCTCGGCGAAGGCGCCGATGCCCAGCGCCGGTGCCAGCGGGGTGCCGTCCGCCAGCCGCATCTTCTGTGTGGCGTTGTGGGTGTCGAAGCAGTACCACGGCTGGCCCCGCCGACAGGCCCGGCAACGGCCGCACACGGCACGCCAGTTCAGGATGACGAAGTCCCCGGGCGCGACGTCACTGACGTCCTCGCCGACCGCTTCGACGACGCCGGCCGCCTCGTGGCCGAGCAGGAAGGGGAAGTCGTCGCCGATGGCGCCCTGCCGGTAGTGCAGGTCCGTGTGGCAGACACCGCAGGCCAGTACCTTCACCAGCGCCTCTCCCGGTCCCGGGTCGGGCACGAGAACGGTCTCCACGGAGACGGGCGCGTCTTTGCGGCGTGCGACGACACCCCGGACTTCCTGGGTCATGACTGTGTTTCCCTCGTACTCGTTGATGGAAGCGGACGTGACCGGTCGAGCACCGGCACGTCCGACGGGCGGAAACGGCGCCCGGCAGCGAGGCCAGACGGCCGGAGGCCGGGACATCCCGTCCGTGGGTGTCCCGCGGCGGCACCCTTCGGCGGGGTCCTCGACGCCGCCGGTCCGACGGTGCCCTCAGCGCACCGACGGCCTCGGCACGGGGAAGTCGCCCCCGGGGGAAGCTCCGCGCCACCATCTTGCTGCCCTGTCGGGTAGGCCGCACCCAACCTTCCGAGCCTTCTGCCTACCGGTTCGGGTAGGTCCGTGCGGTAGCTTTCCCGCATGACGACCCCACCGACCCATGCCGATGCGGCACTCGTGGCCGAACGGGTGGGCGCCGTGGCGACCGCCCCCCTGCACACGGTGGCCGCACGGCTTCGCGAGGTGATCGAGGAGGCGCTGCCGCACCGGGCCCTGGCGGTGTTCACGCAGGACTGCACCGGGCGACCGCAGAAGAAGGCCGGCGATCCGTCGATCACCGAGCGGATCACGATCGCCGAACTGGACGCGATACGCCGGCGTACGGCCGGGGGCGAGCGGCCCGCTTCCGCCCTGATCGCGGGTGAGGAACACCTCGTGCTCGTGTTCGGCGCGCAGACCGGGGCCATTCTCGTGCTCTGCGAGCCCGGCCGCCCGGCATACCCGGGCGCCGAGGCCTATGTACGCGCGGTCTGGGAGACCGCCGCGACGCGCATCCGGCAGCAGGTCGCGGAGGCCCGCCCCGACTATCTGCGCGAGTCCCGCGCCGCATCGAGCGAACGACTCCGGGTCACCGCGGAACTGACGGCCCGTCATGAAACGGACCTGGAGACCCTGCTCGCCACTCTGCGCAGCCGGGAGCTGGACGACACGCGGGCCAGAGTGCTGGCGACCGACACGGCAGCCGGCGCCCTGGTCCGTGTCAGGGCTGGCAGCGACCTCGTGGCCTCGCTGGCCGAAGAGGCCGTCTCCCAGGCATTCCAGCGGCTGAAGGACGACCTGCGACCCCTCAGCCGCTACGGCACGGTCCAGGTGCAGTTCATCGAGCCGCCCCCGGACGGCCGAGCCCTGCCGGGAGAGGTCGCCCACGCCGCCCGTGCCATCGTGCGCAGCGCCGTCCTTCTCATGCGGGACCAGGAAGAACTGACCCGCATCAGGATCCAGTGGAACTGCGACGGGGCGAACCTGCTGATCTCCGTCCGCGACGACGGACCCGGCCTCCTGGACTCGGGGCGCCCCGCAGTCGGCCTGCTGACCGCCCGCGCGACCGCGCTCGGCGGACACCTCGGCATCGAGGCCGTCGAGACCTGGGGCTCGGAGATCGACGTGCGCATTCCGCTCGACCCGCCCGACACCTCGGACACGGTCATGCGCATGTGGGATCTCGCCCCCCGCGAGACCGAGGTGCTGAGACTGCTCGTCGCCGGACGGCGCAACCGCCAGATCGCCTCGGAACTCGGCATCAGCGAGAACACCGTGAAGTTCCACACCAGCCAGGTCTACCGCAAACTGGGTGTCACCTCCCGGGCCGCTGCCGCCGCACTGGCCGCGGACGCCGGACTCGGCTTCACAGACAGCCGCCCCACCCACATCACGCCCCGCCCGTGAAGCCACGGGACGGGTGCGCCGGGCCGCAGTGCCCACCGGGGACGGGACGCGCCCCTTCCCACGACGCGGGTCACCACCAGCCCGGCATGATCGCCTCGCGCCAGCGGGAGCAGGCCGCTCCGCTCACGGACGGTGGCGGGGCTCCTCTCGTAGGCGCCGGGCTGCCAGCGGTCGTCGTTGCCGCGCATGTTGTCGGAAGGGTAGTCGGCGGCAGGCTTGACGGCGCCGGTGAGGAAGCCCCGGCCCAGCGGCGATGCTTGCGGCCCGGACAGGACGCTGCCCGGCTCCGTATCCAGCTCCACCACGTCCGCACCAAGCGGATCGACCGGAGGTAGCTCTCGCCACACGAGCCGCGCACCACCCCGCGCCGCCGTCCGGGCAGCCGGTTCGGGTAGATCCGGGTCGCCTTGTCGAACGTGCTGTCCACCACGAGGTGGTGCTGAGGTGCGGAGTGCGGCGCGACGGACTCAGGTCTGCGCCGCTCCGGCCCGGTCCCTCCCTCACCCTCTCCGGCGAGAGAGGGACCGTCGGCGGTCGGTGCGCGGCTGACGGGGCACCGGGCGGTCCCCGGAGCCGCTCAGTGCCGCAGGCGCCAGGTGTGGACGTGTTCCCAGGCGAGCGTCTGCCACCAGCGGCCCGTCCAGTCCTCGCTGCTGGTGCGGTAGAGGGTGACGGTGTCGCCCGGGAAGCTGTCCGAGAAGGGCACGGGGAGTCCGAGGACATACTCTTCGACCTCGGCGAACAGATCCGGGCGCACATACATGTCGTGCGAGAGCAGCGACAGATGGGCCCGGAAGGCGTCGGCGTCGAACGGGTTTCCCGCCGGATTGGGCGCCGGTGCCTCCAGCGGAGTGACGGCCGCGTCGATCCGGGCGGCGAGGTCCACGAACGCCGTGTTAGGGGTGACGCCGTCGGCGAGGTGATGGACGTCGTAGACCAGTCCCACCCCCTGGTGGCGGACGCCCGCGTTGTGGACGGTGAAGGCGGGAACGCCGGTCACCGCCCGGCTCACGGCGTCGATGAGCTCCTCGACCGGGCCCGGGACGTGCCGGCTGCCCACCAGCGTCGCGTGCGGCGGGAACGCGCCCGCCGAGACGAGCCCGTACTGTGCCCGCAGTTGGCTGGTCACCGCGGTGACGGCGGCACAGGTGACGGGGTCGGGGCGCAGGTAGACGCCGTAGCGGTACGGGTCTCCGGGAGCCTGTGCGAAGCGCTCGTTCGACTCCATGACCGTGGTCGTGGGCGTGGTCGTCGTAGGGATGTCCGTGTCGGTCACTGGCCGGCCTGCTCGCGGTAGTCCTCGATCTTCGCCGTCGCCGCTTCCTGCGCCGCCTTCATGGCGCTGTCGATCGGCTTCTTGCCGCTGAACGCCTGCTGCATCTGCGGCACGACCGCGTCACGCACGCCCTGCATGGCGCCGGTGAGACAGCCGGAGGTGGCCGTCGTGGCCGGGGTGTCGGCGAACTGCTTGCTGAGGACGGCGTAGGGCTCGTTCTGGGCGAGGAACGACTTCCACGTGGCCGAGTTGTCCACGTCGGTGTTGATGGGGGCGTATCCCGACGCCTTGGAGAAACGCTCCTGTGCTGCGGCGGAGGCGAGGTGACTGATCAACTTCCAGCCCGCGACCTGCTCGGCCGCGCTGTGCCCGGTCCGGTCCACCCACATCGCGGCGCCACCGATCGCGGCACCCGCCGTGGACGGCGAGCCGGACAGGGGGTAGGGCAGCGCGCTGTAGCCCTTCATGCCGGCCTCGGTGAGGCCGCCGATCGCGCCGCTGGAGTTGAGCATCATGGCGGTCTTGCCCGCGGTGAACGCCGACAGGGCGGCGTTGCCGTCGGCGCCGGTGTCGAGGCCGACGCCGTCGGTGTAGAGCTTCGCCATGGTGCCGAACGCGGCGCGCTGCGGCTCGCTGGTCAGCGACAGCGCCGTGGCTCCGCCGGCCTTCCGGCCGTTGTCCGGGGTGCAGTAGGGAACCCCGGCCGCGGCGGTGAGCTGCTCGAACCACCAGCCGTCGATGGGCTGGTCGATGCCCTTCACGTCCGGCAGCGCGGCGTGGATCTTCCGTGCCGCCGCGGCCACGCCCGCGAGCGTGCCGAGGGTCGAGCGGTCGACCTTCGCCCGGTCCAGCATCTCGTCGTTGACGTACAGCAGGGGCATCGACGTGTTCAGCGGTACGGCGAGGAGCTTGCCGTCGGCCGTGTAGTAGTTGCGTGCCGCGGGGCGGAGCTTGTCCAGGTCGATATCCTCCGGGTTGGCGGCGGCCAGGTCCTGGGCGGCGACCGTCTGCCCGGCGTCGCGCAGGTAACCGCTGGTGATGTCGCTGGAGATCATGACGCTCGGTGTGTCGCCGCTGCGGACCGCTGAGGTGTACTTGGCGATGGTGTCGGCGTAGTTGCCCTGGAACGACGCCTTCACGACGATCTTTCCGGCGTTGGCCTTGTTGAACGTGTCGATCTCGTTCTGCAGCGCCTGAGCGGCCGTGCCGCCGAGGCCGTGCCACAGCGTCACGGTCACCGGCTGCTCCGCGTCGGCCAGCGCCGACGGTCCGGGCACCGCGTCGGTGGCCTGCCCGCCGTCGGCGGAGCCTCCGCAGGCGGTGAGGGCCAGAGCGAGGGCGGTCGTCAGACAGCCGGCCGCGACGCGTGCGCGCAGTCCGGATCGGGACGTGAGGGATGAAGCGAACGCAGACATGGCGGATCGTCTCTCTTCTCGTTTGTGTACGGATGGGCTGTGGGGGGTGGCTAGGTGGTGACCCGCGAGGCCAGCCCGCGGACCAGGAACCGCTGGCCGAACAGCACGAGCAGCAGGGTCGGCAGGAGGACCAGGAGGGTGCCGGCGTAGATCACGGCGGGTGCGGTGACCTGGTCCACTACGAGTTGGGCGAGACCGACCTGGATGGTGCGCCGCTGGGGGGAGTCGGTGATGAGCAGCGGCCAGAAATAGCCGTTCCACGCCGACAGGGCGCACCACATCGCGGCCGTCACCAACTGGGGCCGCGCCATGGGCAGTACGACGTACAGCAGCGCGCGCAGGTCGCCGCAGCCGTCCATGCGGGCGGCCTCCCAGGTCTCGCGCGGCAGCGCGAGGAACGCCTGGCGGAGCAGGAAGACCGCGTACCCGGCGGCGAGATACGGGATGACGATCCCGAGCACGGTGTCGCGCAGCCCGAGCCCGCTGACGAGCTCGAAGTTGGGGATGACCAGGCTCTCCCCGGGGAATGCCAGGGTGGCCAGCACCAGGGCGAAGACGGCGCCGCGGCCGCGCCAGCGGGGGAAGACGAGCGCGTAGGCGGCGAGCGCGGCCGTGGTCAGCTGGGCGGCGGACTGCAGGGCGGTGACGGCGACGCTGACCAGGTACTGCTGGGCAAGGGGCGCCGAGCCCAGCGCGGCGCGCACATTGGCCAGGGTGAGCCGGTCCGGCACGGGGACGAGCCGGCCGGCGGCCACGTCGGTCGGGGGCAGCACAGCGGTGACGACGGTGACGTACACGGGGAACGTGACGGCCACGATCACGCCGCCCAGCCACAGCCAGCGCAGCACGGAGGCCGCTCGACGGCGTGTCATGCCCACCTCCTCAGCACCCCGAACTGGATCGCGGTGACGAGCAGGACCAGGAGCAGCAGGACCATGGCCAGCGCCGAGGCCGAGCCGACGTGCGGGAGCGCCTCGCCGAATGCGCGCTGGTACAGCTCGTGGACCAGCGTCGAGGTCGCTCCGGCCGGGCCGCCCCGGGTGAGGACCTGGACCTGGGTGAACACCTGCAGTCCGCTGATGGTCTGGGTGACCAGGAGGAACACCAGGCTCGGCCGGAGCATGGGGATGATTACCGAGCGGGCCAGCCGCAGTCCCGACGCGCCGTCGAGCGCCGCCGCCTCGATGACCTGCTGGTCGAGCTGGGTCACCGCGGCCAGCAGGACCAGGAAGGCGAACCCGAACTCGTACCAGGCGGTGGCGAGGGAGACGGCGAAAACGGCCCATACCGGGGAGCGCAGCCATTCCGGTCCGGTGATGCCGATGTGCTGCAGCACCTCGTTGAGGGTGCCGACCGCCGGGGCGAACAGGCCCGCGAACACGGCCGCCGAAGCCGCCGCCGAGTAGGCGAACGGCAGGGACAGCAGCACCGATGCCACGGCCCGCGGCCGGCGCGCGGCCCGGCGCAGCGGCAGCACCGCGGCGAGCGCGCCGCCCACGGAGAGCAGCACGCTGAGCCCGGCGATCGCCGCCGTGGTGAGCAGGGCCCGGCGCAGGTCGGGGTCGGTGAACACGTCGGCGTACTGGTCGAGGCCGACGAAGCGGCTGGGGTCGCCCAGCAGATCGTTGCCGTACAGGCTCAGGACGACACTGCGGACGGCCGGCCAGTACGCGAAGACGAGCAGAAGGCCGAGGCACGGCAGGACCATCACAGGACCGGCCAGTCCGCGAGGGATCCAGGCCGGGCGGCGTGCTGCGCCTCGACGGAGTGGAACGTTCCCAATCATGTGTGGAACGTTCCCATCACGGGTTCGGCGAGCGCAGCGGCCCCCAGGTGAACAATCCGCGAAAAGCGGGTCAGCCGGCAGGCGGGGCTGTTGTCCGGCCGATCACCAGCGTGCCGGGCAGTGCCTGGTGGTGGTCGGGCGGCTGCTCGCCGTCGAGCAGGCGCACGAGGGCGTCCACGGCCCGGCTGCCGATCAGGTCGATCGGCTGGCGCCAGTGCGTCAGCCCGATCAGGGGCGTCGTCAGGTCTCCGATGCCGTCGTAGCCGGTCACCGACAGCCGCTCGGGTACGGCCACATCCCGCAGGCGGAGCTGTTCCAGCAGGGCGATGGCGTGCCGGTCGCTGGGGGTCATCACGGCGGTGATCTCGGGGTGGCGCAGCACTTCGGTCGCCCACGCGCCCGCCGTCTCCCTGTGCGGCCCCGGAATCTCGAGCACGCGCGCACCGTGCTCGCGCAGATGCCGGGTCATGGCTGCCGTCCGCGGCCCCAGCGTCACGGAGCTGCTGGCCGCCACCGTGATCACCGCGATCTCGCGGTGCCCGAGGCCGAGCAGATGACCCGCGAGCGCGGTGCCTCCCTCGTCCTCGTCGCAGTAGACGCTGGTGATGCTCGGGTGGGTCTCGGGGCGCCCCGCCACGACGGTCGGCAACCGGGCGGCGAACGGGACGATCTGCTCGCTGGGGAGCAGCCCGCTGCACACGATCAGCGCCTCCACCCGCAGCATCGCGAGGGTCTCCAGCGCCCGGTACTCGTCGCTCACCTCGAACCCGCCGGAGCCCGTCGCGGTGACCACCCGATAGCCGTGGAACGCCGCCCGCTCCTGCAACGCGGTGAGCAGATGACCGTAGAAGGGCGTCGCCGCATCCCGGACGAAAGCCCCCACGGTGTAGGTGCGGTGGGCGACCATGGCCCGGGCAACGGCGTTGACGACATAGCCCAGTTCCTCCGCCGCCCGCAGCACCCGCCGCCGGGTTTCCTCCCCCACGCTGCCGCGCCCCGAGACGACCCGGGACACCACCGACTTGGACACGCCGGCCAGCCGGGCCACATCGATGATCGTCGGATTGCGCGGCCGGTCAGTCATCGAGCACTCCTTCCCGGGCGAGCACGGCCGTGGCCGTCTCGGCTCCCGTCCACACGTGGGCGCGCCAGCCGTGGGCGCGGGCCGCCGCGACGTTCTCCCGCCGGTCGTCGAAGAACACGACGTCCGAGGGGGCGCGGCCGAACCGTTCGTCGGCGCCCCGGAAGACGAGCGGGTCGGGTTTCATCAGCCCCAGATCGGACGAGAAGACCAGGGTCTCGAAGAGGCCGCTCCATGACGCCCGACGGACCGCCTTCGCCAGCGGGCCCGGCGCGTTGGACAGGACCCCCAACGGTATTCCACGGTCCGTCAACCGGCTGAGCAGTTCGGCGGCTTCGGGCCCGAGGGCCGACCAGCACTCGGTGTCGATACGGTCGAGCCGGTCGACCCATGCCTCGTCCAGTGTGCGCCCCAGTTCCCCTGCGATCCGCTGCCAGTACTCATCGGGACGGGCGCCCAGGTCGTAGGTGTCGCGGTGGGCCCAGTACGGGCCTGCGAGGTCGGATTCGGGTACGCCGAGAGCCGCGGCCAGCGCGCCCAGGGCGCGGCCCGAAGGGGCCAGCACGCCGCCGAGATCCCATACGACCATGGCTGACATTTCACTTTGGGAACGTTCCACAAACGTGATGATAGCGGCACTTCGTGACGGTGAACGCCTTCGAAGGCGCTCATGCCCCGGCGGATCCGCGGGGTGTTTCCTCGGCGGGGGGTCGGAGCGCGTGAAGTGGCTCTTGGCCGGTACGGTGGAGGCGGGGGTCGCCTGGGTCGGTGGCGTGGCGCTGTGGCGAGCCGGTGCCAGTGCCCATGTCTCCCGTCGCCGGGGCGAGAGCGGTCGGTGTGATGTGTGCGTCGGCTGCTGCGGCGAGGGGCGGAACGTGTGCGTCGGTTTCTGCGGCGGGTGGCGGAGCCGGAGCCGGGCCGACACCGGACTCGACGTGGCGGGGGGGGGCTTCTATCTGTTCGGTCAGGGTCTGTGGGCTTGGTGTCAGGCTGTTTGTTCGTGCCCGGGTTGGTAGAGGGTGTGGTGTTTGAGTATGGCGTGCAGGACGTCGACGCGGCGGCGGGTGAGGCAGATGAGCGCGGCGTTGTGGCGCTTCTTTTCTGCCCGCTTCCTGTCGTGGTAGGCCCGTGATTCGGGGATGCTCAGGGAGGCGAACGACGCCAGGAACAGGGCCCGTTTGAGTGTCTTGTTGCCGCCGCGGGGTGGTCCTTCGCCCCGGATGGAGGTCCCGGAACGACGCGTGGTGGGGGTCAAGCCCGCGTAGGAGGCCAGGTGGGCGGCGGTGGGGAACTCGCTGGCGTCGCCGACCTCGGCCAGGATGCGGGCGCCGGTCCTGACCGCGACCCCGGGCATGGAGGTCAGGACCTTCGCGAGAGGGTGGGCCTCCAGCAGCGCAGCGACGCGGCTCTCCAGGACTTCCCGGCGCTTGAGCATGACGGAGAGGGATTCGGCCAGGCCGGAGATGATCTCCCCTGCCGAGCCGGTGCCGGGGACCTGCACTGTCTGCTCGGTCAGGGCGGTGGTGATCCGGTCGGCCAGGGTGTGGGCGCTGCGCATGTGCGGTGCGGCCTGGAGCATGGTCTGCGCGATCTGTTCGGTGCCGGCCTGGGCCAGCTGGGCTGGGGAGGCGAAGGTCTGCAGCAGGGCCAGGACGGCTGGGTGCCGCAGGCGGGGCCCGAGGACGCGTTCGAGGGCGGGGTGGATGGAGGTGAGCAGTCCGCGCATCCGGTTGGAGGTGCGGGTGGCGTCCTGGGCGAGATCGTCGTCATGGCCCAGGACCAGGGTCAGTTCGGCCCGTACGCTCTCGTCGGCCTCGATGGCGTGCAGCAGGTGGGGCATGGTGCGGGCGGCATCGGCGATGACGTAGGCATCGCGGGCGTCGGTCTTGCCCGTGCCGGGGTGCCGATGGAGGCCGGCTGATCGACCACGACCAGGACCTTCCCCTTGCGTCCCAGGCGGGCGAACAGCTCCCGCAGCTGCGGTTCACCGTTGGGCAGCGGTTTGTCGAAGGCCGTGCGGCCATCACGCAGCAGGGCCGTGCCGTGATGCTCGGACTTGCCGACGTCCAGGACGCAGAAGACATCGATAGACGTGAAGTCGTTGCTGGTCACCGGGCTTTCCCTCCCCTCCCGGCACAGCGGGTGGCCTGCCGGGCACCGGAGATCGGCAGCCACATTACGCAGCCCTGCCCGTGGGCGGACACGCTTCCATCAGTGATCAATCGGTGCCGCCGGGACCGGTGACAGCACCCCCCGGATCGTCAAGGACAGGGGCAAAGAGTCATGCCGGCCCCGAAGGCCACGAACCCGAACCGGGCTCTACGACGAAGGTAATGGGCGTTGCCCGGTGCCGGAGCCCACTACGACCGGCGACGGGCCGGGTCTCACCCGCGGCCGGACTTGATCCACGGCCATTTGACGGCGCAGACCACGACGGGCATGACGAGCATGGCCAGCAGCCACAAACCCACGCTCGCTGGAGAGTAGATGTAGTAGCGCCAGTGCTCTGGGAGGGGCGACGGCGCGAGCAGGATTGCGATCAGCGCGGTCCATGTGACCAGTACTGCTGCTGCCACCTCTGTCGGCCCCCTCGGCGGCTGCTCGTCTCTTTGGATCGAATGATAGGGCGGTCGAGATGATCTTGTTGCGGCTGGTGTGATCACGGCGTCGGAGCCGTCCTGGATACCCCCGTTCACCGGGCTCAGCCTGCGCACTTTCGGGAAGCCGGTGACGGTTCTGCGGCGCGAGGGTGCGGACGCTGTCCGCAGGGGCCGGCCGTGGAGCCTTCCGCTGGAGGACCTGGCTCTGCTGGTCGCGGCGTACTGGCGCACGAACCTGACCATGCGACAGCTTGCCCCACTGTTCGGGGTGTCCAAGCCGGCGGTCGACCGGATCATCGGCCACCTCGGGCCGATGCTCGCCCTCTCCAGCCCCGCAAGCGGGCCCGCTTGGTCGTCGTCAGCGGGCCTCGCGCCGGGAACCGTGACGACTGCAAGGCGTGGGAGGAATCCGGTGCCAAGGCCGCCGTCGGCAAGACCCTCGCGATCGCCGACGGCGGCTGTCCGGGCACCGGACTCGTGATCCCACACCGCCGGGAGCGCGGCCAGAGTGAACTCCCGGACTGGAAAGAGGAACACAACAACTCCCATAAGCAGGTCCGAGCCTGCGTCGAGCACGTGTTCGCCCGCGTGAAGACGTGGAAGATCCTCCGCGACTGCCGCTTCAAGATAGCTCGCTACGCTCAAGGGCGGATCGAAGATCATCTACGGGACAAACATGCAGTGGCCGCACGCCGTGCCGAACACACGCAACGGGATCAACGAGGCGTTGACAGCCGTGACGGTGGCTCTGCTCCCCGGTCGTACGGGACGCCGGCTGATGAGCTGCTCAGGCAGCCTCGGAAACCGTACGGCCTAAGCGGCGAACGCGTCCGGCCCGTACCGATCCCGCCTCAGCTCGTCGCGATCCTCCGGGACCACCTGGTCACGTTCGGCGCTGCGAAAGGCATGCGGTTGTTCACGAACGAGCGTGGGGGAGCGGTCGGCTCGTCCACGTACAACCGCGTCTGGCAGGAGGCTCGGACGCTGGCGCTTCCGCCGGCCGCGGTCGCCTCACCGCTCGCCGCCCGGCCGTACGACCTCCGCCACGCGGTGCTGTCAACGTCTCTCAATGCCGGAGTGGACCCGATTGAGGTCGTAACACGGGCGGGCAACAGCGTTGAGGTACTGCTGTGCCGCTGGACAACTGCCCCAGGCGGCCCGTCTGGTTCGCGCTCTACGCATCGCCGTCAGGCTGTCGACCCTTTCCGTATGGGGTTTTCCGAGAACGACCGCGTCGGTTACGAAGCGGGCAGTTATGTTGCCCGTTCTGCGGGCTGCCACAGGATCGGGGGGCGACGCTGGATCAGGACTGGGTCCTGTTGGAGCCGGACATGGCCTCACTGGCTCACACCGTGCCGGTTGAACACCGCTGGATCGTGCTGTCCGATGGGAGGGTGACCGTGTACGGGGTATGTCCGCCGGATCAGTTCCAACGCTGCCGAATCGAGCACCGGCTGGCTTGCTCGGAACAGCGGCTGCCGGACCTTTGGCCTCGGCTGACGTCGCTACGGGGCGAGAACGCGCGGCGGGTGGAGCGGCAGTCGGATCCGGAGCCACCTGAGCCTCCGGAGGATAGGGCTCCGGCCTTCCGAGGCAGTGCGGCTCCGCCGATGAGTTTGTGGCTCCCGGCCGGTCCAAGCTCGTGACACCCTGGGAAAGGACACTGCCATGTCGGAGCTTCTCGTCGATTTCATCACCTCCCTCGACGGCCACGCGTCGGGAGAGGGGTGGCCCGGGTTCTGGGGCCTCGAGGGCCCTGAGTACCTCGCATGGCTCGGCGAGCAGCCCGCGGCCACCTACCTGATGGGAGCGAACACCTACCGCCTGATGTCGGGCTTCGCCGCAGGTGAGGTCCCGAATGGCCAAGACGAGTTCAGGCCCGAGGAAGAGGCGTCCGTCGACGAGCTCACGCAAGCGTCCAAGGTGGTGTTCTCCTCCTCACTCGAGGAGCCATTGACGTGGGCGAACTCCACGCTCGTCCGCGACGACGCCGTCGAGGCGGTCCGCGCCATGAAGTCGAGTGGCTCGGGGCTCCTCAGCACGATCGGCAGCCTCAGCCTGTGCCGGTCCCTGCTACGAGCCGGACTCGTCGACCGCTTCCGGGTCGTGATGTTCCCGGTGATCACCGGGGCCACGGGCGAAGAACGCATCTACGACGGCTATCCGGACGTTGCCCTGGAGATGATCGAGCACCGCACCTTCGACGGCCGCATCCAGTTGGTCGAGTACAAGCCCCGCGTGCTCGAGCACCCGCCGCTCGGCGTCCCTGCGTGACGTTGCCCGTCTGCCGGTCTGGACAGCCGCCAGGCCGGCGCCAGGGCGAGCACCTCGACGCCGTCGAGGTCGATGGACTCCGGTCGGCAGGCGGTCGCATAAGCCTTACATGCCGGGGCCAGTGTCCGTGCGCTGCGCTACTACGAGGAGCAAGGGCTCGTCGTCGCCGACCGCAGCCCCGGGGCCCAGCGGCAGTACCCCGAGTCGGCCGTCGAGCGGGTGAAGTGATTCAGCTGCTTTATGCGGCCGGGTCGACCAGCAAGGGGATCCTGCACCTTCGGCCCTTCATAGACACCCTCCTTGCGACAACGGAGATGCCACAACGACTCGCCGATGAACGTGACCGCATCCAGATCCGCATCGACGACATGGTGCGGACCCGCGACCGCCTTGATGAGCTGATCGCGCTTGCCGCCGATTCCGCGGCGTCCTTCGCCGGGGTGGATGTCCCACGGACCGTACGCCGACGGGTGTCGGTCCAGGCTTACCCCAAACGGAGGCACCTCCGGTAGTGCTACGGTGAGCTAAACGGAGGCCCTCCGCTTAACCCCCCTCATGAGAACAGGACCCCATGACAGCACAGAGCAATTCACCGGGAGAGCCGTCGTACGCGGACACCGCGTGCCCCGACGGCGCCGGACTGATGGCCGGACGTACCGTCGCCCGCGTCGGCTACGGCGCGATGCAACTGCGGGACCTGCGAGACGACCGCGACGCTGCCGTCGCGCTCCTGCGCCGCGCTGTGGAACTCGGCGTCAATCACGTGGACACCGCCCAGATCTACGGCGCCGGCTTCGTCAACGAGCTCATCAGCGAGGCGATCGGTCCCGATGACGGTGTCACGGTCGTCAGCAAGGTCGGTGCCGACCCCGACCCGGGCGGTCCCCACCCGATACGCATCGCGCAGCGGCCCGAAGAACTCGTCGCCAGTGTCGACGCCAACCTCGCCGGCCTCGGCCTCGACCAGATCCCGGTCGTCAACCTGCGCCGTCCCGGCACCCATTCCCCGGTGCCCGTCGAGGAGAACCAGATCGTCGACCTCGACGACCAGCTCGCGGTGATGATCGCACTGCGCGAAGAAGGCAAGATCGGCGCGATCGGGCTGAGCGGCGTGACCCTGGACGAACTGCGCCGCGCGCTCCCGGCGGGCATCGCTTGTGTGCAGAACGCCTACAGCCTCGTCTCCCGCGGCGACGAGGACATGCTGCACCTGTGCACCAGGGCGGGCATCGCCTGGGTTCCCTACTTCCCGCTCGGCGGTGCCCTGCCCGGCCACCCCAAGGTGACGGACGACCCGGCCGTGCTTGCCGCCGCTGAAGCTCTCGGCTGCACCCCGGCGCAGGTCGGCCTCGCCTGGCTGCTCCACCACGCACCGAACGTACTGCTCATCCCCGGCACCACCAGCCCAGGCCACCTCGAGGAGAACCTCGCGGCCGGCACACTCACCTTCGACGCAGCCACCCTCGCCATGCTCGACACCATCCCTTCTCACACACCCGCCTAACTGGTACTCCAGCCGGTGCATCGGTCGGCGGGGCCGGGAGCCGAGGGTGAACGGTGCTACGACGGGGCCGCCGCCTGCCCTGCGGCGGGGAGTCCGACGGCAACGGGCGCGTAGGCGAGGAAGCAGACACGTGTGCCGGGGCGGACGGACCGAGGCGTGTCGCCCGAGGGCGAGACGGGATGGCGCGGGCTGCCGGAAGGCGGAATTCGGTTGTCCGTCGGCGGCCGTTCGCCTGTACTGCCGGTCCGGTACACCGAGCCCGCATGGGATACGGAGAGCGGGCGGGGCGTCGTCCTGATCGCGACTGTGACGGACCTGCGGGGCGTCACCCCAAGAACGGCGGCAAGCAGGTGTGGGCACGGTTCACTGCTGTGAACTCCTGCCCCGTCCGGTGATCCCGGGCTCAGGGTGGCCGCCCCGAGCAGGAGCGCCTTACCCATGACCAGCCTGTACGTGCGGGAGATCACGCGCGAGGAACATCTGGCCCACCTGCGGCTGTCACCCGACGCAAGCCATCTCCAGATCCCCGAGTGGGGCGACGTGAAGCCCGACTGGCTGCCGGAGAGCGTCGGCTGGTTCGAGGGCGAGGCGATGGTCGCGGCGGCACTCGTCCTGTACCGGCCGCTGCCCGGAACACGGCGCTACCTCGCGTATCTTCCCGACGGACCCGCGATCGACTGGCGGACCCCTCGTCCGGAGAGATGGCTGGATCCGCTAGTGGCCCATCTGGAGCGGATCGGGGCGTTCTCCGTACGGATCGGACCGCCGCTGGTCGTACGCCACTGGGATGCGGCCACCGTGGCGGCGGGCATCGCCGCCCCCGAGATACGTCATCTGCGCGAACTGCCTGCGGCCGGCATCGACGGATTCGCGCTCGACGCCGCAGAGCGGCTGCGGCGGCTCGGATGGCGGCCGTGCGAGGAGGCCGGCGGCCGCGGTTTCGGCCTCGGCCAGCCGCGCTACGGCTGCCATATCCCGTTGGCGGGGCGCTCGGTGGACGACCTTCGCGACGCCCTCGCACCCCACTGGGAACAGTCCTTGAACACGGCGGAGACGGCAGGCGTCCGTATCTCGTGGGGCTCGGCCTCCGACCTGCCCGAGTTCCACAGCCTGTACACCCTGACCGCTGCCCATGACGGCTTCAAGGCCCGCCCGTTGGACTACTTCCAGCGCATGTGGAAGGCCCTGAACGCGGAGGACGACGACCGGCTCCGCCTCTACCTCGCCCAGCACGACGGCGAGACGATCTCCGCGGCTCTCATGATCAACGTCGGCTCCCGAGCCTGGCACTCGTACGCCGCATCCGGCCGCCGTGGCCGCCAACTGCGGCCCAGCAGCCTGCTGTTGTGGCGCATGCTGTGTGACGCACAGGCGGGGGGCGCCGAGACGTACGACCTGCGCTCCATCACCCCCGCCCTCACCGAGGACCGCCTGCTCGGCCGACTCCGCTTCAAGACGGGGACCGGCGGCCGGGCGGTGGAGTACTTCGGCGAGTGGGAACGACCGATAGGCAGCCAGGGCAAGGTCCTGCAGCGGGCGTTGGGTGTCTATCTGGCGCGCAGATGACCAAGGCGGCAGCGATGACCGTTGACGGCAGCACCGACGCACGGAGCCCCGCCAGCCCCTTGAGTCCGCCGGCAACCGCCCCAACAAGCCGAAATCGCTGGCCAGTCGAACTGACGAGCCATCACGAAACATCGAGGTCAGTCCCAGACCACCCGCCCGTCTTGGACGGACGGGCGGCGTCCACGCGTGAGCACACCGTCTCCACGGCCGTGTTCCAGCATGTCGGCCACGCCACCCAGCAATTCTTCCAGCGACGAGGCGTACCTCTTCGGGTAGTCGGTCTCGCGGTACGCCAGCACCGGGACGCTCCCGTTTAGTTGCCCGGCGTCCAGGATCAGCCCGTAGTGGGCGTCGGTCTCGGCCAGGACAGGAATCCACGACGGCATCCACCACTCCTCGTCGCCGATGTCGTCGGCTATGCGGAGATCATTCCCATGCTGGTTGATGATGCTCTGGCAGTCCAGGAACACCTCACCTCCGGGAAAGATCCGGGAGTCCACATGCGGGACGAGGCGAAACCCACCGGGGACAGCCGTCGTGGAATCCTTCGCGGTACTGCCATTGTTCTGACGCAGCCATGTCTCCAGGGACTGCGGGAGCCGAAATCCCAGGTGATCACTGAGGCGTTGAATGTCGGCGTCCGTGGCTGGGGGATTGAGCGCCTGAGCGCTGGCGGGGGCGTGCTCCTCCAGCCACCGGACAATCCTGGTCCACGACGACCTGACACCATCCGCATGAGGCATGGAGCCTCCCTCCCGGCTCGGATCGGCACGCTACCGTAGCCCCGGTGCTCCAACGCGCCACGGCTGCGCGAATATTCACCGGTGGACGGCACAGGGAGCACCGCGAGGGCCGCGCCACAGCGGCCGCCCGGCCATGCGCGGGTTGCGGTCAGGACCCCCAGCTGGGTAAACGCATCGCGTTGATCGGCTACGCCCGAGCCGTGGTCGACGGCGACTGGGCGCACGTATCCGGAACGACGGGCTTCGACTACCGCACGTTGGCTGATCGCCGTACCGGCTGGGTACGATCGCCTGCGCCGGTCTGAGTACGCGAGCGGTTGTCCGCCGTGTGCTGCGCCGGAAGGATGGGTGCATGCGCCGACTGCTGCTGCTCGCCCCGCTGTTGCTGTTCACTGCCGGCTGTGGGGTGGTGCAGTCCTCCGAGGGCAAGGCGACGGACGCCGCACGGGAGGTGGCCAGGAAGGCGGGCGAGCGGCTCTACGGCCAGCGTCCGCGCACGGCGGAGGAGGTCGGGCGTTCCGCTTCCGGTATCGACGGGGTGGAGGTACTGCGGGTGACGGGTACCTCGACACACGACGGGGACGGCGTCGACGTGATCGTCCGCACGTCCGGCTCGGCGTACAACAACTGGTTCGACAGCGAGGAAGTCGTCGTACGGCGCTGTTTCGCGGTGCGGGTGTCGCCCAGGTCGGAGTGGCGTGAGGATCCCCGTGACGTGGACTGCCCGGACGGCCTTCCGCTGACCTTCGCCCCGCCGCCCGAACCGCCCCCGCTGCCGTACGAGGAGCTCCACGCGCAACTTCCCCGGGTGCCGGAGGGCGGCCGGGTGGACGAGGCCGAGGTGCGCCGCACGCTCGCCGCTCTGGACCTGGATCCGGCGATCCGTACCGAGGTGAAGGCGGCCGGCGGCCGGGTCGGCGTTCTTCTGTCGGTGAAGGGCAACGGCTTCGACGCGCAGGACTGCCTTCTTGCCCGCGTGAGCCCCGGCGCCACCGAGGTGTGGACGCCGCCCCGGATCCAGCGGATGCCCGGAGAAGGCGGCTGCACCGTCGACAACGCCCTGGACCCGGCACCGCCACCGCACTGAACGAGGCGCCTGACTTCGCCACGCGAAAGGCCCCCTGGGGCGTCGCGGACAACATGCTGCGCTGGGTGCGGACTGCCTCGCGGACGTGGCGAGGCTGCGGTGTGAGCCGTCCGTGTTCGGACCGGTGGCTTCCGACCCAACAGTCTCGCGCCTGATCGACACCCTCGCCGGCCCTGCGAGAGAGCCCTGCAGGCCGTCCGTTCCGCGAGGGCCGAAGTCCGCAGCCGGGTCTGGTCGTCGGCGGGCAAGAACGCCCCGGACGCTGACGGACAGGTCACGGTCGACCCCGACGGCTAGGTCCGCGACGGGGCATGGGGCGCCGAGTTGACAGGCAAGCTGCTGGACGCCTGGCCCAGCGGCATGCGGCTGATCATCCGCAAGGAACGACCACATCCCGGCGCCCAGTTGAGAATCACGAACGCGGACGGCATGCGGATCACCTGCTTCGCCACCGGCACCACCGGCCGGCCGATCGCCGAACTCGAGCTTCTCCACCGGCTACGAGCCCGGGCGGGGGACCGGATCCGGGCCGCCCGCGCGACCGGCCTGCGCAACCTTCCCCCGCACCGCACCGCGCAGAACAAGGTCTGGCTGGAGATCGTCCAGATCGCACTCGACCTGCCGGCCTGGACGTCCATGCTCGCCCTGACCGGCAAGGCCCGCCACTGGCCCTGGACCCACGAGATCACGGACGCTCTCGAATGGCTCGCACTCCTTCCCGACCGGGGCTGACCAGCCAACTTCCCGTCCCGACGACAGCACCACCCGACCCCGGGCAGTGGAACCCGGCGCCCGCCCGACGCGAAAGTCGAGCCACCGGCCTGCTCACCACCCGGCGATATGCCCGACGCACGCGCCATCGAGGCCCCACGTCGCAGCGTGACATCAGCAAGATCCGGAGCGCCGTCCAGGGCGGGCGAGGAGGGCAGGGCCCCTCACGTCGCAACACTGCGGAAACTTTAGGAAACACATTGACCGACTGAAAGCAGCCAAACAGACTGCTGCCCATGGAAAACCGGTTTCCGACGACGGCTCGCGCGACGATCGCCGACGTGGCGGCGTACGCGGGCGTCGCGAAATCGACGGTCTCGAAGTACCTCAGTGACGGCAACTATTACGTCTCCCCCGCAACACGGGAGAAGATCAGGGCCGCGATCGAGCACCTCGACTACCAGCCGAGCGCGTTCGCGCAGGGGCTCTCCAAACGCCGGACCAACACGATCGGCGTGATGGTGGCGAGCATCGCCAATCCCTTCTATCCAGAGCTCGTCGCCGGCGTCGAAAAGGTCATCGAGGCCGCCGGTTACACCATGCTGCTCGGTAGCTCTGGGCAGAGCCGGCAGAAGGAAGCCGACCTCGTCGACGCGCTGATCAAACAACGCGTGGAGGGGGTCGTGGTGACCTCGGCCACCATGCACGACCGTGAGGTCGCGCGCCTGGTCGAGGCCGGGGTCGACGTCGTGGTCGCCAGTCGTGAGCTGCAGGGCGAGCTGATCGCCGACACGGTGGTGGTCGACAACCGCCGGGGCGGCTATCTCGCGGCGCAGCACCTTCGTGACCACGGCCACACCACAGCCACCCTGGTGACAGGACCGCTGGACGTCGTGGCGTTCCAGCACCGCGCCGAGGGCTTCCGGGCCGTATACGGCGAGGGTAAGGGCACCGTCCTCATGCTCTCCAACAGCGACATGACCACGGCGGTAGATCCCGTCGCCGACCTGCTCGCCGGCCCGGAGCGGCCCAGCGCCGTCCTTGCCGCCAGTGACACGATCGCGCTCGGTGTCATGACGGCAGCCACCACTCAGCACCTGGGCATCCCCCGCGATCTTGCGGTCATCGGCTTCGACAACATCTGGGTCAGCCAGGTACCCAACGTCGGTCTCGCCACGATCGAAGGCCACGCCCACCGCGTCGGCACAGTCGCCGCCGAACGCCTCGTCGACCGCATCACCAGCCGCCGAGCGGCCCCTTTCGGGCCACCGCCGCCGCCAGAACGGGTCGTCATCAACGCCGACCTCGTGCGCCGCGCCTCGTGCGGCTGCTCCTCAGCTCACACCGTGACAACGAGGCGAGGACCTTCCTCCAACTGACGGACACATCCCCGGTCCGTCCGGTCCAAGCACCCCGAAACGACCCGCGCCACCCTCGTGGGTCTCCCTGACGTGCGCCCATCCGTCGCGAACAGCAGCACAAAGGCCACGCCCGTCGCAATAAGAACGGCCTCCGATGGAGACGCCAGTTCTTCGCTGCACCTACCACGAACGGATTCACCATGGCCTCATCGAGCGCCGAGCACATCGCAGGGCACCCGGAACCCGCTCAGCCGCCAGGGACGGTGGTCGAACCAAAACAGCTGCGGCGAGCGGTCATCGCGGCAGGCGTCGGGTCGGCATTGGAGTACTACGACTTCTACATCTACGGCCTGGCCTCGGCTGTCATTTTCGGTCCGTTGTTCTTTTCCGGTCTCGGCAGCGACAGCGCCGCTCTGCTGGGCGCGTTGGGCACCTACGCCGTCGGGTTCTGCGCGCGGCCGGTGGGTGGTGTCATCTTCGGCGCGGTCGGTGACCGTTACGGCCGCAAGGCTGTCCTGATGTCGACCGTCACGCTGATGGGTGTGGCGAGCTTCCTGGTCGGCTGTCTGCCCACCTACGACTCGATCGGTGTCGCGGCCCCGATCCTGCTCGTCTGTCTGCGTGTCATGCAGGGTCTGGGCGCCGGGGCGGAGCAGGCGAGCGCGATCACCCTCGTCTCGGAGTTCGCGCCACCCGAACGACGAGGAATGTTCGCCTCACTGCCGTACATCGGCATTCAGGCCGGCACGCTGCTCGGCGCCGGTGTCTTCGCCATCCTCGGCGCGACCAACGAGGACCTGCTGCTGGATTGGCTCTGGCGCCTTCCGTTCCTGGCCAGCGCCGTCCTCATCGTGGTGGCCGTGGTCATCCGGCTGCACATGCAGGAGAGCCCCGCGTTCAAGGCGATGGAGTCCGAGAGCGAACTGGTCAAGAACCCGATACGCGAGGTGCTGCGCGAGTCGCGGCCGAACGTGCTGCGCGCGATCGGGCTCCGCATGGCGGAGAACGGCAACTCGTCGGTGTACCTGACTCTGGTGGTCGCCTTCGTCGCCGGCATCGAGGCGTACGACGGCAACGGCGCCCTGGGCAGCGAGGCGGTCGCCATCGGTGCTGCCATCGCCGCGGTCACCGTCGTGCTCTTCGGTCGGCTCAGTGACCGGATCGGGCGTGTGCGGATGTACCGGGTCGGCACCATCATCCAGCTTGTCTTCGCCCTGCCCGGGTTCTACCTGATCAGCCTGGGCCACGCCTGGCTGGTCCTGGCCGTGGTCGGTTTCGGATTCGGTGTCGCTGTGCAGGCCGTCACCGGGCCGCACTGCGCCCTGCTGCCGGAACTGTTCGGAGCCTCGCGCCGGCTCACCGGTGTGGCGATGTCCCGCGAGATCTCCGCCGTCCTGGCAGGTGGTTTCGCCCCGCTTCTCGGTGCCGTCCTGCTGTCCGCGACCGACTGGGCCTGGTGGTCCATCGGCGCCTACTCGGCGCTGTTCGCCCTGATCTCCCTGCTCACCACCTTCGTGACCCCCGAGACCCGGGGACGCGACCTGCTCAATACGGAGGACGCGCGATGAACGTCAGGACCGAAGTCACCGAACACGGAGTCGCCCACGTACTCCTGTGCCGTACGCGCAAGCGCAACGCACTCGACCGCGCCACGATCGAGCAGCTGCGTGACGCCGTCGCCGGACTGGCGACCCGTTCCGACGTACGGGTGGTCGTGGTCCGCGGTCAGGACGGGGTGTTCTGTGCGGGGGCCGACATCGGGGACTGGGCGGCACCGTCCCCGCAGGAGGCCGCAGTGCTCTCCCAGCTCGGACAGGACACGTTCGACGCCCTCGCTGACCTGCCCGTGCCCACGGTTGCTGTGATCGAGGGCTGCGCCCTGGGCGGTGGTCTTGAACTGGCCCTCGCCTGCGATCTGCGGATCAGCACCAGCGACGCCGTCCTCGGCCTGCCCGAGCTGGGTCTGGGCAACTTGCCCTCGTGGGGCGGAACAGCGCGCCTCGTCGACGTTGCGGGGCTCGGCGTCACGCGTCATCTGCTCCTGTCCGGTGAACTGGTCGACGGTGCCCGGGCGGCGGCGCTGTTGGTGGTGACCTCGGCACACCCGCAGGATGGTCTGGACGCCGCGGTCGAAGCCACGGTGTCCCGGCTCCTGGCGGCGGAACCGCATGCCCTCGCCCTGTCCAAGCGCGTCCTGCGCGAGCTGCGCTCGGAGTCCTCGCTGGAAGCAGCGCTGGCGGCCTACACCGCCGGCCTGGAGTCCTCCCGCGCCCGCAAGCAGGCGTTCCTCGAAAGCCGCCGCACCAGCCGGGCCGCCCGCGCCGCCGCGTCGACGGCAGAGGCGTCATGAAGGGCGCCGACGGCACGGCAGGCATCTCCTGCTTCGACCTCACCGGGCGAGTCGCGCTGGTCACCGGCGGTGCCGGCGGCCTGGGGCAGGAGATGGTGAGGGCGCTGGCCGCCGCGGGCGCCTCGGTCGCAGTCCACCATCTGGGCCAGGCACACGAAGCCGCAGCTGTGGTGCAGCGTGTGCGCGCCGACGGCAGCATGGCGGTGGCCGTGGAAGGCGACGTCACCGACTGGGACGCCGCAGCGGCATTCGTCACCGAAGCCGAGGACGCGCTCGGCCCGATCGATGTACTGGTGAACAACGCGGGCTGCATGGCCCCGGCCCGGATCGTCGACATGACGCTCGAAGAGTGGCGGCGCACCATCAGCGTCGACCTCGACGGTGTCTTCGTCGTCTCACGTCACGTACTGACCGGCATGCTCCGGCGCGGGCACGGCGCGATCGTCAACGTCTCCTCCCAGCTGGCGTTCAAGGGCGCCGAGGACTACGCCAGTTACTGCGCGGCCAAGGCCGGAGTGCTCGGCCTCACCCGGGCCATGGCACGCGAGGTCGGGCCTGCCGTCCGGGTCAACGCGATCGCGCCCGGCCCGATAACCACCCCGATGACCGCGGCGTCCTTCGACGACGAGCTGACCCGGGCCCGCACCGCCGGGCTGGTGGCCGGCCGAATGGGCGAGGCACACGAGATCGCACCAGCCGTCGTCTACCTCGCCGGCGACGCCGCCTCATTCGTGCACGGCCAGACCCTCCACCTCAACGGAGGCGGAGTGATGGCGTAACTCCTCGCCAAGCCCTGCGCCGAACCTCTGACAATCCGCGACCCGCGAAGGAAGAAGCATGACCATCCCCACCCACCCGGACCCCGCGCCCAGGGCCTCGCGCCGGATGCGCGGCGGACCACGCTTCCTTGCGGCCCGCGAGGCCGTCAGCCTCATCCGTCCCGGCGACACAGTCGCCATCGGCGGGTCAGGAGGCGGCCTCCTCGAACCCGACCTGCTGCTCCGGACCCTCGGCGAGGCATACGGCCAAGGCGCCGGCCCCGGCGGCCTCACCCTCGTGCACACCACCGGGATCGGCGACCGCGAAGGCGGTGGTATGGACCACCTGGCCAGGCCGGGTCTGGCCCGCCGGATCATCGCCGGCAACTGGGGCATGGCACCCGAGATGAGCCGCATGGTCACCGACAACCAGTTCGAGGCTTACAACTTCCCGCAAGGCGTGATGAGCCAGCTGTTCCGCGAGATCGCGGGCGGCCGTCCCGGCCTGGTCACCCATGTCGGCCTCGGCACCTTCTGCGACCCCCGGCTCGAAGGCGGCCGGCTCAACGACATCACCACCCAGGACCTCGTCGAGGTGATCACGCTGGGCGGCCGCGAGTGGCTGTTCTACCCCGCCTTCGGCCTCGACGTCTGCCTGATCCGGGGCACCGCGGCCGACGAGAACGGCAACCTGTCCCTGGACGAGGAGGGCGCCAATCTCGAAATGCTCTCCATCGCGCAGGCCACCCGCAACTCCGGCGGCCTCGTCATCGCACAGGTCAAACGAGTCGCCGCCGCCGGCTCGATCCCGCCACGCTCGGTCGCCGTGCCGGGCATCTGCGTCGACGTGGTGGTGGTCAACCCCGCCCAGCGGCAGCTGGTCACCCACGACTACAACCCCGCGTTCTCGGGCCAGCACAAGCAGGCACTGAGCCACCTCGAACCCTTCCCTCTCGACCAGCGCAAGGTCGTCGCGCGACGGGCGGTGGCCGAGATCCGTGACGACGACGTCGTCAACCTCGGCGTCGGGATCGCCGACGGAGTCGCCTCGGTCGCCGCCGAGGAAGGCTGGTCCGACCTGTTCGCGCTGACCATCGAGCAGGGACTCGTCGGCGGTGTACCGGCACGCGGAGTCATCTTCGGCGTGGCCACCAACCCGACGGCCATCCTCGACCAGCCCTACCAGTTCGACTTCTATGACGGCGGCGGCCTGGACATCACCTTCCTCGGATTCGCCCAGATCGACGGCCTCGGCAACGTCAACGTCTCCAAGTTCGACCAGCGCGTCGTCGGCACCGGCGGTTTCGTCAACATCTCGCAGAACGCCTCGACCGTGGTGTTCTGCGGGACCTTCACCGCAGGCGGCCTGCACGCCGTACCGCACGACGGACGACTCGACCTCACCACGGAAGGAAAGCACCGCAAGTTCGTCGACAAGGTCGAGCAGGTCACCTTCAGCGCGGAGCAGGCCCGACTGCGTGGCCAGAAAGTGCTCTACGTCACCGAACGAGCCGTCTTCCAGCTCGGGGAGCGCGGCCTGGTGCTGACAGAGGTCGCCCCCGGTATCGACGTCCAGACCGACGTACTCGACCGGATCCCCGGCCCGATCGAGGTCGCGACCCCGCTGGCCGAGATGGACGCCGCCCTGTTCACCGACGCCCCGCTGGGCACCGCATGGCGCCCGGCCCACAACCAAGGACACCCTGCATGACGGTCTCTTTCCCCCGCCCGCTCCCTGCTCCTGAGCCGGACGGCACCCTCGCCGCCCAGCGCGGTAACGGCCTCGACCGGCCCCTCGCCCAGGGTCTGATCCGCCGTTCAGCCACCGAAGCCGCCTCGGTCGGCGGACGCATCGTGTGCGGGGCGATGACCGACCAGCTCGAACCGGACCGCACCTGGACGAAGGCCGACCTGGCACGTGCCTACCTCGAGCAGGTGGAGTGGATCCAGGACAGCGGCGCCGTCCTCGGCCAGATCGACGGCCCAGTGTTCCATGGAGACACTGCGCGTCCGGTTCCTGGCGAGTGAGTACGGCACCAGGCCGGTTCACGGGGGTCGGATCCACTCGCTCGGGCTGGACGAGAACGGGGCGCCGGTCATCGTCGAGCTTCACGGCAATCGCGCCGAACTCCGCGGAGACGGCCTGTACGCCCCGCGAAGCCGGAGTCGGCCACCACGACCGTGCGTGCTCCCTCGGCGGTGAACCGCTCCAGGAGCACGCGGCCGATGCCCCGGCCTCCTCCGGCGAGGACAATGTGCTTGCCAGTACACGTGAATCAGCTTGCCGGCTGATGGGCGGTGACCCGGACGCCCGAGAATCCGTTGACGACGACATCTCCGGCAGATTTGTCGCCGAGCATGTGGAACCGGAAGAAAGAAACGATGTAGCGGCTCGCGGCGCTCTGCTGCTGGAGCTGACTCCAGGTGTTCTCCGGGGTGCAGCTGGTGTCGTTGTCGTACGCCCACTCGGAGTTGAAGAAGTTGTGGTTCGCGCCGGCGAGGTCGACCTCATAGAAGGGGACCTTGTTCCGTCCAGCTGCGTTCTTCGCGAAGGTGCGGCGGTTCATGGCCACACCCCCGTCGCAGTCGCCGGCCAGCACCGCGAACGGGATCTGTGTGATGAGGTAGTTGAGGTGCTCGGGCGAGTCCGGGTCGGACACGTGGTAGTCGGCAGGCGCGAGCGGGACTGCTGCCCGCAAGCGGACGCCGCGGGGAAGGTCGGCCGCGTGGATGTCGGCGGCCTGCCAGACCACGCCTCTGCCGCCGCGGGAATGCCCCATCAGCCCGACGTTGGTCAGGTCCAGCTTGCCGCGCAGTGCCCGCAGTGGCGCGGCCAGCGGCCCCTTGCCGTCGTTCGCGTCGCGGAGCATCTCCAAGTGCTTGTTCACCAGCGCGGCGCGCGCCATGTCGGCGGACGTTCCCAACTCACCCGCGTTGATGCCGTTCACGCCTACGGAAACGGCGACGAATCCCTGTTCCGCGAGTGCTTTCGCGAGGTAGTCGTACCCGGTGTAGCTCCGCGTCGGTGGCGTTCCCTCCGGGCAGGGCCACCCCATGGTCTCACCGGCGCACGTGTACCAGAGACCGTGCGCGAGCATCACCACCGGGCGTGGCCCGCGCAAGGATTGCGGATGGTGCACGACAGCCGTCAACTCGATCTTGGCCTCCCTCTCCCTCTCCTCGTCGAGGAATCCCGGAACGGTGAAGGCGGTCTCTCCCAGTGTGTACTCGATCCGGGAGGTGTCGTTGTGCGCGGCGGCCGCTGCCGGTGGCGCCGGGACGGTGATCAGGGCGGTCAGCACCACCAGAATCGTCGCGGTGAGCACCAGGATCTTCATCCTGCCGAGTTTCATGTGAGTGTCTCCCATCAGAGGTGTTGGCGTCACTTGTCCGTTGAAGGGCAAGACAGCCCGTTGCGTGGCACGTCGAGCGACAACAGGTAGGTGTCGCTGACCTGCCGGGTGCAGTCACTGCGGTCGTATACGCCGTGCCCGGACCCCTCGTAGGTCACGAGCACGGCTGCCTGGCCTTGCTGGCGCTGCACGGAGGTCGCGTTCTCGTGCGAGGTCGAGGGGTCGTGCCTGCTGTTGATGAGCAGGGTTGGCACCTGCGTGCGCATGGTGCCCGGCCGTTGCGGAGTATGGGTCTCCGGACCGCCGAGGCAAGCCGTCATCGCAGCGTTGCCGCGATTCGACCCGACGGTGCGCGGGGAGACCTGCTTCTCCCACCGCGTCAGCGCCGCGTACTCGGCGTAGGTGCGTACGCGGAAGCTCAGATCGGCACAGGAGATGGTCGTGAACGCGGTGGCGAACAGCGAGGTGTCATGTGCATCATCCGAATGAGTGGCCGACGGGGTGGCGATGCCACCATCGCGCAGCGACAGCACCCACGAGCTGAAGTCGTCCCAGTCCGGAGCGTAGGCCGATGAGGTCAGGGTGGCGCTGAGGTCGTACGTGGTGATCCGGTTGGCCGGGTCGTCCGGGGCGACGAGCTCACCGCGGTCCGCCCTGGCCATCAGGTCGTCCCACAGGTCACCGATGTCCAGCCCGTGCAACGGTGAGGACGGGGTGCGGCCGTTCCACAGATTCCACTGCTCGAACGAGTCTGCCGCGGCTCGGGCGGACGACGCCACGTACTCGCGGGCGTTCAGGCCCCGGTCCACCACGGAATCCAGAAGCATCGCGCGCACGTTGTCGCCGTGGTGTTCGGCGTAGCGCTGGCCGATGACCGTGCCGTAGGACAGCCCGTAGTAGCTGATCTTTCGTTCTCCCAGCGCCTGGCGCAGCGCGTCGACATCGCGCACGACGTCGTCGGTGGAGACGTGGTCCACGATCGGCCCGGAGTGCCGGGCGCAGTCCTCGTGCAGCCGCCGGTTGTGCTCGCGCAGCCTCTCGAACCCCGCCTGGTCGGTGGGGTGTGTTGTAGGTCCGCCGAACTGGAGTTCGGTCGAGCAGCGCACCGGTTGGCTGAGCCCGGCGCCACGCGGGTCAAAACCGACGATGTCGAACCGCGCCAGCACCTCGGGGCTGAAGTACCACCGCGCACCGAACGTGAAGTTGACACCGGAATCGCCAGGGCCGCCCGGATTCACCACCAGCACGCCGATGCGACGGCCGGGATCGGTCGCGCGGTGGCGGGCCAAGGCCATCTGGAAAGTGTCGGAATCAGGTCGATCGGGGTCGATCGGCCTGGTCAGAGTGGCGCATTCGAACTCGGGGCGGTCAGCGCACGGTGTCCACGCGATGGGACCGGGCGTTCCGACAGCTGGGGCTGCGGTTGTTCCCACGAGCAGTACACCCGCCACAGCGGCGAGTATTCGACGCAACATTGGACCTCCTTGGTGGTGTTCGCGTCGGGCGCACCCGGTCACGGTGTGACAAGTGCTTCGGTGGGGGGCGAGCGTGGGCGCGTGCGCCGCCGGCTCGAAGCCGACGAGCACACCGATCACGAGCGCCGCTCCCACACCGAGGCCGAGAACCTCAAGCGGAATGTCCGCGGGCCGGCTGCGGGCGAGTGCGTAGCCAACGGTGCCGAGCGCGCCCAGCAGGGCGCCGGACACACCGCCGAGCGGACACACCGCCGTGGATTCGGTCAGGAACTGAGCGCGCACCTGTCTCCTGGTGCTGCCCGGCGCACGACGCGGGCCGATCCCACCCACGACCCACGCCAGCCCCGCGACCTGCAACTTCGGCTTGAAAACCGCTCAAGGTTCGGTCGTGGTGGCGGCGGAGGGCAGGTCGAGTGTTCCCCCAGTGGCGGCCTCCTCGGGCACCTCGATGACGGGGGAAGACGGGGACGGAGGCATGGACGGGCTCGGCGAGTGCGAGGGGACGTCGGCGGGAAGGCCCGGGCTGTCTGAATTGCTTTCCGCGACGGCGAGCAGTGCGCAGGCAGCAGCCGCGGCCAGGCCGAACAACACGATGATGGTCCGGCGCAGGGGCAGGAAAGAACGCCCGGGCATCGAGGGAAGGGCGGCGGGCCGCAAGTGTTTCAACTCAGCGCTCGTGGCCCGGGCTTCCAGGGCGTCGCGCAGTCGTTGTTCGATCGCGTCGTAGTGGAGCCGGCTGCGGCTCATCGCCAGATCTCCGCAAGCCACCGGCAACGGGAAGGACGGGAGCGCGTCTGAAAGGGGTGCTCGGTCATCGAGGTATCTCCAGTTGTCTGCTGAGAGCGTCCAGGGCCCGGCTGGCAGTTGACTTGACCGTCCCGCGGGAGATGCCGAGGGTGTCGGCGATCTGGGCTTCGGTGAGGTCCGACCAGTAGCGCAGGACCAAGACCTCGCGCTGCCGGCGGGTGAGAAGCTGCAATGCGTTGATCACTTCTTGATGGGTCTCGGCAAGGAGCACGCTCTTGTCGGCGGACGGGACATGGCGTTCACGCTCTGGAATGTAGGCGCGTGCCGTACAGCGTCGGCGCAGAACCGAGCGAGCTGCGTTGACCACGCTGGTTCGCAAGTACGCCTCGGGGTCGTCCAGGTCCGCGAGCCGACGGCCGTGGCGGCGCAGGAGCGCGGCGAAGGCGTCCTGCACCACGTCCTCCGCCGTGGGAAGGTCGTCCACCAGCTGGCCTGGGCTCGGCGCATCAGATCCACTCCGCTGCGGACCAGGGAGTGCAGCGGCCGGCACATGCTCTGCCACCAGGCGGCCGGTGTTGCGGCGGCTGGGATTGTCACTGTTCTCACATGTCTCCTGGACGTCGCAGTACCGGTCCGTCCACCCGGGATCCGCGGGCGTACGGACTGTGCTGCCGGGCCTGAGCCGTGCAGCGTGCGTTCACGTGACTCGCCGGACGACCTGGAGACGATCAGCGGGCCGAGGCACTGAAGAGCCTCACCCTTCCCGAGCCGCGGGCTGCACCGGCTCGGCAGGCTTCGCCTCTGCTACGGACGCGGCGTGGGCCGTGAAGGCTCCACCGAGGGCCACCGCGGCGCCCACAACCGAGACACCCAGAGCGGCGCGAACCCGGCCCGGACGGAGGCTGCGGACAACTGCGTGACGTACAGACATTCTCGGTCCTCGAATCATCGGTTTCGATCTGCCGGCCGACCGTCCGTCATGGGCGACTTCCCTTGCGGTGGCCCTGTGCCGGAGGCGCATCCACCCCGACAGACGTCCCAAGGCCCCCGGGATTGCAGGTCGGGCGAGACAGATACCGGGAAGATTCAGTGATCTGCGTCACTGAGAGGGGATCCTGACGGTGGTTCGTTGACGGCGGGTCTGTGCCGCGACAGGAAGCGGTCAACGCCCGCCACCTGGAACTGCTGCTGGCCGAACCGGCCACCGCCCCGCACCCGTGCGGGGACCTGTGGTCGACAACTCGGGCGACCGCAGGATCACGACGTTCGGGGGGTGTCCTGTTCGGTCGGGGTGAGGCGTGCGGGGGGAGGTAGGGGTGTGTTGTGGGGGCAGTTGGTGAGTGCCTGGATGACGAAGGCCGCGAAGCGTCGGGAGGCTGCTACTTGTGCGGCGGGGGATGCCGTTTGGATGCCCTTGTTGGCCAGGAGCATGAGGATGAGGTCGTCCGGTACGACGTCGGGGCGCAGGTGTCCCGTCAGCTTGGCCCTGTGTGCCAGGTCGGCGATGACCTTGAGCATGTGGTCGCGGCCTGCGGTCACGGTGGTGGCCCGGGGGTAGGCCGACAGGAAGGCCTCGGTGAAGCCTCGGTCGCGTGCGTGCAGTTCGCAGATGTTCTCGATGACCTGGCGCAGGCCGTGCCATGGATCGGGGTCGGTACTCGCCCGGTCGATGATGTCCTGGCACGCCCGCAGTTGATCGGCGAAGGCCGCGGTGACCAGCGACTCCTTGGTCGGGAAGTGCCGGTACAGGGTGGCCGGCCCGACGTGGGCGCGTCGCGCGATCTCCCGCATCGGAACCGTCAGGCCTTCCGTCGAGAACAGCGCCTGGGCGGTATCGAGGAGCCGGTCGCGGTTGTCCCGTGCGTCGGACCGCAGGGAGTGAGGCACATTCCGGGTCACGCTCTCACTTTAGGCTGAACGGACGGGGGCGTCCGGTAGCGTCCGGGACAGAACCGGCCAGGTCACATCCCGGCGCGCGATGTGTGCCGGTTCGAGGCGCTCATGCGTCCGCAACTTCGAGCACGTGGAGGTACGCACCCGTGAAGGCCGTAGCGATCAGGACCTACGGAGGTCCCGAAGGACTGGTTCTCGTCGACCTGCCGGCACCCCGCCCCGCCGGGGGAGAGGTGCTGATCGCGGTCGAGGCGGTGGGGGTCGCCGGCGCGGACGCCTTGATCCGCAGCGGGGCTCTGGCCGCCTACGGCTTCGAGGAGGGATTCGTCCCGGGCAGTGAGGTGGCGGGCAGGGTCACGGCCGCCGGAAAGGGGGTCGACGCGTCCTGGATCGGCCGCCGGGTGTGGGCCTTCACCGGCACGGGAGGCGGCTATGTGGAGCAGACATGTGTGCCGCTCGAACAGGTTCTGCCGCTGCCCCCAAAGCTGTCACCGGTCGATTCGGTCACTGTCGGCAGCTCGGGAGCCGTAGCCCACTTCGGCCTGGCACACGCCCACTTCGCCCCGGGAGAGGCAGTGCTGGTGCGCGGGGCGGCGGGCAGCATCGGTGTCATGGCGGTGCAACTGGCGGCCCGCAAGGGCGCCTCCGCGGTGGCGGTGACCACATCGTCGGCCGAGCGCGGAGAGCGCCTGCGCCGGCTGGGCGCGACGCATGTACTGGACCGTGCCGGCGACGGTGGCCCCGACGCCCCGGCGGGCTACGACGTGATCCTCGACATGGTGGCCGGTGACGCTCTGCCGTCGTTCTTCGACCGGCTCAACCCGAACGGGCGCATGGTGGCCGTCGGAGCCGTGGGAGGGCAGCCGCCCGCGGACTTCGGAACGACGCTGATGGCGCAGTTCCAGAAGTCGATGTCGTTCGCCACCTTCAGCGCAGCCACGGTCAGCACCGCGGATCTGCAGGCCGTACGCCGCGACCAGTTCACGGCCGCGGCGCGGGGCGACCTCACGGTGGTGGTACACGACGTGCTCTCACTGGACCAAGCCACCCTGGCACACCGGAAGATGGACGCCGGCGAAGTATTCGGCCGCATCGTCCTCACACCCTGACCAGCCGCAGTCGCAGTCGCAGCCGCAGCCGCCGGGAGCATTCTGATCGTTCGCGATCCGGGGCGAGCTGACGGCTCAGCCCCAGTGACGGTTGTCGTGGGCCGCGTTGTGTAGGGGGAATGAGGTATCCCGATGGCGGTGGATTGACAGCCGGGGAACGGGCTCGGCGTGAGCAGGTCCGGCTCGCTGCCGCTGACCTGATCGAGGCCGGGGCCGGTGACCGGGAGGTGGCCCGCTGGTTCAGGGTGACCCGGGTGTCGGCGAACCGGTGGCGGCGTGCGTTGGCTTCGGTCGGTCGGCGGGCCCTGATCTCCAAAGGCCCCGGCGGCGCCCGCCGCCAGCTCGACTCGGGACAACTCCGTGTACTGGCAGCAGTGTTGGATGCCGGGCCGGCCGCCTCCGGCTGGAGTGACCAGTGCTGGACACTGGCCCGGATCGCCGAGGTCGGGCGCCGCCGGTTCGCCGTCGAGTACACCCTGGCCGGGGCTGGACCTGCTGCTGCACCGCATCGGCTGGAGCGCGCAGGTCCCCTCCCGGAAGGCCACCGAGCGGGACGAGGTGAAGAGCAGTGGCCCATCATAAAAAGAGGGCGGCGGACCGCACCTGGGGCCGCCGGGGCCGCACCCCGGTGGTGCGGGTCACCGCAGCGGGCACCAAACGCGTCTCGATGGCCGCGCTGATCTGCACCAAGCCCGGCCGACGGCCCCGGCTGATCCACCGCATCCACCTCGACCGTGGTTCCGCCAAAGGCCGCCACAAGGGCTTCACCGAGACCGACTACGCCCGTCTGCCGGACGCCGCACACCAACAGCTCGGCGGCCCCATCGTGCTGGTCCGGGACAACTTGAACACACACGTCAGCCGCACCATGCGCGAGCTGATCGCCGCCCGATCATGGCTGACCGTCTACCAGCTGCCGCCGTACGCTCCCGAGTTCAACCCCGTCGAGGGCGTGTGGTCGCACCTGAAGAGATCGCCGGCCAACCTCACCGAGCACAACCTCGACCAGCTCACCGCACTGGTGAAGACGCGGCTGAAGCAGATGCAGTACCGCCCCCGCCTCATCAAGGGCCTCATGGCCAAGACCGGACTCGATCTCCAACCGCCGTAACCTCAACCATTAAAGATCTCTAGAAGAAGCCCAGCTTCTTCGGGGAGTACGAGACCAAAAGGTTCTTCGTCTGTTGGTGGTACAGCGCAAGCAGCTCGCTGACCTGCGAATATGGCAGCCGTGGGGACCTTGCAGGGACTGCTGGCCCGGGAATGGTCCGGATCTTGACTCGGAGTTCGTCGTGGCCGCCGGTGACCTGTCGGCCCACGCGGACGCCGGTCACCTGGCCTCCGCGGCCGGGAGCGCATCTGCTCGATGTCGGTCGGGCGCGGCGGTCGGTGGCGAGCAGCAGCCGTTCCTCCTGGGCGGACTCTTCGTCGCAGTGCAGGGGCTTGTGCGGGGATGCGGGGCAGGGATCCGGAGCGGGTCGGGAAGGACGCGGCGATGGCGTCCACGACGGAGGCGAGAGCGTCGTCCTCGGCCAGTGTGGTAAGCACGGGGTGCGGGAGGCGTCCCGTACCGTGTGCATCAGGTGCGCGGCGGCCTCGCGCAGGCGGCGTCGGGCGTGTTCGGCCACGATGATCCGCGCGTACGTGGGTGTGTGCCGGGGCGATTCGGCGGCAGTGGCGTGGCCGAGCGGGGCCTGGGCGAGGGGTTCCGGGGAGCGGTGCAGGAACGCCTGCACGAGCAGCCGACCCGCCGCACGAAGGCACTTCCCGGTGCGAAATACTCTCCCGATGAGTTCACGCACTTCCCCGATCAGCCAGCCGGTCACGATACGGAGGGCCGTCGCGCGGGATGCCAAACGGCTCACGCGGCTCGTGCGCGGCTCAGGCGCCTACGAGGGTAAGTACGCAGCCGCAGTCGCGGGCTACCGGGTCGGTCCTGATTACATCGAGGCCCACCGCGCCTTTGTGGCCGTCAGCGCCGACGAGCATGGAGGCCGGGTCCTCGGGTTCTACTCGCTCGTCCTTGCTCCACCGGAGCTCGACCTGCTGTTCGTCGCCGATGAAGCGCAAGGGCGGGGTATTGGGCGATTGCTCGTGGCGCACATGCGGTCCGAGGCCCGTGCTGCCGGGATCGACCGAGTCACGGTCGTGTCGCATCTTCCCGCCGAGGACTTCTATCACCGCGTCGGTGCGGTGCGGACCGGGACCGCGCTCGCGAACCCGCCCGCCGTGCCGTGGGACCGTCCCGAATTCGAGTTTCGCATTCCTTCGGAATGACGCGGTGTGCCGGTCGGCGGGGCACCGGCTTCACTGCATGGTGGCCGGCTTGCAGGAGCCGCTGGACGCCGCGCGCTCCGTATGTGTCGTCTCCTCTGCCCGGCGCCGTGATCGCCTGCGCCAGCGGTCTGCCCCTCAAGGCCCGGACCTTCCAGGCCAGGGCCTGGGCATGGCTTCCATGGTCGGGTCGGGGCTGGCGGGTGCGTTGGTCATGGATGTTCCTCGTCGTCTTTCTCAGGCGGAGCGGCCGGGCTTGATGGGTATGGCCAGGGTGGTGAGAGCGTCGCGGTCGGCGGAGCGGATCGTGACGGGCTGGCTATTTCCCCTCAGGTCGAGCATCACGTCGGGGCCGGATCGTGGTGCTCACGGCGGGATAGAGCGTGGTCAGCTCGAAGCAGATCTGGAGGGCCTGCCCCGTCGCGGTAGCCGGGAGGGGATGTCGGGGTGTTCGTCATCTGCTGACACGACGTCACTCCCTGGGCGGCAACGTGCAGCGCGATGCGCTCGCCGGGGTTTCTTCGCGGCAGTCGCACCAGCCCGCTGCGGCGGATCTCGGCGACCGCCGGCCCGCATCTCATCGCCGTTGACTGTGCCGGCCCACGTCTGCCTCGGTGGATCAGTCGGCACCAGGGTTCGGGTGGAGAGCCGGTATCGGTCAGTCGCGGTCAGGACCTGCTCGACCGCATCCGCCGGCACGGGACCCTTCAGCGCCGTGATCGGAAGACCCGTGCACGTTCCCGAGCGCGGACTTGATGACAGCAGCCTTCTGCTGTGCTGCCGCCGCGTCTCCCACGACCTTCGGCACATGATCATCGAGCAGCCGGGATACCTCGGCAGCCCCGGAACCCAGTACCGCCTCGACACCAGCGCGGGGCATGGCAATCTCACGGAACTGGCGCAGCACGGTCGCCCGCGCCACCTGGTCAGCGCTGTAGTAGCGGTAGCCCGAGATCGGCTTCCGCAGGTCGTAGCCTTGATCGCCGCGTCCGGGTCAGTAAATGGTCAGCATCGGGCCGGACGGCGTCCGGCTTGTTGACCTGCACCCGCAGCAGGGGCCTGCTGCCCCGCCCGGCGCCCCGCTCGTAAGGCTCGATGCGTGGCTCGACAGCTCGCCCGTGGGGTGGGGCCGTTCTTCAAGGGGAACGGTTGTTCCAGGCCAACCCCCTGCCAGCACCCGTACACAGGGGCGATCGGTAGCAGCGGCGCGAGGTTATGCCATGTGTTAGTCTCACGTGTTTGCGTGGTCGTCGCGGTGGGCGATTCTGCCTGTTCCGTTCGGCTTGTGCGTGGGCTGTTCAAACCTGCCGGGCCTTCCTCGGTACGTTCCCTTGCGGAAGGCTGTTCATGAAGCATCCCAATGACTCCGGCATCGCTCACGGCAGTCCCGCCCAGCCCGGGGCAACGACCCCGGCGCTGCTCCCGGCCGTCACCTTCGCCGGTCTGGAACTGCCGGCGGAGGTGCTGCGGACACTGAGCGAACTCGGGGTGCGCGAACCCTTTCCGATCCAGGCCGCCACACTGCCCGATGCCCTGGAGGGGCGCGACATCCTGGGACGCGGGCGCACCGGATCAGGCAAGACGCTCGCCTTCGGCCTGCCGCTGCTGACACGTACAGCCGGGCGGCGCGCCGAACCGAAGCAGCCCCTCGCTCTGATCCTTGTGCCCACCCGGGAGCTGGCCCAACAGGTCACCCAGGCGCTGGCGCCGTACGCCGAGGCACTGCGGCTGCGGATCGCCACGGTCGTCGGCGGAACGTCGATCGGCCGGCAGGTCACCGCGCTGCGCCAGGGAGCCGAGGTGGTCGTCGCCACCCCCGGACGCCTGCACGACCTGATCGAGCGCAACGCCTGCCGCCTGGGACGGGTGGGAATCACCGTGCTGGACGAGGCCGACCAGATGTGCGACTTGGGATTCCTGCCGCAGGTTGCCGACGTGCTCGACCAGGTGCACCCCGACGGTCAGCGGATGCTCTTCTCGGCCACTCTCGATCGCGACGTCGATCAACTGGTCCGCCGCTACCTCCACGACCCCGTCGTCCACTCGGTCGACCCGACCGCGGGCACGGTCACGACGATGGAGCACCACGTTCTGGTCGTCCACGGCCCTGACCGCTACGCCGTCACCACGGAAATCGCCGCCCGCGACGGCCGCGTACTGCTGTTCCTCGACACCAAGCACGCCGTCGACCAGCTCACCCGGCATCTGCGGGCCAGCGGGGTGCACGCCGGGGCCCTGCACAGCGGCAAGTCCCAGCCACAGCGCACACGGACCCTGGCGCAGTTCAAGAACAGCCAGATCACCGTTCTGGTGGCGACCAATGTCGCGGCCCGTGGCCTGCACGTCGACGACCTCGATCTCGTGGTCAACGTCGACCCGCCCACCGACGTCAAGGACTATGTGCACCGGGCGGGCCGCACCGCCCGCGCCGGTGAGTCCGGCAGCGTGGTCACGCTTGTGCTGGCGGGCCAGCGCCGCGAGACGAGCCGCATGATGGCCGAGGCCGGCATCGAGCCGACCGTCACCAAGGTGCGCTCGGGTGAGGCGGAGCTGAGCCGGATCACCGGCGCCAAGACTCCCTCCGGGATCCCGCTCGACGCCGGGCCCGCCGTCCCCCGACCCAAGAACACCAACGCTCCCTTCCGCGGCCTCGGCACCAGCAAGGGCACCTCCCGTGGCGCCGGCGGCAAGTCCCGAAAGGCCGGCGAGGCCCGCAAGCTCGCCGAGGCCCGCAGAGCCGCCCTCGTGCGTCGCAACGGCTGAGAGCCGTTGCCCTGGCAGCCTGGCCACGGGATCGACAACCCTCGGCCCGGCCCGAAGCCGTCCCGTGCGCCTCACCTACGAAGTCAACGCCTTGGCCGCGAGAGGGATATTCGCCGAAACGGAGCAGGATGACGTTGCCGGCGCCTCGCACTGCGCCCAGCATGACAAGCTGTGCTTGCCCACCCCCGAACCCAGGAGGTCACCATGACCGCAGAGCCAGTATCTACGGAAGGTTCGGAGCCGGCTGCCCCCGAGACGTCCCCTCTGGAGCCGGACAGCGACGGCAATTACGACCTCAAGCGCAAGTTCCGCGAAGCCCTGGCGCGCAAGCGCGGTGCGCAGGCGGACGCCGCTGATGCTGCCGCCAAGTCCGATGCGTCGAAGGTGCGTTCGGCGCACGGCCCGGCTGCGAGCCAGCGGTCGTTCAGGCGCAAGAGCGGCGGCTGAGTCGATGAGTCCCGCGAACTACGGGTAGTAGGTCTCGTGTCGCCACCAGACCGCCGTGTCCGGCGGAAGGGTTCCGGTCTCGTCGAGGGGATCGCTGGCGAGCAATGCCCGGCCCGGTGGCAGTCGTGCCCCCTCGTCGTCCATGGCGATGAAGACCGAGATGCCGTCCGGGCGGGCGCATTCGACGAGCCCGTTCTCGTGGAGTCGCCACCGGGCCGAGAGGCCGGCCGATGCCCCGGCCGGGCTCAGCAGCTCCCGTCGGACGCGCACCGCGGTGCGGAAGAGTTCCAGGGTGGAGCCCGCCGCGTCCGTCTGGGCCTCGACCGCGTAGCGTCCCCACCCTGGCGGGACGGGCAGCCATGGCTCGGCCGCCTGCGGGGGAGAGAAGCCGTGGGTGCCGGTGCTCGCGACGGTCCAGGGCATCGGGACCCGGGCTCCGTCGCGCCCGATGGCGGCGCGTTGCCACATGGGGTCCCGGCGACGGTCGGCCGGGACGTCGACCTCGGGTAGCCCGAGTTCCTGCCCCTGGTAGACGTAGACGGCTCCGGGCAGGCCGAGCAGGGCGAGCAGGGCGGCCCGGCCGCGCCGCCGGCCGCGTTCGCCGGTGCCGAACCGGGTCGCGGTCCGGACGAGGTCGTGGTTCTCCAGTGCCCAGGTGGTGGAGGAGGCGTACGCGTCCCGGGCGGCCGCCAGTTCGTTCCCCGTCCGTACCCACGCGGTGGCGTCCCAGCCGAGCTGGGTGAAGGTGAAGGCGAAGGACTGGTGCAGCTCGTCGGGCCGGGTGTAGCGAGCGGCCCGCGGCGCGGGAAGGTTGACCTCGCCGACCAGCAGTCGTGCCGGCTGGTAGCTCTCGGCGATGCGCCGCCAGCGGCGGTAGACGTCGTGGACGGGCTCCTGGTCCATGGCGAGCGGGTTGGAGCGCAGGCCGTCGATCACCTCCGGTACCGCGGGGCTGTCGGGCAGGCCGGGCTGCTTGTAGAGCCCGTGAGCGACGTCGATGCGTACGCCGTCGGCCCCGCGGTCGAACCAGAACCGCAGCACGCCGTCGAAGTAGTCGTGCACGGCCGGGTGCTCCCAGTTCCAGTCGGGCTGGCCGCTGGAGAACAGGTGGAGGTACCAGTCCGGGTCGGTGGGGTCCTGCTCGGGCGCACGGGACCACGCCGGGCCGCCGAACACGCTGAGCCAGTTGTTGGGAGTGCGCTCGTGGGCCGTGCCGCGGCCCGGGCGGAAGTGGAACAGGGATCGATCCGGCGAGCCGGGCTTCGCGGCGACGGCGCGACGGAACATCGGATGGCTCGTCGAGGTGTGGTTGGGCACGAGATCGACCAGCACCCGGATGCCGGTGCGGTGCGCGGCGCCGAGCAGTTCGTCGAAGACGCGCATCGAGCCGAACAGCGGGTCCACGTCGCAGTAGTCGCTGATGTCGTAGCCCTGGTCGATCTGGGGCGAGGGCTGGAAAGGGGTCAGCCAGACGCCGTCGACCCCCAGGGAGGCGAGGTAGGGCAGGCGCTCGATCAGCCCGGCCAGATCGCCGACGCCATCGCCGTCACTGTCGCTGAAGGAGCGTGGGTAGACCTCGTAGATGAGCGCGTTCCGCCACCATCCGTGGTCCTCGGCGGGGTTCAGCATCGCAGCCATGCGGTGGTGGCGGCAGGCAGCGTCGATCCCGTCAGGGGGGCGCTGGTGAGCAGCAGCTCGCCGTCGGGCAGCGGGCAGGGCGCGGCGCCGAAGTTGGTCACGCTCACCCATTCGTTGGGGCGGCGGAAGGCGAGGACGTCGTCGCGGCCGGTCTCGATCCAGGTGAGTTCCTCCTCCGTCTGGAGCCGGCGGCGCAGGTCCAGGGCGCGCCGGTAGAGCGAGAGCGTCGAGTCCGGGGCGGACTGTTCGGTCTCCACCGAGCAGCCGGCGAACCAGCGTGGCTGGGGCAGGTGCGCGCCGGCCGCGCCGAAGCCGAACGAGGGGCCGGTGGCCGTCCAGGGGAGCGGGACGCGGCACCCGTCGCGGCCGGCGTCCACGCCGGGGTTGCGGAAGAAGGTCGGGTCCTGCCGTGCCTCGGCGGGTATGTCGGCCACCTCCTGAAGCCCCAGCTCCTCGCCCTGGTAGAGGTACGCTGAGCCCGGCAGGGCCAGTTCGAGCAGCGTCGCCGCGCGTGCCCGGCGCAGCCCGAGGGCCGCGTCGAGTGGGGGTTCGGCGCCGCCGGACAGCAGCCAGGCGCCGCCTTGCTTGACCTTCGCGCCGTTCAGCGGGGGGAGGCCGTAGCGGGTGGCGTGCCGGACGACGTCGTGGTTGGACAGCACCCAGGTGCTCGACGAGCCCGACTCGTGGGCCAGTTCGACGTTGAAGGAGATGATGTCGCGGAACCGGGCGGCGTTGAAGTCGGCCTCCAGCAGGTCGAAGTTGAAGGCTTGCCCAAGTCCTTCCGGGCTCGCGTAGCGGGCGCGGCGGTCGGAGGCGACCCACGCCTCGGCCACGGCCGTGCGGGGCGGGGTGTACTCGTCGAAGACCTTCCGCCACTCGGCGTAGATGTCGTGGACGTCGTCGCGGTCCCAGAGCGGGTGGTCGCCGTCCTTGGGCAGGGCATCGAGTTCGGCCTGGGAGGGCAGCTCCGTGGGAAGGCGCTTGGCCAGCCCGTGGGCGACGTCGATGCGGAAGCCGTCGACGCCCCGGTCGGCCCAGAACCGCAGCGTGGTCAGGAAGTCCTCGTGCACCTCGGGGTTGTCCCAGTTGAGGTCGGGCTGCTCGGTGGCGAAGAAGTGGAAGTACCACTGCCCGTCCCCGACCGGCTCCCAGGCGGGTCCACCGAACGTGGAGGTCCAGTCCGACGGCGGCAGCTCGCCGTGGGCACCTCTGCCGTCGCGGAAGACGTAACGCCGGCGTGCCGGCGAGCCCTTCGGCGCGGCCAGTGCCTCCTGGAACCACACGTGGCGGTTGGAGGTGTGGTTGGGCACGATGTCGACGATGAGCCGGATGCCGGCCTGGTGCAGGGCGGCGACCATCGCGTCGAAGTCCTCCAGCGTGCCCAGGCGGGGGTCGACGTCGCGGTAGTCGTCCACGTCGTAGCCGCCGTCGGCGAGCGCCGAGGGGTAGAAGGGGCTGAGCCAGACCGCGTCCACCCCGAGCCGGGTGAGGTACGGCACCCGGGAGGTGATGCCGGGGAGGTCGCCGATGCCGTCGCCGTCGGAGTCGGCGAAGGAGCGGGGGTAGATCTGGTAGACGACGGCCTGCCGCCACCAGGTGTCGTCGGCGGAGCTGGATGAAGCGGGCGATACGGCGGTCATGGGTCCTGGTGTTCCTTCTGCTGGGGGAGGGGGAGTTGCTGCGCCGGCTGCGGCTCAGAGCGCGGCGAGCCGATGCAGGAGCAAGTTGACGAAGCGCTCGGCATCGACGTCGCGCGCGATCTCGCAGTTGGGCGGAAGCTCGTCGGGATGCCCGGCGAGGTCGGCCACGGTGATGCCGCGTGCCACGCCGTCCAACGCGACCTCGACGTGGGCCGGTTGCCACTCGATCAGGTCGGGATGGGCGATGGAGGCGACGGCGAGGGGATCGTGCAGGTGGAAGCTGCCGTGGGTGGTGGAGTGGGGGTAGCGCCGGCGCAGCGTCTCGATCCAGCCCAGCCCGCACTCTCCGGCGAAGCGACCGAAGTCGCCGCCGGTGGCGGCGAGCACGCCGGCCTGCTCCTGGCTCATCCGCACCTGGTAGGTGACGTCGAGCCCCACCATCCGGACCCGGGCGCCGGAGCGCAGGACGCGCACGGCGGCTTCCGGGTCCGCCCAGATGTTGAACTCGCCCGGCACCGTGGCGTTGTTCTGGGTGCCGAAGAAGTAGCCGCCCATGAGCACGATCCGGTCGATCGCGGTCGCCAGCTCCGGTTCGATGGCCAGGGCGGTGGCGAGGTTGGTCAGCGGGCCGATCTGCGCCAGCGTCACCTCGCCGGGGTGGGCCATGACGTGGTCGACGATCGCCGTCGCGGCCCGGCGGTCCGACGGCGGGGGGGACCCGAACCGCTGGAGCACGTCGCTTTGCCGGGAGCGTGCACGGCGGATGCCGAGGAGGGCGCGATCCGCGCCGCGTACGACGGGAATGTCCGACCGCCCCAGCCGGCGCAGGAGTTCGAGGGCGAGCACGGTGGCGCTGTCGACGTCGGTGTTGCCCTCGACGGTGGTGACGAGGTCGAGGTGGAGTGCCGGCTCGGCGATGGCGTAGGCCAGGGCGAAGCCGTCGTCGATGTCCTCGCCCGGTGCCCCCATCGCGACATCGGTGTCCAGAATGAGTCTCCGCGGAGAATCGATCATCACAGTTCCTCTTCCTGCAGCTGCGCCCCACGATGGGTGACGGCGCGCGTACCGGCCTGGACCGCCGCTTTGACGGCGTCCTCGAGGGTGGCGCCACCGGCGAGCGTGCCGGCGAACGCGTCGCCGGCGCCGGTGGTGTCGACGGCCTCGGCCGCCGGCCCCGGGATGTGCCTGACGTCGCCGGCGCCGCCACCGCAGCTCACGGCGTACGTCCCTTCGGCGCCGCGGGTGATGATCGCCGAGGCGGCACGTCGGCCGGCCTCGGCGGCGGCGCTGGCGACGTCCGCGGCCACCCGGCCGCTCGCCCAGAGAAGCGCGTCCGCCTCGTGCTCGTTGCCGACGAGCGGATCGGCGGCCGCCACGACATCGGCCGCCGGCGGAACGTACGGCGCGAGGTTGAGCACGACACGCCAGCCCCGTGCGACCGCGAGACGGGCGGCGTGCTCGATGACCTGCACCGGGATCTCGGCCTGAAGAACGAGGACGGCCGGCTCGGGGATGGTGTCGAATGCGGCGGTCACGGCGGCCGCGCTCAGGGAGCCGTTCGCGCCGGGGATGACCACGATCACGTTCTCGCCGGCCGCGTCGACGCTCACGACCGCGGCGCCGGAGTGACCGGTCTTCAGGGTCTCGACCGCGGTGATGTTCACCTCGGCCCGCTCCAGGGTGGCGAGCAGGTCCTGCCCGTCCGGGCCGACGGCGCCGATCATCCGGACGTTCCCACCGGCCCGGGACGCGGCGGTGGCCTGGTTGGCGCCCTTGCCGCCGAGGCCGGTGTGCAGGGCGCCACCGGTGACGGTCTCGCCGGGTCGTGGCAGCACCGGCGTCTCGACGGTGAGGTCATGGTTGATCGAGCCGACCGCGACGACCGGGCAAGGGCTGGTCCGGATCATCGGCCGGCCTCGGCCAAGGCCAGGGTGCGGGTGGCGAGCTCGCTGATGCGCGAGCCGTCGTATCCGCGCACGGCGCTGCGGACGCGGTCCGCGAGCGGGGCGACCAGGTGTTCGGGCAGCTGGGAGGCGCCCAGCAGCGCACCCATCACGGAGCCGACGGTGGCGGCCGAGGAGTCGGTGTCGTAGCCCGCCTGCACCGTCAGGCCGATGGCGGCGGCGGGGTCGTCGCCGCTCCACAGCAGGCCGGCGACGATGACGGCGGCGTTGTTCAGCGTGTGCACCCAGCTGTGCTCGCGGAAGGTGGCGTCGACCCAGGCGATCGCCTCCTCCCAGCTGCCTCCCCGCCGGTGCAGCTCGACGACGTGGCCCACCGTCTGCGCCAACCGCGAGCCGCGCGGCACGTAACCGAGCGAGCGCTCGACCGCCTCGGCGCAGGAGCCGGATACGAACGCCCCGGCCACCAGCGCCGCGGCCCACATCTCGCCGTAGATGCCGTTCCCGGTGTGGGACAAGCTCGCGTCGACGTAGGCGAGCCGCGCCGCCGCCAGCGGAGCGCCCGGGTTGACGTAGCCGAAGACGTCGGCCCGGATGAGGGCGCCGATCCACTCGCGGTAGGGATTGCGGTAGCGGCCGGCCTCGCCGACGGCGACACCGGAGACGATGTTGCGGTAGGTGGCCCGCTCCGCGGTGAAGGTCTGCAGGAAGGGCAGCTTGTCCAGCCACTCCCGGGCGACGTCGTCACGGGTGAAGGAGCGCCCGTAACGTTCGAGGAGATGCAGGCCGAGCACGGTGTAGTCGACGTCGTCGTCACGGGGCATCCCGTCTACGTGGCCGAGCGTCGCCTCGGTCGCCGAGGGATTGAGCCGCTCGACCCCGGCTGGCAGCCGGTCGCTGAGCGGGATGTAGCCGCGCAGGGGCCAGGCGCCCGCGTCGGCGAGGTAGGCGCGGATCTGCGCGGGTGTCAGTCCCTCGACGGGCTTGCCGACGCAGCAGCCGGCGCACCGCCCGTACCAGGCGCCAGCGATGCGGTCGGCGAGGTCGTCCGCCGCGGAGGACGCCGGAGTGGACGCCGGGGAGGCGGCGCCGGGCAGCCGGGCCAGGATCGTGTCGAGGTCGTCGGGCTCGTCGTAGGGCCAGTCGGCCGCGCGCTCGGCGCCGGCCTCCAGCAGGGGCAGCAGCCCGCGCAGGGCCGCGCGGTCGCCGGCCGCGCGGGCCTGTTCGATCCGGGTACGCAGGTCGGTCGGGACGCGGTGGCCGGTGAGGAGGAGCTGGTCGACCTCGTCGGGGACGGTGTCGCAGGGGTCGAGGACGTCATGCATCGTCGGAGGGCGCCTTCTTCGCGGATCGGGTCGGGCGGGGGAGGGATGCGGGTCGCAGGCTCGTTGGGCGCGCTACTTGACGGCACCGTTGGCGACGCCGCCGATGATCCACCGCTGCGCGAGCAGATAGATGATCATCATGGGGGCCATGGCCATGAGGTAGGAGGAGAAGGCCAGGTTGTAGTTCGTGGAGAACTGGCCCTGGAAGGCGTACTGGGTCAGCGGCAGCGTGTACTGGTTCTGGTCGGAGAGCACGACCAGGGGGAGCAGGAAGTCGTTCCAGGTCGAGAGTCCGGTCAGGATCGCCACGGTCGCGTTGGCCGGGGTGAGCAGGGGAAAGATGACCCGCCAGAACCGCTGCCAGGCGTTCGCTCCGTCGATCGTCGCGGCCTCGTCGATCGCGATCGGGATGGTGCGCATGTAGCCGGTGTAGAGGAGCACGTTGAACGGCAGGTTGTAGACCACGTAGAGCAGGGCCAGCCCGCCGAGGTTGTCCAGTCCCAGCCGGCTCAGCTCCTTGACCAGCGGCAGCATGATGATGGGGAACGGGATGAAGAGCGCGGAGAGGAAGTAGAAGAACACCCCCCGGAACGCCCGGCGATGCATGTTGCGGGCGATCGCGTATCCGACCAGCGAGTTGGTCAGCACGGTGAAGACGACGACCACCGCGGTCAGCAGCAGGCTGTTGCCCAGCGCGTGCCAGAAGTGGGTGACCCTGATCGCCTCGCTGAAGTTGCCCCAGTGCAGCGAGTGTGGCAGGCCCCACAGGCTGCTGCCGGCATCCGAGCGCGTCTTGAGCGCGGTGACCACGGTCAGGTACATCGGGGCCAGGATGCTGAGCGAGCAGAAGAAGAGCAGGCCGGTCAGCAGCCAGCCGGAACGCCGGCGCACGGTCGCGTTCACGCGCTCACCTCCCGAGCACGCAGCGCCCGCAGTTGCACCAGTGACAGCATGGCGATGACCACGAAGTAGATGACCGCGTTGGCCGACTGGTAGGCAAACTGACCGCCGGTGAAGCCGTTGTGGTAGATCAGGTACGAGATCGACTGGGTGCTCGTGCCGGGTCCGCCGCCGGTCAGCGCGACCACCAGGTCGAAGACCATCAGCTGGTTCTTCAGCGACAGCACCATGTTGATGGTCAGGAACGGCGCCAGCAGCGGGAAGGTGATCCGCCAGAACCGCTGCCAGGAGTTGGCGCCGTCGATCGTCGCCGCCTCGAGGACGTCACCGGGTACCGACTGCAGTCCGGCCATGTAGATCACGATCGTGGTCGCGCACGACTGCCACACGGCGACCAGCACGACGCCGAGCCACGCCAGGTGCGGGTTGCCCAGGATGCTGTCGGACAGCCAGGAGATCCCCAGCGACCTGCCGATGCCGGTCAGGCCGGAGGAGAACAGGAAGTTGAAGACGTAGCCGATGACGATCGTGGCCAGCACGGCGGGCAGGAAGAAGATCCCCCGCAGGAGCCCGCGGAACTTGATGTTGCGGGTGAGGCACACCGCGATCGCCAGGCTGATCGCGTTGACCACGACTGTGCTCAATGCGGCGAACCCGAGGGTGAAGCGGTAGCTGTGCAGCACCGAGTCGTCGGAGAACAGGTTCACGTAGTTCTCGAAGCCGACGAACTTCCAGTCGCCGTATCCGGTGGAGTCGGTGAAGCTGTAGAAGACGCCTTCCAACGCCGGCAGCGTGTGGAAGAGGAAGAAGAGCACGATCGCGGGGACGGCCATCAACCAGTAGGGGTTGACGCGTCTGAGGACGGCCCTGCGCACGACCTTCCCTCGATGTGCTTGAACGGTGCCGGCCACGACTACTTGATCCCGTTCTTGCCGAAGTCGGAGTCGACGTCGCCGAGGTACTTCTTCGCGTTGCCGTCGTAGAGGAACGTCTGCGTCAGCCCGGCGAGGTTGCTCGCGCCGGTGAACATGCCATCGGGGTACATCGCGGTCTTGTCGGTGTCGATCCACTCCTTCTTCAGCTGTGCGAGACCGCTGTCGCTCGGCGCGACGTCGTTGCGGACCGAGATCAGGTGCTGGTCGTCGGCGTACTCCTGCTGGGCGGACTTGGAGAACAGGAAGTCCACGAACTCCTGTGCCTGCTTCGCGTGCGAGCCGCTCTTGGCGACGCCGACGACGGAGTCGGGCCCGGACAGCAGCAGGTTCTGGCTCGCGGTGTCGCCGGTAGGCAGGACGAACTCACCGATGTTCTTGTGCGCGTTGATCGCGGTTATCTCCGGAATCGCCCAGGTCCCCTGGACGTACATGGCCGACTTGCCGTTGGCGAAGGCCGCGTTCCCGTCGTCGTAGGTGGTGCCGAACGGGTCGGACTGCGCGAACTTCTTCAGCTGCAGCAGCCGGTCGGTCGCGGTCCGGTAGGCGGCGCTGCCGGAGAAGGTGGCGCTGCCGCCCTGCAGCTTCTGCCAGAAGTCGGACCCCTGCGTCGGACCGGCCAGGGAGTTGAGCAGCAGCTTCGCGGTCCAGTTGTCCTTCCAGGTGAACTCGAAGGGCTGCTGACCGGCGGCCTTGATCTTCTGGGCCGTCTGCACGAACTCGGCCCAGGTGGTGGGGACGGACAGGCCCAGCTTGGCGAACTCGTCCTTGTCGTAGAGCACCACCTGGGCGTTGACCGTCCACGGCAGGGCGTACGTCTTGCCGCCGGTCTGGCCTGCCTTGTTCGTGTAGTCGATGGCGGCGGTGGCGTTGACCGCCTTCGCCGCCGCGGTGCCGGTCTGCGGCGCGAGGACGTTGGTCTTGGCGACATCGTTGTAGACGCTGACGTTGACCGCGATGACGTCGGGCACGTTGCCCTTGACCAGGGCCGTCTTGAGCGCGGTGAGCGCGTCGGGGGCGTTGTTCTGGACGACGGTGATGTCCGGGTGGCTCTGCTCGAATTCCTTGATCAGCTTGTTGACGACGGCGATCGACTCGCTCTTGCTCTGGAAGAACTCGATCTCGACCTTGCCACTGGAGCCACTGCTCCCGCCGCAGGCGGCGAGCGTGCCGGCCATGGAGAGAACCAAGGCGAGGCCGGCTGATCTCTTCAGGGGGCGTGCGGTCATGACTTCTCCTTTGAAGTGGGTGAAGAGGCTCGTGTCGTGGCTGGTGAGGGCATACCGGGACGGCCCATGGGCGAAGGATGAGACCCGCGGGCGGCGTGCCGTCCGGGGTCAGGGACTGGGCGGTGCCGGCACGGCCTGGGGCCGCCGGTCGGCGATGCTCCCGCGGTGGGTGATCGTGTGGGGCAGGATGTGCGGCTGGGGCCGGATGGAGGAGAGCAACTGCTCGACGGCCAACTCGCCCATGTGGTACAGCGGCTGCGTGACGGTGGTCAGGGCCGGATGAACGTGCTGGGCGGTGGGCGTGTTGTCGAAGCCCAACACCGAGACCTGGGCGGGGACGCGGTAGCCGAGGCGCTGCAGCTCGTTGACCGCGCCGGCGGCCATCTCGTCGCTGAGCGCGAAGATCGCCGTGATGTCGGGATGCTCCGTCATCAGGGTGCGCACGGCCGGAGGTGCACTGTCGTAGAGCGAGTCACCGTAGGCGACGATCGGTGCGAGCCCTGCCTCGGCCATGGCCCGCTGGTATCCGCACATGCGCGGCGTGTTGACCAGCACCGACTCGGTGTCGCCGGTGATGAGGCCGATCGTGTCGTGGCCCAGCCGCTGGAGGAAGCGGGTGCCGTCGTAGGCGGCGAGGTCGTCGTCGATGGCCAGGCTCGGGAACCGGGAGCCGTCGCGGATCGCCACCGCCGTGAAGGGGATGCGGTCACCGAGGGCCCGCCGGATCTCGGCTGTGACCACGGTGGAGATGAGGATGACCCCCGCCACCCGGAACGCCCGGAAGTTCCGCAGGTAGCCGGGTGCATGGACGGCGTGGGGCCCGGTGCGGCCCAGCATCACCGAGTAGCCGCGAGCACGCGCGGCCGCCTCGATGCCACCCATGATCTGGGACGCCAGCGCGTCGGAGACGACCGGGGCCAGCACCCCGAGCACCGGACTCTGCCGGGTCTTCAGTCCGCGGGCGAGGGTGTCGGGCTCGTAGCCCAGCCGGGAGGCCGCCTCCTCCACCCGCTGACGGGTCTGCTCGGAGAACCCGGTGAGCCCGTTGACCACGCGCGACACCGTGGCGGGCGAGACGCCCGCCACGCGAGCGACGTCGCGGATCGTGCTCATCGGACTCCCTCGAATCGGAACGCAAACGGTTTCCTACGCAAGGGGACATTAGGAGAGTGGCGCTCGCGACGCAATTGTTTACTAAACACGTATACCGGTGCTCGCGCGGTCGGCCCGGGTGCCGCTCAGTCTCCCCGCCCGGACCGGCGTGACCCGACCGTTTCCGAGGACGGTGACGGGGGCGGCGAGCGGTCCGCGCGGGATTGTCGTCAGGCCCGGGTCGGCAGCACACTCATTGCCACCGTCAGGAACGTGATCGCCCAGCGTCGGGCCTCCACGCACTTCCCGTCGGACAGCGCTGGGACCGCGTCTCGGGAGTGATTCTGATCGGCGACGCCGCACACCTCAGGTCACCGTTCGCAGGAGTGGGAACCGACCTGGCCATGTTCGACGGCGCGGAGCTTGCCCGTGCGATCCTCGAACACCCCGACGACATCGAAGCTGCCCTCACTGGCTACGAGACCGCACTCTTCCCCAGGGCGACGTCAGCGGCGGCCGACACCACCAAAAGCGGCCTCCGAGGTTGCCGCGATGATCGAGGGCGTGCTGCGGCACTGCACCGAGATGGTAGTGGACCGGCAGTACACCGACACCCACGGCGCCTCGATCGTCGGGTTCTCCTTCGCGCACATGCCTCGACTTCAAGCTGATGCCGAGGCTGAAGAATTTTGGTCTGCTGGTGGTACAGCGGCAGCAACTCGCTGACCTGCGAATATGGTGGCTGTGGCGACCTTGCCGGGACCGTCGGCCCGGGAATGGTCCGGATCTTGGCTGATGCAGACCTTGGGCCTGCGGCTCTGTTGGATTGGCCGTAGCCGCCCGCTCCGAGCTGGCGGTCTCACCTGGCACAGGTTGCAGGGGCCGTCCAGGGGGTTTACGCCAGTCCGGTGTGGGCGTGAAATCGCAGGTCAGGTCCTCCTGGTTCGGGAGGGTCCGTCCAGTTCGTGATAGCCGGTGAGACTCGCCGGGGATCGTCCTGACGGGGCCTCTGTCCGGAGCCGTGGGACGACGAAGCCGCGCCGGAGCGCTTGAGGCGCGACTCATTGTGAGAAGCCGCGCTGGCGCGCACGATGAGGTCGGCGCCTCATGCGGTCCGTGTCGCTGTGACGCTCTCAGAGTGCGCCTATTTCGTGTTTGCACTCGCCCACGCGTTTCTGAGCCGGTCGTCAGGTGTTCCGTTGTGCTGAGTCCGTTCGCCCTGTCCTCATGGACTGGGCGAGGGCGTTTGCGTGTTTGTGGAGAGCTCGGTCAGGGGCGTCGGTCGGTCGGTTCATCCTTTCTGGGCGGGGCCAAGGGCGACTGAGCACTGGATGCCTGTTCGGGTGCGGTGGCTTGGTGGCCGTGGAGTCGATAGACCATTTCGTCAGGACAACGGTGCAGGCGGGCCCGGCGCCAGGCAACGTCGTAGGACAGGGGTGTTGCGCTGCGCCGTTGAATGAACAGGGCTCGGAGGCTGGTCAGGGGGGCCAACAGTATCCGCCACAGGGCGAGCTTCATGGGTGCGCCCTTCGTGGTGCTCCGCCAGACCCGGGCGTGTCCACTGGCGCGATGCTGCCGGGGAGACTGCCGCCGTTGAGAGTCTTGAGGGAGTCGGACAGCACGAGCATGGCCTGCTGTCGCTTCTCGATGTCCGTGAATCCTTGGCCGACCTGTTCCCATTGCTGCAGGAGTGGGAACCACCAGCGGTCGCACGAGCAGATCAGGCGAGCAAGGCGCTGGAGTTCGGCAATGTGTTCGTCGCCCAGGGCACCGGGGGCGTGGTGTTCAAGTTGGTCCAGGACGACAAGGTCCGGGTGATCGTAGAGGTTGTTCTTCAAGAAGCGCAGGCGGTGGATTCGTTGCTTGTCCGCGGCCTGCTGTGCCAGTAGGTCCTGTGCCGCGCTGGGCAGACCGAGAGCCGCGTAGACGTTCAGCAGGCAGTAGTCCGGGGCACGGCGAGGCAGCCGGCCGAGGGCGGCGTTGACGGCGTCCTGTGCGGCGGGCACGTCCGAGGCTCCCATTCGCACCGCTGTCTCGGTGGCCGTGGCATGCACTGCAGTGCGTACTGCCTCCTCCACATTGGGAGGCACACGCCAGAGTGGTCGCCAGGTGATCGTGTACACGGCTTCGAACGCGATGCCGGCGGTGGCACTGGGCAGCAGGCGCGGCTGGACGGACGTACTCCTACGGACGGCGCGGTGCCACGGCCACCTCATGCGATGTTCTCTTCGAGCGGGAAGACCGTGTGCAGACGGCTGTCGACGAGGTGGTTGTAGAAGTCGTCAGCCACGCTCACGCCCTCAGCCGTGGAGATGCCACGCAACTCGTTCATGAGCTTCATGCCGGCCTCGAACATGTTGTGGCCGCGCAGCGCTGGCAGGAGTTGGTCGCGCAACTGTGTGTAGGCGCTGGGGTCGCCGGCACACGAGCAGATCCAGTCCGTCAGACGCGAGATGACCTCGGCAGCGGTGTCCGCGGAGGAGAGCAGGTCGTGGACGGCTTGCTGTACGTCGATTTCCGTGGGAGGCGTGCACACGAGCCATGGCGTGCCGTCATGATGGACGGCCATCAGCGCGAGGAAGGCCAGTGAGCCGCTACGTGCGGAGACCTTGCCCTGCTGCCAGCCGTGGACCTCACCGACCAGTCGCTGGGCCACGGTGGGGTGTTGGACAAGATCGTCGAAGGCAGCCAGGACTTGGCTGACTACGGTGGCGTCGGTGTTCTTGTGCGCGACGCGGCGCAGCCGCACCATTGCCCGCTTGGCCAGAGATGTGGCGACGGAGGAGTCCTCCAGGATGCGTCGGCACAGTGCGATCACGGCGGGCGCGTAGCTCTTCTGTTCTGCCCACCCGTAAAGCGCTTCCCACGCCAGGCGGCCGACGTGTTCGTTGCGCACGGCGCTTTCCAGGACCGCGCCGAGAACCTTTGGCTGACTGCTGCCGACGAGTTCGCCCAGCGTGGTGAGGTATTCCACCGTTCCGTGCCGCACGGTGAGTTCGGCCAGCGCGGCCACTGCGTGGTCTTCCGGATCGGAGTTCTGGGCTGTCGTGACGAGCCAGGTCAGCAAGGGTTTGCGCATGACGTCGTAGTTGTCCCAGACGTACTCCAGCACTGCGCGTCCGTAGGCCGGCCGGTCGAAGACCACAGTGTCCTGCATGCCGACTCGGCCCCCGACATCCTGGATGCGCCGACGCATTCCCCGTCCGGCCAGGGCACCGAGGGCCGGTGAGATTCCTGGTGCTGCGCCGGGAGCATCGGGGGTGTCTCCGATGGCTTCCAGCAGAGCGGCTGCACTGCGCGTGACGACAGGCATGGGTGCGGACTGCTGCACGGCCAGGGCCAGCAGCAGACAACGGTCCTCCACCGTGAGCGAGGGGTTGTCATGGGTGTGCAGGCTGTTCGTCTCGCCGAACCGGCCGTCGAGTTCACCGCGCCAATCGGTCAGCGCCGCGATGATGCGTTCTTCCAGGGTGACCTGCGTTTCGCCCTCGCCGTCGACCTGTACGAGCGACTGCTGGGAACTGGTGTGGCTGTGTTCCTTCCAGGCCATCACGACGGTGTGCGCGGCACGCACGGCAGCCACTGCTGTGAGTCCGCGTAAGGACGTGGTGGCCTTGGGGAAGGAGCGCAGTGACGTGACCAACTGGTCGTAGCCGTAGGCGGTCAGATGCGCCTCGACCACGCGCTGGGCATGGGGTGCCTCGCGCAGATGAACGACTTGGATGCCGTCACGATCACTGAGACGGTGGTCCGTCCACAGGCCCTGCGCGACGGTCAGCACGAGATAGGAACGGCAGTTGCGGAGGTGGGAGGCATGTTTCGACAGGGCGTTGAGGAACTCGGCGGATACCTGGTCGTTCTCCGGGTGCTTGAGATCGAGTTGGTACGCATGCGCCTTCTCCAGCGGCAGGCGCCCCTGACGGGGGGTGTCCCAGTCCGCGTCCAGCTGGACCGTGGCGGTGTCGTCAGCCGTGTGCTCGGCCAGCAGTCTCAGAGCGAAGGTGGTCGAGCCGTAGGAACGGGGCGCCACGATGACGATCACAGGCTGGCGAGGACGGCCGGTGACGGGGTTGACGATCTGCTCCCAGACCGTGTCCCAGTGTGGGCCCCGAACGAACGGCTGGGCGAGCAGCATCTCGCGACTGAACTCGACGCCCTCCAGCAAATCCCGCTTTCGGGTCTCCAGGATCAGTTCTTCAACGACGTTGGCGACGACGTCGACGTCCCCGTGGAGGTGTGTTGCTGCACCGCCGGTTTCGTGCAGGTGCGGCGTGGGCTGAACACCATTCGTCGACGGGGGAGCGGGGGACGGGGATGGGCTGTCGAAGCGCGGGTCCGGGTGATCGGGGTTGACGGTGCCCGGACGCCAGCGACGCTGCAGCCAGCTGCCGGAGCCGTTGGACTGGTTATCACCGGTTACGCTGGTCGGCGCGGTGGTTTCGGAGCGGGCGGGGTCGAACGGGGCGTCAGACATGCGGGAGCTCCAGGGGGAGTGTGAGAGAGCGGTAGGTGAGGTGGTTGGGCGCCTCACCGCTGGCGACGGTCGATCCGCAGAGTTCCGATGTGATCGGCGATAGTGGAGTCACTGACCTGACCGTGGAACTGGAAGGTGCCGCCGCCGTTGCTGACAGTCGGTGTTGCCTGCGCGTCCCCCGGTTGCGAGGCAGAGGCGGAAGCAGTAGCCGATGGTGCGGCGTCGGCGAGGTAGGGGCGTACAGCAGGTCCGGTCAAGCCCGGCACGTGGATCCGGCAGGGCTGCTCGAAGCCGGGCTTGTCACTGACGCGGGCTACCGCATCGAGGAAGTGGTGCGGGCCGAGATCTGGCGTACGTCCCGCGTGCACGGTGCGCTGGTAGACGACCTCGGAGACCGCAGCCGCGAGGAAGGCACCGCTGTCCTTCGCGGCCGACAGCGCTTGGCGGGTCGCCTGACTATCGAGCAGTCGGGCGGTCTCGTTGATGGCATTCCCGCGGTGGTCGGGGAGGGACAGGGGGCCGACGTGCACGCTGACGCGCAGTCGCAGGAGCGGACTGCTGGCCAGCCTCTGCCGCTCGTAGCGCACCAGCGCCGCATTGAGTCGGCCGAGCAGCGGGTCCACGAGCCTCGCCAGCGCCGAGGGCGGGAACAGCAGGATCGCCCCGTCACCGCTGTCCTTGTAACCACCGGGCAGCTCCTGCGGATTGGGCAGCGCACATTCGGCGAGCACGGTCGCCACGATGTCGTCCACGTCGTACCGGGCGGCAGCCATCTTCGCCTCGACGATCTGGCTGTACTTCTCCATATCGATCGCCACGAAGGCGAGTTCAGCGGGCACATCCACGGGCTCTGCGTGCAGCGGCGCATCCATCGGGCACCGTCCTTTCAGCACAGGCGGTCAGGGAAGCGCCCATGCTGATCCGGTGGGACGGCCATCGCTGCCCAGTAGTGGGCACGCTTCAAGTGCGGCCTGTCACGCCTGCGTACGCGCGTGCGACTGAATCGAATGGATGTCGCGAACGAGGAGTCCGCCACCGGAGGCGGTGCGGACCCAGTCCTGCTCGCGCCAGGGCTTGAGGGCGTTGACCACCGCATTACGGGAAGCGCCGATCATCTGAGACAACTCTGTCTGTGTCAGCCGCACGGCGAGATCCGGGGCCGAGGTGGACGCGGCTTCGACCAGCCGGGACAGGGCCGATGCCAGGCGTAGTGGCACAGACGCGGTGGCCAGTTCGAGCCGGACAGCTTCCGACTCCCTGACCCGGGCGATGGCATGGCGCAGCAGTGGCGCGAGCAGATCATGTTCCTCAACGAACGTGAGGAAGGCGGCAGCCGGGACGATGCGGATCTGGCAGGTCTCGGCGGCGATGACCGTGGCCGTGCGCGGCTGGGAGTCCAGTACGGCCAGCTCTCCGAGCAGCTCGCCGGCGCCGCGCACGGCAAGAAGAGTCCTTTCCCCGCAGTTCCCCGCCAGGGTGATCAACGTTGATCCGGACTCCAGCACGATCACGTGCGTTGCAGGATCTCCCTGGCGGAGTAGCACACTCCGAGCGGGCCTGACGCGCTGCGGTGCGAGCGCCTTCAGGCGCGCCCATAACTCGTCGCCGATCACCATCGAATGCGGCTGATACACACATCCCCCTGCTGTGCGGCCCCGACACACTTGAGGTGATCGTCTCAACCGACTGGAATATTGCTCAATAGGCACATTCCAGCCATCAGGAGCGCTGCTAGAGCAAAGTCGATGGCCAGACGGGCTGTTCGCAGCTTCCTGTCCGCGAGCCAGGCAAGCACCCGGAGCCGGTGGGCCTCGGCATGCCGTTCAAGCTCCACCCGGTGGCGTGCGGCTGCGTCGCCTATCAATTCGGCATGCAGCCCGGCCCTTGGGACCACGGGCCGCAGTGCGAGCAGTGCGGCTCCGATCGCGACCATCAGAAACAGGCACATCAGGACCAGAGAGAACATCCCGATGGGCGGCATGCCATCGGCATTCGACAGCAGGGCGACCCCCGCAGCCAGCAGTCCACCGGCTATTCCGCACAAGGCCGCTGCTTTCGTGTCCGCCCGTTGCACCTCGACGAAGGCGCGTTCAGCGTGCCCGTGCAGCCGCTGCACCTCCGTTGGAATACCCCGTGGCTCGCGCATACCGTTCACATCCTCCGTGGGCCGTCGCGTGCTTGTCATGGCAGTTGCCAGCCTGCTCGCAGCCGTCGAGGGGCATTGCCTACCGCAGGGCACGAGGAGTGCTGGATCCCTCACCCCCGGTCCTGCGAAGGTGGTAGCCACGAAGGGCGGTGCGGACGAGACGGATCGGACGTGGGCCTGAGCGGTCGAGTTCGACGCCGGCCGGCAGGCCGGTGTGAGGTCTGTTGTGGCGAAGGAGGGGTGCGCGCTTTGCCATGCCCGCGGCCGGGCCGTAGTCCATCCCGCGAAACAAGGGTTGGTCGGTCGTGACGCTCGTTTGGTGCTCCAGGGCCGTGAAAGCTTGTGGTCAGTGAGCCACAAAGTGAGGCCAGACCTTCAGCTTCCCTCGCCTGCGTCGGCCCTGACCTGTTCCCGATGACCCACCACGTGGAGTGAGTCTTTCCCGGTAATGGATCATGACGTTGTGTGATCGTTCAGATGGTTCGGTCGTATTCGAGCTGGAACAGGCGAGGGCCGCGGCGGCGATCTGGGTGATGCGGCTGGGGTTGAGACTGACCCGCCGCAGCGCCTTTGAAGGTCGTCTTGAGTAGGGAGTTGGCCCGTTCGCACACGCAGTGGACGCCTCGGATGACCTTGTTGTAGGTCTGCTGGGCCTCGGTCAGCTCGCCGCGGGCGGGCTTCTTGACCGGGCGCCGGAGACCGTCTGCGGCGTTCTCGTACCCGAGGTCGACCAGGGTCGGCACGCCCAGCTTGGCGGCGAGGGTGTTCAGGGCGTCGAGCAGGCCGTGGTGGCGGGCGCAGGTGGTGTCGTGCTCGCGGCCCGGGCGGACCGGTGAGACCCAGATCGGCCAGCCGTCCGGGGTGGAGATGACTTGCACGTTCTCGCCGTGATGGCGTTCCTTCCCGGACCACCACAGGTCCGCGCCGTTGGGGCCGGGGGTCGCGACGCGGTAGGTGCGGACTACGGTGCCGTCCAGGTTCAGATGGGTCAGCCCCGCCGCCTTCGCCCGCTCCAGCGCGGTGTGCAGATCCGGCGCCCCGGCCGCCAGGACGGTCAGTCCTTCGTACAGGTAGCGGTAGGCGGTGGAGGATGATAGGCCGTTGTCACGGGCGAGTTGCCTCAGGCGAGTCCCGTCGAGGAACCAGCGCAGGATGAGCACGGCCTGCCGGATGCGGCCCAGCGCGCGCCGTCCCTGGCGGGTGCCGGTCGCGGCGCGGTAGTCACGCAACAGCCGGGCCAGATGTTCGGCAGTGGATTGGCGGACCTCGAGCACGGCGGTGTATGTGACACTGGTCGGCACGTGAGGCCCCTCGGTCGGATCTTTCTGTCGCAGGGTCGTTCTTACCAGGGGCAGTCGGACTTGGGCACGGCAGGGGCACGCAGCACAGCCCAGCGATCACAGCGAGCGGCGACCGGGTACCAGGAAATACCCAATGGGATTCCGTGTCTCTTTCTGGCACATTTCCGGCAGTCGTACGCAGGGGGAACGCATGAGCGAGTGGGATGTCGACGCGCGGGTCGAGGAGCTGACCCGGGGGTTGCGGCGGATGGCCGCGAGGCTGTTGCAGTCGGCGGCCGAGCATCCGGATGCGGTACGAGCGCGGGAGTTGTCGGCGGCGGCCCGGGTGCTGACGAGCGACGTGCTGGCGCGCCTGGACGGGGAAGCTGTCGAGGATTCCCCGGCGCACCGGAGCGAGCCGGAGGTGCAGGACACCGTACCGCTGGCGAAGAGCGCGGCCTCCGAGTATCGGGCGGCGCTCGACGAGCTGGTGGAACTGTATCTCCCGGACTATACGCGGCGCCTGGACGACGACCCGGTGATGACTGACCCGGACCTCTCCTACGAGCGGTGGAACCATCTGCACCGGGTCCGGTACGGGCGCGGTAATACCTTCGAGGATGCGCCGCTGTGGAACGACGCCGTGTCCAGCAGGGGGAAGGCGGTGGTGCGTGGCATGACCTCCAAGGTGGAGGTGCTGCGCCGCCTGCACCACAGCTACGTGACCCGGCAGGATCTGGACAGTCCGGAGGGCGAGCTGGTGGTTCAGGTGCTGCAGGGGTGCAAGGCAACCCAACGCTCCCGCGCGATCGGCGACGGCGACTTCGTCGACGAGTTGGATCTGAAACGGAAGCTGGACACCCTGCAGTGGCGCGCCGTGGTGATCGCCGCCGGTCGGGGCGAGCAGGCCCGTGCCCAACTCCTCACTCAGCTGAGACAGCTGGAGGTGCTGGCCGCCGTGGTCCTGGAGCTGGACACGGCGTTCCGGCAGCGCAGCAGCAGCCCTTCCCTGGGCGCCCGGATTGCCGCGGCCGCCCATGGGGTGAAGGCGGTGCTCCGGCACTGGCCGCCGAAGGTCGAGGGGGCCGTTGCGGAGTCAGGTCATACGACGCCGTAACCCCTGGACAGGCATCCCGTGATCGACATGGACCCGGATCGCCGCCGCAGCCCTTATCCTGCTCCAGCTCGAATACGACCGAACCATCTGAACGACCACACAATGTCGTGATCCATTACTGGGAAAGGCTCAGTGTGTCGCCATCCTCGAACCGGCCGCGAAGGACTCCTGAACTGCGGTTTTACCCGTGCACATTATGCGCGGTGTGGGCGTTACGGGCGATATCTTGATGCTGAAATGGCGCTCATGACGCTCATTTAATGCTCGCCCTGATGGGGCGTCAGGCGAATTGGGATGCTGGTCAGGCTGCCTGTAGCTGGGTGGGAATGGGTGGCTCTTCAGCGAAAAGGGGCCCCAGCGTTGGCCGGTGGACGGCACGTGCTGGGGCACAGGTTGACCCAGATCAGCGCGGCGTGCAGCACGCTGGGCGGGCCGAGCGTCAGTCGCGTGACGGACACGGTGGGGTCTCCGCTGCCAGCGTTCCCGGGGCTGCGAAGATTGGCGCGGCGGACCGTCCTCGCCACGTTTGGGACCTGGATGACGACGCCACCCGCTCAAGCCAAGAGATCCGAGAGCCTCCAATAGCCCTCCTTGTGTGCCGACGTACGTCCATCCTGGGGGCATGACTCAGGCGAGCCCTTGTTGGCACCGCAAAGCACGCCGAGGATCACGGCGGTGACGCGACGCGACATTTTTGACTACTTGCGCGGCGAGGGCGGCCCCTGGTGGGGACGGCTCGACGAGATCGACTTCCTGGAGGGTCTATACGACCTGGACGGGCTGGCGTCGACGGACTTCCCGTTCACGACGGCGCGTGACGACATCGTCCAGCACCGGATCAACAATCCATTGGACTTGCCGGACGACTGGGTCTTCGAGGACCCACGCTTCCAACTCCTCGATGGCCCCGATGAGGTGCTGCTCGCCTTCCTGACACGGCTCGTTCATCCAGAGGTACAGCCTGATGCCGACCAGTCCTCCCGACGAGTCGAGAAGCTGAACCGCCTCCTCGGGCCGGACGGCTGGACATTTCGCGTCTTCGAGTTCCTGTCGGGCCGGCCGATTTTCACACCGTTCGCCATACAGGCCACGGGTCCGATGGTCTCCCTGCCGCTTGCCGACGACGACACCGGCAAACTCGACGTCGTGCTCGGGCAGATCTACAGCCTGCTCGATCGCGACGGCGAGGAGGTGGCCCGCGACCTGATCCGCGCGACCGTCCTGACGCTGCGTCGTGATGGCGGCATCTACCACCCCATGCCCGGTGACCGATGGACGGACGATACGTACGAGGCTGTTCTCACCGTGGATCGAGTGTTGCTGCCCGCGTTCACCAGAGCGGTCAGTGACGCGATCTGGCAGCGGCTGGAACCGGTACTCACCAGGCTCCAGCGCCGGGATGTTCAGTCCCTCGTAGTCGAAGGCGACATAGGACACCTGCCGGCTGTCCCGCTGGACTGGAGGAACCAGACGGCCGAGGCCGATCCGCCCGTCGCTCGGCGTCTCCGGATCGGTCTGCCGACTCAGGAGTTCGACGTCACACGGCAGGACTTCTCGGACCTTGAGATCCGCGGCACCGGTTTTCCCTACTTTTACGACACCCGCGGAGGTCGCCTGATCACCGAATTCCTCCTCGACGACCGGCCGCAGGTGGCGACGCTGTGCCATGTCACCCTCATCAACAAGGACGGGGTCCTTTCGCCGAGGATCAAGCTGTGGAAGAAGGACAAGACCAAGACCGTGAAGACGCCGGCGACGGAGGTGATTCCCGGCACCGAGGCCCCTCAGATCGTCAAGGCGCTTGTTGACACCAGCGATGTGCACGAGAACTTCTGGAAGGTCATCAGCTTCCTACAGAGTTGCGTCGGGCTGGACTTTTCGGGAACCAGCTTGCGGCCAGTCGTCGACGACGAAGCCGAGTTGGCTCGGCTCCTGGCCGATCAGGACCGCACTACGCTCCTCGAAGCCGTCAGGACCGCTGTCGGCGGCGCCCTCACGGAAGAGGACATCCGGCTGATCAGCAACCGCAAGTCGCAACTCCAACGGTTCAGACAGCTGTTGAACGACCCGGAGTTCTTCGAGCAGGACCGCGGCCGGGTGGCCGGGCCGGAAGCAGTCTGGCAGGGCTTCTTCGAGGAGAACCCGTGGATCTTCGGGTATGGCCTCACCCTCGTCGCTTGTGGCCCCATTGACGACGGCAAGCTGGAGCGCATCACGACGGGTGCCAATATCTTCTCGGGAGCGGGAAAGCGCAGTGACGCTGTCATGCGCTCCAAGGGCTTCATCAGCAGCCTGCTGTTCTGCGAGATCAAGACCCACCGGACATCCCTGCTGGCCGGCACGCCGTACCGGCTCCCAGACGTGTACCAGGTCTCCAAAGACGTCGTCGGTGCCGTGGCGCAGGTACAGAAGACCGCCCACAAGGCCCAACGACTGGTCAGCGGTGAACTGCACAGGCACTACCGGGATGACGGCGCCCCGACCGACATCGAAGTATCCACCGCCCGCCCTCGACAGGTATTGGTGATCGGAAGCCTCAGCGAGTTCACCGACGGCGGCGCGGCGAACCCGGAGAAGATCACTTCCTTCGAGCAGTACAGGCGATCTATCCAGGACGTTGAAGTCATCACGTTTGACGAGCTCTACGAACGGGCCTGCTTCATCGTGGAGGACCGGTGAGGCGCACCCTGGCCATGGTGTAGGGACGGGAGTGAATGCCTGGACGCCAAGGCTGAGTATTGGCAACAGGCATCAGGTATGCAGTCTTCGGAGAGGGCCTCACTGATTCGAACTTGCGCTCTCAGCTTGGAAAGCGACGGTGCTCAGACGATTGCATGGCCGTCGATCTGCGCTTATGCGACTTGGCGCCCGCCTCGTGAGCGTGGGTGCGCACTGCTGTTGACCGTTCTTGTCCGCTGGTAAGAAAAGGCGCGCTACGGGCACGACCCTGCGAAGCGGATGACGCGCGGTGCGGTGGCACGTCCCCGTGTTCTGGAGCTGCTCGACTCGCAGATCGCCGGACCAGGGCCGTCGTGACCGCACAGAGACGCCGGACTTCGCCAAGGCGGCCCATCGTTCCGTCGGCTGCGCGGCCGTAGTGGTGTCTGAGCAGACCGTGCTGTAGGCGGCCATACCGTTGGAGCTTACGCGCACGTGAGAGCAGCTTGCGGGGAGTTTCGCAGCCCCGGTGCGCTGCCCTCCCGCGCCGCTGGGTCGTTGAACCCAGCCTGGGCTGGACCATGTACGCCTGCCACCTGGGCCGGGACTACGAGCGTTTTCCGGAGCCCAGAGCGCTTCCGGCGCGCCATTGGATCTGCCTAATCCTGTGACAGCTGGGGGTGGTTCGTGCAGTATCGGACGTCATGGTTGCTCTTCGCTCCCGCCGTCTGGAGGGGCTCTTCGGGGTCCGGCTGGACGCGGTCTCGCACACTCAGGTCGCCGCGCTGAAGACGAGCGCGGTCTCTGAGTCCTACGATCTGGAGTTCAAGGGGGAGCTCTACGGCGGCAACGACAAGGCCAAGCGGGACCTGGCCGGTGACGTGGCGGCCCTGGCCAACACCGCCGGCGGAATCCTGCTGCTCGGAGTTGCTGAAGACGACCAGGCTCGGGCAACGGAGCTCCCCGGGGTCGCGCTCAGCGACGCCGAGGTGCTGCGGATCCGTAACATCGTGGCCGACCAGGTCCACCCTCTGCCCACCTTCGACGTCAAGCAGATCGAGGACCCGGACAATCCCGGTCACGGGATTCTGATGATCGCTGTGCCCCGCAGCCCCTCCGCTCCGCACGGAGTCCTGGTTAACGAGGGCCTGCGCTACCCGCGCCGCAACGGCGCCAGCATCATCTACCTGACGGAGGCCGAAGTGGCCGCTGCCTACCAGGACCGCTTCGCCCGTCGCCAGTCCCGCCACGACGACCTGCTCCGCTACGAACGCGATCTGATCGGCCGCTTGGACGTGAGCGACCAGACGTACATTGTTGTCACCCTGGTCCCGGACCTCAGCGGGGACTTCACCCTCGACACCAAGGCCCTGCGCGCCTTCCAGCAGGAGACCCGGGGCAAGGACCTGCTTGTTATCCCGCGCGGGGTGTACGTCCACCACGTCACGGTAGGCAGCCGTCGCCTGATGGCGCACGGAGGCTCCGAGCCAACGACGGCCAAATGGATCGCGTGCGAGCTCTACCAAAGCGGCGCCGGCACCTTCGCCGCCATCGCCGCCAACCGCACCGACCTCGCCCGACCCGGCCAGGTGGACGAGAACACCACGGTCAGTCGGATCGAAGACGAGGACCTGGTCCTCGACATCTGGTCCGGACTCCGGCTCCTGGCCCGCCACGCACGGGACCGAGCCGCCGCAGGAGGCACCACCACAGTCCGCGTGACCATCGCACCCGTCAACGCTGACCTTCCGGCCGAACTGCGTCACCCGCGCGGACACGCCAACCTCGGCGGCAGCCTCGGCACCCACCAAGTGACCGAGTCACCCCAAGCGACGTCCGTCTTCGACATCGACGACCTCGCCGAAGACGGACCGGGACTGATCGCAGCCACCTCCGTCCTCGCAGCTGGCCTGATCCAGCACTTCGGCTACCCGGAAACCCTCCAGATGACCACCGACGGCGTCATCCGGACCAAATACTGGAGTTCACAGCGCTACGGCTCTGGAGTGCAGCAGTGGGCCACCCAGGCGAACGTCGACATGACCGACGACACCGTTGACTGAATGTCGACCGCTGGCCGGAAGGCGCTTATACGGCCGATCTGCGGGGCCTGTCAGTGGCATCCTTTAGGTTCGAGCCGTGGTAAACAACTGGACGAGGCTGTTCCTGGCCCCCTTCGATCCAAACCCGGACTCATCAGGCCGTCTTCCTACCGTGGGCCGACGGGCATACCAGAGGACCTGGACTGGGATTCACTGGACCGCATTGCCCGGTCTTACCTCCACCCCACCGGTACAAGTCCCTCCTTACACCCGAGGCCATCAATGAGGCGCGCGCGGAGCTGAAGCGCGGGTTGACCCCTCCGTTCCACGACCACACGGCGATTCGGCTCGGTGAGCATCTGAGGGACGTGGTGAGAGTCCAGTGCCCGGAGCCAGCCAACGGCAAGGAAGGCCGTCTGTACGTACTGGAGTTCCAAGACCCTTTCCACTACGTGCTGTTGGGACACACCAGGAACGCGCCACGGCGGATGTCCCGCCACATCCTGGACGCAGGGGACCACGGTTACGGACTACTCAACGCTTGGCTCTCACCCGTGCTGCCGGACGCTCAGAAACAGGAACGGGTGGCGCTCGACCTCGCCGAAGCCCTGTACGGTACTCCGCACGTCGGTGAGCGCTTCTACGGAATGCCCTTCAGTACCGCGCTCACCGTGGTCAGGGTGGCGGCGGAGACTGGTCTGCTGAACGGTGCGCCGGACACGACTGCTCCCGAACCGTGAGGGGGCCGGAATAGGTGTCAGACCGAGGCTCTCTGGACGAACAGAAGCGATCAACTTGACCAAGCAATGCCTCGTGAGTCCGCCATGACAGGAGTAGAGCGCCGGGCGCTCGCCACCGGGCTGTCATGTTGCCTCCAGAAGGTTGTGCTGCCGTGCCCACTCAGCGACAGCGCCGCGGTTGCGGTCGGTGAAGCCGTCGGTGCGAAGCTGCCCGTCCGTGGCGATCAGCCCTGTCTGTGGGATGCCGTAAGCGTGAAGAAGTTCGTCGGCCAGAACAGCCGCAGCCTGGAGCAGCTCCCGGTCGTGACCTGCCACGTCATCCAGCAGCACGGTGGCTTCTGAATATGCGTACTCGCACGGCTGCGTGCTGGTCGGCAGACGTCGCCCAGTGCCGTGATACAGGTGATCGACGGCCACAGGCAACGGGTCACGGTATTCCGCGACCGTATGCATGGAGGCATCGGGATGAGAAGCGATGTCGTTCACCAGAACGGTCTTGACCACGGCCGTCCCGCTGGCCGCAGTCCGGTCGCGGGCATGGCCGGCCAAGAACGGCAGCGCACACAGCAGCTTGTAGACGACTTCTCCCGGTTCGACGAACTGCAGATCGACTTCAGGCCTCATCGTCACTGGACCAGGACCGGGCCAGCCTCGGTACCGGGCGCAGGGTCGAGTTCAGTTCGACGAGTTTGTCGAAGACTGCCTTGTGCTGGGCGATGTCCACGAACTGCCGCTGCGCGTGCGGGTCCATCGTCTCCTCCCCCCCCCGGCCGGGCAAGGCCGCGTTCACCGTCCCGCCCTTCTTGGGTGAGGAGGAGCCGGAGCCTGCGGACGAGCAGCCGGTGAGGAGACCGGCTCCCGTGGCGGCCGCCGCGGCGAGCACACTCCGGCGGGTGGGGGCGATCGGCATCGGGACGTACCTTGCTGACTGTCGCTCCGGAACCACGGCACACGCATGCCCATGCAATAGGGGTCGGTGTGGGGCCGATCACTCGGGCCGACATCGCGGTCGGGCATAATGCGCTGCGTACACACGAGCGACGGGAACCAGGAAGCCGGTGCGAATCCGGCGCGGTCCCGCCACTGTGACCGGGGAGCGAACCCTCATACGCCACGGCCGCCCGGCCGGAAGGCGGGGCGAGCGGTGATCCGGCAGCCAGGAGACTGGCCCGTCGCTTTCACCGACCGTCCGGGGCGTGGACTCCCCAGGAGGAGGCTCGTGATGCGCGTCAGATACCGGCACACGGCCGGCGCGTCCGCCTGCCCTGGGCCATGTCCGGCGACCAGGGGAAGGCCCCGCACACCATGACTCCCTCCTTCGCGCGCCGCCGCCTGCTCACCGGAGCGGGCGCGCTCGCCGTCGGCGCCGCCCTCGCGAGCTGTTCCTCAGGTGACGGTGACAACTCGTCGGGCGGCCGCCGACTGCGGGCCGCTTTCAGCGCCGGCGGCTCGCAGGAGACCCTCGACCCGCACATCGCCCCGCTCTTCGTCGACCAGGCCCGTGCCAAGGCCTTGTACGACAGCGTCCTGACGTACAAGGACGACATGTCCGTGCAGGCGCGTCTTGCCGAGAGCTGGGAGAGCGACCGGTCAGGGAGCCGCTGGACGGTACGGCTGCGTTCCGACGCCCGTTTCCACGACGGCAGCCGGGTCACCGCCGCCGACGTACTGTGGAACTACCGGCGTATAGCCGACCCCGCAACCGGAGCCGCCGCCCAGCAGCTCTTCTCCCGCGTCGACTTCGGAGCGAGCAACGCCAAGGGGCGCGACCTCACCCTCGTCCTGAAAGAACCCGACTTCGAGTTCCCGGCGGCCCTCGGCGCCCCCGGTACCGAGATCGTCCCGGAGGACACCAAGGACTTCGCGAAGCCCGTCGGCTCCGGCCCCTTCCGGTACCGCTCCTTCGAGCCGGGCGGCAACGCCCTGTTCACCGCGTGGGCCGACCACTGGGACGGCGGTCCACGCATCGAGGAATTGGAGTTCGTGCCTGTCAACGACGAACGGGCCCGGCTCAACGCCCTGCTGTCCGGCCAGGTGCATTACGCCCACGACCTGACAGCGGCCTCCGCGAGCCGCGTCGCCGACCGGGACGGGCTCGGGGTGCTGCGCAGCAAGCTCAGCACCATGCAGGCGATCCTGCTGCGGCTGTCCCGCGCACCCTTCGACGACGCCCGGCTCGTCAGGGCGTTCACCCTCGGTCTCGACCGGGACCGGCTGGTCGAGGTCGCTCTGTCCGGCCACGGCACCGCGGGCAACGACCTCTTCGGCATGGGGCTGCGCGCCTACCCGAAGAACCTGCCCGACCGGGAACGCGACGTCGACCGGGCCCGTGCCCTGGTCAAGGCGGCGGGCGCGGACGGTCTCGCCGTCGCCTTGGAGACCAGCGACGCCGACCCCACCTGGCGCAACGCCTCCACCCTCATCGCCGATCAGCTCAAGGACATCGGCCTGAAGGTCACCCCGCACGTTCGTTCCGCCGCCACCTACTTCGGCGAGATCAAGACCAAGGGCGTCGCCTTCCACAGCCGCACCGCCACCCTCCCCGTCGTCACCCACCTGCGGTCCCGGCTGCGCAGCGACGCCGCCAACAACCTTATGGGCTATGAGGACGCCACCTTCGACCGCCTGCTCGCCGAGGCCACCGCCACCCGCGACGAGAAGACCCGCCTCGAACTCCTCGACCGCGCGCAGCGCCGCGCCCGGGACCGCGACGGCCAGCTCGTATGGGCCTTCAGCGACTGGAACATCGGCCACAGCGACGCCGTCACCGGTCTGCGGGCCGCGCCGCCCAACTCATACGACTGGGCCCGGTTCGACCGCGTCCGGCTGAGCTGACGGCCCGTCGTAGGTGACACAGCACGTGAGGCGGCGGCCCTCGGGAACCGCGCACTACACGGTGATCAGGACCGCTACGGCACTGCTCCAGGCCGCCGCTGTCCTGGTCGCGGTGTTCGTCCTGACCTCGCTGCTGCCGGGCGACAGTGTCGACGCGGTCCTCGGCGAACAGGGCACCCCCGAGCAGCAGCGGCTGGCCCGCGCCGAACTCGGGCTCGACGAACCGGCCGTCACCCGCTTCGTCCACTGGGCAGCCGACCTGTTCCGCGCGGACCTGGGCCACTCCCTCGTCACCGGCCTGCCCGTCACGGACGAGATCGGCAGCCGGTTCGCGGCGACGGCGGTCCTGGCCGGCGCGGCGCTGGCGGTGCTCGTGCCGCTCGCCCTCGCCCTGGGCGTCCTGACCGGGCTGCGCGAGGGCTCCCTCGCGGACCGGGTGCTCAACGCTGTCGCCCTCGCCCTGCACGCCGTACCGGAGTTCGTCCTCGGCCTGCTGCTGACCGCCTGGCTCAGCGTGGGCCTCGGGCTGCTGCCCGCCACCGCCGCCGGCCTGCGCGGCACGGAGATCCTGACCGACCCGGCGGTCCTCGTCCTGCCCGTCGGCGTCCTCGTCGTCCGGCAACTGTGCGATCTGGCCCGGCAGATACGCATCGGCGTCGCTGCGCAGGTGACCGGCCCCGTCGTCCGGCACCTGCGGCTGCTCGGCCTGCCTGAGCGCACCATCGTGCTGCGGCACGTCCTGCCCGGCTGCCTCGGCCCCTCCGTACAGCAGCTGGCGCGTTCCGTGGACGGCCTGCTCGGTGGCACCGTCGTCATCGAGGCACTGTTCGCCGTCGGCGGCCTCGGCACCGGGTTCGTCGAGTCCGTACAGGACCGCGACATACCGGCCGTCCAGGGATACGCCCTGCTGTTCGCGGCGACAGCCCTGACTGTGAACCTCCTCGCCGACTTGGCCGTCGCGCGCCTGACCCCGCAGCGAGAGGAGCGTGCATGACCGGCCACCCGCCCGGCGTCCGCCCGCGCCGGCTCGGCGCCGTCTGTCTGGACGTGCTCGCCCTTCTGCTGCTCGGGCTGCCTGTCGCACTCGCCGTCGTGGGTCCCCTCTACGCCGGTCCCACCGCACCCGACGCCGCGCCCGCGCTGCCGCCCGGTGCGGGCCATCCCCTCGGCACCGACGTCCTCGGCCGGGACGTCCTCGCCCTCGTCCTCAGCGGCGGGCAGTCCGTACTGGTCATGACGCTCGCCGCGCTCCTCGTCTCCTGCGCGCTGGGGCTGCCGCTCGGCCTGTTCGCGGCCGGCACCCGCCGCCGCTGGGCCGACGAGGTGGTGATGCGGGGCCTGGACGTGTTGCTTGCCTTCCCCGCCCTGCTGCTGGTGATGACGCTGGCCGCATCCGGACACCAGGACGCCACCACCCTGGTCGTCACCGCCGCCGTCGTGCAGGTGCCGGCCGTCACCCGGCTGGTGCGTGCGGCGGCGCTCGCGCCGGGCTGCCGGACAGCGGTGGAGGCGATGCGGATGCAGGGCGCGCCATGGCACCACATCCAGGGCCGCTACGTCCTGCGGCGGGTGAGCGAACCGCTGATCACGGACGCGGGCAACCGCGGCGCCGTGATCCTCACACTGCTCGCCTCCGCCAACTTCCTCGGCCTCGGCCTGCCCACCGACTCAGCCGACTGGGCCGTCCTGATCGAGCGCAACGCCGATGCCCTCTTCCTCCAGCCGTACGCGGTTCTCGTCCCGGCCCTGCTGCTCACCTCCCTCGCTGTCGGCGGTAACCTCACCGCGGACCGTCTGCTGGGCGGAGCCCGCCGCGTCCCGGGCTCCGCCGACGGCCCGCGCGCTGTGGCTGCCCCCGCCGACGGGCCGCCCGCTGTGCCGGGGCCCGTCGGGCCGCAGGCCGAGGCGTCCCGGCCGGCCACCCTGCCGACCCTGCTGACCTGCCGCGGACTCACCACCCGCACCCTCACCGGCGACAGGCTCCTGGACCGGATCGACCTGGACCTGAGACCGGGCCGCTGCCTCGCCCTGCTGGGCCCCTCGGGCAGCGGCAAGACCACCCTCGGCCTGGCCGTCCTCGCCCTTGCCCAGCCCGGCGTCACCCTCACCGGCACCGTCCGCCTGAACGGCACCGACCTCCTTGCCCTGCCACCGCGCGACCTGCGCACCGCCCGCGCCGGGACCGTCGCCCACCTGCCCCAGGACCCCGCCTCCGTCCTCGACCCGACCCGCCGCGTCGGCGCGGTCCTGCGAGAACTTGCCGCGCTGAACCACCGACGGGGCACGCCGCCCGGCCGCACCCGCCGTCACGCCGTCGCAAACGACGTGCGGCAGGCACTGCGCGCAGCCGGACTTCCCGAGGACGGACCACTCACGCGGCGCCACCCTCACCGCCTCTCCGGCGGCCAGCAGCAGCGCATGGCACTGGCCACCGCCCTCGTCACCCGCCCCCGGCTGCTCGTCCTCGACGAACCGACCAGCGGCCTCGACAAGGAGACGACCGTGCTCCTCGCCCGCCGCCTGCGGGACTTGGTACGCGGCGGCACGGCTCTCCTGCTCATCACCCACGACCCGCACCTGGCCGCCGCGCTCGCCGACGAGACGGTCGTACTGGAACGAGGGCGTGTCGTTCGTCGAGAAGCGACCGGGCAGCTTCCGGCCCCCGACGCACCGGAGGCCGTGCCTCTCTCGCGTCCGCTGCCGCGATCCGAGGCCGCCCCGGGCGCCGTGCGGACCCACGCGCTCACCGTCGCCGGAGATGACCCGTCCCGCCCCCGCCTGGCTGCCACCCGCCTCACCTTCCCGCCCGGCAGCCGCACCCTCGTCACGGGCTTGTCAGGCGCCGGAAAGACCACCCTGGCCCGCGCCCTTGCCGGCCTCACCCCGGCCACCGGTGGCACGGTCGAATACGACGGCGCGCCACTGCCCTCGGCCGTGGAGCGCAGGGACCATGACGCGCTGCGCGCCGTCCAGTACGTACACCAGGACCCGCGGGCCTCCTTCGACGAATACCGTCCGGTCATCGGCCAGCTCACCAGGACTGCCATGCTGCTGCGTGGCCTGCCCGCCGACCGGGCGCACGACGAGGTGGTGACGCTCGCCGGCCGGCTGGGCCTGTTCGCGGCCGACCTGACCCGCCGCCCCACGGCCCTGTCCGGAGGCCAGCTCCAGCGCGCCGCGCTCATCCGTGCGCTGACGGCCCGGCCCGCCCTCCTCGTCTGCGACGAGGTGACCTCCGCCCTCGACGCGGCCGCTGCCCGAGCGACGGTCCGCCTGCTGGTGGAGGAGAGCGAAGAGCATGGCACAGCCGTCCTCTTCGTCACCCATGACAGCGCGCTCTTCGCGCCTGTGGCCCAGCGCCGGCTGCGGGTGGCCGACGGACGGGTCGAGGAGTGCGACGCGAGCGGCTGACAACCATGCACACAAGCCGCCCTCGCCCGGACCGGTGCGGGGCAGGGCGGGACGACCTCCGGCGTTCGCCCTCCGCGCCGCCTGGAAGGAACGGAACCGGACATCCGTCGACGACCTTCCCCGCTAAGCACCGATCCGACTTCCATCGGCGCAGGGCAGGAACACGTATCGGCCGTTTGCGGCACACCCCGTCACGTACAGGTCTGGCGCCGCGAGGCAGGTTCGAGCAGAGCGTGTGACGCCCGTGACGTCAGGACCGAGGGAACGCCTCCTCTCCCGGCCACGACCACTGCGTCGGACGATCGAATGCGGCGGCAGCCGTTCCGGCAGACAGGAGCCGCGACCCTACGACTCCTACGCGGCGTCAAGCGCCCCAGCGCACGGCGATCGTGTCGCCCACACCCACGGTCGTGCTCCGGGTGGCGGTGGCGAAGGGCGAGCCGTCGATGCTGACCTTCCAGGTGTTCGAGCCGCTGTTGGCCCGGCCGTTGAGGGAGGTGATGGTTCCCGTGCCGGAGGACGGCGTCACCGAGGTCACGCAGCCGGACGGGGTGGCCGCGCCGGTGGCGGCGTCGAGGACGGCGCCCAGCGTGGTCGTCGAACCCGTCGGGGTCAGCGAGACGGAGCACACCTTCAGGCTTCCGGCCCCGTCGTCCACGGTCAGGGCCAGCTTGGTCGCCGCCCCCGAGGTGAAGGACCCCTGGCTCACCCACTGCGGCGCACCCGCGGTGGTCGGCACCGGTGGGGTGGAGGTGAAGCCGCCGCCGGCCACGGCCCGCAGGCCGTCGATGGAGGCGTACGCCGACGGGCTGGTGTCGCTGGGCAGGTACTTGAAGCCGCCGCCCGGGTTGAACTGCTGGGCGATCAGGAAGTCGACCGGTGTCTTGCCCAAGGAGGTGAGGAAGTCGCCGGTCTGCGGGTTGATGCCGCAGGCGTTCAGCCCGGACACGGCCCAGCCGTTGGAGTCGGTGTTGACGCCGAACACGGCAGCGAAGGCACCGTTGTTCGCGATCAGCTTGCTCTTGAGGAACCCCTTGGCCTCGACGATGTCCGTGTCGGTGTTCGGTACTCCGGACACGCAGAGGGCGGCCATTGCCGCTCCGGTCATGTCGATGTCGCTCGCCGCGGCGAGCTGGGTCGGGTTGCCCTCGGCTTTGCTGTAGTCCCAGCCGCCGTCGTTGTGCTGGTTAGCGCGGATACGGGCGGTGATCGAGTCCCGCAGGACCTGGGGTATGCGCTGGGTGCCGGACTGGGTCTTGGTGCCGTTCAGGGCAAGGGCGGCGAAGACGGTGCCGTTGAAGTTGGCCGACGGGCCGAAATAGCCGGGCTCGGTGGTCTGCCAGTAGGCGTAGGCGTCGGCGATCAGGTTGCGGGAGGGAGAGACGCGGGCCGGGTCGATGCCGGCGGCGTAGGCGTTGAGGGTGGCGCGTTCGTAGTCGGTGACCGCGGGGGAGGCGGACGGCCAGCCGCTGGTGGAGAGCAGGTCGCGGTAGACCGATCTGGCGTTCTTGCTGGTGTCGCCGCCCGGTGTGACGTCGACGGCCGCGGTGCCGGCCGCGGCGAAGGCACTGAACGCCCACTCGTTGGACAGTCCTGCACCCGCGTACGAACCGTCCGCGGCCTGCAGGGACTTCAGGTAGGCGACTCCATTGGTCTTCGAGGTCGCGATCTGGGCCGGGGTGGCGGTCGCCGCCGCCGGAAGCGCGGTCAGCGCGAAGGCGCCGAGCGCGGCGGCGGCAACGAGAGTGGGGCGACGGTACATTGGCCTGCTCCTTGGGTTAAGGACGCCGGCCGGACCCGCGTCGCCGGGACCCTGGCGGCCTGCGGAGCAGCGGGCGGGCCGCCGTCCGGAACGCGTGGACTGGCTGCCGAAAGTGCATCGCCGCTTGGGTATTCGGGCTCGGGCCGGCCCCCTGCCGTCCCACACCGTTGCGCGTCAGCCCCGGACTCCCACCGGGTTCCCCCACTCGGCAGTGCGGGACGGTACCCGACCGGCACCCACGCCGCCAGAGGGCCTCAAAACAACTCCCGCATCGGTCTGTGCCTCGCCTTGACCCTCCCTGTGAACCATGTTCAAATCCGCCTGATACGCAAGAAGTTCCAGGGGAAGCCGGTCGAATTCCGGCGCTGACCCGCAACCGTGGGCCCGGTCCATCGCCGGGCGAGCCGGAATGCCTGGAGCGTGATCCGAGCAACGAACGCCGTCGCGGACTACGGCGTGGTGCGACCGCCTCTCGTGCGCGGGGAACTCCCCGGGCCCACGGGGTCCTCAACCACGTCTCCGTCCCGCGCCGGACAGGGGACGAGGGGGCCGCCGTGGGGACCGGAGAGCGAAGAGACGGGCGAACGGTCGCAAGGCCCGCCCCTTGGACGGCACTTGTGACCGCACTGCTGGTGTTGGTCGCCGCCTGCGTGACGTTCCTCACCACAACCTCGGCGGCGGCAGCCGACCTGATCGGCGATTGCACCGCTTCCAGAGGTGCCGTCGTCGTCGTGGACTTCGGACCCTTCGGCGGCAAGCTCGAGCGCGGCTGCGACACCACCCCGACCACCGGCTACGACCTGCTTCACGACGGCGGCTTCACCACCGTCGGCACCCAGCACGACGGCCCCGGCTTTATCTGCCGCATCGGCTACGGCTCCGGCACGCAGTACCCGACTCCAGACAAGGAGTCCTGCGTCCTGACCCCGCCCGCCACCGCCTACTGGTCGTACTGGGTCGCGTCGCCAGGCCAGGACGAGTGGAGCTACAGCCAGTACGGCGCCATGGACCGCAAGGTGAAGGACGGCGACATCGACGCCTGGGTGTACGGCGGCACGGATGCCGGCGGCAGCACCGGCAAGCCCACCTTCACCCCTGCCGACGTCCGCGCCGGCGGCGCCGGGACTCCCGGCCCGGGTGGCACACCCACGGGCGCGCCCGGCGAAGTCGACCTGACCGCCGCCGCGACCTGGCTCAAGGGCCGCCTCACCGATGGTGAACGCATAGTGGACGACGGCGCCGAAGCCCCGAACCACCTCCTGACCGCCGAGACCGCGTACGCGCTCGCCGCCACGGAGGGCAACAGCGCCGCCCTCGACAAGGTCACCGCATTCCTCACCGCCCACGCGGGCGACTACGCCTACCCGAACGGCACCGACCAGGCCCCCGACTCGACCGCCGCCGCCCGCCTGGCCCTGCTCGCCGAGATCACCGAGGCCGATCCGCACGCTTTCGGCGGCCGCGACCTCGTGGGCGATCTGGCGAAGAACGTGTGCGCTGCGGGCCCGGAATCCGGTGAACCAACCCCTGGCTGCACCGCCAAGGGCGACTTCCGTGACGCCACCTACGCCGACGGCCAAGCATGGTCCGTCTTGGCCCTGTCGCGCGCTGGCGTCACCCCTCCGTCCGCCGCCGTCGACCGCCTCACCCAGCTTCAGTGCAACGACGGCGGTGTCACGAGCATCCTCATCCGCTCCGGCGAGTACTGCGACGGCGACCCCGCCACCACCGGCCTTGTCGCCCTCGTACTGCACCAGACGGGCGGACACGACGACACCGTCGCCAAGGCCCGCACCTACCTGACGAAGGCCCAGCGTGAGGACGGCGCCTTCCCCGGCTACACCGGCTCCACGACCGGCAGCGTGTACGCGACGGCATACGCCGCCCAGGCACTGCGCGCGCTCGGCGAGACCGCCCGCGCGGACGCGGCCGTCGGCTGGCTGTCCCGGCAGCAACTCGACGGCGGCGGCTTCGGTTTCGAGGAGGGAGCCATCGACCCGGCCGTCTACCCGACGCCGTCCGCCGTCCTCGCGGGCGCCGGCACCAGCCTGGTCACCCTGACCACGAAGAAGGCGGAGCCGACCGCCCCGCCCACGTCCCAGCCCCCGACGACGACTCCCGGCACACCCGCACCGTACGACGGCCCCGACCTGAAGAAGGGCGTCGCCTATCTCACCAGCGCCGCCAACCTCAAGCAGGGCCAGTACTACGTCGCCGGACCCGGGATGTCCCGCGCCGACTTCGGCCTGACCATCGACGGCGCCTACGCGCTTGCCGCCACCGGACTGAACAACGCCAAGCTGCGCGGCATCGTCGACTTCCTCGACCACGAGGGCAAGGACAGCGAGGGCCGCACCGTCAACGACTGGACCGGCATCGGCACGGCCTACGCCGCCGGCGGCTCCCTCGGCAAGACGGCCCTGCTCGCCGAGGCCGTCGGCCGTGACCCGCGCGACTTCGCCGGGCACGACCTCATCGCCGCCCTCGGCAAGGCGGTCTGCGCGGAGCCGAGCACCGCGCCCGACCGCTCGTGCGCGGCGAAGGGCGCCTACACCAACGCCCCGTCGGTCTTCGCTCAATCCCTCGCCGTGATCGCCCAGTTGCGGGCCGGTGAGGGGGCCGACGAACCGGTCGCCTACCTGGAGAGCCTCCAGCACGACAGCGGTGCCTGGCCCAGCCTGATCCCCGCCACCAACGACTCCGACGTCGACTCCACCGCCATCGCGGCCATGGCCCTGGCCCTGGCCGGCGGCGACAGGGCGGACGAAGCCGTGGACAAGGCGCTCGCTTGGGTCGCCTCCGAGCAACTGTCCGACGGGGGCTTCCCGGGCGCCGCGGGCAACTCAGTCAACTCGGCGGCGCTCGCGGTTCAGGGCCTGTCCCTGGACGCGGACACGTACGCTGACGAGATCGCCGACGCCCGGAAGTTCCTCGCCTCGCAGCAGAACGGCGACGGCGGCTTCCGGGTCGCAAAGGAGGGGCAGGACGGTTCAGACCTGCGTGCCTCCACGCAGGCAGTCGGTGGCGCGACCGGCATCAGCTTCGGCGCGCTGGAGCGCAGCCTGACCGGTACGACGCCGCAGCCCACGCCGAGCCCGAGCGGCAGCGCCCCGCAGATCATCACGCCCGGCGGTGACACGGGCGGATCCGGCGCGGGCCGCGGCGGTGCCATGGCCTCCACCGGCGTCCAGGTGGGAGCCCTTGCCGCCCTCGCCCTCCTGCTGGTGGGTGCCGGCTGGCGCACGGTGGTCGTCGCCCGCAGGCGCGTGGAGAGCGGAGCCGGACGATGACCCGACGACTCCTGCGGGCCGGAGCGGCGCTCGGGCTGACGGCCGCCTTCCTCGGCGCGACGGCCGCCCCCGCCGCGGCCGATCCCCAGCTCATGGGCCGGTGCACCACGACGTCCGGGGTCGTCCTCGCCGTCGACTTCAGCCACTGGGGCGGCCCGATCTACCGCTCCTGCGGCACGACCCCGACCACCGGCTACGAGCTGCTCAACCAGGGAGGCTGGAGCACCACCGGAACCGGACACGACGGACCTGCGTTCATCTGCCGCATCGGCTACAGCGGGCACCAGAACGGCAAGCAGTACCCGACCGCCGCCCAGGACGCCTGCGTACTCACCCCGCCCGCCTCCGCCTACTGGTCCTACTGGCACGCCGACCCGGGCGCCAAGGACTGGAGCTACAGCCAGCTCGGCGCCATGCTCTACAAGCCCAAACCGGGCAGCGTCGACCTGTGGATCTTCGGTGCCACCAACGCCGAGGGCACCGAGGGCCGCCCGCGGGTTACCGCCGACCAGCTGCGCGCCCACAACACCCGCCCGCAGGGCGACGCGGGCAAGCCCGACTCCACCGACAAGGCGTCCCCGCTGCCGCCGGACGTCGACACCGGCCCCGCGCCGGAACAGCCGACCACCAAGCCACCGAAGACCACCTCACCCGAGCCGAAGCCGAAGAAGACCAAGTCCAGCGTGTCCCCCTCGCCGGCGACCAGCCCGTCGAAGACTTCATCGGCGGTGGCGGCCCCCCGCTCCACTCCCAGCGTGGTGGACGCCGCCCCCGCCGCCGACGCCAAGCACGACACCGGCTCGATCACCCCCGTGGTCATCGGCGCCGCACTCGTCGCGCTGATCGGCGGCGCCGCGGTGTTCGTCGCCCGCCGGCGTCGTCGTGCCGAGTGACTGCGGTGGACCGTACGACCGTTCAGGCGTCCGCCACCGGCCCCGACCCGTCGCCGGACGTGGGCGGGCGCCGGCTGCCGCGTGCCCTGCATCCGATGGCCTGGTGGGTGTGGGCCCTGGCCCTGGCGACCGCCGTCAGCCGCACCGACAACCCGCTGCTGCTGTTCCTCGTGCTCGCCGTTCTCGGCTACGTCGTCACCGCCCGGCGCACCGAGGCGCCCTGGGCCCGAGGCTTCAAGTACTACCTGTACCTGGCCCTCACGGTCGTGGTGATCCGGGTCGTCTTCCGTGCCGTCTTCGCGACGGGCATCACCTCCCGCGACCACTTCCTGTTCTCCCTCCCGCACATCCCCACCCCCGATTGGTACGCGGGCATCAAGATCGGCGGCCCGGTTTCACTGGAGGCGCTGCTGTCGGCGGCGACCGACGGTCTGCGTCTGGCGTGCATGCTGTGCTGCATCGGCGCTGCCAACACCCTCGCCAACCCCAAGCGGGCATTGCGCGTCCTGCCGGGCGCGCTGTACGAGCTCGGCGTCGCTGTCACCGTCGCCATCAGCGTGGCCCCGCAGTTGGTGCAGAGCGTCCAACGCGTCGTGCGGGCCCGGAAATTGCGGGCAGGCAAGGCCCAGGGCATGCAGGCGCTGCGCGGCATCGTCGTCCCCGTCCTGGAGGACGCCCTGGAACGCTCGCTGCGCCTCGCCGCCGCCATGGATTCCCGCGGCTACGGTCGTGCGGGCCGGGCCACCCGCCGCTCCCGCCACATCACCGGCGCGCTGATGCTGCTCGGCATGTGTGGCCTGTGTGCCGGCGCCTACGGGCTGCTCGATGCCACCGCGCCCGCCTTCCTGGGCCTGCCCGCCATGGGGCTCGGCGCGCTGCTGTGCGTGGCGGGCCTGCACCTGGGCGGCCGACGCGTCACCCGGACCGCCTACCGTCCCGACCCCTGGCGCCTGCCTGAGTGGGCCGTCGCGGGTGTCGGTGTCCTGTCCGCCGTTCTGCTCCTCGCCAACCTGGGCTACGACCCCGCCCAGCTCAACCCCACCTTCTACCCGCTCACCTGGCCCGCTCTGCCTCTCGTACCGACCGCCGCGATCCTGCTCGCCGGCACGGCCGGTTTCCTCGCGCCCCCGCCCAGCCCCGCCCAGAGAGCCGACGCCCCGTGATCACCTTCGACCAGGTCACCATCCAGTACGAAGACACGCCCGAACCCGCCCTGCGCGATGTCGACCTCACGGTAGAGGAAGGCGAACTCTGCCTCGTCGTCGGGCACACGGGCGTCGGCAAGTCGACGCTGCTGGGCGCGGTCAACGGCCTCGTGCCGCACTTCACCGGCGGAACGCTCTACGGCCGGGTCACCGTCGACGGCCGCGACACCGCCCCTCACCCGCCCCGCGAACTCGCCGATGTCGTGGGAGTGGTGGGACAGGACCCGGTCGATGGCTTCGTGACCGACACCGTCGAGGAAGAACTCGCCTATGCCATGGAGCAGTTGGCGATCCCTCCGGGCACGATGCGCAAACGCGTCGAGGAGACGCTCGATCTGCTCGGCCTCGCCGACCTGCGCCACCGCCCACTGCACGAACTCTCCGGCGGCCAGCAGCAGCGGGTCGCTATCGGCTCCGTCCTCACCGCCCACCCCCGGGTCCTGGTCCTCGACGAGCCGACCTCCGCCCTGGACCCGACGGCCGCCGAGGAAGTCCTCGCCGCCGTCACCCGTCTCGTCCACGACCTTGGCGTCACCGTCCTCATGGCCGAGCACCGGCTCGAACGCGTCGTCCAGTACGCCGACCGCGTCATCCATCTCCCGGGCGACGGCCGCGCCCGGATCGGCCCTGCCGCTGAAATCCTGCGTACGTCGACCATCGCGCCGCCGATCGTCGAACTGGCCCGCGCGGTCGGCTGGTCCCCGCTGCCCCTGTCCATCCGCGACGCCCGCCGCGCCGCCGCACCCCTGCGCACCGAGCTGGCCGCCCGCACCCCGGCCCCCGTCCGCCCGGCACCCGCCCAGGAGCGGCCCCGGCTGTTGACGGCTCGCGGCATCACCGTCACCTACCGCGGTGTCCCCGCCGTACGGGAGGTCGATCTCGACCTCAACGCGGGCGAGGTGACCGCCCTCATGGGCCGCAACGGCTCCGGAAAATCCTCTCTCCTGTGGGCTTTGCAGGGCTCGGGACCGCGCCGCGCCGGGACGGTGAAGGTGGCCGGCGGACCCGATCCTCACGACGTTCCCGCCGCGCGGGCCCGCCAGCTGGTCGGCCTGGTCCCGCAGACGCCGGCCGATCTGCTCTACCTGGAGAGCGTGAAGCAGGAACTCGACCAGGCGGACAGCGAGTCGGGCACGACGGTGAAGGCCCGCGCCGTCCTGGATCGGCTCGCCCCTGGCATCGACGACGCCACCCACCCCCGCGACCTGTCGGAAGGGCAGAAGCTCGCCCTCGCCCTGGCCATCCAGCTCTCCGCCGCACCCCGAATCGTCCTGCTGGACGAGCCGACCCGTGGCTTGGACTACCGAGCAAAGACAGCACTGATCGGTGTCGTGGACATCCTCGCGGCCGAAGGCCGGGCCGTCGTGATCTCCACCCACGACGTCGAGTTCGCCGCACGCGCCGCCGACCGCGTCGTCGTCATGGCCGAGGGGGATGTCGTCGACGACGGTCCGACCGCGGAAGTCATCGTCTCCTCGCCCGTGTTCGCGCCTCAGACGGCGAAGATCCTCGCGCCTCTCCCCTATCTGACCGTCGGGCAGGTCAAGGCGGCCCGATCGTGACGGCCGCCGCCATCCGCCTGACCTCACGCGTCGGAGTCGTCATGACACTGGCCGCGTTCCTCGGTGTTGTCGCGTTCTTCTGGCCTTTCCTCGTCGCACCAGGGAAGTTCGGCTCCAACTACGCACCCCCGCTCATCTTCGGCGTGCTGCTGGTGCTCGTCCTGTGCGTGGTGCTGTCGGAGATCGCCGAGGGCGGCATCGATTCCAAGGCCCTGGCCATGCTGGGCGTTCTGTCCGCCGTCAACGCCGCTCTGCGCCCCCTGGGTGCCGGAACCGCCGGTATCGAGACCGTCTTCTTCGTCCTGGTCCTGGCCGGCCGCGTCTACGGCGCCGGCTTCGGCTTCACCCTCGGCTGCACCTCGCTGTTCGCCTCCGCGCTCATCACCGGCGGGGTCGGGCCGTGGATGCCCTACCAGATGTTCGGCTGCGCGTTCGTCGGCATGCTCGCCGGGTTCCTTCCCCGGGCGACCGGCCGACGCGAGGTGCTCATGCTGGCTGTCTACGGTTCCGTGTCCGGCTACCTCTTCGGCTTCCTCCTCAACCTCTCCTTCTGGCCGTTCTCCCTGGACCCGAACAGTTCCATCGCCTACCTGCCCGGACTGCCCTTCACCGAGCAGTGGCAGCGCTACCTCGCCTTCGACCTCGCCACGTCCCTCGGCTGGGACACCGGCCGGGCCGTCACCAACTTCGTGTGCATCCTGCTGGCCGGCCCAGCGGTGCTGACCACCTTCCGGCGGGCGGCGCGCAAGGCGCGATTCCGTGCATCGGTGCGCTTCGCCGGGCCCCGAACGGCCGATTCCGAACCCCGCTGACCAGCCAAGTTCTGAGGACACGGCCGTCAGTACTGGATTTGCTAGGACGTCCAACTATATAGTCCGAGTACAAGGCCCGCGGTGCAGGGAAGCCGGTGTGAATCCGGCACGGTCCCGCCACTGTGACCGGGGAGTGTGCCGTCGAGCAGGACGCCACTGACGAGCTGGATGTCGGGAAGGCGGACGGCGCGCGCTGATCCGGGAGTCAGGATACCGGCCGCGGGATGTTCCGTGTTGTCCACGAGGATGGAGCTGACACGCATGGCACCGGTGTGTACCCACGGCCCTGGTGAGCCCGCCGTCTGACGGGGCTCCGGCCATACGCGATCTCGCGCCCCCGGCACCCGTACGCCACCCGCGTCCGTGTGCGGGACCGGCGCGCCATCCCCGGATCCCTCCTGACGAGAGCAGGCAGTCATGATCCGAGAGCACGAACGCGCCTCCGTGCGCGAGTTGACGCACTTCGTCGGCGGCAAGCACACCCCGGGGACATCCGGGGCCTATGGCGAGGTGTACGACCCCAACACCGGCGAGGTCCAAGCCCTGGTGCCCCTCGCGAACCGCGCCGAGACCGAGGCGGCGATCGCCGACGCCGGCCAGGCGCAGCGTGGGTGGGGGGAGTGGAACCCGCAGCGCCGCGCCCGCGTTCTGATGAGGTTCCTGCAACTGGTGGAGCAGGAGAAGGACACGCTGGCCCGGCTGCTGTCCGCCGAGCACGGCAAGACGGTCGCCGACGCGCACGGCGACCTCCAGCGCGGCCTGGAGGTCGTCGAGTTCGCCACGGGCATCCCGCATCTGCTCAAGGGCGAGTTCACCGACAACGCCGGTACCGGCATCGACGTCCACTCGCTGCGCGCCCCGCTCGGCGTGGTCGCCGGCATCACGCCGTTCAACTTCCCCGCGATGATCCCCCTGTGGAAAGCCGCACCTGCCTTGGCCTGCGGCAACGCCTTCATTCTCAAGCCGTCGGAGCGCGACCCGTCCGTCCCGCTGCGGCTCGCCGAACTGTTCCTGGAGGCGGGACTGCCGCCCGGCGTCCTCAACGTCGTCAATGGTGCCCGAGAGACCGTCGACACCCTCCTGGAAGATCCTCGCGTGGCGGCGCTCGGCTTCGTCGGCTCCACCTCGATCGCCGCGCACGTCTACGCCACCGCCGCCGCCCGCGGCAAGCGCGCCCAGTGCTTTGGTGGTGCCAAGAACCACATGATCGTGATGCCGGACGCCGACCTCGACCAGGCCGTGGACGCCCTGATCGGTGCCGGGTACGGCTCGGCCGGTGAGCGCTGCATGGCGATCTCCGTCGCCGTCCCGGTGGGCGAGGACACTGCCGACGCGCTCGTGGCCCGGCTGAAGAAGCGCATCGGTGCGCTGCGGATCGGCCGTAGCGACGACCCCGAGGCCGACTTCGGCCCCCTGGTCGGCCAGGACGCTGTCGACCGGGTCCGCTCCTACGTTGACCTCGGCGTCGAGGAGGGTGCCGACCTCGTCGTGGACGGGAGGGATTTCGTCCTGGAGGGGCATGAGAACGGCTTCTTCGCCGGAGCCTCCCTCTTCGACCGGGTGACTCCTTCCATGCGCATCTACCAGGAGGAGATCTTCGGACCGGTGCTGTCCGTCGTCAGGGCCGCCGATTACGAGGAGGCCCTGCGTCTGCCCAGCGAGCACCTCTACGGCAACGGCGTCGCGATCTTCACCCGCGACGGAGACACCGCCCGTGACTTCACCCGTCGCGTGAACACCGGCATGGTCGGCGTCAACGTACCCATCCCGGTACCGGTGGCTTACCACACCTTCGGCGGGTGGAAGCGGTCCGGATTCGGTGACCTCAACCAGCACGGACCGGACGCCATCCGCTTCTACACCCGTACGAAGACGGTGACTTCCCGCTGGCCCGCCGGTCTGCGCGAGGGCGCGAGCTTCACCATCCCCACGATGGGTTGAGCGATCATGACCAGCACCCTGCTCACCGAGGACCAGCAGGCCCTCGTGGAGACCACTCTCGACTTCGCCCAGGACCACCTTGCTCCGCACGCCCTGGACTGGGACCGGGACAAGCACTTCCCCGTCGACGTCCTGCGCAAGGCCGCCGGGCTCGGCCTCGGCGGCGTCTACGTCCGCGAGGCGTCCGGCGGCAGCGGCCTCACCCGCTCCGACGGCGTCCTCGTCTTCGAGACCCTCGCCTCCGGCTGCCCGTCCATCGCGGGTTACCTCTCCATCCACAACATGGTCGCCTGGATGATCGACCGCTACGGCGACGACGCCCAGCGCGAGCGGTGGCTGCCGCGTCTGTGCGCCATGGAGGACCTGGCCAGCTACTGCCTGACCGAGCCGGGCGCCGGTTCGGACGCGGCGGCCCTGACGAGCCGTGCCGTACGGGACGGTGACGGCTGGGTGCTCACCGGCGTCAAGCAGTTCATCTCCGGTGCCGGGGCCTCCCAGCTGTACGTCGTGATGGCCCGCACCGGTGGCGAGGGCGCCGACGGCGTCTCTGCGTTCGTCGTCGACAAGGACGACCCCGGTCTCGCCTTCGGGCCGAACGAGCGGAAGATGGGCTGGAACGCCCAGCCGACCCGCCAGGTCGTCCTGGACGGCGTCCGCCTGCCCGCCGACCGGCTCCTCGGCCGTGAGGGCGAAGGCTTCCGTATCGCCATGAACGGCCTCAATGGTGGCCGGCTCGGCATCGCCGCCTGCTCCCTGGGCGGCGCCCGCAGTGCTCTCGACCGCAGCCTGACCCACCTCGCCGACCGGGAGGCGTTCGGACAACGCCTCCTCGACGCCCAGGCCCTGCGTTTCCGGCTCGCGGACATGGCGACCGAACTCGCCGCCGCCCGGGCCCTGGTCCAGCAGGCCGCGCAGGCACTCGACCGGGGCGATCCACAGGCGCCGTACCTGTGTGCGATGGCGAAGAGGTTCGCCACCGACACCGGCTACTCGGTCGCCGACCGCGCGCTCCAGCTCCACGGCGGCTACGGCTACCTCAGTGAGTACGGCATCGAGAAGATCGTCCGCGACCTGCGTGTCCACCAGATCCTGGAAGGAACCAACGAGATCATGCGTGTCATCGTGGCCCGCGGTCTGACGGAGGCGTTCGGATGAGCGACGTTCTGTTCCGTACGGACGGCCACGCCGCCCACATCACCCTCAACCGCCCCAAGGCCCTGAACTCCCTCACCCATGACATGGTGCTCCGCATCGACGAGGCGCTCATGGAGTGGGAGCACGATCCGGCCGTCGAGACCGTCGTCATCACCGGCGAGGGGGAGCGCGGTCTGTGTGCCGGCGGTGACATCCGAGCCATTCACGACGACGCCCGCGACGGCGACGGAACCGCCTCGGCCGCCTTCTGGCGTGACGAGTACCGCCTCAACGCCCGCATCGCCCGCTATCCGAAGCCGTACGTCGCTGTGATGGACGGCATCGTCATGGGCGGCGGCGTCGGCGTCTCCGCGCACGGCAGCGTCCGCATCGTCACCGAACGGTCCAGGATCGCCATGCCCGAAACCGGCATCGGCTTCGTCCCCGACGTCGGCGGCACCTACCTGCTCGCCCTCGCCCCCGGAGAACTGGGTACCCACCTCGCCCTGACGGGCGCGCCGATCGGCGCCGCGGACGCCCTGCTGTGCGGGCTCGCCGACTACTGCGTGCCCTCGGCCTCGCTCAGGTCCTTCGTCGACGACCTTGCCCGGCTGCCGGTACGCGAGGCTCTCGGGCGTCATGTCCAGGACCCGCCGCCGGGGGCACTGGCCCGTCGACAGGACTGGATCGACGGCTGCTTCTCCGCGGACACCGTCGAGGAGATCGTCCAGCGGCTCCTCGCCCAGGGCGCCCCGGCCGCCAAGGAGACCGCCGAAAACCTGCTCGCCAAGTCCCCGACCGCCCTCAAGGTCACCCTGGCCGCGCTGCGCCGCGCCCGCCGGCTCGGCCCGCTGGAGCGGGTCCTCGACCAGGAGTACCGCATCTCCTGCGCCTGCCTGCGCAGCCCCGACCTGGTGGAGGGTATCCGCGCCCAGGTCATCGACAAGGACCGCGATCCCAGCTGGTCGCCGCCGACCCTCGTCGAGGTCACCGACGCGGACGTCGAGCGCTTCTTCACCCCTCTCGGCGAGCGCGAACTCGGCCTCGCCGTCGTATCCGACACCGCCGAGGAGGTGGTCTGGTGAGCCGGACCGTCGCGTTCATCGGACTCGGACACATGGGCGGCCCGATGGCCGCCAATCTGATCAAGACCGGCCACCGGGTGATCGGCCACGACCTGGTCACCGCAGCTGTGGAGGCCGCCGCCGGGACCGGCGTCGAGCCCGCCGCGTCCGCGCCCGAGGCCGTCGCCGGCGCCGACGTGGTCATCAGCATGCTGCCCGCCGGACGCCATGTCCTGGGCCTCTACGACGACATCCTGGCGGTCGCCCGCCCCGGCACCCTGTTCGTCGACTGCTCCACCATCGACGTCGCCGACGCACGCACGGCTCATGAGCGAGCCCTCGCCGCCGGGAAGCGTGCCCTGGACGCGCCTGTGTCCGGCGGGGTGGTCGGTGCCGAGGCCGCCACGCTGACCTTCATGGCAGGTGGGGGCGAACGCGAGTTCGCCGAGGCGCGCCCCCTGCTGGAGGCCATGGGCAACAAAGCCGTGCACTGCGGCGGACCGGGTGCCGGACAGGCCGCCAAGGTCTGCAACAACATGATCCTCGGCGTCTCCATGATCGCCGTCAGTGAGGCGTTCGTCCTCGGCGAGAGCCTCGGCCTGTCCCACCAGGCGCTGTACGACGTGGCCTCCACGGCCTCCGGACAGTGCTGGGCCCTCAGTGTCAACTGTCCGGTCCCCGGACCAGTGCCGACCAGCCCCGCAAACCGTGACTACCGGCCTGGCTTCGCCGCCTCCCTGATGGCCAAGGACCTGGGCCTGGCCGCCAACGCCGTCCACGAGGGCGGCGTGCACGCGGAACTCGGCCTCCGCGCGGCCGAACTGTACGCGGATTACGCCGAACGCGTCGGTGACTCGGAGGACTTCTCGGGCATCGTACGAACCATCAGGAACCGGAGTGGAGAAGCCACGTGACCACCGACTATGAAACCATCCTGGTCGAACGCAAGGGCCGCACCGCCCTGCTCACTCTGAACCGGCCGAAGGCGCTCAACGCGCTGAACCTCCAGGTGATGAACGAGGTCGTGGCCGCCACCGAGGCCCTCGACCGGGACCCGGACTGTGGCTGCATCGTCATCACCGGCTCGCAGAAGGCCTTCGCGGCCGGCGCCGACATCAAGGAGATGCAGCCACAGGGGTACATGGACATGTACCTCGCCGACTGGTTCACCGCCTGGGACCGGCTCGGACAGTTGCGGACCCCGACCGTCGCGGCCGTCGCTGGCTACGCCCTGGGCGGAGGCTGTGAGTTGGCCATGCTCTGCGACATCCTGCTCGCCGCCGACACCGCCGTCTTCGGGCAGCCGGAGATCAAGCTCGCGGTGATCCCCGGTATCGGCGGCTCTCAGCGGCTGACCCGGGCGGTGGGCAAGGCCAAGGCCATGGAACTGTGCCTGACCGGGCGCACCATGGACGCCTCCGAGGCCGAGCGGGCCGGGCTGGTCTCGCGGGTCGTGCCCGCCGACGAGCTGGTCGGGGAGGCGCTGGCGGTAGCCGAGACCGTCGCGGGCATGTCGCTGCCGGTGGCGATGATGGCCAAGGAAGCAGTCGGCAGGGCCTTTGAGACGACGCTCGCCGAGGGCGTCCGATTTGAACGCCGCCTGTTCCACGCGGTGTTCGCCACCGCCGACCAGAAGGAGGGCATGGCCGCCTTCGCCGACAAGCGTTCACCCGGCTTCCGCCACCGCTGAACGCAAACCATTGCGTCGGCGCCGCTGGACATCTCCCTGAGAGATCCGGCGCCGTCACCCCACGGTGCTCTCCACCGGATACGGCACGTAGGTGCGCCGGTCGGGATCGACGGCCAGACGCCCGCCCGCCGGTGGACGGGCCCGTTGCACGCAGTCGCGGCGCTCGCAGATCCGGCAGCCGAGACCGATCGGGGTGACGGCGCGGGGGTCGTCGAGGGCGACACCTTCGGCGTAGACGAGCCGGTGAGCGTGGCGCAATTCGCAGCCGAGGGCGACGGCGAACTCGGCGCGCGGGGCGTGATGGCCGAAGCCCCCTCGCGTGATGGTGCGTGCGACCCAGAAGTACCGTTTGCCGTCCGGCATTTCGGCGACCTGGGTGAGGATCCTGCCGGGTGCGGAGAACGCCTCGTACACCGTCCACAGAGGGCAGGTGCCGCCGAGCCGGGAGAAGTGGAAGTCGGTCGCGGACTGCCGCTTGGAGATGTTCCCGGCCCGGTCGACGCGCAGGAAGGAGAACGGTACTCCTCGCCGTCCCGTGCGCTGGAGGGTGCTCAGCCGGTGGCAGACCGTCTCGAACCCGACGCCGAAGCGTGCGGAGAGCAGCTCGATGTCGTAGCGCACCTCTTCGGCCACGGTGTGGAACGCGGTGTACGGCATGAGGAGCGCGCCCGCGAAATAGTTCGCCAGTCCGATACGGGCAAGGGCCGGTGACTCCGGCGAGGTCAGCTGTGTGGCGCTGTCCGCCAGCTGGTCGAGGAGCGGGCCGTGCTCCAGCAGGGCGAGCTGAGTGGCGAGCTGGAAGGCGCGCTGGCCGTCGCTGAGCCAGGGGGAGAGGAACAGAAGCCCGGTTTCGGGAGCGAAGCGCCGCGCGTCCCCGGCCCGTCCCGGTGCGGCCTGGACGACGCGGACGTGGTGGCGCTCGGCGAGCAGCGCCGCCAGCGGGTCGGCGGCTTTGCCCGGACGCAGGTCGAGTGTGCCGACGGTCCGTTCGGCTTCGGTGTCGAGCGGTTCGAAGTGGTTGTGGTGGGCGTAGAAGAAGTCCCGTACCTCGTCGTGCGGCTCGGCGGGAGGCAGCAGACCGCCGGCCGGTCCCGGGGACCCCAGGGCGGCGGCCTGTTCGACCGTGTCGCGGTAGCGGCGGTGCAGGGCGACCAGGGCGCGCGCCACGTCAGGATGATCGCGGGCTGCCTCGGTAATCTCCTCGGGGGCGAGTGACGCCACCCCGCACGCCTCGTCGGCGACCGCGGCCCGCAGATCGGCGGCAAGCCGGTCCTCGTCGGCCTCGGAGAAGAACTCCGCGTCGACCCCGAAGACCTCCGCGACCCGCAGCAGAACGGACGCGGTCAGCGGACGCTGGCTCTGCTCGATCTGGTTGGCGTAGCTGGTGGAGATACCGAGAGCACGGGCCATGTCCACCTGGTTCATGCCGTGCTCACGGCGCAGCCGGCGTAGCTTCGCGTGGGCGTAGACCTTGCGGTCGGCTGCTCCTCGTGGCATGGCGCACATCCTTGTCGCAAGCCGGGAAGTGGGGGACATTCCGGTAGGGGCTGCTTGCGAACATAGCATCCGCGTTCTTCGCAGATTTCGCAGATTCGCAGCTCCGGGATGTATGAATTCCGCAGATTGGAGAGGTGGCCGGGCAGCCCCTGAGCGGGCACTGTCGATCACGTCAGCACTGACAAGGATCGTCCGCACCGCGCGAGGAGTCCCGTGATCGAGCACCACGTCCGTGTCCACCCCAGCGCCGCCCGGCTTCCGCGCGAGGAGCAGCTCGCCTGGAAGCTGGCCGCTGCGGCCACCGGCACCGAGGAACTGGACGCCGACAGTACCGCCATGGCGGTCAACCGAGTGATCGACAACGCCTCGGTGGCCGTCGCGTCCCTGCTGCGCCGCCCGGTAGCTGTGGCTCGTGCCCAGGCCACCGCCCACCGTGGCGGCACCCCTGGCGCATCCGTCCTCGGCAGCCGCTCCCGGGTCTCCCCGGAGTGGGCCGCCTGGGCGAACGGCACTGCCGTCCGAGAGCTGGACTTCCACGACACCTACCTGGCCGCCGACTACTCCCACCCCGGCGACAACATCCCGCCGCTGCTCGCCGTGGCCCAGCACACCGGCCGCACCGGCATCGACCTGCTGCGCGGGGTCATCGCCGCGTACGAAATCCATGTCGCGCTGGTCAAGGGCATCTGCCTGCACGAGCACCGCATCGACCACGTGGCCCATCTCAGCGCCGCCACCGCGGGCGGACTGGGAGCGATGCTGCGGCTGCCGACCGAGACGGTGTACCAGGCCATCCAGCAGGCCGTGCACACCACCACCGCGACCCGGCAGTCCCGCAAAGGCGAGATCTCCAGCTGGAAGGCGTACGCGCCCGCCTTCGCAGGCAAGGCCGCGATCGAGGCCGTCGACCGGGCGATGCGGGGCGAAACGTCCCCGTCGCCGGTCTACGAGGGCGAGGACGGCTTCCTCGCCTGGATGCTGAACGGCCCGGAGTCCGACTACAAGATCCTCCTCCCGGAGGCGGGCGCGCCGCGTCGCGCGATCCTCGACACCTACACCAAAGAGCACTCCGCCGAGTACCAGGCCCAGGCGATCATCGATCTCGCCCGGCGTCTGCGTGAGAAGACCGGTCCCCTGGACCGCGTGCGCTCGATCGTCCTGCACACCAGCCACCACACCCACCATGTGATCGGCTCGGGTGCGAACGATCCCCAGAAGTACGACCCGACCGCCAGCCGGGAGACGCTCGACCACTCGGTGCCGTACATCTTCGCCGTTGCGCTGGAGGACGGCACCTGGCACCACGCGCGCTCCTACGTCCCCGAGCGCGCCCAGCGCCCGAAGACCGTCGAGCTGTGGCGGAAGATCACGACAGTCGAGGACCCGGAGTGGACGCGCCGCTACCACGACCCCGACCCGGACCGCCGTGCCTTCGGGGGACGCGCGGTGATCACCCTGGACGACGGGACGGTGATCGAGGACGAACTCGCCGTCGCCGACGCCCACCCGGCCGGCGCACGCCCCTTCGACCGCCCCGGATACGTCGGCAAGTTCCGCACGCTCGCCGAGGGCGTCGTCACACAGTCCGCGCAGGACGCGTTCCTGGACACCGCCGCCCGCCTCGCCGAGCTGTCGACGGACGACCTGGACGGCCTGTTCCCGGCCGTCGACACCGACACCGTCGCCGCGTACGACGCGAGCCTGCCGAAGGGACTGTTCTGATGGTGCTGCACACGCGCACCACACCCGCCGAGCGCCGCCGGACCTTCCGCGAACAACTGGCCTCGGGCCGCCTGCTGCGCATCCCCGGCGCGATCAATCCGCTGTCCGCCCGGCTGATCCAGGACACCGGTTTCGACGCGGCCTACCTGTCGGGCGCGGTGCTCGCCGCTGACCTGGGACTGCCCGATATCGGCCTGACCACCTCCACCGAGATCGCGGCCCGCGCCCAGCAGACGACCCGTGTCACCGACCTGCCTGTCCTCATCGACGCCGACACCGGCTTCGGTGAGCCCATGAACGCGGCCCGCACCGTCCAGCTCCTGGAGGACGCCGGCCTGGCAGGGCTGCACCTGGAGGACCAGGTCAACCCCAAGCGGTGCGGCCATCTGGACGGCAAGACCATCACGCCCCGCGAGGATATGGTCCGTCGCGTCCGCGCAGCTGTCGACGCCCGCCGGGACACAGACTTTCTGCTGATGGCCCGCACTGACGCTCGCTCGGTCGAGGGCCTGGACGCGGCGATCGACCGGGCGAAGGCGTACGTCGACGCCGGCGCGGACGCGATCTTCCCCGAAGCCCTTGCGGACGTCTCCGAGTACGAGGCGTTCCGCAACGCCGTCGACGTCCCCCTGCTCGCGAATCTCACGGAGTTCGGCAAGACGCCTCTCATCGACACGGCAACGCTGGAGAACCTCGGCTACAACATCGCCCTCTACCCGGTGACGCTGCTGCGCCTCGCCATGGGCGCGATCGAGGACGGGCTGCGCACGATCGCCACCGAAGGCACCCAGGAGTCCCTGCTGCCGCGCATGCAGACCCGCTCCCGGCTGTACGAACTCCTCGGCTACGAGGAGTACTCGGCCTTCGACTCGGCCGTCTTCGACTTCACCCTCCCGCCCGGCACATGACCACCGGCACCTGACCCACCGAAGGCAGGCACCCATGACCACCTCCGCGCCCGAGATCCACCGCGGCCTCGCCGGTGTCGTCGTCGACACCACCGAGATCTCCACCGTCATCCCGGAGACCAACTCCCTCACCTACCGCGGCTACCCGGTCCAGGATCTGGCCGCCCGCCGCTCCTTTGAAGAGGTCGCCTACCTCCTCTGGTACGGCGAACTCCCCGACGAGGGACAATTCCGCGACTTCCGGGCCCGCGAGCGCGCCCTGCGCCCGCTGGACCGCACCGCACTGGAGCTGCTGACCCGGCTGCCCGAGACCTGCCACCCGATGGACGTGCTGCGCACGGCCGTCAGCTTCTTCGGCGCCGAGGACCCCACGGAGGACGACGGCACTCTCGCCGCCAACCGCGCCAAGTCCCTCACCCTGCTGGCCAAGCTGCCCACCGTCGTGGCGGCCGACCAGCGCCGCCGCCGGGGCCTCGCCCCGATCCCGCCCGACCCCTCCCTCGGGTACGCGGAGAACTTCTTTCACATGTGCTTCGGCAGTGTGCCCGACCCGGACGTCGTCCGCTGCTTCGAGATCTCGCTCACGCTGTACGCCGAACACAGCTTCAACGCCTCGACGTTCACGGCCCGCGTGGTCACCTCCACCCTCTCTGACCTCTACAGCGCGGTCACCGCCGCGATCGGGGCTCTCAAGGGTCCGCTGCACGGTGGTGCCAACGAGGCTGTGATGAGCATGTTGCTGGAGATCGGCGACCCGCAGCGCGCAGAGGCGTGGCTGGACGAGGCGCTGGCGGCCAAGCGGAAGATCATGGGCTTCGGCCACCGTGTCTACAAACACGGCGACTCCCGCGTCCCGATCATGCAGGACGCCCTCGACCGGCTGGTGGCGCGTGCCGCCGACCCCGAGGTGACCCGGCTCGCCACGCTGCACGCGGCTCTGCGGCACGCCATGATCAACCGCAAGGGCATCCACCCGAATCTGGATTATCCTGCCGGGCTCGCCTATCACCTGATGGGCTTCGACATCCCGGCCTTCACGCCGATCTTCGTGATGAGCCGCATCACCGGCTGGACCGCCCACATCACCGAACAGCTTGCCCATAACTCCCTGATTCGCCCGCTGGCCTGCTACGCCGGGCAGGAACGGCGGGCGGTACCGGCGGCCTCGTAGGAGCGGCTCCCACACGGGCAGAGGACGATGCCGAGCAGCGCCTGCCCGCCTCTGTGCCGAGGCCGCGGTGCCCGCGAGGCGGGCTGGCCCGCTTCGGGAAGGCACTCCTGAGTCTCATGTCTGGCCGGCCGGCTGAGCACTTCGGTGCAGGAATCCACAGCCCCACTGCTCGGACTCGATTTGGCACAGGCTTGATTGACGGCTTGGAGAAACGGGCCATACGGTCCCCTTGTAGTGATGGCACAAGGAAGCTGGTGGGATTCCAGCACGGTCGCGCCACTGTGAGCGCGCCACCGCAAGGTGGCACGCGAGTCAGACACTGAGCCCTCACTCCGCCCGCATAAGCAAAGGGACGCACGATCCCCGAAGGAGGGCTTGCCTTGAGCGGCGTTTCCACATCCCCCCGCCCGGCGTCCACGCCGGTCGTCCTGCCGGTCTCGAAGTCTGTTCTGTGGCTGGTCGGCACCGCACTGATCGTGCTGGCCGTCTACTACTTCATCGGCGTCGACCAGGGCGCCGTGTCGGTGTTCGGCAACGACATGCACGTGCACGAGTTCGTCCACGACGCCCGCCACTTCCTCGGCTTCCCCTGCCACTGACCTCGCCGGCACCTGGACGTACGGACAACTCGACATGGAAAAGAAGCTCATACTGCGCGGCGTTTTCGCCGGCGCAGTCGGGGGTCTGCTCGCTTTCGTCTTCGCGCGGATTTTCGCCGAGCCGCAGATCGCCAAGGCCATCGACTACGAGAGCGGCCGTGACGCCGCGCAGAACGCCCTGGACAAGGCGGCCGGCTTGCCCGTCGAGGCCGCCGGCCCCGACCTGTTCAGCCGCACCATCCAGGCCAACGTCGGCATCGGTGCCGGCATCGTCTTCTTCGGCATGGCGATGGGTGCCCTGTTCGCCATCGCTTACACCGTCTGCTTGGGCCGTACCGGCGGCCTGCGAGCACGCAACCTGGCGCTGCTCGTCGCTGGCGGCGGCTTCCTCGGCATGTATCTGGTGCCGTTCCTGAAGTACCCGGCGAACCCGCCCGCGATCGGCCACGAAGAGACTATCCAGCAGCGCAGTGGTCTGTACCTGATCATGGTCGTCTGCTCGGTGGCCTTCCTCGCGGGAGCCGTCTACCTGGGCAAGCGGCTCCAGGCCCGATTCGGCAACTGGAACGCCAGCCTCCTCGCCGGCGCGGCATTCCTCGTCGCAATCGGGATCGTCATGCTGCTCCTGCCGCAGCTCGGCCACCTCTCGTACAACAAGGCCAACTACGGCAACCACGCCACCGAGACCCCGCTGCCGCTGACGGATTCCAAGGGCAACATCGTCTTCCCGGGCTTCCCTGCCGACGTGCTGTTCGCCTTCCGCTTCTACTCGGTCGGCGCGCAGCTCATCCTCTGGACGGCCATCGGCCTGATCTTCGGGCCCCTGGCGGAACGCCTACTCAAGCCCGTGCGTCCGGATACCGCCGCCCCCTCACAAGAGCCGGACCCCGTCCCGGCATGACCAGCCCTACGGTGAGCGCGGTGATGGAGGAGATCACTGCGCTCGGCCCGTTCTTCGCCGTGCAGGCTCACCCGCCTGACAGGGAGCCGTCCGAGCCCTGGCAGCCACTCTCCCGCCAGTTGCTCCAAGCCCGGGTGAGCGACGTACGGGACTGGCTGGCCGCGGCTGGCGGGCAGCCGCCTGACGCGGTCGAGACACGGGTTGCGGCGTCTGTCGCACACTTGGGGCTGGCAGCCCGGCTGGTATCCCCGGCGCTGGCTGCCGCCGTGCTTCACCGTTTGGTCCTCACCCCTGACCTCGCGGATCTGCGGTGGCAGCCCGTGATCGGCGGCCCGATCCCGTTGTCGCTGCCTGACGACGCCTTCGCCGGCGGCAGCGTCGCAAGCTCGCTTTCGCAGCTTGCCGACGAACTGAACGGTCGCCTGCTTGACGGCCCGTTGTGCGAACTCGCCGACGCCATGGGACAGTTCTCGGTCTCCCGGCACATCCTGTGGGGCAACACCGCCTCGGCCGTCAGCGGAGCGGCGACCATGATCACAGCGTCCCGCCCGGAGGCCACCGCGCGGACCCGCACCCTCACCACGCTCCTCCTGGAGCGGTCTCCACTGCGCGGTGCGAGTACCACGACGCCCGGCGGAGCGTTCCGGCGCCGGAGCTGTTGCCTGATCTACCGTGCCGCACCGGGCGGCAAGGGGGCCCTGTGTGGAGACTGCGCCCTGTCCCGCTGACCCGGCCGTTCGCACCTGAGAGGAATTGCCGTGGGCCGACGCCTCGAGCCCCGCAGAATCGTCCTGAACGGTGTACCGGCCGTCGCCCTCACACTGGAGGAGTACGAGCGCCTCGTCCTGGCCCGCCGCCAGCTCGGCGGGCAGAGCTCCCGCATGAGCGGCCTGAACCGGGACTTATCGCTGGCCGCCAACCTTCTGGAAGACGCCCGGGCCGAACTCTGCACCACCGACGGCACCGGCGGTTGCCCTGCCGGGCGGTCTGAGCAGGAGGGCGATCGCCTCTGCTGCCGGATCCAGGCATTGCTCGGGTCCGCCCGGTTCGCGGCACCCTCACGCTCGTCTGCCCCAGCCGACAGCAGCCCGAAGCCGCGGCGACGTACTCGCCGGGCCACCGGTCACCGATGACCGGTGGCCACCTCCACGAGGTTCAGATGAGTACGGGTACCGGCGCCGAGCACTGTGCGGTCCTGTCGGGCAGAGCGGCGTCGTCGCCGGGACGCATGACCTGGGCGCCGCCGAGCAGCCCTTCGATCACTTCGGCCAGGTCCATGCGCCGTTCCACCGCCCGCAGCTGGGGCAGCTCGGCCCGGGTGCTGACACGGGGCGGGGCGAGAAGCCGGCAGCAGTCCTCGTCGGGCAGGACGGAGATCTCCGCCGTACCGATCGACCTGGCCTCGTCGATGATCTCCTGCTTCTCCCAGCCGATCAGGGGCCGCAGCACGGGCAGCGCCGCCGCATCGTCCACAGCGACCAGGTTGGCCAGCGTCTGACTGGCCACCTGCCCCAGGCTGTCACCCGTCACCAGCGCCTCGGCGCCGGTACGGGTGGCCAGCGCGGACGCCGTGCGCACCATCAGCCGACGCTGGGCCACCACCTGCAGCCGTCCGGCACCGGCCACGGCGAGCCGCTTCTGAGCCTTGCCGAGCGCGATGACGTGCAGGGACCCGGGCGGCTGGTAGCGGTTCAGCTCCCGGGCCAGGGCGTACGCCTTGTACACGGATGACGGATCGGTGTAGGGAGCTCCGTTGAAGTGCACGAAGTCGCAGACCAGACCACGCCTCATGGCCCGGTGGGCGGCCACGGGGGAGTCGTAGCCCCCGGACAGCAGCACCAGCGCCCGACCGCTGCAGCCGACGGGCAGCCCGCTCAGGCCGGGGAGCCGTTCCCAGGACAGATACGTCTCCCTGCGGTCGATCTCCACCGCTAGCGTGACGTCCGGCCGGGCGAGGTCCACGCGCAGCCACGGGACCCGGGCCAGGACCCGGGCTCCGATGTGCGCGTCCACCTGGGACGAGGTCAGCGGGAATTGCTTGTCTCGACGCTTGGTCCGCACGGCGAAACTGATGCCGTGCCGTGTACCGTCCAGCGCGTCAACGGCCGTTGCGGTGATGGCGTCCAGATCGCTGGGCACCCGCACGGCCGGCTCCACCGAATTGAAGCCGATCACTCTACGCGCCCGCTCCAGCAGCGCCTCTTGGGGCACCTGTCCGCCCAGTACAGTCACGTTCTGGGCGGTTTTGATCCAGGTCGAGCCGCCGATGCCGCGGAGTGCGAGACGCAGGTTGTCGTGCAGTCGCTCGGTGAAGCGGTGGCGGTTGCGGCCCTTGAGGAAGATCTCGCCGTGCTTGAGCAGCACACACGAGCCGTGGGGGCCGTACGCGTTACGGGGAGCGAGCATGCTGGGTTTGCCGGACATGTCAGCCTCTCAGAAGTCCCAGTCGTCGTCGGCGGTGTCCTCGGCCTTGCCCATGACGTAGGAGGAGCCGGAGCCGGAGAAGAAGTCGTGGTTCTCGTCCGCGCCCGGTGACAGCGCCGCCAGGATCTCCGGGTTGACCTCGGTCCGGTCCGCGCCGAACCGGGCGGGATAACCCAGGTTCATCAGCGCCTTGTCGGCGTTGTAGCGGACGAAGACGGCCACGTCGTCCATCAGCCCGAAGGGCTCGTACAGTTCGCCCGAGTACTGGAGCTCCAGTTGGTACAGCTTCTCCAGCAGGTCGTGGGTGAACTCCCGCATCTCCGCCTGTCCGGCGGCCGAGAGCTTCTCCAGGCCGCGCTGGTACTTGTAGCCGGAGTAGTAGCCGTGCACGGCCTTGTCGCGCAGGATCAGCCGGATCATGTCGGCGGTGTTGGTGAGCAGGGCGTGGGTGGAGAAGTGCAGCGGGAGGTAGAAGCCGGCGTACAGCAGCAGGGAGGACAGGAGAGTGGAGGCGACCTTCCGCTTGAGCGGGTCGTCGCCGTAGTAGTGCGCCAGGACGGTCTTGCAGCGCTGCTGGAGGACGTCGTTGTGCACCGCCCAGCGATAGGCGTCGTCGATCTCCGGGGTGTTGGAGAGCGTGGAGAAGACAGACGAGTAGCTGCGGGCGTGCACGGCTTGCATGAAGGCGATGTTGGTGTAGACGGCCTCCTCGTGCTCGG
>NZ_PENI01000033.1 GCF_003688995.1 Streptomyces shenzhenensis | reverse complement strand
AGCCGATCCCGGGGTGCCACATGGAGCAGGTGAAGTACGGCTCGCAGTGGGCGCCGTGGGTCCGGGCCGCCCGCACCATGGTGGAGCTGCGCGAGGTGACGCCGGCGGACCTGGACCGCGAGTTCGCAGCTCTCGGCCGCGACCACCTGGAGGAAGAGTTCACCCGGGTCGCGGAGCTGACGGCGGTCACCTGACGGCCGCATAGGCCCCCGAGCGGCCAACTAGCGCACCACAACTCCCGAACGCCCGGTTTCGTTGCCTGGGCGACCTCAACCCCGAACCCCGCGGGGCCAAGGTCCACCCCGAGTTGCGGCACCCGACCGCCAGCCCGGGGCAGCCGAGACTCCAGCACGGGACGACTCCGGCAAGACCCGGCACGGGCCAGTCCCCTCAAGGGAGACCACACCGGTCTCATAGACCCCGCCCGATGGCCCGGATGCCCCAGGCCGTGGCCATCGGGCGGACCAACTCCCGGCACGGCGGACACGTCTTTGACATTCCCCGCGGAGACGGTGAACCCGCGCCGGGTCCATTCACCTCCTCATGGAAGGCGGACTTTCGTGGACGTCGTAGCGCTCCTTGGACCTCCCGGTAGCGGGAAGAGCACGTTGGCCATGGCGTTGACCGCCGAGCGCCGTGACGCGCGTGTGTTCCGGCTGCGGGAGTTTGCCCACCAGGAGGCCCAAACGGACCGCACGGTGGCCAGTGCGTTGGTCCGGAGCCGAGACCCCTTGGGGTGGCTGCCTGACGGCGTGCCAACTGTGCTCGTGCGCCGCGCCCTGGACGGCTACGCGTCTGACGGCGGGGTGCTGCTGATGGAGAGCTACCCGGGCACTCCGAATCAGGCCCGCTCCCTGGTACGGGATCTTTCGCGTCTCGGGTGCAGGGGTGGCCTCATCGAGTTGGCCGCACCCGAGTCGGTCCTGCTGAATCGGATACAGCAGCGACTCGTGTGCGCCGTGTGCGATCCACGGCGCCGCCGGCCCGCCCAGCCGCGCTTGGACGAGCCTGGCCGCTGCGACTCCTGCGGCACAGAGCTGGAGCGGCGCGCGAACGACGCGCCGACAGTGGCCGCCCGACGGCTGGACCGCTACCAGCGCTACGCCCCGCAAACCCTCGCTGTACTACAAGCCAGCGGGCTCGTCTGTCACACCGTCGACTCCACCCAGGCCGAGCCCCTTCTCATCGCCGCAGCACTCTCGGCCTTTCGCTCTCTCGCCCCTGTTCACCCCAGCCTCCCCAGGAAGGGAATTGCCCGAGATAACCGTTTCCTTACCGACGCCCACGTTTGACCCTACGCCGGACGCGTACGGTCATGCCCGTATGCCGGTCCCTGCCTCCTCCACGACTCCGCAGAAGATCGACCGGATCGAGTACGGCCGGTTCAGGAACGTGTACGTCTACATCACCGAGGCGTGCAAACTGCGCTGCTCAGGCTGCTACATGGGGGAGCGGCTGGAGCGCGCGTCGAAGATGCAGTTCGAGCAGATCGAGACGACCCTCACCCAGTGGCGGCAGATGGGCGGCTCCAAGCTGACCATCCTCGGTGGCGAGCCGACCCTGCATCCCCGGTACGAGGACACCATCCGGCTCGCCAACGCCCTCGGCTACGAGCATGTGATCACCACCAGCAACGGACTCGCCAAGGCCAACCGTAAGTTCCGGCGCCTCCAATCCGACGACTTCACATACGTGCAGATCAGCGTGGACGGCGGCAGCGCCGAGACCCACGACGCGGTGCGCGGTGCCGGGAAGTTCGACGAGACGCTGGAGACAGTGAAGGAGCTGTGCGACCGGGGCTTCGATACCCGCATCATCTGTACGGTCAGCAAGCGCAACGAACGTGACTGCCTCAAGCTCCTCGACCTGGCTGACGAGTTCGGCGTCAGCCTGGTGAAGTACCACGTGCTGTCCGTGATCGGGCGCGGGCACGGCAGCCCGCAGGACGGCATGGAGCCTCCGGAGTGGCTGGAGTTCACCGACCGCTTACACACGGCGGCCCAGGGCTACACAACCCGGGTGTGGTACCAGCCGACCTTTGCCCGTCGCTCCGAGATGCACCGGTTCGAAGCCGAGGGTTACCGCGGCTGCATCGGCCGCACTCTAGACCGCATCTCAGTCTTCCCCGACGGGCGGACGTACGTGTGTTCCTTCCTGTTCGACACCGACCTGCAATTCGCCGAGATGCGGGAAGGCCGGATCGAGCTGAACAAGGGGCCCAACGAGTTCGACCTGTTCACCGGCGCCCTGACCAAGCCGGGCTGCGGAGGCTGCAAGGCGCCGGGCTCATGCATGGGCGGCTGTCCCGCAGAGGAGGTCGTCGACGGCCGGTCCTCCTGCGCCGCTTACGACGACATCGTGCCTGTGTGCCGACTGTGGAAGTCGGTCCCGGCCAACTAACACACCGCAACTCCCGGTTGCCCGGTTTCGTTGCCTGGGCGACCTCAACCACGCAGGAGACCCACCGTGTCCGACCGTTACATGTCCTGCGTTGACCTGCACCTCATCCTGCGCGACGACCAGGGCCGCGTCCTGCTGGGCGAGCGAAAGAACACCGGCTTCATGGACGGTGCCTTTCACTTCATCGCCGGCCACTTGGAGGAGGGTGAGGCGGCCAGTCGGGGCGTGATCCGCGAGGCCCTGGAGGAGGCCGGCGTCGTTCCCGAGGACCTCAAGCTCGTCCACGTCATGCACCACTACACCAACAGCGGCCGGATCGCCCTCTTCTACGAGGCCACCCGCTGGAACGGCGAGATCACCAACCGCGAGGAGGACAAGTGTGCCGGGTGGCAGTGGTTCGCCCCCGACGCCCTGCCAGAGATGATCCCGTACGCCGTCGAGGCGCTGGAACACATCAACAAGGGCCTCTTCGAGTCCGAGCGGGGCTGGGAACGGCGGTGACAACTCGGCAGCCGCAGTGGGACCTGGCGTGCTTCAGCTACCTGGCGCACGCCCAGGTCCTCCACGTCCCCCGCTACCCGGGCGCCAACCAGGGAACCACGGTGGACTGGACGTTCTCCTCGCTCGCCGGGGACGGCCCGATCACCGCCCAGATCTGCGCCACGCGCGGCCTGAGTACGGCGCTGGTCGCCAACCAGGTCGGACACGACCCCACCGGACGGCAGGTTCGTCACAGCCTCGACGCTGCCGACGTCCACCACCGAGCCGGTTCCGGCCCTGTGCCTCGCCACACACCGCAGCTGACCGTGGTCACCGACGAACTCGGTACCCGTACCTGGTTCGCCGACCTCACCCACGCCTACGCCAGCCTCCAGCAGGCCGATACCAGTCCGCTCGGGCAGGCGCGGCTTGCCTACATCGACGGCTACACGGTCATCGCCGACGCCGCGGCCGACGCGCTGCACACCGCGGCGGCCGCCGGGGTGCCGGTGCTGTTGAACCTCGGCAGTGACCCTGTCGACGCCAAGCTCCGGCAGGCCGCCCGGCAGGCCCATCTGTTCGCAGTGCAGACGAGCCTGCCCGAGTCACAGGAACAGGACGCTGAGCACACCGCGCTCAGCCTCCTGGCGGAGCTGGGCCCGCACACGGCAGTGGTCACCGTGGGGGCGCTCGGCGTCGCTGCCATCACCCGCACCAGCACGCATCGCATATCCGCCCGCCGCGTCGACGTGGTCCACACGCACGGTGCGGGGGCAGCGTTCTCCGCCGGACTCGCCGCCGCCCACCTCGAAGGCCACGATCTGACCGCCGCACTGCACTACGCGTGCGAGGCGGGCACGGCCCACTGCACCACCGTCCCCAGTACCGGCACCAGCATTCGGGAGAGGAACGCATCATGATCGGCGAACTCACCAAGCCCCTGCACAGCCTCAACTGGGACGACACACCCGCAGTCGAGGCCGCGACCAGCAAGGTTCTGACGACCCTGGCGGATGACGGGGACCTCCTTCGCCGCTTGGTCCACCATGTGCTCCAAGACGAGCACCTCAGCCGCCTGTCCGAGCACTACGACATCCTCGACAAGGTCGTCCTGCACGACGATCCGGCCGGATGGCGCCTCCGCCTGCACGTCTTCCTGCCCGGCTACTACGACCGACCCCACAACCACCGTTGGACATACTCCTCGCAGATTCTGCGGGGCAGCTATCAGCACACCCTCTACGGCCTGGATGACGTCCTGAACGAAGGCATGAACGTGGCCGCGCTCCAGCCGTACATGGTCCGCACCGAGCAGGCCAGCGACTCGTACACCCTGCACCACCGGATGATCCACGCGGCCGTCGCAGAGCCTCACACCGTCACCCTCATCGTGCGCGGCCCCGCGCTCAAGGACCGGTTCCTGGTCAGCGACCGGGAAACCGGCCGGGCCTGGTGGCAGTACGGCGCCGCGAAAGAGTCGCAGGACGAGGCGGAACGGAAGCGGATGAGCCTGACGCAGATCAACCAGGTCATCAGCGACTTGGCCGCGAGGGACATCATCTGAACGCGGCTGACAGCACCTGATGGACGGCAGCGGGCCCGGCCTCCGGGGGGGGCGGGCAGCCCCGTGGCCCCGAGCGGCAGCACCCCATGACCCGGGGGAGGTCAGGCAGCACTCCGAGACACGGAGAGTCAGGCAGGCCCCCGGGGACCGGGAACCGGGGCGAGCGGTCCCCCTGGTGGGTGTCGCTCAGTGCTCCCAGTGGCGGCGTCGTTCGTGCTCGTCGCGGCCGTGGCCGCCCAGTTCGCGGCGCTCGGCCCGCCGGTCCAGACGCTGCTGCCGGCGCTCCTCCTTCAGCCGCTGCCGCGCCGCGCGCGTGATCTTGCGTTCCACGCCGACGCCGCCCCAGAAGGCGAAGCCGGTCACGATCACCCGCGGGCCGCCGGGGTCGCCCGGCACGCCCTCCTCCCGGTGGTCGAAGCCGCCCATGATGCCGATGCCGCGCACCACGACCTCCACCCCGGGCGGCACGACGACCTCCATACCGCCCATGATCGCAATGCAGTTGATCACGACCTCGCGGTCCGCGAAGTCCGCCTCCCGCAGATCGATCTCCCCGCCGCCCCAGAAGGCGACGCTGGTGAAGCGGCGCGGCACGGTCCAGCGCCCCTTGCGCTGGAACCCGGACATCACGGCGACCGCCCAGGACGAGGAGCCCTCGCCCCCGACGATCCGGCCCGCCCAACTCCCGTCCGACACGGGCTCCTTGTTCAGCGACACCGCGGGCGGCGGGGCCACGGCGCCGGTCGCGGGCAGGTCCCTGGTGATCGGGGCCAGCTCCCCGTAGGTGCGCGCCTTGTAGGTGGCGTCGAGCCGTTCGCCGAACTCCTCCATGTCGAGCCGCCCTTCCGCGAGGGCGTCCCGCAGGACCTCGGCGACTCGCTCGCGATCGGCGTCGGAGGCGCGCAGTTCCGGGGCATCGTCGGTCATACCGAGCAGCCTACGAGTTCCCCCCGCTCCAGTGCTACGAGACGACGGCCCACGGGACGGCTAGGGTCTTTCGTTTGGATCAGGCCCGCTCCCTGATCCGGCATGATCCAAACGAGAGGCCCTAGGAGACCGCGCCCTCGGCCTCGCCGGCGTACATCCTGGCGATCACCGCCTCGATGTCCGGCTCCCGCACCGCCAGGTCCGCCAGCGGATAGCTCGCGGCGATCCGCGCCACCAGCGGCGCCGCCGACGCGGACGCCGGGAAGGCCAGCCACTGCCGCGGCCCCTCCACCTTGGTCACCCGGGCCCCCGGCACCTCGATCGGCGGGACCTCCCGCTCCAGGTCCACCACCAGGGTCCGCTCGCCCTCCCCCGCCTCGTGCAGCCCGGCGAGCGCGCCGTCGTACACCAGCCGCCCGTGGTCGATGACCATCACCCGGGAGCACAACTGCTCGATGTCCTGGAGGTCGTGCGTGGTCAGCAGGACGGTCGTGCCCCGGTCGGCGTTCAGCGAGCGCAGGAACTCCCGCACCTTGGCCTTGGAGACGACGTCGAGCCCGATCGTCGGCTCGTCCAGGTAGAGCACCTCGGGGTCGTGCAGCAGCGCCGCCGCGATGTCGCCGCGCATCCGCTGGCCGAGCGAGAGCTGGCGCACCGGCACGTCCAACAGGTCGGCCAGTTCGAGGAGTTCGACGCAGCGGTCGAGATTCTCACGGTACCGCCGGTCGGGGACGCGGTACATGCGGTGCACCAGCCGGTAGGAGTCGATCAGCGGCAGGTCCCACCACAGCGTCGTACGCTGCCCGAACACCACCCCGATGCGCTGCGCGAGCCGTCTGCGCTCGCGGGAGGGGTCAATGCCGGCCACCCGCAGCCGGCCGCCGCTCGGCGTGAGGATGCCGGTGAGCATCTTGATCGTGGTCGACTTGCCGGCGCCGTTCGGACCGATGTAGCCGACCATCTCACCGCGCGCCACGGTGAAGGAGATCGAGTCGACCGCCCGCACCTGTCGCCGTTCGCGCCGCAGGAAACCGGTCTTCCTGCGCACGTCGAAGACCTTCTCCACGCCGTCCAGTTCGATGAACCGGTCAGGTTCGACGAAGTCGCCGTCCGTCACGTGCTAACTCCCTGTACTCCGGTAGGAACGAAGCCCCGCCCGCCAGGCCAGGCCGGCCAGCGCACAGCACGCCACCGCCACCAGCGGCGGCGCGAACGCGGTCCACCGCGGCAGGTCGAGCGGATACGGCCGACCGAGCAGATAGCTCGCGGGCAGCCAGTTGACGAAGGCGAGCGGCAGCACGAACGTCACCCCGCGCACCAGCTCGGCGGCGAACACGGTGGGCGGATACTGCAGCAGCGTCGCGCCGCCGTACGTGAACGCGTTCTGCACCTCGGAGGCGTCCTGCGCCACGAACTGGAAGGCGGCCCCCGCCACGAAGACCGCGCAGAAGATCGCGGCGCCGCTGACCAGCGTCACCGGCAGCAACAGCAGCTTCAGCGGCGTCCACTGGACGGAGAGCGTGCTCAGCGCGTAGCCGAGCACCAGCGCGCCCTGGGCGATCCGGCCCAGCCGGCGCAGCGAGAAGCGGTCGGCGGCCATCTGGGCCAGCACCGGCGCCGGCCGCACCAGCAGGGTGTCCAGCGTGCCGTCGCGCACCCGGCGCCCCAGCCGGTCCATCGAGCCGATCGCCAGGTCGGCGAGGCCGAACGCGACACCGGACAGCCCGTACAGCAACGCCACCTCGGGCAGCGTGTACCCGCCGAGCGCGTCGATCTGGGAGAACATGAGCAGGATCGCCACGAAGTCCAGACCGGTCACCGCGAAGCCGACGATCGTGGTCAGGGCGAAGGAGGCCCGGTAGGCCATCGTGGAGCGCATCCACAGCGCGGCGATCATCCGGTAGGTGCGCAGCCCGTCGCGTACGGCGTTCGTCTCAGCCACCCTGGACCACCACCCGGCGGGCCGCCGCCGACTGCACCAGCCGCCCGGCGGCCAGCAGCGCCAGCGCCCACGCGCCCTGGAAGGCGTAGGTGCCCAGCGGGTCCGCCTGCCCCAGCAGGACGTCGGCGGGCGCCTGGAGCAGCGACGACCAGGGCAGCGCGCGCACCACCTCGCCGAGGGTGCCGGGGAAGACGTTCAGCGGCAGCAGCATGCCCGAGCAGAAGAATCCGGCGAGCCAGGCCATCTGGGACACTCCCGTGCCGTCCAGTAGCCAGAACGCGCTCAGCGCCACCAGGAACCTGATCCCGAAGCCGACCAGCATCGCCAGCAGGACGGCGCCGAGGAAGGCGGCCCAGGTGATCACGTCCGCGGGCAGTGCCACCGGGAAGAACAGCGCGCCGAACCCGAAGGGCACCATGCCCCGGCCCAGGAGCTGGAACAGGGCGCGGCCCAAGTCGGCGGACAGCCACCACAGTTGGAGGTCGGAGGGCCGGTACAGGTCGATCGCGATGTCGCCGGTGCGGATACGCTCCATGAGTTCGTCCTCGACCCCGCCGCCGCCGATCGCCAGTGTCGACAGCAGGGCCTGGCCGAGCCAGACATAGGTGACCGCCTGCGCCTGGTCGTAGCCCCCGAGGTGCGGTCTTTCCTCCCACAGCGCCAGGTAGGTGTAGACAAGGATCAGTCCGAAGACCGTATTCGTGAACACCCCGGCCGCAGTGGCCACCCGGTATGTCGCGTATCGTCTGAATCCCCCTGCCGCGACGGCCGCGTACAACCGTCCCGCGCCCACTCCCACCGACCTCCCGGACCGCCCGACACCGAAGCGCAGGAGCCTAGTGGGCGGGCGCGGCGACGGGCCACGCATTTTTCCCCGCGGACGCGCGCCGTGATCCGGGAACGGAAGGCTTGGTGCGAGAGTCTTCAACAGGGGACGCAGAAGGCGTACGAGGGCGTACGGGAACGTACGACGCGAAACAGGAGTCCGTGCACGACATGAGCGACGAGCCGCAGCCGCAGCAGCCGACCGATGGCTGGGCATCGAGAGAAACGCAGGACGAACCAGGCGAACCAGGCAAAAAGCCCAAGCGCACGGGCTGGCGCCGCCTCCTGCCGACCTGGCGCATGCTGCTCGGCACGTTCGTCATCGGCGTACTGCTGCTCATCGGGCTGTTCTTCCTCGGCTACTCACTGGTGAAGATCCCGCCGGCGAACGCCCTCGCCACCAAGCAGAGCAACGTCTTCCTCTACGCCGACGGCACCCAACTCGCCCGCGACGGCGAGATCAACCGGGAGAGCGTCACCCTCGCCCAGATCTCCAAGGACGCCCAGCACGCCGTACTGGCCGCCGAGGACCGCGACTTCTACACCGAGTCCGCCGTCGACCCCAAGGCGATGCTCCGGGCCGGCTGGAACACCGCCACCGGCAAGGGCAAGCAGTCCGGTTCGACGATCACCCAGCAGTACGTGAAGAACTACTACCTGGCGCAGGAGCAGACCGTCACCCGCAAGGTGAAGGAGTTCTTCATCGCGATCAAGCTGGACCGCACCGAGTCCAAGGACCAGATCCTGGAGGGCTACCTCAACACCAGCTACTTCGGCCGCAACGCCTACGGCATCCAGTCCGCCGCGCAGGCGTACTACGGCGTGGACGCCAAGGACCTCGACCCGCCCCGCGCCGCCTATCTCGCCGCGCTGGTCAACGCGCCCAGCGAGTACGACGTCGTCGCCCGCCCCCAGAACAAGCCGGCGGCCGTGGCCCGCTGGAACTACGTCCTGGACGGCATGGTCGCCAAGGGCTGGCTCAGCGCAGCGGAACGGGCGGGCCTGAAGTTCCCGATGCCGAAGGAACAGACGATCTCCACCGGGCTGTCCGGACAGCGCGGCTACCTCGTCGAAGCGGTCAAGAACTACCTCACCGCGAACGAGATCGTCGACGCGGAGGAGTTGGAGGCGGGCGGCTACCGCATCACCACCACCTTGGAGAAGGGCCGCCAGGACGCCCTCGTCAAGGCGGTCGACGACCGGCTGATCTCCAAGCTGGACAAGAAGAACCGCAAGGCCGACACCTACGTACGCGCGGGCGGCGCCTCCATCGACCCGAAGACCGGCAGGGTCGTCGCGATGTACGGCGGTATCGACTACGTCAAGCAGTACACCAACGGCGCCACCCGCGCCGACTTCCAGGTCGGCTCCACCTTCAAGCCGTTCGTGTTCACCTCGGCGGTGGCGAACGGCTCGACCACCCAGGGCGGCCAGACGATCACCCCGAACACGTACTACGACGGCACCAACAAGCGTCCCGTACAGGGCTGGAGCGGCGGCACCTACGACCCCGAGAACGAGGACGAAGTCTCCTACGGCAACATCACCGTGCGCACCGCCACCGACAAGTCCGTCAACGCGGTCTACGCGCAGATGGCCGTCGACGTCGGCCCGGCCAAGGTCAAACAGACCGCGATCGACCTCGGCATCCCCGCGGACACCAAGGACCTGAGCCCCGGCCCGGCCATCGCGCTCGGCACCGCCACCGCCAGCGTCCTCGACATGACGCAGGCGTACGCGACACTCGCCAACCACGGCAAGCACACCGCCTACACCCTGGTCGACAAGATCACCAAGGACGGCACCGAGGACGTCGAGCTGCCCGAGCGGAAGACCGAGCGGGCCGTCAGCCGCGAGGCCGCCGACACCACCACCTCCGTGCTGCGCAGCGTCGTCGAGAACGGCACCGCCACCGCCGCCCAGGCCGCCGGCCGCCCCGCCGCGGGCAAGACCGGCACCGCCGAGGAGGACAAGGCCGCCTGGTTCGCGGGCTACACCCCCGACCTCTCCACGGTCGTGGCGGTCATGGGCCAGGACCCGGTGACGGCCCGCCACAAGCCGCTCTACAACGTCATGGGCCTGCCGCGCATCAACGGCGGCGGCGCACCCGCCGAGATCTGGGGCCAGTACACCAGGGACGCCCTGAAGGACAAACCGGTCACCGCCTTCGACCTGGAACTGGAGCCGGGCGCCGACCGGACCCTGCCGCCCAGCTCCCCGCCCGCCTCCCGGCCCGAAACCGGCGGCCAGGACACGGGCGGCACCCCCGACACCGGCGACCAGAACGACCAGGGCCGGCCCCGGGGCCAGACGTCCGGGCAGGACGACGGCGGCACCGGCACCCCCAGCGACGGCAGCACCGGCGACACCGGCGGCACCGGCAGCGCCACCGACGGCGGCACGACCGACGGGTCGACGGACGCCGGAACCAGCACGGGCGCCACGGACGGCGCCGGCTCCGGCGGCACACCCGGCGGCACCGTCGACGGCGGCACCGGCACGGGCGGCACACCCGGCACCCCGGGCGGCGGGACGACAGCCGGCACGGTGGGCCCGCTGTCCGACCTCACCGGGTGACAGCGGGCGGCACCGGGCGGGCCGCGACCGGTCAGTGACCGGAGGTCGCCTTCAGCCCCACCACGGCGACCAGCAGCAGACAGACGAAGAAGATCCGGGCGGCGGTGACGGGCTCCCCCAGCACCACCATGCCGAGCACCGCCGCCCCGGCCGCGCCGATGCCCACCCACACGCCGTAGGCGGTACCGATGGGCAGGGACTTCGCTGCGTACGAGAGCAGCACCATGCTGGCCACGATGCCGGCACCGGTGAACACGCTGGGCACCAGACGGGTGAAACCGTGGGTGTACTTCATGCCGATCGACCAGCCGACCTCGAGCAGACCGGCGACGACGAGCAGAACCCAAGCCATGGGAGGCACCTCCGGGACATACGTACTGACGGACGGGGGTGCGTCGTCTTTGCCTACGTCCCGGTACGGCGCGTCTCGTCGGGCTCCCACAAAGCTAGCAAGGAAACCGCGAAAGGGGCCGGTGACGATGGTCACCGGCCCCTTTCGGCCATCGAAGAACAGGTGTGATCTACAGATACAGGCCGGTGGAATCCTCCGAGCCCTCGAACCGGTCGGCGGCCACCGCGTGCAGATCACGCTCGCGCATCAGCACGTACGCGACACCCCGCACCTCGACCTCGGCCCGGTCCTCCGGGTCGTACAGGACACGGTCGCCCGGCTCGACGGTCCGGACGTTCTGCCCGACCGCCACGACCTCGGCCCAGGCCAGCCGACGGCCCACGGCCGCGGTGGCGGGAATCAGGATGCCGCCGCCCGAACGCCGCTCGCCCTCGGAGGTGTCCTGCCGCACGAGGACCCGGTCGTGCAGCATCCGAATGGGCAGCTTGTCGTGATGGGGGGTGCTGCTGTGCTCGTTTCTCTTGGCGCTCACGCCTTCGAACCTACCTGCCTTCTGCCTGCCCGTGAGCGACCGGGTCAGCCCTTGCGACGCCGGGAGTTCAGGGCCAGCAGCCCCACCACCCCGACGGCGACGAGGGCGACCGGCACGATGCGCTTGAGACGCGGTGCCCCCTCCTCGTCGACGAACTGCCCCCTGACATCGCCGATCACCCGGTTGACCTGCACATAGGCCCGTCCGAGGGTGTGGTCGACATTGGCGACGACCTTGGCCTTGGCATCCCCGACGACGGTCTTCGGATGCACCCGCACCCCGATCTCGTCGAGCGTCTCGGCCAGCACTTCACGGCGGCGCCTGATGTCCGCCTCGATCTGCGCCGGGGTTCTGGTGTCCGACGTGTCCGCCACCGTACGGCCTCCGAAGTCTGCTGGTGCTGGTGCTGTTTCGGACAGTCTGTCAGCTTCCCGCGCCGCCGCACGGCCAGGACCCCCCGTTACGCTAGGCGAATGAGCGAGCGACTCCAGCCCGGGGACGTGGCCCCCGCCTTCACCCTGCCCGACGCCGACGGCAACGAGGTGTCCCTGTCGGACCACAAGGGCCGCAAGGTCATCGTGTACTTCTACCCGGCGGCCCTCACCCCCGGCTGCACCAAGCAGGCATGCGACTTCACCGACAACCTGGAGCTCCTGGCCGGCGCGGGGTACGACGTGATCGGCATCTCCCCCGACAAGCCGGAGAAACTGGCGAAGTTCCGCGAGAAGGAGTCCCTGAAGGTGACCCTCCTCGCCGACCCGGACAAGCGGGTCCTGGAGGAGTACGGCGCCTTCGGCGAGAAGAAGCTGTACGGCAAGACGGTGGTCGGCGTCATCCGCTCCACGGTGATCGTCGACGAGGAGGGCACGGTGGAACGAGCCCTGTACAACGTCAAGGCCACCGGCCACGTAGCCAAGATCATCAAAGACCTGGCCATCTGACCGCCACCGCCACCCGGCCGAACGGCCCGCCCCCGGACAACCGGGCGCGGGCCGTTCCGCTTTCCGGGCGTAACCGTCCGATAAACGGTTCGTTACTCCATGCGAGGCCACGAACAGACGGCCGAGAACGGAGGGGGCCTGGATGGGGGGCAGCGCGGACAGCGAGGAGCGGCCGGCGGAGACGAACTTGTACAGCAGGGAACGGCTTGCGCCGGTCGTCGCCGAGTCTCGCAACTGGACAGACCTGATGAGACGGCTCGGTCTTCGGGTGAGCGGCGGCCGGCGTCGGATGCTCCAAGAGAAAGTCGCCGCTCATGATCTCGACACGAGCCACTTCGTCAAGCGAAGTCCATGGCGCAAATATCCGGACGCGGCCATCGCCGAGGCTGTCGCTTCATCGTCGTCTCTACGCGAAGTAGCCCTGAAGCTGGGCGCTGCTCCGGCCACCGGGACCCTGTCCCACATCCGGCGCCGGATGCGCGCGGCAGGGCTTGACGTCCGGCACTTTCGCGGACTCGACCAGCCCGAACTGGAGCTGCCCTTCACTGTCTCCGAACTGAGGGCAGCAGCAGCGAAAGCGACCAGCTTCCGCGGCATAGCTCGCACCCTGGGAGTACCTGACGACAGCCGCTCACGTGCGGCTCTGGGGCGCATGGTGCGCGCCCACGGCATCGCCACAGCGCACTTCTCTCACCGTCGAGTGTCGATTCCTGAGGACAGGCTTCGTGAGGTAGTGGCGCGTTCCACGAGCTATGCCGACGTGATGCGGAGTCTCGGCCTGGAGGTCAATGACACCAACCACCGGCGCGTCCGACGCGCCGCAGCCCGCCTCGGTCTGGATACGAGTCACTTCACACGCCGCTCGTGGGCTCGACCGGAACGCCCCGCACCCGCACCCGTCGCCCATCGAGTCCTGGTCGTACTGCCCTGCGACGCGGGGCGAACCAACAGGGCTCAACTCCACCGAGCTCTGACCGAAATCGGAGTGCCGTACGCGTGTGAAACCTGCGGAAACAGCGGGGAGTGGCTGGGACAGCCGATCACCTTGCAGATCGACCACGTCAACGGCGACTGGCACGACAACCGTCGAGAGAACCTGCGGTACCTCTGCCCCAACTGTCATGCCTTGACGGAGACCTGGTGCCGCCAGAAGGGGACGGCGGCCCCTCTCGCCGCTGGGTGGGGCCTGCCTCTAGACTGAGCGCTGCCGGTCGAGCGTGATGACCGTTTTTGAGCGGCCGTGATGGAATTTGGCAGTCATGCTGGGTTTAGGTCCCAGTGGGTTCACACCCGTGTGGGTTCGAGTCCCACCGGCCGCACTGCCCCGCACCTTGGATTCGAAGGTGCGGGGCATTTGCGTTCGGTCAGCCGAGTAGGGCTCGCAGTGGTGGTAGCAGTGCGCGGAATGCCTTTCCTCGGTGGCTGATGGTGTTTTTTTCCGTGGGGGTCAGTTCGGCGCAGGTTCGGGTGTCGCCGTCCGGCTGGAGGATCGGGTCGTAGCCGAAGCCGTTCGTGCCCGCGGGGGCGTGCCGGAGCGTGCCCCGCAGTTGGCCCTCGACCACCGCCTCGCGGCCGTCGGGCAGGGCCAGGGCCGCCGCGCAGGCGAAGTGGGCGCCGCGGTGTTCGTCGGCGATGTCGGCGAGCTGGGCGAGCAGCAGGTCCAGGTTGGCCCTGTCGTCGCCGTGCCGCCCGGCCCAGCGGGCCGAGAAGATGCCGGGGGCGCCGTTCATGACGTCGACGCACAGGCCCGAGTCGTCGGCGACGGCGGGCAGGCCGGTCGCCCGGGCCAGGGCGTGCGCCTTCAGCAGCGCGTTCTCGGCGAACGTCACGCCCGTCTCCTTGACGTCGGGGACGTCCGGGTAGGCGTCCGCGCCGACGAGTTCGTGGGTCAGGCCCGCGTCGGCGAGGATCGAGCGGAGTTCGGTGATCTTTCCGGCGTTGCGGGTGGCGAGGATCAGGCGGGTCATGCGGGCCAGTATCCCCCGCGCCGGCCGGCCGGTTTACGGGGTGCAGACCTTGGTCAGTTCGCCGGCCGCGTCGGTGACCGGACCGACGTCGGGGGTGCTGTCGCCGTTCTTGATCGCCGTGCGGACGGATCCGACGGCCTCGCCGAGGTCGTCGACCGCCTTGTTGACGTCGGCGTCGTCGGTCTTGTCGCCGATCTTGTCGAGGTTCTTCTCGATGGCGTCGAGGGCCTCGTCGGCGCGGGTGGGGTCGGTGGCCGCGTTCTCCACCGCCTGCTGGAGTTCGGTCACGCTGTCGGCGATGGAGTCCGCGGTGCGGACGCAGTCCAGGGCCTTGTCGACGGCGTCGCAGCCGGTGGCGAGGCCGGTGGTGAGTGCGACGGCGGCCGTCACGGCGGCGACGGTGGTGATACGGGCGCGACGGTGGCGTCGGCTCGCGGCCATGGTTGGGTTCCCTCCCCGGTTCCGGCTGGCCGGGCGCACGGTGGGTGCCGTGCGCCCGTACTCATAGGGACGCCGGGGAGGTCGGCGGGGTTGCCCCGCGGATCACTTCTCTTTGGTGTTCTCTTTACTTTTCGAGGGTGGCTTCCAGCGCCGTGTGCTGGAGGGCCGCGAGGTCGGCGCAGCCGGTGACGGCGAGGTCGAGCAGGGCGTTGAGTTCCTCGCGGGCGAAGGGTTCGGCCTCGGCGGTTCCCTGGACCTCGACGAAGCGGCCGTCGCCGGTGCAGACGACGTTCATGTCGGTCTCCGCGCGCACGTCCTCCTCGTAGCAGAGGTCGAGGAGCGGGACTCCGTCGACGATGCCGACCGAGACGGCGCTCACGGTGCCGGTCAGCGGCCGGCGGCCGGGGCGGACCAGTTTGCGGCCCTGGGCCCAGGTGACGGCGTCGGCGAGGGCGACGTAGGCGCCGGTGATGGCGGCGGTGCGGGTGCCGCCGTCGGCCTGGAGGACGTCGCAGTCGAGGACGATGGTGTTCTCGCCGAGGGCCTTGTAGTCGATGACGGCGCGCAGGGAGCGGCCGATGAGCCGGGAGATCTCGTGGGTACGGCCGCCGATCTTGCCCTTGACGGATTCGCGGTCGCCGCGGGTGTTGGTGGCGCGAGGCAGCATGGCGTACTCGGCGGTGACCCAGCCCTCGCCGCTGCCCTTGCGCCAGCGGGGGACGCCCTCGGTGACGGATGCGGTGCAGAAGACCTTGGTGTCGCCGAAGGAGACGAGGACGGAGCCCTCGGCGTGCTTGCTCCAGCCGCGTTCGATGGTGACCGGGCGGAGCTGTTCGGGGGTGCGGCCGTCGATTCGAGACATGGCGTTGAGCCTAGTCCCCAAGTGGGTGGGCGCCGGCCGCGCGTGGGCGGCCCGTGAGGGGCCCCGCCCGCCCACGACTCAAGCCCGTGGCGGGGCCGCTGCCCGGGGGGCCGTGTGGGCTCACATCATGTCTTCGATCTCCGCGGCGATCGGGTCGGCGTCGGTGCCGATGACGACCTGGATGGCGGTGCCCATCTTGACGACGCCGTGGGCGCCGGCGGCCTTCAGGGCGGCCTCGTCGACCTTGGAGGGGTCCACGACCTCGGTGCGCAGCCGGGTGATGCAGCCCTCGATCTCCTCGATGTTGTCGACTCCGCCGAGGCCGGCGACGATCTTCTCAGCCTTGCTGGCCATGTGCCCTCTCCCAGATCCGAAACCGCTTTGTCGCAGTAACCCACAACTGGTCTACACCAGCCGGGAGGCGGCCGCCAAGCCCGCCGCGCACGGTGTTCCGCTTCGCGATCATCCGGGCGGGAGCCGGTGGAGAAGGCCGAGGACGTCATCAAGGCGTGCCGCGAGGCGGCAGTACGCTTGTGCAATTCGCGGGTTCCTTGTATGCCTTCATCGTGCTACAACAGGTCTACACCACTGAGTGGTGTAGACCACCACCTGGAGGACGCATGACCACCGCCACCGCACCGGCGGCCCCCGCGAGGAAGCGGGGAACCGGCCTGTTCCAGGGCCTGCAGAAGGTCGGCCGCAGTCTGCAGCTCCCGATCGCCGTCCTGCCGGCCGCGGGCATCATGGTCCGGCTCGGCCAGGCCGACATCTTCGGCAAGGACGGGCTCGGCTGGGACAAGGTCGCCGCCGTGTTCAGCAACGCGGGCAGCGCGCTGACCGGCTCCCTGCCGATCCTCTTCTGCATCGGTGTGGCCATCGGGTTCGCCAAGAAGGCGGACGGCTCGACCGCGCTCGCCGCGGTGGTCGGCTTCCTCGTCTACAGCAAGGTCCTCCAGGCCTTCCCGGTCTCCGGGGAGGTGGTCCAGAAGGGCAAGGACATCCCCGCGGTCTACAACGACCCCGGGGTGCTCGGCGGCATCATCATGGGTCTGCTCGCCGCCGTGCTGTGGCAGCGGTTCCACCGCACCAAGCTGGTCGACTGGCTGGGCTTCTTCAACGGCCGTCGGCTCGTGCCGATCATCATGGCCTTCGTCGGCCTGGTGATGGGTGTCTTCTTCGGCCTGGTCTGGGAGCCGGTCGGCAACGGCATCGCGCACTTCGGCGAGTGGATGACCGGCCTCGGCGCGGGCGGCGCGGCCCTGTTCGGCGCCGTGAACCGGGCCCTGATCCCGGTCGGCATGCACCAGTTCGTGAACACCGTGGCCTGGTTCCAGCTCGGCGACTTCAAGAACGCCGCCGGCGAGGTCGTGCACGGCGACATCACCCGGTTCCTGGCCGGTGACCCGTCCGCCGGGCTCTTCCAGTCCGGCTTCTTCCCGATCATGATGTTCGGCCTGCCGGCCGCCGCGCTGGCCATGGCCCACTGCGCCCGCCCGGAGCGCCGCAAGGCCGTGCTGGGCATGATGATCTCCCTCGCACTGACCTCGTTCGTCACCGGTGTCACCGAGCCGATCGAGTTCTCCTTCATGTTCGTCGCGCCGGTCCTGTACGTGCTGCACGCGGTGCTCACCGCGGTGTCGATGGCGGTGACCTGGGCCCTGGGCGTGCATGCCGGCTTCAACTTCTCGGCCGGCCTCATCGACTACGCGCTCAACTGGCATCTGGCGACCAAGCCCTGGCTGATCATCCCGATCGGCCTGGTCTTCGCGGCTGTCTACTATGTGACCTTCCGCTTCGCCATCGTCAGATTCGACCTGAAGACCCCGGGCCGCGAACCCGAGGAGGAGGTCGAGGACCTCACCAAGGCGTGAGCCCCCGCACCGCATGACAAGGGCCCCGGAATCCGCCGCTCGGTTCCGGGGCCTTCTCGTGCGTACGGGCCTGAACCCCGTACGGACTAGATCTCGTACGACGCTCTCGGCGCCGCCAGCTCCACCGGGCCGTCGAAGACGGCGCGGGCGTCGGCCAGGTTGGTCTCGGGGTCGGTCCATGGGGGGATGTGGGTGAGGACCAGCCGCCCGGCACCCGCGCGGGCGGCGGTCTCGCCCGCCTCGCGGCCGTTGAGGTGCAGGTCGGGGATGTTCTCCTTGCCGTAGGTGAACGCGGCCTCGCACAGGAACAGGTCGGTGTCCCGGGCCAGCTCGTCGAGCGCCACGGTGACACCCGTGTCGCCGGAGTACGTCAGCGACTTCCCGCCGTGCTCGACGCGGATGCCGTACGCCTCCACGGGGTGCCGCACCCGTTCGGTGTGCACGGTGAACGGGCCGATCTCGAACGTGGACGGCTTGACCGTGTGGAAGTCGAAGACCTCGCTCATGGACGAGGCGGTGGGGGTGTCGGCGTAGGCGGTGGTGAGGCGCTGTTCCGTGCCCTCGGGTCCGTAGACCGGGATCGGGGCGGCGCGCCCGCCGTCGTGCCGGTAGTAGCGCGCCACGAAATAGGCGCACATGTCGATGCAGTGGTCGGCGTGCAGATGGCTGAGGAAGATCGCGTCGAGGTCGTAGAGACCGCAGTGGCGTTGCAGCTCGCCAAGGGCGCCGTTGCCCAGGTCGAGAAGCAACCGGAAGCCGTCGGCCTCGACGAGGTAGCTCGAACAGGCCGAATCCGCGGACGGAAACGACCCCGAGCAGCCGACGACGGTGAGCTTCATGAAGCAGAAACCTCCGTTGGCGGTGAATCCGGCTGGAGTGAACCGGATGGAACTCTCCAGACAGGGTGAAAGGGGTTCAGGAAAGGTGCACACAGGGGTCGTGCGGTTCGTCGAGCGTAAGGCGCAAAAGCGCGGGTCGCTCCTCCGCCAGGGGCCGTTGTGGGCGAACTCACCTGTGGTGTCACCGGTTCGGCTGGACCGGAAGCACGGCTGTTCTGCGAGGGCGCGCACAGGGTCGCACGCGCCGGTACCGTCAACCGTATGGACACGTCCTGGTGGCTGGCGCTCGCGGCGGTGGTACTGCTCGCGCTGGTCGCCACGCTCGTCGACGGCTGGGGACGCAGCCGTCGCCCGGTCCGGCGCAGGAGGCGACCGCCGGGGCGCGACGAGCATCCGCGGGCGCGCGCGCAGCGGCCGCGGCCGGGTGACATCTGGTGGGCGAACGTGCCCTACGAAAGCGGTCCTGGCGTCGCGGACCGGCCCTGTCTGGTGCTGGCGGTGCACGGCAGGCGGGCCACGGTGGCGAAGATCACCAGCAAGTACCACGACGAACGGGCCGGGGTGATCCCGCTCCCGCCGGGTTCCGTCGGGGACGCGCACGGCCGCCCGAGCTTCCTGGAGACGGACGAGCTGCGTCAGGTGCCGGTGTGGGACTTCCGGCGCCGGGTGGGCGTGGTCGATCCGGTCCTGTGGGACCAGGTGCGGCACCTGGCCACCTGAGCGCGAGCCGGGCCGCGCGGGTGCGGCTCAGCGGACCCGTACCGTGACCGCCCAGCTCTGGATGCCCAGGCAGGAGACCTGGCCGGGGCCGGCCTCGGGGCACAGCGGGCGGGACGAGGTGAGCCGTGCGGTGCCGGGGGCGACGGCCTCGTAGGCGGCGACCGCGTCGCCGGGCAGGATGACGAAGCCCGGGTTGACCGGCTTCAGCACGTCGCCGCTCGCGGTGAGCGGCTGCCAGGGGCGGTTCTCGGTGCCGTCCAGCGTGATCCGCACCACCCCGCCGCGCGCCAGGCACAGGCTGCGGCCGTTGTCGGCGGCGGTCAGCTCGGCCCGGGTCGTACAGCCCCCGGCCGTCGGCGCCGGGCTCGTCGCCGGTGCCGTGCCCGGTCCGGACGGCGTGCCCGGAGCGGAGGGCGTGGCCGGGCCGGAGGACCGCGGGCCCAAGCCGGTCGGCGTGGCCGGGGCGGCCGACGTCGCGCCGCTGCCGCCGCCCGTGCCGTCCCCTGTGGTCCCGCCACCGCAGCCCGCGAGCAGGACCGCGATCACCGCGGCGGCGACCGTCGTGCGGTGGATCGTCGTACGGCGCATGGGGTGACCGCCTTCCGCCGGGTGTCGGCCCTGGTACGGATGAGACGTTCCACCCGGCCGTCCGGATCCCGCGCGTGCCCCGCCCGGTGTCCACCGTCCGTGGGCCGCCGCCCGGCGGTCCCCGGGGCGGCGGTCCTACGGTGCTAGGGCCTCTCGTTTGGATCATGCCGGGCTCGCGGGCCCTGGCACCGCGCCTCGCGGCGTTGTCGTCGGTTGTCAGGGCTCCGCCCTGCCGCCCTCCTCCGCCTTGCGATCCACGGCACCAGACCCCGCTCCCTGATCCGGCCTGATCCAAACGAAAGACCCTAGGGCCTGTCGTCAAACTCCCGTCGTCCGCCCGGAGGGCGGGCCCTGCGGCGTCGTGGGGGTCCCCCCTGCTCGAGCGGAGCCGAGAGCTCGGGGGAGCGTGCATGGCGTCGCGGGGCTGGGGGCACCTCCCGGCCGGAGGCTGGGGGAGGGAGTTTGACGACAGGGCCTACGCCCAGAGCTGGCCCTGGAGTGTCTCGATGGCCTGCTCCGTCGTGGCCGCCGTGTAGACGCCCGTGGAGAGGTACTTCCAGCCGCCGTCGGCCACGATGAAGACGATGTCGGCGCTCTCGCCGGCCTGCACCGCCTTCCGGCCGACGCCGAGCGCGGCGTGCAGCGCGGCGCCCGTGGAGACGCCCGCGAAGATGCCCTCCTGCTGGAGGAGTTCCCGGGTGCGGGTGACCGCGTCGGCCGAGCCGACCGAGAAGCGGGTGGTGAGCACGGAGGCGTCGTACAGCTCCGGTACGAAGCCCTCGTCGAGGTTGCGCAGGCCGTACACCAGGTCGTCGTAGCGCGGCTCCGCGGCGACGATCTTCACGTCCGGCTTGTGCTCGCGCAGGAAGCGGCCGACGCCCATGAGGGTGCCGGTGGTGCCGAGGCCCGCGACGAAGTGGGTGATCGAGGGGAGGTCGGCGAGGATCTCCGGGCCGGTGGTGGCGTAGTGGGCGCCGGCGTTGTCCGGGTTGCCGTACTGGTAGAGCATCACCCAGTCCGGGTGCTCGGCGGCCAGTTCCTTGGCGACACGCACGGCGGTGTTGGAGCCGCCGGCGGCCGGCGAGGGGATGATCTCGGCGCCCCACATGCCGAGCAGGTCCCGGCGCTCCTGCGAGGTGTTCTCGGGCATCACGCAGACCATGCGGTAGCCCTTGAGCTTGGCCGCCATGGCGAGGGAGATGCCGGTGTTGCCGGAGGTGGGCTCCAGGATCGTGCAGCCGGGGGTGAGCCGGCCGTCCTTCTCCGCCTGCTCGATCATGTGCAGGGCCGGGCGGTCCTTGATCGAGCCGGTCGGATTGCGGTCCTCCAGCTTGGCCCAGATCCGGACGTCGGCGGACGGTGACAGGCGCGGCAGGCGGACGAGAGGCGTACCGCCCACCGCGGCGAGCGGGGAGTCGTAGCGCATCGGGGATCAGGGCCGTTCAGGCCATGCCGCCGGCCACGGCCGGCAGGATCGTCACGGTGTCGCCGTCGGACAGCTTGGTGTCGATGCCGTCGACGAACCGGACGTCCTCGTCGTTCAGGTAGACGTTGACGAAGCGGCGCAGCTTGCCGTCTTCCACGATGCGGGCCTGGATGCCCGCGTGCCGGGTCTCGAGGTCGGCGAACAGCGCGGCAAGGGTGTCACCGCTGCCCTCCACCGCCTTCTGACCGTCGGTGTACTGGCGGAGGATGGTGGGGATGCGGACCTCGATGGCCATGGTTGCGGGCTCCTGTCGGAAGTAATCGGATCGGGGCGCACAGTGGGGTCCCCCGGCTGTCGGCACGGGGGAGCGCCGCGGGTCGCGGCCGCACGGCGGCAGGGAAACGTCAACAGATGGCGCTGTTCAGCCTGCACAGATCGACGTGCAGCCGCGCCACGAGCAACACGCCCGGCGCCTTCTCGCTCACGTCGTGGAGAACCATGGGCTCATCGTATCGATTCCCGGTCCGCTTCCTGGAATGTGATCTCGCATAGTGGATGAATTCTGACCGAATTGTGGTCAGTATGCGTCGATCAGTACGCCTGGACGACCTTGACCTGCTCCTCGGTGACCTCGCCGTCCAGGATCCGGAAGGAGCGGAACTGGAACTCGCCGAGGCCGTCGGCGTCCGCCGTGGACACCAGCACGTAGTGGGCGCCGGGCTCGTTGGCGTAGCCGATGTCGGTGCGGGACGGGTAGGCCTCGGTCGCGGTGTGGGAGTGGTAGATGATCACCGGCTCCTCGTCGCGGTCGTCCAGCTCGCGGTAGAGCTTCAGGAGGTCCTGCGAGTCGAACTCGTAGAACGTGGGCGACCGGGCGGCGTTGAGCATCGGGACGAAGCGCTCGGGGCGGTCGGTGCCCGCGGGGCCCGCGACCACGCCGCACGCCTCGTCCGGGTGGTCCTCGCGGGCATGGGCGACGATCCGGTCGTACAGGTCCTGGGTGATGGTCAGCATGCGGGCAAGGATAAGCAGAGGGGCCGCTCCGTACCGAGGGTCGGTACGGAGCGGCCCATATGACGGACGCCCTGAGCGGCGACCGCAGCGGGCGCCACGCGTGACGCGCTGCGGCCGGGCGTCCTCGGCAACGGGCCCCGGTGACGAGGTCCCCGTGACGTGCTCTCCCGGTGTGGTCAGACCACCTTCTCCAGCTCCGGTTCGCTGGGGTCGGTGAGCCCGGGTGTGCGGCTCCTGAGCACCAGCCAGCCGATGCCGAGCGCGACCGCCCAGCCCGCCATCACGTACAGGCAGACCCGGGAGTCGGCGCCGTAGGCGATCAGCCCGGTGACGAAGATCAAGAACGCGATGGCGATCCAGCTGCACACCGAGCCGCCCGGCGCCGGGAAGGAGGACGCTGGCAGCCGGCCAGCGACGACCTCGCGGCGGTAGCGGACGTGGCTGATCAGGATCATCAGCCAGGTCCAGATGCCGGCCGCGGTGGCGACGGAGGTGACGTAGCCGAACGCCTTCTCCGGGACGATGTAGTTGAGGACCACGCCGATGCCCATGAAGGCGACGGAGACCGTGATGCCGAGCGCGGGCGTCCTGGTGGCCGAGAGCCGGCTGAACGCCTTCGGGGCCTCGCCGTTGTCCGCGAGGGTGCGCAGCATGCGGCCCGTGGAGTACATGCCGGAGTTGCAGGACGACAGGGCCGCGGTGAGCACCACGAAGTTGACGATGCCGGCGCCGGCCGGGATGCCGATGACCGCGAACGCCTTCACGAAGGGGCTGACGCCCTCGGCGAACTCGGTCCACTTCACCACGCACAGGATCACGGTGAGGGCGCCCACGTAGAAGAGCGCGATCCGCCAGGGCAGGGTGTTGATCGCCTTCGGGAGGGTCTTCTCCGGGTTCGCCGACTCGCCGGCGGTGACGCCGACCAGCTCCACGGCGAGGTAGGCGAACATGACGCCCTGCAGGGTCATCAGGGAGGAGCCGATGCCCTTGGGGAAGAAGCCGTCGAACTGCCACAGGTTGGAGACCGAGGCGGTGTCGCCGGCCGCGCTGAAGCCGAAGGTGAGCACGCCGAGGCCGATCACGATCATGCCGATGAGCGCGGTGACCTTGACCATCGAGAACCAGAACTCGATCTCGCCGAACAGCTTCACCGAGATCAGGTTGGCCACGAACAGGACCAGCAGGAAGACCAGGGCCGTCACCCACTGCGGGACGGACGGGAACCAGTAGTGGACGTAGATCGCGGCGGCCGTCAGCTCGGCCATGCCGGTCACCACCCACATCAGCCAGTACGTCCAGCCGGTGAAGTAGCCGAAGAACGGGCCGAGGAATTCCCGGGAGTACTCGGCGAAGGAGCCCGAGACGGGCCGGTAGAGCAGCAGCTCGCCGAGCGCCCGCATGATGAAGAAGATGACGCCGCCGGCGAGGGCGTACATCAGGATGAGGCTGGGTCCGGCCTTGGCGATGTTCGCCCCGGCTCCCAGGAACAGACCGACGCCGATGGCACCGCCGATCGCGATCATCTGGACCTGACGGCTGCCGAGCCCGCGCTCGTAGCCCTCTTCAGGTGCCTCGGTGACCTGCGATGAGGTCATGTGTGGTGCGCCTTTCTCCATGCCGATCCAGGCCCCTCGTCGGCCCCGGACCGGATCGCGATCCCCCCGGATTGATGGAGTTGTGCCTGGCCGGTGGTCACCGGCTCGGTGGCGCACCCGGTCGAACATGGGTGGTGTTCGCCGGGCGATCGTGAAGATTTACCACGCCGGGCATATCGATCACACCGGTGCACTGTGACGCATCACACGGGGAAAAGGGGACAAGCGCCGCACAATCACCACAAAGAAGGACGCATGGGTGACGCGATCGTTATCCGGATTTGAGCGTCCGCTGAGCGAACGCGACACCGGGGCGCATCACGGCAGGAGCGTCGAGACGAGGGTTTCCTGGAGCCCGCCCAGCCACAGGTACGCCATCACCATCGGCTTGCGCGGGTCCTCGTCCGGCAGCCGGTAGAGCAGATCGGTGTCGTCCTCGTCGGTGATCTCCAGCCGGGAGCCGATCGCCAGCCGGAGATCGTTGAGCGCGCCCAGCCACCGCCGGGACTCCGCCGGCGACAGCTTGAGAACCGCACCGCCCTCCCCCGCCGGGGCCAGCGCGTCCAGGGCGCGGATCACCGCGAGGGCGTTCTCCCGCTTGCCGGCCCGCAGGTCGTTCTCGGTGTAGCGGCGGAACTCGGCGGAGTGCGCCTGCCGCTCCTCGGCCTCCTCGGGCGAGTCCGGCGCCCGCCCGGGGTCGCTGTAGGCGTCCGGGAAGAGACGGCGCAGCACCGGGTCGGCGGGCGGTTCGCTGGGGCCCTCGGCGAACAGCTCGGCGAGCGGGTCGGCGGGGGTGTCCGGGGCGGGGCCGGGGCCGATCAGTTCCAGCAGCTGGACGGCCAGCGACCGGATGATGGAGATCTCGACGTCGTCGAGCGCGACGGCCGCGCCGCCGCCGGGGAGCGGTTCGAAGTGTCCTGGCATCGGTGAGGTCGTTACTTCCGGTCCTGCTGGAGGGTGGCCCACAGACCGTAGCCGTGCATGGCCTGCACGTCGCGCTCCATCTCCTCGCGACTGCCGCTGGAGACGACCGCCCGGCCCTTGTGGTGGACGTCGAGCATGAGCTTGGTGGCCTTGTCCTTGGGATAGCCGAAGTACGTCTGGAAGACGTACGTCACATAGCTCATGAGGTTGACCGGGTCGTTGTGCACGATCGTGACCCAGGGGACGTCGGGCTCGGGTACGGCGAAGACCTCCTCCGCCGACTCGGTGCGTTCGATCTCTACGGGCGCGGGTGACGTCACATCGCCCATGCTGCCACGCCGAACAAAAATCGTCACACTGACGAAATGGGGGTAGCATGCGGGGCCATGGACACAGCGGACCTTGGGCTCCCGGTGGACGTGCCGTCCACCGCGCTCTTCACGGACCAGTACGAGCTGACGATGCTGCAGGCGGCTCTCAAGGCGGGCACCGCCGGACGGCGCAGCGTGTTCGAGGTCTTCACCCGGCGGCTGCCGGACGGGCGCCGCTACGGCGTCGTGGCGGGCACCGGACGCGTGCTGGACGCGGTCGAGAACTTCCGCTTCGACGCGGGCGTCCTCGGCTTCCTGCGGGAGCAGCAGATCGTCGACGAGGAGACCCTCCATTGGCTGTCCGGCTACCGGTTCGGCGGTGACATCTGGGGCTACCCCGAGGGCGAGGTGTACTTCCCCGGCTCGCCGCTGATACGGGTCGAGGGGACGTTCGCCGAGTGCGTGCTCCTGGAGACGGTGATCCTGTCCATCCTCAACCACGACTCGGCCATCGCCGCCGCGGCCTCCCGGATGGCCTCGGCCGCCGGGAACCGGCCGCTGATCGAGATGGGCGCCCGGCGCACCCACGAGCTGTCCGCCGTGGCCGCCGCGCGCGCCGCCTACATCGGCGGCTTCACCACCACCTCCGACCTGGCCGCCGGCTTCCGCTACGGCATCCCGACGGTGGGCACCTCCGCCCACGCCTTCACCCTGCTGCACGACCACGAGCGGGACGCCTTCCGGGCCCAGGTGGACTCGCTCGGGCGGGGCACCACCCTGCTGGTGGACACCTACGACGTCGCCGAGGCCGTCCGGACCGCGGTCGAGATCGCCGGCCCGGAGCTGGGCGCGGTGCGCATCGACTCCGGTGACCTGCTGCTGGTCGCGCACCGGGTGCGGCAGCAGCTGGACGAGCTGGGCGCCGTCCGCACCAGGATCGTCGTGACCTCGGACCTGGACGAGTACGCGATCGCCTCACTGGCCGCCGCCCCGGTGGACGCGTACGGCGTCGGCACCCAGCTGGTCACCGGCTCCGGGCATCCGACCTGCTCGATGGTCTACAAGCTGGTGGCGCGCGCCGAGTCCACCGACCCGCAGGCGCCGCTGGTGCCGGTGGCCAAGCGGTCCACCGGCGGCAAGACCTCCATCGGCGGGCGCAAGTGGGCCGCGCGGCGGCTGGACCCGGACGGGGTGGCGGAGGCCGAGGTCATCGGCACCGGGCCGGTGCCCGCGGACCTGGCCGACCGGCAGCTCCTGGTCGAGCTGGTCAAGGGCGGTGAGGTGGTGGCCCGCGAGCCGCTGGACGCCGTACGTGACCGGCACGCCGCGGCCCGCGCCAATCTGCCGCTGTCCGCTACCCAGCTGTCGCGCGGGGAACCCGTCATTCCGACGGAGTATGTCGCGGGGCGGTCGGGTAGCTAGGTCCTGTCGTCAAATTCCCGTCGTTCGCCCGGAGGGCGGGCCCTGCGGCGTCAGGTGCGTGCTCTCGGTGTGCCGGGCGCGGGCCCTCGTACTGGACGTACTCGGGCCTGTGTCCGGTGCGGCGAGAGTGCGTGCATGGCGTCGCGGGGCTGGGGGCACCTCCCGGCCGGAGGCTGGGGGAGGGAATTCGACGACAGGGCCTAGAGCGGGAACCACCACATGCCCCCTCCCGCACCGCCGCCGAAGTCTCTAGGCTCGTACCCTCCCTCTCCCTCCCCCGGCTCTGGGAGCTGGGGACCGCCAGTCGAAGGACACCGACCATGCGCCGCGCCTTGATCGTCGTAGACGTGCAGAACGACTTCTGCGAAGGGGGCAGTCTCGCGGTGGCCGGGGGTGCCGATGTGGCCGCCGCCATCACCGAGCTGATCGGCCAGGCTCCGGCCGGCTACCGGCACGTGGTGGCGACCCGTGACCACCACATCGCGCCCGGTGGCCACTTCGCCGACAACCCCGACTACGTGCACTCCTGGCCCGCGCACTGCGTCGCCGGCACGGAGGGCGTGGGCTTCCACCCGAACTTCGCCCCCGCGGTCGCCTCCGGGGCGATAGACGCCGTCTTCGACAAGGGGGCGTACGCGGCGGCCTACAGCGGCTTCGAGGGCGCCGACGAGAACGGGGTCTCCCTGGCCGACTGGCTCAGGGCGCGTGAGGTCGACGAGGTGGACGTGGTGGGGATCGCCACGGACCACTGCGTGCGCGCCACCGCGCTGGACGCCGCGCGGGAGGGGTTCCGCACGCACGTCCTGCTGGACCTGACCGCCGGAGTCTCCGAGGCCACGACCCAGCGCGCCCTGGAGGACCTACAAGAAGCAGGAATCACCCTCACAGGCAAACCAATCGTGTAGCCGAGACCGGACCGCGCCCCGAAGGGGGCGCGGGGAACTGCGCGACCAGCCACGACGCAGCCGCACACGATCAACAACCTCGCCTCACCCAGCGGAGCGCTACGCCCCACCCAGCGGAGCGCTACGGCGTAGGAGCGCCCTGATCGGGTGCCACAGCTCCAGGAGATCCGCCGTCGTGACATCCGCGGCCGGCGCGGTGCGCCATATCAGGCCGTCCGGATGGTGCAGGACCGCCGTGATCTCGTCCGGCGTCGGCGGGGCCGCGTTGCCGCGCAGGTAGACCGCCCGCATGCCCAGGTTGCGCAGCCGGGTCAGGGCCCGCGCCCGGTTCTGGGCGTGCACGAGCACCCGCACCCCGCACGCGGGCGTGCCGTCGGCGGTGGGGCTCGGCAGATTCAGCGCCACCACCACCGTGCCGTTCGGCAGCTTGCAGAAACCTCCTGCGGCCATTCAGTCACATCCCCGTTTTGGTCGGTGTCAATAAGAGCGTCACAGGACGCACCTAAACACGATCGGCGGCGACCCGCCAAGGGGTCGCCGCCGATACGTCTCTGACCTGCGGAAATGCAGACTACTTCACCGCGGGACCGACCTCGATCTCGATCGTCGAGCCGTCGCGGGCCTGCTCATTGATCTTGATCTTGGTGTTGGTGTCAGTGATCTTCACACCACCGGCCGGGTTCGCCGGGTCGTAGTAGGTGTTGGTGCGGTCGTTGAAGACCGGCACCCCCTTCGACGACCTGATCACGGTCGGCACGCCCGCCTTGTGCAGCGTGATGCCGTCCGTGCGCTCCAGGCCGAACGTCGAGTCGTAGGCCTGGATGCGGTTGCGCATCAGCGTGCCGTCGGACCACCGCAGAGCGGTCGGGTGCGAGTCGACCGGCAGGATCAGACCGGTACCGGGGTGGGCACTGGTGTTGTTGTCCTGCTGGGAGGTGTCCCACTTCCAGATCAACAGGCCGTTCTGGTACGGGTAGTGCTCCACCCAGTCCGGACGGGTCGTCGAGAAGCCGAAGTTGTACGGGCCGGTCTTCAACGTCGTGTCGTACGACTCGTACTGACGGTTCTCGGCGACGTAGTACTGCTTGTAGTCCTTGGTGAAGGACGCGCCGATCCGGGAGAAGCCGTTCGCCGTCCAGGCCGCGTCCGCGCTCTCCGCGTCGTCCGAGAAGACCGTCGCGCCGTCCGCGGTCACGGTGATCCGGTCGGCCGCGAAGCCCTTCTGCGCCACACCGCCGTCGGTCTGGTAGCGGAAGCGCAGCTGGAACTCCTGGCCCGCGTAGGCGTCCAGCGGGTACGACAGCTGCGCGTAGCCGTCGATCGTGCCGGTCAGGGCCGGCTTGTCGCTGCCGTCGCGCGGGATGGGCCGGCCGTCCACCGTGCCGTCGAGCGCGGTCCAGTTGGCGCCGCCGTCGGTCGACACCTCGGTGTAGAGGAAGTCGTACTCGGCCTCGATGTCGTACCAGCCGTCCAGGGTCAGCAGGGCCGAGGACGTGCCGGTCAGGTCCACGGAACGGGTCAGCGTGTTCTTGAGGTTGTCACCGCTGCCGCTCCACCACTGGGTCGAGCCCTGCGCCGGGGTGACGACCTCGGTCGTGACCGCCTTGTCCGGGAGCGCGACGACCAGCGCCTGCCGGTACTTGGTGTTGTACTCGGCGAGGCCCAGCTTGTGCCAGGACTTGGTGCCGGCCTTCGCCACGTCGTAGTTCAGCCAGCCCAGTTGGAGCTTGTCCCAGGCGTTCATGTCACCGGGCAGGTCGCCGATGGCCTCCTGGCCCCGGCCGAGCCAGGAACCGGACGACATCAGGGTCCAGAAACCGGTGGAGTTCTCGCCGCCCGCGGTGTCGTACTCGTCCGGCAGGCCGAGGTCGTGACCGTACTCGTGGGCGAAGACGCCCAGGCCGCCGTTCTCCGGCTGGATGGTGTAGTCGCCGACCCAGATGCCGGTGGTGCCTATCTGCGTGCCGCCGAGCTTGTTCTGGTCGGGGCCGGTGGCGCCGGCGTCGCTGCCGAAGGCGTACCAGCGGTGGGCCCAGATGGCGTCCTCGCCCTGAACGCCGCCGCCCGCGGACTCGTCCTCGCCGGCGTGCACGATCTGGAAGTGGTCGATGTAGCCGTCGGGCTCGTTGAAGTCGCCGTCGCCGTCGTAGTCGTAGCGGTCCCACTGGTCGTACTGGGCCACGTCCGCCTGGATGTCGGCGTCGGAGCGGCCGGCCGCCTGCTGGTCGGCGACCCAGGCGTTCAGGCCGTCGCGGACGACGTTCCAGACGCTGGAGCAGGTGCTGGCGCCGCACGCGTTGTTGCCGTAACGGGCCTCGTTGTAGGGGACCTTGACCCAGTCGGAGACCTCGCCGTCCACCGAGTAGCGGCCCGAGGACTGCTTCTCGTAGTACTTCTTCAGCGACTCGGTGTTCTTGCCGGTGCCGAAGTAGAGGTCCTCGAAGTGCTGCTGGTTGTAGTCGGACTTCCAGTCGGTGCTGTTGTCCTTGGTGCGGTCGGGCGCCGCTATCTCGTTGTGCAGCGGGCCGACGGAGCCGCCGTACCGGGGGTCGACCTGGTCGCCGAACTCGACCAGGATCGTGAAGATCTTGTCGGTCTTCTCCCGGCCCAGTTCGACGTACTTGCTGCCGCCCTTCCTGCTGTCGAGCCGGACGACCTTCGAACCGTCGCGGTCCTTCACCTGGGCCTTGCCGGCGATGACCTGGTTGAGGGCCTCCTGCCGCTGGGCCTCCTGGGTCCTGCTCAGCGGGCCGTCGAGGTTGTGCGCCTCCTGTTTCACCGGGGCCGGGTCGTGCCGGTTCGCGGCGGCCGACGCGGCCGTGGTGCTCGCCTCCGCGACGGCGAACGTCGCGAACGAGGCCGAGGCCGCCGCGAGCGCAACACCGACGGCGGCGACTCTGAATGTCCAGGGTCTGCTGGTCACTTGAGTTCCTCCCCCGCGTCGCCGCGCACGGAAGGGGGGTTCCGGGCTTGGAGGGTCCGTGCGCGCCTGATCAACGCGTGTAGTCAAGTGACGACATTTGACTAGAGGTTTAAGAGAAAAGACAGATCTTGACTTGAGCCGGTCAACTGCACTATGTACGGCGCCCGTTCGACCGGATGCCGGTGGCATACCCAACCGGCGCGTGAGACCGTCCACTTGCTGGACGCATGACTCCGTGCGCCCCCTGTGCACCGGTACCGTGGGTTAGGCCATGCTTACCGGCCGTTCCACTCGGGCATGCACGCGAATAGAGTCGAATGTGGAACGTCCGGAAGTCGGCGGAAAAGCCCGGCCGGTTGCCCGCCGCACCCCCAATATCCTCCGAGGACACGATTGCCATGCCTCGTCCGACTGCCGCACAGCTCGCCTACGGTTCATGCACCGTGATCTTCTCGACGCTCGCCATGCTGCTGCTGTCGCAGACGAGTTCGGGAGTGGGGATCGCCGTGATCGCCCTCGCGGCGCTCGCCCTGGGGCTGCTGGTCGCCCTGACGGTCCCCCTGCCCAAGCCCCCTACGGTCGACCCGGCGGCCGGGACGCCGGCCACCACCGAGCGGGTGGTGCCGGCGCCGCGCGAGCCGGTGGCCGCCGTGGCCGAGCCCGTGCGCGAGCCCACCGCTCGCTGAGTGACACACGAAGTCGGCGGGTCCGTGAGGGTTACGGACCCGCCGACTGCTGTCGTCTCCGGGCGGCTCGTGCGGCCCACCGGGCTCAGCCGGTGCTGACCACCACCGTCTTGGCGGCCTTGTCGTGCAGGCCCTGCTTGTAGGGCCGGTCGAAGAAGCTCCAGCCGCCGCAGATCGCGGTCCAGATGCAGGCGCAGCAGAAGGCGAACGGGATCCACAGCACCAGCGCGCGGACCAGCGCGGTCTGTACGGAGGGCGTGGAGCCGTTGTCCAGGTTGGCCACGCGCATGCCCAGCCACTTCTTGCCCAGGGTCTGGCCCGTCCTGGAGATCAGGACGGTGTCGTAGGCGATGTAGAGCACGGCGGCGGTCAGCGACTGCGCGAACGACTTGCCGACCTCGACCCGGTCGCTGTTCACCTCGTACTCGCGCACCCCGAAGGCCCAGGTGAGCAGCCAGACGACGATGCCGACCAGGATCAGGTCGATGATGCGGGCGAGGGTCCGCCTGCCGCTGTCGGCGAGCGGCGGCATACCGGCGAGCGGGTCGGCGGGCCCACCGCCGTAGGGCCCGCCGCCGTAGGGCGGAGGCTGCTGGCCGCCGTAGGGCGGGGGCTGCTCACCGCCGTACGGAGGCGGCTGCCCGCCACCGCCGGGCGGGGGCTGCGGACCGCCCGCGCCGCCCTGTGGCGGGGGCTGCTCTCCCCCACCGCCCTGGGGCGTGGGTTGTCCGCCCTGGCCGCCGGGCGGGGTGTCGTAGGGCGAACCCGACCCCGGGCCGGACGGGGGCGGCTTCCTGAACGGGTCTTCTCCCGGTGGCTGCTGTCCTGAGCCGGGGGGCGGTTCGCTGCTCATGGCCCGAGTGGACCGCGAACCGCCCGGTTCCGCATCCGGCGTGCGGCCATCCGGGGTACGGAATCGACGCGGCCGTACGGCGGATCCGCGCCTCCCGCAACGGGCGTAGGGCCCCTCGGTCAGCCCGCCACGAAGGTGTGGGCCGCCTTGTCGTGCCAGCACTGGTGCCACGGGCGGTCGAACAGGCACCACGCGAAGCCGACGATCCCGATGCCGAGCAGACCCGGGACCGTGTGCACGAGCCAGCGCCGCAGGGACACACCGAACGCCGGCGGCTCGTGGGCCTCGATGTCCCGCACCTCGAGGCCGCACAGCCGCTTGCCCAGGGTGCGGCCCCACCTGGCCGTGGGCAGCACCTCGTAGAGGACGCCGGTGAGGAGGAAGACCGCGAGGACGATGGCGAGATACGGGCCCGTCGTGCCGTCGAGCAGCCAGACCGTGACGGTGCGGCCGGAGAGCTTGGCCGCGTCGATCTTCTCCTGGATGTGGTCGGCCGCCCTGGTGCCGAGCGGCACGGCGGCCACGGCGGTGACGGCGCCGACGGCCACGGTGTCGATCAGCCGGGCCACCAGCCGCTTGCCGAGCGCCGCGGGCCGGGCCGCCGCCTGCCGCCGCACCATCGACTGGAAGGGGTCCTCGACGGGCGGCTTCCACGGCGCCACGGACGGCTCGTCCCCGGCTCCGGCGAGCCGGTGCACCTGCTGGGCCCAGGAGGACTGCCCGCCGCCGGGCCCGGCGGTCACGGGGGTGGACTGCTGCGGCACGGCGGGAGCGGCGGCGACCTGGGCCGCGGCGCCCGCCTGGCCCTCGGCCTGCGCCGCTGCGGCACGGGCCGCGGCGGCCTTGCCGGCCCCGAACCCTGGCTTGCCCGGACCCGCGCCGGTGCCCCCGGCGGAGGCCGCACCGCCCGCGCCCGGAGCGCCGACGGGACCGGCGGCCGAGCCGCCCGCGCCGGGACCCTGCGCCGGGATCCCGGCCGCGCCGGAACCGGCGCCCCCGGCCGGTCCGGTGGCGCCCGGTGCGCCGGTGCGCGGCACCGCACGGAAGGTCATGGTGCCCTCGTCCGTGGAGGCGGAGGCAGAGGCAGAGTCGGCGGCGGCAGGAACGGCGGCCGGGCCGGGGATGGGGCGGCGGAAGACGAACGTGCCGCTGGCGGGGAGCTCCCCGGAGTCCGCCGGGGGGATCGACGCCGTGCCGTCGGTGCTGGTGGCCCGGCCGTCCGGCGGGGACGGCGGGTCGGCGGGCACCCGCGGGTCGGCCCCGGGCACCCGGGGGTCGGCGCCCCAGGCGACCCGGCGGTCCGGGTCGCCGCCGAAGCCGGACTGCCGGGCCCGGTCGGCGGCCCACGCGGACGCCGGCTCGGGCGCGGCGGGTTCGGGCTGCGGCCCGGCGGGCTCCGGGGGCGGGTCCTCGTCGAAGAAGTGCGGGCCGGTCTCCTCGACCGCGGGCACGGCCGGGGGCGCCCCGGGCGGCGGGGTGAGCGGTTCGCCGTCCTGGGGGGCCGGCCGGCTGGTGCCCGGCACCCAGGCGGCCCCGTTCCAGTACCGGACGTAGCCGGGGATGGACGGGTCCGGGTAATAGCCCTCGCGAGGTCTGTCGTCGCCGGGGGCCGGGGTTGGGGCGCTCATGTCCGTCGTCCCGTATCTGCTCGGAATTCGATTGGGGGCCTCCACATCTATCAGACCCGGTGGGCCGCCACGGCCAGTCCGGCCGGACCCACTCCTTTCCGGGCAACTCCGTGCACCGGCTTCACGGCCGTGGAAAAAAGTTCTCCGAACCCGCGTAATGTCCGGGCACCTGCCCTCTCTCCACTCGTACGGGACGCCCCCGCGGTGTCCCGGACACCCGCCCGAGAGAGGAACGGCACGTCATGCACTACACCGAGGTGGAACGCGAGCTGGAGATGAGGCTCATCCTGTCGCCGGAGCGCAGCGTCCCGGTCCCGGCGCGGCTCTCCTACCGCACCGACGACCCGTTCGCCGTCCACGTCAGCTTCCACATCAACTCCGAGCACCCCGTGCACTGGACGTTCGCCCGCGAACTGCTGGTGGAGGGCGTGTTCCGGCCGTGCGGGCACGGGGACGTGCGGGTGTGGCCGACCAAGGCGGGGGGCCGCAGCGTCGTGCTGATGGCGCTCAGCTCGCCCGACGGCGACGCCCTGCTGGAGGCGCCGAGCGCCCAGGTGTCCGCCTGGCTCGAGCGGACGCTGCGGGTGGTTCCCCCGGGGTCCGAGGGCGGGCAGCTGGGCATCGACGACGCGCTCGATCAGCTGCTCGCCCAGTGACGCCGGACGCGGCGCGGAAGCAGTGTCAGAACAGCTTGCCCGGGTTGAGGATGCCCAGCGGGTCGAAGACCTGCTTGACGGCGCGCTGCAGTTCCACGCCGACCGGGCCGATCTCCCGGGCCAGCCACTCCTTCTTCAGCACGCCGACGCCGTGCTCGCCGGTGATGGTGCCGCCCAGTTCGAGGCCGAGGGCCATGATCTCGTCGAAGGACTCGCGGGCCCGCCGGGACTCCTCGGGGTCCTGGGCGTCGAAGCAGACGGTGGGATGCGTGTTGCCGTCGCCCGCGTGCGCGCACACCCCGATGGTCAGCCGGTACTTATCCGCGATGCGCTCGACGCCCTCCAGCATCTCGCCCAGCCGGGAGCGGGGCACGCACACGTCGTCGATCATCGTCGTGCCCTTGACCGCCTCCAGCGCGGTCAGGGACAGCCGACGGGCCTGGAGGAGCAGGTCGGACTCGGCCGCGTCGTCGGCGGGGACCACCTCGGTGGCGCCGGCGGCCTCGCACAGCGCGCCGACGGCGGCCAGGTCGGCGGCCGGGTCCGGGGTGTCGAACGCGGCCAGCAGCAGCGCCTCGGTGGACTCCGGCAGGCCCATGTGGGCGAGGTCGTTGACGGCCTTGACCGTCGTCCGGTCCATGAGTTCGAGCAGGGACGGCACATGGCCGCCCGCCATGATCCGGCACACCGCGTCGCAGGCGGCGGCCGCGGAGGCGAACTCGGCCGCCAGCACCAGCTGTTGCGGCGGCTTGGGCTTCAGCGCGAGGACCGCCCGTACGACGATGCCGAGCGAGCCCTCGGAACCGACGAACAGCCGGGTCAGGTCGTAGCCCGCCACCCCTTTCGCGGTCCGGCGGCCGGTGGACAGCAGACGGCCGTCGGCGAGCACGACGTCCAGGCCGAGCACGTACTCGGCCGTCACCCCGTACTTCAGGCAGCACAGGCCGCCGGAGGCGGTGCCGATGTTGCCGCCGATGGTGCACATCTCCCAGCTGGAGGGGTCGGGCGGGTAGTACAGGCCGTGCTCCTCGACCGCGCGGGAGAGCGTGGCGTTGACGACCCCGGGCTCGACGACCGCGATGCGGTCGACCGGGCTGATCTCCAGGATGCGGTCCATCTTGGTGAGGGACAGCACGATGCAGCCGTCGGCCGCGTTGGCGCCGCCGGACAGGCCGGTGCGGGCGCCCTGCGGGACGACGGGGACGCGCAGTTCGGTGGCGGTGCGCATGACGTGCTGGACCTGTTCGACCGTGCGTGGCAGGACGACCACGGCCGGGCTGCCGGCCGGGCAGAAGCTCGCCATGTCGTTGGCGTACGAGGTCGTGACGTCGGGGTCGGTGAGGACGGCCTCGGCCGGCAGGCCCGCGCGGAGCCGGTCGGTCAGGTTGCCCATCTCTGCGTCGGGTGCGGCTTCGATGCGGCTCATGATCACAGCCTCGCATCCGGGGCCATCGGTGTGAACCCCATCGGGGGCGCGCCTTCGGCTGCCGGGTTGTAGTCGTCCGATGAACGCACAGTAAGACTTATGGAGAACGAACAGTCCAGGCCGGGTACGTCCCTGGTGACCGCGGTGCCACGGCGCCGTGGCCGCGCGCTGCGGCGAGCGCTGGTCGCCCTGCTGACCAGCAGTGTCGCGGGTGCCGGCGGATATGTCGGCGCGTTGATGCTGCTACCGCCCCCGGATCGGCCGCCGGACCAGCCGCCCGTGCCCACGCCCGCGCCGGCGCCCGGCCCGCCGGCGCTCACCTCGGTCACCGCCGGGGTGCCGGCCGCGCTGCCCGGCCTGACCGCGCTGATCGGGGACCGGGAGCAGTATCTGCGGACGCACCCGCGGGACGCGCGGGCCTGGGCCACGCTGGGGACGGCCTATGTGGAGCGCGGGCGGCGGACCGCGGACGCCGTGAACTTCCCGAAGGCCGAGAGCGCACTGCAGGCCTCGCTGCGGGAGCAGCCGACGGCGAACGCGGAGGCACTGGACGGGCTGACGGCGCTGGCCAACGCCCGGCGGGACTTCGGGGAGGCCAAGCGGCAGGGCGAGCAGGCGCTGGAGCTCTCGCCCAAGCGCTGGACGACGTACGCGCTGCTGATCGACGCCTACACCGGGCTCGGTGACTACGAGGCGGCCCGCGGCACGCTGGACAAGCTGATGCAGCTGCGCACCTCGCCGGCCGATCGCCCGGCGGTGATGGCGCGGGCCTCCGCCGTGTACCGCGACCGGGGCTGGCGCGAGGACGCGGCGGCGCAGCTGGCGGACGCCGCGGCGGCGGCCGGCAGCCCCGCCGAGCAGGCCGCCTACCTGGAGCGGGCCGGGCAGCTGGCGTGGGAGCGCGGGGACCGGGAGGACGCACTGCGGCACTTCGAGGCGGCCGTCCGGCTGGACCCGGACCAGCGGGCCGCGCTCGCCGGGCAGGGGCGGGTGCTGGCCGCGCTGGGCCGCGCGGAGGAGGCGGTGAACGCCTATGTCCTCGCGGTGGCGGGGCAGCCGTCCCCGCAGTACGCGCTCGAACTGGGCGAGCTGTACCAGTCGCTGGGCCGGACGCAGGAGGCGCGGAGCCAGTTCGACCTGCTGCGGCAGCGGGCGGCGCAGAACGCCGCGGGCGGGGTCGACGACGCACTGGTCGTCGGGCGGTACGAGGCGGACCACGGGGATCCGCAGGAGGCGGTGCGGCGGCTGCGCGACGAGTGGCAGCGGCAGCCGGGTATCGAGGTGGCGGACGCGCTGGGCTGGGCGCTGTACCGGTCCGGGGACCCGCAGGAGGGGCTGGAGTACGCCGCGAAGGCGACGGACAAGGAGAAGGGCGGCGGGGTGCGCAGCTCGCTGTACCTCTTCCACCTCGGCACGATCGAACGCGCCCTGGGCGACAACTCCTCCGCCCGCCGTCACCTCGCTGAGGCCCTGCAGATCAACCCGCACTTCTCCCCGACCCGGGCAGCGGAGGCGAGAACGGCCCTCCAGTCCCTGGGCACCCCGCCGAACGAACCGGCCCCCACCTGGTGACCCGCTCACTCGTCCGCTAGAGGTTTCCGCGCCGTTCCTGCTCCCGTTCGATCGCCTCGAACAGGGCCTTGAAGTTGCCCTTGCCGAAGCCCATCGAGCCATGGCGTTCGATGATCTCGAAGAAGACGGTCGGGCGGTCCTGGACCGGCTTGGTGAAGATCTGCAGCAGATAGCCGTCCTCGTCGCGGTCGGCGAGGATCTTCAGCTCGCGCAGGGTGTCGACGGGCACGCGGGTGTCGCCGACCCACTCGCCGAGGGTGTCGTAGTAGGTGGCCGGGGTGTCGAGGAACTCGACACCCGCGGCCTTCATCGTGCGCACGGTCTGCACGATGTCGTTGGTGTTGAGGGCGATGTGCTGGACGCCGGCACCGCCGTAGAACTCCAGGTACTCGTCGATCTGGGACTTCTTCCTGGCGACGGCGGGCTCGTTGATCGGGAACTTGACCTTGAGCGTCCCGTCGGCCACGACCTTGGACATCAGGGCGCTGTACTCGGTGGCGATGTCGTCGCCCACGAACTCCTTCATGTTCGTGAAGCCCATGACCTTGTTGTAGAAGCCGACCCACTCGTTCATGCGGCCGAGTTCGACGTTGCCGACGCAGTGGTCGACGGCCTGGAAGGTCCGCTGGGCGGGCGGCTCGACGATCGGGTCGGCGGCGGCGTAGCCGGGGAGGTAGGGGCCGGTGTAGCCGGAGCGTTCCACCAGGGTGTGGCGGGTCTCGCCGTACGTCGCGATCGCGGCGAGGACGACCGTGCCCTGCTCGTCCTTCAGCTCGTACGGCTCCGCCACGGAGCGGGCGCCGTGCTCGACGGCGTAGGCGTGGGCGGCGCGCGCGTCCGGCACCTCGATGGCGAGGTCGATGACGCCGTCGCCGTGCTCGGCCACGTGCTGCGCGAGGAAGCGGCCCCAGTCGGTGGCGGGCTTGATCACGGAGGTGAACACAAAGCGGGCGGAGCCGTTCTCCAGGACGTAACTCGCGGTCTCGCGGCTGCCGTTCTCCGGTCCTGAATAGGCGACCAGCCGCATGCCGAAGGCGGTGGAGTAGTAGTGAGCGGCCTGCTTGGCGTTGCCCACGGCGAACACGACCGCGTCCATTCCCTTGACCGGGAACGGGTCGGCCTGCCGTGCGGTGTCGGGAGCGTGGTGTGTGGTCTGCGTCATAGCCGAAGCGTGGCTCCGCTCTGCAAGGTGCGCAATAGTTTGCGGCTCTGCTGGGCAATCTGTAGACCCGTACGGCCGTACAAGCGGTCTTTCTGTACATGGTGACCACCGCGGGAGGCGGAATGGCGATCGATCATCTGGACGGGCGCATCATCGTGCTGCTGGCCCGGGAGCCGCGGATCGGGGTGCTGGAGATGTCCCGCCGGCTGGGCGTCGCCCGGGGCACCGTGCAGGCGCGCCTCGACCGGCTCCAGTCGAACGGGGTCATCCGCGGCTTCGGCCCGCAGGTGGATCCGGCGGCCCTCGGCTATCCCGTGACCGCGTTCGCCACGCTGGAGATCCGGCAGGGCCAAGGGCCGGACGTCCGGGCGCACTTGGCGTCCGTGCCGGAGGTGCTGGAGCTGCACACCACCACCGGGACCGGGGACATGCTGTGCCGGCTGGTGGCCCGCTCGAACGCCGATCTCCAGCGGGTGATCGACCGGGTCGTCGGGTTCGACGGCATCGTCCGGGCCGCCACCGCGATCGTCATGGAGAACCCCGTTCCGCTGCGGATCATCCCGCTGGTGGAACAGGCGTCGCAGGACCCGGCTAGCAGCTCGGCACCGAGGACGTCCCCTTCTCCAGGGCCACCAGGGAGTCCACCGCCCCCTTGAGCGTGGTGACCGGGATCAGCCGCAGCCCCTTCGGCAGTTCCGCCCTGGCGTCGGCGCACTCGGCCCTCGGCACCAGGAACACCGTCGCCCCGTCCCGCCGGGCCGCCTGTGTCTTCAGGGCCACGCCGCCCACCGCGCCGACGGTCCCGTCGGTGTCGATCGTCCCCGTGCCGGCGACGGTGCGCCCGCCGGTGAGGTCGCCGCCGCTGCCGTCGCCGTCCAGCTTGTCCACGATCCCGAGCGAGAACAGCAGGCCCGCGCTGGGGCCGCCGACGTCCGCGAGCGTCAAGGTGACCTTGATGTTCCGGTCGGTCAGGTCGAGGTACCCGAGCGCGGCCCGGGTGGCGGTGTCCTGGGACTGCTGCATCTGCTGGACGTTGTGCCGCTCGATCTCCTTGACGCTGTTCCCGCTCGGATAGACCGAGTCGCGCGGCATGACCGCCCGGTCCGTGCGGAACCAGTTGTCGATCACGTCGCCGAGCGAGACGTCCGCGTCCGGGGAGGTGGCCTCGATGGTCGTCATCCGCAGCTCGCCGCTGGTCCGCCGGCTCGGCGCACCGGAGATCGTGATCACCTGCGCGCCCTTGTTCGCGCCGAGGACGTTCGCCGTCATCCCGGGCTGCGCCACCGAGAACGGCAGCGGCGCGAAGACCGCGGTGGCGATCAGTGCCACGACGGGCAGGGCACAGACGGCGACGGCCCGGAGGCGCGTGAGACGAGAGAGCACGAGGTCAATCTAACGCGACGGCCGCGTCCGGCCACCGCCCGCCCGACCTCGGCCCCAGCGGCTCGGGAGCCGGCCGGACGGCAGGGTCAGCGGAGCGCCTCGGCGACCTCGCGGGCCGCGTCCATGACCCGCGGGCCCACCCGCTCCGGCACGGCGTCCGCCAGCATCACCACCCCGACGCTGCCCTCCACCCCGGTCACCCCGATCAGCGGCGCCGCCGCCCCGCAGGCACCGGCGTCCCACTCGCCCCGGGTCAGGGTGTAGCCGGGTTCGACGGGCGGCGCCTGCCGGGCCGCGAGTATCGCCCGGCCCGCGGCCCCGTGGTCCAGCGGATGCCGGAAACCCGCCCGGTACGCCACGTGGTAGTCCGTCCATGTCGGCTCCACGACCGCGACCGCCAGCGCGTCCGACCCGTCCACCAGGGTGAGATGGGCCGTCGCCCCGATGTCCTCGGCCAGCGCCCGCAGCGCGGGCAGCGCGGCCTCCCGTACCAGCGGATGCACCTGCCGGCCCAGCCGCAGCACGCCCAGCCCGACCCGGGCTCGCCCGCCCAGGTCGCGCCGGACGAGCGCATGCTGTTCGAGCGTGGCGAGCAACCGGTACACCACGGTCCGGTTCACACCCAGTCGATGGGAAAGCTCGGTGACGGTCAGCCCGTGGTCCGTGTCGGCCAGCAGCTTGAGGACCCGCAGTCCCCGGTCGAGCGTCTGAGAGGTCTCCGCGGTCACGACGCCCACTCCTTAAGTGGTGAGGTCGGCGACCTGCTGGTGGCGGATGCGTCGCCGAGTCCCGTCAGCGAGGCGTTTCAGAGGCCGCCGATCGGCAGGACAGCCCGGCGGCTCCGGGCCCAGTCGCTTCACGGCTGCGCTCCGCGGCGGCGCTGCCACGGGGCGTGTGCGTATCCGGACAGTAGCGAAGCCGGTTCGCTGACCGGAAGCCTCCGTCCAGAATCCGGGCATCGGCCGAAGTGAACTGCCCCCATTCGTCCGGATATACGCCCCATGTCGAGCCGTAACGCGTCACCGCATCCTCGTGGCCCACTCCTGCACCTTGGCGATCCGCTGCTTCAACTGCCCCGCCGTCGCCTCGGCGCTCGGCGGCCCGCCGCACACCCGCCGCAGCTCGGTGTGGATCACCCCGTGCGGCTTGCCGCTCTGATGGACATACGCGCTGACCAGCGTGTTGAGCCGCTTGCGCAGCTCCATCATCTCCTTGTGGCTGACCACCGGCCGCCGCTCGGCGGGCAGTTCGAGCAGGTCGGCCTCGGCGTCCGGTTTCTTACGGCTGTGCGCGATCTGCCGGGCCTGCCGCTTCTGCAGCAGCAGTTGCACCTGGTCGGGCTCCAACAGCCCCGGAATCCCCAGGTAGTCCTGCTCCTCCTCGCTGCCCGGATGGGCCTGCATGCCGAACTCGGCCCCGTCGAAGAGCACCCGGTCGAAGACGGCGTCGGACTCCAGCGCCTCGAAGGGCAGCGCGTCCTGTTCGCCGGTGTCCTCGTCCTGCTCCTTGTTCGCCTCCTCCATCTCCTTCTCGGACTCGGCGTACGGGTCCTCCTCGCCCTCCTTCTTCGGCTTGTCGAGGGCGTGGTCCCGCTCGACCTCCATCTCGTTGGCGAAGGTGAGCAGGTCGGGAATGGTCGGCAGGAAGACGGAGGCGGTCTCGCCGCGCCGCCGGGAGCGCACGAACCGGCCGACGGCCTGGGCGAAGAAGAGCGGCGTGGAGATCGTCGTGGCGTACACGCCGATGGCGAGCCGGGGCACGTCGACGCCCTCGGACACCATGCGCACCGCGACCATCCAGCGGTCGGTGTTCTCGCTGAACTCGTCGATCTTCCTGGAGGCGCCGACGTCGTCGGAGAGGACGACCGTCGCCCGGCTGCCGGTGATCTCCCGGATGAGCTTGGCGTAGGCACGTGCCGAGTCCTGGTCGGTGGCGATGACGAGCGCGCCCGCGTCCGGGATGGCCTTCCTGACCTCGGTCAGCCGCTGGTCGGCGGCGCGCAGCACGCTCGGCATCCAGTCGCCGCGCGGGTCGAGCGCGGTGCGCCAGGCCTGGCTGACGGCGTCCTTGGTCATGGGCTCGCCGAGCCGGGCGGCGACCTCGTCGCCGGCCTTCGTACGCCAGCGCATGTTGCCGCTGTAGGAGAGGAAGATGACGGGCCGCACCACCCCGTCCGACAGCGCGGACCCGTAGCCGTACGTGTAGTCGGCGGCGGACCGCCGGATCCCGTCCTGCCCCTCCTCGTACGCCACGAAGGGGATGGGGTTGGTGTCGGAACGGAACGGGGTGCCGGTGAGCGCGAGCCGCCGCGTGGCGGGCTCGAACGCCTCCAGGCACGCCTCGCCCCAGGACTTGGAGTCGCCGGCGTGGTGGATCTCGTCGAGGATCACCAGGGTCTTGCGCTGCTCGACGCGGTTGCGGTGCAGCATCGGGCGCACGCCGACACCGGCGTACGTCACGGCGACCCCGTCGTACTCCTTGCCGAGCGGGCCCGCGCTGTACTCGGGGTCGAGCTTGATCCCTATCCGCGCCGCGGCCTCCGACCACTGCTTCTTCAGGTGCTCGGTCGGCGCGACCACGGTCACCTGCTGCACGACATGGTGGTGCAGCAGCCAGGACGCCAGGGTCAGCGCGAAGGTCGTCTTGCCGGCGCCGGGCGTGGCGACGGCGAGGTAGTCACGCGGCTGCTCCTGGACGTACTTCTCCAGTGCCCCCTGCTGCCACGCACGCAGTTTGCCGGCGGTGCCCCAGGGCGCGCGGCCCGGGAAGGCGGGGGAAAGGTGGTGCGAGGAGGAATTGGGCATGGGCGTGGGCCCGGAGGGCCCTCCGTTGGGGGTGGTGCCGGGCGACGGGTGGGCGGTAGTCACGGTCTCCGTTGCAGAGGGTCGAATCGATGGGGCGGCGGTTCGGCTGCGTATGACAACCGGGCCACCCTACCGGCGCCCCGCGACCGTCAATGCGCGGACGAGGCCGGGTCACCCACGGGTGGGATCCACATCACAGGAGACGCTCCGGCCGGGGCCCGCCGGGGGTACGGCGGATCAGCGTGCTCGTAGCCGTGTCGTCACCCAGGCGCCGATCAGCGCCACCCCGGCCATCGGCAGGAACACCACGGCGAACGCGGCCGGATGGCCGTCGGCGGCGGCGGTCTCGGCCGCGGACGCGGCCATGCTGCCGCCGCCCAGCGCGGCGAACGCGGCGCCCGCCGCCGCCAGCAGCACGACGTTGGACAGCGCGTCGGAGATCTGCAGGGCGGCGGAGTTGGCGCCGGCCTCCTCCGGGGCGGACAGCCGCAGCAGCAGCACGCTGCTGGAGGAGATCACCAGCCCCATGCCGAAGCAGCCGAAGCCCCAGGCGACGGCGACGATCCACGCGGGCACGGCGGGCACGAGCACGCTGGACGCGGCGGCGATCGCGGCGGCGGCCAGCACCATGCCGACGGTCATGAGCCGCTCCCGGTACGGTTCGGCGCGCGGCCGGGACTGCACCCAGGACCCCAGCGCCCAGGTGCCGCCGCCCGCCGCCAGCGAGAACCCGGCCAGCGTCGGCGACAGCCCCCGCTGGGTCACCAGCATCAGCGGCACGAACGACTCGGCCGCGATGAAGGACCCCGCGGCCACCCCGCGCAGCAGCACGACCGACGGCAGTCCGCGCGCGGCCCGGTAGGTGCCGCGGGGCAGCAGCCCGAGCACGGCAGGCACCAGCAGCGCCGCGCCCGCCAGCCCGGGGACGAGGGAGAGCCAGCGCAGATCCTGCGCGGCGAACTGGAGCAGCCCGGCGCCCAGCGAGATGGCGACCGCGAGCCGGATGCGCCGCCGGTCGGCGGAGCCGGCCGCCTTGCCACCGGCCGCGGTGCCGTCGGTCCGGGCACCGGCGTCCACGGGACCGGCCGCGCGCCGTCGTATCTGCGGCAGCGCGAGCGCCAGCGGGAGCACGACCAGCACCGGGATCGCCAGGAACACCCAGCGCCAGCCGAGGTGCTCGGTGACCGCGCCGGCGGCGAGCGGGCCGACGATCGACGGGACGACCCAGCCGGCCGCGAACGCCGCCATGATCGCCGGGCGCAACCGTTCCGGATAGGCCCGTCCCACGACCACGTACAGCGCGACGATCACCAGTCCGCCGCCGAGACCCTGCACGGCCCGTCCCAGGATGAACACCCACATCGACCCGGCGGCCCCGGCCACCACCAGCCCCACCGCGAAGGAGCCGATCCCCGTGGTCAGCGCCCCCAGCGGCCCCCGCCGGTCCGACCACTGTCCCGCGAGCACCATGCCGGACAGGCTGGTGGTGAAGTAGCCGGAGAACGCGAACGCGTACAGGGACACCCCGTCCAGCTCCCGCGCGGCGACCGGCATCGCCGTGCCCACCGCGGTCGCCTCGAACGCGATCAGCAGCACGACCGAGACGATCCCGACGCTCAGCGCCCGGTACGTCCGGCCCAGCACTCCTTCCTCGGCGCTGTGTACGGGTTCCTCTGCGACGTCGGTGTCGCGCGGCTCATGGACGGTCATGACGGCCAGCGTAAGGCCCGCAACCGGCCATGGCTCCTGTCGCGGGTCTCCCCCGGCCTGCGACCTTGGTCGTACGTCCCCCGGGCTCGCGCCCCCTCTTTCATGAACGGCGTATGGCAGTCCCGTTGCAGCCCCCGCGTCCCCCTTGATCCCGTTCCCCGCCCCGCCCTACGGTCGTCCCATCGACACGGCCGTGTGCCCGAGTGGTTTAGGGGCTCGCCTGCAAAGCGAGTTACGTGGGTTCAATTCCCGCCACGGCCTCTGGTTGCCTGACCAGGCAGAACGGAAGGGCGGCACCTCTCAAAAAAAGGGGGGGTGCCGTCCTTTGGCCGCCCGGAAGGGCCTCAGCCGCTTCAGAGCACGCCGCCCGCCTCGTCCTGGAAGAGTTCCGTCCAGTAGTGCCAGTCCGCGTCCGTCGTCGTGGGCGTGGGGTCGATCGACGTGAGGGTCCGCAGCATCGTCGCGGCCAGTTGGTCGTAGGCCTCCGTCGTCAGTTCGTTGCCGAGGTGCTCGTCGATCGTGCGCTCGTGGTGCAGCAGCCAGAGGGTGTAGGCGAGGGTGGAGATGTCCGTGTTGAGGGGGTACAGCGCCGCCTCGGGCTCGCTGAAGTTGAGGATCGCGCCCGTGCTGCCGTCGACCACCAGGCTGTTGTCCTCGACCAGGTGGCCGAGGCGTATCAGGCGGCCGGCGTGGGCGGGCAGCGCTTCCAGGGGGTACTCGCCGGACCGCTCGTCCGTGTAGTACTCCGTCAGCGTCGGCAGCGGTACGTCCGTGTCGAGGCGGAAGAGGGCCGCGTCCTCGGGCAGCCCCGTCTCGCGCAGGAAGCGGCGCGTCGGCTCATGGGTGAGCGCGGCGGGGAAGTCGACCTCCTCGAAGCGGGCCACCCGGCCCGGCCCGAACTCCTCGTCCAGGAGCCGGCCGGGGAGGTCCAGGGTGAGGCCCTGGGCGGTGCCGGGGCCCGCGACCAGGGCGAGCGGGCGGATCAGCGCGGCGGCCTTCCAGTACGGCGGCACCTCGCCGTCCGTGTCCTCCTCGAAGAGCGCCAGGAGCCGGCGGGACACCTCGGTCGCGGTCCTGGTGCCGTACCGGCCCGCGTAGGAGGCGAACCGGCCGCGCAGCCCTGCCAGTTCCTCCGTGACCGCGGCGAAGCGCAGCAGGGTCGCCAAGGAGGGCGCGAGCGGGCGGCTGTCCGTCGGGGCGAACAGGTAGGCGGTGGTGATCTCGCCGGTGCTGCCGTCGAGCAGGATCGACTCCGCCTGCACACCCGACGGGCCGAGGAGTTCCCCTATCACGAGCCGGTCCCGCAGCTCACCCGCCAGCCGGGCCGGGCCGTCGACGGCGTCCCCCAGCGTGCGCAGTCCGGCGGTGCGCAGCGGGGCGAAGGTCAACAGGTCGCTGTCGTCGGGCAGTCCGGGGCCGGTCAGCAGACCGCGCGTGGGCGCGTGCGTGACGTAGAGGTCCAGCTCGGCGTCGGTCAGCGTGATCGCCGCGGCCCCGGCATCGGTCGTGCTCATCGCTCCCCCGCTCTTCCTGACGTACGCCGTCGTCGGTCGGCGTACGCCGTCGTGCTCGGTCCGGTCGTCCCTGGCGCGGGGCACGTCCGGTCGGCCGGTCAGGCGTTCGAGGCGGCCGTCCCCCACTGACCGTCACATTACGCCGCACCACTGACAACGCCCCGCCGGAGAAGACGCAGAGCGGCCCGCGCACGTTCCCTCCGGCGGACATCGCGTCCACCGTCCGGGTGACGGACTGCGCCGAGGTGACCGGCCGGCAGCACGACCCTGCCGGCCATCACCCCGCACGTCAGATGAGGCAGACACCGCCCGGCACGACGGCGACCGCCGCCGACGCGAACACGAGGATCCACTGCAACAGCCGCCCCGGACCGGGCGCCGGTTCGCAGCGCGGGCCCCGTGGGGCCTCGGGCGTGCTCATCGGTCCGTGACCACCGCGGCCTGCGGGCGGATCGGCAGTCGGTTGACCGGGCGGCCGGTCGCGGCCCGCACGGCGGAGGCGATGGCCGCCGGGGAGGTGACGACCGGCACGGCGCTGACCGACTTCGCGCCGAACGGGGCGACCACGTCCCGCTCCTCGACCAGCTTGACGATCTTGATGTCCGGTGTGTCCAGGGCGGTCGGCAGCGCGTAGCCGGTGAGGTCGGGGTGGCGGATCAGGCCGCGCGGCGTGCGCAGGTTCTCGGTGAGCGCGATGCCGACGCCCTGGGTGACGCCCGCCTCGATCCGGGCGGTGAGCTGTCCCGGGTTGAGCACGCGGCCCACGTCCTGGGCGACGGCCAGCTCCACGACCCGTACCGAGCCGAGTTCGATGTCGACGTCCACCACCGCGCGCACGGCGCAGAAGGCGAGGCCCACGAAGGCGTCGCCCTGCCCTGCTGCGTCCAGCGGCTCGGTGGGGTGCGGGCGGCACTGGGCGGTGGCCCACAGCTCCTTGCCGTCCATCGCCTCCGTGACGGTGGTCGACAGCACGCCGTCGTACGAGGTGATCTTGCCGTCGGTGATCTGGAGCAGCTCGGTCGACATCCCGAACTTGTGCGCCAGGGGCTGCAGAAGCTGGGTGCGCACCATCTTCGCGGCCCGTTCCACCGCGCCGCCGGAGACCCAGGTGTGCCGGCCGCGGCAGCCCGGGCCCGCCGGGGGCTGGTCGGTGTCGACGGGCGCCACGTGGACCTCGTCGATGCCGAGGGTCTCCTGGACGATCTGCCGGGCCAGCGTGGTGAAGCCCTGACCGGTCTCGACCGCCGCGCACAGCACGGTCGCGACCCCGTCCTGGACCTTGACGGTCGCCGTGGAGACCTCGTCGGCGCCCTCCGCGCCGAGCATGTGGACCATGCCGAGGCCGAAGCCGACGCCCCGGCGCACCGCGCCCGGCTCACCCGCGCCCTCCGGGCCGCCGGGCAGCAGCCAGTCCTCCTCGGGGGTGTCCTTGGGGAGCATGGGCAGCGGGAAGTCCCGTACGGCCTGGAGGAGTTCGGCGACCGGTGCCGGGCAGGTCACCGTCTGGCCGATGGGCAGCACGTCACCGGTGGCGAGCGCGTTGCGCAGGCGCAGCTCCGCCGGGTCGAGGCCGAGCTTCTTCGCGAGCTTGTCCATCTGCGCCTCGTAGGCGGCGCACACCTGCATCGCGCCCTCGCCGCGCACATGGCCGGAGGGCGGGTTGTTGGTGCGCACGGCCCAGCCCTCGATGAAGGCGTTCGGCACGACGTACGGGCCGCAGGCGAAGGAGACGGCGGCGGCGAGCGCCTCGGCGGAGGTGTCGGCGTACGCGCCCGCGTCGAGCAGGACCTGCGCCTCGACCTTCACCAGCCTGCCCTCGGCGTCGGCGTGGTGGCGGTAGCGCAGCAGCGTGGGGTGCCGGTGGGCGTGGCCCAGGAAGGACTCCTCGCGGGTCGCCGTCAGCTTCACCGGGCAGCCGGTCTTCAGGGCGAGCAGGCCGAGCGGGAGCTGGAAGCCCTGGTCCTCGCGGTCGGCGGTGGCGCCGGGGACGCCGGTGACGACGACCTTCACCCGGTCCGGGGGCAATCCGTAGCAGGCGGCGGCGGTGTTGCGGTCGGTGTGCGGGTCGGTGGAGGCCACGTACAGTTCGACGCCGCCGTCGGGGCGCGGCACCGCGAGGCCCGCCTCGGCGCCGATGGGCGCGGGGTCCTGGCGGCCGATGCGGTACTGGCCCTCGACGACGATCTCGCCGGCCGCGTCCGGGTCGCCGTGGCGCAGCGGGATGTGGCGGATCAGGTTGCCGTCGGGGTGCAGGGGTTCGGCCTCGAAGGCCTGCTCGGGGTCGGTGACCGGGTCGAGCGTCTCGTACTCGACGATGACGGCGGCGGCGGCCATCCGCGCGGTGTCCGGGTGGTCGGCGGCGACGGCCGCGATGGGCTCGCCGTGGTGCCGTACGACCTCGGAGGCGAACACCGGGCGGTCGGGCGTGCCCCGGCCGTGGCGCGGGGTGCCGGGCACGTCCTCGTGGGTGATGACGGCTCGTACGCCGGGCATCTCGCGCGCGTGGGTGGTGTCGATGGAGACGATGCGCGCGTGCGGGTGCGGGGAGCGCAGCACGGCCGCCCACAGCAGGCCCTCGGCCCACAGGTCGGCCGCGTACGGGAAGGTGCCCTCGGTCTTGGCGGGGGCGTCGGCCGGCGGCAGGGACGCGCCGAGGCCGTGCGGCAGTTGTTCGGGGGCGTCGGCGGCCTCCGGGACGGTGGTCGCGGTGCCGGCTTCGTTGCTCACGCCTGGCCTCCGTCCTGGCCGTAGGGCTGATCGTGCGGTCCCGGCGAGCCCTGTGCCTCGAAGACCGAGGGGTGGACGCCGCCCGCGCCCGGGCCCGCCTGGTGCGGAATACGTGCCCCGTCCGCGTCGGGCTCGGCGTCTGCCGCGCTGTGCGCCTCGCGTTCGGCGACGACCTCCTGGACGGCGTCCAGGACGCCCCGGTAGCCGGAGCAGCGGCACAGGTTGCCGCACAGGGCCTGGCGCGCCTCCAGTTCGGTGGGCACCGGGTTGCCCTCCAGCAGGTCGTGCACGGTCATCGCCATGCCGGGGATGCAGAATCCGCACTGCACGGCACCGCGCCGGGCGAGCGCACGCTGGACGTCGGAGGGCCGACCGTCGGCGGCCAGGCCCTCGACCGTGCGGACCTCGCTGCCGGCCGCGGTGACCGCGGGTACCAGGCAGGAGGCGACGAGCCGCCCGTCGACCTGGACGTTGCAGGCGCCGCACTCGCCCTGCGAGCAGCCGTCCTTGGCGCCGGCGAGCCCGAGCCGCTCGCGCAGCACGTACAGCAGCGACTCGCCGATCCAGGCGTCGGTGACGGGGCGGTCGGCGCCGTTGACACGCAGGACGTACGAGGCGAGGGGGTGGTCGTCGTGCGGGGGCGGCGGGGCGTCCGCGGTCTCCTCGGCCGAGGCGGTGGAGCCGTCGGGCGTGCCGGGCGGCTGCGCCCCTTCCGGACCGGTCACGGCATCGTCGGTCGCCTCGGCCCCTGCCGGGGGCTCAGCGGCCCCTTCAGGGCCCTCCTCGGCGCCCTCGGCGGCCCCGGTCGTCTCGGGGTCCGCGACGGTCCCGTGCGTCACGTGGCCGACCGGCGCGTCGGCCTCGGACGGGCCCTGGGGGGCGGCGTGTTCGGCCGGAGCGCCCGGGGCGGGTGCGGCGGCGGGGCCGGGTACGGCCGCGGGGAGCGCGGCTGCCGACGGGGCGTGATCTGCCGGGGCGTCAGCGGCCGGGACCGCCGCCTCCGGTCCGGCCGGAGCGTCCTGGTAGGCCGCGGGCGGCGCGAACCGCTCCGGAGCGGGCTGCGGCGCGCCCCCGGCCGGCTGTCCGCCCGCGCGCGGGGGCGCCGCCGACGGCCCGGCCGGGGCCGCCTGCTGTCCCCAGGGCTGTCCGGCGGCCTCCGTCGCCCAGGGCGCGGGGGCGCCGCCGGGGAGGGTGGCCGGCGGCGTGCCGCCCCACTGCTCGACGAGGGACGATGTACTGAACTCGCCCGATTCGTCCGGGAGGTCACCCCCGGCGACGGGGATGGACCACTGTCCGGTCACGTCCTGGCCGGGGGCGGGCACCGCCTGCTCCTCGTAGGTCCACTGCTGGGCGGCCGCGGGGTGGTACGTGAACCGGTCGCCCGCGCCCGGCTCCTGGGGCACGGCGTTCGGGTCGGGCCAGTGCGCGCCGTCGGCCGGCACCGACCAGCCGCCGGCGGCCGCCGGGTCGGCGCCGGCCTCCCCGGCGGGGGCCACCGCTATCTGCGGCGGCACATAGCCGTGGCCGGGCGCGGCGAGCGGGCTGTCCGAGGCCAGGAGCGCGTCGATGCCCCCCTCGGGGAGCTTGACGAAGGCGGTGGCGCCGTCGTCGTAGTCGCCCTGGGGCAGCGGATTCCACCGGCCGCCCTCCTGGGGCGGGTTCTCTCCGTGCTGGTCGTCGGTCACGACAGTGCCCTCCCCAGTGCTCGTCGGGCCAGTGCGGCGACGGTGCGCCGCAGGTGCAGTACGGCGGGCGGAAGCTGCGAAACGGAGCCGTCCTGCTCCGGCGCCGGGTCGGGGATGCAGGCCGCGGCGACGTACTCCCCGAAGGCCTGCAGCGCCTCGGGCACGATCGCGCGGTCGTTGTCCCAGTCGATGAGCCGGGCGACCCACTGCTCGGCCTCCAGGGGCCGGAGCGGCATCGGCGCTATGGCTCCCACGGCGCACCGCACTCCGCGCCTGGCGGGGTCGAGGACGAGCGCCACGGAGGCGGCGGCGCGGCCCGGCCCGGTGCGTCCGGTCGCCTTCAGGAAGACCTGGGGGGCGTGCAGCAGCGGCACGCGCACGTAGCCGATGAGTTCGCCGCCGCCGAGCATCTCCACGCCCGCCAGCAGATGCGACACCGGGATCTCCCGGCGCGCCCCTTGGGGGCCGGCGATGACCAGCGTCGCCTCCAGGGCGGCGAGGACCGGCAGCGCGTCGCCCGTGGGCGCGGCCGAGGCGATGTTGCCGCCCAGGGTGCCCGCGTTGCGGATGTGCGGCGGTCCCGCGGCGCGCGCGGCGGCGGCGAGCGCCGGGATCAGGGCCGCGAAGTCCGGGCGGCCCATGCGCGCGTGCGTGAGGCCGGCGCCGAGGAGCGCGTGGCCGTCCTGGTACTGCCAGCCGCGGATCTCGCTGATCCGGCCGAGGCCCACCAGGGCGGCGGGCCTGAGCTGTCCGGAGTTGACGGCGGCCATCAGGTCGGTGCCGCCTGCCACGGGGACGGCGGCCGGCATGGCGGTGAGCGCCGCCACGGCCTCGTCCAGTGTCGTGGGCAGCGTGACGGCCTGCGCCGCCTGCGGTGCGTGCGTGGTCAAACCGGCTGCCCCTTCCCGCTGCCCCACCTGGTCCCACCTGTGTTGCCGTACGGTACGTGCTGACAGGCCGGACGTGGCAACTCTGGCACATCTTCGCAAGGCCCGAACGCAGGGGTCCGCTAGGAGGCATTCGCCCGCCTCGCTGGGGAGATGGCCCGTTTTCACCCGCCATCACCGGTGCGCGACGAATGACACTCTTCGGTGACCCCTGGGCTCTTTTTCCAGTGCGTGTTCGAGTCCCGAGGGCGGCTACCGCTTCGGCGGCGGTCCGTCGAGGGGCCGGCCCGGCACTCCGGGGCGGCGCTGCCACGGCCGGGGCCCGGACGGCGGCCGGTAGTCGACGCCCAGGGCGTCGAGCCGCCGGTAGTGGGCGGTCATCCGGCGCTCGAAACCGGCGAAGTCCCGCTCCGCCGGGGCGGGCAGACGACTCCAGGCCACTTCGGCGAACGCGGCCAGTCTGGGGAACGCCTGATAGTCCACGCGCGCGTGGTTCTCCATCACCTCGGTCCACAGGTTGGCCTGGGCGCCCAGCACATGGCCGGCCTGCCGCGCGTCCAACTCCGGGGGAACGGGCTCGAAACGGTAGACGTCCTCCAGGGTGCGGACGAAGCCGATCGGTACGGGTTCGTCCGGGTCCGCGGCCTGCCGGTGGTCGAGGTAGACATATTGTTCGGGGCACATGACCACGTCGTGGCCGGCGCGCGCGGCGGCGATCCCGCCCCGGTAGCCGCGCCAGGACGCCACGGCCGCGTTGTCGGCGAGCCCGCCCTCCAGGATCTCGTCCCAGCCGATGAGCCGGCGCCCGCGCGCGGTGAGCCAGCCGTCGAGGTGCCGGATGAACCAGGACTGCAACGCGTCCTCGTCGGCGAGGCCGAGTTCCTTGATGCGCGCCTGCGCGGCGGGCGACTGTTTCCACTGGTCCTTGGGGCATTCGTCGCCGCCGACGTGAATGAACGCCGAGAACGCGGCGGCGTCCGCGGGGAAGATTTCGAGCAGTTCCTCGAACACCCCCTCGTAGAACCGCAGGGTGTTGTCAGTGGGGGCGAGTACGTTCGGAGAGACCCCCCAGGTGTCCCAGACGGAGAGGGCGGTGGTGTCGATGACGTCGGTGTTGCCGAGTTCCGGATACGCGGCGATGGCGGCCTGCGAGTGGCCCGGTACGTCGATTTCCGGGACGACGGTGATATGCCGCTCGGCGGCGTAGGCCACGATCTCCCGGATGTCGTCCTGGGTGTAGTGGCCACCGTGCGGCTTCTCGTCCCACAGTGGTGAGGCACGGTGACCGAATTTCGTCCGTGGCCGCCAGGATCCGGTCTCGGTCAGCTTCGGGTACCGCTTGATCTCCACCCGCCATCCCTGGTCGTCCGTCAGATGGAAGTGGAAGACGTTGAGTTTGTGCGCGGCCATCAGGTCCAGGTACCGGAGAACGCCTTCCTTCGGCGTGAAGTGCCGGGCCACGTCGAGCATGAGGCCGCGCCAGCGGAACCGCGGGGCGTCCTCGACGGCGGTGCCGGGCACGGTCCAGCGGCGGCCGGGAGCGAGCGGGGCGCGCCGGAAGGCGTCCGGGCCGAGCAGTTGACGGAGCGTCTGCGCGCCCCAGAACACGCCGGCCGGGCCGCCGCCGTGGAGGGTGACGGCGGCGCCGTCGACGTGCAGTGTGTAGCCCTCCGGCCCGAGCCGGGCGGCCTCCTCGGGCCGGATCCGCAACCGGAGGGCCCCGCCGCCGGCACCGGATCCGGGCGGCAGCGTGAGCCCCGTCGCGGCCCCGAGCACGCCGCGCAGCCAGCGGGCGGTGCCCTCGGTGCCGGGTCCTGCGTCGATCACCGTGCTCGCGTCGAGCACGAAGCCGGCGCCGGCGGCCGGACTCGCCGCCGTCAGGGGGGCCGGGATCAGTTCCGTCGTCGTCGAAGTCACGTCACTCCTTAACCGCTCCGCCCAGTCCGGAGACCAGCCGTCGCTGTACGAGTACGAAGAAGATCAGCACCGGAATCGTCATCACCGTGGACGCCGCCATCACTCCGCCCCAGTCCGGCTCGTCCGGCTTGTAGAAGACCAGCAGGGCCATCGGCAGGGTGGACTGCGACGTGTCGCTGATGATGAAGGACTTGGCGAACAGGAAGTCGTTCCAGGCCGAGATGAAGGAGAACACGCTGGTGGCCACCAGGCCCGGGAAGACGAGCGGGAAAAGGATCTGCCACAGGAATCGCGCGCGGCTCGCCCCGTCGATGTACGCGGCCTCCTCCAGCGCCTCGGGCACCGCTTTCACGAACCCCCGCAGCATCCAGATCGCGAAGGGCAGCGAGAAGGCGATGTGCGGCAGGATCAGGGAGCCGAGCGTGTTCAGTTGGCCGAAGTCCCGCATGAGGAAGAACAAGGGGATCGTGAGGGCCTCCACGGGCACCGTCTGGGCCACCAGGAACATGATCAACAACGTGGTGCGGAAGCGGAAACGGAATCGGGTCACGGCGGTCGCCGCGAGAAACGCGATCAGCGCCGAGACGATCACGACGCTGCACGCCACGACGAGGCTGTTGAGGAAGTAACGGCCGAATTCCTGCTGTCCGAACACCCGTCGGAAGGAATCCAGGGACGGTGTCAGGGTCCACGGCCGGGGCTCGTCCGACTGGATCTCGCCGGCTGGTTTGAAGGCGCTCAGCACCATCCAGTACAGCGGGAAGGCGACCACCGCGGCGACGACGAGCGCCGTCGCCTCGGCCATCGCGCGGCCCGGACGGCGCGGAAAACCGCGCACAAGATTCACGAGGCTCACAGCTCCTCCCCCTGCCGGCGCAGCGATCGCAGATACCCGAGCGTCACGGCGAGCAGGATCAGCAGCATCACGACGCCGATCGCCGAGCCGAGTCCGTACTGCGAGGAGGCGAACGCCTTCTGGTAGGCGTACACGTTCAGGACCAGGTTCTGTCCCGCGATGCCGCCGCCGTTGGTCATGACGTAGATCTGGGTGAACACCTTGAAGTCCCAGATGACCGACTGGATGGTGACGACCGTGAGGATCGGCCGGAGCATCGGGGCGAGCACGGACCGCCAGATCCGCCACTGCGAGGCGCCGTCCAGGGCGGCGGCCTCCAGGACCTCGGCGGGCACGGCACGGATCCCGGCGTACACGGTGACCATCACGAACGGGAAGGAACACCAGACGACTTCGAGGAGGACGAGGAGGAACGCGCTGTAGCGGCCGTACGTCCACGAGTGGTCGCCGAGCCCCAGGAGCCGGTTGACCGGGCCGAAGTCGGGGTCGAAGAGGAACAGCCACACGGTGGAGCCGGTCACCGCCGGCGTCGCCCACGCGCCCAGCGCGGCCAGCATCAACGCCAGCCGTGGCACGGCCCGTACGCGCGTGAGCAGGACGGCGAGGGCGCAGCCGACGGCGAGGGTGGCGCCGACGCAGGCCGCGGCGAAGAGGACCGTGGCGAGCAGCACCTGCCAGAACTGGCTGTCGCCGAAGAGTTCCGCGTAGTTGCCGAACCCCTCGAAGGAGGTCGGCTCACCGCCGCTGACCTGGGCCTGGGTGTACCGGAAGAACGAGATCAGGCCCAACTGGTAGATGGGGTAGAGCAGCAGCCCGCCGAGGACGACGAGGGCGGGGGCGAGATACAGCCAGGGAGTCCAGGAACCTCCGCCCGGGTGATTCCGGGCGGCAGAGCGGAAATCGCGCGGGGCGCTGCCGGACAGCGATGCAGCGTCGCCCGTGAGGCCGGCGGCCCGCCCGGAACCGGCCACGCCCTCACCGCTCCCGCCTGTCCCCCTCGGCGCGCCCCCTCCGCCGGAGTCACCCGCGGCCGACAGCATCGGCGCATCCACACCCGACCCCCCGCCCGAGCCGCTCCCCGCCTCCACACACCCCCGAGAACCAGCCCCCACAAGGCCCCCCCCCGAGCCAACCGCAACACCCGCCCGGGCAGAGCCCCGAGAGCCGTCCACAACACCCGAACCCCCAAGGCCCCCACGGCCCTTCACGCCATCCGCCCCCGCGAGGTCCCCCGGGCCAACCGCAACACCCGGCCCCACAGAGCCCCGAGAGCCGGCCGCAACGCCCGACTCCCCGCGGCCCCGAGCCCCTTCCCCGACGCCCGGGCCCCCGAGATCCTGCCGACTCTCCGCAACATCCGCCCCCACAGAGCCCCGAGCGCCACCCACAACGCCCGGACCCCCGGGGTCCCGAGCCCCCTCCACGACGCCCGGCCCCGCGAAGTCCCGAGAACTACCCGCACCGCCCAACTCCCCGAGGCCCCGCGCCCCTTCCCCAACGACCGGACGCCCGAGATCCTGCCGACTCTCCGCAACATCCGCCCCCACAGAGCCCCGAGCGCCACCCACAACGCCCGGACCCCCGGGGTCCCGAGCCCCTTCCCCGACACTCGCCTCCGCAGAGCCCCGAGCCCTGCCCACAACGCCCGGCTCTCCAGGGTCCCGAGCCCCCTCCACGACACCCGCACCCGCAAGGTCCCCCGAGCCAACCGCAACACCCGGCTCCGCAGAGCCCCGAGAGCCGCCCGCAACGCCCGACTCCCCGCGGCCCCAAGCCCCCTCCACGACACCCGCACCCGCGAGGTCCCCCGGGCCAACCGCAACGCCCGGCTCACCGGGGTCCCGAGTGTCGCCCCCGGAGTCGCGACAGCTCTCCGTAGGGGCGTCCCCCGTTTCGGGTGTGGGGTGTTTGTTCATGGGGCTCACCCGGCGGAGCCGAACGCGTCGTTCATCTTCGTCGCCGCGTCCTCGGCGGCAGCCGCCACCTTCTTCTTGCCGCTGATGACCTCCTGGAACATGGTCGGCAGGACCAGGGAGGAGTCGATCTGGGACCACGCGGGGGACGCCGGGACGAACTTGGTGCCGGCGGACAGCGTCCGCACGAAGGGCTTCACGAACGGCTGCTCGGCGGCGGCCTGATCGCGCACATCGGTGAACGTCGGCAGGAAGCCCATCGCGTCGAACAGCGCGGACTGCGTCTTCTTCGACGCCAGCCGCTCCATCAGGTCGACGGCGAGCGTGCGGTGCGTCGTGCTCTTCAGCACGCCGATGTTGTTGCCGCCCGCGAACGCGGGCGCGACCGAACCGGGTGTCACCCCGGGCAGCGGCACCACCGCGTACTTGCCCTTCACCTTCCCGGCCTCCACGGCCGCGTGGCTGAAGTCGCCGCCGATCACCATGCCCGCCTTGCCGGCCGCGAACACGGTGACCGTGTCGTTGCCGCCCATGCCCGCGCACTTGGCGGCGGGACAGTTGTCGTCGGAGAACAGGGACGTATAGGCCTTGATGCCCTTCTGCGCGGCCGGGCTGTCGATCGCGGAAACGTACGAACCGCCCTTGCCGGTGGCGAGTTCGCCGCCGTCGGCCCACACGAAGGGCAGCGCGCCATAGGTGTAGGCGCCGCCGACGGCCAGGCCGTACAGATCAGGCTCGGCCGCCCGGATCGCCCGGGCCGTGGAGGCCAGTTCGTCCATGGTCCGCGGGACGTCGAGGCCCAGGTCCGCGAAGACGTCGGTGCGGTAGTACAGGGCGCGGACGCCGACGTAGAGGGGCGCGCCGTAGACCTTGCCGTCCACGGTGACCGACTGCCGGGCGGTCGGGTCGGTGTCCTCGGCCTCGCGCCAGGCGCCGAACTCCTCGGTGACGTCGAGGAGTCCGCCGTCGCGGACGTAGCCGGCGGTGTCGGTGTTGCCGTACTCCATGACGTCCGGCGCGGACTTGGGATCGTTGAAGGCGGCCTTGACGCGCTGGGCGCGGGTCTCGACGGGGATGTACTCGACGTCGACCTTCACCCCCTCGTGGGCCTTCTCGAAGTCGGCCGTGACGGCGTCGACGACCTTCTCCTTCGGCTGGTTGCCGACCTCCTGGAAGAGCCACACGCGCAGGGTGCCGCTCTTGGCGTCCTCGTCGGAGGCGGAGTTGGAGGAGGACTGCGGGGCGCAGGCGGTGAGGACCAGGGCGGTCAGCAGTGCGGGGGCGAGACGTGCGGACAGCTTCATGGAGTGACCCTCCGGAAGAGCGTTGCAACATACGCAATGACGGTTTCGCTCTGCACAACACAGGGAGGCTATGAACTACATGAACATGCCGACAAGAGGTCTGAACCACTCTGTGACCCGGCCGACGCACTTCCCTCACAGCCCCGGCATGACAAAGACCCCCGGAGCACGCCAAAGCGCACCCGGAGGTCTCGGGGTATCAGCCGGCCGAACGCCGGTTACTTGCCGTCGCCCTCGTCACCGCCGCTGCCCATGGAGTCGTAGATCTCCTTGCACATGGGGCACACGGGGTACTTCTTCGGATCGCGGCCCGGCACCCACACCTTGCCGCACAGCGCCACGACGGGGGTACCGTCCAGGGCGCTCGCCATGATCTTGTCCTTCTGGACGTAATGGGCGAAGCGCTCGTGGTCACCGTCGCCGTGGGACACCTGTGGCGTCGGCTCTACGAGGGTCCCCGTACCAGTCCCGCGCTCGGGCTCAAGAGTGCTCATACCAGCCAGGGTACTGAAGCGCGCACGGATCAGTTGAGGGACGGGTCGTCCGGATACGTGGCCACCATCGCGAGCTCGTTGCGCTGCCGGCGCAGCACCTCGCGCCACAGCCGCTCCGGGGCGGGCGAGGAGACATCGCCGGGCTCGGACTCCACGACGTACCAGGCGCCCTCCACCAGCTCGTCCTCCAGCTGCCCGGGGCCCCAGCCGGCGTATCCGGCGAAGATCCGCAGTGAGCCGAGGGCCGAGGCGAGCAGTTCGGGCGGGGCCTCCAGGTCGACGAGGCCGATCGAGCCGTGCACCCGGCGCCAGCCGAGCGGGGCGCGGTCGCCGGACGTGCCGCCGGGGATGACCGCGACACCGAGCGCCGAGTCCAGCGAGACCGGCCCGCCCTGGAAGACGACCCCGGGCTCGCCGGCGAGGGCGGCCCAGCCCTCCAGGATGTCGCCCACGTCCACCGGGGTCGGGCGGTTGAGGACGACACCGAGGGAGCCCTCCTCGTCGTGGTCGAGAAGGAGCACCACCGCGCGGTCGAAGTTCGGGTCCGCCAGGGCGGGTGTTGCCACGAGCAATCGCCCTGTGAGCGAGGACACCTCGGTCATGCCAGACATGATCCCGCATCTTCTCGCCGAGTGGGGAGCCAACGGGGGGTACGTGGGTGAATGCGGCCGGGATTCGGCGCCGGGACGGAGGCCGGGCCTGGTGAGACGGCTTTCCCGGGAGACGGCGTGGGACCCACGGCGTCCGGTGGCACCCTGCCGCCGGCCCCCGCGTTCGGTGACCCCATGTGCCCGTCAGGAAACGGTTCGTGTTGTGACACAGCTATGACGCGGTTGGGTGCCCCACGGGCTTACGGGAGGGGGGCTCACGGCGATTACTCTGTCTCTCTCTGGCCCTGCCCCCTCCACGGAACGCGAGTTACATGACCGTCAACGACGATGTCCTCCTTGTCCACGGCGGAACCCCGCTGGAGGGCGAGATCCGTGTCCGCGGTGCGAAGAACCTCGTGCCCAAGGCCATGGTCGCCGCCCTGCTGGGCAGTGCGCCGAGCCGACTGCGCAACGTTCCGGACATCCGAGACGTCCGGGTCGTCCGCGGGCTGCTCCAGCTGCACGGGGTGACGGTGCGTCCGGGCGACGAACCCGGCGAACTGGTGCTGGATCCGACGCACGTGGAGAGCGCGAACGTCGCCGACATCGATGCCCACGCGGGCTCCTCGCGCATTCCGATCCTGTTCTGCGGCCCGCTGCTGCACCGGCTGGGCCACGCGTTCATCCCGGGCCTGGGCGGCTGCGACATCGGCGGCCGGCCCATCGACTTCCACTTCGATGTGCTGCGGCAGTTCGGCGCGGTCATCGAGAAGCGGGCGGACGGCCAGTACCTGGAGGCGCCCAAGGGGCTGCGCGGCACGAAGATCCGGCTGCCGTACCCGTCCGTCGGCGCGACCGAACAGGTGCTGCTGACGGCCGTACTCGCCGAAGGCGTCACGGAGTTGTCCAACGCGGCCGTCGAGCCGGAGATCGAGGACCTGATCTGCGTCCTGCAGAAAATGGGCGCGATCATCGCGATGGACACCGACCGCACCATCCGCATCACCGGTGTGGACAGGCTCGGCGGCTACGCCCACCGGGCGCTGCCGGACCGGCTCGAGGCCGCGTCCTGGGCGTCGGCGGCGCTCGCGACCGAGGGCAACATCTACGTCCACGGCGCCCAGCAGCGCTCGATGATGACGTTTCTGAACACCTATCGGAAGGTGGGCGGCGCCTTCGAGATCGACGACGAGGGCATCCGCTTCTGGCATCCCGGCGGCCAGTTGAAGTCCATCGCGCTGGAGACGGACGTGCATCCGGGCTTCCAGACCGACTGGCAGCAGCCGCTCGTCGTGGCCCTCACCCAGGCGACCGGCCTGTCCATCATCCACGAGACGGTCTACGAGTCCCGGCTGGGCTTCACCTCCGCGCTCAACCAGATGGGCGCCCACATCCAGCTCTACCGCGAGTGCCTCGGCGGCTCCGACTGCCGTTTCGGGCAGCGCAACTTCCTGCACTCCGCTGTCGTCTCGGGTCCCACCCGCCTCCAGGGCGCCGATCTCGTCATCCCGGACCTGCGGGGCGGTTTCTCGTATCTGATCGCCGCGCTGGCCGCCCAGGGCACGTCCCGGGTGCACGGCATCGACCTGATCAACCGCGGCTACGAGAACTTCATGGAAAAACTCGTGGAACTCGGAGCCAAGGTCGAACTACCGGCCAAGGCCCTCGGCTGACAACAAGGCGGCCCCACCAGAGGGCCGCCCCACCAATACCCACCCACACCCACACAAACGCGCCCCAAAGGGGCGCGGGGAACTGCGCGCCCAGCCACAGCCAACCCGCAGATCTCCGACAACCACCCGCACAACGATGAGGCGCCCCCGGCGAAGAGAACCGCCCCACCGCTCATTGCCCACGCCCGCCACGGACGCGCCCCAAAGGGGCGCGGGGAACTGCGCGACCAGCCACAACGAACCCGCACAGCCCCCACAACCACCCGCACAACAATGAGGCGGCCCCCGGCAAAGAGGGCCACCCCATCAATCGTTGTCCGCGCCCGCTGCGGATGCAGATACGCGGGGAACTGCGCGACCGGCCACAACCGGCCCGCAGTCACCCACGGCACTCGTCGAACGACGCCCCGCTGGACCGCCGCCCGAAGCGGAGCGCTTACTTGCCCTTGGCCGATTCCTTGAGCTTGCTGCCCGCGGAGACCTTCACGCTGTAGCCGGCGGGGATGTTGATGGGCTCGCCGGTCTGCGGATTGCGGGCGGTGCGAGCGGCACGGTGAGTGCGCTCGAAGGTCAGGAAGCCGGGGATGGTGACCTTCTCGTCGCCCTTGGAGACGATGTCACCGACGACCTCGGCGAACGCGGCCAGAACGGCGTCGGCGTCCTTGCGGGTCACTTCGGCGCGGTCGGCCAGCGCGGCCACCAGCTCACTGCGATTCATGTTGTTACTCCCGTGTTCTTCTTGCTATTGGGGCGTGCCATGCGGCAGAGCCGCAGATCAGGCACAGCGAAGCCGATGCGCTCGCGCCCAGGGACGCATCCTGCCCCCACCTGCGGCGGGAAAGCCAATCCGGCACCCGTAGGAGTCGTGAGAACACCCTAGGGAATCACCCGAAAAGCACCTGCTCGGCCGTCACCCTAAAGCGCGCCCGGCGCCGAGAGGTTCCGCGACGCGCCGGTATGGGGCCGCCGTGTCCAATTGTCACACCTGTGCACACTACGGTACGAGGCTCTACACCGCGTCCGCCGCCGCTCTGGCGGCATCCCGCACCGCGCCGGCCACCGCGCCCGCGACCTTGTCGTTGAAGACGCTCGGCACGATGTAGTTCGGGTTCAGCTCGTCCTCGGTGACGACGTCGGCCAGGGCCTGCGCCGCGGCCAGCATCATCTCCGTGTTGACCGTGCGGGACTGCGCGTCCAGCAGGCCGCGGAAGACACCCGGGAAGACCAGCACGTTGTTGATCTGGTTCGGGAAGTCGGAGCGGCCGGTGGCCACGACCGCGGCGGTCAGACGGGCGATCGCCGGGTCGACCTCGGGGTCCGGGTTCGCGAGTGCAAACACGATCGCGCCGCCCGCCATGGCGGCCACGTCATCGCCGTCCAGCACGTTCGGGGCGGAGACGCCGATGAAGACGTCCGCGCCGCGCACGGCCTGCTTCAAGGTGCCGGTGAGGCCCTCGGGGTTGGTGTTGTCGGCGATCCAGCGCAGCGGCGAGTCGGCGGGCGCGGCCACCAGATCCTCACGGCCGGCGTGCACGACACCGTGGATGTCGGCGACGACGGCGTTCTTGACGCCCGCCGCGAGCAGCAGCTTGAGGATGGCCGTGCCCGCCGCGCCGGCCCCGGACATGACGACGCGGACGTTCTCGATCGCCTTGCCCACCACGCGCATGGCGTTGGTCAGCGCCGCCAGGACGACGATCGCGGTGCCGTGCTGGTCGTCGTGGAAGACGGGGATGTCGAGGGCCTCGCGCAGCCGGGCCTCGATCTCGAAGCAGCGGGGCGCGGAGATGTCCTCCAGATTGATGCCGGCGAATCCGGGGGCGATCGCCTTGACGATCTCCACGATCTGGTCGGTGTCCTGGGTGTCGAGGCACAGCGGCCAGGCGTCGATGCCGGCGAACCGCTTGAACAGGGCCGCCTTGCCCTCCATGACGGGCAGCGCGGCCTTCGGGCCGATGTTGCCGAGGCCCAGCACCGCGGAACCGTCGGTAACAACCGCAACCGAGTTGCGTTTGATGGTGAGTCTGCGGGCGTCCTCCGGGTTCTCGGCGATCGCCATGCAGACGCGGGCCACCCCGGGCGTGTAGACCATGGACAGGTCGTCACGGTTGCGGATGGGGTGCTTGGACTGCATCTCGATCTTGCCGCCGAGGTGCATGAGGAACGTACGGTCCGAGACCTTGCCGAGCGTGACGCCCTCGATGCCGCGCAGCTTCTCCACGATCTCGTCGGCGTGCCCGGTCGAGGTCGCCGCGATGGTGACGTCGATACGGAGCTTCTCGTGGCCGGACGCGGTGACGTCGAGGCCGGTCACCGAGCCTCCGGAGGACTCCACCGCGGTGGTGAGCTGCGAGACGGCGGTTCCGCTCGCGGGCACCTCCAGCCGGATGGTCATCGAGTAGGAGACGCTGGGCGCCGTTGCCATGGCCGACTTCCTCTGCTTTCACCGTGTCGCGAAGTTGTGCCGTCCGATCGTCGCACCTACCCCCGAGTACGTGGTAGCCGCCCCGGATTGCGGACGTTTTGTTCACAGGCATGCGGCGATTTCGGAAAACGATTTCCACCATACGAGATGCGAGCAGGCAAGGAAAGAGGCCCACGTCCCGAGGTGACGTGGGCCTCTCCACCGTTCATGACACCGACCCGCCATGCTCGCCTCGCGGCAAGTGGTCGCTCGTGGCGACAAAGGTTGGGCCCGGGGGCTTGGATCGAGCCGGTGTCACGTCCAATCTAACAAACGGATCCCGCAAGGCCATTCCCGTCCGCAGAGTTCACCACGCGTTCAGTCCCGCAGGAGGTCCGGCACCCCGGCCGCGTCCGGCTCGTCCCTGGCCCCCGAGACGACCGTCAGCTGCTGGGTGGCGCGGGTCAGCGCGACATACAGCACCCGCAGGCCGGCCGGGCTCTCGTCGGCGATCTCGGCCGGGGAGACGACGACCGTCGCGTCGTACTCCAGGCCCTTGGCCTCCAGGCTGCCGAGCGCCGCCACCCGGTCTCCGAGCCCGGCCAGCCAGCGCGCGGCCTCCGCGCGCCGGTTCATGGCCACGACGACGCCGACCGTGCCGTCGACCAGGCCGAGCAGCCGCTCGGCCTCCGCGCGCACGGTCTTCTCCAGGGAGTCCCGTACGACGGTGAAGCGCGGTTCGACCCCGGTGGACCGCACCGCGGTCGGGGACTCGGAGCCCGGCATCGCGAGGGCCAGCACCTTCGCCGCCAGGTCGGCGATCTCGGCCGGGTTGCGGTAGTTCACGGTGAGCCGGAAGCGCCGGCCGCGCGCGGAGCGGCCCGCCGCGCCGTTCCCGCCGGGGCGCTGGTGCGGGCCGGGGCCGGGCACCCGGGTGCCCAGGGCCTCGTCGCGGGCCTCGGCCGCCTCGTCCGGGTCGGACCAGGAGGACTGGGCCGGGTCGCCGACGACCGTCCAGCTCGCGTGCCGCCCGCGCCGGCCGACCATGCGCCACTGCATCGGCGTGAGGTCCTGCGCCTCGTCGACGATGACGTGCGTGTACTCGGTGCGCTCCTGCGCGAGGCGCTCGGCCCGCTCGCGCTGCGACTCCTCGCGCACCGGCATCAGCTCCTCCAGGCCGGTGAGCTGGTCCAGCGGGTCCAGTTCGCGCTTCTTGCGGGGGCGGGCCGGGGTGCCGAGGATCGCCTGCAGTTCGTCGAGCATCGCGATGTCGTGCACGGAGTACCCGTCCCGCTTCAGCGAGCGGGCCACCCTGCGGATCTCGCCCGGGTTGAGAACGCGGCGGGCCCAGCGGCCGAGCCGGCGCTCGTCGGCCATCGCGTCGAGGACGGCCTTCGGGGTCAGCTCGGGCCACCACGCCGCCAGGAAGGCGATGAAGGCGTCCTCGCTCGTCACGTCCTCGTCGAACGAGGAACGCAGCTCGGCGGCCAGTTCCGGGTCGCTGTGCCGGGTGGCGGCGCCGGACTGCTCGTACAGGGCGTCCAGGAGCAGCCTGCGGGCGCGCGGGCGCAGCAGGTTCACGGGGGCGGTTCCGCCGAGCGCGGTACGGCGGATGCGGTCCAGCTCGGCGGCCCCCAGTTCGAGCCGCCGCCCGAAGGCGACGACACGGAGCCGGTCGGGCGGGCCTGTCGGGGTCTGCGGGACGTCGGTGTCGTCGTCCTCACCGAGGACGAGCTGACCGGCGGACGGTGCCGCGCCGCCGCCGCCCGGCCCCTGCTCCAGCGCCCCGCGCGCCGCCTTCCGCAGCACCTTCAGCATCCGGTACGACCCCTTCGCCCGCGCCACCGACGGGGCGTCGTACAGCGTGGCCTGCACGCCGTCGACGAGCGAGCCGATCGCCCGGATGGCGACCTGGCCCTCCTCGCCGAGCGAGGGCAGCACGCCCTCGGTGTACGCCACCAGCAGCGGGGTCGGCGAGACGATCAGGATGCCGCCCGCGTACCGGCGCCGGTCCTGGTAGAGGAGGTAGGCGGCCCGGTGCAGCGCGACCGCCGTCTTGCCCGTGCCGGGCCCGCCCTCGACGTAGGTCACCGTGCCGGCGGGGGCGCGGATGACCAGGTCCTGCTCGGCCTGGATGGAGGAGACGATGTCCCGCATGGTGTGGCCGCGGGCCTGGCCGAGCGCGGCCATCAGGGCGCCGTCGCCGATCACCGGCAGCTGCCGGCCGTCCAGGAAGGCGGTCAGTTCGGGGCGCATGAGGTCGTCCTCGACGCCCAGCACCCGGCGCCCCTTGGAGCGGATGACGCGGCGGCGCACGACCCGTCCGGGGTCGACGGGGGTGGAGCGGTAGAACGGGGCCGCCGCCGGGGCCCGCCAGTCGATGACCAGCGGCGCGTAGTCCTCGTCGAGCACGCCGATGCGTCCGATGTGCAGGGTCTCGGCGATGTCGGCGGTGTTGTCGGCGCGCACCGCGCCCTCGGCGGGCTCGACGGCGGTGTAGGCGCCGTCCGGGCCCTTCTTCCCGTCCTTGCCGGGGAGCAGGTCGATCCGGCCGAACAGGAAGTCCTCGAACTCGTTGTTCAGCCGGTTGAGGTGGACGCCCGCCCGGAAGACCTGCGCGTCCCGCTCGGCGAGCGCGCCGGGCGTGCCGACCTGGCCGCGCCGGGCCGCGTCGTCCATGAGGAACTCGGCCTCATGGATCTTCTCCTCAAGCCGCCGGTACACCCGGTCGAGATGTTCCTGTTCGACGCTGATCTCTCGGTCCCGAACGGAATCGTGAACCGAGCCGACGGCGGATTGCTGAGCCTGAGCGGCCACCGGGCCCCCTTCTGACGTGCTGGGCAGCCGTCAACCGTACGCGAAGGGGGCCCGCTGAAGCTACGGGCCGTCCGGCGGATCCCGCCGGACGGACTCACACATCGACGCCGGACGGGCTCACGCGTCGACCTGGACGAGCTTCTTGCCGCTGAAGGTCATGACCTCGAAGTGGTCGATCTCGTCCGGTTGCAGGGACGCCCCGCCGCGGACGTAGAGGGGGTTCTTGGCCTCCTCGGTCTTGGCGTCCGGCAGGCCGTAACCCCAGTTCGGCACGGACCAGGAGGTCACCGTCTCGCGCTCGCCGTTCTTGCCGACGGCGATCAGCGAGCACTTCTCCGGCCCGGCGACGTTCGTCAGCTGCAGGACGGTGTCCGTGCCCCAGAGCTTCTTCTCCACCGCGACGGTCGCGCTGACCTTCGTCTTCGGGTCCGTCGCCGTGACCTTGTCCGACATGGTGGTGAACGCGGCCCGGGCGGGCGGCGCGGCCACGGTGCCGGTGCCGCCGTCCGAGCCGCCGCTCGCCGCCAGCACGGTCAGCGGACCGCCGATGATCAGCGCGGCCGCCGCGGCGACCAGATAGAAGCTCCGCCGCCGCTTGCGGGCGCGGTGCTCGGAGATCTCGTCGACCAGCTTCTCCGCGAGCCGCGGGCTCGGCCTGGCGGACAGCGACTCCCCGATCGCGGGCGTGCCGGCCCCCGGCAGGTCCGCGAGTGCGGCCAGCATGGGCTCCATCCCGGCGAGTTCGTCGAGTTGCTGCGCGCACCACTCGCACCCGGCGAGATGCGCCTCGAACGCGGTCGCCTCGGTGTCGTCGAGGATGCCGAGCGCGTAGGCACCGACCGTCTCGTGCTCGTTGGGCGCCGGAGATCCCTGCCTGAGGCTCATGGGTCCAGACATACCCGGACCACCCGTGCTGAATCCGTTGAGTCCCCCGTACCCACTCATCACGCCGTCACCCCCCGCTCCTCCAGTGCCAGCTTCATCGACCGCAGGGCGTAGAACACCCGTGAGCGGACTGTGCCGCTGGGTATCCCCAAGGTCTCGGCCGCCTCATTGACGGTACGCCCCTTGAAATACGTCTCGACGAGCACCTCCCGGTGGGCCGGGGTCAGGTCGTCGAGCGCGTCAGACAGCGTCATCAGCCACAGCGCCTTGTCGATCTCGTCCTCCGCGGGGATGACCTCCAGCGGCGACGGATCGACCTCCTGCGGCCGGGCCTGCCGGCTGCGGTGGCCGTCGATGACGATGCGGCGCGCGACCGTCACCAGCCAGGGGCGTACCGATCCGGTCGCCCGATTGAGCTGACCGGCGTTCTTCCAGGCACGGATGAGCGTCTCCTGCACCACGTCCTCGGCGCGCTGCCGGTCTCCGGCGACCAGCCGAAGGACATAGGCGAGAAGGGGTCCCGCGTGCTCTCGATACAGCGCACGCATCAACTCCTCGTCGGGCTCCGAGGGCTGGGACATGCGATGTCGGGCCCTCGATCCACGTTCATTGGCCACGACGGAATCCTTGCGCACGCCCACCTCCGATGTCCGGGGGTTCCCCCAGTCGGTCGCTCGTCCACGGGTACGGATGCGGGGTGCGGGGTGTTCAAAGCGGAGTGCCGGTTTTCCTCGGAGTGCCATGACGAGAAGGACATGCGCGCACATTCCCCCCGCATGTTCTTTACATTTCCGACACGCCGGAAGGGGAGTTGGCGCTGCCCGTGCGGCGGCGCGGAGAAACGCCCTGTTACCAACATCACTTCGCCAACTTGCCGCTGGCCGGGCGCGGTTGAGGTGCAGAAGGCGCGTACCGGACACGGACCGGTGCGATCAGGCGCGGGCCAGCGCCGCCCGCCGACGGTGCCGGGCCACCCGCTCCCGGTTTCCGCAGACCTCGCTGGAGCACCAGCGCCTGCGCCGCCCGCGGGATGTGTCCAGGTACACGATGGGGCAGTTGTCGCCCTCGCACTCCCGGACGGCCGCCCGTGCCACGGGGTCGGTGAGCAGTTCCACGGCGTCCCGCGCGAGGGCCGCGAGCAGCGCCGCGCACTCGGGCGGACCGGCCAACTCCCGTACCAGGGAACCGTCCCCGCGGCGCACCGCGCGCGGTGCCGGTGGCGCGGCCTGCGCGACCGTGTTGACCCGGGCGAGCGCGAGTTCGTACGGCCGTCCGTCCCCCTTGGCCCCGCCCCGCACCAACTGTCCGATCTGCCCGCGCAGTTCATGGAAGCCGGCCAGCCAGGAGGGGTCGGCGTGGGCCAGCGGGGTGCCGGGCGGGACGAGCCCGCAGCCGAGGATCCAGGCCCGCAACGGCTCCACCGCGTGGAGCCGTTCCTCGGGGTGGGCGGTCGCGAGCAGGTCCAGGCAGCTCCGTCCGGCGTGGAACCGCGGCTCGTTGGGGGCCGTACCCAGTGCCATGTGCCAGTCACCGCCTAGGGCAGGGGAACCATTCCCTCTCCCACAGTGCCTGCCCACTCCCGCCCCCGAAACCCCTCACCCCGCCCAAGCGCCGCCACGGCCACGCCTTTGCCCCACCGGAACGCCGAACCCCGGGCCCCCTACAGGTGCGCAAGCGCACACTCCCCGAGGATCCCGACGCCGCCACGGGCGAGGTCCCGGCCGGGGGCGAGGTCTGAGACGGGGCGAGGTCTGGGGCGAGCTGGCGCGGGCAAAACCCGACAGGCCCGTGGCACCCTGACCCGCCAAGGTGTCGGGCCCCGTGCCCGATACGGGGCCACCCACCCACGCCCGGAACAACGGCGCGCCTGCGCCTCGCGAGCGCACACTCCCCGAAGGTCCCGGCGCCGGCACGGGCGAGGTCAGGGGCGGGGCGAGGTCTGGGGTGGGGCGGCGCGGGCGAAATCCGATGGGTTCGCAGCCGGTTGACCCGCCAGGGTGTCGGGCCCCGCGCCCCCCTCGAAGGGCTCGGCGCCGCCACGGGCGGGAAACGGGCGACAACCGGGTGGACGGGTGCGTATGTGGGTGCGCTTCTTGGCCATGGGCGTGGGGGCGGCGTGTGCGTTGACTGGGGGCATGACAGCGAACAGCAGCACGGGGCCGCGTACCGGCGCGGGGGTCGTCCTGGGCGCGGCCACGGTCGCCACGGGCCTGGTCGCCGGCGTCTTCTACATCTTCGCGTGCGCGGTGATGCCGGCCCTGCGCCGCAGCGGCGACCGGGTCTTCGTGGAGGTCATGCGGAACATCAACGACGTGATCCAGAACCCGGTGTTCTTCCTGGGCTTCCTGGGCGCGCTCGTGCTGACGGCGGTGTCGGCGTGGCAGCTGCGGCACACCGCGGCCGCCCCCTGGGCCCGGGCGGGCCTGGCGGCCTACGCCCTCGCCTTCCTGGTCACGGTCGCCTTCAACGTGCCCCTGAACGACGCCCTGGCAACCACGGGCACCCCGGCCGCCCTGCGCGACCGCTTCGAGGACCCCTGGGTGGCGTGGAACACCGTCCGCGCGCTGCTGTCGACGGCGGCGACGGCCTGCCTGACGCGTGCGCTCCTGCTGTACGGCCGCTCGCACCGGAGCCCGGCCTGACCCGCCCGCCCCGTGTCCCGGAGCTGCGCAAGCGGGCGGTGTCCTGCCGTCAGCCGTCGGCGTACTTCGCGTCCGTCGCCGGGTCCAGGGCCAGGCGGTAGCCGCGTTTGACCACCGTCTGGATCAGTTTGGGGGTGCCCAGGGCCGTGCGGAGCCGGGCCATCGCCGTCTCCACCGCGTGCTCGTCCCGCCCGGCCCCGGGCAGCGCCCGCAGCAGTTCGGCCCGGGCCACCACCCAGCCCGGCCGCCGCGACAGCACCCGCAGCAGCGACATCCCGGCCGGCGGGACCGGCTTGAGCTCCCCGTCCACCAGCACCGCGTGCCCGCGGATCTCCACCCGGTGCCCGGCGACCGGCAACGCCCGTGCCCGGCCCGGCAGTTCCTGGCACAGCACCTGGACGAGCGGCCCGAGCCGAAAGCGCTCCGGCTGCACCGTGGCCACCCCCCGCGCCTCCAACGGCAGCGCGGTCACCGGCCCGACGCACGCGGGCAGCACGGCATGGCGGAGGACGTCGAGCAACTCGCCCAGCAGGCCCCGCTCCTCGGCCCTGGACAGCAGCGACGCGGCGGCGGGCGCGCTCGTGAAGGTGAGCGCGTCCAGTCCCCGCGTCAGGGCCGCGTCCAGCAACCGGTCCACCGGGCCGATGTCCTCCGGCGGCATCCACCGGTACACCGGCACCGGAAGCACCTCCGCTCCCGCGGCCCGCAGCGCCTCCACGAACCCGGGCAGCGGCTCCCCGTGCAACTGCACGGCGACCCGTCGCCCCTCCACGCCCTCCTCCAGCAGCCGGTCGAGGACCTCGGCCATCGACTCACTGCCCGGCGACCACTCCTCCGTCAGCCCCGCCGCCCGGATCGCGCCCTTCACCTTGGGCCCGCGCGCCAGCAGTTCGACCCCGCGCAGCCGCCCGAGCAGCGGCTCGCCGAACCCCCACCCGTCGGCCGCCTCGACCCAGCCGCGGAAGCCGATGGCGGTGGTGGCCACCACCACGTCCGGCGCCCGGTCGATGATCTCCTTGGTCGCGGCGAGCAGTTCGCCGTCGTCGGCCAGGGGCACGATGCGCAGGGCGGGCCCGTGCACGACGACGGCACCGCGCCGCTGGAGCAGCGCCCCGAGTTCGTCGGCCCGGCGCGCGGCCGTCACGCCCACGGTGAACCCCGCGAGGGGCCCGCGTTCCGGTCGCTGCTGTTCCTGGTCCATGGCTCTCGTCCCGCACTCCAGTCGTCGTACCGCTGATCTCCGTACTCGCTGCACGCGTCGCACGCGTCGCACGCGCCGTACTCTTCGTACCGCAGATCCTCTTCGTACCGCAGATCGTCGTTCAGCGGACGGCGGCACCGATGCGGCCGATGCGGTGCCTGCCATACCGATCGAGCCTGTCAACGGCGCATGACAGGCTCGGTTCGGCTCGATGTCGCCGGTGTTACGTCACACCTCGGCGTAGCTGAGCTGCCGTTTCGTCTCGGTGGCAGCCTCGGTGGCGGCCAGGGCGGCCGGCCGGCGAAGGTATACGGCCCACGTGACCGCGAAGCAGACGGCGTAGAAGGCGAGGAAGGCGACGAACGCGCCGGTGCCGGAGCCGAAGCTGAGGAACGACTGCCGGAAGGCGAGATTGATCCCGACGCCGCCGAGCGCGCCGACCGCCCCGATGAGCCCCATCGAGGCCCCGGACAGCCGCCGCCCGTACCGCGCGGCCTCCTCGCCCGTCAGCCCCGCGGCCAGCGCCTTGGCCTGGAAGATGCCGGGGATCATCTTGTACGTCGACCCGTTGCCGAGCCCGGTGAGCGAGAACAGGACGACGAACACGACGACGAACAGCGCCAGCGACTCCCGCAGACCGGCGACGATGAGCACGGCCGTGGCCGCCGCCATGGCCACATAGGTCCAGAGCGTGATCCGCGCGCCGCCGTACCGGTCGGCGAGCCGCCCGCCCAGGGGCCGCACGAGCGAGCCGAGCAGCGGCCCGATGAAGGTGAGCCAGGCGGCCTGCAGCGGCGTACGGCCGAACTGGGTGGTGAGCACCTGCCCGAAGGCGAAGCTGTAACCGATGAACGACCCGAACGTGCCGATGTACAGGAAGGACATGATCCAGGTGTGCCCGTCCCGCGCGGCGTCCCGGGCGGCGCCGGTGTCGTTCTTCACGGTGGCGAGGTTGTCCATGAAGACGGCGGCGAGGACGGCCGCGACGACGATCAGCGGGATGTAGACCCCGAGCAGTACCCGCGGCCCGCCGCCGGCCCCGATGATCGCGAGGGCGATGAGCTGGATGACCGGCACGCCTACGTTGCCGCCGCCCGCGTTGAGCCCGAGCGCCCAGCCCTTCTGCCGCAGCGGGAAGAAGGCGTTGATGTTGGTCATGGATGAGGCGAAGTTCCCGCCGCCGATGCCGGCCAGCAGGCCGACCCAGAGGAAGGTGGTGAAGGACGTCCCGGGCTCCATCACGACGAACGCGGCGACCGTCGGGAGCAGCAGCAGACCGGCGGAGACGATCGTCCAGTTCCGCCCGCCGAAGATCGCGACGGCGAAGGTGTACGGCACCCGGACGACCGCGCCGACCAGCGTGACCATGGACGTCAGCAGGAACTTGTCGGCCGGGGTCAGCCCGTACTCCGGGCCCATGAAGAGCACCAGCACGGACCACAGGGTCCAGATCGAGAACCCGATGTGCTCGGAGAGCACGGAGAACAACAGGTTGCGGCGGGCGATCCGCTCCCCGGTCGTCCTCCAGAAGGTCTCGTCCTCGGGATCCCAGTCCTGGATCCAGCGGCCTCCCCCGCCGCTCGGGGCGGGGGCCGTACCAGTGGCTGTCATGACGCCTCCAGGGTGCTGCGGGGATCGGTCGCCTACGGGGCTCGACGGCCGCGGGACTCGGGTGCCGCGGGACTCGGGTGCCGAGGGCTCCATGGCCAGGGGGACGAGCGGTACCCGGCGGGTGACTCCCGAAGGTAGAAAGGCCGCGTTTCCGGCCTGTGGCCCCGGGTGACCGCCCGGGAACGTTGCTCTCACCCTGGTCGGAGGCGGGCTGAGAGGTCAGCGGGGGCCGTATGCCTGCGGCAGCGCAGGACGCCGCACAAGACCCCACACCGGTCGGGGCGTTGAAGTAACGATGTCATTGACATGACACGGCAATCGGCTGCGCTCACCCCCTGGCGGACACGCGTAGACCTCGGGCACCATCTCCCTGCACCACCTGCACAGCCGCCCCGTAGGAAGCACGGCCCGACCGCAGGAAAGGTCCCCATGAAGATCCGTTCCGCCCTCACGGCCCTCGCCCTCACCGTCGCCCCCGGCCTCGCCGTCCTCGCCGGCGCCGGCGACGCCCTCGCCGCCCAGGACGGTGCCCAGGTCGCCGCCGTCAGCAAGATCTCGCACGCGACCGCGACCTCGATGTTCAGCTCGGTCGGCATCACCTGGTCGTCGTCCGGCAACTGCTCCAACCGCAACGTCTCGACCTGTACGTCCTTCGAGCAGCTCAACCTCGCCACCGCGCAGGGCGCCCAGACCCTCAAGCGGTCCTCGGGCTGCGCGCTGAACATCACCGGCGGCACCGAGACCGGGCACGCCAGCGGCACGTACTCGCACTGGAACGGCTACAAGCTCGACTACGGCAAGAACACCTGCGTCACCAACTACGTCAAGGGCAACTTCACCTACATCGGCCTCCGCGGCGACGGCGCCCCCCAGTACCAGTCCGGCGCGGGCAACATCTACGCCGACGAGGGCAACCACTGGGACGTCCTCTACTACAACTGCGGCGGCTGCTGACACCCCAAACCCCGGCCCACCAAGGGCCGGGGCATGGGCGTTCGTTCCCACGTCGTCACTGGGCCGAAGCGCTGTGCGTCGGTACGCCCGGGTCGTCGAAACTGACCAGCTCCGCAATGCGACGGAGAATCGCACGATAGTGTCCGCGATGATTCACGGCCGTGGTACTCAGGGTGAGCAGGGCCAAGCTCGTGCCGTCGGGGTGAGCGACGTAGGCGTGGATTTGAAGCAATCGTCTCTGGGGCAATCTTGAGTCGGCGGCCGGGGTGGCTACTTTCTCGCTGAATGCAACAGGGCCGCAGGGGAGTTCCGTGTACTCGATGCGGCTGTGCCCCTCGGACTGCGTTACCGAGCGGGCCACCGTGATTCTCCGAGGTGCCCAGGCCGTAGGCACCCAGGCGACTGTGAAGAGAGACAGCAACGCGCCCCCGCTCCCCTCCCCGGTGTCATCGCGATGCATTCCGATCGAGCAGTGAACGGTGCCTTGCGCATACAACGTGCGCAGTATCCGTTGCGCGGCGACGAAGCGGCCCGCAAACCGCACGCGGGTCGCTTCGTCCGGGGCCGAAGCAAGACATGACGTCAAGGGATCGTGGAGCCCTTCCGCTCCGAAGGAATCCGGCGAGTCCAAGAAAGCTTCGAGGGGAAGTTCCGTGAATCCCGTCGGCGTACCGAACCAGATTCCTTCCCCCGGCTCCTGCGTGCTGGGATGCAGCAGGAACCGGGGTGCACACGTCGTCATCGGCTACGTCCCCTCGTCGCCAGGTCCGAAAGGCTGCACGGCGTCGTCGAGATACAAGGCGCCTGCCCGGCGTGCGCGCTCGATGTCCGCGCTGTCGGCTTCCCAACTCTCCGGAGCACGACGTCTGTCGAAGACCGGCCGTTGAAAGAGCACGTGCAGGCGTCTGGGCTCCTTTCCGCCACGCCCCGGTGCGGCGATGACCCCGAGGAATCGAGGGTCGCCGGCGAACCAGACGGGTTCGATCTGAGATTTGAGATCGGGCTTGGTCCGGGCATGACCGATGCGCTTGAGCCACCAGTGCGCACGCTGGCGCCGAACGAACACCAAGGGGACCTTCTGCCCAGGGGCTGCAGGGTTGCGGAACTCCAGCCAAGCGCCCTTGTCCCTCGCCTCGGGATGCTGGGACAGGCTGCGCGGAACATCCTGGAGAACCCGCCATGGATACTGCCGAAGGATTCGACGCATCCGGAATGCCCAGGGGAAGTATCCGGCTTGATTCACCATACGGTACAAGGAATAGAGGATGATCGGAGCAAAGATCACGACCCACGCGGGAGATGTAAACACCACCATCACGTAGAGCAGCGCGGGGAAGGCGGCGATCCACCCCGCCTGTCCGGCGATGGTCATCGCCATGTGTCTGCCCCAGGCCGCTCGTGTGGCCGGGCACTCCCAGGCGTGATCGTATTCGGCGGGGTGCATGCTCGGATTCACTCTCTTCCTTGGCCTTTGATTGGCGTATCGAGTGGTCACTGAAAGGCGCGTCGCACCAGTTCAACCGTCTCCGCGCCGTCGATTGGCCCGAGGAAGGCCCCGTCCAGGAAGGTACCGATCTTCGCTGCGGTGTCGTTGTCCAGCGAATCCGCCAGACTTGCCGACAGTCCATAGGACGCGGTACCGAGACCCGCCCAGGGCGCAACCGCCTCCGTGGCCTCAACAGTCCTGGTCAGCCGCGGTGCTTTGTTGATGACCCATTCGGTCAGCGGATTCCTGAGGTCTGTCAGGTCTCTTCCCGCCGTCATGGTCTCGGTGCCGAACGTCGCCAGCTTCTGGCCGAGGGAGAGTGCCTCGCCGGACTCCCCCGCTCCGTGCAGAGCCGCATGCGTCCCCCTGCCCACCGCTCCGATTCCCGGCAGCGCACCCAGGCCGTCCGCGGTGACGCCGATCAGATTGCTCCAGAAGTCGGCGTCGAGTTCCCCCTTCGTGAAGCCGTCCTTGAGGGACGCCCAGACCTCCGGCCGCGTCAACCGTGTCGCGAAGGCACCCGCGCTCAGGGCCGCAGCCCCCATGAGGAGAACGGCTGCCGCTGTGCCGCCTGAGATCACGAACAATGCGACGATGCCGACAACGGCGGCGGTCCAGCTGAGGATGTCCGGTAGGTTGTCGGTCAGCCAGTTCAGGGACTTTTCGAAGAAGCCTGGTTCCTGGGGGGCCAGTTTCTTTGTCGCTGCGTGGATCTTGGCGGCCCGGTGCCGGGCCTTCTCCTCGTGTTCCGCGGCGAGCTTCCTCGCCCGGCCGAGAATGGCGTCGAGGTCGGCCTGGGCATGCGCGACGGCTGCGTTCGCGTGGGTCAGGGCCGGCGTGCTCCGTGCCTGGGACGCGTGGCCCTTCACCCTGTCCAGGACCTCCCGGGCGTCCCGCGCGTCCGCGTCCAGGCGGCCGGCCCGGCGTTGGAAGTCGTCGAGTTCGCCCTCCCAGCAGACCAGTTGCCCGGCGGCCTTGCGGAGCGAGTGCGCGGCGTTCCTGAGGTTGAGGGCCAGCGGTCCGCCCCGGAGTTCCTCCCGGAAGGCGACCGCCGCGTCGCCCGTCCAGCAACTGCCGTCCATCAGCCTCGTCACCAGGCCGTGTGTCTCCTCCAGGACCTCGGCGCAGGAGGCCAGCTTCTTGTGGAGGCCGCGCACCGAGTCGGCGTCGCCCGGGGCAGGGTCGAAACCGAGGTGGGGGTACAGGTTCGGAGGGCCGGTGCCGTACGAGGTCGGCTTCCGCCCCTGCGGGAGGTCGCCACCCCGGCGCGCGGCGGAATCGGCGTACGGGTCCGTCTCCACTCCGGGAGCCGTGGTCACCGTACGGCCCCGCCCGTGCGGCGCGCGCTCTCCCGCAGCGCCGCCTCCAGCGCCTTGTCGATCTCCCGGTAACTGTCCTTGCTCCGGCCGATGATCTTCGCCAGGGACTCGGTCTGCTCGCCGATCCGCTCCGTGCCGTACTTCCAGTCCGCCTGGAAGTCCTCGCAGGCGGCGTCGAGGTCGTCGGTGCCGAGGCCGCTGACCGTCGCGTCGGTCAGCGCTCTGCGCAGGCCCTTCAGCGAGTCACTCGACGTGTTCAGCAGCCTCATGAAGTGCTTCAACTCGTCGTCATCGACGGTCAGTCGGTCTGCCATGCGGTCCGCTCCCCTGGTGTGCCCTCGGACGAAGCGGAATCACGCTATCCGCTACCAGGACACACCGGCCCGCTCGTTCCCCCGGCCGGGGAAACGAGCGGCCTACGCCTTGACGACGCCGCCCGTCACCGGTTGACGGCCTGAATCTCCTGCACAACGACGTCCTGCGGCGCACCGAAGGTACCGTCGGGCAGTGGGCCTCCGTCGCCGTCGCTGCCCGTCCAATGGATCTCCCAGGTCACGGTGGCCCTGAGCTGATAGGAGCCATCGCCGGACGAGCGAAGGTATTTCACCCCACAGGGTGGGGTCCGCTCGGCCTTCCCCTTGGCGTACGGTTCGCCGATGCCACCGCCGCTGATTCGGCAGACGCCCGACGCCGGGTAGGTCACCGCGTCCGCGGTACCGGGGTCGATCTTCAGGGAGACCGGTTCCGCGGTGGTCGTCGCCGAGATACCCAGCACCGGGATGGACGCGGTGACCGAGACCGGCTTGAACTCGGCGCCGTCGAGCCAGGCCCAGGTGGCGAGGTTGACCTTCGTCGTGTCCGCGGGAGCCAGGTTCACCTTCGTGGTGGGAACGCGGATCTCGTTGTACGCGAGTTCACCCAGGATCCTGGGGGTCACCGCATTCTGGATGTCGGCCGGCGGAGGATCGTCCTTGTCCACCCAGAAGTACGGCTCCTTGCACTTGTCCCAGCCCGGCGGGAAGTCCCTGTTGACGTACGAGTCCCACCAATAGCCGTCGTCGGCCTTGTCCTTGTTGAAGTCCGTGTAGGGGTGGCCCTCGACGTAGCGGTCACGCTGCTGGGCGTCCCACTCGTAGCCCGTCGACTCGGCGGCCCAGATCGGCTCCAGGTGCGCCTTGAGCTGGTCGGGCGTGTACTTCGGCGCATACCAACAGGCCGGCGGGGTCCAGGTGGTGGCGGACGCCACGGGCCCCACAGAACTGCCGGACCCGTTCTTGGAACGGTCGTAGACGATGACTCCGACCTGCGAGTTGAGGGTGCTGCCGTCAACACCGCCCGACGTCTCCCCGCTGGGCGCAGGTGTCTGGGCGCCGCCCCCGATCTTGTTGTCGGCCACGGCCGGGCCGGCGCCCACCAGAACCGAGCCGATCAACGACAGCACGGCCAGCGACCGTGCTGCGACACTCATGGCTGGCACTTGGCGCTCCCCCTCTGCGACATGAGCTTCTCGACAACCCAGACACCCTTGTCGTTCTTCTTCAACTGGCTGCTGTAGAGGACGTAGCTGTTCTTGGTGATCGGGGTCTTGTCGACCTTCTTCGTCTTCAGATAGAGGTCGTATGCCTTGCCCTGATCCTCGCAGTAGACGAGCGACGCCGTACTGCCGCTACTCACGTCCACTACCGGGTTGTAGTAGCGGTAGCTGCCCGTCATACGGGCCTGTGCCTTGACGTAAGCCTCAATGAACTGTTGCGTCTGAGCCGCTGCTTCGCCCTCGTAATAGAACCGATAGGCGTCGTCGAGCGCATCCTGGTTGACGATCGCCAGGTCCACCGCCTTGATGGACTGTTCGCTGTCCGACAGGACGGCGTCCTTGTCCGGGTCGCCCGTCTTCGGCCAGTCGAAGGTGTACGTCACGTCCGACGGCAGTTCGATCTTTGGGCGGTCCGGGGACGTCGGCTCCGTAGAGGTGGGGGAAGAGGACTTCGCCGGGGCTGTGTCCGCTCCGGGGATCTTGTTGTTCTGCTTGGTGTCGTCGTTGCCGCCGCACCCGGCGAGGAGCAGTACGGCCGTCACTCCGGCGGCGGCTGTGGTGAGCAGGCGGGGGCGGCGGGTCACGGTGGGCTCCTGGTGGGGCGGTGGACGAAGCAGCGGATACGGTAGCCGGACCGGCCGCGGCCACACCAGAGCGATATGACTTGCCCCGCCCGCGCGGAACGCGCAGAGCGGGGCAAGGGGGGCCAATCGACGTGACCGGCAAGGCGGTTGATGACCGTTCCGTGACATTGCCGCGTGGGCGGTCAGTCTCCGCGGCGGGTCCGGGCGCGCTGCGCGCCGTTGGGCCACAGCCTCGGACTCCGCTTCGCCGCGAAGTCCTCGATCCAGCCGAAGGCGAGGATCGCCAGCCCTATCAGCGGCCAGACCAGGAAGAACATCCACAGCATGTACGTGGAGTCGAGCGCGGCGGTCGCCCGCTCGCTCTCCATGAACGGGAGGTTGTACGCCTGGTCGATGATCGGAACCGTGGCCATGATCAGCAGGTTGTGCCACAGATAGATCGTGACCGCGCGGTTGTTGGACAGCGTCACCAGCTTGTCCCAGCGCGCCAGCCGGCCCGGCAGCTCCTGCCAGGACGGCGAGTACTGCAACAGAATGACCACAAACCCGAAGGACCACGTCGCCTGCGCCAGCGGGATGTCGTTCAGGTCCCAGCCGTCGGGGCCCAGATGGCCGGAGGCCCACCACAGGCCGAAGGCCATGACCAGCGCCGAGCAGGAGACGGCGAGGTAGCGGGGGATGCGCTTCAGCAGTCCCTCGTGGTGGGCGAAGCCCAGGACCCAGCAGCCGCCGTAGACCGCGAAGTCCGTCACCGCGTTGCCCGTCTCGCCCGGGATGGTCACCAGTCCGGTGCCGACGATCGCGGTCAGGCCGAGGGGGGCCAGCAGGGTCGGCCAGGGCGCGCGCCGGAACGCCCACAGGAGCAGCGGGGAGGCCACCACGAACCACAGGTAGGCGCGCAGGTACCACAGCGGACCCGCCGCCTGCACCGCCCAGGTGTTCTCCAGCAGCCCCGAATTCGAGCCGATCTGCCAGGGGTAGGGCGGGGCGCCGATCGGGATGATGTAGTTGATCAGCTTGACGAGGCCCCAGGTGCCGCCGTTGTCCGGGTCCTTCACCGGGTTCCAGCCGCCCACGAACATCATCGCCAGCACCACCACGCTGAACGCCCAGAGCGGCGGCAGGAGTCGACGGATCCGGCCGCGGATCACACCGAGCGCCGGGCGTTTGAGCGAGCGCGCCATCAGGGAGCCGGCCAGCGCGAACATCACGCCCATCGACGGGAACAGCACGGTCAGCCAGGCCCAGCCGAACAGGTGGTAGGCCACCACGCGGACCAGGGCTATCGAGCGCAGCAGGTCCAGATAGCGGTCCCGGCCGGAGGGCGGCTTGGGGGCGGCGGCCGCCCCGGCCACGGGGGGCGCGGCTCCGACCACGGGCGGTGGGGGCGTCGCCCCGACCGCAGGGTCCGTCGCCCCGGCCGCAGGGTCCGTCGCCCGCTGCTGCGGAATGCCGTAGGACGGCGTCGGCTCCGGGCCCGTGCCGGTACCGGTCGTGTATCCGTGGGTCATGCCACGGGCCTCCGATCACTGCTGCTGCGCGTCCGCTGACGCGGCACCGGTCCGCCCGGCGCCTCGACGGCGCCCGTGCGGCGTAGTTTCTGCCAGCGGAGGCGGCCGCCGGTGAGGGCCGTGATCCAGGACTGGAGCAGCACGACGTACATGAGCTGGCGGTAGAGAATCTGCTGCAGGGGCAGCGAGATGAGATGGGTCATGCGCTCGCGGTCGAGGCGGAACGCGTACGCCGCGCACACGGCCTGGATCGCCAGGACGCCCAGCCAGGCCACGACCGTCTTCTGTGTCGGGCCGAAGATCAGGCCGTACAGGAGGAAGACGTCGATCAGGGGCGCCAGCAGGGGGGCCACGACCATGAACAGCGACACGAACGGCAGGCCCACCCGGCCGAAGCGGCCCGACGGGCCCCGCTCCACCAGGGCGCGGCGGTGCTTCCAGATCGCCTGCATGGTGCCGTACGACCAGCGGTAGCGCTGCGACCAGAGCTGCTGGACGGACTCCGGGGCCTCGGTCCAGGCGCGGGCGTTCTCGGCGTACACGACGCGCCAGCCGTTCCGGTGCAGGGCCATCGTGACGTCGGTGTCCTCGGCCAGCGTGTCGTCGCTCATGCCGCCGATCGGTTCCAGGGCCGAGCGGCGGAACGCGCCCACCGCGCCGGGGATCGTCGGCATGCAGCGCAGGATGTCGTACATGCGCCGGTCGAGGTTGAAGCCCATCACGTACTCGATGTGCTGCCAGGCGCCGATCAGCGAGTCGCGGTTGCCGACCTTGGCGTTGCCGGCGACCGCGCCGACCCGCGGGTCGCCGAAGGGCTGCACCAGCTCGCGGACCGTGGCCGGTTCGAAGACGGTGTCGCCGTCCATCATCACGACCAGGTCGTGCCGGGCGTTGGCCAGGCCCCGGTTGAGCGCGGCCGGCTTGCCCGCGTTCAGCTGCCGTACGACGCGCACGTTCGGCAGGCCCATCGCCTCCACGATCCGTGCCGTGCCGTCCGTCGAACCGTCGTCGACGACGATGACCTCGATGGGGTGTTCGCTCGCCATCAGCGAGCGGACGGTGTTCTCGATGCACTTCGCCTCGTTGTACGCCGGGACGAGCACCGACACGGGCTCGGTCACCGGCGGACCCCAGCTGAAGTTCTTGCGGCGCACCCGGCGGGCGTGCACGCCGGAGAGCAGGAGCATCAGCACGAAGCGGCCGATGACCAGGGTGCCGGTCACCGCGAGGCCGACCACGAGCACACCGGTGATGTCGTCCGCGGCCCGGACCAGGAGGACCCACGCCTTGCCCTTCCACAGGTCGGCGCCCGCGACCGGGGTGAGCGCGCTGGGCGCGCCGAGGGCCTCGGTCAGGTTGTCGAACCGGTAGCCGCGTTCCTGGAGTTCGGGCAGGAAGCGGTCCAGGGCCTGCACGGTCTGGTGGCGGTCGCCGCCGGAGTCGTGCATCAGGACGATGGCGCCCTTGCCGCCGTGCGGGGTGGCACGGCGGATGATCTCGTCGACGCCGGGCTTCTTCCAGTCCTCGCTGTCCGTGTTGTTGACGACGGTGATGTAGCCGCGGCTGCCGATGTACTCCGTGACCGGCCAGGACTTGTTGTCCATGGCGTCGGCGAAGGAGGAGTACGGCGGCCGGAAGAGCGAGGTGCGGACCCCGGCGGCCCCGGTGATCGCGAGCTGGTTCTGGGACAGCTCCCAGTCGATGCGCTTCTTCGACTGGTAGGAGAGGTCGGGGTGGTTGAAGGTGTGCAGGCCGACCTCGTGACCCTCGTCGACCATGCGCTTGACCAGCTCCGGGTAGCGGGAGGTCATGCTGCCGGTGACGAAGAAGACGGCGTGCGCGTGGTGCTTCTTCAGTACGTCGAGGACCTTCGGGGTCCAGGTCGGGTCGGGGCCGTCGTCGAAGGTGAGGACCAGCCGGTGGTCGGGGACGCGCAGGCTGCCCGTGCGGCCGCCGCGGGTGTCGATGACCGGGCCGCCGTCGAGGATCTTCTCCGGTACCCGGTCGGAGGCGGCCTCGGGCTGGATGCGGTGGTCGGCGAGGATCTCGTTGTGGACGTAGCCGCGCAGCATCAGCATCGCCATCAGGGCGACGAGGACGAGCACGGGCAGCAGCAGGCGCATGGGCAGGCGGCGGCGCCGGGAGCCGTCAGGGGCTCCGGTCGCCGCCCCGTGACGGCGGGTGCGGAGTGCCATCAGAGGTTGTGCTCCGGGGACGGGTCGGTGGCGGACGATGCCGTGGAGCCGGACTCCTTGGCGATCGGCGCCGGGGTGGACGAGTCGCCGGCCAACGCGCCGGTGTCGGCGCCGCCTCCGGCCGTTGACTCGGAGGGGTCGGGCGAGGGGCCGCCCGGGTCGACGGGGTCGCTCGGGTCGGGCGAGGACGAGGCCGGGGGCTCCGTGGACGGCTTGGGGCCGGCGGTCGGGCCGCCGCCGCTGCCGCCGGTGCCCGCACCGGACGTGGGCCCGCTCGCCGTCGGCCCCGGGTCGGCGGAGGTGCCGGGCCCGCCGGGGCTGGTGGTGACGCCGGGCTGGGCGGCGCCGGTGCCCGGTTCGGGGGTGATGCCGTCGTTCGCCGTCGGGGTGGCCCCGGGAGTGGTACTGCCGGTGTCGGACGGCCGGACGGACTCGGTGGGCCGCGGGGAGGTGTCGACCTGGCCGGCCGGGCGGTCGTTCTCGCCCGGTACGGGCAGCCAGGGGGCGTCGGAGCTGCCGGACAGGAGGGTCACGACGATGACGACGGCGTAGACCGCGCAGGCGACGCCGACGAGCATGCCGAGGCGGCGGAAGCGGCGGCTACGGCGTCCCGACTCGTCGACGAAGACCGGCCGGTCGGAGCCGTCCTGGCCCCGGGCGGTACGGGCGCCCTCGGCCGGGAGCAGCCGTACGTCGCCCAGTTGTACGGCGTCGAGCTGGACCGTCACCTCGTGCGGATCGTGAGCCGGGTCCACGGCCGACGCCCTGCCGTCCTCCCCGGCCGAACGGGACACGTCCCAGGGATCACGCAGCGCCCCCGAGGGCGTCGTGGCACCGGCCGTACGGGAGAGCCCGGTGGCAGCGGCACCCCGCGCGGGCCCGGCGGAGGCAACGGGACCGGTGGAAGCAGCGGGACCGACCGAACCGGCGAAGCCGGCCGAACCCGCGGAGCCGATCGAACTCGCGGAACCCGCCGAACTCGCGGAACCCGCCGAACCCGCGGGACCGGCGGCCGGCCCGAGCCCGCCGGCCGAACCGCCGCGCCAGGCCGAGCCGCCCGCTCCGGCCGCTGGCAGCACCGCGGTCTGCTCGGCGTCGGATATGCCGACAGCAGATATGCCAGATATACCGGATATGAGAGGCCCGCGCCCCGCTCCCGGCAGAGCCCCGGCCTCGGTCCCGCCGTCCGGGGCGTCACGCTCCGCCGCGTTCCCCCCGCCGGGTCTATCGTCCGGGCCCGCGCCGGACCCACTGTCCGGGCCCGTGTCGGACCGGCCGGCGGAGTCCCCGGCGGACCGGCTGCTGAACCAACCGTCGAACGCGTCGTCGGACCCGCTGTCAGAACCCCGCTCCGTGCGGAGGGCGTTCGTGCTGCCGGTCTCCGGGGATGTCTGGATGTCGCCTCCTGCCACAGGAAGGCCCCGGGCCGTCGCTGCGACTGCGGGCCATTCCGGTTGGGCGTCTTCTCGCCACTTCTTCACGCGCGCACATCCCCCCACGGGACAGTTCCGGGTGCGCTCACGACACCGAGCACCCGTCGACCGAACCGGGCCCCACCCGATCCGAGCGCCCCCTTTACCACAGCGTGCTCGGGCCACGAATGTAGCGCACGCGGAGGATGTGTGGTCGCCGTGTGTCAGTTCCGGGGGCACATCACATCATGGTCCATGGCCGGGATCCATCCCCCGGCGGGCCGCCGCAGCCAGTCCTCGGCGGCCGCGATCTCGGCCGCCGCCCGTCGGAGCGCGTCGAATGCGGGATGGATCAGTCCCTTTCGCCACACGAGTGACACGGGCGAGAGCGGGACGGGATCGACGAGCGGGCGCACAACGGTATGCGGCATGGCCGGAAAGTCGACCACGGCGAGGACCGGGTTCCGCGTCTTCGCCATGATCCGCTCGAACTCCTCGTCCCCGACCGCCAGCGGAAGGGGTGACGCCAGCCGGATGTCCCATCGCTCGAAGAGCTGACGGGCGAGGTCGGTCCACTCGGGGGTGCGCGGATTGCCGGCCCCGGCGTACACGGTCTCCCCCGCGAGCGCGGCCGGCGACACCGCCTCCAGCGGGGCCAGCGGATGGTCCTCGGGCAGGACCAGGGCCATGGGCTCGTAGCGGACCGGCTGCTGTGCGAGGCCGGCCCGCAGCACCGGGTCCAGGCCGGCGAACCGGCCGAAGGACGCGTCGAGCCGGCCCGCGAGGAGTTCGGCCGCCGCCCCGGTCAGCCCGCTCTCGTAGCGGGCCATCAGCTCGCAGTCCGGGGCGAGTTCACGGGCCCGGTGCAGCACCCGGCGGCCGGTGACCAGGCCCGGCGAGTTCAGATCGACCAGCAGGGGCCGGGCCCGGCCCACGGCGGCGAGCAGGTCGTCCTGGGCGGCGAGCACCCGGCGGGCGTACGGCAGCAGGCGCACGCCGTCGGCGGTCAGCGTCACCTGCCGGGTCGTACGCAGGAACAACTCGGCGCCCAGTTCCCGCTCCAGCCGCCGTACGTCCCGGCTCAGCGCCTGCTGGGCGACGTACAGGCGGGCCGCGGCCCGGGTGAAGTGCAGTTCCTCGGCGACGGTGACGAAGGCGCGCAGCAGGCGGGGGTCGAGGTGGGCGGGAGCGGGCACGCCCGGAATCTACAACGGTTGTGCGTGAATCGGCACCGAACAGGTGTTGGACCCCGCGCTCGGCCCCGGGCGACGGTTGCCCCATGCCACCCACGCCCGCCGACGCCCGACCCGAGCCACCCACCGCGGCACCGCCCGCGCCACGCACGGAACCACCCACCGGGACACCGCCCGCGCCGCGCGCGGAACCAGCCGCCGAGACACCGCACGCGCCGCGCACGGAACCAGCCGCCGAGACACCGCACGCAGCACGTACGAAACCAGCCACCGCGGCACCACCCACGGCACGCACGAAACCAGCCACCGGGACACCGCCCCGGACGCACCCGGAGCCACCCGTCGAAGCGACTCCGCGGAAACAGCCGGCAGCACCCCGCGAGGCACGCGCCGCGGCACCCGCCAGGGCCGCCCCCGTCGCCCCCTACCGCCGTCTCTTCGCCCGCCCCGGTGCCCTGGCCTTCACCATCGGGAATCTGGTCGCCCGGCTGCCGATGGGCATGTTCAGCGTGAGCGCGGTCGTGATGATCGCCGGTTCGCGGGGCTCGTACGCGCTCGCCGGCGCCGTCACCGCGGCCGGTCTCGCGGCGACGGCGGTGGCCGGGCCGTGGCTCGCGCGGCTCGTGGACCGGCACGGTCAGGCCCGGATCGCCGTACCGGCCACGGTGTGCGCGGTGCTGGGCAGCCTCGCCCTGCTGCTGTGCGTGCGCTTCGACGCCCCGGACTGGACCCTGTTCGCCGCGTACGCGGCCACCGCCGCCACCCCCAACATCGGTGGGCTGTCCCGGGCCCGCTGGGCGCATCTGCTGCGGAACGACCCCGCCGCCCTGCACACCGCGAACTCCTTCGAACAGGCGGCGGACGAGCTGTGCTTCATGCTCGGCCCGGTGCTGGCGTCCCTCCTGACCGGGACGTTCTTCCCGGAGGCGGGCACGCTCGCCGGGGCGGCGCTGCTGCTGACGGGCATGCTGGTGTTCGCGGCGCAGCGGGCGACCGAGCCGCCGCCGCGGGCGGTGCGCCAGGGAGGCTCGCCGCTGCGCTCCCCCGGTTTCCCGCCGCTGCTGGCCTGTTTCGTCGCCACCGGCGCGGTCTTCGGTTCGATGGAGGTCGTCACGATCGCCTACGCGGACGGGCAGGGGCACCGGTCCGCGGCCGGTGCGGTCCTCGCCCTCCAGGCGGCGGGCTCGTGCGCGGCAGGGCTGTGGTACGGGGCGCGGGGACCGGCCCGCCCGCGGCTCCCGAGGTGTCTGCTCGCGATGACCGTGCTGATGTCGCTGCCGCTGCTCGCGGCCGGCGCCTCGGGGTCGCTGTGGGCGCTGGCGGCGGCCCTGCTCGTGGCGGGCATGGCGACCGCGCCGACGATGGTCACCGCGATGACGCTGGTCCAGCGGCAGACCCCCGAGGGCCGGCTGAACGAGGGGATGAGCCTGGTGGTCACCGGGCTGCTGCTGGGCATCGCCTGCGGCAGCGCGGGCGGCGGCTGGGCCGCGCAGCACGCCTCGCCGACGACGGGGTTCGCGGTGCCGCTCGCGGCGGCCGGCGCCGCGCTGCTGATCGCCTCGGCCACCGCCGTACTCCGCTCGGCCGGGCCCCGCCGTCGAACCGCTTGAGTCAATTCCCGCCGCACCCATTGACGCGCCCACAGGTCCCACCTAACTTCCCCCGTCGAAGCGCTTCGATGTCGCGCCTCGAACCGGTTCGACGGGACCGGAGCACGCTGCGTGGCGACCCCAGAACCATCCGACTCCCCTGGAGGCACAGGATGTTGACGGCACGAAGGCGTGTGGTGGCCGCTGCGGTGATCCTCTCCGGATCCCTGCTGTCGACCTCCTGCGGCGGCTCGGACAGCGGCTCGTCCGACGGCAGGACGCTGCGTCTGTGGCACTACGAGGCTCCGAACAGCGCGATGGGCATGGCCTGGAACGAGGCCGTCAAGGAGTTCGAGGCCCGGCACCCGGGCGTCACGGTGAAGTTCGAGGAGAAGGGCTTCGAGCAGATCCAGAAGACGGCGCCCATGGTGCTCAACTCCTCCGACGCGCCCGACCTGATGGAGTACAACAAGGGCAACGCGACGGCGGGCCTGCTCTCCAGGCAGGGCCTGCTCACCGATCTGACCGCCCAGGCCACCGAACGCGGCTGGGACAAGAAGCTGAGCGCGGGCGTCCGCACGACCAGCCAGTACGACACGAACGGCGTGATGGGCTCCGGCGCCTGGTACGGGGTGCCCAACTACGCCGAGTACACGATGGTCTTCTACAACAAGGACCTGTTCGCGAAGTACGGCATCGCCCAGCCGCAGACGTTCGACGAACTGACCGCCGCCATGGACGCGTTCGTGCGGAAGGGCGTCACCCCGCTGGCCAGTGCGGGCGCCGAGTACCCGGCCCAGCAGTACCTCTACCAGCTCGCCCTCTCCAGGGCCGACCGCTCCTGGGTGGACGCGTACCAGCTGTACCAGGGCGAGACCGACTTCCACGACGCCGCCTGGACCTACGCGGCCACCACCTTCGCCGACTGGGTGAAGAAGGGCTATCTCAGCAGGACGTCCAGCGGTTCGAAGGCCGAGGACGCGGGCGTGTCCTGGATCCGGGGCAAGGCGCCGATCCTGTTCTCCGGCAGCTGGTGGTTCGGCCGCTTCGCGGAGGAGGCGGCGTTCGACTGGGACACCTCGCTGTGGCCTGGCTCGGCGCTGACCCTCGGCTCCGGCGGCAATCTGTGGGTCGTCCCCAAGGGCGCCAGGAACAAGGAACTCGCCTACGAATTCATCGACATCACCATGTCGAAGAAGATCCAGAACCTGCTCGGCAACAAGGGCGGCGTCCCGGTCGCGGCCGACGCCTCGGCCGTCACCGAGCCGAGGGCCAAGGCCCTCATCGCCGACTTCAACGCCCTCTCCGCCCGGGACGGCCTGGCCTTCTACCCCGACTGGCCGGTCCCCGGCTTCTACGACACCCTCGTCTCCGAGACCCAGAAGCTGATCACGGACAGCGAGAAGCCGGACGCCTACCTGGACCATCTGCAGAAGGCGTACGACAAGGGCGTACCGGGGCGATGACCGCCACCGTCGAACGCGGCCGGCGGGCGGCGGGGGCCCGGCACCGCGCCGGGCCCCCGCCGCCCCGCCGCCGCGACTCCTACGCGCTGTACCTGCTGCCGGGGATCCTGGCCTTCCTCGCGGTGATCGTCGTCCCGTTCCTGATGAACACGGGTGTGAGCTTCACCGACTGGCAGGGGGTGGGCGCGCCCCGCTGGTCCGGGCTCGCCAACTACCGCGAGCTGCTGGGCGACACCGAGTTCTGGGCCTCGTTCCGGCACAGCCTGTTCATGGTCGTCGCCATGGCGCTGGTGCCGACGGCGCTCGGACTCGTCCTGGCCGCCGCGCTGTTCGACCACATCGGCAAGCACTTCGGCTCCCCGGTGGTGGCGGTGCTGCGCGCCTGCTTCTATCTGCCGCAGGTGCTGCCGATCGCGGTCGCCGGCATCGTCTGGAGCTGGATCCTCGCCCCGGACGACGGCTCGCTCAACGCGCTGCTGGACGCCGTGGGGCTCGGCTCCTGGCGGCAGGACTGGCTCGGCGACCCGGACCTCGCGCTGTACACCGTGATGGGCGTGATGGTGTGGGTGCAGCTCGGCTTCCCGCTGGTCGTCTTCATGGCGGGCCTGCAACGCGTCGACCCGCAGCTGTACGAGGCGGCCGAGCTGGACGGCGCCGGCTGGTGGCGCCGCTTCGGGCACATCACGCTGCCGCAGCTCCGCCCGGAGATCCATGTCGTGCTGACCTGGTGCACCGTCGCCGCGCTCAAGGTGTTCGGCGCGGTGTACGTGCTCACGAAGGGCGGTCCCGGCGGCGCGACCGACGTGCCCTCCTACTTCTCCTTCACCACGTTCTTCGAGCAGACCCAGGTCGGCTACGGCGCGGCGATCTCCACCGTGCTCACGGTCATCGTCCTGGCCCTCGGCCTGATCGGCCTGAAGCTCCAGACGCGCGCGGAGGACGCCGAGGAAGGGGGCCTGGCATGACCCGAGCGCTGCGCCGCTACCCGGTGCTGATCGCCCTGTGCGTCGCGGCCCTGTTCATGGTGGTGCCGTTCGTGATCGTCGCCGTCAACGCGGTCAAGTCACCGGCGGAGTACTCCCGGCACGGCCCCCTCAGCCTGCCCGACGGCCTCTACCTGGACGGTCTGAAGGACTTCTGGCAGCGTGTCGACTTCGGCCGCAAGCTCCTCAACTCCGTGCTGATCAGCGGCTCGGTGGCCGTTCTCGCGGTGGTCGTGTCGGTGCTCAACGCCTATGCGATCGGCATCGGCCGGGTCAAGGGCCGTACCTGGGTGCTGGCCTTCTTCGTGCTCGCGAACACGCTGCCGCAGGAGGCGCTGGTCTACCCGCTCTACCACCTGAGCAAGCAGGCGGGCCTGTACGACACCCGGATCGGCGTGATCATCGTGTTCACGGTGATCCAGGCGGCCTTCGGCACCTATCTCCTCTCCTCGGTGCTGGGCCGGTTCCCGCGGGAGATCATCGAGGCGGCCCGCATCGACGGGGCGAACTCGTGGCAGGTGCTGTGGCGGATCGTGGTCCCCGTCAGCCGCCCCACCCTCGGTGTGCTCCTGGTCTTCTTCTTCGTCTGGACCTGGAACGAGTTCCTGCTCCCCCTGGTCATGCTGGTCTCCAACGACAACCAGACCGTGTCGGTGGCGCTCGGCGTCCTCCAGGGCCAGCGGCTGATGGACGCCACCATGACCAACGCGGCGGCCCTGCTCGGCGTTCTGCCGGCCGTCGTCTTCTTCCTCGTCTTCCAGCGCACGCTCACCCGCGGCATCGCCGTGGGTGCCGTCAAGTAGGGAGCCCCTGTGAAGTTCACCGACGGCTACTGGCTGTTGCGCGAGGGCGTCACCGCGGCCCATCCGGTCGAGGCCCTCGACGTCACCGCCGCTGGGGGTGCCCCCTCCGGGGGAGGCACGCTGGAGATCCACGCGCCGACCCGGCCCGTCCGCCACCGCGGCGACCTGCTGAAGGGACCGGTCGTGACGATCAGCGCGCACGCCCCGATGCCCGGCGTCATCGGCATCACCTTCACCCACTTCGAGGGCGAGCAGCCGCGCGGCCCCCGGTTCGCGGTGCGCCGGGAGGAGGGCGCGGCACAGGTCTCGTACGACGACGAGCACGCGACACTCACCTCCGGCGCGCTGTCGGTCCGGGTGGCCCGCACCGGCCCCTGGCGGGTCGACTTCCTCGCCGACGGGCGCACCCTGACCGGCAGCGGCCCCCGGGGCATGGGCATCATGCGGGACGCGACCGGCGCCCACTACCTGCGCGAGCAACTGGATCTCGGGGTGGGGACCGGCGTCTACGGCCTCGGCGAGCGCTTCGGCCCGCTGGTCAGGAACGGCCAGGTGGTCGACATCTGGAACGCCGACGGCGGCACGGCCACCGAACAGGCCTACAAGAACGCCCCGTTCTACCTCACCGACGCCGGCTACGGCGTCTTCGTCGACCACCCCGGCAAGGTGTCCTTCGAGGTCGGCTCGGAGGCCGTGTCCCGGGTCCAGTTCAGCGTCGAGTCCCAGCAGTTGACGTACTACGTCATCCACGGCCCGGCCCCGAAGGACATCCTCCGCAGATACACCGCTCTCACCGGCCGCCCGGCCCTGCCGCCCGCCTGGTCGTTCGGGCTGTGGCTGTCGACGTCGTTCACCACGTCGTACGACGAGGAGACGGTGACGTCCTTCATCGAGGGCATGCGGGAGCGCGGACTGCCGCTGTCCGTCTTCCACTTCGACTGTTTCTGGATGCGCGAGTTCCACTGGTGCGACTTCCGCTGGGACCCGCGGGTGTTCCCGGACCCGGAGGGCATGCTGGCGCGGCTGAAGGAGCGCGGCCTGCGGGTCTGCGTGTGGATCAACCCGTACATCGCCCAGCGCTCCCCGCTGTTCGCGGAGGGCAGGGCCCTCGGCCATCTGCTGAAGCGGCCGGACGGCGCCGTGTGGCAGTGGGACCTGTGGCAGCCCGGCATGGCGCTGGTCGACTTCACCAGCCCGGCCGCCCGCGCCTGGTACGCCGCCGAGCTGGCGGCGCTGCTCGCGCAGGGCGTCGACTGTTTCAAGACCGACTTCGGGGAGCGCGTCCCGGTCGATGTGGCGTGGGCCGACGGCTCCGACCCGGAACGGATGCACAACTACTACACCTACCTCTACAACCGCACCGTCTTCGACGTGCTGCGCAAGCACCGGGGCGAGGGCGAGGCGGTGGTGTTCGCACGGTCGGCGACCAGCGGGAGCCAGCGGTTCCCGGTGCACTGGGGCGGCGACTGCGAGGCGACGTACGAGTCGATGGCCGAGTCGCTGCGCGGCGGGCTGTCGCTGGGGCTGTCCGGGTTCGGCTTCTGGAGCCACGACATCGGCGGCTTCGAGGGCACCCCGACGCCCGCGCTGTTCAAACGGTGGATCGCCTTCGGCCTGCTGTCCTCGCACAGCCGGCTGCACGGGTCGTCGTCGTACCGGGTGCCGTGGCTGTTCGACGAGGAGTCCGTCGACGTGCTGCGCCACTTCACCCGGCTGAAGCTGCGCCTGATGCCCTACCTCTACGAAGTGGCGCGCACCGCCCACGCCGAGGGCGTGCCGGTGATGCGGGCGATGGTGCTGGAGTTCCCGGACGACCCCGGCTGCGCGCATCTGGAGCGGCAGTATCTGCTCGGCCCCGATCTGCTGGTCGCACCGGTGTTCAGCGACGAGGGGGACGTGGCGTACTACGTGCCCGAGGGCACCTGGACCCGGTTCGCCGACGGGCGGACGGTGACCGGGCCGCGCTGGGTGCGCGAGCGGCACGGCTTTCTGAGCGTGCCGCTCCTCGTCCGGCCGGGCGCGGTGATCCCGGTGGGCGCGGTGGACGACCGGCCGGACTACGACCACGCGGACGGGGTCACGCTGCACGCCTACCGGCCGGCGCGGGGCGCGCAGGTGACGGTGCGGGTCGGGGACGTGACCTTCACCGTCGTCCGGGAGGGCGACACCCTGCGGGCCTCGTCCAGCGATCCCGCGCGGCCCTGGGCGCTCGCGGCCGGTGAGCGGATCGCGCGGGCCCGGGCCGGGACCGGGTTCCTCACGGTGGAGCTGGGCTGATGGTCAAGATCACCGATGTGGCGCGGCACGCCGGGGTCGCCCCCAGCACCGTCTCCTACGCCCTGAGCGGCAAGCGCCCGATCTCCGAGGAGACCCGGCGGCGCATCGCGGCGTCCATCCGTGAGCTGGGCTACCGCCCGCACGCGGGCGCCCGCGCCCTGGCCGGCAGCCGCTCCGACGTCCTCGCGCTGGTGGTCCCGCTGCGCGCGGGCGTCCATGTGCCGGTCGTCATGCAGTGCGCGGTGTCGGTGGTGACCGCGGCCCGGCGCCACGGCCACGATGTGCTGCTGCTCACCCAGGAGGAGGGCGCGGAGGGGCTGCGGCATGTTGTCAGCGGGGCCACCGCGCTGGTGGACGCGCTGATCGTGCTGGACGTCCAGCTGCACGATCACCGGCTGCCGCTGCTGCGCGCGCTGGACCGGCCGTCCGTGCTGATCGGGTTTCCCGCCGAGCCGGCGGGCCTGACCTGTGTCGACCTCGACTTCGAGGCGGCCGGCGAGCTGTGCGTGGAACGGCTGGCGGGGCTCGGGCACCGGGTCGTGGCGCTGGTCGGCGCGCCGCCCGAGGTGTATGCGCGCCGGACGGCGTTCGCCGAGCGGGTGGTGCGGGGGTTCACCGCGGCGGCCGGCCGGCGGGGGCTCGTCTCGGCCGTCCACCCGTGCGAGGCCACGTCGGCCGCCGCCCGGCGGGTCGCCGAGCGGCTGCTGCGCGAGCAGCCCGCGCTGACCGGGGTCGTCGTGCACAACGAGGCGGTGCTGGAACCGCTGATCGAGGCCTTCGGACAGCTCGGGCTGCGGGTCCCCGGTGATCTGTCCGTCACCGCGATCTGCCCCGCCGAGCTCGCCGGGTCGCTGCGTGTCCCGGTCACCTCGGTGGCCCTGCCGGCCGCCGAACTCGGCGAGCGCGCGGTGGAGTTGCTGATGGGGAAGCTGGCCGGCGCCGAGGTCCCGGCGGCGACGCTGCTCGCCCCGCACCTGACCGAGCGGGCCAGCACCAGGCCCCGTACGGCGCCCTGAGACCAGCGCGCGCATGACGAAGGCGACGTGGCCCGCGTTGTCCGCGGGCGCACGTCGCCTGTCGTCGTCGTGGAGATGGCGGGAATCGAACCCGCGTCCAACGGTGCGGAACCAGGGCTTCTCCGTGTGCAGTCCGCTGCGCTTTTCTCAGCCCCGGAGATCACGCGGACAAGTCTCCGACGGGCTCAGTCACTGTTTGGTTTCCCTCTTCACCCCGTGACCGGGATCAAGGTTTAGTCCCCTAGCTGATGCCAGGATCCGGGTCGGGAACAGCCCCGGGCTGACACTCCCTTTAGTAGGAGGCTCGCTCTTGCTGCCTATCAGGCAGCGAGGGCGAAGGCCTGCTGGGAGGAATCGCGCTTGGTATTGGCGATTATTTTTTTCGGCCTGTGGTTTACGAGATCATGGCCGCTTCCTCGACACGCTTCCCCTGCTTCGACAGCCGCTGTCGAAACCGATCATCCCCATGTTGAGTTTTCAAATCCGCGCACCCGCCCCGGGGTGCGTTGTCATCGTACGTGACCAACGCACCCGCATGCCAGCGCATTCCCGCGGCGGGCGGTCACGCCTGGCTGCGCTGCCTGCGCCGGGCCGCCGCCACCGCGCGGTCCGCCTCGCGCCGGTCCTGCTTCTCGCGCAGCGTCTGCCGCTTGTCGTACTCCTTCTTGCCCCTCGCGAGCGCGATCTCGATCTTGGCCCGGCCGTCCTTGAAGTACAGCGCGAGCGGCACGATCGTGTGCCCGGTCTCCTGGATCTTGGACTCCAGCTTCTCGATCTCCGCGCGGTGCAGCAGCAGCTTCCGCTTGCGGCGTGCGCTGTGGTTGGTCCAGGTGCCCTGGCTGTACTCCGGCACGTGCACGTTGTGCAGCCACGCCTCGTGCGCGTCGAGCTGCACGAAGCCGTCGACCAGCGAGGCCCGTCCCTGGCGCAGCGACTTCACCTCGGTACCGGTGAGGACCAGACCGGCCTCATAGGTGTCGAGGATGTGGTAGTCGTGCCGCGCCTTCTTGTTCTGCGCGATCAGCTTGCGCCCTTTTTCCTTAGCCATAGTGCCGACCATTTTCGCACCATGGAGGGGGTGCGGGGGAAGCCGATAAACCGCGGCGCTACGACGGGTCGCCGAGCCCGCTGAGCACGGTCTCCGCCCGCTCCAGCGCCCGCCGGTCGGCCACCAGGTCCGGGGTGATGCCCCGGCCGTCGACGGTGTGCCCCGAGGGGGTGCGGTAGTGGCCGACGGTCAGCTCGGCGACGGCGCCGTCGGGCAGCCGGGTCGGCATCTGGATCGCGCCCTTGCCGAAGGTGCGGGAGCCGACGACGACCGCGCGGCCCCGGTCCTGGAGGGCGCCGGTGAGCAGTTCGGCCGCGCTCATCGTCCCGCCGTCGACGAGCGCGACCAGGGCGGTGGTGGTGTCGCCGCCGTCCTCGGCGTGCAGGGCGCGCTGCTCGCCGTCGACGTCGTAGGTGGCCACGAGTCCGCCGTCGAGGAAGGCCGAGGCCGCGGTGACGGCCTCGGTGACCAGGCCGCCGGAGTTGCCGCGCAGGTCGAGGACGATCCCGGCGCCGGCCGGTGCCCGCCGCACGGCGCTGCGCACGACGTCGCCCGAGCCCTTGGTGAAGGCGCCGATCCTGATGACGGTGACGCCCGTGGCGAGCGTGCGGACGGTCACGGAGTCGGTGGACAGCCGGGCCCGGCGCAGGGTCTCGTGCCAGGTGCGGGGGCCGCGCTCCAGGCCGAGCCGGACGGCGGTGCCGGCGGGCGCGTCCAGCGCGTCGCCGCGCAGCAGGGAGACCACCTCGGTGACCGGCCGCCCGTCGACCTCGGTGCCGTCGACGCTGCGCAGCCGGTCGCCCTTGCGGAGCCCGGCGGCGGCCGCGGGCGAGCCGGACTGCACCCGGGTCACCTCGATACGGCCGTCGCCCGCGCGCCGCGCCCACAGGCCGACGCCGGTGTACTGGCCGTCGAGGGCCTCCTCGAACTCCTGGTACTCGCCCCGGGAGTACACGGCGCCCCAGCGGTCCCCGCTGCGGCTCACGGCGCGTTCGGCCGCCTCCATGGGGGACTCGCCGTCGGCCATGGCCTCGGCGGCGGCCTTCTGGACGGCATCGGGCCGGATGGTCGCGCGGGCCGCTTCCTGGGGGAGGGCCCCGCGACCGGAGTGCGCGGGGTCGGGGAAGGAGCCGGTCGCGGCGCCGGTGACGAGCGCACCGGCGAAGACCAACGTCAGGGCCGCCCCGCGGCGGAGGCGGCGGGGCTGACAGAAGGGGTCGCGGCCTGACATGCCGGTGAGTCTAGGACAACGCGAAGGGCCGTACGGCCGGTTGACCGCACGGCCCTCTTGGCGTGCGTCACACCTTCAGGTACTTGCGCAACGCGAAGAACGCGGCAAGCGCGGGCATCAGCAGGCTGGTGGCGAGGATGAGCGGGAGCTTCGTCAGCACGGCGTCCCAGCCGATGAAGTTGATCAGGTTCAGCTTCTCGGACAGGGCGAGGCCGTGGTCGATGATGAAGTACCGGGCGAGCACCAGGAATCCGCAGGCGACCGTGCCGCCGATCAGTCCGGCGACCGCCGCCTCCGCGATGAACGGCGCCTGGATGTAGAAGCCGGAGGCGCCGACCAGACGCATGATCCCGGTCTCACGGCGCCGGCTGAACGCCGAGACGCGCACGGTGTTGACGATCAGCATCAGCGCGACCACCAGCATCAGCGCCATCACCGCCCGGGCGGCCCAGTTCATGCCGGTGAGCAACCCGAACAGGTTATCCAGGATGCCCTTTTGGTCCTGAACCGACTGGACGCCGTCGCGCCCGTCGAAGGCGGTCGCGATGACCTGGTACTTCTCCGGGTCCTTCAGCTTGATCCGGTACGACTCCTGCATCTGGTCCGGGGTGAGCGAACTGGCCAGCGGGGAGTCGCCGAACTGCTGCTTGTAGTGCTTGTACGCCTCGTCCTGCGACTCGTAGGTGACCCTCTGGACGACCGACATCTTCTTCAGGTCGGCGAGGATCTGCTTCTGCTGGTCCTCGGTGACCGCGCCCTTGGCGCAGTTGGGGTCCGACTCGGCGTCGCTCTTGTTGCAGAGGAAGATCGAGACGTTGACCTTGTCGTACCAGTAGCCCTTCATGGTGGTCACCTGGTCGCTCATCAGCAGCGAACCGCCGAACAGGGCCAGGGACAGGGCGACGGAGACGATGACGGCGAAGGTCATCGTCAGGTTGCGGCGGAGACCTACACCGATCTCCGACAGTACGAACTGGGCGCGCATGGCGTCGGATCAAGCCTTTCCGTGGATCTCGTGCGGTGTCAGTGCTGGTAGCCGTAGACGCCGCGGGCCTGGTCGCGGACGAGGCGTCCCTTCTCCAGCTCGATGACGCGCTTGCGCATCTGGTCCACGATGTTCTGGTCGTGCGTCGCCATCACCACGGTCGTGCCGGTCCGGTTGATCCGGTCGAGCAGCTTCATGATGCCGACGGAGGTCTGCGGGTCGAGGTTGCCGGTGGGCTCGTCGCAGATGAGCAGCTTGGGGCGGTTGACGAAGGCCCGCGCGATGGCCACGCGCTGCTGCTCACCACCGGACAGCTCGCCGGGCATCCGCTCCTCCTTGCCGCCGAGCCCGACGAGGTCGAGCACCTGCGGCACGGACTTGCGGATCTCACCGCGCGACTTGCCGATGACCTCCTGTGCGAAGGCCACGTTCTCCGCGACCGTCTTGTTGGGCAGCAGCCGGAAGTCCTGGAAGACCGTTCCGAGCTGGCGCCGGATCTGCGGCACCTTCCAGTTGGAGACGCGCGCGAGGTCCTTGCCCAGAACGTGCACCTGGCCGTGGCTGCACCGCTCCTCGCGGAGGATCAGCCGCAGGAAGGTGGACTTTCCGGAGCCGGAGGACCCCACGAGGAACACGAACTCGCCCTTCTCCACTTCCAGGGACACCTCCCTGAGTGCGGGACGGGTCTGCTTGGGGTAGACCTTGGAGACATTGTCGAATCGGATCACGGATGCACCACGGGTCGCCGGGGGTAGATGTGCGTGACCATACGCGAACCGGACGGGCGCGCGCAGTCGCCGGTCGAGGTTGTGCGGAGCTTGTACATTTTTGTGCCGAGTATCTGGGGTGTCCGCGGCGGCCGTCCGATGCCGGCGACCCGCGCACGCTCCGCGGGAACCTGGCACAGTGGTGAAGGGAACGTTCTCGTTCCCGCAGACGTTGTCCGTATGACAGCCGGTGCAAGGAGGGCGAGCGCATGACGTACGACCGGTTGGTGTGCGCGAACTGCGCGGCGCCTGTGAGCGAGGGCCGGTGCCCCGTGTGCCGGGCCAACCGCGAGCGGCTGCAGCAGCAGGGTTTCTTCCAGGACGGTTTCTTCGCCGGACTGAACCCGATGGCGCTGATCGCGCTGCTGGCGGTGCTGATCGCCGCGGTGGCGCTGCTGGCGCACCAGACCGCGTGAGCGGACCGCAGCGCGGCTGAGGACGGCCGAAGGGCCCGGAGCGGCAGGCTCCGGGCCCTTCGTCATGCATCAGTCATGCATCACACGTACGGACCGTACGAGCGTGACTACAGTGCGTCACAATCAGGCGGCCGCGCCGCCCCGGCCGCCAGCGAGGCGCGGCAGGACACGGAAGGCGATGCCACCGGCGATCATGGTGGCGGCGCCCGCGATCAGGAACGCGGTCTGCCCGGCACCCGTCTCGGCGAGCTCCTGACCGGTGCCCTGGGCCTTGGCGCCGGCCGCCGGGGTGTCCGAGCCGGTGCCGGTCAGGGCGGAGGAGCCGCGCTCCTGGGCCGAGGTGCCGGAGCCGCCGTTGGGGTCGGCGTTGTTGTTGCCGTTCCCGTTGCCGCCGCCGTTCCCGTTGCCGTTCTCATTTCCGTTGCCGTTCCCGTTCCCATTGCCGTTGCCCTGGGTCGGGTCGGAGGTGGGCTCCTCGGTCGGCTCGGTGGGCTCCTCCGTGGGCTCGGTGGGCTCGTCCGACGGCTCCGTCGGGCCGTCCGTGGGCTCCGAGGTCTCCGGCGGGTCGGTCGGGATACCGGTGTCGCTGGGCTCCGGGCTCGGCGACTCCTCGGAGCACAGGACGCCGAGCAGGCAGTCCGACTCGCTCGCGGAGGCGGCGCCGGCCGCCGTCAGCGAGGCACCGGCCGCGATCACGGCACCGGCCGCGATCCGCGCGATCCGGATCCGCGTCTTCTTGGTCATGTGGTTGCTACCCCCAGTAGCTGATGGTCACTGTGCGGCGCATGGGGCCGGCCGTGATCGACGGGGGTAGCCGGTGAAGTCCGTGTTCCTCACGTCCTTCACGCCCCCCGGTTCACATGCGCCCCAGAGATACGCATGGCACGCTTCACCCTTCCCATTTTCCAAGGGATCGTCAAGGCCGTTGCGCGTGCAATGTCCACCGACAGGGCATTTACGGGGAGTTGGCGCCTGTGAGTGTGATGTAAAACCCAGACAAAACGGCAACTGCCGCCCTGGAGGCGGCAGTTGCGCTGTCGGCGCTGTCGACTTGGTTACTTCTCCTGCTGCTTGCGCCAGCGAATCCCGGCCTCCAGGAAGCCGTCGATCTCGCCGTTGAACACGGCCTCCGGGTTGCCGACCTCGAACTCCGTGCGCAGGTCCTTGACCATCTGGTACGGGTGCAGCACGTACGAACGCATCTGGTTGCCCCAGGAGTTGCCGCCGTCGCCCTTGAGGGCGTCCATCCTGGCCTGCTCCTCCTGCCGGCGCCGCTCCAGCAGCTTGGCCTGGAGCACGTTCATCGCGGTGGCCTTGTTCTGGATCTGCGACCGCTCGTTCTGGCAGGAGACCACGATGCCGGTGGGGAGATGGGTGATGCGGACCGCGGAGTCGGTGGTGTTGACACCCTGGCCGCCGGGGCCGGAGGACCGGTAGACGTCGATGCGCAGTTCGGACTCGTCGATCTCGACGTGGTCGGACTGCTCGACGACGGGCAGGATCTCGACACCGGCGAAGGAGGTCTGGCGGCGCCCCTGGTTGTCGAAGGGCGAGATGCGCACCAGCCGGTGCGTGCCCTGCTCCACGGAGAGGGTGCCGTAGGCGTACGGCACCTGCACGGCGAAGGTGGTCGACTTGATGCCGGCCTCTTCGGCGTACGACGTCTCGTAGACCTCGGTCCGGTACCCGTGCTGCTCGGCCCAGCGCAGATACATGCGCTGCAGCTTCTCGGCGAAGTCGGCCGCGTCGACGCCGCCGGCCTCGGCGCGGATGTTGACGAGCGCCTCGCGCGCGTCGTACTCCCCGCTGAGCAGCGTGCGGACCTCCATCTCGTCCAGCGCCTTCCTGACCTCGGTCAGCTCGGCCTCGGCCTCGGCGCGGGTGTCGGGGTCGTCCTCGGCCTCGGCCAGCTCGAAGAGCACGCTGAGGTCGTCGATCCGGCCGCGCAGCGCCTCCGCCTTCCTGACCTCGGCCTGGAGGTGGGAGAGCTTGCTGGTGATCTTCTGCGCCTCGTCCGGGTTGTCCCACAGGGACGGCGCCGCCGCCTGCTCCTCGAGCACGGCGATGTCTGCCCTCATCCTGTCGAGGTCCAGAACGGCCTCGATCGACTCCATGGTCGAGGAGAGGGACTTGAGCTCTTCGGATACATCGACGACTGCCACGCATCCAGACTAACGGCAATGGCAACCGACCTCGGCCGCACGGCGCCCTCCGGACGGCCGGGAGGACGGCGGCCGAGGCGGCGGGGCGGCGGGCACCGGCCGGCACGGCGGACCGGCGAGCACCGCTCCGGGACGGTGGGCCGAGCAGGTCGGACGACGGCCGCCCGGTGCGGCAGCGGCCCTGAGGTGCGCCGGCACCGGGCGGCCGGCCATGATCCCGCCGCGCACGCCCGGCGGCGCGGCGCGACCCGTCCGGCGGAGCGCTCCGTGGGAAACGTCACGGTGCGGTGGACGTGTGCGTGTTCTGCGGGGTCGTGCCCGCGTCGTCGCCCGAGGTCGCCAGCCAGGCGCCGACGCCGACAGCCGCCGCGAGCACCGCGCCCGCCACCCCCAGCGTCACCCGCCGGCGCCGGGCCGCCGCCCGGTGCCGGGCCGATCCGGGGCGCGGGGCACCGGAGGCCCGGGGCACCCGCGCCGTGCCCCGGGCGCCGCCCGCCAGCTCGTCGGCGCCCGGCACCCGCATCGAGGTGTGCGTGTCCCGGTTGGAGTCCGGCTGTGCGCCGGGGACCAGCGACACCGAGCCCCGCCGGCGCACCCGTTCGCCGGGCGCCGGCTCCGCCGCCGAGGGCTCCGCGGTCTCCGGCGCCGGCGCCGCGTCCGGCTCGTCCACGCTCAGCGGCGGCATCCCGGCCAGCTGGGGCAGCTGCTCCCGCAGCCGCGCCGCCAGCTCGGAAGCGCGCAGCCGCGAGGCGGGTGCCTTCGCCAGGCACTGCACGATCAGCTGCCACAGCTCGTCCGGGATGCCCGGCAGCGGCGCGACCGTCTCGGTCACGTGCCGGCGCAGCACCGCACCCGGATGGCCGCCGCCGAACGGGGTGAACCCGGCCAGCAGCTCGTACAGCACGGTCGCGAGGGCGTAGATGTCGACGGCCGCCCGCGGCGGCAGGCCCTCCACGATCTCCGGCGCCAGATAGTCCGGGGTCCCGATGATCTTCGTGGCGCGGGTCCGCTTCGGGGTGTCGATCAGCTTCGCGACCCCGAAGTCGGTCAGCAGCGCGGGGTGCGAGCCGCCGGGGCCGAGCGGCCCCTGCATGTCCAGCAGTACGTTCTCGGGCTTGACGTCCCGGTGCACCACCCCGGCCGCGTGCGCCGCCGCCAGCCCCTCCGCGACGTCCGCGACGATGGCCACCGCGGCCTCGGGGGCGAGTCGCCGCTCCCGCTCCAGGCGGGTGCGCAGATCGGTGCCGCGCACCAGGTCCATGACGAGGGCCAGGTCGTTGCCGTCGACGACGAGGTCGCGCACCGAGACGACGTGGGGATGTTCGAGGCCCAGCAGTGCCGTGCGCTCCTGCACGAAGCGCCCGACGAGTTCCTGGTCGGACGCGAGGTCCTCGCGCAGCAGCTTGATGGCGACGGGTCCGTCCGGTCCCTCGCCCAGCCACACCGTGCCGGCGCTGCCCCGTCCCAGGATCTGGTTCGCGGTGTACCGGCTGCCGATCTTCCGTGCCAAGACTGCTCCTACAGACGCGTGTTGCGGTCAAAACTACGCGCCCGAGGAGCCAACCTTCACCGCGGAGGCCGAAATCACCCGCCAGGTGTCGACAAATCCCCAGAGCGGGTAGGCCCTGTCGTCAAACTCCCTCCCCCAGCCTCCGGCCGGGAGGTGCCCCCAGCCCCACGACGCCATGCACGCTCCCCCGAGCTCTCCGAGCAGGGGGCACCCCCACTCGCCGCACCGGACACAGCCCCAAGTACATCCAGTACGAGGACCCGCGCCCGGCACACCGAGAGCACGCTCCCCCAAGCTCTCGACTCCGCTCGACCAGGGGGGACCCCCACGACGCCGCAGCGCCCGCCCTCCGGGCGAACGACGGGAATGTGACGACAGGACCTAGTTCCCGCCGGAACCGCCGCCCAGGTCCTTGATCCAGCCGGTCGCGGTGCTGAACCAGTCGCTGAGCTGACCCCAGTAGCTCTTGCCGGTCCCGACCCAGTCCTGGAGCGGGCTCAGCTCCCACACCAGCCAGCCCGCCACGAACAGGATGACGATCGTGAACAGACAGCCCTTGAGGCAGCCGAGCCCGGGGATCTTCATCGGGTTGGCGCCGCGCTGCCGCGGCTGCCGGGGCTCGGGCGCCGGCCGCCGCGGCTCCGCCGGTGCGGGCGGCGCGTACTGCTGGGGCCGCGGCGCGGCGTACGGCTGCGGCTGGTACTGCTGAGGCTGCTGCTGCCGGTAGCCGCCCGGGGGCCGCTGCTGGTGCTGGGGCGCGGGCTGCTGCTGCGGCCGGGCCACCTGGCGCTGGGGGCGGCGGCGCAGCGGGTCCTGGTCCGGGTCGAGGTACTGGACCTGCGTCTGCTCGTTGCGGTCGCGGGCGGCGCGCAGCTGGTTCTGCCAGGGGTGCGGCTGCTCGGGCTGCTGCCCCTGCGCCCCGGGCTGGTCGGGCCGGCCCTGGGACATCGGCGGCATGACGGCGGTCGGGTCGGCCGCTCCGGTGTTCGGCAGGACCGCGGTGGGGTCGGCGGCGCCCGCTGGGCCGCCGGTGTGCGGCAGGACGCTGGTCGCGGCGTTCGGGTCGTACGCCCCCGGGGACGCGCCCGTCGGCAGCACCTGGGTCGGATCGGCGGCTCCGGGCACGCCCGGTACGGCGGTGGGCGCCGGGTCGGGGGCGAGCAGGGCGCCGACGCCCTCGGCTGCGGCGATCTGGGCGGAGTTGGCGTGCACGCCGATGCCCTCGGCGACGACTCGCAGGCCGCGCGCGAGGTTCTCGGCGCTGGGGCGCTCGTCGGGGTTCTTGCGCAGGCAGCGCTCTATCACCGTCCACAGCGGGTCGGGCACGGTGGACGGGCGGCGCGGCTCGGCGCTCAGGTGCTGGTGCAGCACCTCGAGGGCGGAGCCGCCGGAGAACGGCGGACGGCCGGTGACCAGCTCGTACAGCAGGATGCCGGCGCCGTAGATGTCGACGGCGGAGGTCTGCGGGCGGCCCTCGGCGGACTCCGGCGCGACGTACGCGGGCGTGCCGACGAACTCGTGCGTCCGGGTCAGGCCCGGGGAGTCGGCGAGGCGGGCGATGCCGAAGTCCGTGAGCAGCGGGTTCATCCGGCCGTCCTGCTGCTGGAGCAGCACGTTGGCGGGCTTCAGGTCGCGGTGGACGACGCCGTCGGTGTGGCTGGCCGCGAGCGCGTCGGCGATCTGGGCGGTCAGCAGCGCGGCGGCCACGGGCGTGAACGGGCCGTTCTCGCGCAGGTAGCGGTGCAGGTCGGGGCCCTCGACGAGGTCCATGACCAGCGCGAGCAGATCGCCCTCGACGACGAGGTCGCGCACCCGGACGATGTTCGGGTGGGTGAGCCGGAGCAGCACGGACCGTTCCCGCAGGAACCGCATGACGACGTCGGCGTCGCTCGCCAGCTCCTCCTTGAGGACCTTGATCGCGACGGTCTCTCCGGGCTGGCCGGCCACAGCTGCCTCGGCGCCCGCCGTCTCCCGCTGGCGGGCTCGCCAGACGGTGCCCGTGGCGCCGCGCCCGAGCGGCTCCTCGAGCAGGTACTTGCTGCCTACCGGCCGCACGTCATGTGCTCCCTGTTGCTTGCTGGTGTTCCGATCCACTGTAGTGCCGCCTCCGGGGGCACCACATAAGCGTTCCCGTCGATGTTCGAAGGAAAGACGCTCCGCTCGCTCTGCCGGTTGCCGAAAGGTTGCCGAACCAGGACAGGGCCGATCTCAAGTGATCACCGGGACGGTACCGGTCAGCCACTTTTGCGGTACCGCTCAGGCACTTTTGGGGGCAGAGCCGACCAATCAAGATCACTTACCACCGGGCCGCGGGCACGTTGTCGGTGACAGGTGCGAGGATGCGTGCAGTACTGGCCGACGTGCTCGTGTGGGGTGGGGAAGTCCGCGCCCGTGCAGAAGGGACCGCTGACGGCGATGCAGATCCGGCTGACCGTCGTAGACCCGCTGGGCCCGGCACCGCAGCGGGGCCACGCCGCGAGCCGCGACGTGCTGGTCACGGCGCCAGCCGGCACCGCCCTGGCGGCGGTGACGTCGGCGCTCGCCTCGACGGTCGCCGGCGACGGCGCCGCGGGCCGGGACGCCGCGGCCCCGGTCGTGCTGTACGCCGGCGCCGAGCGGCTGGACCTCCGGCGCTGCACCCTCGGCGAGCCCCCGCTGGTCGACGGCGCCGTGCTGGCCCTGGGCGCGCCCGCCGAGCCGGAGCCCCATCCGGAGCTGGACGACGCCCCGACCCAGCTGCACGTGGTCGCGGGGCCGGACGCGGGCGGGGTCCATCTGCTGCACGGCGGCCGGATCACCGTCGGCCGTTCCGCCGACGCCGACGTCCCGCTCGACGACCCGGACGTCTCCCGCCTCCACTGCGCCGTCACGGTCGCCGCCGACGGCCACGTCTCGGTCGCCGACCTCGGCTCCACGAACGGCACGGCGCTGGACGGCGCGCGCGTGGCCGACCGCCCGGTCCGCTTCACGCCGGGCGCGCTGCTGCGGATCGGCGAGTCCGCCCTGCGGCTCACCCCGTCCGGCGGGCCGGGCGCCCTGATGCGGACGGCGCCCGACGGCGAGGGCTGCGTGCGGGTGACCCCGCGCACCGGGGACGCGACGGACGCCGGATACGCCGAGGACGCCGCGGCCCCGGGAAGCGGACAGGGCGCGCCCTCCGGGCCGGCCCGGCACACCTACGGCACGGCGGGCTGGGGTGCCCCGGGTGCGGCACCCCGCGCCCAGGAGCACCGTCCGGCGGAGCCCCCGTTCGTGCCCGGGCAGGCCGGCGCGCCGCGGATCGAGCACCGGGACGGGGCGCGGGAGACACACGGCGCGGGTCCCGGGACGGGCGGCGGGGACACCCACGCCGGCCGCTTCGGGGTCGGCGGCGTGGCCTTCGGCGATCCGCACGCGCGGGGCGGCCACACCGAGGACACACCGGGCACGCGCCCGCACGGACACCACACCGCGGACGGTCCGTCCGGGTCGTACGGACACGGCGGCGACCCGGACCCGGACGCCCCGGACGCCGGGGGCCGCAAGGGCACCCCGGTGCGCGGCACCGACCTGCCGCCGGGCATGCGCAGGCGCGGCGGCCTCGGCGCCTGGGCGCGGCGGCTGGCCGGAGGGCGCGCCGATCCGGCGGCCGACGGCCCGGGGCCGTACGACGCAGAAGGCGCCGGCGCCCCCGGCGGCCCCGCTCCCGGCGGCCCGCAGCGGCCGGAGACCTGGCCGGACCCGGCGGCGCTGCTGCTGACCGCGCTCGGCCCGGGCCCGCGGCTGTGGGAGCGCGGGCCGGGACACCCGCAGACGCTCACCGTCCGGCTGGGCACGTCCGACGGGGCGGCGCCGGGCGGCCCGGTCACCGGCGCACCGGTGACCGTCGGTCTGCGCGAGGCCGGGGCGCTGGGCCTGGCCGGACCGCGCCCCCGGCTGTCCGGGCTGGCCCGCGCGGTCCTGGCCCAGCTCGCCGCGCTGCACTCCCCCGACGGTCTGGAACTCGTCCTGATCAGCGCGGACCGCTCACGCCCTGTGGAGGAGCGCACCGCCGAGTGGTCCTGGCTCGGCTGGCTGCCCCATGTGCGCCCGGGCCACAGCCAGGACTGCCGCCTCCTGCTGGCCTACGACCGCGAACAGGCCGCCGCCCGCACGGAGGAGCTGCTGCGCCGCCTGGAGAGCCATGTGGCCGACGGCTCCGCGGCGCCGCACCCCTCCTCGCCCACGGCCGGCGGCGCGACGGGCGGCTTCCCCGGCCCGTACACGGTCGTCGTCGTGGACGGCGACCCGGGCGGCACGGGCCTGCGCGAGGCGGTGGCACGGCTGGCCCTGGAGGGGCCGCGGGCCGGGATGCACGTCGTGTGCCTGGCCGAGACGCCGCCCGCCCCCGCCACGCCGGGGACGTACGAGGCGGCCTACGAGGCCGCGTGCGCGGTCGCGCCGACGTTCCGGGCGTGCGGCGCCGTCGCGCTGCTCGGCGGTGACGTCGCCACGACGCTGCACCTGCTGCGGGTCCCCCGGCCGGACGCGCACACCGCCCCGGCCGGCCCGCTCGGCCCCGGCGCACCGGCCGCGGTCGACGCGGTCTCGCCCGCCTGGGCGGAGCGGTTCGCGCGGGCGCTGGCGCCGCTGCGCACGGACGGCGCGGTCGACGAGCGGCACGCGCGCGTGGCCGCGCCGCTGCCCCAGTCGGCGCGTCTGCTGGACGAGTTGGGGCTCGCCCGGGCCACCCCGGCGTCGCTGATGGCGCGTTGGGCGGACGCGGCGGACGACACGGAGTCGCCGGGCGGGCGGGCCTGGGCGGTGCTCGGCGCGGGTCCCCGCGGCCCGCTCTGTACGGACCTGGTCGCCGAGGGTCCGCATCTGCTGGTGGAGGGGCCGCCGGGCAGCGGGCGTACCGAGCTGCTGCGCGCCGTCGTCGCCTCGCTGGCCGCAGCCGAGCGCCCCGACCGGCTGAGCATGGTGCTGATCGACGGACGGGACGGCGTGGGCGCGGGCGGCGAAGGACTGCACGTGTGCACGGACATACCGCATGTCACCACCCATCTGACCGCCAACGACCCGGTGCGCATGCGGGAGTTCGCGCAGTCCCTGAGCGCCGAGCTGAAGCGGCGGGCCGAGTTGCTGGGCCGGGCGGGCTTCGCCGAGTGGCACACGCACCGCGAGGTGTCGGGCCGGTTCGTCGCGCAGCGCACCGCGCCCGGGCGGCCCGCCGCGGGCAATGGCGACCTGGAGTCCCCGCCCAGCACGACGCTGCGGCTGCGCCCCAGCGCGGCCCGGCAGGGCGGGCGGACGGAGGCGCCGCCGCCGCTGCCCCGCCTTGTGGTGGTCGTGGACGACCTGGACGCGCTGGTCTCCCCGGCGCTCGGTTCGCCGGGCCGGCCCGCGGCGGGCTCGGTGATGCGGGCCCTTGAGGCGGTGGCCAGGGAGGGCGAACGGCTCGGCGTCCATCTGGTGGCGGCGGCCGGTCCGGGCGGTCGTACGGCGGAGACGGAACCGGCGCGGCAGGCCGCGCTCCGGGTCGCCCTGGACGCCCCGTCCTCCGGACCGGACGAACCGGCGCCGGGCCGCGGCCGGCTGGCCACGGCGGACGGCCGCGTCACCGCGTTCCAGGCGGGCCGGGTGACGGGACGCATCCCGCGCACGGCGACCCAGCGGCCCACGGTCGTCCCGCTGGACTGGCACCGCATGGGCGACCCGCCGGCCCGTCGGCCGGTGCGGGAACTGGGCAACGGGCCGACGGACCTGGCGCTGCTGGCGAGCGCGGTGGAGCGGGCGGCCCGGGAGGTGTCGGCCGCGCAGGTCCCGTCGCTGCTGTAGTCAGGGGTGCCGTGCCCGCACGCCCCGTCACGAGCCGGTCACGATCAGCCGGTTGACAGCGCAGGCGCTCTTGCCGCGTTCGCGGGGCCGGGCGTAGACCGTACGGCACGGGACAGCGCTCGGACGTTCAACGGCGAACGGAGAACGGGGCAGTGATGCGCAGCAGGAGCAGCACCATCCGGACACACAGGGCCGTCACCACACTCGCCGCGCTCCTCGCGGGGGCGCTCGCACTCAGCGCCTGCGGGGGCAGCGACGACGACAAGAAGACCGGCGGCGGCGCGAGCAGCAGCGCCGGCGAGAAGGGCAGCGGCGTCACCCTGCCGAAGCTGGACGGCGCGAGCCTGGAGGTCGCCGCCGTGTGGACCGGCGGCGAGCAGAAGAACTTCAAGCAGGTTCTCGCGGAGTTCGCGCAGCGCACGGGCGCCGAGGTGACCTTCGTGCCCGCGCAGGACCCGATCATCAACTTCCTCGGCTCGAAGATCGCGGGCGGCCGGCCGCCGGATGTCGCGCTGCTGCCGCAGCCCGGCGCGATCAAGCAGGCGGTGGACAAGAAGTGGGCCAAGCCGCTGGGCCCCCAGGCGCGGGCCGAGCTGGCCGAGAACTACACGCAGGGCTGGCAGGACATCGGCAAGGTCGACGGCACGCAGTACGGCGCCTACTACAAGGCCGCCAACAAGTCGCTGATCTGGTACAACGCCAAGGCGTTCGAGAACGCGGGCGCCACGGAGCCCACGACCTGGCAGGAGCTGCTGACGACGGCGCGGGCGGTGTACGACTCGGGGGTCACGCCGTTCTCCGTAGGCGGCGCCGACGGCTGGACCCTCACCGACTGGTTCGAGAACGTCTATCTCTCCCAGGCGGGCCCGGAGAAGTACGACCGGCTCGCCCGGCACGAGATCAAGTGGACGGACCCCTCCGTCAAGGAGGCGCTGACCACGCTCGCCCAGATCTGGGGCGAGAAGGACTATGTCGCGGGCGGCGCGAGCGGCGCGCTCCAGACCGAGTTCCCGGCCTCCGTCACCCAGACCTTCACCGGCGGCGACCAGCCCAAGGCGGCGATGGTCTACGAGGGCGACTTCGCGCAGGTCAACATCGGTGAGACCAAGGCGAAGGTGGGCACGGACGCGAAGGTGTTCCCGTTCCCGGCGGTGGGCTCCGCCGCGCCGGTGGTCTCCGGCGGTGACGCGGCGGTCGTCCTGAAGGACTCCGAGGCGGCGCAGGCGCTGGTCACCTTCCTGGCCTCGCCGGACGCGGCGACGATCCAGGCGAAGCTCGGCGGCTATCTCTCGCCGAACAAGAACGTGCCGAACTCGGCCTACCCGAACGAGGTGCAGCGCACGATCGCGAAGGCGCTGATCGCCTCGGGCGACGACTTCCGCTTCGACATGTCCGACCAGGCGCCGCAGGCCTTCGGCGGCACGCCCGGCAAGGGCGAGTGGAAGGCCCTGCAGGACTTCCTGCAGAACCCGACGGACGTCGCGGGCGCCCAGGCGCGGCTGGAGAAGGACGCGGCGGCCGCGTACGGGAACGGCGGCTGAGCCGGCGATGGCGTCGGCCACCGCGGCGGGGGGCCCACCGCCCCCCGCCGCACCGCGCAGCCGCAAGAGCGTGACCGGCACCCGCAGGACCGTGGCAGCGCTCTTCCTGCTGCCCGCCCTGGTGCTGCTCGGCGCGCTCGTGGTCTACCCGATCGGGTACTCGCTCGTCCGCAGCTTCGGCAACGCATCGGGCGACGGATTCGCCGGATTCGACAACTACCGGGCCCTGTTCGACGACGACGGGATCCGCACCGCGCTGAAGAACAACATCATCTGGGTGGTGTTCGCGCCGACCGTGTCCACCGCGCTCGGCCTGGTCTTCGCGGTGCTGACCGAACGGGTGCGCTGGGGAACAGCGTTCAAGCTGGTCGTCTTCATGCCGATGGCGATCTCGATGCTGGCGGCCGGGATCATCTTCCGGCTGGTGTACGACCAGGACCCGGACAAGGGCGTCGCCAACGCCGTGTGGGTCGGCGTGCACGACACCTTCGCCCAGTCGTCCGCGTTCCCGAAGGCGCACCCGGGCCGCGAGTCGCCGCTGCGGGCGGACGGCGGCGGCTTCATCACGTCGGCGGCCGTCCGCGCCGGCACCCCGGTCACCCTGCCGCTGGTCGGCGTCGCCCCCGACCAGCTGCCCGGCGACGCGCGCCCGGCCCGGGCCGCGCAGCCCGAGCCGGGCAAGGTCACCGGTACCACCTGGCAGGACTTCACCCGTGGCAAGGGCGTCGGCACACCGGGCGCCCCGGACCCGTCCGAACTCGGCTACGCCGGAATGAGGATCGAGGCGGTGCGGGACGGCACGGTGGTGGCCGCCACGAAGGCCGCCGCCGACGGCACGTTCACACTGCCCGCGGCGGCCGACGGCGCCCGGCTGCGGCTCCCCGCGGACAACTTCAAGGCGCCCTACAACGGCGTCGACTGGCTGGGCCCGGCGCTGGTGACCCCGGCCGTCATCGGATCGTACGTATGGATGTGGGCGGGTTTCGCGATGGTGCTGATCGCGGCCGGGCTCGCGGGGGTGCCCCGGGAACTGCTGGAGGCCGCGCGGGTCGACGGGGCGGGCGAGTGGCAGGTGTTCCGGCGGATCACCGTGCCCCTGCTCGCACCGGTCCTCGCGGTCGTCACCGTCACCCTGATGATCAATGTGCTGAAGGTGTTCGACCTGGTGTTCATCATCGCGCCGGGTTCCTCGCAGGACGACGCGAACGTGCTGGCCCTGGAGCTGTACCGGAAGGGCTTCGCGGAGGACCGGCCCGGCATCGCCAGCGCCATCGCGGTGTTCCTGCTGCTGCTGGTGATCCCCGTGATGTGGTTCAACATCCGCCGGCTGAGGCGGGAGGGGCGGCGATGACGACGCATGCCGAGAGCATCGGCGAGGCGGCACCCGGCCGGGTGGTCAAGGCCCGGCGGTCGCTCGGCTCACGGATCGCGGAGCGGCTGAGCGGCGGGCTGGTCCGCGCCTTCCTGATCGTCGTCGGCCTGTTCTGGCTGGTGCCGACCGTCGGGCTGTTCCTCTCCTCCCTGCGCGCGCCCGAGGACATGAGCGCCGACGGCTGGTGGAACGTGTTCGCGAAGCCGTCCCAGCTCACCTTCGACAGCTACCAGAAGCTGCTGGAGAACAGCGACATCACCCACTCCCTGGTGAACACGGCGCTGATCACGGTCCCGGCGACGGTGCTGGTCGTCGTCATCGGCTCGCTCGCCGGCTACGCCTTCGCGTGGCTGGAGTTCCCGGGCCGCGACTGGTGGTTCCTGGCCGTGGTCGGACTGCTGGTGGTGCCCGTGCAGGTGGCGCTGATCCCGATCGCCGAACTGTTCGGCACGATCGGGCTGTTCGGGTCGATCCTCGGGGTGGTCCTGTTCCATGTCGGCTTCGGTCTGCCGTTCGCCGTGTTCCTGCTGCGGAACTTCTTCGCGGAGATCCCGAGGGAGCTGCTGGAGGCGGCCCGGCTGGACGGCGCCGGCGAACTGCGGCTGTTCGCGCGGGTGGTCATGCCGCTCGGCGGGCCCGCCATCGCCAGCCTGGGCATCTTCCAGTTCCTGTGGGTGTGGAACGACATGCTGGTCGCGCTGGTGTTCACCAAGTCGGGCTCGCAGCCGATCACGGTCGCCCTGCAGACGCAGGTACGCCAGTTCGGCAACAACGTCGACGTGCTGGCGCCGGGCGCGTTCCTCTCGATGGTGATCCCGCTGGCGGTGTTCTTCGCGTTCCAGCGGCAGTTCGTGTCCGGGGTCATGGCGGGCGCGGTCAAGTGACGGAAAACCGGCACCTGTTGAGGGGCGGGCCGACCCGGGCCGCCCCTCGGCGTTCACCGGATGTCCCCCACTTGCCGTACGAACCGTAACCACTTCACTCCATCGGCCGTTCCCGGGCAGAACGCCCGCGCCGACCGACCCATGGATGTGCCGTGCCCAGGTTCAGTGTCATTGTCCCCGCGTACCAGGTCCAGGCGTACCTCCACGCATGTCTGGACTCGGTGCTGGAACAGTCGTACCCGGATCTCGAACTGATCGTCGTGGACGACCGCTCACCGGACGCGAGCGGGGCGATCATCGACGAGTACGCGGCGCGCGACGCGCGGGTCCGGCCGGTGCACCTGTCCGAGAACCGGGGCCTGGGCCGGGCCCGCAACGCGGGCATGGAGTGCGCGACCGGCGACTACCTGATCTTCCTCGACGGCGACGACACGCTCACCCCGCACGCCCTGGAGTCGATCGCCGACCGGATCAAGGAGACCGACGAACCGGACGTCCTGGTCTACGACTACGCGCGCACCTACTGGACGGGCGAGGCGGTCCGCAACAAGGCCGCCGCCCAGCTCAGCGAGGAGGGCCCGGCCCCCTTCCGGCTGACGGACCGGCCGGGGCTGCTGGACGTCCTGATGGTCGCCTGGAACAAGGCCTACCGCAGGGAGTTCGTCGAGGCCGAGCGGCTGACGTTCCCGCCGGGCTACTACGAGGACACCCCCTGGACCTTCCCGGCCCTGATGTCGGCGCAGTCCATCGCGACCCTGGACCGGGTGTGCGTGCACTACCGGCAGCGCCGCGCCGGCAACATCCTCTCCACCACCAGCCGCAAGCACTTCGACGTCTTCGAGCAGTACGACCGGGTCTTCGCCTACCTCGCCGAGCGGCCCGAACTCGCCTGCTGGCGGCCGGTGTTGTTCCAGCGCATGGTCGACCACCTGGCGACCGTGTACGGCAGGCGGGACCGGCTGCCGCGCGGTACCCGGGCCGCGTTCCTGCGCCGGGCCCGCGCCCACTACCTCCGCCACCGCACACCCGGCACGCCCGTCCCGCGGCGCTCCCGGCTGCGGCACACCCTGATCCGGCTGGGCTCGCACCGCACCTACCGCACGCTCCGGCTGGCGGCGGCCCTGGGCCGGCTCGCGCGACGGCTCGCCTCGGGCCTGGGCCGGGCGGTGCGCGCCGCCGCCCTGCGGCTCCACTACCGCGTCCAGCGGTGCCTGCCCGTGCGCGCCGACCGGGCGGTGTTCGCCGCGTACGGGGGCCGCGGTCACGGCTGCAACCCGGGCGCGCTGGAGGCCGCGTTCCGCACCTATGCCCCGCACATCCGCACGGCGTGGATCGCCCGGCCCGAGCACCAGCACACCGTGCCGCCGGCCACGCGCCGGCTGCGGCCCGACTCGGCGGGCTACTGGACGGCGCTGGCCCGCGCCAAGTTCCTGGTGGACAACGCCGATCTGGACCCGCGGCTGGTCAAGCGGCGCGGCCAGGTCTGTGTGCAGACCCGGCACGGCACCCCGCTCAAGCGGATGGGCCTCGATCTGCTGGACCGCCCGGCCGCCGCCCGCGGCACGGACTTCGGGGCGTTCCTCGACGGCGTCGACAAGTGGGACTACGTCCTGTCCGCCAACCGGCACTCCACCCTCACCTGGGAGCGGGTCTGCCCGGGCCGCTACACGACGCTGGAGTACGGCTACCCGCGCAACGACGTCTTCCAGAAGGCGACCTCGGCGGACGTGTCGCGGCTGCGTGAGCAGCTCGGCATCCCCGAGGGCACGGTGGCGATCCTGTACGCGCCCACGCACCGCGACCACCGGCGCGCCCAGCGCCTGCCGCTCGACCCGGAGCGCCTGCTCAGCCGGCTCGGCCCCCGCTATGTGCTGCTGGTCCGCGCCCACCCCGGGCACGGCGCGCCGCCGGCCGAGGGCGAGCGCGTCATCGACGTCAGCGGCCACCCGAGCGTCGAGTCCCTGTGTCTCGCGTCGGACGCGCTGGTCACCGACTACTCGTCGATCATGTTCGACTACGCCAACCTGGACCGGCCGATCGTCGTGTACGCCCCGGACCGTGAAGCGTACGAGGCGGCCCGCGGCACCTACTTCGACCTGCGCTCCCGTCCGCCGGGCGCCTACGCGCGCAGCGAGGACGAGCTGATCGACATCTTCACGACCGGCCACTGGCGCGGCTCGCGCTCGGCCCAGCTGCGGGCCGCGTTCCGCGAGCGGTTCTGCCCGTACGACGACGGCCGGGCCGCCGAACGGGTCGTCCGGCACGTGGTGCTGGGCGAGGCCGCGGGGCTGCCGTCGGTCACGCCGCTCGCCGAGCGTCATCCGGTGCCGTCGGCGTCCTCGGCACGTACCGGCTCCCCGCTGGTCACCCTTCCGAAACCTGCTGTTCCGATCACCGTCACCGACGGCCGCTGAACACCGTTTCCCCTGGCGGGAGTTCCCATGCCCTGCAGCACCTCGCGGCCCACCCCCAGCCGACCGTCCACCTGGCGGCCGGCCGGGCGGCCCGGCCGCGTCCGTACGGCCTGAGTCCCGGGACCTTGGCGACCCGGGAGGCAGGTAAGACAACAGAAAGAGCGCAATGCCCCGCTTCAGCATCATCGTTCCGTCCCACGGGGTCGCGGGCCGGCTGTCCCAGGCGCTGGACTCGGTCCTCGCCCAGTCCTTCGACGACCTGGAGCTGATCCCGGTCTGCGACGCCCCCGGCTCCCCGGCGGCGGACGTCGCCGGGGAGCACGCCGAGCGGGACCCCCGGGTGACCCCGGTGCACTCACCGCCGTCCGCCGGGCTGAGCGGGGCGCGCAACGCCGGGATGCGAGCCGCGTCCGGCACCTATCTGCTGTTCCTGGACGGCGACGACCTGCTCCTCCCCGGGGCGCTGGCGGCGCTGGACGCGCGGCTCGGCAAGACGGGCGACGTGGACGTGCTGTACTTCGAGCACGAGCGGACCCCCTGGTGGGAGGGCGCGCCGAGCAAACCCGCCACCGCGCTGCTGGCCGCCGCCCCCGGCGGCGCGTTCGCCCCCGCCGACGCGCCGCGGATCACCGGCGTACCGCTGCCCGCGTGGAGCGCCGCCTACCGCCGCTCCTTCGTCACCGAGCACCGACTCGCCTTTCCCGACGGCCACTTCACGGATCTGGGCTGGGGCGGTCTGACGGCCCTCGCCGCCGAGCGGGTCGCGGTGCTGCGCCAGGTGCTGGTCCGGCACCGGCTGCGGCGGCAGGGCAGCCGGCTCAACCTGCCCGGCGAGCACCAGCGCGAACTGCTCGACCAGGTGGACCTGGTGCTGACCCGGGCCGCCGAGCAGGGGCCGGCCGCCGAGCGGGCCCGGGCGCTGTTCGACCAGCTCTTCGCGACCGTTCTGAAGACGGCCTCCCGGCCCGAGCGACTGCCCTCAGGGCACCGGGCCTTCTTCCGTCGCGCGCACCGTCTGTACCGCCGGCACCGCCCGGCCGGTTACCGGGTGCCGGCCGGCAGCCTGGGCGTCCAGCACCGGCTGCTGGCGGCGGGCGCCTACACGGCGTTCTGCGCGCTGCGCACCGCCAACCGGTCGGCGGCGCGGGCGGCCGAACGCGTCCCGCGCCCCCGCAGGCTGCGCACCCGGCTGCACTACCGGGCGCAGCTGCGCCGCCCGATCGACCCGCGGCTCGCCGTGTACTGCGCGTACTGGGGCCGCGGCTACGCCTGCAGCCCGGCCGCGATCCACGCCAAGGCCCGTGAACTCGCCCCGCACATCCGCTCGGTGTTCCTGGTGGAGGCCGGCCAGAAGCACGCCGTACCGGCGGACGTGGACCACGTGGTGATCGGCTCCCGCCGCTACTGGGAGGTGCTGGCCCGCGCCAAGTACCTGGTCAACAACGCCAACTTCGCCGAGGGCGTCGTCAAGCGGCCGGGCAGCGTGCACGTCCAGACCCAGCACGGCACCCCGCTGAAGACGATGGGCGTGGACCAGTCGACGTACCCGGTGGTGGCCGCGCAGTCCGGCAGCTTCGCCAAGCTGCTGGGCCGGGTCGACCGCTGGGACTTCAATCTGTCCTCCAACCGGCACTCCACCCAGATGTGGGAGCGCGCCTTCCCCGGCTCGTACGAGGCGCTGGAGTACGGCTATCCGCGCAACGACGTGTACTACACGGCGACCGCGCAGGACGTGGCCCGCGTCCGCCGGGAACTCGGCGTGCCCGAGGGCCGCACGGCCGTCCTGTACGCGCCCACCCACCGCGACCACCACACCGGCTTCGAACCGGGCCTCGACCTGGAGGCGTTCTGCGCGGCGGCCGGCGAGGACGTGGTCGTGCTGCTGCGCGCCCACTACTTCTACGACCGCGGGCGGGCAGCGGCGGACAGCCGGATCATCGACGTCACCGCGCACCGCTCCTCCGAGGACGTCTGTCTGGCCGCGGACGCGCTGATCACCGACTACTCGTCGATCATGTTCGACTACGCCAATCTGGACCGGCCGATCGTCGTGTACGCGGACGACTGGGAGGTCTACCGGGAGACGCGGGGCGTCTACTTCGACCTGATGGCGGAGCCGCCGGGTCCGGTGGCGCGCACGCCCGAGGAACTGGCGCGCGTCTTCCGCGACGGCACGTACGCGGGGCCGGAGGCGCGGGCGCTGCGCGCCGCGTTCCGGGAGCGGTTCTGCCAGTTCGACGACGGCCGGGCCGCCGAGCGGGTGGTCCGGCGGGTGCTGCTCGGCGAGCCGCCGGAGGCGCTCCCGCCCGTGCTCCCGCTCGCGGAGCGCGTCCCCGCCCCCGCCGCCGTGACCCTCGCAAGGAGCTGACCCGCAGTGCCCCGCTTCAGCGTCATCGTCCCGTGCTTCAAGGTGCAGGGCTTCCTGCGCGAGTGTCTCGACTCGGTCCTGGAGCAGTCGTACGCCGACTTCGAGGTGATCGCGGTGGACGACTGCTCGCCGGACGGCTGCGGTGCGATCCTCGACGAGTACGCGGCCCGCGACCCGCGCGTCA
>NZ_PENI01000032.1 GCF_003688995.1 Streptomyces shenzhenensis | reverse complement strand
GAACGCCGATCGTGAGGAAGATCCGCTGCCAGAAGGCGTTCATCTTCTTCAGGATGCCGGCGTTGACCACGGCGTTGTCGAACGACAGCGAGATTTCGAGGATGGACAGGATCGCCACGATGCCAAATGCGGTCCACCCCCCGTAGAAGACCGCGGCGACCAGGCCGAGCGCGGTGACCGCGAACGACCAGCCGAAGGTTTTGAGAACCACTGGCTACCCCATCGTGTGTTGCGGGTCCCTTCCCAGACGTGGTCTGAGAGAGAGTCTCCCCCGAGCCGTACCCGGCTTTACGAAACGTTGACTCCGAAGTCTAGAGCGATGCCCCGGAGCCCGGACGCGTACCCCTGTCCCACCGCACGGAACTTCCACTCGCCCTGATAGCGGTACAACTCGCCGAAGATCATGGCGGTCTCGGTGGAGGCGTCCTCACTGAGGTCGTAGCGCGCGAGTTCCTGGCCGTCGGCCTGGTTGACGACGCGGATGAAGGCGTTGGAGACCTGGCCGAAGGTCTGGCCGCGCTCGTCCGCCATATGGATCGAGACGGGGAAGACGATCTTGTCGCAGCCGGCCGGGACCTTCAGCAGGTCGACCAGGATGCTCTCGTCGTCGCCCTCGCCCTCACCGGTGAGGTTGTCACCGGTGTGCTCCACCGAGCCGTCCGGGCTCTTCAGCTGGTTGTAGAAGACGAACCACTCGTCGCCGAGGACCCTGCCGCTCTGGCACAGCAGCGCGCTGGCGTCCAGGTCGAAGTCGGCGCCGGTGGTGGAACGCGCGTCCCAGCCGAGCCCGATCAGGACATTGGTGAGGTTCGGTGCGGCCTTGGAGAGGGAGACATTGCCCCCCTTGGCGAGTGTGACGCCCATGTTGCTGGTCCTCCCCTGGGTGGAGCTTCTTCGGTTGTCCTGCGCGTCCGGCGCCGCCCCGGAACGGAATCGCGGCGCCGGACGGAGCCGGTCACGTCTCAGACATTGACGCCGAAGTCCTGCGCGATGCCGCGCAGGCCCGAGGCGTAGCCCTGGCCGATGGCGCGGAACTTCCACTCCGCGCCGTGCCGGTACAGCTCGCCGAAGACCATGGCGGTCTCGGTGGAGGCGTCCTCGCTGAGGTCGTAGCGGGCGATCTCCTGCTGGTTGGCCTGGTTGACGACGCGGATGAACGCGTTGCGCACCTGGCCGAAGGACTGCTGACGGTTCTCGGCGTCGTAGATCGACACCGGGAAGGTGATCTTGTCGACATCGGCCGGGACCGACGCCAGGTTGACCTTGATGACCTCGTCGTCGCCCTCGCCCTCACCGGTGATGTTGTCACCGGTGTGCTCCACGGAGCCGTCGGGGCTCTTGAGGTTGTTGAAGAAGACGAAGTTCTGGTCGCTGCCGACCTTGCCCGCCGCGTTCAGCAGCAGCGCGCTGGCGTCGAGGTCGAAGTCGGTGCCGGTGGTGGTGCGGACGTCCCAGCCCAGACCGATGAGGACAGCGGTCAGACCGGGGGCCTCCTTGGTCAGTGATACGTTGCCGCCCTTGCTGAGGCTGACTCCCACGAGTCCTCCATGTGTGTCCGGGGGCGGGGAGCCCCATGGTGCGTCGGATACCGGATCAACGAGTCGATCCTAGTGACGGGTTCCCGCCCCCCGCAGGCCCTGGAACCGAAGAATCGAAGGTGTCGGTCGCCGGGCGCCGCGTCACAGGCTGCCGAGCGCCCGCACGTACGCGTCCAGGTCACGCGCGTCCGGCAGATCGTTGACGACGGTCCACCGCACGACGCCCTCCTTGTCGATGATGAAGGTGCCGCGGACGGCGCAGCCCTTGTCCTCGGCGAAGACGCCGTACGCGCGCGAGGTCTCGCCGTGCGGCCAGAAGTCGCTGAGCAGCGGGTACTCCAGGCCCTCCTGCTCGGCGAAGACGCGCAGGGTGTGGATGGAGTCGTTGGAGACGGCGAGCAGCTGCGTGTCGTCGTTGACGAACGTGGGCAGGTTGTCGCGCAGTTCGCACAGCTCGCCGGTGCACACACCGGTGAAGGCGAAGGGGTAGAAGAGGAGCACCACGTTCTTCTCGCCGCGGAAGTCGGAGAGCTTCACGGTGCGGCCGTGGTTGTCCTTGAGCTCGAAGTCGGGCGCCTTGTCGCCGACCTGGATCGCCATCGTCCTGCATCCCTTCGGTGGAGACTGTTCGGGTGAGACCACCCTACGCAGCGACCACCGGGGAGCGTCGGACGGGCCGGGGCGGGCCCGGCCCGTCCGACGTACGGGATGAGGCGGCCTACTTCCTGGACTTGGCGGCGGCTTTCGGCGTCACCAGACGCGAGCCGCTCCAGTCCTTGCCCACGCTGACGCTCTTGGACGCCGACAGCCCGGCCGTCGTCGCGGCTTCGGAGATGTCACTCGGCTCCACGTACCCCGAACGGCCGGTCTTCGGCGTGAGGAGCAGGATCGCGCCACCCTCCTCGATGTACGTGATGGCGTCCACCAGCACATCCGTCAGGTCGCCGTCCTCGTCGCGGAACCACAGCACCACGGCGTCGGCCACGTCGTCGTACTCCTCGTCCACCAGGTCGCTGCCGATGACTTCCTCGATGGACTCGCGGAGCTCCTGGTCGACGTCGTCGTCGTAGCCGATCTCCTGGACCACCTGCTCGGGCTGGAACCCCAGCCTTGCGGCAGGGCTCGTCCGCTCCTCCGCGTGGTCCGCGGTCGCGCTCACGGGTTGCCTCCTGATCATGTTTCGGTGAATGACTCAGCCACGCGCGTGCGCGAAGCATTGGCCGTAGTCCACACGGGCGGGGCGGATCGCGCAAGTACCCGGCCGTTCAGACCGCCGAAACGGTGACGATCCCGGCCGTGTCGTCGCAACTCCTGGCACCGTATCGCGCGACTCCCGACCACACACCACACCCTCCTGCCCGGTTTGCCCCGTTCGGAATCATCCGCGTGTACGGGTTTACGTCCATCGAACAACTTTGCCGCACGCGGTGCACCTTGGGCGTATCGTTACGTTTCGACCGGACCGCCCAAAGTGCGAGGCGGGAGGGCCGGACGGACGCCTCATTACCTCGCGGTAGAGATGACGTACGCCGTGCCGAGGTACACGATGGGGAACGGTGTGGGGACAAGGTGTAGGGACAGCAGACAAAGCGGCCCTCCGACAGGTAAGGAACAGCGTGGCTTCCGGATCCGATCGCAACCCGATCATCATTGGCGGCCTTCCGAGTCAGGTTCCTGACTTCGATCCCGAGGAAACCCAGGAGTGGCTCGACTCCCTCGACGCCGCCGTCGACGAGCGCGGCCGGGAGCGGGCGCGCTACCTCATGCTCCGGCTGATCGAGCGAGCCCGCGAAAAGCGGGTGGCCGTGCCCGAGATGCGCAGCACGGACTACGTCAACACCATCGCGACCAAGGACGAGCCGTTCTTCCCGGGCAACGAGGAGATCGAGCGCAAGATCCTCAACGCGACCCGCTGGAACGCGGCCGTGATGGTCTCCCGCGCGCAGCGCCCCGGCATCGGCGTCGGCGGCCACATCGCCACCTTCGCCTCCTCCGCCTCGCTGTACGACGTCGGCTTCAACCACTTCTTCCGCGGCAAGGACGACGGCCGCGGCGGCGACCAGGTCTTCTTCCAGGGCCACGCCTCCCCCGGCATCTACGCGCGCGCGTACCTGCTCGACCGGCTCACCGAGGGCCAGCTCGACGGCTTCCGCCAGGAGAAGTCGCGGTACCCCGACGGGCTCTCCAGCTACCCGCACCCGCGCTCCATGCCGGACTTCTGGGAGTTCCCGACGGTCTCCATGGGTCTCGGCCCGCTCGCCGCGATCTTCCAGGCCCGGATGAACCGCTACATGGAGGCGCGCGACATCGCCGACACCTCCGGATCGCACGTGTGGGCGTTCCTCGGCGACGGCGAGATGGACGAGCCGGAGTCGCTCGGCCAGCTGTCCATCGCCGCGCGCGAGGGCCTGGACAACCTCACCTTCGTCGTCAACTGCAACCTCCAGCGGCTGGACGGCCCGGTGCGCGGCAACGGCAAGATCATCCAGGAGCTGGAGTCGGTCTTCCGGGGCGCCGGCTGGAACGTGATCAAGCTGGTCTGGGACCGCACCTGGGACCCGCTGCTCGCCCAGGACCGCGACGGCGTGCTGGTCAACAAGATGAACATCACCCCGGACGGTCAGTTCCAGACGTACGCGACCGAGTCCGGCGCGTACATCCGCCGGCACTTCTTCGGCGACGACCACCGGCTGCGCGCGATGGTCGAGCACCTGACCGACGACCAGATCCTGCACCTGGGCCGCGGCGGTCACGACCACCGGAAGATCTTCGCGGCGTTCTCCGCGGCCAAGGCGCACAAGGGCCAGCCCACGGTGATCCTGGCCAAGACGATCAAGGGCTGGACGCTGGGCCCGAACTTCGAGGGCCGCAACGCCACCCACCAGATGAAGAAGCTGACGGTCGACGACCTCAAGCACTTCCGCGACCGGCTGCACCTGCCGATCTCCGACCGGGAGCTGGAGTCCGGCCTGCCGCCGTACTACCACCCGGGCCGGGACACGGAGGAGATGCAGTACATGCACGACCGGCGCAAGGGGCTCGGCGGCTACGTCCCGACCCGGGTCGTGCGCTCGAAGCCGCTCGCGCTGCCGGGCGACACGGCGTACGCGACCGTGAAGAAGGGCACCGGTCAGCAGTCCATCGCCACGACCATGGCGTTCGTACGACTGCTGAAGGACCTCATGCGGGACAAGGAGATCGGCCGGCGGTTCGTGCTGATCGCGCCGGACGAGTACCGCACGTTCGGCATGGACTCCTTCTTCCCGAGTGCGAAGATCTACAATCCGCTCGGCCAGCAGTACGAGTCGGTTGACCGGGATCTGCTCCTGGCCTACAAGGAGTCGCCGACCGGCCAGATGCTGCACGACGGCATCTCGGAGGCGGGCTGCACGGCATCGCTGATCGCGGCGGGCTCGGCGTACGCGACCCATGGCGAGCCGCTGATCCCCGTCTACGTCTTCTACTCAATGTTCGGTTTCCAGCGCACCGGTGACCAGTTCTGGCAGATGGCCGACCAGCTGGCGCGCGGTTTCGTCCTGGGTGCGACCGCCGGGCGTACGACCCTGACCGGCGAGGGGCTGCAGCACGCGGACGGCCACTCCCAGCTGCTCGCCTCGACCAATCCGGCGTGCGTGGCCTACGACCCGGCGTACGGGTACGAGATCGCGTACATCGTGCAGGAGGGGCTGCGCCGCATGTACGGCGGTGACGCCGAGCACCCGCACGGCGAGGACGTCTTCTACTACCTCACCGTCTACAACGAGCCCATCCAGCACCCGGCCGAGCCGGCGGACGTGGACGTCGAGGGCATCCTCAAGGGCATCCACCGGATCGGCGCGGGCGCCTCGGGCTCCGTTCCGGCGCAGATCATGGCGTCCGGGGTCGCGGTGCCGTGGGCGCTGGAGGCGCAGCGGATCCTCGGCGAGGAGTGGAACGTCCGGGCGGACGTCTGGTCGGCGACCTCCTGGAACGAGCTGCGGCGGGAGGCCGTGGCGTGCGAGCAGTACAACCTGCTGCACCCGGAGGAGGAGCAGCGCACGCCGTATGTCACGCGGAAGCTGGGCGGGGCCGAGGGGCCGTTCGTGGCCGTGTCCGACTGGATGCGGTCGGTGCCGGATCAGATTGCGCGGTGGGTGCCCGGGACGTATCAGTCCCTCGGCGCGGACGGCTTCGGCTTCGCCGACACCCGGGGGGCGGCGCGGCGCTTCTTCCACATCGACGCGCAGTCGATCGTGGTGGCGGTGCTGACCGAGTTGGCGCGGGAGGGCAAGGTCGACCGCTCGGCGCTGAAGCAGGCTATCGACCGATACCAGTTGGCTCCGCCGGCTTAACAGCGGGGTTCGTCGTTCGGGTGCGGCGGCGTTGTGGCTGATCGCGCCCACACGGCGGAGCCCGGGAGAGGCCGTTGTTCGGGTGCGGCGGCATCGTGGCTCGTCGCGCAATCCCGGGGCGCCCCCGTACGCCGTCCAGCGACTGCGGCGGCGTCGTGGCTGATCGCGCCCACGCGGCGGAGCCGCATATCGAAACAGCCCCGCGCCCCTTTCGGGGCGCCTGTGCCTCGGCGGGTGACGGGTGTAGGGGGCTAAGCGCGGGAGAGGCCGTCGTTCGGGTGCGGCGGCGTTGTGGCTTGTCGCGCCCACGCGGCGGAGCCGCATATCGAAACAGCCCCGCGCCCCTTTTGGGGCGCCTGTGCCTCGGCGGGTGACGGGTATAGGGGGCTTAGCCCGGAGAGGTCGTCGTTCGGGTGCGGCGGCGTCGTGGCTGATCGCGCAGTTCCCCGCGCCCCTTTGGGGCGCGGGGAACTCGGGGAGTCACCCTGATAGGCGAGCTCCTCAGATGTGACCCATGCCTGCGCCTGCCTCTGTGTTTTCGCCTTGCTTGGTCAGCATTGCCACCAGGACTGCGACGATTGCCACGCCGGCGGCCACGAAGCAGGCCAGGCTCATGCCGGAGATGAACGTGTCGTGGGCGACGGCGGTGATCTTCCCGGCGATGGCCCCGGGCGTGCCCTCGGGTACCGGGGCGACGCCCACCTGCACCGCCTCGGACGCCTGGGCGAGCTGCTCGGACGTGAGCTTCGGCAGCCCCGCGTCCGTCCAGTTGCCCGCCAGGTCGCTGTCCACCTTGGACGCCATCACGGCACCCAGCACCGCCGTACCGAGGCTGCCGCCGATCTGCATGGCGGCCTGCTGGAGACCGCCGGCCACACCGGACAGCTCCATCGGGGCGTTGCCGACGATGACCTCGGTGGCGCCGACCATGACGGGCGCGAGACCGAAGCCCAGCAGGGCGAACCAGAGCGACATGACACCGCTGCCGCTGTCGGTGTCCAGCGTCGACATGCCGTACATCGCGATCGCGGTGGCGGCCATACCGCCCGCGAGCGGGACCCGCGGGCCCAGCTTGGTGATCATCGCACCGGCGAGCGGGGAGCCGACGATCATCATGCCGGTGAGCGGAAGCAGGTGCAGCCCGGCGTCGATCGGGCTCATGCCGTGCACGTTCTGCAGATAGAACGTGACGAAGAACAGGCCGCCCATGAAGGCGATGGCCATGAGGACCATCAGCACCACACCGGCCGACAGCGGGATGGAGCGGAACAGGCCGAGCGGGATCAGCGGCTCCTTCACCTTCGTCTCCCAGAAGGAGAAGAGCACGAAGAGCAGGACCGACCCGGCGAGGAACGTCCACGTCCGGCCGGCGCCCCAGCCCCACTCCGGCGCCTTGATGAGCGCCCAGACGAGGCAGAACATCGCCACGGACAGCAGGACGATGCCGGGGATGTCGAAGGAGCGCGGGGCATTGTCGGCACGGTGGTCCCTGAGGATCAGCACGCCGAGGACCAGCGCGAGGACACCGACCGGCACGTTGATGAAGAACACCGACTGCCAGTTGACGTGCTCGACCAGGACGCCGCCGAGGATCGGGCCGCCCGCGGTGGAGGCACCGATGACCATGCCCCAGATGCCGATCGCCATGTTGAGCTTCTCGGCCGGGAAGGTGGCCCGCAGCAGGCCGAGCGCGGCCGGCATCAGCAGCGCGCCGAACAGGCCCTGGAAGACGCGGAAGGTGACGACGAGTCCGATGCTGTCGGACAGGCCGATGGCGCCCGAGGCGGCGGCGAAGCCGATGACGCCGATCAGGAAGGTCTGCCGGTGGCCGAAGCGGTCACCGAGCTTGCCCGCGGTGATCAGGGAGACCGCGAGTGCGAGGAAGTAGCCATTGGTGATCCACTGGACCTGGGCGAAGGTCGCGCCGAGGTCCCTCTGGATCGCCGGGTTGGCGATGGCCACGATGGTGCCGTCGAGGGCCACCATCATGACCCCTACGGCGACGGTGATGAGCGTGAACCACGGATGGCCGCGCAGGCCCGTGGCCGGGGCCTGGACCGACGGGTCGGACGGAACCCGGTCCGCCTTGTCCCCCGACCCCGCCGCGTCGATGGTGGTCTGACTAGTCATACCGCCGAGGCTAATGACAGCGTCTGACAATTGACAAACCAATTCACAAGTCGGTAACTATCACGTCACTCACATATAGCCTGAACTGGGAGAACGGTTCGCTGGAGAGGTGGAGGAGGCCCGTGGAGTCGCTGCGCGAACGCAAGAAGCGCCGCACCCGGGACGCACTGCTGCACGCCGCCCTCGACCTGTTCACCAGCCAGGGATACGAGCAGACGACCGTCGACGAGATCGCCGACGCCGTCGAGGTGTCGCAGCGTACATTCTTCCGGTATTTCGCCGGAAAGGAGGAAGCGGCCTTCGCCGTCCAGGTGATCGCCGAGGCCCACTTCATCCGCGCGGTGCGCGAGCGCCCGCCGTGCGAGCCCCCGCTGGAGGCGCTGCGCCAGGCCGTGCTGGAGGGCTGGGGGACCGTGAACGAGGCCATCGCCTCCGTCGTCCCGGTGGAGATGTACCTGCGCATGTTCCGGGTGATCGAGTCGACGCCCACGCTGCTCGCCGCCCATCTGCGCCGCTCCGTGGAGGCGGAGGAGGCGCTCGCGCGCCTGCTCGCCGAGCGCGAGGGGGTGGACGTCGAGACGGACCCGCGCCCGCGCCTCCTGGTGGCCGTGTTCGGCGCGGTGATAAGGGTCACCGGGCGCGCCTGGTCCTCCGACGGCGACCTCAGCGTCGCGGCGATACGCGACCTCACCAGGACGTATCTGGACCTGGTGGGACCCGAGCTGATCGGCAGCTGGCGACGGGACTGAGACGGCCGCGTCAGCCGAAACGTGATACCCGTCACTCGGTTACCGCGAGACCGTCTCGTTCTCCTAGTGTGTCCTCCCAGTGACTTCCTTCGACACCTCCCCGCAACTCAATGTCTGGCGCGCGCTGCTCGCGCTGACCGTCGTGTTCGTCATGCTCGCGACCACCGGCTGGACCGCCCTGCGCAGCCACCGGGAGTCGAGCGCGCTGCAGGCCTCGCTCACGGCATGGGAGCACGGCAGCGTGCACGGCCACCGGCTGCCCGACCCGACCGCGGCCCCCGCCGTGCTCAGCCGGTTCTTCGCCGCGCTCAGCGCGCAGGAGCGCACCCGGCTTGCACACCGGTACCCGCTCGCGGTCGGCAACATGAACGGCGCCCCGGCCGAGCTGCGCTACCGCGCCAACCGCATCGCCCTGGAGCAGGCGCGCGAGGTCGAGAAGCAACGCATGCACGACAGCAGACTCACGCCCGTCGGCCAACAGCAGGCGGGCCGTCGTATGCACCGCTTCGATGCGCTGCTGACCAAGGGCCGGCACATCCTGGCCTTCGACCCCGCGGGCTCGGGCCGGGCCGCCGAGGTGTTCGGCAATCTGCGCACGGCGGAGCGGATCTCGGTCGTCGTCCCCGGCGTCGACACCGACCTGCTGACCTTCCAGAAGACGTACCGCCCCTACTCGGCGCCGGTCGGCATGGCCAAGGCGCTGTACGCGGCGGAGCGCGCGCAGAGCCCCGCGACCCGTACGGCCGTGATCGCCTGGGCCGACTACACCGCGCCCAACGGGCTCGGCGTCGACGCGGCCACCGCGATGCGCGCCGAGGACGGCGCCGTCCGGCTGAACGCGCTGCTGCGGGCGCTGCCCGGCGCCGCGCGGGTGTCGCTGTTCTGCCACAGCTACGGCTCCGTGGTCTGCGGGGTGGCCGCGCACGGCATGCCGCGCCGGGTGACCGACCTGGCGGTGGCCGCGAGCCCCGGCATGCGGGCCGCGACGGCCGCGCACCTGGACACGGACGCCCGGGTGTGGGCGATGCGGGACGCCACCGACTGGATCCAGGACGTGCCCTACCTGGAGGTCGGCGGTCTCGGGCACGGCGCGGATCCGGTCTCCGGCGCGTTCGGCGCGCGGGTGCTGTCGGCGCGCGACGCCCAGGGGCACAGCGGCTATTTCGAGCCGGGCACGGACAGCCTGCGCAATCTGGCCGACATCGGGGTAGGCGCGTACCACTCGGTGACCTGCGCCCGCGACGACGCGGGGTGCCGGGCGGGGCTGACCGACAGCCCGGCGGTCGAACGCGCGTAGATCTGCAGGAAGTGCGGTCCGCTCGGGGAGGGACGGAGGAGCTAGTGCCGCATACGATGAGCCGCATGGGTGACGTACTGGCCGGATTTCATGCCGCCTGGGAGTTCGAGTCCGAGTCCGTGCTCATACGTTACGAACGGGGGATTCGAACACCCAAGCTGTTCCAGGTTCTCGGGGAACGCCGTGTCCCGCTGACCGCACTCGAAGGAGTGACGCTCTCCCCCGGCCGACGGGGCACGGTCGTGCTGCGCGCGGAGCCCCGGCCCGGCGCCGATCCGCTGATGGAGGCCGCGGCCGGGCAGCTCAAGGAGCACAGCGACCCCTACCGGCTGGTCCTGCCCGCCGAGCGGGCCATACTCGCCGAGTACTACGCCGACGAACTGCGCGCCCGGCTCACCGAGTCCGGCCCGGCCGAGCGCCACCTGGTGGCCGCGCCCGAGGCGCCCCGGCACTTCAAGGCGTACGACGGGAAGGCGTCCTTCGACGGGACCTCGGTGCACTTCCGCTGGTCCTGGACGGGCGCCTCCACGGCGAAGTGGAAGGCCGGCGACCAGCGCTTCCAGGTCGCCGACCTCGGCGGCGTCGAGTGGCGCTCCCCCGAGGTGTTAGAGGGGCATCTGCGGCTGCTGCACCGCTCCCCCGCCGCCGGCCGGACCGCCCAGCCCGACCAGGACCCGGCGACCGTCGTCTTCGGCCTCGGCTACGGGCCCGTCCATGAGTCGCTGCCGTTCGCCGCGGCCGTACTGGCCGCGGTGCGGGCGCGCGGGCCGGTGGCCACGGTGCCGGCACCGCGGCTAGCACGGCCGCGCCCCCGCGATCCCGCCGACATCGCCGAGCGGATCCGGCACCTCGGGGAGCTGCACCGGGCGGGGCTGGTCACGGACGAGGAGTTCGCCGTGAAGAAGGCCGAGCTGCTGGCGGAGCTGTAGCCGTCCCGGCCGAAGGGGCAGCCGCGGTCAGCGGCCGGCCCGCTCCCGCTCGAAGTCGCGTCCGGCGTCCGCGTAGTAGCTGATCTTGCGGTCCAGTACGGCGAGGGTGTCCTGGAGTTCGGCGATCCGGGTCAGCACGTCCCGGCGGGTGGACTCCAGCAGTTCGTGCCGTTCCAGGAAGGTGTGGTCGCCCTCGCGGACCAGCTCCGCGTACCGGACCATGTCCGCCACCGGCATGCCGGTCAGCCGCAGCTTGGTGACCAGGTCCAGCCAGTCCAGGTCGCGGTTGGTGTAGCGGCGCTGGCCGGTGTGCGAGCGGTCGATGTGGGACATCAGGCCGATGCGCTCGTACCAGCGCAGGGTGTGGGCGGTCAGGCCGGTGAAGGCGACGACCTCGCTGATCGTGTAGTGGTCCTGGCCTTCGGGGCGGGGGTGCCGCCGGGGTGGGGCGGAGCAGATGTCGGCGGGGGTCTGGGGTTGCTCGGTGGCCGCGGGCGTGGTCTGCATCACCGTCATGCATCTACGCTAAGACCTTCGAGTGCACTCCAAGCAAGTGGCTGCGCCTGGCTTGGGCGGTTGCATCTTGCCGGTGTTCGAGTGTGGCAGCGTCCTGGGGATCGTCGTGGTTGTCTGCGGGTGCGTCGTGGCTGATCGCGCAGTTCCCCGCGCCCCCCTGCGGGGTGCTCGTGCGGTTGGGCTATGCGCCGTTGTGCGTCCGTTGTTCGCCGGGTGCGGGTGGTTGTGGGCTGGTCGCGCAGTTCCCCGCGCCCCTGGTGGGGGTGTCCGTCGCTCGTTGGCTGCGGGTGCATCGTGGCTCGTCGCGCCCGCGTGGCGGAGCCGCATGTCGATACAGCCACGCGTCCCTTTGAGGTGTGCATTATTGGGGCGCTTCGGGGGTGGGTGGGGGCTAGCGTGCGGGGCATGAGTCTTGTACGCCGGGCAACGGCCGACGACGCGCAGGAAGTGCTGCGACTGCGCCAGGTCATGATCGACTCGATGTTCGAGTGGGACCCGTCCACGGACTGGCACGGGGAGTCCCTGCCGGCCCTGCGCGGCCGGCTCGCCGAGCCGGGCGGCGACTTCGCCGCGTTCGTCGTGGACCACCCCGAGCGGCCGGGGGCGCTGGCCTCGCTGGTGGCCGGCACGATCGAATACCGGATCGGCCGGACGCGCAACCCGCAGGGCACGGTCGGCTTCGTGTTCAGCGTCGCCACCGACCCCGGCACCCGCCGCCGCGGGTACGCGCGCGCGTGCATGGGCGAACTGCTGGCGTGGTTCCGCTCCCGCGGCGCCGCCCAGGTCCAGCTCACCGCCTCCGCCGAGGCCCGCCCCCTGTACGACTCCCTGGGCTTCCGGCCCAAGCCGGACCCTCTGCTGGAACTGACACTGTGAACGCCTAGGCTCGACGCCATGGCGTTGCAGAGTCTTGCGTTGATCGAGAGCTGGCCCGTGCCGACCGCCGCGGCGGGTGTCGTACGGGCCGACGGCGCGGTGCTGGGGGCCCAGGGGCCGGTCGGGCTGCGCTTCCCGCTGGCCTCGGTCACCAAGCCGCTCGCGGCGTACGCGGTGCTCGTCGCGTACGAGGAGGGGGCGATCGAACTCGACGAGCCGGCGGGGCCGCCCGGCTCGACGGTCCGTCATCTGCTCGCCCACACCTCAGGACTGGCCTTCGACGAGCACCGGGTGACCGCCGCGCCCGGGGAGCGGCGGCTGTACTCCAACGCCGGCTTCGAGCAGCTCGGTGACCACGTCGCCAAGGCGACCGACATCCCGTTCGCCGAGTATCTGCGGCAGGCGGTGCTGGAGCCGCTGGGCATGACGGACACGTCGCTGGAGGGCTCGCCCGCGAAGGACGGCGTGTCGACGGTGACGGACCTGCTGCGGTTCGCGGCCGAGGTGCAGGCGCCCCGGCTGCTGGACCCGCGGACGGTCGCGCAGGCCATGACCGTGCAGTACCCGGGCACCAAGGGTGTCCTGCCGGGGTACGGGCACCAGAACCCGAACGACTGGGGGCTCGGCTTGGAGATCCGGGACGCCAAGTCGCCGCACTGGACGGGCGGTTCGTCCTCCCCGCGCACCTTCGGGCACTTCGGGCAGTCCGGTACGTTCCTGTGGATCGACCCGGACGCCCGGGCGGCGGGCGTCGCGCTGACCGACCGCGCCTTCGGCCCGTGGGCGATCGAGGCGTGGCCGGTGTTCACCGACGCGGTGCTCGCGGAACTGCGCGGCTGAGGCCGGCCGGGCGGGGCGCTTCCCGGCGCCCTACGCCCCCATCTCCCACAGCAGCAGCTCCGCCGCCGTCACCCCCACCGCCTCCAGGTCCCGCGCGTCCGTGATGCGGGCCGAGTCGCCCGGCTCCAGCCGCTCGCCCGCCAGCCGGACCTCTCCGCGCACCAGGTGCAGGTAGACGTACGCGGCGTCCGGCAGCGCCGTGCGCTCCCCGGGCCGCAGCCGCCGTACATGGAGCATCGCACCGGCCTCGGGGACGGCGTACGGGGTGGAGTCGGCGATGCCCCGGACGATCTCGTAGCCGGGGACGCCGCCCGGGTTCAGCGGGGCCAGCCACATCTGGACGAAGGTCAGCGGCTCCGGACCGGCGTTGCGCTCCACGTGGCGCACCCCGGCGGCGGAACTGAGGCGCTGGACGTCGCCCGGACCCACCACGGTCTCCTGACCCAACGAGTCACGGTGCGTCAGCTCGCCCTCGACGACCCAGGTGACGATCTCGGTATGGCTGTGCGGATGCTCGTCGAACCCGGCGCCGGGCGCCAGCCGCTCCTCGTTGCACGCGATGAGCGCACCGAACCGGAGATTGTCGGGGTCGTAGTACGCCCCGAAAGAGAAGGCATGCCGAGACTCGATCCCCCGCCCATCCCCACCCGAACAACGCTCCACCCCCCGCCTCACATCCACCACACCCCCACGGTAACCCGCCCCATAGGGGCGCGGGGAACTGCGCGATCAGCCCACGACTACCCGCACCCGGCGAACAACGGACCGCACAACGGCGCGCAGCCCAACCGCACAAGCACCCCGCAGGGGGACGCGGGGAACTGCGCGACCAGCCCACAACCACCCGCACCCGAACGACAACCAGCACCCCAAAAAAAGGGGCGCGGGGAACTACGCAACCCTGATGAGGCACCCTTGTCACCGTGCCCGAACCCGAAACCCACAAGCCCGAACCCGCAGCACACGGCATCCACCCGCACTCCGCGACCCTGCGGCGGCTGGAGAAGTCGTCCGGCAGCCTCGCCGCCCATGCCATCGCCCGCATGGACGAGACACTGCCGTGGTACCGGGCCATGCCCCCGGAGAACCGGTCCTGGATCGGGCTCGTGGCGCAGGCAGGTATCGCCGCCTTCACCGAGTGGTTCCGGCACCCGGACGCCCCCCAGGCCATCTCCACCGACGTCTTCGGCACCGCGCCGCGCGAACTGACCCGGGCCATCACCCTGCGCCAGACCGTCGAGATGGTGCGGACCACCATCGAGGTCATGGAGTCCGCCATCGACGAGGTGGCCGCGCCCGGCGACGAGGCCGTGCTGCGCGAGGCGCTGCTCGTGTACGCCCGGGAGATCGCCTTCGCCACCGCCCAGGTGTACGCGCAGGCCGCCGAGGCACGCGGTGCCTGGGACGCGCGGCTCGAATCCCTGGTGGTCAACGCCGTGCTCAGCGGGGAGGCCGACGAGGGCGCCGTCAGCCGGGCCGCCGCGCTCGGCTGGAACTCCCCCGAGCATGTGTGCGTCGTGCTCGGGACCGCGCCGGACGGGGACAGCGAGCTGACCGTGGAAGCCATCCGGCGGGCCGCCCGGCACGCCAAGCTCCAGGTGCTCACCGGGGTCCTCGGGGACCGCCTGGTGGTGATCGCCGGTGGCAGCGACAACCCGCTGGCCGTCGCCAAGTCGCTGATCGGCCCGTTCGCCGCTGGACCGGTCGTGGCCGGGCCCGTGGTGCCCGATCTGCTGGCCGCGACCCGGTCCGCGCAGGCCGCCGCGGCGGGGCTGAAGGCCTGTTCCGCCTGGCAGGACGCGCCACGCCCGGTCCTGGCGGACGATCTGCTCCCGGAACGCGCCATCGCGGGCGATCCGAGCGCCCGCGAGGAGCTGGTGGAGGAGATCTACAGACCGCTCGAAGAGGCCGGCTCGGCCCTGCTGGAAACGTTGAGTGTCTATCTGGAGCAGGCGAGCAGCCTGGAGGGCGCAGCCCGCATGCTCTTCGTTCACCCGAACACCGTGCGCTACCGGCTCCGACGTGTGACAGACGTCACCGGATGGTCACCGTCCGATGTACGATCCGCGTTCACGCTACGGATCGCGCTGATCCTGGGGCGTCTGGCCGATGGGGATCCCCCGTTCTAGCCTTTTGTCGGAGACCAACAAATCCCCCTCGCGTTCTTCGTCCTTGTCCTCACGGGCGGCCCCGGCCGTCCCCAAGAGAGAGTGTGAGAGTGCTTGTACTCGTCGCTCCCGGCCAGGGCGCCCAGACGCCCGGCTTCCTGACTCCCTGGCTCGAACTCCCCGGTGCCGCGGACCGCGCCGCCGCGTGGTCCGACGCCATCGGACTGGACCTGCTCCACTACGGCACCCAGGCCGACGCGGACGCCATCCGCGACACCGCGGTGGCCCAGCCGCTGCTGGTCGCCGCCGGGATCCTGTCCGCCGCGGCACTGGGTGACATCGCGCCCGGCGCCGTCGCCGGACACAGCGTCGGCGAGATCACGGCGGCCGCGCTCGCCGGTGTCCTGGACGACACCGCCGCGCTGGTCCTCGTACGCAAGCGCGGGCTGGCGATGGCGGAGGCGGCCGCGATCACCGAGACGGGCATGTCGGCGCTGCTCGGCGGCGACCCCGAGGTGTCCGTGGCGCACCTGGAGAAGCTGGGCCTGACCCCGGCGAACATCAACGGCGCGGGTCAGATCGTCGCCGCGGGCACGCTGGAGCAGTTGGCCGCGCTGGCCGAGGACAAGCCCGAGGGCGTCCGCAAGGTCATGCCGCTCAAGGTGGCCGGCGCCTTCCACACCCGGCACATGGCGCCCGCGGTCGAGACGCTGGCGAAGGCCGCGGCGGACCTCACGCCCACCGACCCGAAGGTCGCCTACGTCTCCAACAAGGACGGCCGGACCGTCACCGCCGGCCCCGAGGTACTGGACCGGCTGGTCGGCCAGGTCGCCAACCCGGTCCGTTGGGACCTGTGCATGGAGACGTTCAAGGAACTGGGCGTCACCGCACTGCTGGAGGTGTGCCCCGGCGGCACGCTGACCGGCCTGGCCAAGCGCGCCCTGCCGGGCGTCCGCACGCTGGCCCTGAAGACCCCCGACGACCTCGACGCGGCCCGGGAGCTGATCTCCGAGCACGCGCCCGCCTAAGGAGCCGTACCGACCATGTCGAAGATCAAGCCAAGCAAGGGCGCCCCGTACGCACGCATCCTCGGAGTCGGCGGCTACCGTCCGACCCGGGTCGTGCCCAACGAGGTGATCCTGGAGCGGATCGACTCCTCCGACGAGTGGATCCGTTCGCGCTCCGGCATCGAGTCCCGGCACTGGGCGGGCCCCGACGAGACGGTCGCCGCGATGTCCATCGAGGCCGCGGGCAAGGCGATCGCGGACGCGGGCATCACCGCCGAGCGGATCGGCGCCGTCGTCGTGTCGACCGTCTCGCACTTCAGCCAGACCCCCGCAGTCGCCACCGAGATCGCCGACAAGCTCGGCACGGACAAGGCCGCCGCCTTCGACATCTCGGCGGGCTGCGCCGGGTTCGGCTACGGCCTCACCCTCGCCAAGGGCATGGTCGTCGAGGGCTCGGCGGAGTACGTGCTGGTCATCGGCGTCGAACGGCTCTCCGACCTGACCGACCTGGAGGACCGGGCGACGGCCTTCCTGTTCGGTGACGGCGCGGGCGCCGTCGTGGTCGGCCCCTCCCAGGAGCCCGCGATCGGCCCGACCGTGTGGGGCTCCGAGGGCGACAAGGCCGATACGATCAGGCAGACCGTGCCCTGGGACCGCTTCCGGAGCGGCGACACCTCCGAACTCCCCCTCGACCGCGCGGGCAACGTCAAGTTCCCCGCGATCACCCAGGAGGGCCAGGCGGTGTTCCGCTGGGCCGTGTTCGAGATGGCGAAGGTCGCCAAGGAGGCGCTGGACGCCGCCGGCCTCACCCCGGACGACCTGGACGTCTTCATCCCGCACCAGGCCAATGTGCGGATCATCGACTCGATGGTGAAGACCCTCAAACTGCCGGAGCACGTCACGGTCGCCCGTGACATCCGCACCACCGGCAACACATCGGCCGCCTCGATCCCGCTCGCGATGGAGCGGCTCCTGGCGACCGGCGAGGCGAAGAGCGGCGACACCGCGCTCGTCATCGGATTCGGGGCGGGTCTCGTCTACGCCGCGACGGTCGTTACCCTCCCCTAGGCACTCCGTGCCGGATCATGCATCCGGTACGGCTCAGCAACACCTGCCGCTGACGCGGCGGGCGCCACCAACCCGTCTGGAAATCGAAGAAGGAGCGCCTGACATGGCCGCCACTGAGAAAGAGATCGTCGCCGGTCTCGCCGACATCGTGAACGAGATCGCCGGCATCCCGGTCGAGGACGTCCAGCTGGACAAGTCCTTCACCGACGACCTGGACGTCGACTCGCTCTCCATGGTCGAGGTCGTCGTCGCCGCCGAGGAGCGCTTCGACGTCAAGATCCCGGACGAGGACGTCAAGAACCTCAAGACCGTCGGCGACGCGACCGAATACATCATCAAGCACCAGGTCTGAGCCACCGCCCGGACCTGAGGCTGCACTGCCCCGCCACCCGGCGGTGGCGCCGCTGAATCCCGCATCCGTTGGAGAAAGAATTCCCGTGAGCTCGACCAATCGCACCGTGGTCGTCACCGGTATCGGCGCAACCACACCGCTGGGTGGCGACGCAGCCTCTACCTGGGAGGCCCTGCTGGCCGGAACGTCCGGCGTCCGCCGCCTGGAACAGGACTGGGCCGCCGAACTGCCGGTCCGCATCGCCGCGCAGATCGCCGTCGAACCGGGCGAGATCATCCCCCGCCCGCAGGCCCGCAAGCTGGACCGGTCCGCGCAGTTCGCGCTGATCGCCGCTCAGGAGGCCTGGAAGGACGCCGGTTTCACCGCCAGGGCCGGTGAGGACGGCTCCGTGAACCCCGACCGGCTGGGTGCGGTCATCGCCTCCGGCATCGGCGGTGTGACCACGCTCCTCGACCAGTACGACGTGCTCCGGGAGAAGGGCGTACGCCGTGTCTCCCCGCACACCGTGCCGATGCTGATGCCCAACTCCCCCGCCGCCAACGTCGGGATCGAGCTGGGTGCCCGCGCCGGGGTGCACACTCCGGTGTCGGCCTGCGCCTCGGGCGCTGAGGCCATCGGCTACGCCATCGAGATGATCCGCACCGGCCGCGCCGACGTCGTCGTCGCGGGTGGCACGGAGGCGGCCATCCATCCGCTGCCCATCGCCGCGTTCGGCAACATGATGGCGATGTCCAAGAACAACGACGACCCGCAGGGGGCCTCGCGTCCCTACGACACCGGCCGGGACGGCTTTGTCCTCGGCGAGGGCGCCGGCGTGATCGTCCTGGAGTCCGAGGAGCACGCGAAGGCCCGCGGCGCCCGGATCTACGTCGAGGCGGTCGGCCAGGGCATCTCCGCCGACGGCCACCACATCACGCAGCCCGAGCCGTCCGGCAACGGCATCGCGCACGCGCTGCAGAACCTGCTCGACAACACCGACCTGAAGCCGGCCGAGATCGTGCACGTCAACGCGCACGCCACCTCGACCCCGCAGGGCGACATCGCCGAGATCAGGGCGTTGCGGAAGGTGTTCGGCGACGATGTCGACCACATGGCGATCTCCGCCACCAAGTCGATGACCGGTCACCTGCTCGGCGGTGCCGGCGGTATCGAGACCGTCGCCTCGGTGCTCGCGCTGGTCCGCCGGACCGCTCCGCCCACCATCAACCTCGACGACCCCGACCCCGAGCTTGCCGCGGACGTGGTTCGCGGGGAGGCGCGGCAGCTGCCCGAGGGGCGGGTCGCCGTGCTGAACGACTCGTTCGGGTTCGGTGGGCACAACGTGGTGTTGGCGTTCCGTACGGTGTGATTTCTGCGGCGTGCTTCATGGCTCGGTCTCCTGTGGTGGGGGCCGGGCCATTCGCCGTTGTGCGGGCTGTTGTTTGCCGGGGGCGGGTTCGTTGTGGCTGATCGCGCAGTTCCCCGCGCGCCCCTGCGGGGGGCTGGTGCGGTTGGGCTACGCGCCGTTGTACGAGTTGTTGTTCGCCGGGTGCGGGTCGTGGTCGGCTTGTCGCGCAGTTCCCCGCGCCCCTACGGGGCGCTCCACCAGTCGTCCGTCGTGGAGGTCCTGTGGGGGCTATACCACCTGGTGGAGCCAGCGGACTGGGGCTCCTTCGCCTGCGTATCTGAAGGGTTCCAGTTCGTCGTCCCAGGGCTTGCCCAGGAGCTTGGCGATCTCTGCCGCCAGGTCCGTCTCGCCGCGCTGGGAGCGGGTCAGCGCGGCGCGCAGCCGGTCCTCGGGGATCAGGATGTCGCCGTGGATGCCGGTGACGGCGTGGAAGATGCCGAGGTCGGGGGTGCAGCTGTAGCGCTCGCCCTCGGCCGTGGGGCAGGGCTCGGCGGTGACCTCGAAACGCAGCAGGTGCCAGCCGCGCAGCGCGGACGCCAGCTTGGACGCGGTGCCGGCCTCGCCCTGCCAGGAGAACTCCGAGCGCCAGGTGCCGGGGGCGGCGGGCTGCCGGATCCAGTCGAGGCTCACGCGCGTACCGAGCACCCCGGCGACGGCCCACTCGACGTGCGGGCACAGCGCGCGCGGCGCGGAGTGCACGTACAGAACTCCACGTGTCGTCACCGGGACCTCCGGGCTGAGCGGGACATTGTGCGGTCTGGCTGGGCGGCTGTGACGCGACGGCCGCGTTGATGGCGAGGCTACCGTGCGACGACGGGCGGAGTGTGACGTACCGTCCGTCCCGGCGCCAGGAAACGCCGCCATTCACCCAGGGGGACGCTTGTACGGGTGTGAGACGTTGCATGCCGCCCGCCGGGAACCCTCACGCGTTGTTATGGGTTGGGGACCACGACGGCACGACGGGCCATGACGGCACGCCGGCGGCACGACAAGGGGATGGACCAGGGCATGCGAAACCGACGCCGGCGTTCACGAGCCGTCCTCGCCGTCGTGCTGGCGGCGGTCCTGGGCGCGGCGGGCTGCGAGGCCGCGGGCGACAAGTCTCCCGCGCCGGGCGGCACCAAGGCGCGGACGGCCCCGGTGTGGAACCGCAGCCCGGCCTCGATCGCCGCCGTGGGCGACTCCATCACCCGCGGCTTCGACGCGTGCACGGTGCTGTCGGACTGCCCCGAGGTGTCCTGGGCGACCGGCACCAGCGCCCAGTTGGACAGCCTGGCGGTCCAGCTGCTGGGGCGGACCGGGGCGGCCGAGAACAGCTGGAACTACGCGGTGACCGGCGCCCGGATGAGTGACCTCGCCGACCAGATGACGCAGGCGGTGACGCGCGCACCCGAGTTGGTGACGGTGATGATCGGGGCCAACGACGCCTGCCGGGCCACGGCCGCGGCGATGACCTCGGTGACCCGCTTCCGCGAGGGGTTCGAGGAGGCGATGGCGACGCTGCGCGCGGCGCTGCCGAAGACGCAGGTGTACGTGGCGAGCGTGCCGAACCTGAAACGGCTGTGGTCGCAGGGCCGGACCAACCCGCTCGGCAAGCAGGTCTGGAAGCTGGGCATCTGCCCGTCGATGCTGAGCGACGCGGACGCCCTGGACCTGACGGCCACGAAGCGCCGGGACACGGTGCAGCAGCGGGTGGAGGACTACAACACGGTGCTGGAGGAGGTGTGCGCCAAGGACCGGCGGTGCCGCTTCGACGGGGGTGCCGTCTTCGACTACGACTTCACCACCGAGCAGCTCAGCCACTGGGACTGGTTCCACCCGAGCAAGGACGGCCAGCAGCGGCTCGCGACGATTGCCTACCGGACCGTCACGGCACTGAACCCGTGACCTAGGGTTTCCCACATGAGCGAACTTTTCGGCACACTTTCCGACGGCACCCGGGTCCACCGCTGGACGCTGGAGCGCGCCGGGGTGCGGGTGCGGATCCTGACGTACGGCGGGATCGTGCAGTCCGTCGAGGTCCCGGACCGGGACGGGCGGACGGCGAACGTCGTGCTGGGGTTCGCCGACCTCGACGGCTATCTCGCCCATCCGGAGCCGTTCCTCGGCGCCGTGATCGGCCGTTACGCCAACCGGATCGCGGGCGCCCGCTTCCCGCTGGACGGCATGGTCTACGCGCTGGAGCCGAACGACGGCCCCAACTCGCTGCACGGCGGGGAGCGCGGCTTCGACAAGCGCGTATGGGACGCGGAGCCGGTCGCGCACGGCGTACGCCTGACTCGTGTCAGCCCGCACGGCGAGGAGGGCTTCCCCGGCCGTCTGGAGGTCGCGGTGACGTACACGCTGGACCCGTCCGGCGCGCTGCGGATCGGGTACGAGGCGGTGACCGACGCGCCGACCCTGGTCAACCTGACCAACCACAGCTACTTCAGCCTGGGCGGCGGCAACGCGGGCGGCCACGAACTGCGGCTCGCCGCCTCCCGGTTCACCCCGGTCGACGCCGACCTGATCCCGACCGGGGCGCTCGATGACGTGACGGGCTCCCGTTTCGACTTCCGCGCGGCGCGCAAGGTCGGCGCCGGCTACGACCACAATCTGGTCCTCGACAAGGGCGTCACGGACACCCCGGTCGAGGTGGGCGAGCTGCGCGACCCGGCGTCCGGGCGGGTGCTGACGGTGGCGACGACCGAGCCGGGGATCCAGCTGTACACCGCCGACCACCTGGGCGATCCCTTCGCGCCGGGCGACGGGGTGGCGCTGGAAACCCAGCACTTCCCGGACTCCCCGAACCACCCGGACTTCCCCGGCACGGAGTTGCGGCCCGGTGTGACGTATCGCTCGGAGACGGTGTACGGCTTCGGGGTCCGGGGGTAGTCCCGTACGGGGCTGTTCTTGGGGGGTGATGGGCTGTCGGTCGAGTGCCGAGTGCGGGTGCGTTGTGGCCGGTCGCGCAGTTCCCCGCGCCCCTATAGGGGGTGCTCGCCATCGTTGACTGCGGGTTCGTTGTGGCTTGGCGCGCAGTTCCCCGCGCCCCTTCGGGCGGGGGCTCGCCGTCGTTGAGCGCGCGGTTCTCTGCGGTCCTTTGGGGCGCCATGGCGTGGACCAGTTCTGGCACGCGATACTTCCGGCGTCCCGCAGCACGCTCCCCACAGCGACGGAAGGACCTGAACCTCCTTGAATTCCCTACGCGTTCGCATCGGCGTCCTCGGCCTGGCCCTGCTCGCCGGGCTCGCCGCCCCCACCACGACCGCCACCGCCGGTACGGCCCCCGCCGGCATCGCCGCCGCGCCCACCGCCGAGGAACAGCGGCTCGACCGGGCCGTACCCCAGGAGATCCTGACGCGCTCCGGATTCGACACCGTGACCCCCGAGTTCGCCCGGGCGCTCGGCCGCGCGCACTCCTTCGTGCAGGCCCGCCAGATCGTCGTACGCGAGGGGTCAGCGCTGTGGCGGCGGGCCGTCGACCGGGCACAGGGGCGCGGGCCCGCACGCGGCGACCTGAGCCGGGACGACGACCGGCCGCTGTACTGGGCCCGGCTGGGCATGACCCGGCACATCCGGACGTACGAGCCCGGGTTCGCGCTGAACGACCGCCAACGGGCCACCCTGCTGGACCAGTTGGAGCGGACCACGCGCGGGCAGACCGAGCTGCGGTATCCGCGCGGCAAGGGGGTCAAACGCATACTGGTTACCGGTTTCGACCCCTTCACCCTCGACCGGGACGTGCGCATCTCCAACCCGTCCGGGGCGACCGCGCTGGCCCTCGACGGCACGGTGATCGAGACGGCGGCGGGGCCCGCGCGCGTGGAGGCGGCCGTGTTCCCGGTGCGCTGGCAGGACTTCGCGGACCAGACGGTGGAGCGCACCCTGCGGCCGTATCTGCCGGCGGTGGACCTGTTCACGACGGTGAGCCAGGGCCGCGTCGGGCGCTTCGACGTGGAGCGCACCAACGGCGCCTGGCGGGGCGGGTTCCCGGACAACGACAACGCGTCGGTGACCGGCACCGTCCCGGTCACCGACCCGGCGAGCCAGCCGCAGTGGACAACGACCACACTGCCGTACGCCGCCGTCGTCGCGGCGGACACCGGCCGTTTCCCGGTGTACGACAACACGTCGGTCACCGAGATCCCGGCGGGCGGCACGGCTGCGGTCGTACGGCCGGACGGGCCGACGCCCGGCTCGGCGGCGCGGGCCGGGGGCGGCGGCGACTACCTGTCCAACGAGATCGCCTACCGGGCGACGCTGCTGCGCGACCGGCTGGGTCTGCACGACGCGCTGCCGGGCGGCCATGTGCACACGCCGGTGCTGCAGTTCGGCGCCGGGAACACGGATCCGGCGAGCGGTGCGGTCACCGACCCGGAGTTCGTACGCAACCGGCTGGACATCATCGGTCAGGTGCGGGCGATCCTGACAGTGGCGGCGGACGCGGCGCTCAAGGGGTGACCTGAGTCCGCCCGGGCCCGGCCACGTCGTGCGCGGCGTCGTCCTGGGCGCCCTCAGCGCCCTCCGTGGTCTCCTCGCCCCGCAGGTCGCGGGCGAGGAGCGTCGCGCCGGCGACCGCGCCCGGCATCAGGAACACCGCGACGAACGGCACCAGGAAGGCCAGGCCGAGGGGCGTGCCGAAGCCCCAGACCAGCAGCTTGCGGGAGCGGAGCAGGGCGAGGCGCTCGCGGAGTTCGACGCCGCGGCGCTGAAGGGCGACCGCGGCGAGTTCCTCGGCGAGGAAGAAGCCGGTGACGAAGAAGCCGATCACCGGGATGACCGTCTGGCCGACGACGGGGAGGAAGCCGAGGGCGAAGAGGAGGATGCCCCAGACGGCGGCCCGGACCAGGATGCGGAGGCTGTCGCGGGCCGAGACCCACAGGTCGCGCCAGAGGGGCAGGCCGGACTCGGGGGCGGTGCCGTCGGGCGACACGTCCCGGTCCACCGCCTCGGAGAGGCTCTCGTAGAAGGGCTGGCCGACCAGGAGGGTGACCGCGGTGAAGGTCAGCACGGCCAGCAGCAGGCCCAGGGCGAACAGCACGGCGGTGAGGAGGCCGCGGAACAGGCCCTGCCAGGGGCTCGACCAGTCGTCGGCGAACGGGGTGGACCAGGAGACGAAGTCCCCGCCCCAGACCGCGAGCGCGACGAGGGCTGCCGCGTAGAGGACGAGGGTGATCAGACCGGGCAACAGCCCGAACCCGAACTCCCTGCGGTGCCGCACCATCCACCGCTGGCCCTTGAGGAGATACCCAAAACCCACCCCGAGATCACGCATACCCAAACCCTACCGACCCCTGGCTTTCACACGCCGGGCCGGTAACGAGTTCGCACCGCGGGAAGGTGAGGTCCGACAGATACGGGGCCCACGCCTAGCGCGGAGCACGGCAGGCGCGGCAGGTGCAGGGCACGAGATGCCAGCGGGCGCGGTGGGCGGCAGGGCACGGTGGACCACAGGCCGGCGGGCGCGGTGCGCGGCAGGCGCAGGGCGCGGGGGCCGCAGGCCGACGGGCGCCGTGCACGGCAAGCGCCGCAAGCGCAGGGCACGGTGGGCCACAGGCCGATGGGCCGGCGGGCGCGGTGGGCCGCAAGCCGGCGGGGGCGCCGCGGGCGGCGTCGGGGGCATCCGGCTGCGCGCTTGCCACCGCAGATCGCGCAGCCCCCTTCGGCGCCGACGCCCGGCCCTCGGCCCCGGCCCCGAGCCAACGGCTCTACCCCTGGCTTTCGGGCGTCTGGCAGCACAGCAGAGTGCGGCGCCACGGGCAAGCGGCCCAGGCGCAGGCGCAGGGCGCGGTGGGCCGCAGGCCGGCGGGCGCCGCAGGTGCTGGCGCGGGGGCGCGCCGCAGGCGATGTCGGGGGTCTCCGGCTGCATCGTCGCCGGCGCAGATCCCGCAGCGTGCTTCGGGCCCGTTCTCCCGGCCCACCGAAGTTCCGCCTCGCGGCCCTCCCAACTCCCCACCCTCATCCCCCGGCTCCCGGCCGTCCAGGTTCCGTCTGGCTTCAGGGGGTGGGGGGTTGGGTTATTTGGTGGAGTAGGTCGCGGAGCGATCGGCGTTGGTCGGGGGTGAGGGACGCCAGGGGTTCGCGGGCGAAGCGGAGGCTGTTGCGGAGGTCGCGGGCGACCCGGCGGCCCTCGTCCGTGGCCGCCGCGAGTTTCACCCGCCGGTCGGCCGGGTCGGGGCGGCGCTCGGCCAGTCCGCGGGCCTCCAGGCGGTCCACGATCCCCGTGACGTTCGACGGCTCGCACTTGAGCCGCTGCGCCAGCTTCCGCATCGGCAGCGGCTCCAGCGACAGCAGGCTCAGCAGCCGCGCCTGCGCCCCGGTCAGGGCGTGCTCACCCGCCGCCTCCTCGTAGTCGGCGTAGAAGCGGGCCACGACATCCCCGATGAGCTCGACGACCTCCAGGGTCAGAGCGTCGGGGCGGTGGTCCTTCGATGGGGTGGGCATGCCCTTCAGGGTACCCGGTTACTTGACAGCATGAAATATTTAGACGCATGGTTGTTTCAGTTTCTGAAGTAAATGGAAAGGCGTTGTCATGATCAACCGCGAATGGCACCTGCTCAGCCGCCCGGTCGGCTGGCCGAAGCCCGAGGATTTCGCCCTGGTCGAGACCGAGATCCCGACGCCGGGCGAGGGCCAGGTGCTGGTGCGGAACGAGTACCTCTCCGTGGACCCGTACATGCGCGGCCGGATGAGCGCCGCCAAGTCGTACGCCGAGCCGTACCGGCTGGACGCGGTCATGCTGGGCGGCGCGGTCGGCGAGGTCATCGCCTCCGAAGCCGCCGGGATCGCCGTCGGCGACCATGTGCTGCACCACCTCGGCTGGCGCGAGTACGCCGCCGTGGACGCGGCGAAGGCCGTGCGGGTCGACCCCGGCGCCGCGCCCCTGTCCGCCTACCTCGGCGCCCTCGGCATGACCGGCCTCACCGCCTACGCCGGACTGCTGCGCACCGCCTCGTTCAAGGAGGGCGACGCCGTGTTCGTCTCCGGCGCGGCCGGCGCCGTGGGCAGCCAGGTGGGCCAGCTCGCCCGGCTCAAGGGCGCCTCACGGGTCATCGGCTCGGCGGGCTCCGACGAGAAGGTGCGGCTGCTGATCGAGGAGTACGGCTTCGACGCCGCCTTCAACTACCGCCACGGCCCGGTGGCCGAACAGCTGCGCACCGCCGCCCCCGACGGCATCGACGTCTACTTCGACAACGTCGGCGGCGAGCACCTGGAGGCCGCCATCGGCGCGCTCAACCTGCACGGCCGGATCGCGATCTGCGGGATGATCTCCGTCTACAACGCCACCGAACCGGCCCCCGGCCCGCGGAACCTGGCCCGCCTCATCCCGACCCGCGGCCGGATCGAGGGCTTCCTGGTCGGCGACCACTACGATCTCCAGCCGCAGTTCGTCCAGGAGGTCGGGCCGTGGGTCGCCGCCGGCCGGCTGAAGTACCGCGAGACCGTCGTCCAGGGCATCGAGAACAGCCTGGACGCCTTCCTCGGCGTGCTGCGCGGCGACAACACCGGGAAGATGCTCGTCAAGCTCTGACCCGTGACGCTCGCCCGAGGCCGGTCGTTGCGCATCCCGGAGGCCGCACCCTTGGACGTGGGGTGCGGCCTCCGGCCGTCCGGGTACGCCGGTCAGCGCGCCAGCGCCGCCGTGTGCACGGCCCTGGCCAGCCGGTCGTTCTCCGGTGCCGCCCCGCCCGGAAAGGCGCACCGGCGGCGGGTGTAGCCGTAGGCGAGGCCGCTGCGCGGGTCCGCGAACGCCTGGCAGCCGCCCGCGCCGCTGTGCCCGACCGCCCCGGCGCCCAGGAACGGGTGCCAGGTGTCGGCGGTCGCCTGGAAGCCCAGCCCGTACGCCTTGTGGCTGCGGGCCACCAGATCGTGGCCCACGGAGTGGAGCTGCCCGAACTCCGCCACCGTGTCCGGCTTCAGCAGCGGCGCCCGCCCGGCCAGTTCGCCGATCATCGCCGCGTACAGCCCGGCGAGCCCGCGCGCGGAGGCGACGCCGCCGACCGACGCGGGGCCCTTGGCCCGGATCACCCGGTGGTTCGGCAGGGTCGCCAGATCGGTCGGCTCCGCGCCGTGCCGGTTGAACGCGATGGCCTGGAGCGTGTGCGGCGGGCTCAGCAGCGCGTCCAGCAGCTCCCGCTGCTCGGGGGTCGGCAGCATCGGCTGCGCCGGGCGGAAGCGCGGCTCCCGGGCAGCGGGCAGCCCGAGGTGGAAGTCCAGGCCGTACGGGGCGCGGATCCGCTCCTCGTACAGGTCCTGGACGGTCCGGCCGGTGGCCCGCCGCACCACCTCGCCGGCCAACGCGCCGATGACCAGGGCGTGGTAGCCGAAGGCCGCGCCGGGCCGCCAGAACGGTCGCTGGTCGGCGAGCCGTTCGGCGACCGCCCGGTCGTCGGCCAGTTCCTCCAGCGTGAACCCGGAGTCGGTGCCGACCAGGCCCGCCCGGTGCGCGAGCAGCTCGCGCAGGGTCAGCACGCCCTTGCCCTCGGCGGCGAACTCCGGCCAGTAGTAGGTGACCTTGCGGTCCAGCTCCAGGGTGCCGTCCTGGACGAGCAGCGCCACCACGAGGTGCGCCGCCCCCTTGGTTGCCGCGAGCACGCCGTACAGGGAGTCCCCGTCACCCCCCTCGCCCGCCCACAGGTCGACCACCCGCCGCCCGTGCACATACGCGCACAACTGCCCCTCGTAGTCCGGGCGTTCCCCGGCTACGAACGCGGCGAACTCCGCATGCACCGGCTCGAAACCGTCGGCTACCGTGCCGTGGACGGTGCTCTGCGTCATCCGCTCTCCTCGACTGAACTGCCGCTCACCGCGGCCACGGCGAACGATGGCGTACCTCCTCTGTGGGTCCTGAGATCGGTACGGCGAGATGTACCTGTCCGACTCAACAGCAACAAGAGGGTGTTGGTGTCACCCATGCCCCGGATGGCCGATCCGGGACCGCCCGCAGTGGAGTGCCGCGCGCCGGTCACCCGACTGCGGCACCATCGTGGCTCGTCGCGCAGTTCCCCGCGCCCCTGACGGGGCGAGCCCCAACACTGAGCGTTCATAAGCCGGTTCAGGCCAACGGGTTCCTCAAGGGCGACGTGGGCGTCAGGTGCACCACCACAGGAAGCGGTCGCAGGTGGGGGTCGGGGAGGGTTCGGGGGGTGGGGCGGAGGGGGTGGGGTCCTCGGGTGGGGTGGTCTCCGGGGTGTGGGTCGGCGTCGTCTCGGGCGTCGAGGATGTCTCGTCCGCGCCGCTGCTCGACGATGCGTCCGAGGCGCCCGGGGTGGTCCCGTCCGGGGACTTGGACGCCTTGTCCTTCGCGGACCTGGACGCCGACGGGGACGCGGAGCGGTCCGGTGCGGCCGAGGCGTCCGCGCCCGCGGTGGTCGCGGTGCCGCTCTCCGGTCGGGCCGAGGCGTCCGGGGCCGCGGACGAGGTGCCGCCGTCCGTCGACTCGTCCCCGGCCGCCGCGGGCCGCGGCACGGAGAACGGGGCGTCCGAGCCGAGTTCGGCAAGGCTAAGGCCGCCGGCCGCCAGCACGAAGCCCCCGGTGATCAGCAGGATCCGCCGGCGGCGCCTGCGGTGCGCCGCCGCCTTACGGTCACGACGGCTCGCGTCCCCCGCGGCCGGCCCCTCGTCCGCCGTCTCCCGCGCCCGGCCGCGTCCCTGGCCCCGGCGCCGTGCCGCCCGTCCGCGCGGCTCACCGCCCTCACCCTCGTAGTCCTCGTGACCGCCATCGACGCCGTCCGCGTCCTGTCGGCCGTCGCGCGGGCGTGCGCCCTCTTCGGGCGTGCGCGCCTGCAGCTCGTCCGCCTCCCGCGCCCGGCCGCCACCACGGCCGCGCCCCTGGCCCCGGCGCCGTGCCGCCCGTCCGCGCGGCTCACCGCCCTCACCCTCGTGATCCTCGTAGTCGTCATGCCCGTCGTCGACGCCGTCCGCGCCCTGTCGGCCGTCGGGCGGGCGGGCGTCCGTCTCCGGCGTGTACGCGCGCAACTCGCCGGCCGGCGTGCCGCACCCGGGACAGGCGAGGGCGCCGTTGAGGTGCCGTCGGCACGGGTGGCAGAAGTCCATGACGCGGGAAGACTAAGTTCCGTGCGGGTCACGTTCCTAGGGGCGGCTGTGAAAGTTCTGTGGGAGACCGAAAGAACTGTCGAGTGGCTTGTCGAAATCGTTACCTGTTCGCCCCATTGACACCCCCGCCGCCCCGTCCTTACTGTCACGCCAGCATTTCGAACGTGTGACGAAATCTCGAACAGCTGAGAGGCAACTGCCGTGCGCATCACCGGATTCAGCACGCACGTGGTCGGGACGCCGTGGCGCAATCTGACCTACGTCCAGGTGCACACCGACGAAGGGATCACGGGAGTCGGCGAGACCCGGATGCTCGGTCACACCGACGCGCTGATCGGCTATCTGCGCGAGGCCGAGACCAACCACATTCTCGGCTCGGACCCGTTCGCCGTCGAGGACCTTGTGCGCCGAATGAAGTACGGCGACTTCGGCCGGGCCGGCGAGATCGTCATGTCCGGGATCGCGGTGATCGAGATGGCCTGCTGGGACATCAAGGGCAAGGCGCTCGGCGTCCCCGTGTGGCAGTTGCTCGGCGGCAAGGTGACCGACCGGGTCAAGGCGTACGCCAACGGCTGGTACACCACCGAACGCACACCGGAGGCCTACCACAAGGCCGCGCAGGAGGTCATGGCGCGCGGCTACCGGGCCCTGAAGATCGACCCGTTCGGCACCGGCCACTTCGAACTCGACCACGCGCAGACCCGTTACGCCGTCTCCCTCATCGAGGCCGTGCGCGACGCCATCGGCCCGGAGACCGAGCTGATGCTGGAGATGCACGGCCGCTTCTCCCCCGCCACCGCGGTCCGCCTGGCCAGGGAGCTGGCCCCGTTCAAGCCGGCCTGGCTGGAGGAACCGGTGCCGCCGGAGAACCTGAAGGCGCTGCGGAAGGTGGCCGAAAAGGTGGACCTGCCGGTCGCCACCGGTGAGCGGATCCACGACCGGATCGAGTTCCACGAGCTGTTCGAGAGCCAGGCCGCCGACATCATCCAGCCGGACGTCGGCCACCTCGGCGGCATCTGGGAGACCCGCAAGCTCGCCGCGACCGCCGAGACCCACTACGTCCTCGTCGCCCCGCACAACGTGGGCGGCCCGGTGCTGACCGCGGCAAGCCTCCAAGTCGGCTTCACCACCCCGAACTTCAAGATCCTGGAGCACTTCAACGACTTCGCCGACGCGGAGATCAAGAAGGTGGTCAAGGGCGCGCCCGAGGTCGTCGACGGCTACTTCCAGCTGTCCGACGCACCCGGTCTCGGCGTGGAGCTGGATGTCGACGCGGCGGCCGAGTTCCCGCAGCAGCAGGCCCGGTTCGACCTGTGGGCCGAGGGCTGGGAGCAGCGCAAGCCGAAGGGCACGAAGTGAGTTCCCAGGTCGTCGTCGAGGCGCCGGGCACGCACCGGGTCGCGGAGCACACGCCGCGCGAGCCCGGGCCAGGCGAGGCGCTGGTCGCCGTGCACGCGGTGGGCATCTGCGGCAGCGACCGCGAGGTGTACCAGGGCAACCGGCCCGAGGGGTACGTCCGTTACCCGCTGACTCCCGGTCACGAGTGGTCCGGGACCGTGCGGGCGGTGGGCGCCGGGGTGCCCGCGGCACTGGCCGGCCGCAAGGTCGTCGGCGAGGGCTTCCGCAACTGCCAGGTGTGCGACCGCTGCCACGCGGGCGAGACCACCCTGTGCACCGCGGGCTACGAGGAGACCGGCTTCACCCAGCCGGGCGCCATGGCGGCCACCCTCACCCTGCCGGCCCGGCTGCTGCACGTCCTGCCGGACGCGGCCGACCTGACCGCGGCGGCGCTCCTGGAGCCGGCCGCCTGTATCGCGGCCGCCGCGCTCAAGGGCGGCGCCCGGCCGGGCGAGCGGGTCGCGGTGGTCGGCACGGGGACGCTCGGGATGTTCGCCGTGCAGTTCCTGCGGGCCGTCTCGCCGGCGGAGCTGCTGGTGGTCGGCACGAGGCCGGACCGGGAGCCGCTGGCACGGCAGTTCGGCGCCACCGGCTTCCGGACGAGGCACGAGCCGCTCCCCGACGACTTCGACGTCGTCGTGGAGACCGCCGGGTCCGCGTCCGCCGCGCGCACCGCCGCCGCGCTGCTCAGACGCGGCGGACGGCTGGTCCTGACCGGCATCCCGGCGCCGGGCGCCGCCGGCCTCGACCCGACCGACCTGGTGGTGCGGCAGCTGGAGGTGCACACCGTCTTCGGGGCGCCGCCGGACGCCTGGGCACACACGGTGCGGATGTTCGGGGCCGGGCTGCTCGACCCGTTGCCGTTGGTCACGCACGAGCTGCCGCTGACCGGTTTTCCGCAGGCCATCGAGCTGGTGGGGGCCGGCGATCCGAAGGTCGGCAAGGTGCTGCTCCGCCCCTAGCCGTACGCCGGTCCCGGCGTGACCAGACGGCGCCGGGGCCGGCGTACCCCCGGCCTCTCGCCCCGGCCCTTCCCGCACCCTGAGCCGCGAACTTTGTCCGGCCCATCGAACTCTAAGGACAGCTTGTGACCGACGCTTCCGCCACGGCAGCCCGCAGGCCCGGTGAGCAGGCGCTCACCGCGCTCGGCCTGGGCGCGCCCGCCCTCAACCCCGCCGACGCCTCCGCCCACCGCTTCCCGGAGGGCGGCAGCTGGCGCACCGAGATCCCCTCGTGCGAGGGTCCCGAGGCGCTGGCGGTCGTCCTCAAGGAGTCCTCGCGGCTCGACGTACCGATCCACCGCATCAGCCAGGGCAGCGGCGTGTGGATGCTGACCGACGCCGAGATCACCGAGATGGTCGAGGCGACCGCCGAACGCGACATCGAACTCTGTCTGTTCACCGGCCCGCGCGGCACCTGGGACATCGGCGGCTCGGTGCGCTCCGACTCGCGGGGCGCGGGGCTGCGCGCCCGCGGCCACGACGCGGTCGCCGGCTGTGTCGAGGATGCCGTCCGGGCGACCGAACTGGGCGTCAAGTGCCTGCTGGTCGCCGACGAGGGCGTGCTGTGGACGCTGCACCGGGCACGCAGCGCCGGGATCATCCCCGCCGACACGACGCTCAAGGTGTCCGCGCTCGTCGGTCCGGTGAACCCGGCGTCGTACGCGGTCTTCGAGCGGCTGGGCGCCGACTCGGTCAACGTGCCCAGCGATCTGACGCTCGATCACCTCACCGAGATCCGCCGGGTGTCCGCCGCGCCCATGGACCTGTACATCGAGGCGCCCGACGACCTCGGCGGCTATGTGCGGATGTACGAGGTCGCCGAGCTGATCCGGCGCGGCGCACCGATCTATCTGAAGTTCGGCCTGTCCAAGGCCCCCGGCATCTACCCGTGGGGCACCCATCTGCGGGACGTGACCCTGGACACCGCCCGGGAGCGGGTGCGGCGCGGCCGGCTCGCCCTCGATCTGCTCGCCCGGCACGGCGCGGACGGCGACATGGCTCCGCTCGGCTCCCGGTTGCCGGGTCTTCTTCAGCGGTTCCCCACCGAGGGTTCCACCGGATGACCGATGGAGGCTGCGGGCCGTCCGTGGCTGGTCGCGCCGTTCCCCGCGCCCCTTTGGGGCGCCCTTCACCGACCCCGCTTGAAATATCTCAACGACGAGAAGAACAGGGACCGATCATCATGCGCACTCGTAGAAGCGCCCTCACCCTCATCGCCGGCGCCGCGTCCCTCGCCCTCGCCCTGTCCGCCTGCGGGCAGAACAGCGAGGGCGGCAGCAAGGAGGACAAGGGCAGCACCAAGGGCGGCACCATCGGCATCGCCATGCCCACCAAGTCCTCCGAACGCTGGATCGCGGACGGCAACAACGTTGTCAAGAACCTCAAGGCCAAGGGCTACCAGACCAAGCTGGTCTTCGGCGAGGACGACCCCGATCAGCAGGTCGCGCAGATCGAGAACCTGATCACGCAGGGCGTCAAGGGCCTGATCATCGCCGCCATCGACAACAAGTCGCTGAACAACGTGCTCCAGCAGGCCGCGGACGCCAAGATCCCGGTCATCTCCTACGACCGGCTGATCCTCGGCACGCAGAACGTCGACTACTACGCGTCCTTCGACAACACCAAGGTCGGCGAGCTCCAGGCCGGGTTCATCGTGGACAGGCTCGGGCTGAAGGACGGCAAGGGCCCGTTCAACATCGAGCTGTTCGCCGGGTCCAACGACGACAACAACACCAAGTACTTCTTCAACGGCGCGATGAGCGTGCTCCAGCCGTACATCGACAGCAAGAAGCTCGTCGTCAAGTCCGGCCAGACCAAGCTCACCCAGGTGACCACGCTGCGCTGGGACGGCACCACCGCGCAGAAGCGCATGGAGGACGTCCTCACCTCCTCGTACAAGAGCGGCCGGGTCGACGCGGTGCTCTCGCCCTACGACGGCATCTCCATCGGCATCATCTCCGCGCTGAAGTCGGACGGTTACGGCTCCTCCGGCAAGCCGCTGCCGGTCGTCACCGGCCAGGACGCCGAGCTGGCGTCGGTGAAGTCGATCATCGCGGGCGAGCAGACGCAGACCGTCTACAAGGACCTCCGGCAGCTCGCCAAGGTCGCCACGACCATGGTCGACGACGTGCTGAACGGCAAGAAGCCCGAGGTCAACGACACCAAGACGTACGACAACGGCTCCAAGGTCGTGCCCGCCTACCTGCTGCAGCCGGTGAGCGTCGACAAGTCCAACTACACGAAGGAACTCGTCGACACCGGCTACTACACGGCAGGCGAACTCAAGTAGTCCCCAAATCGGTTCACCCACGGATTGAAAGGGCACGACCATGGCGGGACCCGTCCTGGAAATGCGCTCGATCGTCAAGACCTTTCCCGGCGTCACAGCGCTGTCGGACGTCACGCTGACCGTCCGCCAGGGCGAGGTCCACGCCATCTGCGGTGAGAACGGCGCCGGGAAGTCCACCTTGATGAAGGTGCTCTCCGGCGTCCATCCGCACGGCAGTTACGAGGGCGAGATCCTCTTCGAGGGCGACGTGTGCGCCTTCAGGGACATCAGGGCCAGCGAGCAGCGCGGCATCGTGATCATCCATCAGGAGCTGGCGCTGGTGCCGTTCCTGTCCCTCGCCGAGAACATCTTCCTCGGCAACGAACACGCCTCGCGCGGGTTCATCAACTGGCGGGACACCCTGCGGCACGCCACCGAGGTGCTGCGCCGGGTGGGCCTGACCGACCACCCCGAGACCCGGATCTCCGACATCGGCGTGGGCAAGCAGCAGCTCGTGGAGATCGCCAAGGCGCTCTCGAAGAAGGTGAAGCTGCTCATCCTGGACGAGCCGACGGCGGCGCTGAACGACGAGGACAGCGGCAAACTCCTGGATCTCATCCTGGAGTTGAAGAACCAGGGCATCACCTCGATCATCATCTCGCACAAGCTCAACGAGATCCGCCGGGTCGCCGACTCGGTGACGATCCTGCGCGACGGCCGGTCCATCGAGACCCTCGATGTGAAGGCGCCGGAGACCACCGAGGACCGGATCATCTCCGGCATGGTCGGCCGCGACCTCGACCACCGCTTCCCCGACCGCACCCCGCACGCGGCCGAACCGGACGCGGCACCGGCGCTGGAGATCCGCAACTGGACCGTGCGCCACCCGATCGACCAGCAGCGCAAGGTGGTCGACGACGTGTCGATCCATGTGCGGCGCGGGGAGATCGTCGGCATCGCCGGCCTGATGGGCGCGGGCCGTACCGAGCTGGCGATGAGCGTCTTCGGGCGCACCTACGGCCGGCACGCGGGCGGCACGGTCCTCAAGGACGGCGAGGAGATCCGCACCAGGACGGTCGCCGAGGCGGTGCGGCACGGCATCGCCTACGTCACCGAGGACCGTAAGCACTACGGCCTCAACCTCATGGACACCATCAACCGGAACATCTCGCTGACCGCGCTGCACAAGGTCGCGCGGCGGGGCGTGGTCGACGAGCACGAGGAGCGGCAGGTCGCCGAGGGCTTCCGCACCTCCATGAACATCAAGGCGCCGACCGTCTTCGAACCGGTCGGCAAGCTGTCCGGCGGCAATCAGCAGAAGGTCGTCCTCAGCAAGTGGATCTTCGCGGGTCCGGACGTGCTGATCCTGGACGAGCCCACGCGCGGCATCGACGTGGGCGCCAAGTACGAGATCTACACGGTCATCGACCGGCTCGCCGCCGAGGGCAAGGCGGTCGTCTTCATCTCCTCCGAGCTGCCCGAACTGCTGGGCATGTGCGACCGCATCTACACCATGGCCGCCGGGCGGCTCACCGGTGAGGTGCCGCGGGCCGAGGCCACGCAGGAAGTGCTGATGCGCCGGATGACGAAGGACACACAGGACAAAGAGGTAACCCGATGAGCACGGATGTGACCGACAAGCTCCCGGCCTCGGCACCGCCCGGCAAGGGCGGGGGCCGGGCCGCCGAGGGCGGCCTGCTCCAGCTGATGCTGAACGGCCTGCGCCGCAACATGCGGCAGTACGGCATGCTGATCGCGCTCGGCCTGATCGTGGTCCTGTTCCAGGTGTGGACCGGCGGCGACCTGCTGCTGCCGCGCAACGTCTCCAACCTGGTGCTGCAGAACAGCTACATCCTGATCCTCGCCATCGGCATGATGCTGGTGATCATCGCGGGTCATATCGACCTGTCGGTCGGCTCGCTGACCGCGTTCGTGGGCGCGTTCGCGGCCGTGCTCACCGTGCAGCACGGCCTGGCCTGGCCCGTCGCCCTGGTGCTGTGCCTGCTGGTGGGCGCGGTGGCCGGTTCGGTCCAGGGCTTCCTGATCGCGTATCTCGGCATCCCGTCGTTCATCGTGACGCTGGCGGGCATGCTGCTCTTCCGCGGTCTGACGGAGATCTTCCTGAAGGGCCAGACCCTCGGCCCGTTCCCGAACGGCCTGCAGAAGCTCGGCAACGGGTTCCTGCCGGAGACCGGCCCGAACACCAACTACCACAACCTCACCCTGCTGCTGGGCCTCGCGCTGCTGGCCTTCGTGGTCTACCAGGAGGTCCGGGACCGCAAGCGCCAGCAGGAGTTCTCGCTGGACGTGCTGCCGCGCAACGCGTTCCTGCTGAAGCTGGTCGCGATCGCCGCGGCGATCCTCGCGGTCACCATGCTGCTGGCCAGCTACAAGGGCGCCCCGATCATCCTGATCGTCCTCGGCGTGCTGGTCGTGGGCTACGGCTATGTGATGCGCAACGCCGTCTTCGGCCGCCATATCTACGCGATCGGCGGCAACCTGCCGGCGGCAAAGCTGTCCGGCGTCAAGGACAAGAAGGTCACCTTCTACGTCTTCCTGAACATGGGCGTGCTCGCCGCCCTGGCGGGCCTGGTGGTCGCCGCCCGGCTGAACGCGGCCTCGCCGAAGGCCGGCCTGAACTTCGAACTGGAGGCCATCGCCTCGTCGTTCATCGGCGGCGCGTCGATGAGCGGCGGCGTCGGCACCGTGCTCGGCGCGATCATCGGCGGCCTCGTCCTCGGCGTGCTGAACAACGGCATGAACCTCCTGAGCGTCGGCACCGACTGGCAACAGGTCATCAAGGGCCTCGCCCTGCTCGCGGCGGTCGGCTTCGACGTATGGAACAAACGCAAGTCCGGTTCGTAAGGCAGCCCGGGCCCCGTCCACTGCGGATGGGGCCCTCAACTTGCAGGAGCCGCAGACATGGATATGAGCAGACGTAGCGTCATCGCGGGGGCCACCGCGGTGGGGGTCGCCGCGGCCACCGCGGGCACGGCCAGGGCCGCGTCCCGGCAGCCGGTCAGGGAACTGTTCGGCACGCTCGCCGACGGCACCAAGGTGCACCGCTGGTCGCTGGAGAACGGCGGGACCCGGCTGAAGGTCCTCTCCTACGGCGGCATCGTCCAGTCCCTGGAGATCCCGGACCGCCACGGCCGTCACGCCAACGTCTCACTGGGCTACGACAACCTCGCGGCCTACGTCGCCGGGACGACGTTCTTCGGCGCGACCATCGGACGCTACGGCAACCGCATCGCCAAGGGCCGCTTCACCCTGGACGGCCGGACCCACCAACTGTCCGTCAACGACGGCGAGAACAGCCTGCACGGCGGCGCCCGCGGCTTCGACACCAGGGTGTGGGACGTGGAGGGCTTCACCGCCGGCCCCGACGTGGGTCTGCACCTGTACCACACGAGCGTCGACGGCGAGATGGGCTACCCGGGCACCCTGCGCGCGAAGGTCACCTTCACCCTGACCCGGCACGGCGACTGGCGCATCGACTACGAGGCGACGACCGACCGGCCGACGGTGGTCAACCTCACCAACCACACGTACTACAACCTCGCGGGCGAGGGCAGCGGCGGCATCCACGACCACGAGCTCACGCTGCGCGCGGCCCGCTACACCCCCACCGACGCGGGCCTGATCCCCACCGGCGAACTGGCCCGGGTCGCGGGCACCCCGTTCGACTTCCGCCGGGCCAAGGCCGTCGGCCGCGACATCCGGGCCGGCCACCCGCAGCTGGTCACCGCCAAGGGCTTTGACCACAACTTCGTCCTCGACAAGGGCGTGACCGCGCGCCCCGAGCACATCGCGACCCTGCGCGACCCGCGGTCCGGCCGCACCCTGAAGATCGCCACCGACCAGCCGGGCGTGCAGTTCTACTCGGGCAACTTCCTCGACGGCTCCCTGGTCGGCAGCTCCGGCCGCACCTACCGGCAGGGCGACGGACTGTGCCTGGAGACCCAGCACTTCCCCGACTCGCCCAACCAGCCGTCGTTCCCGTCGACCGTGCTGCGCCCCGGGCAGACCTACCGGACGACGACGATCCACTCCTTCGGAGTGTGAGCCCGCGCATCCGGAGCGTCACGAGGACACATTTCTTTCACATGCGTTGAACAGCGCCACCGCCGTCTCCGTATCGAAGGGTGGCCCGCGCTCCCCCGCGCGGGCCACCCACAGACGACGGGCCCGAACGTCCCCGCGGGCTCGCCTCATACGGAGGTTCCATGGCCGACAACGTCACCTCGTTGTTCCGCAGTACAGCGGCACACAGCCCGTCGATGGCGGCGCTGACACGGGAGGGCGGCGACGGAGCCGGGCCGGTGGACTTCTGTATCCCCTGCAACCCCTACTTCCCCACTCCGGCGATGTTCGAGGAACTGGCGGGCCGGCTGCGGGACATCATCACGTACTACCCGAGCAGCGCCGACACCATCACGGCCGAGCTGTGCAACCTCCTCCAACTGCCGCCGCAGTGCGTGGCGATGGGCAACGGCTCCACGGAACTCATCACCTGGATCGACCATCTGCTGGTCCGTGAGTCGCTGGCCATCCCGGTCCCCACCTTCGGCCGCTGGACCGACCAGCCGATGGAGACCGGCAAGCGGGTCGACATGTTTCCGCTCCAGGAGTCCGGCGGCTTCACCCTGGACCTCGCGCAGTACGCGGAGTTCATCCGGGCGCGCGGCACCCGGGTCGCGGTCATCTGCAACCCCAACAACCCCGACGGCGGCTTTCTGCACCGCAGCACGCTCGTGCAGTTCATGGACGCCATGGCCGACCTGGACCTGGTGGTGATCGACGAGTCGTTCCTCGAGTTCGCCGACGCCGAGGCCGAACCGAGTGTCGTCCAGGAGGCGATGCTGCGCCCCAACGTGGTGGTGCTGCGCAGCCTCGGCAAGAACTTCGGGCTGCACGGCATCCGCTTCGGCTATCTGGTCGCGAACCCGGCGCTCGCGGGCCGGATCCGCTCGATGCTGCCGAAGTGGAACCTCAACTCCTTCGCGGAGCACGTGGTGTTCATGCTGAAGGAGCACGGCGCCGAGTACGCGCAGAGCCTGCACCAGGTGCGCCGGGACCGGCTGGAGATGGCGAGCGCACTCTCCGCCCTGCCCGGTCTCACCGTCTATCCCTCCCAGGGCAACTTCCTGTTCGTGCGCCTGCCGGTGGGTGCCGAGGGCACCGTGGTCCGGGACCGGATGCTCACCGAGCACCGGATCCTGGTCCGTGAGTGCGGCAACAAGATCGGTTCGTCCAGCCGCTTCCTGCGGCTCGTGGTGCGCCCCCAGGTGGACGTGCGTCGCCTGGTGTCCGGCCTGGAGTCGGTGCTCTACGGGTCCGGGAGGGGAGCCGCCGTGCCCGAGCTGGGCACCGGGACCAGCTACAGCTCGGGCACGGCGGCGGTGGACCGGCTGATGAGCGAGACCAACGGGGCCGGACTGAACGGGCTCGCGGCCCAGGCGCTCGGCGCCGGCGCCGCCCCGGTTCCGGCCGCCGCCCTGGCCGCCGGCATCGGCATGCCGCTCCCCGCCGCCGGACTGCCGGCCGGCGTCGGGATGCCGATGCCGGCTGTGGCCCAGGCGGTACCGCAGCAGCCCGTACCCGTCCCGGTACCGGCCATGGCACCGCCCCAGATGCTCCCCCCGCAACCGCCCCCAGTCCCGATCGCCGCCCCCGCACCCGCCCCGGTCGCCGCCCCGGCCCCGGTCCCCGCACCCGTACCGGTCCCCGCGCCGGCCGCCGTGGCGACCGGTCCGACCCCGCCCGGGGTCCCCGCGCGCGGCGGCCTGACCGCGGCGCAGGTCCGCGGCATGACCACCCCGCCCACCAACCCGCCCCTCACCACGGCCCCCGCCACCGGCTGGCCCAACGCCCAGAGCTGGCCGAGCCCGGCAGGCATGGGCCAGACGGGCTGAGCAAAATCCGCTGCGGTTCGGCAGCGCCCCAAAGGGGCGCGGGGCTATATCGATATGCGGCTCCGCCGCGCGGGCCCGACCAGCCACGATGGCGCCGCGGACGACCGACGGCACATCGCGGCATGTCCGGCGGAGCGCTCAGCCCCAGTCAGCACACTCGCGCCTGCCCCGTGACGCCACGCACGCCCCCGTCTCGCGGCTCCGCCCGGCCAAGGGGACCCCACGACGTCACAGGGCCCGCCCCGGGTGAGCGACGGGAGTTCCACGTCAGGGCCTGGGCAGGGGGCAAACGCCCAGGTCGCCGCGGCCCGCCCGGGGGCAGCCGTGCCGAACCCCCGGACGGGACAGGTCACGGGTTCTCCCAGGCCGCCGGGTCGGCTGCCAGGTGGCTCACCGGGGGTGGCAGCCGGGCCGCGGCGAGGTCGGCCAGGGTGACCCCCTCCAGGATCTTGCGGACGTTCGCGCGCAGTGCGATCCACAGCGGCAGCAGGGGCTCGGCGGTGCCCGTGTAGGTGAGGCTCGACGGGCGTTCGCCCCGTACCGAGACGATCGGGCCGTCCACGGCCCGGATGACGTCCGCGACCGTGATCTCCGCGGCCGGCCCGGCCAGCCGGTATCCGCCGCCCCCGCCCCGCCGGCTGGCCACGATCCCGGCGCGCCTCAGGTCGCCCAGGATGCCCTCCAGGAACTTATGGGGGATGCCCTGTACAGAGGCGATTTCCTCTGCCTTCACCGGGCCGTTACCCTGCCGTACGGCCAACTCCAGCACCGCCCGTACCGCGTAGTCCGCCCGTGCCGAGATCCTCATGGGTCCATTGTGGGGCGTTCCGCCGTGGAGAATGGCCGGACCGCGCCCCGTAAGATCGCCCGGGAGGGACCCCTTGGCGCTCAGCAGACGTACGTTCAGTGCCCTCGCGGGCTCCGCCGCGCTCGGCTTCGCCCTGGGCGGCAGCGGCGACCCGGGGGCGCCTTCGGCGTACGCTGCGCGCAGTGTGCCGACCGGTCCCGCACCGGCCCCGCCGAGCGCCGACCGGCGCCGCCACACCATCGGCTACGACCGCCACTCCCTGCTCGTGGACGGCAGGCGGCTCGTGGTGTGGTCCGGCGAGATGCACCCCTTCCGGCTGCCGAGCCCGTCCCTGTGGCGCGACGTCCTGCAGAAGATGCGGGCGCACGGCTACAACACGGTCAGCGTCCACGTCGCCTGGAACTACCACTCGGCCGCCCCCGGACACCACGACTTCAGCGGCGTCCGCGATCTGGACCTGTTCCTGCGCACGGCCGCGGAGACCGGGCTGTACGTCATCCTGCGCCCCGGCCCGTACATCGGCGCCGAGGTCGACGCCGGCGGCTTCCCCGGCTGGCTCACGGTCACCGAGGGAACCGCGCGGACCGCCGATCCCACCTATCTCGGGCACGTCGACGAGTGGCTCACAGCGGTGAACCGGATCGCCCGCCGGCACCAGTTCACCGACGGCGGCGGCACGATCCTGCTGTACCAGATCGAGAACGAGTACGACCCCCACGTGGACCGGCCGACCGGGCGCGCCTACATGTCCCACCTGTACCGGAAGGTGCGCGCGGACGGCATCGACGTACCGCTCTTCCACAACGACAAGGGAGCGAACGGCCACTGGGTCCCGGGGTCGTTCGACACCGGCGGCGACAAGGGCGGCTGGCTGTACGGCTTCGACGGGTATCCCGAGCCGTCCCAAACCCCGCCGGACCGGGGTCGCTTCGGCACCGGCGGGCCGACGGGGGGCGCGAGCGCGAGCCCGCGCACGCCGGGTTTCGCGGCGGAGTTCGGCGGCGGCAGGTCCGACCCCTGGGGCGGGGCCGCCTTCGACGGCAAGGGGTACGCCGAGGCGCGGCGCACCCGGGACGCGGCCTACGAGCGCCGCTTCCACCTCACCGACCTGGCCAACGGCCTGACCCTGCACAACGTCTACATGACCGTCGGCGGCACCTCCTGGGGCTGGCTGCCCGCGCCGGCCGTCTACACGTCGTACGACTACGGCGCGGCCGTCGACGAGGCCCGCAACGTCACCTCCAAGATCGCCCCGATGCACCAGCTGGGCCATCTCCTGCAACGGGTGCCGGACTTCGCCCGGCTGGACCGGGCGGCGGACGTCACGGCGCACGGTCTCACCGTCTACCACCTCACCAACCCGGACACCGGGGCCCATGTGTACGTGGCGCGCAACGACGGCACCGAGGAGGTCACCTCGACCGTGCCGACCGCCGCGGGCGGCCTGGAGGTCACCGTCCCGGCCCGCGACGCCCGGCTGCTGACCACCGGACTCTCCCTCGGCAGGCGGACCTTGCGGTCCTGCACCGCCCAGCCCATGTTCCGGCTCACCGCCGGCCGCCAGGACATCGCGCTGTTCACCGGGGTGCGCGGCGAGATGGCCCGCCTGGTGCTGGACTGCCCGAGCGAGCCCCTCGTCAACCGCCTGGACCCGGACGGCGCCTGGGTGTACAACCAGGGCGCCCTGCATGTGTCCGTGCCGCTCGGCGAGGGCGGGCTCACCCGGGTACTGGTCGAGCACGGCGAGAGCGAGACGCCGCTGCTGCTCCTGTTCGCCGACGAGGCGACCGCCGTACGCCTGTGGCCGTACGACACCCCGTCCGGGACGGTGCTGGTGTACGGCCCGGCGCTGCTGCGCGAGGCCGTCCTCGACGGCTCCACGGTGCGGCTGACCGGCGACACGATCCACGAGACCGGCCTGGAGGTGTGGGGGCCGCGCGGGATCGACACCGTGGAGTGGAACGGGCGCCCGGTGGCCACGCGCGTCACCGCGGCCGGCAGCCTGACGACGAAGGCGCTGCTCCCGGGGGTGCCGGCCGTCACGCTGCCCCGGCTGGGCGGCTGGCGCCGCAAGGCGGAGAACCCCGAGTCCGCGCCGGGCTTCGACGACTCGACGTGGCAGGTCGCCGACAAGCGGACGTCGTACAGCACCACACCGGTGCCGGAGGGCGGGCCGGTCCTGTTCGCCGACGACTACGGCTTCCACTACGGCGACGTCTGGTACCGGGGACACCTCACCGACGTGGCCGGGCTGAAGTCCGTGTCCCTCGGCTACAGCACCGGCACCCAGGGCCTGCTCATGGCCTGGCTGGACGGCGAGCCGCTGGGCGTGCACCGGATGCCGGTGCCCGACGACGGCACGGCCGGCCGGGGGACCTGGACGGACACGGCGGTGCTCGCCCTGTCCGAGCTGCCGCAAAAACGCCGTGAGCGGCTGCGCCGGAAGCTGACGGCACCGGGCGGGCACGTGCTGTCCGTGCTGGTCCGGCGCATGCAGCACGACCAGGACGGCCGGGCCCAGGACACGCACAAGGCGGCGCGCGGGCTGACCGGGGCCGCCTTCAAGGGGGCCACGCCGAAGGTCCGGTGGCGCATCCAGGGCGCGCTCGCGCCCGATCCGGCGCGCGGGCCGATGAACAACGGCGGGCTGTACGGGGAGCGGGAGGGCTGGCACCTGCCGGGGTCCGCGGACGACGGCTGGCAGCCCGTCGCGCTGCCGCACACCGGCCGGGGGCAGGGCGTGGCCTGGTACCGGAGCACGTTCCGGCTGACGGTGCCCGGCGGCATCGACGCCTCGGTCGGGCTGGTCCTGGACGACGACCCGGCCCGCGCCTACCGCGTACAGATCTTCCTGAACGGCTGGAACCTGGGCCAGTACATCAACGACGTGGGCCCGCAGCACACGTTCGTGCTGCCGAACGGCATCCTGAACACGCGTGGCACCAACACCCTGGCGCTGGCCGTGCTGTCCGACGGCAGCACGGAGTCGGGTCCTGGCGAGGTGCGGCTGACGCTGCTGGGGAGCGCGGCCGGCGGGGTGCCGGTGACGCAGGTGGCCTCCCCCGGCCGTTGAGGCAGGCTCAGGCGAGCCGGATCACGTTCCAGGACAGCGGTTCCAGGACGGCGCCGAGCCGGCCGTCGCCGAGGGCGGTGCCCGTGACCCGGTGCGGGGTGACGCGTTCGGGGTCGCCGAGGGTGTTGCGGGCGTCGGGGTCGGCGTCGGCGAGGGCGCTGTGCTCGACGACCCGGGTCAGGCCGAGGCCGTTCAGGGTGACGTCGAGCGGGAGCGGCCGGGCGCGGTCGCGGTTGACCGCGAAGACGGTGACCGCGCCGTCCTCGGCGCGTACCGCGGTGGCGTGCAGCAGGTCCGTCTCGCCGTACGCGGCCGTCTCGTGGGTGGGCGAGTCGACGCGGACGTCCAGGACCTGGCCGCGGCCGTACCGGGCGGCCTGCGCGAACGGGTGGAACGTCGTCTGCCGCCAGGCCGGTCCGCCCGGCTCGGTCATGAGGTCGGTGCCCTGCCCTTCCACACTCGCCGTCCGCCGTCCCGGCAGTCGCCGGCGACCGTAAATTCAAAACACCCACACGTCAATGCCCCACGCCACACCACGACCACGATCCGGACACCCACCGGACGCGCCAGCGCGACCGCACAACACAGCAGCGCCCTCGCACTGGATGCACACGGGCCAACACCGTCATGCACCGGACACCCACCGGCGCCGCGCGCCAGGCGATACCCCAACCGGACGCGGCAGCGTGACCGCGCAACACAGCAGCGCCCTCGAGCCGACACCGTCACGCGGCGCGCACCCACCGGAGTCACGTCGAAGCATGCCCCAGGGCCCCCGGCAGATTGAGTGAGGGTACTTCGGGAGCGGTTGAGGCCGGTCCCCTTTCGCTTCGTGACGGATTCGGCGATCGTTTCTGGTTGAACCATGCTCGTCGGCGCACCTGTCGCGAACACGTCCAGGCGCGTAGTGTCGGACGAGCCGCCGTCCGGCGGGGCGAAGGGGGAGGCGATGGACATCGCGGGCGCGCGGCAGCGGGCGGCCCGGATCGCCACGAGGCTGCGCAGCCTTCGGCCCGGCTCGGCCGAGCGCACGCTCGCCGCCGGTCTGGCCCGAGCGGTGCGCGCCAGGCCCCGTCCCCCCGCCGACATCGGCGAGTTGTGCCGGGCCCTGTGCGAGGAGATGACCGCACGCCGCGGCGGCCGCCCCGTCGAGCTGCGCTTCGAGCGGTTCCCCGACGAGATCGAAGTCACCGGTCTGTGCGTGGAGTTCGCCGACTTCGACCTGGTCATCGTCGAGGAGCGCGCCGAAGCGGTCCAGCAACTCGTCATACTCGGCCATGAGTTGTGGCATCTGCACGCCGGACACCGGCACGACCGGCTGCCCGGCACCCAAGCGGCCCGCGCCCTCGCCGAGACGCCCGGCCTGCGCGACGCGGCCCTGACGGTGGCCGCGCGCAACGGCTCCCGGGAGGCCGACGAGGCCGAGGCCGACGACTTCGGACACCGCCTGGCCGCCCTGTGCCGCCCTTGCGTCACCGAGGCCGGCCCTCCCCCCGACCCGCTTCAGCGGTCCCTGGGCTACCGCGGGCGCCGCGGAGCCCCCCGGTGAACCCGCTGGCGCTGAACCCCTCGGGACTCCTCAACGAGTTCTACATCTCCTTCTGGATCCCCACCGCGGTGCTGACCGCCGCGCTCCTGATCAAGCTGCCCACGATCATCCGGCTGTGGCGGGACCCGCTGCTGCGCGCGGTCGGCGGTCTGCTGCTTCTTGCCTGCGCGGTGTTCGTGTTCGTGACACCGTCCACGATCGCCTGGACCAACCGGGTCACCGGCGTGCCGAACATCTCGGCGCCCTGGTGCTATTCGCTGCTCACCGCGTTCTGCGGCTCCTGCCTGCTGCTGATCATCGCCTGGCGCAACGGCCTGTCGGAACGCTCGGCCGCCACCCGCCGCGCGATGCGCTGGGTGATCTGCGCCTACTCCGGGGTGATCGTGGCCCTGTGGGTGCTGTTCGCGCTCGCCGACGCGCCCCTGGAGCGGCTGCGGGACCTGGACACGTACTACGCCACCACCCCGTTCATGCGCGAGGAGATCCTGCTCTACCTGCTCGCGCACAGCGTGGCCTGCCTGATCACATCCAGGCTGATCTGGAACTGGGTGCGCACCGAGCGCCTGGACGCCTGGCTGCGCTGGGGACTGAAGCTGCTGGGCGCCGGCTACGTACTGAACCTGATCTTCGACGCGTCCAAGCTGACCGCCGTCGCGGCCCGCTGGTTCGGCGGCGACCTGGACTGGCTGAGCACCGACCTGGCACCGCCGGTCGCCGCCCTGTCCGCCATCCTGATCGCGGTCGGATTCATCCTGCCGCACGCCGGCCAGTACCTGCACGACCGGTGGCGGGTCCGGCTCGCCCACCACGAACTGCGCCCGCTGTACCTGCTGATGCGGACCGTCAGCGGCGACGGCGTGCGCTTCCTGCTGCGCGCCACGCCCGAACTGCGGCTGATCCGCCGGGAGACCTTCATCCGGGACGTGCTGCTGCAACTGGCCCGGCGCATCGATGTGGACCTGGCCACGCGGGCGTACGGCGCCGCTCTGGAGCTGGGCAACCCGCCGGCCCGGGCGAGGGCGCTGGCCTCGGCGGTGAGCATCCTGGACGCCGTGGCACGCGGTCGTACGCCCGAGCCGTACGACACGGCCCCCGGGCCCGACACCACCGATCTGCTCCAGGAGATCGCGGCCGTCTCGCGGGCCCTGCGCCACCCCGACGAGATCGAGGCGGTGCACGCGCGTGCCGCCGTCCCGGCAGCAGAGAGCGTTCCCGCACATGAGTGAGCGCAGCGGCGTCGCCGTCGTCCTCGGCGGCTCTCTCGCGGGCCTGCTCGCCGCCCGTGCGCTGACCTCGTTCGTCGACCGGGTCGTGGTGGTCGAGCGGGACGCGCTGCCCGCCGGGCCCGAACCGCGCGCGGGGCTGCCGCAGGCCCGGCACGTGCACCAGCTGTGGTCGGGCGGGGCCCGGGCGCTGGAGCGGCTGGTGCCGGGCGTCACCGAACGGCTGCGGGCGGCCGGGGTGACCCGGCTGCCGGTGACCACGGACATGGTCGTACTGTCGCCGCACGGCTGGTTCCGGCGCTGGAACGAGTCGGCGTTCCTGCTGCCCGCCAGCCGGGACCTGCTGGACTGGGTGGTGCGCACGCAGATCCTCGCCGACCCGCGGATCCAACTGGTCGAACGGGCCGAGGCGCTGGGGCCGGTGGGCACGGACGCGGCCGTCACCGGAGTGCGGATCCGGGACCGGGACGGAGCCGAGCGCACCCTGCCGGCCGGCCTCGTCGTCGACGCCACCGGACGCGGGTCCCGAGCCCCGCAGTGGCTGACCTCGCTCGGACTGCCCGCACCCGAGCGGCGCGAGGTCAACCCCGGCCTGGCGTACGCGACCCGGCTGTTCCGGGCGCCGGAACCGGCCCGGAACGGGTTCCCGCTCGTCAATGTGCAGGCGGATCCGCGGGACCGGCGGCCCGGGCGGGGCGGTGTCCTGATGCCGGTCGAGCACGGCAGATGGATGGTCACCCTGCACGGCTCCCGCGGCCATGAACCGACCGCCGACGCCGCCGACTTCCTCCGGTACGCCCGGGAGGAGCTGCGGCACCCGCTCATCGCCGAGCTGCTGGCACGGGCCGAACCGCTCGGCGAGGAGGTCGCGTTCACCAGGACCACGGCCAACCGCCGGCACTTCTTCGAGCGGATGCCGATGTGGCCGGAGAACTTCGTGGTGCTCGGCGACGCGGTGTGCGCGCTCAACCCCGTGTACGGGCACGGCATGTCGGTGGCGGCCCAAGGGGCGCTCGCCCTGCAGGAGGTGATGTCCCGTCAGGGCCCTGGCGCACCCGGACTCGCCCGGCGGATCCAGCAGGCGGTGAGCCGGCCGGTGCGGGCGGCCTGGGACCTGTCGACCGGCGCGGACGTCTTCTACCCGGGGGCGACCGAGACCGGGCCGACGCTGCGGGAGCGGATCACTGCGGCCTACGTGGGACGGCTGCTGCACACCGCGACCGGCAACGGGCGCATCGCGCGGCGGGTGACGGACGTGACCTCGCTGGAGCGTGGGTCGGGGGTGCTGTTGGCGCCCAGCGTGGTGGTCGCGGCGATGGTGGGTCCTCTCAAACCGGCGTTGGGCGGGCCCCCGCTGACCGCGGAGGAGCTGAAGGCAGCGGGGCTCGGCTGAGGGCTCCGCCGGGGGGCGTCGTCTGTCGTCTGCGGGTTCGTTGTGGCTTGTCGCGCAGTTCCCCGCGCCCCTTTCGGGGCATCCGGTGCTAACCGGCGAAGGAGGGGTGGGGTACGCCCTTGCCTGCGGTTGGGATGACCAGTAGGGAACCGGACAGTGGGTGAGGCTGGTTCAGGCCGGTGCGGGCTGTGGTGATGTAGAGGTCCGTCAGGTCCGTGCCGCCGAAGGCGCACGCCGTCGGGCGTGCCGCGGGCACGGTGAGTACCCGGTCCAGGGCGCCGCCGGGCGTGTAGCGGCGTACCGCCGCCCCGTCCCACAGCGCCACCCAGACACAGCCGTCGGCGTCGACCGTGAGGCCGTCGGGGAACCCGGCGCCCTCCTCGATCTCGGCCAACGGACGCCGGTTCAGGGCCTGTTCGCCGTCGAAGTCGAAGACGTCGATCCGGCGCGTGGGGGTGTCGACGTAGTACATCAGGCGCCCGTCGGGGCTCCAGCCCGTGCCGTTGCTCACCGTGACGGACGGCAGGACCGTGCGCACCTCACCGGCGCCGGTGACCCGGGACAGCGTGCCGCCGCCCGCCGTCTCGTCGTAGCGCATCGTGCCCGCCCACAGCGCGCCGTCGGGCGCGACCGCGGCGTCGTTCGCGCGGCGGCCGGGCACCGGCTCGCGGTGCAGCCAGCGGAAGGTGCCGTCCGGGTCGAGGAGGCCGATCCCGTCACGGAGGTTGAGCACCAGGCCGCCGCCCGCGCGTGGCTTCACGGCGCCGATGTGCTGTTCGGTCGTGCGGACCGTACGGCGGCCCGAGGCGGGATCGTAGGTGTGGATCCGCATGCCGAGGATGTCGATCCAGAGCAGCCGGCCCGTCGCCGGGTCCCAGGTCGGTCCCTCGCCGAGCGTCGCCTCGGCCCGCACCGCCACCTCGTACGCCGTCATGCCGCGCTCCGGTGGCCCAGGCGCTCCGACAGCTCGACCGCGCCCTTGGCGGCCAGGTGCGCCAGCTCGGCCATGCGCTCCTCGCTCCAGCGGATCATGGGTACGGAGATGGACAGCGCGGCGACCACCTGGCCGGTGCGGTCGCGGACCGGGGCCGCGACACAGCTGACGTCCGGGTTGGACTCGCGGCTCTCCACCGCGAGACCACGCTCCCGGATCCCGGCCAGTGTCTCGCGCAGCGCGCCGGGGTCGGTGATGCTGTTGGGTGTCATGGCGATCAGTTCGGCGCCGTCCGGGATGCGCGCGGCCAGCTCCGGCTCGGGCAGCGAGGCCAGCAGCATCTTGCCGACCGAGGTGCAGTGGGCGGGCAGCCTGCGGCCGGCCGCGGACACCATGCGCACCGCGTGCGTGGAGTCGACCTTGGCGATGTAGATGACGTCCGTGCCGTCCAGGATGGCCACGTGCACGGTCTCGTCACAGGTCTCGGCGACCGAGCGGGCGACCTGCTGGCCCTCGGCGGCGAGGTCGAGCTGCTCGGCGTAGCGGCTGCCGAGCTGGTACGGGCGCACCCCGAGCCGGTACCGTCCGGGCTGTCCCGGTACGGGCACGATGTACTGGCGCGCGGCGAGCGTGGTGACCAGCTCGTGCACGGTGGTGCGCGGCAGATGGAGCCTGCGCACGATGTCGGGGGCGGACAGCGTCCCGTCCCCGTCGAGGAAGAGCTCCAGTATGTCGAGAGCCCGGGTCACGGCGGGTACGAGGCGTCCCATTCCGGCCCCCTCCCTTGATCAGCGCCTGCGTTCGAGATTTCAACAGACGATCGGCATGACGAACATAGGCTAGTCATGGAGGATTGCCCCGGCAATGGGTGTGTACGGGGCAGGTGGGCGACGATGGGGTACATGCCCTCCTCCGCCGGGCGCCCCGCCGCCCCCTTCACCCCGCTCGACTTCCAACTCGTGCTGCTGCGCCGCATGGCCGACCACAACCCGGACCTGGTCGAGGACGCCCGGCGCGCGCTGGGCGTGTCCCTCGCCGATATGCGCGAGGCCAACAAGCGCTGGCAGGCGATGGTCCGCTCACCCCGGCCGCGCCCGGCGGCCGCCCGCTACCGCTCGGTGCTCGGCGCACCCGAGTCGGAGGGCAGGCGCACCATCGGCGAGCTGGAGTGCGCGGTGTGGCAGTGGCCCGTCCCGCTCTGGCCCGACCTGCGCTTCGAGGTGCTGGTCGGCGCCACGGGTGCGGTCTGGACCGAGTGGCTGGTCCGCGCGCCGGGCGCCCCAGCGCCGCGCCTGGCCGCCCTGGAAGACCTCACCCCCTGGTCGTGCACGGTCGACGAGGCGGCCCGCGCCTTCGCCCCCGCCCGCCCGCTGGAGGGCACGGCCCCCACCCGGTGGGGCCTCGCCTTCGCGGCCCCCGACGCGAGCGGCGTCCGCCGGGGGGTTGTCGCCGAGTTCACTTGGGGCTTGTTGCAGCGGGTTGCCGGCGGCGCCTGAGGGGTGACGCGCCGGTAGTCAAGTGCGGGTGCGTTGTGGCTGGTCGCGCAGTTCCCCGCGCCCCTTTCGGGGCGCGCTGCACGGGGCCGTGTTCGCTCAGGCGCCGGCTGCCTTCAGGATCGCCGATGTCGCCGTGGCCGTCGAAGCTGGGTGCAGGAAGAGGAACAGGTTGGGTTCTATCAGTTCCAGTTCCATCACGTGGGGTGTCCCGTCCTCGCCGTCGACCAGGTCCACGCGCGCGTACAGCAGCTCGGGCGCGTCCGGTACGGCGGCCAACGCGCGTCCGGCGACGGCGAGTTCGGCCGGTGTCGGGGTCCACGGCGCCAGGTCGGGGTGGGCCACCTTCGCCGCGTCGTAGGCCGTACCGGGCGACAGGACGGCCCGCTTGCGGCTGGCGTGCAGCAGCCGGCCGCCGAAGAACTGCAGGGCCCGCTCGCCGCCGACGTCGATGCCGCGGACGTAGGGCTGCACCATCGCCGTCAGCCCCTCCGCGTGCATCCGGGCCAGCTGCCGCAGCGCCGCCTCGCGCTCGCCGGGCGTGTACCGCGCGGCGTAGCGGGCGCCCGCGCCGGAGGTCGGCTTGACGACGAACTCGTGGTCGTCCGGGAGTTCGGCCTGCTCCCCCCGCGCGACATAACGGGTCGGCACGACGGGCACACCGGCCGCCGCGAGGTCCCCCAGGTACCGCTTGTCGGTGTTCCAGCGCACCACGGCGGCCGGATTGGCCAGCCGCGTCGCCTTCCCGGCCCGCTCGGCCCACGCCACGAACTCCTCGGCCCGCCAGCTGTAGTCCCAGGTGGACCGGATGACGACGAGGTCGAACCCGCCCCAGTCGACGCCCGGGTCGTCCCAGTGCACGGCGACGGCCTCGGCCCCGGCGTCGGTCAGGGCCCCGAGCAGGACCGGCAGGTCGCGGTCCTGGTTCTGCTCGGTTCCCGGGTCGTAGGTGGCGAGTGCGATGCGGCGCACAGCGGGCTCCCTCGGCGTACGGAATCAGCGGATGATCGGACCGCAGGCTAACCACGGAGACGGTGACCGCGACAACCGGTTTGACCTTCCCCCTCGGTGAAGCCGCAGCATCGATGGCGGGACGACGAGAAGAGCGGCACCCGGGGGTGGGGCATGGAGATGCTGGTTCGACAGCGCCCCGAAGGGGCGCGGGGAACTGCGCGACCAGCCACGACGGTGCCGCAGCCGACCGACGGCACATCGCGGCATGTCCAGCGGAGCGCCTGGTTGCGCCGGCTCGGCATGCCGCTCGCCGGGATCCGTGAGGTGTGCGCGCTCGAACCGGCCGCCGCCGCCCGGGAGATCCGCGCCCACTGGGCGCGGGTGGAGGCGGAGACGGCCGTACGCCGGGACCTCGCCGTGTTTCTCGTCGACCAGCTGACCGCAGAGTCGAGGAAGGACACCGCCATGCTGGAACTGCGTCATTCCGCCCACTCCGACACCGGCCGGGTACGGCCCGCCAACCAGGACACGGCGTACGCGGGCGCGCGGCTGCTCGCCGTGGCCGACGGGTACGGGCCCGCCGGGGCGCCCGCGAGCAGCGCCGCGGTGGCCGCGCTGACGTTCCTGGAGAACACGGAACTGCCCGCGGGCAGCGTCCTGAACCTGCTGGAGGACGCCGTCCAGGGCGCGCGGCAGGCCGTGCGGGACGCGGCCGGCGGCGCGGCGGAGGCCGGCACCACGCTCACCGCGCTGCTGCTGACCGGGTCGCGGCTGGCCCTGGTGCACATCGGGGACTCGCGCGCCTATCTGCTGCGCGACGGCGGCCTGTTCCGGATCACCCACGACCACACCGTGGTCCAGTCGCTGCTCGACGAGGGCCGGCTGACCCCGCAGGAGGCCACCTCACATCCGCAGCGCGCCCTGCTCCTGAAGTCGCTCGGCGGTGACACCAGCGCCGCACCCGATCTGAAGCTGCACGACGCGCTGCCCGGCGACCGGTATCTGCTGTGCTCCGACGGCCTGTCCGGGGTCGTGCCGGACGACCGGATCGCGCATCTGCTGTCCACGGCGCCGGCCCCGGACGCGGCGGTCCGCACCCTGATCACCGAGGCGAACGCCACCGGCGGCCCGGACAATGTCAGCTGCGTGGTCGCCGACGTGGTGGGGACGGCGGCCTGAGCCGCCGCCCGCGGTGCCTCCTCCGGCGTCGCCCGATCCTCTACCGTCGGTGTCACAGGAGCGTGCGGAGCGCTGTGCCGGTGCTCCCCGACGGTAAGGAGTGCGCCGCGTGTCCCTTCTCTTTCCGGCCCTGACGGGCGGTCCGGGCGAGCGCGTCGCCCTGCGGTTCGGCGAGCGGTCGCTGACGTACGCGGAACTGGGCGCCGCCGCGGGCGCCGTGGCCGCCCGGGTCCGCGGCGCGGGCCGGGTCGCCGTGTGGGCGACGCCGGAGCTGGAGACGGCCGTCGGGGTGGTGGGCGCGCTGCTCGCCGGGGTGGCCGCCGTGCCGCTCAACCCGAAGTCCGGGGAGGGCGAACTCGCCCACATCCTCTCCGACAGCTCGCCCTCCCTGGTGCTGGCCGCGCCCGGCGCCCGGCTCCCGGCACCGGCGGCCGGACTGGTGCGGCTCGACGTGGACGCGCGCGGCCGCGGCGACGTCCCGGAGGACCGCGCGGCGGACACCGACCCGGCGCTGGTCGTGTACACCTCCGGCACCACAGGCCCGCCCAAGGGCGCGGTGCTGCCCCGCCGCGCGGTCGCCGCCACCCTGGACGCGCTGGCCGACGCCTGGCGCTGGACCGCGGACGACGTGCTGGTGCACGGGCTGCCGCTGTTCCATGTGCACGGCCTGGTGCTGGGCGTCCTCGGCCCGCTGCGGCGCGGCGGCTCGGTGCGGCACCTGGGGCGGTTCGGCACGCAGGGCGTGGCCCGGGAGCTGAACGACGGCGCGACCATGCTGTTCGGGGTGCCGACCATGTACCACCGCATCGCCGAGGCCCTGCCCGAGGACCCGGGGCTGGCCAAGGCGCTGGGCCGGGCCCGGCTGCTGGTCTCCGGCTCGGCCGCGCTGCCGGTGCACGACCACGAGCGGATCACAGCCGCGACCGGGCAGCGGGTGATCGAGCGGTACGGCATGACGGAGACGCTGATGAACACGAGCGTGCGGGCCGACGGGGAGCCCCGCGCGGGCACGGTCGGGGTGCCGCTGCCGGGTGTGGAGCTGCGGCTGGTGGAGGAGGACGGCACGGCCCTCGCGGCGTACGACGGGGAGACCGTCGGCGAGATCGAGGTGCGCGGCCCGAACCTGTTCACCGAGTACCTCAACCGGCCCGACGCCACCGCCGCCGCCTTCACCGCGGACGGCTGGTTCCGCACCGGCGACATGGCGGTGCGCGAGGCCGACGGCTATGTCCGCATCGTCGGCCGTAAAGCCACCGATCTGATCAAGAGCGGGGGTTACAAGATCGGCGCCGGGGAGATCGAGAACGCGCTGCTCGAGCATCCGGGGGTGCGTGAGGCGGCCGTCACCGGGGAGCCGGACGCGGATCTGGGCGAGCGGATCGTGGCGTGGATCGTGCCCGCGGATCCCCAGTCCCCGCCCGGTGTCGAGGAGTTGGCCGAGCACGTGGCCCGCCGGCTGGCCCCGCACAAGCGCCCGCGCGTCGTCCACCATCTGACGGCACTGCCCCGCAACGACATGGGCAAGATCATGAAGCGCGCGCTGAGCAACTCCTGACGGTGGCGCTCCGCCGGGTGGGCCGGGCTGGGTGGCCGGTCGGCTGCGGCGCCGGCGGCCGATCACGGATGAAACCGCCACCGTCCTGCTGAGACGACGTCCACCTTGTCGTCGCTGACGCGAATGGCTGTGTCGTCGTCGATGAAGTAGACCGGGAAGTCCGCCCGCGCGACGATGCGATCGGCCCAGGCGTCGTCGCGCTCCGGGAAGTCCGGCGAGTACAGATGGGGCTTCAGATACCAGTCGAAGAGGCCGAAGGGCGACTGCACGGTCGCCGCGTCTAGAACATGGAGGTCTGCGGTGTCCCCGATGACATCGGCGGAGTGTTCGGTGAGATTCCGGCTGAAGATCATCGAACCGGCGCTCAACCCCACATAGACCCGGCCTGCCAGCGCCTCCAGGAAGCCGTCGGCCAGGTCGTTGCCGGTGATGCTGCGAGCAAGGTGGTAGTGATTGCCGCCCCCGACATAAATGACATCGGCGTGCAGCAGCCGGTCGAGTACCAGCCGCCGGGGCAGGCCGTTCAGTTCCAGGACGTCGAACTCCCGCCAGCCGAGGCCGTGCAGCCGGTTCATGTCCGAAAGAAGCCACCCATGGTCTCCGGGCTCCGCCATGGACGCCGTCGGAACGTACACGATGTTCGCCGACCCGAACGGCTTTCCCAGCATGTCCCGCAGCGCGTCCCGCAGGGTCTCGTTACGCAGACCGGCCGACGTCAGCAGAAGCTCCATCGGGCGAGTGAATCACGCCCGCCGGACTCGTGCAACGCACCGGCCGCAGCCCCGAGCCGACCGCACGACACCCCGCTCACCAGGGACGATGCGGCGAAGCCCGGGCGGGTCAAGGCGACCACACGGCCGGAACCCGGCCCGCCGATCACGTAGCGCGCTCCCCCGTGGCGGCCACGCAGCCCGCACCCGCCCCGGACGGCATACCGTGGGTCAGCGGCCATCGCCGAGGCGCAGGTCGCTCGGGACACGCCGACCGCTGTCTTTCCGTCCCCCATTCAGCGGCGACCCGACCGGCCCATTCCAGAAGGCGCCGGCCCCGCCGCCCGCAGAGGATACGTAAGGAGACCGCCAACCGGCGGCACCGCCACGGCCTGCGCACTCGGGAGGATCTGCCGTGACCGTCAGCCTGGAGCAGTTGCGCCGCTGCCACTTCGCCGTCGATCTGGGCGCGGCCCGCACCCGCGTCTATGTGAAGGGCGTCGGCCTCGTCGTGGACCAGCCGTCCGCCGCCGCCGTGAACACCCGCACCGGCGCGCTCATCGCGGTCGGCGAGCTGGCGGAGAAGATGACAGGGCGCACCCCCGCCTACATCCGGGTCGTACGGCCGGTCTCCGGCGGCACCGTCGTCGACATCGAGATGGCCCAGCGGATGCTGCGCCACCTCCTCGGCGACAAGATCCGCCGCGCGCTGCGCCGCAAGACACGGCTGCGCGCCGCGGCCTGCACCCCGCACGACGCCGATCCGCTGGCCCAGCGGGCGACGATCGAGACGCTCGTCGGCCTCGGCGCCCGGCGCGTCGAACTCGTGGACACGCTGATCGCCGCCGCCGTCGGCTGCGGTCTGCCCGTGGAACGCGCCCAGGGCACGATGATCGTCGTATGCGGAGCCGCAGCCACCCAGGTGGCGGTCCTCTCGCTCGGCTCGATCGTCACCGCCGAACGGATCCCGGTGGGCGGCGAGGCCGTCGACCACGCGATCGTGCAGCACCTGCGGCACGCGCACGAGCTGATGCTCCCCAGCCAGTCCGTACGACCGCTGCAACTGGCCCTGTCCGGCAACGGGCTGACCGCGCACGGCCCGCTGTCCACCGAGATCCACGGCCGGGACGTGGCCACCGGTCTCGCGCGCAGCGTGCGGGTCGACACCGCCGCCGTGCGCGACGCCATCCAGACCCCGCTCACGGCCGTACTCGACGGCATCAGCAAGGTGCTGCGGGACTGCCCGCCCGACCTGGTCGCCGACCTCGCCGACGTCGGCATAGTGATGGTCGGCGGCTCCGCGCTGCTGCCCGGTCTGGACCAGATGCTGCGGGAGGCGACCGGGATGCCGGTGAACATCGCCGAGCGGCCCGACGTCTGCGCCGTCCAGGGCATCGGCGCGATGCTCGAGGGCAAGATCGAGCCGCTGATCCTGGACCCGCTGGCCGCATGAGCCGGGACCGCGCCACGGCCGTATGACCGACGACCCGCTGCCCCGTCTGCCGTCCCTGCTGGAGACCGTCCTCGGCGTCGGCTCCGAGCTGGAGCTGCGCGGCACCCTCCAGCGCATCGTGGACGGCGCCGCCGAGCTGACCGGCGCCCGGTACGCCGCCCTGGATACGACCGACCCCGGGCAGGACGGGCTCGCCCCGATCCGTACGACGGGCCGGCCGGCACCGGCGCGACAGGGGGCCGGCACCCTCGATGTGCCGATCCTGGTGCACGGCGAGGACTTCGGGCGGCTGCACCTCGCCGGCAAGCGCGGCGGCGGCCCGTTCACCGCGCAGGACGAACAGGTGCTGCGAGTGCTCGCCGTCCAGGCGGGCATCGCCATCGGCAACGCCCGGCTGTACGAGACGGCCCGGCAGCGCGAGCGCTGGATCGAGGGCGCGGCGGCCGTCACCACGGCGCTGCTCACCGGCCGGAGCGCGGGCGACGCGCTGATGACGGTCGCCGAGCGGGCCCGGCTGCTGGCCGACGCCTCGGCCGGGGTGGTCCTCCTGCCGACCCCGGAGGGCGGCATGGAGATCGTGGCGGCCGCCACGCACGGCGACCCCGCGGACATCGTCGGTACAACCATCGAGCCCGGCAGCGCCGTCCTGGAGCAACTGCTCGGCGGGGAACCGGTGTTCATCGACGACTCGGCGACGGACCCGCGCATGACCACGCATGTGCGGCACCGGTTCGGACCGAGCATGATGCTGCCGCTCCAGGCGGAGGGGCGGCTGATCGGCACGCTCGCGCTCCCGCGCCGCCGCGGCGACCGCGCCTACACACCCGTGGAACGGCTGCTGGCCACCCAGTTCGCCTCCCATGCGGCCCTCGCCCTGGTGCTGGCCGACGCACAGCACGGCCGGGAGCGCCTCGCGGTCTACGAGGACCGCGACCGGATCGCCCGCGACCTGCACGACCTCGTCGTCCAACGGCTGTTCGCCACGGGCATGATGCTGGAGTCCACGCAGCGCAGGGCCGGCGCGGACGACGACGGGGTGCACGAGACGCTGGGCCGGGCCGTGGACGAGCTCCAGTCGACGGTCCAGGAGGTCCGTACCGCGATCTTCGCCCTCCAACAGCCGCCGGCCGAGGCCCCGGTCACCTTCCGCGGGAAGGTTCTCCGGGAGACGGCGGGCGCCGCCGCACTGCTCGGCTTCCCGCCCTCCACGCACTTCCTCGGCGCCGTGGAGACCCGTGTTCCCGAGCGGGTGGCCGAGCAGTTGCTCACCGCCCTGCGCCGCGCGCTCTCCGCCGCGGCCGGGCGCCGTGGCGTCTCCCGTATCGAGGTCACGGTGGACGCGCGGGCGATGCTCCCGGACGGCCGGGCCGCGGTACGGCTGACCGTCCACGACGACGGAGAGCGGACGGACGGCACCACGGTGACCTGGCAGTCACCCCTGTGAACGGCCGTCCCGCACCGCTCCGTTCAGTACGGCAGGATCCGCCCCGAAGGGGTCCTGCGGTCGATCTCCTGGCCGCGGGGGGCGGCGGGCCGACGGCTGACACGAACACGGATCCGGCGGTCCATGGCGCCCTCCTCATGCTTCCCAGTGCCTCGTCCTGATCGTCCTGCCCCGCCGAACCCCTCCCGAAGCCCATCAACCCGGATTACCGCACCCCGAGATCGGCACTCCTCCTGTCCACGTCCCGGGGCTCCTTGAGACGTAGCTCGCTGTAAGTGCTGCTGACCTCACTGGCCACGCATTCCAGTGGACCGACAGTGGTTGCGTGGTGATGTGCCCCAACTCGAGTTCGCGGCTGCCCTCCACAGAAGCCACTTGGGCCAGCGGCTCTCCGGACGGAAGCTTGGGGGCTTTGGCGACCGTTTCTCCCTCGATGTGCTCAGCTCTGCCGGAGTTCTCCACCGACGTTGCCGGTACCGCCGTGGCAGGCGGGGTGCTCCTGCCGGTGCTTTTCGCCTGATCACCCCCTGCTCCATGAGCCGGAAGTATTCCTCCCGCTCACGGGCCAGCTTCTTCTTCCCTTGAGGTGTCCGGATCTTGCGGATCTCGAAGGCCATCGCGTCTCTGAAGGTCGGGTGTTGCGATGACCGCTAGAACCTAAGCCCCTGCGGGCGCGAGGGGACTTTTTCGCGTGCCGGTTGCGCGCAATCGACAACCTCACCGGCGTCGGCGCAATCCGCTGCAATCCACGAGCGCGCCCAGGCGACGTGCGCGCATCCTGGAGCTCCAACCCGGATACATGGAGGGCGACATGACGCTCAGGTTCCTCGGCACCACCAGCGACGACGGCGACTGCCCCACCCTGTACGAGATCCCCGAGACGGACGAGATCCTTGTCCAGGGCGACCGCGAGACCGACCCCGCGCACCTCGCCCGTCTGCGGGACGTCAAGGAGTCCGAGACCTTCGTCCGCGTTCCCCGGAGCCTGCTCACTCGCTACGCCCCCACAACCGAGGCACCGGCGCTTGAGCCGTTCGCTTCCATCTCCCGCCTCTTCAAGGAGTTCCGGCACACCGCGTGGCGGCTGGAGACCCGCCGCGGCTACGCCTCGGACCGGCGCAGCCCCAAGTGGGCGCGCTGGCAGGCCGGTGAGGACATCGTCGCCGAGCCGGCCAACGCATGGCGTGCGAACGTCGCCGAGCAGACGGCGGCCGGGAAGCGGTTCGAGCGCGTTCGGATCGTTGATGACCCAGTGACGGACGGACAGCGGTTCCTCCTCGCAAGCGCCCCGGGGAACGTCGCTGCGGGAGAGGACATCCGGAACCTGACCCGCGCTGAGGCCGAGCAACTGCGCCTGCCGGACTTCGACTTCTGGCTCTTCGACTCGCGCGTTGTCGCCCGGTTCGCGTTCGACGAGTACGACACCACCCTTGGCGTGTACGTGAGCGAGGACCCGGCCGAGGTGCTCGCCGCCTGCCAGGCCCGGGACGCCGCGTGGCACCACGCCGTACCTACTGCGGAGTTCGCCGAGCGGGTACGTTCCACCATGTGACGACCGACTTCCAGACCTCCCGGGACGCCCTCGGCGCGCGCCTGCGCACACTGCGCGTCGAGGCCAGCTTGGAAGGGAAAGACCTCGCGGCCGTACTGGGCTGGCAGACGTCGAAGGTGTCCCGTCTCCAGAACGGGAAGCAGACACCGACGCGCGAGGATCTCACGGCGTGGGCGCACGGCGTGGGCCGTCCGGATGTCGTGAGCGAGCTGCACGGGCTGCTGGCGGGGCTCGGCATGAAGGACCGGCACCGTTCCTGGCAGCGGCAACTGGCCGGCGGCCACCGCGGCCGGCAAGAGATCGCTGTCCGGCAGACGGAGACCACGAAAGAGATCCGCGGCCTGGAGGTGTCGCGAGTCCCCGGCTTGTTCCAGACGCCCGAGTACGCGCGAGCGATCTTCGATGCCAACGCTGCCTTCCGCCAGATCCGACCCACGACGGACGAGGCGGTCGAGGCACGGATGCGCCGCCAAGCCGCTCTCTACGACCCGGAGAAGTCGTTCCGCTTCCTGCTGTGCGAGGCTGCTCTGTACCACCGGCCGTGCCCCACGGACGTGATGGCCGCACAGCTTGATCGCCTGTACAACTTGGTGGGTCAGAAGCGAATCGAGCTGGGCGTCATCCCTTTTACCGCGCAGCTACGCCGGACGCCGGCGCACGGCTTCTGGATCTACGATCGGCGCCTCGTCATCGTCGAGACGATCAGCGAGGAGCTGTGGCTGACCGGCGACGAGGACGTTCAGCTGTACGAGCGGGCGTGGGAATGGCTCGCTGAAGCGGCCGAAGAGGGGCCGTCGGCACGTCGGTTGATCGGACGCGCTCGGGCGTCCCTGGACCTCGCCTGAGCAATTTCCGCAACCCGCTGATGGGCTTGTGCAATTGCGCGCAATCGGCAAGCAGCGCTGCAATCGCCCTGCATACGGTGCGGTCATGGCCCAACCGATGTGCTTAGCCGCACTGTTCGGGGCCGGGGATGCGTGGCTCGCCGAGTGCTCCGCACGCCCGGACCTCGTCCACCAGACGTGGGGGCTCGAAGCCCTCGCGCCCATACCGTCCGGCCGTTTGTGGCTCGCCGCGGAATGCCGCCTCGTGGCGGGTATGCAGGCCCTCAGCCGTATCCGTGAGGAGCACCGCGGGCCGGTCCTCGCTGACCCGGCCGTGGATCTGACGTGGTGGCTGTTGCCGTTGCACGCAGGTAACGAACTGACGGACGTACGGCAGGTGACCGTGCAGCCGCCCGGTACCCCGCTGCACTGCCCTCCGACAGGCCGACAGGTCTGCGGCCGGTTCTGGCTCACCCACCCGGACGGGTCGGGACGGCTGACCGAGCCCGCCATACTCGCCGCCGCGCTCGGGCCGGGTGGCCGACAGATTCCGGCGGAGGTGCTGAGATGACCGCGAGGACGGCACTGCTGGCGGCGGTCAACCTGTTGCCGCTCCCTCCGATCCACAAGCTCACCGAGGAGCAGGTGTGCGGTCGCGCGTGCGTCTGGTGCACCACGCCCCTGACCTCCGGCGCCGTTGTGAGCCTCGGTCCGCGGCGGCGGCCCAGCACTGAGAGCGGCACCTGCTGGTACCCCCCGGGGCTGCACGACGTGCGTGCGCGCCGAGGCTCGCCGGGTCGCCACCCTCCACACCCACACCTGCTACACCTGCCGCAGCCGCCGCTCATGCTCCACCCGCAGGGAGTTGCTCCACCTCGCCGACGGGGGCCAGCGATGACCGCGCAGGCGACTACCGGCAGGCGGGGCCTGTGCTCGTGGTGCGGGCGGTTCGCCACCGGCATCGAGCTGATCCAGGCAGAAGACGCAGGATCGGGCCCGGCCGTGCGTGGCCTGTACGCCTGCGGCCCGTGCCGTGAAGTCCACCGCCTGGTCCCGCTCGCCGACCGGCCATGACCCCGCCTCCCGAGCCGCCGCCCGCCGCATCGCTGACCTACGCCCAGTACTCGGGGTGGGCCTGCTGCTGGTGCGCCAAGAGCCTGCTCGACGTGAACGGCGCCGTGTCGGCCGGCATCGCCCGCGGCCGGGAGGGCGTCCACGTCCTCGACGTCGAGGTGTACGCCTGCCCCGACTGCGCAGACAGCTCAACCACAGACTCCCGCCCGGCTCCGCAGCCTGCGCGCGCCGAGCCGGGCGGGCCAATGCCCTCGACCAGGAGGGCAGCCATCCAACCAGGGAGGGAATCGTGTCCATCGCGCTCGACAGTCCCACCGCACTCCGCACCACCGACGACCCGCAAGCCCTGCTGAACGCGGTCGCACCGCACATCACCGAGCTGACCGTCAACGTCTTCGACAGCGGCATGAGTCTGTGGGACCGCGAGGTTGCACTGCTCCTGCGCGACCACACCATGGTCCGCGACATGGCCGAACGGATCCTCGGCAACGCCGTCATGTACGTCATGGGCTCCATCGAGAACCCCGACGTGCACCTGGGCGTCGGCAAGCTCGTCGACATCGGCGTCCACCAGCTCATCCTCGACACACCCGTCTGGTGGGGCATCTGCCGCCTCTACAACGGCGGCCGGTTCAAGCACCACGCCCCGTTCATCGAGCGCCGCCGCGACGGCCTGTGCCTGCGTACCGGCGACTTCCTGAAGAGCCAGGGCTGGCCGATCGACGAGGAACTGTGGGCCATCGACGGCGCGGACTGCTCCCCGTGCGACGACAAGGTCCCCGACAGCCACTGACCCCGCTACAGTCGCCCCCGCCCGCACAGCTCCCCGAGGGCGGGGGCTCCCGCATCCTGACGACCCGAAGGAAACGCGCTGTGCCCGTACCGCACGACATCGCCGCCGAGACCGAACTGTGGGACGCCTACGCCGAGTCGGCGTTCAAGGACGACGCCGAGCCGTCGTTCTGCTGGACCCAGTACGCCGGACACGGCCCCGGCCCGGAACTCCTGGGCGCCCCGGAGTCCGTGCTGGAGGTCGGCTGCGGCACCGGACGCGCGCTGGCCCACCTCGCGCAGCAGGGCGTGAAGGCGACCGGCGTGGACCTGTCGCCGCGCATGGTGCAGCGCGCGGGTGAGAAGTGGGCGCCGCTCGGCGTGCGGATCGAGCAGGGCGAAGTCCTCGACTGGCTCGCCGCCGACGAGGGGCGGTACGACGCCGTGTACTCCATCTTCGGCGCGGCCTGGTTCACCGACCCGTCCCGTCTCTTCCCGCTCGTGCGCGAGCGCCTGACCCCGGGCGGCGTCTTCGTCTTCTCCCAGCCGCCGGCCATCCCCGGCGCCTACGGCCCCCAGGGCATGTACAAGGGCGGCTTCGCCGGGAAGGCGATGTTCACCTACCGGTACAGCTACCGGCCCGCGGTGTGGGAGCGGCTTCTGCTCAGAGCCGGATTCGCCACCGCCGAGGCGACCGAGGTAGGCGCCCCGAAGGCCGGGCACATCGGCACCCTCATCGTCCAGGCCCGAGCCTGAACCGCTCGGCTGTTGAGGCGTTGCTCCGTCGACGTCTCGGCGTGTTGTTTGGTGAGCCCTCGGTGCCATGATCGCCTGGCTTTCGGGCGAGCAGCGGCCCAGCAAAAGATCTTCAGAGACGAGGAAAGCCCCTCCAGAAGGGAGGGGCTGGCGCTTCGGTGCAGGTAAGAACGTTCCTGCACGGAGGGCGCCTGGGTGGGGCGGGTGGGACTCGAACCCACGGCCGACGGATTATGAGTCTCCGGGTGTCAAGTACGGTCCCGTCCGGTCAAGTTGTACCCAATCGGATTCGTCTGCTGGAGTACAGGTCACCACCACTTTGCACGTCGCCAGCAACCCCTCTCAGTGGGTCTCGTCTGCTTTGATACGAGCCCGTTGGGTGGCGTTCGGTTGAGCACCGGCTGAGCAGAAAGGCCCCGCCACCTGCGGTGACGAGGCCCATTCGTTCCCCTCGACTCTACGCCGCGCCCTCCCGGATGGCCATGGGTACCGTGGAGCCGTCCATATCAGCATCGCTCGACTGCGACGCTCCAGGCCCCCGCTCCGGTACAGCGCCCGGCGCGGGGGCTTCGTCGCGCGGCTTCCGCGCCCGCGGCACCAGCGCCGCTGCGCGCTCCGCAATCTCCAGGTCGACTTCCTTCAGCAAGGAGGTGTAGGTGTCCGACGCCAGCTTGATCGTCGAGTGCCGCAGCGTCTCCTTGATCGCATGCAGGTCTCCCCCGCCCGCATGGATCAGGGTCGCCGCGCAGTGCCGCAGATCCCGGAGATTGATCGGGGGCAGGCCGGCCGCCTTGCAGATCCGGCGGAACTCGTCCGACACGCTCTCCGGATGCAGCCACGTCCCGTCGACGTCGGTGAAGACCTTCCCGGTGTCCACCCAGTCCGCGACATCCTTGCCCTTCTCCCGCTCAGAAGCAGCGTGCCGGTTCCACGCCTGGCGCTCCTCCAGCTGCCGCTCATGGTGGGCGCGCAGGACGGCCACGTTGACGCTGTCGAGGCCGATCGTGGCCGCCGACCCGTCCGTCTTCGGGTCGTCCTCGATCGGCGTCCAGCCGTCCACGACGATCTCCTTGGCGATGGTGATCGCCTGCCCGTCAAGGTCGACGTTCACCCAGTCCTGGCCGACGCCTTCGCCACGGCGCAGGCCCCGGAACGCGATCAGGTGGAAGAACGCGTACAGCCGAGACGACTCGGCCTCGTCGAGGAACTGGCCGATCTGCGGCGGCGTCCACACCATGACCGCGGACGGCTTCTCGCCCGTCTTCCGCCAGTGCTCGACGTGCTGCTCGGCCCACAGCACCGCCTTCGGGCGCTTGCCCGAGGCCAGCTCGACGTGCGCGGCCGGGTTGAACGTGATGAGCTGCCGCTTGATCGCCGCGTTCAGTGCGGCCCGCAAGGTCGCCCGGATCCGCTGCTTCGTCGCCGGGCCAGTGATCTCCCGGTAGGCCGGCATCGCGGCCAGCTTCTCCCGCTCGACTGCGAGGCGCGTGGACTCGACGACCGGCGGCCGGGAGTTCTTCCCCCACTTGCAGCGGGCCTCTTGCTCGCGCCGCGCCTGGTTCTCCGCGCGCACTACTTCGTTGCGTTCGTCGATCCCGTCGAAGAACTCCTGTGCGTGGCCGACGGTGAAGCGGTCGAGCCGGTAGTGACCGACGCCCGGCTTCAGGTGCACCCGGATGTGCGACTGGTAGCCGTTCGCTGTCGTCTTCTTCGTCTTCTTCGCCCGGGCCTCGGCGAAGACGTCGAGCCACTCCCCCACGGTCATTGCCCCGTCGAGGGGGACGCCGACGCCGAGCTTCCGGGACACCTCGGTCGGGTCGGGGATGGAGCCGCGGGTCTTCTGGAGGTCGGCAAGCAGGTCGCCAACGCGTCGCTCTGCGTCTTCGTCGTCGCCGGCCAGGTCGAGGATGGCGCGTATGCGGTCGAGGTCGGTCTGTGCGTCGGTGAGCTTGGTGTAGCCGGTGCGCTGGAAGCGACGGCGCTGGCCGTCGGCGTCCTCGGGGAGTTCCTGGCTGACGCGGTGCTTGCCGTGGTTGCGCTTGGCCAGCTGCGGGCACTTCGTGCCGAGCCGTTTGCCGTCCGGACCGCGGCACTCACACCGCTTGCTGATGCCGCCGGCGCGGCGGGATACGGCCATCGTCTCTCCTCCCGACTGAGCTACTCGTTCAAGGGTGACTTGCCAGGAAGAGATATGTGACCAAGGCCCACTTGAAGAACAAACTTTGCAGTTCTGTTCAGAGCGTCGAGCATCTCCGGTGTCATATGCCCAGGTCGGATGCCGAACGCCAGGCCATGGCGCGTCTTGAATGGAATGATCACCTCCCCGTCTGGCAGGTCGTCGCTGAAGAAGTACCAAGCCTGCGCTTGCGGTGACTCCACGCAGCCTCCCCCATCTCCCGCTCAAGTGTTCGATTTGCGGCTTAGACCAGCACCCTTGTGGTCAGTGGGTGTGCCGCAATGATCGCACCATGTGTACGAAATCTCTACAGGCTACCGGGATTGGTCACCCAGAGTGACGCTAAGGGGAGTGCGTGATTCAGCGATCTTCACCCGATTGGGGTGGAACCAGGGAATCGATCAGGTGAAGCAGGCGCTCACGCTGCTCCGGTGGCAGCCTGTCGAGCTTTCGAACATAAGCGACCGCTTCCCCCGTTCCGACACGAAGGGGCTCCACTCCATGGAACTGGGCACCAGCGGCATCCTGGAGTCGCTCAATGGGCAGCCTGTACCCCTCAGCGAGCGCGCGCAGTTCCCAGAAGTCAGGGGGAGTAATCCCCCCCCTTTCCCCACCCTCCAGTCGGTAGATGCGACCGCGCTTCACGCCCTTCCCAGTGACAGGGTCAACCGAACGGCCTTCAACTTTGGCCAAGCCCTCACCAAGCTCCGCGCGGCGACTCCTCAGCAGATCGGTGAACTGGGTCCGCGGTTCACTCTGTTCAGGGGTTGTCGACGAAATCTCATTGGGTGCCATAGGGCTCATCCTGCCATTCCTCCTGGCCAGGTAGCTGGGCGCACGTTCAGGCTCTACACGAATCCTTGAAACGCACGTGCAGGTCACCCCTGCCGTTCATCCATCTCACTGAACAGATTGTTCAGCACGCGGGCCAGCCTCGCCAGGTAGCACGGAGCCTTTGACCGGTTGCATCCGTGCGCCCCCTCGTCCATCTTGCTGGACAAACTGTTCATCCATATGGAAAGCTCACGGGCATCGCTTCCATCTAGATGGACACATCGTCCAGTGGAGAGAACGTGAGCAACGAGAACACCTCGCCCACCATGTACGCGGTCGCCAGCGGCGACCGGCTCAAGGTCCTCATGGAACGCACCGGCACCGGTCGCTCGATCAGCAGCCGCAGGCTCGCCGAGGCCACGGGCATTGCACACGGCACCATCGGCGCCCTGATGGCCGGCACCCAGCGCACCATCCCCGAGGACAAGGCCAAGGCCATCGCGAGCGTCTTGGGCGTCGACCTGCTGGTGCTGTTCGTACCGATGGAGCGCGCGGGACGCGCCTGCATCCCCCTGCAGGTCGCCGTATGAGCGCCTCGGCCACCGCTCTCACCTCGAAGCAGGTCCTGCAACTCCCGGCGATGCCCACTGCTCAGGACGCCTTTGCCGCCCTCGGCATCTCCCGCGACCTGGGATACCAGCTCATCAAAGACGGTGAGTTCCCCGTCGAGGTCATCAAGTTCGGTGCGCGGGCACTCCGTGTCCGCCGCAGCGACCTCCTGAACTTCCTCGGCCTCTCCGAAACCGCTGCTGCCGAGGTCCAGTCGGCAGCAGCCACCAGTGACGACGGCGCCCCCGGGGTCCAGCCGAAGGCGCCGTCCGAGCAGCCCGCCCCCACCAGCGCCAGCAAGTAGAGAACGGGGTCCGCTCGTGACTGAGCTTCCCACGACGGCCGAGCCGTCGACCACCGACAACCACCGCGTGCAGCGGGCCCTCGCCGAGATCGAGGCCGCCAAGCAGGACTGCACCCCCGACGTCGTCAAGTGCCTCGACGATGTCGCCGACCTCGTCCGGCAGACCGGCGACCCTGACGCCGTGTTCGCCAGCGTGCTGGACGGCTTCGCCCGCGAGGAAATCCGGGTCCTGGCCGCCACGCACCAGGTGCGGCTCATCCCGTCCACCCCGGACGCAGTCTCCTCCGGCGTCCTCACGGAGACGGTCGTGTTCTGGCAGTACGACGGCAGTTCGCTCGCAGCCGTCCCGCACGGCCAGCGTTCCGTCGACACCCTCGCGCAGCTGCGCGCCGCGATCGCCGAACGGGCCGAGGAACAGGAGCTGGCCGACGACTTTCAGGCCTCCGTCGCCGCCGGACACGTCGAGGACATCGAGTCGTGGCACGCCCGCACGTCCACCCGGGCGTCGCGTTGACCACCGCCCCGGCGCAGGCCCGGGACACCCCGGGCCGCGCCCCCGGCCGCCAGCACGTCGTCGGCGTGCTGGTCGTCGACGCCGAGAACGTCCGTGCTCGCTACGAGTGCTACCGCCCGGGGTGCCCCAAGCCCCGCGAAGAGCCGATCCGGCCCTCCGCCATCAAGGCGTTCATCGACGGGATCAAGGCCCGACACCTCAGCCAGTACCACGAGGAGCAGCGTTGACCGACCCACAGTCCATCGATCTCCGGGCAGCCGCCCGCGAGTTGCACGACGCTGGCCTGTGCGTCCTCCCCGTCAAGGCGGACGGCAGCAAAAAGCCGGCCGTGTCCTGGCTTCAGTACAAGGTGAACCGCACCACTCCCGCCGACCACGACAAGTGGTTCGGCGGGGGCCGCCCTGCCGGTATCGCCGTCGTCTACGGCGCGGTGTCCGGCAACGTTGAGATGATCGAGTTCGAGGGCCGCGCCATCGGCCTCTTGGACGAGGTCACCGAGGTCATGGAGGCGTACGGTCTCGGCGAGCCCTGGGCCGCGATCCTGAATGGCTGGGTCACCGAATCGCCCTCTGGCGGCCGGCACTTCCGGGTCCGCGTCGAGGGCGGCGACGTCCCGGGCAACCGCAAACTGGCCTCACGGCTGGCCGAAGAGCACGAGTACACCGACGAGGAACGACAGCGGCTCCGGGAGAAGCCGAACAGCCGCATCATCCGCGTCGAAATCGAGACCCGCGGCGAAGGCGGATATGGCCTGGTCGAACCGTCCGGCGGTTCCGTCCACGCCTCGGGCAGGCCGTACACCCGGATCGCCGGGTGCCCGGCCACCATCCCGACCGTGGGCGCGGACGTCATGGACGCGATCCGGACCGTCTGCCGGATGTTCGACACGCTGCCCGTGCCCGAGGCTCCGAAGACCGCGCCCAAGCCGCAGGCGCCTCTGCCCGGCGGCGGCCTGCGACCTGGCGAGGACTTCGAAGCCCGGGCGGACTGGTCCGACATCCTGCGTGGAACGTTCAGGCCGCTCGTCACGCGTGGGCACACCACCTACTGGGGCTGGGCCGACGGCGTCGGCAGCGTAAAGGCCACCACTGGCCGCGACCCCGAGCACGACAGGCTGTGGGTGTTCGCGACCGGCAGCGAGTTCACGGCAGATGTGCCCTACTCCAAGTTCGGCGCCTACACGCTGCTGGAGCACGGCGGCAACTTCAAGGCCTCGGCCGCCGGGCTGCGCCGCCAGGGGTATGGCACCGAGCCGCCCCGCCGGCGCCTGTCCTCCGTGCCCGCGCAGCACTTCGCCGACGGGTCCTCGGCGCTCGACCCCGATCACGCCCCGGACTCGCAGGAGGGGTTCGAGGGCGGCCCCCAGCTGCGCTCTGTGCCGTCCCGTCCCGAGCTGGACATCACCAACGAGGCCGACGGCATCGACGGGGTCCTGGCGCTCATGGCCGACGGTCGTCTGCCTGACCTCTACAAGCGGTCCGGCGGGCCGTGCTGGGTGTACCGGGACGACAACGACGACCCGGTGGTGCAGCAACTGGGCACGGACAACCTGCGCGCCTACCTCGCCGACCACGTCACCAGCTACACCGTGAAGCGGAACCCGGTCACCGAGCAGTTGGAGGAAGAACGCGAGCTGCTCATGCCCAAGAGCTGCTCCACGATCCTCGGCCGGAAGGACTGGCCCCTGCCCGTCCTCCGGGGCGTCGTCACCTCGCCGGTCATCCGCCCAGACGGCACGCTGCTCGACTCCCTCGGCTACGACCGGGCGACCGGCCTGTACCTGGAGCCCAGGGTGCCGCTGCGCCGCCTCGTCCCCCAGGTGACGCGGGACAGTCTCGACAGGGCCAAGAGCATCGTCCTCGACCAGGTGCTGAAGGACTTCCCCTGGGTCGCGGCCAGCGACCGCGCACACTTCCTGGGCGCACTGCTGACGCCGATCCTGCGGCCGTACTTCCACGGGCCAACGCCGATGTTCGTGCTCACCGCGACAGCCGCCGGGTCCGGCAAGAGCCTGCTGAAGGACATCTTCCGGCATTGCTACGGCATCGCGGACACAGCCTGGCCCGAGAACGACACCGAGCTGCGGAAGAGCATCACGACGCAGCTGTACGGCACCGGACAGCCCGTCGTCGTCCTCGACAACCTCCCGAACGGCTGCATCATCAAGTCGCCCGTCCTGTCCGCCCTGCTGACCTCCGAGGTCTGGGGTGACCGCGTCCTGGGCGCCACGTCCAAGGTGACCATGCCGAACGATCGCCTCTGGATCGTCACCGGCAACGCCCTCCGCACCGGCGGGGACAACGGCCGCCGCGTCCTCTGGGTCCGTTTGGACCCCGACTGCCCCGACCCCGACCAGCGCGACAACTTCACCGTGGGCGACCTCCGGCCCTGGCTGCGCAACAACGCGTCCACTCTGGTCGCCGCCCTCGTCACCCTCGTCCGCGCCTGGGTCGCCGCGGGGACGCCACAGGTCCACGTCCGCAAAGGCGACTACAGCGAGTGGGCCAGCCTCATGGCCGGCCTGCTCGACTTCCTCGGGGTCGAGGGCTGGATGGCCGACCGCAGCGAGGCGCGGGACCAGGACGACGAACTCCAAGAGTGGGCGCTCTTCCTGGAGATGTGGCGGGAGACCTACGGCGGCGAGCCCCTGACCACGGGGGCCGTCATCAAGGGCCTGCCCAACCACGTGCCGCGCAAGGGCGACGAGCCGCCGAGCGCGAACCAGCTGGGCATCTGGCTGAAGGCCCGCGCCGGCCGCTACTTCGGCACCCACAAGGTCGTGATGGTCGTCGACAGCCACAGAAAGCAGAACCTGTGGCGGGTCGAGGTCCACGCGGACCGCGGTACCGGCGGGCACGAGTCATGACCGGCTGTCCTGCGGGGAGTGCGGGGACTTCGCGGGGACCTCTGCGGGGACTCCACCGGGCCCCTGCATCTGGGGCGACCTGCACGGATGCGGGGATGCGGGGACTTGCAGGGGCCCGCCCCGCTCCCCCATATAGCGCGCACGTCCCGCATGCATCGCGCATCACATGTGCCGCACGTCGTCGCACGGCAGTTCTGAAGGCCTCCGGCATCAAGGGTTTTTTCAACTCCCCGCGAGTCCCCGCATCCCCGCAAAACCGCTGATCAATGCCACTGCGGCACTTGGCGGGAGTCCCCGCAGGACTCCCGCCAACTCCCCGCACTCCCCGCAAACCACCAGCACCCGAATCGAGGTGACCCCTTGTCCGCGACCTTCACCCCGCGCCCGTACCAGCGCGACGCCATCACGGCGCTGCGCGACGGATGGAAAGGGCAGCACAACCGACTCGCCGTCGTCCTGCCGACCGGCGCCGGAAAGACCGTCGTGTTCTCCAACCTCATCAGCGAGTGCCTGCCCCAACTGCGAGGACAGCGCGCGCTCGTGATCGCACACCGGGAAGAACTCATCGAGCAGGCCGCCGCCAAGGTCCGCGCCGTCCGCCCGGACCTCCGGGTCGGCATCGTCAAGGCCGAGCGCGACGAGCACCAGGACGTGGACGTGATCGTGGCCAGCGTCCAGACCCTGGCAGTGCCCAAGCGTCGAGAAGCCATCCGGGACATCGGCCTGCTCATCGTGGACGAGTGCCACCACGCCGCCGCCCGCACCTACATGGAGGTCCTGGAGCACTTCGGCGCCTGGCGCGGCGTCCCGACCGCCGGCTTCACCGCCACGATGACGCGCACCGATGGAGGCCTCGCCGAAATCTGGGAAGACGTCGTCTTCACCCTCGACATCCTCGACATGATCAGCGACGGCTACCTGTGCGACGTCCGCGGCAAGCGCATCACCGTCGACACCCTCGACCTGGACAAGGTCCGCACCCGAGGCGGCGACCTGGTCGACGGCCAGCTGGGCAAGGCACTGGAGGACTCCGGCGCCCTGGACGCCATCGCCAAGGCCTACGTCGACCACGCCGCCGACCGGCCCGGCGTCGTCTTCACGCCGACCGTGGCGACCGCCCAGGGCGCCGCCGACTCGCTGCGCGCGGCCGGCATCACCGCGGCCCCGGTGTGGGGCGAGATGAGCCGGGACGACCGGCGCGCAACGCTCGCCCGGTACGAGGCAGGCGACGTCCAGGTGCTCACCAACTGCATGGTGCTCACCGAGGGGTTCGACGCCCCGCACACCAGCTGCGCCGTCATCGCCCGCCCGACCAAGTCGGCCGGCTTGTACGTGCAGATGGCCGGCCGCGCCTTCCGCCCGGCCCCGGGCAAGACGGACGCCCTGCTGCTCGACGTCATGGGCGCGTCGACCCGGCACAAGCTGGCGTCGATGATCGACCTGACGGCCCGCGAGATCGGCCAGGCCGAGGAGAACAAGACGCTGCGGCAGATCGCCGAGGAGCACGCGGCGGCTGAGCAGCGGCGCGCACTGGCCGCGCGGATCGACGCCGAGGAGATCAACCTGTTCGGGTCGTCGGCCATCCGCTGGCTGCGCACGGATCGGGGCACGTGGTTCATCCGGCTGACCGGCGCCATGTTCCTGTTCCTGGTCCGGGACCCCGGGACCCGGCTGTACCGGATGCGCCGCTGGACGCAGGCAGACGGCGTCCACGCGCCGAAGGACGACGTGGCCCGGCCACTGCCAGAGGCCCTGGCGTGGCTGGAGCAGCAGGCCAAGGTGCTCGCCCCGGGGGCATTCGTCGCCCGCCAGGCCCGGTGGCGCAGGGAGCAGCCCAGCGCGAAGCAGCTCGGCCTGTGCCGGCGCCTGGGCCTCGCGGTGCCGCGCGGCAGCACCGCCGGGGACGTCGCCGACCTGATCGACCAGGACCGCGTCGGCCGTGTCCTCGGCCAGCTCATCCTTCCCGCCGCTTGACGGTCCGGGCCTGTCGCTATCAGGCCCGGACCTCCACCCATCACACCACGGAGGACCCCATGGCACTGCAACTGTCCGGCCTCAGCGCCGACGACCTCGCCGAAGTCGTCGACTGTCTGCTACTGGGAGCGGAGCAGACCGCGAACTCCGAGATCGCCGAGCGCCGCCGCAGCATCGCGCACGGGATCGGCGACGCCCTGGACGCGCTGCCGACCCCCGAGGGGAGCGCCCAGTGAGCGCCCGGCAGATCGCCTTCGGCGGGCCGCGGCGTATCCAGCGTCGCCGCACGAAGGGCTGGCGTGCACCGCACGGAGCCGTCTACGTGGGGCGCGGCAGCAAGTGGGGCAACCCTTTCGTGCTGGCCCCGGCCGCATCCCTACGAGGTGGCGTGCTGGACATGTGGGCCGTCGAGTACCAAGGCCGCAGGCTCGCCCGCTGGGACGACAGCGCCGCAGCACGCGCTGACGCCGCCGATCGCTACGCCCGATGGATCCGCGAAGCCAAGCAGGCCGGGCTCGCCAAGGCGGCGCGTGCCGAGTTGATCGACCGGGACCTCATGTGCTGGTGCTCGCTCCCCGAACCCGGCCAGCCCGACCACTGCCACGCCACCGTCCTGCTCGAACTCGCCAACCAGCCTGCTTGACCACCCACCAGAAAGGCCCGACATGACCACCGCGCGCTACACCGCCGACAGCATCACCGACGACTCCCTGGACGAGCTATACGAGAACGCCAACCGAGGCTGGCGCCGGGGGGACGAGTGGAAGGAGCGGGCCCTGAAGGCAGAAGCCGCCGTCAAGCGGGCCGAGCGGCTCGCTCGGAGGTGGGCCATCCTTCGCGCCCATGGTGGCGCCGCTGTCGAGCTTCGCGCCACCCTCGCCGAACCCAAGGAGAACGCCACCCCGTGACCTGCGAACTGTGCGGAAACGTGACCAGCGGCTACCTGTGCACCCGGCACAGGGAGCGGCTGGCCGCCGGGCTGCAAGAGCTGCCGGCCCTGTACGACGAGGTCGGCGAGTGCCTGGTGCCCCGCCGCTCCGGCTGGGGCGAGATCGTGGCGACGAAGAGCGCGGCCGGCCCCCGCTCGCCGATCAACGAGGACGTGCTGGACACAGTCACCTGGGGCCGCGCCGCCGAGGTCATGCGGCTGTGGCGGACCGACGTGCGGCACGTCCGCTGGCCCCACCGGGGAGCACCGCCCCCCGGTGGGCTGGCAGAGGACTGCCGCTGGCTGGCACAGCAGCTCGACTGGATCGTGGCCGCCTACCCGGCAGCCGGTGAGATCGCCCGCGAGGTGCAGGAGTTGGAGCTCCAGGCCCGGAGTGTCGTCGGCGACCCGCTGCCGCGGGCGCAGCGGCTCGGGACGTGCGTCGCGGTGACCGACGACCAGGGCACCGTGTGCGGAGCCGTGATCTCCCGCATGCCGGGGCAGACCCGACTGGCCTGCCGGTGGTGCGGCTACGTGTACGCGACCGCGCAGGACTGGGCGCGGCTGCAGCACTTCCAGCCCGCCGAGTCAGCATGAACTGCTTGCACCCAACACCCCTGTTGGATAAGATCGTTGTGATGGACCCGAAGCCCTGGCGAGACCGAGTTCGCGACGAGGAAGAGCTGTTGGCGCAGCTCAACCAAGCCGCATCCGATGCCGCCTCCCGACGAGCCCAAGCCCTTCGCGACGGCGTGAAGGAACTGGGCACCGTGGCTGACGTCGCCCGCGATCTCGGCCGCAGCTGGCAGGCGGTCGACCAGGCGCTCAAGCGAGACGACCGCAAGAAGGCGGCCAAGCCGCCCACAACCGAATAGACAGCGAGGGCCGGGCAGCAGCTCCCAGGTGTTGGCGCACCCGGGGCGATCGCACCGCCCGACCCTCCAGCCCACGAACGAGATCGGACCTCGTCATGGACCAGCAGCACCTTAACGCGCCCACATGCGCGAACACCTCCCCCGGCCGCCGCGTAGTCGCCGCCGGCTACGTGCGCCGCGCACCCCAGCCGCAGCCCGACCCCAGCGACCTCACCGTCGCCATCCGCGTCGGCCAGAAGATGCTCGCCACCTACGGCGACCCCACCGGGTTCGACGTCTTCGCCTACGCCCAGGCACACGGCGGACTCGCCGAAGCGTTGCGCATCCTCCTTCGCGCCCTCAACGCCGAGACGGGTGACGCGCGATGACGAAGACGCCCACCCCCTCCACCGAGGCCCGCGACCTCCGCGCACTCCTCGAAACCGTCGTCCAGGCCCTCACACTCCCCTACGACCTCGACGACTACGACGCCCGGATCCTCCGCCGCGCCGGCCTCGTCCGCGTCCTGGTCCGTGAAGCCCTCGCCGAGCAGCCCGGCAACCTCGGCTGGAACCTCGACTACCTCCGCAACCAGCTGAACGCCGAGCAGGCCAAGGCCGAGCGGGGTGAGCGCCTGTGAGCACGCCTCCCCCCATCGGCAAGGCCGCCTCCGTCAAGGTCGACGCGCAGCTGTATGACGACCTGGAGACCATGCTCCGCACCGGTATGACGGTGTCCGACGCCGTGCGTACCGCGGTCGCGATCGTGGCCGGCACCTACCGGGCCGCATGGGCGACCGGACGCTGCCCGGACGGGGTCCGTCCGACGATCACCCGCTACTGGGTTGACCGGTATGACGCAGGCCAGGAGCCCGCACCCGGCACCGTGCAGACGACCGTCCCCACGCCGTATACCGAGCGTCCGACGCCGCGTCCGACCGTCACACCACCGCGCCAGACGGTCCGACCGGCGCGTCCGACACGACACCCGACCGGTCCGTCATCGGTACGACAGCAGCCGCGAGACGGCTCGTGATCCTCGCCGCCGTGTTCGCGCTCGCCGCCCTCGCGGCCCTGCTCGGCCTCGCCCTGGTCGACCTCCGCACCGTCCCCCCGATCACCGGGACGTGCGCCTTTGTACTCACCTGCGCCGCGCTCGCGGTCGCTGTACTCCGCTGAGGACCCCCTGTGACCTTCGTGACCATCGGCGGTTGCACCGTCGGAATCTGCATCCTCATCTACCACCTGGTCGAGTGGTGGCCCGGCCACAAGAGCCTGCGCGGCAACCCCCTCCACTACGCCGCCGACCTCGGCCCGTTCCTGATCGCGTGGGCCTACGGCTGCCTGACGATCCTCGGCGTCGGCGGACTGATCGGCTGGGCAGCCCGCACAGCCCTGTGGATCAGCAACTGGCTCGGCGACGTCGCCCTCGTGTGGGGCATCGGCGGGCAGGCCGGCACCCGCGCGAGCGGGACCGGCTACCTGCCGCTCACCCAGCCCGGCGGCGCCATCGTCCTCATCCTCACGGCCGCGCTCGTGGCCGCGGTGAAGAAGTCCCGGTACGGCGCCGACATCAAGCGCGGCGCCTGGTGCGGTGTGTGCCTCGGCACCTCGGCGGGGATCGCCGGGTTCGCCGCGGCGCCGCTCGCGCTGGCCGTGAACTGGCTCGGCGACCGCGTGTTCGGGGTTCTGTGATGGCGGCCGTGGAAGAGCCCGAGGCGCGGTCGGGGGCGGCCGGGGCGTGCGTCCTGGTCGTCCTCGGCGGGGCCGTCGTCGGGGTCGCGTTCGCGGTCGACGAGGCCGCAGGCGTCCTCCTGGTCGTCGTCGCCGGGGGCGTGGCGCTGTGGCGGTCCGCCCGCCGCCGCATGTCCGATTCGTCCGCCACTCCCCCACCGGGGGAGGAGCGTCCCTCCTGCCGCGAATGCGCAGGTCACGAGCTTGTGAGCGTAACCCCTCTCGAAGGCCAGAAGGGGATGTTGATCTACGTCACGGCCGACCCCGATCGCCCTAACTACAGCCACACACACCTCAGTCCGGGGGTGAACGACCGATGATCCGACGCATCCTCGCCGTCCTCGGCTACGAGTACTGCGCCGAGTGCGGCTGGTGGACCCGGCCCCACTGCGGCCACTGACCAACCCCGGCCTAGGACAATCCGCTTGAGTCACTTCCGCTGACCGAAGGCCGCCAGGGATGATGTCGGTATGAGTGACCTCATCAGCGCCCTGATCTCGGCCTTCGGTGTCCTGGTCTGCACCGTGGTGCTCGCCATGTCCATCGGCTCCGGAATGTCGGCCCTCTGGATCGCATTCTGGAGTGTGACCTTCCTCGTTGCCCTGTACGCACTCGTGCGTGACGTCAGGCACCTTTGCGCAGGCCAGATGAACTGACAGAAGACCCGGCGCCACAGGCGCATCATGGGGGCATGGAGCAGCACATCCGCCCCGGCCACCTCACCGCCGCCCAGACCCGCCAAGTCCTCGGCGACATCAGCGCCGGCGCCCTCCGCAACCTCGTCTGGCGCGGCAAGCTCACACGGTCCGGCGGCACCGAACGGTACCCCTACTACGCCGTCGCCGACGTGACCACGCTCGCCGCCGAACGGCAACAGCGCGGCGCCGCTTGACCGCAGGTCAGACACTGTGTGACGATCGCTGTGCACAACTGTGCCCACACGAGGCACCACAGACGCACGACAGAGCCCCGGACCGGACCACCGGCCGGGGCTTCGTCGTGCCTGTCCGCCGCCCGGCGCAACGGGCTGGAGGCGGCCCTGCGGGAGGCGGCAGCGCCCAGCGGCGGACCCCAACGTCACAACACAGCCACACCACCCACACGAGGCCTCTACACGGCGCATGATGCCCCCGCAGACCAACCATCCCAGGGGGGAACCGTGAGCCAACCGAACTACCAGCCGCAGCAGCCCGGTTGGGGCGGCACGCCGCCGCCACAGGCACCGAAGAAGACCAACGTGGGCAAGGTCATCGGCCTCGGGTGCGGCGGCTTACTCGGCCTGTTCGTCGTCGTCCTCATCATCGGTGCCGTCGTAGGCGGAGGAGACGACGGGAAGCCGGAGAGCAAGCCGACGAGCGTCAGCGCCGAAGACAAAGCCAAGGCCCGCGAAGCCGCCGGCCTCCCGGCCGAGCCGAGCGCCGAAGCCCGCAAGGCTTTCCTCGACGCACTGAACGCCATCGATGCCCGCATCATCAAGCCCGGCAAGGACGACCAGGCTGTGAGCCGCGGCCTCAACCAGTGCAGCTCGGTCAAGTCGTCGCCGGACGACACGGAGGGCCTGGCGAAGTCGGCCCTCGGCAGGTTCACCATCGACACACGCTTCCCTGAGATCAACACCCAGGAGACCGGCAAGAAGATCGTGGACGCCGTGCGAAAGCACCTCTGCCCCGACTTCTGACACACCCAGCTCCGAGCCCGGTACGCGCACCAGCGCGGCCGGGCTCACGCACGCCAGGAGGACACCGTGATCGAGCTGCCCGACCTCCCCGAGAGCATCACGCACGAGCAGGCTCGCGCAGCCCTGGCTGTGCTCGGCCTGCTCGGCTCCGTGAGAAGCATCGAGCTGGACTGCATGGACGGTCTCACGGTGGGCCTGCTGGCCCAAGACGCTGAGGGACGCAAGGTCAAGGTCGGCAACGGACCGGCGCTCATCACCGTGCAGATCCCGTTCGCATAGGAGAGCACCATGCTGCACCGCCTGCTCATCGTCGCTGAACTCCAGGAGAAGGAGCCCGACGACGGTTGGGCCCAGTACCAGACCACCGGCCGCGCATGCGTCGTCTGCCCCTGCGGATTCAACACCGGCTTCATCCCCAAGGCCGAGGCAGCCTCGCAGTACCGCGCGCACGCCGACGTCGCCCAGGCCCTCGCACGCCAGGAGGGCACCGTGACCGAGGCTACGCGCAGCACCTTCCGGCTCCACGACGATCCCCTCATCCGGCAGGCTGCCGTGTACGGGCCCGAATTCGTCAACCAGGTGCTGGCCCTCAGGAACACCATGCAGCAGGTCAAGGAGACTCTCGCCGCCGAGGCCAGCACGACGGGCCACTCAGACCACCGTCTTCGAGCGCATGCTGCCGAAGAACTCAGGACCGCGCAGACCCTCGTGTACGCGCGGCAGGCCGACGTCGCCCAGGCCCGCGCCATCCTCGCCCAGGAGGAAGTAGCGCTGAGCGAGGCCATGACCAACCTGAACAAGGTGATCGACTACCTGATCAAGTCGAGCTGAGCATGCCTGCGCGTAAGGCCATGCAGGTCTGTCCAACCCCTGGATGCCCCACCCTCACCCCCGGGGGCAGATGTCCCCCCTGCCAGACCAAGGCCAGGGCAGCCAGACCACACCCCAACACGAGGGGCTACAACACACGCTGGCGCAACGCCAGCGCCGAGTACCTGCAGACGCACCCCTACTGCGAGTGCGACGAGTGCAGTACCAAGCCCCAGCTACAGCGCGACCTCGCAACCGAGGTCGACCACATCGACGGACTCGGCCCCCTCGGCCCCCGAGGCTTCGACCCAACCAACTGGCAAGCCATGAGCAAACGGCATCACTCGCGCAAGACAGCGCGCGAGACATGGGGAACGTGACGCACGGTCACCGGACCCAGGGGGGTGACCCCCAACCGGCCAGGGGGTGAACAGCGCGGGGGAGGGCGCTCGGAGGTGCGACGGGTTCAGAGGGTCCACCGCCATCACGCAAGGTGACGGCATTCGGGCTGCGCAACGCAGCGTGGAGGAGTGATCAACATGCCTCGTGGAGGAGCGCGCGCGGTCTCCGGACCGGCGCCGGACCCGCGGTCCCTGCGCAGCTCGAAGGCGGCCGACAAGGGAGGCTGGCGGACGCTGCCCGCCGAGGGCCGCGGCAGGCCGGCGCCTGAGTGGCCGCTGACGACAGCCTCGGAGCGTGAGCTGGATCTGTGGGATGGCCAGTGGGCGAAGCCTCAGGCCGTGGCGTGGGAGGACATGGGCCAGGAGCTGGAGGTGGCGCTGTTCGTCCGGACGCTGGCCGAGGCCGAGCGCGCTGACGGCCGCGTCGACGTGAAGAAGATGGTGCGGTCCTACCTGGACAGCCTGGGGCTGAGCGTGGCGGGCATGAACCGCAACCGCTGGAAGGTCGCCCCAGCCTCCGAGGCCGAGGAGGAGACGGTCACCGCAGGCACGGAGCCGGCGCCGCGCCGGCCGAGCGCCCGTGACCGGCTGAAGGTCGTGCCCAATGGCGAAGGGGCCTGACGCCGGGCCCGAGTTCGTCGTCGACTTCCCCACCATGTGGATCGTCCCCGACTGGATCGAACACCACTGCCCTATCCCGGACGGCTTCCGTGCGGGCGAGGACATGGAGCTGTACCCGTGGCAGCTGTGGTGCACGGCCAACCACTACCGCGTCCGGCCCGGGGCGGAAGCGGGCCAGCTGGCGCCGGCGTTCCACTACCGGCGCTCGCAGGTGGTGGCGCCGCAGAAGACGGGCAAGGGTCCGTGGTCGGCGACGATCGTGCTTGCCGAGGCGGCCGGCCCGGTCGTGTTCGACGGGTGGGCGCGCGGAGGTGAACGGTACCGGTGTTCGGACCACGGCTGCGGGTGCGGCTGGTGGTACGAGTACGAGCCGGGCGACCCCATGGGTACGCCGTGGCCCACCCCGTTGATCCAGCTGACCGCGACGTCCGAGGACCAGGTCGCCAACGTCTACCGGCCGTTGCAGTCGATGGTGAAGCGCGGCCCGCTGTCCGGGATCATGACGGTGGGCGAGGAGTTCACCCGGGTCGGGGACGACGGCCGTATCGACGTGGTCACGTCGTCGGCTCAGTCCCGGCTGGGTAACCCGATCATCTTCGCGATGCAGGACGAGACGGGCCTGTACACCACGGCGAACAAGCTGCGGCGGACGGCGGAGACACAGCGCCGGGGCGCGGCCGGCATGGGCGGCCGGTCGATGGAGACGACGAACGCGTGGGACCCGTCCGAGAACTCGGTCGCACAGACCACGCACGAGGCCAAGGCCCGGGACATCTTCAAGTACCACCCCGAGGCGCCCAAGTCGCTGTCGTACAGCAACAAGCGGGACCGTCGGAAGATCCATGCCGTCGTCTACGCGGGGTCGTCGCACGTGGACCTGGACGCGATCGAGGCCGAGACGGCGGAGATCATGGAGAAGGACCCGGCGCAGGCCGAGCGGTTCTTCGGGAACCGGTGCGTGGCGGGCACGGCGGCCTGGCTGGACCCGGCGAAGTGGGCGGGCAAGACCGACCCGCGCAGGGTGCGGCCGATGACGCGGATCGTCCTCGGTTTCGACGGCAGTGACGTCGACGACTGGACGGCGATCCGTGCCGAGACGATGGACGGCTACCAGTTCACCCCGGTCTACGGGGAGAACGACGAGCCGACGATCTGGAACCCGGCGGACTTCGGCGGGCAGGTCCCGCGCGCAGAAGTGCGGGCAGCCATGTCGCAGCTGATGCACCGGTACGACGTGGTCCGGCTGTACGCCGATCCGCCGTACTGGGAGACGGAGATCGACGAGTGGGTGGATCTGTACGGCGAGGAGCGCGTGATCCGCTGGCACACCCGCCGCATCATCCAGATGCACTCCGCATGCGAGCGGCTGAAGACGGATGTGGTCAAGCGCAACAGCGAGGGCGCTGCGTTCTCGCACGACGGCTGCCCGATCACCGCGGACCACATCGCCAATACGCGTGCGGCCGCGCGCCCGATGGACCGGTACGTGCTCCGCAAGGCGAGCCCCTCGCAGAAGATCGACGCCACTATCCCCAGCGTGCTGGCGCATGAGGCGCTCGGCGACGTCATCGCGGCCGGCCTGGCCGAGCGGCAGCAGTCCTTCTACTACGGCAGTTGAGAGGAGGGCGGATGGCTACCGAGGCGCAGGCCCTCCAGCTTGTGGCACTGCTGGAGGCCGAGTTGATGATGCGCAGTGGCGACATCACCCGGCACAACGACTACTACCGGGGCGATCACCCGCTGAAGTTCGCGTCGAAGGAGTTCGCGAAGTTCCACGGCGGGCGGTACACGGAGTTCTCGGACAACTGGACCCAGGTCGTTGCCGACTCCCCGGTGGAGCGGATGACGGTGACCGGGTTCCAGGCCGCCGGGGAGATGGAGGCCGACAAGGACCTGTGGAAGGTGTGGCAGGTCAACGGCCTGGACGCGGACAGCCAGCTCGGCTTCCTCGGCTCGGTGATCAACGCCCGCTGTTTCGTGCTGGTGTGGGGCGACCCCGACGAGCCGGACATGCCGGTCGTGACCTTCGAGGACGCCTCGCAGTGCATCATCGCCTACGAGCCGGGCTCGCGCAGGAAGCGGCGGGCCGCGCTGAAGCGGTGGCAGGACGGTGGCCAGGACTACGCCACTCTGTACCTGCCCGGCGAGGTGTGGAAGTTCTGTCGGCCGCACATGACCACCGGGGAGAACAAGTCCCCGCAGATGGTCGACGTGGACGAGGAGCTGAAGAGGTGGCGGCCGCGGGAGTTCGCCGACGAGCCGAACCCGCAGCCCAACCCCATGGGCGTCGTGCCGATGGTGGAGCTGCCGAACAAGCCGATGCTGGCGGCCGACCCGATCAGCGACATCCGCGGCGTGATCGCCATGCAGGACGCGATCAACCTGCTGTGGGCGCAGCTGTTCACGGCCTCCGACTACGCCTCGTTCCCGCAGCGGGTCATCATGGGCGCCGAGCGCCCGGTGATCCCAAAGCTGAACGAGAAGGGCGAGGTCGTCGGCACCATCCCGGTCGACATCGAGAAGTTCGCCGTCGACCGCGTGATGATGTTCAACGGCAAGGACGTCCGGATCGGCGAGTGGCAGGCCGCGAACCTGGCCATGTACACCGGCCTGATCGAAGTCGCCGTCGGACACGTCGCTGCGCAGACCCGCACCCCGCAGCACTACCTCGTCGGGAAGATGGCCAACCTTGCCGAGGGCGCTCTCCTCGCCGCCGAGACCGGCCTGGTCAAGCGCACTGAGGAGAAGGAGATCTGGTCCGGGCAGGGCCTGCGGGAGATGGCCCGGCTGATCGCTCTGGCCACGGGGCAGGACGCCAAGGCCGAGGCGATGCGGGCCGGCCGGGTGCTGTGGGCGGACACCGAGTCCCGCTCCCACGCGCAGATGGCCGACGCACTGCTGAAGCTGAAGCAACTCGGCTTCCCCTTCAAGTGGCTGGCCCTGCGGTACGGGCTCACCCCGACCGAGGTCGCCGACGTCATCGCCATGCGCGCCGAGGAACTGGACATGGACCCGGTCGCGGAGCTGACGCGGCAGATGGCCGGCGCCGTGCCGCAGGCCGGAAACGTACCGCCCGACGGCGGCGAGGAGCCCGAGCCGGACGAGGCCGAGGTGACGGCGGCGTGACCGCGTCTCCGGAGGCGGTCGCGCACATGGAGGCGCGGCGGCGCCTGGCCCTGGCCACGGCCCTCGCCACCCACCGCATGTGGAGGCAGGTGGACCGGGACAACCTGTACACGTCCTGGATGGGGCTGGTCGGCAACGTCCTCGCCCTGGTCGTGGCCAGCCAGATGAGAGCCGCGGAGATGACCAGTCCGTGGCTGAACAAGCTGCTGGGGCCGGCGAACGAGGACCGGCCGGACGCGAACCGGATCGTGCCCGCCGCGTTCACCGGCGTCGACGGGGCGGGTCGCCCGCTCGCCGACGTGCTCAGGGCGCCGATCTGGACGGCGCTGCGCCTGGTCACCGAAGGGCGCCCGATCGTCCAGGCGATGCTCGCGGGTCAGTCGCTGCTGGACGCCATCGTGCAGACCGCCGTCGCCGACGTCGGCCGGGCCGCGGACTCCGTCGGCATGACCGCCCGCCCCGCCGTCACCGGATACATCCGCGTGGTGGAGGCCGGCGCCTGCTCGCGGTGCATCATCCTCGCCGGGAACGAGTACCAGACCGACAAGGCGTTCCTGCGGCACCCGCGCTGCAAGTGCGGCATGGAGCCCGTCACCCGCGACCACACCCCCGACGTGCCCTCCCCCAAGCAGATCGTGGCGGACATGTCCGAGGAGCAGAAACGGAAGACGTTCGGCGAGGCCGGCGCGAAGGCCCTCGCTGAGGGCGCCGACCTCGGGCAGCTGGTCAACGCCCGCCGCGGCATGCAGTCCGCCACGGTCTACGGACGCAAGCTGCAGATCACCACCGAGGGCGTCACCCGCCGCGGTTTCGCCGGCATCCGCCTGCGTGACTTCCAGAAGGTCCAGGGCCAGCGCTACCGGGTGTCCCGCAAGCCGCGCCTGATGCCCGAGGAAATCTTCCGGATCGCCGACGACCGCGAGCATGCCGTCCGGCTGCTGCACCAGTACGGCTTCATCGCCTGATCCGCCTGGGGCGCAACGCCCGGGCACCGACCCGCAACGGGAGAGCACATGAACCGCCGCACCCTGCCCCGCCGCGCCCGCGCGCACGCACCCGGCTGGGCCCACCCCTACGGAACCGGCCCGTGGTCGCCGGTCTTCTACGCCGACGGCGACGACGGCGACGACGACCAGGACGGTGACGGCGCCGACGACGGCAGCGGAGACGGCCAGGACGACGACACCGGCAGCGCAGACGACAGCGCCGGGGACGACGACCAGGACGACTCCGAACCGGACGGCGCCGACGACCTCGGCGACAAGGGCAAGCGCGCCCTGGACTCCATGAAGGGCAAGTGGCGCGCCGAGCGGGACAAGCGCCGCGAGCTCGAGCAGCGCCTGGCCCAGCAGGGCGACGCCGACGACAGCGACAAGGTCCGCCGCCAGGCAGAAGCCCAGGCGCTGGCGAAGGCGAACACCCGCATCGTGCGGGCCGAGGTGAAGGCCGCGGCCGCCGGGAAGCTGGCCGATCCCGCCGACGCCTACAAGTTCCTCGACCTCGGCCAGTTCGAGGTCGACGACGACGGCAACGTCGACTCCGACGAGGTCGCCGAGGCGATCGACGACCTGATCAAGTCAAAGCCCTACCTCGCTGCCGCAACGGCCAAGCGGTTCCAGGGCACCGGCGACGGCGGGGCCGCGCGCAAGGCGCCCCGGCCCAAGCAGCTGTCCAGGGCTGACCTCAAGACGATGACCCCAGAGCAGATCGTGAAGGCCAAGGCCGACGGCCGCCTGAGCAACCTGCTCGGAGACGCCGGATAACCGGCGAGCGAGGAGAACACCATGGCCATCAGCGCCTTCATCCCCGAAGTGTGGGCCGCCGAGCTGCTCGTCGCGCTCGAAAAGTCCCACGTCTACGCCGCCCCTGGCGTCGTGAACCGCGACTACGAGGGCGACATCAGCTCCTTCGGCGACACCGTGCACATCGTGTCGCTGGCCGAGCCGACCGTCGGCACCTACACCAAGCACACCGACATCACGATCGAGGACGTCGACGACAGCGACCAGACGCTGCTCATCAACCAGTCGAAGTACTTCGCGTTCGAGGTCGACGACGTCGAGAAGCGGCAGGCCAAGTCCGGCGGAAAGATCCTGTCCGAGCAGGCCCGCAAGGCCGCGTACAAGCTGCGCGACGTCGCCGACCAGTACGTGGCCGGCCTCATGGCGGCCGGTGTCGACGCGGGCAACCTGATCGCGGAGGCAGACGCCACGCTCACCACCCCGGCCGCCGCCTACGACCTGCTCGTCGACCTCGGCGTCCTCCTGGACGACAGCGACGTGCCCGAGGAGAGCCGCTGGGTCGCGGTCACGCCCGCCTTCTACGGGATGCTGAAGAAGGACGACCGGTTCGTCGCCACCGGCGACGCCCAGGCGGCCATGACCCGCGTCAACGGCATCGTCGGCGAGGCGGCCGGCTTCTCCATCCGCAAGACCAACAACGCCCCCGACGGCCCCGGCGCGGGCGCGGGCAAGCTGATCATCGCCGGGTACAGCGGCGCGGTCACCTACGCCGAGCAGATCAACAAGACCGAGGCGACCCGCAAGGAGAAGGGCTTCGCGGACATCGTGAAGGGCCTGCACCTGTACGGGTCCAAGGTCGTCCGCCCGACCGGCCTTGCGGCCGCCGACGTGGTCATCAACCCCTGATGTGGGTTTCCGCCGTCGGAGACGGCCATCTGGTGAACATGCAGTTGGTTGCGCGACTCAGCGTCGCCCTCATCTCGGGAAACCTGTGGGTCGTTAAGGCCCACACGGCCGAGGGGGACATAACCCTCGACCTCGGCCCGTACCCGGTCAAGGACGACGCCATCGCCGCGCTCCAGGACCTCGTCATTCGAGGAGGCATCTGATGAAGACCGGCGACAAGATCCGCCTGCGGGGACCCAACGGTGCGCCCTTCGTGGTCACCGTGGGCCCCGCCTTCGAGGCGGACTACATCGAGACGATGCTGCGCACCGGCGAGTGGTCGCGCATCGAGGACGCCGACCGGCCCCCGGCCGAGACGACCCCGCCGGCCGGGCCGCAGGGCAACGCCGGCCAGGCGCCTGCGGAGACGACCGCGCCCGCCGCGCCGCCGGCGAAGGCGCCGGACCCGGACCGGCCCGCGGTCAACGATCCGAAGTCCGACTGGGTCGCCTACGTCGCCCGCACGCAGCACATGTCCCGTGAGGACGCGGCGAACTACACCAAGGCCGACCTGATCGACATGGTCAGCTGACTGACAGGGGGCCGCCGTGGCACTGGCACCGCTCGCAACGCTGGCCGACCTCACTGCCCGCGGCCTCACGGTGGACGCCTCCGAGACGGGCATCGTGGGCGTCTACCTGGACGTTGCCTCGGCGGCGGTGCGGGAGGCAGCCGGTACGCCGATCTCCCGTACCACCTCCACGCTCTCTCTGGAGGGCCCGACCGGTCAGTGGCTGACGCTGCCCGGCCCGCCGATCGCCTCCGTGGCCTCGGTCGCCATCGACGGCCGCCCGGTCACCGACTGGCGGCTTCGCTCGGAACGGCTGTGGCGGGCGGCCGGCTGGTCCGGCTGGGAACCGTCCGAGGTGGAAGTCACCCAGACTCACGGCCTGGTCGACGTCCCCGTGGACATCGTCGATCTGGTGTGCCGAATGACGGCGGCCGCGCTGGTGGCCTACCGGTCCGAGGACGGCGGCGAGGGCCTGGCCGCCGACAGGGAAGTCACCTCCGAGCGCCTCGGCGACTGGTCCGTCACCTACGGGTCCGACGGCCGGATCACCGAGATGGAGCTGACGCCGTTCTGGCGAGAGCGTCTTCTGGCCCGGTTCGGTGGCAGCGTTGTCGCGCTGAGGTCCCGATGAAGGGCGTCGGCCGGCACCTGAACCGGACGCTCACGGTGTGGCGGGAGACGACCATCGACGATGGCGCGGGCGGCCAGGAGACCACCCTTGCGCAGGCGGCCACCGTGCGCGGGAAGGTCGATCAGCCGTCCCCGACGGAGCGGCTGGTCGCCCAGCAGTCCGGGTCCCGGCACTCCCACAACATCTACCTGCTGCCGCGGGCGAACGTCCTCCGCGGCGACGAGCTGCGCGGCACGGACGCCCTGGGCAACGCTCAGAAGTTCCGTGTGCTGTCCGTCGTGCAGCCCTCCACCCCCGTCTACTCGAAGGCGCTGGTGGAGCTCACCCAGTCCCAGCCCGGAGGCTGACCGTGGACAAGCCGTACACCGCGGCCGAGGCGCACGAGTGCAAGCAGCGCGCCGAGGATCCGAAGCTGCCGGCCGACGTCCGGCTGGTGTGGGCGCAGCTGGCGACGGCCGCCGAACTGGCCGCCATCCGCAAGCTGCTGGCCAAGCGACGCTGAGGGGGTCCTGTGGCACGACGACGACGCAGCGGCGGGCGCAGGCACCCGCGCGGGGGCGCGCGCCAGAGCGGCATCACCGTCACCATCGAGGGCCTGCCCGAGCTGAGGCAGCGTCTCCGAGAGCTGCCGACCGAACTGAAGGCCGCCTGTTTCCGGGCGCTGAAGGAGTCCGCCGGCGCCGTCATCGACGGCACCAAGGGCCGCGTGAAGGTCGACACTCACAATCTCCAGAACGGCGTGAAGGCCCGCTACGAGAACAACCGGGTCCGCGCCGAGATCGGCTGGTGGGACCGGGACGACCGGTACGCCATCTGGCAGGAGTTCGGCACCCGCAAGATGCCCGCCAACCCCTCCCTGGGCCCCGCCCTGGAGGAGGAGAAGCGGCACCTGCCGGACCGGATCAAGCGCGAGATCCGCAGGGAGCTGCCATGACCGCTCCCGCCCCGATGCTCCCGGTGCAGTCCGCGATCTACGCCCGCCTGAAGGGCGACACCGCTCTCATGGGGATGATCAGCGGCGTCTACGACTACGTCCCCGAGGACGTCGCCTATCCCTTCGTCGTGATTGGTGAGGCGACGGAGGTGCCGGACAACCGGCATGGCGGCTTCGGCCGGGAGACGGTCGTCACCCTGCACGTCTGGTCCCGGTACCAGGGCTACGCGCAGGCCCTGCGGATCGGCGCCCGGGTCACGGCCCTGCTGGACCATCAGCCGCTCACGATCGAGGGCCTGGACCACATCGTGACCCGGTTCGAGTTCTCCCAGACGCTCACCGATCCGGAGCCGCCGGGAGACATCCGGCACTTGGTGCTGCGCTACCGGGTTGTCACCGAGCAGCACTGACCCCTCTCTTCCCCTTGCCCCGATGCCGCCGGCCTCGGGGCTTTCTCACGCACAAGAACAGGAGAAGCCCATGGCCGGTATGGACGGCTTCGGCGTCCAGCTCAAGCGGGGTGACGGCCAGTCGCCCGAGGTGTTCACGAAGATCGCCGACGTGACGTCGCTGAACCCTCCGGGCATCTCGCGGGAGACCCTCGACGTCACGTCGCACGACAGCGTCAACGCGTGGATGGAGTTCCTGGGCGGGCTCAAGGACCCGGGCGAGGTGTCCGCGGACGTCAACTACCAGCCCTCCAAGCACGACTTGCTGGTCGCCGACTTCGAGGACGATGCGCCGCGGAACTACCAGATCGTGTTCCCGGACGAGGACGCCACCACGTGGGCGTTCCCGGCGATCCTCACCGGCTTCGAGCCGGAGGCGCCCTACGACGACAAGGCCACCGCGTCCCTGACGTGGAAGGTCTCCGGCAAGCCGACCATCACCCCGGGAGCCTGATCCGCATGGCACTGCTGTCGAAAGACCAGATCACCGCGGCCGACGACCGCAAGTGGGAGGACGTGCCCGTGCCCGAGTGGGGCGGCACGGTCCGCCTGCTCGGCATGTCCGGCACCGAGCGCAATGCCTACCAGTCGAGCCTTGTGGTCCTTGGCCACGACGGGAAGCCGCAGCGCATGAACATGGCGGACCAGCTCGCGAAGCTGGTCGCCAAGTGCCTCGTCGGTGAGGACTACGAGCGGCTGTTCACCGACAAGGAAGTGAAGGCGCTCGGCGCGAAGAACGGCGCCGTCCTCGAACGCCTCGGGAAGATCGCACAGCGGCTGTCCGGCCTCCGCAAGGAGGACATGGAGGACGCCGAGGGAAAATCCGAGCCGACCCCGAGCGACGCTTCTACCACCGGCTAGCCCTCGAACTGCGCTGCACGGTCCCGGATCTGCTCGCGCGCGTCAGCTCAGCGGAGATCACCGAGTGGATGGCATACGAGGCGGTGACGGGGCCGCTCGGGCCCCGGCGGCTCGACGCGCTGTTCGCCATGCTGACGGCGACGGTGGCCAACACAGCGCGCGGCAAGGGCACCAAGGCGGCGGTCCCGAAGGACTTCATGCCTGAGTGGGACCGAGGCGCCAAGCAGGACTGGCGGGACATGCTCTCGGCCGTCAAGGCGTACAACAGCCAGATCGGCGGCACCGACCACACGACCAAGGGAGGTGCCGACGATGGCGACGCTTGAGGAACTGCTGGTCGCGGTCGGGATCAACACCGACGATCTGACGGCCGGCGCCGACGGCGCGGCCGACCGGGTGGAGTCGAGCCTCGGCGGCATCCAGACCGCGGCGGCCGGCGCCGCCGTGGGCGCCATGTTCGTGGCCGGGCTCGACGCCGCCATGGACCTGCAGGCCGTGCAGACCGACCTGAAAACCCAGTTCGGACTGACCGAGCAGGAGGCCGCGCGCGCGGGCGACGCGGCCGGCCGGGTGTACGCGGCAGGGTGGGGCGAGTCCATGGCCGAGGTCGGCGACGCCCTCGGCGTGGTGACCCAGGCCATGGGCGGCCTCGGCGAGATGTCTGACGCCACGCTGGACGACCTCACCAAGAAGGCCATGCTCCTCGGTGAGAAGTTCGAGCTGGACGTGGCCGAGTCCGCAAACGCCGCCGGAAAGATGATCAAGCTGGGGATGGCGAAGGACGGCGAGGAGGCGTTCGACATCCTCACCCAGGCAGCGGCGACGCTCCCGAAGATGATGCGCGACGACATCCCGAAGGTGATCGAGGAGTACGGCAAGCACTTCGAGCGCATGGGCATCGACGGCAAGACCGCGTTCGGGATGATGTCGCAGTACGTGCAGGCCGGCGGCCGCGACATCGACCAGGCCGCGGACGTCGTCCACGAGTTCGCCCGCATCACCTCGGAGGAGACCGACCGGGCCAAGGCCGCGTTCAAGGCGCTGGGCCTGGACTCCGGGCAGATGCTGACGGACATCAGCAAGGGCGGCGACGACGCCGAAGCCGCCCTCGGCAAAACCCTGGAGGCGCTGCGCGGGGTAAAGAACCCAGCGCAACAGGCCGCGCTCGGAGTGGAGCTGTTCGGCGACATGGCGGGCGAGGGCGCCGACGCACTGTGGGCGATGGACCCGGCGACCGCCGCCGCGGCCTCCGGCATGGACAAGGCGGCCGGGGCCGCCGACCGGGCGACCGCGTCGGCGCAAGCCTCGAAGTCGCTGGAGGCGATCTGGCGGACCATGGCGGTCACGCTCGGCGAGATGCTCCAGCCCGCGCTCGCCTTCCTGGCCGACTTCATGCAGGAGAACCCCGGGCTGGTGAAGATCCTCGCTATCGCGCTGCTGGCCCTGGGCACGGCGATCAGCCTCGCGGTGATCGCACAGTGGGCGTGGAACGCCGCGCTCTGGGCGTTCCCCGGCACCTGGATCATCGCCGCCATCATCGCGGTCATCGCTGCTGCTGTGCTGCTCTGGAAGAACTGGGACACAGTGGTTCAGAAGCTCAAGGTCGCGTGGGACTTCACCGTCGCTGTGTTCCGCGCCGGGTGGAACGCCCTCAAGAACAACGTGTTCGCACCGATCGGCCGGTTCTTCACCAGCACGATTCCGAACTGGGTCGGCACTGGCGTCATGTACGTCAAGAACAAGTGGAACGGCCTCATGAGCTTCTTCCGGGGCGTCCCGGGGGCGCTCGGCCGCGCGCTGCGCGGCACGTTCGACGGGCTGAAGGCCTCGTTCCGCAACGCCGTCAACTGGATCATCAGCCGCTGGAACGGGCTCAGCTTCACCATCGGCGGCGGCTCGTTCATGGGCGTCAGCATCCCGTCGATGACGATCAGCACGCCGAACATCCCGTACCTGGCCGACGGCGGTGTCGCCACGGGCCCGACCCTGGCGATGATCGGCGAGGGCGCTGAGGACGAGGCGGTCCTGCCGCTGTCCAAGCTCGACAGCATGCTCAACGCTACCCGCGTCTCCGGCGTGCGCAGCAACGCATCCGAGCAGGTCGTGCGCGTGGTCGTGACCGGCACCGACCAGGAAATGAAGCAGCTCGTTCGCAAGATGTTCCGCACGGACGGGCGTGGCTTCGCGCTCGACTAGGAGGGCCCAGCATGCCGTTCCCCGCTACCCCGTTGAAGATCGTCACAGAGCTTGAGATCGATGGCGTGTTTCAGGAGGACATCAGCGCCGACGTGTACAACCGCGACCCGGTTGTCATCACGCGCGGACGGGCAGACGAGGGCGCCGCGGTGGACCCCGGTCAGTGCAGGCTGACGCTGAACAACGGTCGCTCCAAGATCAACGGAGTGATCGGCCGGTACTCGCCGCGGAACCCACGCAGCGACCTGTACGGAAAGCTCGGGCGGAACACCCGACTGCGCGTCAGCGTGTACGAGGGAGACGGCTTCCTGGACAACCTGTCCGGCGAGCCCGACCTGACGTCCACGCCCGATGCTGCTCCGCTGAAGATCACCGGTGACCTGGACGTTCGTTGGGAAGGCGCGGCCGAGTGGTACTCGAACGGCGCGCAGATCCTGATCGGCAAATGGGGCACCCCGGGCAACCGGTCCTGGCACATGCGGCTGGAGAACGGGCGCCTCTTCATCCACACCACGCAGGACGGCGCGACCGGCCGGTTCTTCAGCGCGACTCTGCCTGCCAACCTTCCCAGGCGTGCTGCCCTGCGTGCCACGCTCGACGTGGACAACGGCGCCGGCGGGAACACGGCGCACCTCTACTGGTCCGAGTCCATGGCCGGTCCGTGGCAGGACATCGCCGGAGCGATCATCAACACGGGCGGCGTGATCGCCATCTACGACAGCACCGCCCCGCTGAGCATCGCCCCGCAGATGACGGATGCCGCGCTGGCCGTGCCCCGCTACCCGTTCACCGGGCGCTGCTTCCGCGCCGAGGTGCGCTCCGGCATCGATGGCACGGTAGTGGCTGCGCCGAACTTTGAGGCGCAGGCGCTCGGTACCACGTCGTTCACCGACAGCGCAGGACGGGCCTGGGCTGTGGCAGCTGGTGCCATCACGAACCGGCGCAGCCGCTTCGTCGGCGAGGTCAGCGAGTGGCCTACCCGCTGGGAGTACGCGGCGTCCGATGGCCGTGACGGCTACGTGCCGCTGGTCGCCTCGGGCGTGCTCCGCCGCATGACACAGGGCAAGAAGCCGCTCGACTCAGCGCTGGTCCGCCGCATCCCGACCTACAACCCCACCGCGTACTGGCCCCTGGAGGGCACCAGCGACGGCACCTCTGCGGCCTCGCCGATCGCCGGCGTAGACCCGCTGTCGTGGACCAACGTGAAGTGGGGCGCGGATACCTCGCTTGTGTCGTCCGGCCCGCTGCCCACGCTGTCGTCCAACAGCGGCGACCTGTCGTTCATGCGCGCGCCGATCCCTACTTCCAAGCTGCGCGTCACCGACCGGTGGGGCGTTCAGTTCCTGGTGAAGCTGACCAACCCGCAGGCCACCACGTACACGGTCATGCGGATCCTGGCCACGAACACCATCTACGAGTGGTTCATCCAGGTCAACAGCGGCGGGTTCCGGCTGTGGGCGCGCAACGGCGACGGCGACACGCTCGTGGATGCCAACGTCGTATGGGGCTTCCTGGGCAACGTCTACGACACATGGCTGAAGTGCGAGTTCAACGTCGTGCAGACGGCGACGAACACGATCACATGGCACATCGGCTGGGTGCCTCCCACCGGCAGCGCCGCCCAGCAGAACGGCACGCTCTCCGGCAGGATCGGCCGACCGGTCGGCCTGGCCTCACCCGCGGGCGGCTACTCCTCGAACCTGGACGGGACCGCCTTCGGGCACATCTCCGTGTGGCCCCTGGACGACAACTTCGGGTACGAGAACGCGATCAGCGCATGGTCGGGCGAGAGCGCGGGCACGCGCATGTTCCGCCTCGCCGCCGAGGAGCAGCTGCCGCTGGTCGTCCGGAACGGCACCGACACGCAGACGCCGGTCGGACCGCAGCGCACGGACCCGATCCTGACGATCCTGCAAGACGCCGCGGACGCCGATGGCGGGATTCTGTTCGAGAACCGGGAAGATATCGGCCTCGCCTTCCGCAGCCGCACCGGCTTCTACAACCAGCCGGTCGCGCTGGCGCTCGACTTCAACGCCAAGGGCCTGATCACCCCGCTCGAACCGATCGACGACGACCAGCTGCTGCGCAACGACCGCACGATCGAGCGCGAGGACGGCGGCTCCGGGCGCGCGGTGCTGGAGTCCGGCCCGCTGAGCGTCCAGGATCCGCCGCTGGGCGTGGGCGTATACGACGACAGCACGACGCTGAACCTGGCGACGGACGACCAGACGGAGCCGGTGGCGAACTGGTACCTGCGCGTCGGCACATACGATCAAGCGCGGTATCCGAGCATCGCCGTGGACCTGCGTCGGGCACCCTGGCTCATCTCTGCAGCGGCTGACGCCGAGGTGGGCGACCGGCTGACGGTGGCGGCCCCGCCCGAGTGGCTGCCGCCCGGCCTCATCGATCAGCGCGTCGAGGGCTACCGCGAGACGCTGTCGCTGGTGCAGTGGGTGATCGAGTACAACTGCACGCCTCAGGGCGTGTACAACACCGCCAGCGTGGACGGACGCGAGAGCGGGCTGACCCAGCACACGCCGGCGGTCAAGGTCGACACGGACGGCAGCGAACTGGCGCAGGCCATGAGCGACAGCACGCAGGTCGCCAACGTCCACGTCACGGACGGGCCGAACTGGATCCAGGCTCCACCGCCGGGCACACCCAACCCGCTGTTCCTCACTGACACGAGCGGCTGGAACGCCTCGGGCAGCACTCTCGACCGAGTGCCGGCACCGAACCCGCCGACGTCCAGCGGATACGCGCTGAGCATCACGCCGAACGGCTCCTCTGCCACGGCTCAGGCGTACACCACCACGGTCACCGGCGCTGTGCCGGGCGTCCGGTACGTCGTCTCTGGGTGGGCGCGCGCGAGCGTGGCCCGGCAGGTCGGCATCAACATCAACTGGTACAACAGCGGCGCCTACGTCAGCACCAGCAACAACGCCAAGACGATCCCGGCGAACACCTGGACATGGTTCGAGGCCACGTTCACAGCACCCTCGGGCGTCAACGGCATCAGCGCAGTAGCGGCCATGACCGGCACCCCGCCGGCCTCGCACGTCCTGCTGATCCAGGGCGTGACGATCCTGCCCGTGCTGGGCAGCGCTGCGCCGCGGGAGTTCCCGTTCAGTGTCACGGTGGGCGGCGAGGAGATGCGCGTGCTGGGCATCCTGGACTACGCGGACACCTTCCAGCGGGCGACCGCCTCGGGCTGGGGGTCAGCCGAGTACGGGCAGAGCTGGACGCTGTCCGGCGGTGCTTCCGCTGACTACAGCGTCGCCGTGGGCACGGGCAGCATCCTGCACACCAACGTGAACACGAACCGCATCGCCGTACTGCCAGCACCGAGCGCCGACGTGGATCTGATCGGCACCTTCAGCAGCAACAAGCGGGCCGCCGGGGGCTCGCAGTACACGGGTCTGGTGGCGCGCTACGTGGACGTGAACAACCACTACTACGCGCGGCTGGACTTCACGGCCACGCAGACGCTCCGGCTGGTCATCCAGCGGCGGCAGGACGGCGCGCAGGCCGACCTGGTCGCGCTCACGGTGCCCGGCACCCACGACGCCGGCTCCCAGTTCCGCGTGCGGTTCCAGCTCGAAGGCAGCGCGTTGCGCGCGAAGGCGTGGCCGGCCGGCAGCCCGGAGCCGTCCGACTGGCAGGCAACGGCGACCGACACCGCGCTGAGCGCCGCGGGCAGCGCGGGCGTGCGCACGGTCCTGGACAGCGCGAGCACGGTGGCCCTGCCGGTGAGCATGAACGTCCACGCGTTCAAGGTCGACCACTACCAGCGCTGGGGTGTGGACCGGGCCATCAACGGGGTGGTCAAGCCGCAGGCCGCCGGCGAGGCCGTGAACGTCACCTACCCCGCTGTCGTCGCACTTTGAGGAGGGCACAGTCCAGTGGCTGTCACCTACGTCCAGCCCGGCCAGTCGCTGACGGCTGGGGTGCTGAACAACGCGTTCATGGTCGGACAGGTGGTCTTCACGGCCACCCGGGACACGGCCCAGGCGATCACCAGCACGAGCGCAGCGAACACGACCACGGCCAACGCGATCCAGTGGGACGCGGTCAGCCTGGATGACCTCGGGGGCTGGGCCTCAGCGACTCCCACGAGGTACACGGCCCAGCGTGCTGGCTGGTACGAGCTGAACGGCACCGTGTCGTTCGGCAATGCGACCGGGAACAGGGTGGCGGGCTGGTACGTCAACGGCTCGCTGATCCCGGGCGGCCACTCGCAGAGGCTGTCGGCAGCGGGCACGACCCACTCGCAGGCCGCTGCGACCCTCGCCGTACTGCTGAACGCCGGCGACTACGTAGAGCTTGCGGCAGGGCAGGACAGCGGCAGCAGCATCAGCACGGCGACCGGCGGCCCGCGGCCATCCATCAGCCTCAAGTTCGTCCGCCCAGCCTGACGCGGCCCATACCAAAATTGGTATCGAGGCCATCGTGCAGAAGTTCGTCGACCTCATCGCCGCCTCGCCTTCCGCCCCGCGCCGCCCGGCCCGGGGTTTCTCTATGCCCTTGGAGGCCTCATGGATGCCACCACCGGACGCCACGTCAGTACCGTGCAGGCCTGCCGTGGCTTCTCCTACAAGCACCTGACCGACCCCAACCTGCAGCGCGTGAGCCGCATCTTCTACGACGCGGCCGCCGAACTCCTCGCCCTGCTGCCCGACGACCCCGAACTCACCGCCGCGCTGCGCAAGCTGCGGGAGGCGAAGGACTGCGCCGTCCTCCTGGCGGCCGTCGAGGGGGTGCGCACCGATGGCTGAGCCGATGACCGCGGCCGCGTTCCACGCCGCTCTGCGCGCCGAGGGCGTGACGGTCGTCGAGGTCGGCAACTGGCGCACCCACAACCGCAACCACAAGGGCGCCTGGGGGCCCGTGCACGGAGTGATGGTCCACCACACCGTCACCTCAGGCACCGCCCGCACCGTGGCGATCTGCCGTGATGGCTACGCCTCGCTGCCCGGGCCGCTGTGCCACGGCATGATCGCCAAGGACGGGCGAGTGCACCTGGTCGGCTACGGCCGCGCCAACCACGCCGGCCTCGGCGACGGCGACGTGCTCCAGGCCGTCATCGCCGAGACGCCGCTGCCCGCTGACAACGAGGCGGACACCGACGGCAACGCCCGCTTCTACGGGTTCGAGTGCGAGAACCTCGGCGACGGCAAGGACCCGTGGCCCGAGGCGCAGCTGGACGCGATCGAGCGGGTGGCGGCGGCAATCTGCCGCGTGCACGGCTGGAACGAGCGCAGCATCATCGGGCACCTGGAGTGGCAGCCCGGAAAGGTCGACCCGCGCGGCTTCACCATGGACTCGATGCGGGCACGGATCGCCGCCCGGCTCAAGGCCGGCACCCCGGCCAAGCCTGCGTCGCCGTCCGCCCCGGCCAAGCCGAAGGTGTCCCTCGCGCACGTCGTCTACGCGGCCCGGCACGACCCGCCAGCCGCGCAGGGCCACACCACGCACAAGGCCGAAGTCCTCACCGTGGAGAAGGCGCTGAAGGCCGAAGGGCTGCTCGGGTCGGCCTACGTGGACGGCAGCTTCGGCACCAAGACGATCGACGCCTACGCCCGCTGGCAGCGCTCCCCCGCGGGGGGCGGCTACACCGGCCGGGACGCCGACGGCATCCCCGGCAAGGCCAGCCTGAAGCGCCTCGCCGCCCGGCACGGCTTCACCGTCACCGACTGATCCCGAGAGGAACGATCCACCATGAAGGACACGTCCAAGCGCACGGCACGCACCGTCCTGCAGACCACGGTGGGCGTCGCCGTGGCACTGCCCGGGATCGTCGCCGCCTCCGGCATCCCGGCCTCCCTGCCCTGGGTGGCCGGGGCGCTCGCGGTGGCCGGCGGCCTCGCCCGCGTGATGGCGCTGCCCGCCGTGCAGCTGCTGCTGCCATCCTGGCTGCGCACCGACGACACGGCAGGAGCGCGAGAGTGACCACCGTCCCGGACCCGGGCGTCTACATCAGCTCGTCCCAGATGTACCAGGAGTTGAGATCCCTGAGCACTGGCGTCACCCGGGTAGAGACCAAGCTCGACACCATCGGCCAGGGCCTGACCGAGGTCGCGAAGGACGTCGCCGACCACGAATCTCGGATACGGACCCTGGAGCACACCGTGTGGCGGGCGATGGGCGGCGCTGCCGTCCTCGGCACGGCCGGCGGCGTCCTCGCGCAGTACCTGCTCCGCTGACACGATTGCGGCCCGCTCTCCCCCAGGAGGGCGGGCCACGCAAGGGGCGGCCGTGTCGCCAACTCCGCAGTCACAGAGGAGGCTTGTGGTCCCGGAGCTGACCCGAGTGTCGGTGACCCCACGTAGAATGGGAAGCGGCCCCGAAACATACGTTCCGAGGCGTCAAAGACCATGCCCCCGCGCGGATATGCGGTCCGCCGGGGGCAGTAGATTGGAGGTAGATCTCCTTGGTGTGGAACGATTCTATCCTGCCCGCGGTAGCAAATGGAACCAGCCCGTTCGATCAGATCATGCTGCGCGACGAGAAGGGCCAGGAACGCTGGTCTGCCCGCGACTTGCAGAAGCTCATGGGCTACGACGAGTGGCGTAAGTTCGACGACACCATCCAGCGTGCGATGGCTGCCGTCGAGGCTTCCGGCCTGGACCCCCTTGATCACTTTGTCGGTGCCGCCAAAGTGATGGAAACGGGCAGGTGGGGGCGCACGAAGGTCAAGGACTACCGCCTCACCCGCTTCGGTGCGTACCACGTCGCCCTCGCCGGAGATGGCCGCAAGCAGGAAGTGGCCGCAGCGAAGACTTACTTCACGGTGAAGACCCGCGAGGCCGAGCTCGCTGCAAAGCCCGACGTATCCAGCCCCGAGGGCGTTCTCGCCCTCGCTGAGAAGTACGTCGAGGCCGCCCGCGAGCTCGTCACGACGAAGAAGGAGCTCGCGATAGCCAAGCCGAAGGCTGGCAAGTGGGACGCCTTCTGCAACGCGGACGGGCTCATCGACATGGGTGCCGCAGCCAAGGCATTCCACAAGGTAACGGACGGTCTCGGTCGCACGAAGTTCATGGACCTCCTGCGTGAGGACGGCATCCGCTTCCTCCAGGTGCAGAACCCCCGGATCCCCTATGAGGTCCACGTCCAGAAGGGGCGCGCCGAGGTCAAGTTCGTCCCGGCGGGCTACAAGATGGTCGAGCAGACCTTCTTCACGCCGAAGGGGATGGACTGGCTCGCCGACAAGCTGGGCATGGGCGGGAGTGCACTGCCCGCCGCCTGAGAAACCACACCGCGGCCCCGCTCTCCTTCGGGAGGCGGGGCCGCTTTCGTGCGTTCAGGGGCTAGTGCAGCGCCTCGATGGCCCGCACAATCAGGGCGCGCGCGTCGGCCCCGTACACGGCCATGCCGCGTAGCTGCTCGAACGCCTTCAGGTACAGAGCGATCTCCGACGGCTGCGTCACCTGCACGCGGGCCGCGAGGAGTTCGACCGACACGAGCGTCTCGTCGTACACGTGGAACAACTCCTGCGGCCACATGGGGCGCTCCGCAGTCGCGCTCGGGATGATGCCCAGCGACACCTGCGGCAGCGCCCCCGCGGTCAGCAGGTAGCCGAGCTGGGCGGCCATCGCGTCCGGGTCGCCGAGCTGGTAGTGGAGGACCGGCTCTTCGATGACCATCGCGAACCGGTGCCCCGGCTCGTGGATGATCCGGGAGCGTTCAAGCCGGGCGTCGACCGCGTCGGCGACATCGTCGGGGATGTCTCGGAAGCGGGAGATCGACGTCATCAGGCCGCGCGCGTAGCCCTCGGTCTGCAGCAGCCCGGGCACCATCGTCGGCGAGTACACCCGGAACAGCTTCGTCGCCTTGAACAGCGGCACGTAGCTGTGCTGCAGCTGCTTCAGCCCGGTGCGGACCTTGCGCCGCCACTCCATATACATCGACTCGGCGGTGCGGGACTGGGCGATGATGTCGCCCACCTGGCCGGGGGCACCACACGCTTCGCACCAGCGGCGGATGTCGTCGGCCGACGGCGGGGTTCGGGCGCCCTCGATCCGATACGTCTTCGGGTGGGACCAGCCGCAGCGGGCGGCCAGCTCAGGCCCGGTAATCCCGGCGTCGGCACGGAGTTCCTTCAGCCGCTGCGCGACGGCTTCGCGTGCGGCCTGTGCCGACGAGGACGGGGAGATGGGCATGAGCTGACCGTGTCGCTTTCCGTGCTAGTGGATCGTGTACTGGTCGTGCGGGATCGCGCGCGCCCACACCGCTTCGAAGGCGTCGCCGCACAGCTTCGCCGCGGCCGGATCTTCGCTGATCTCCCCGCCTGCCGAGGCTCCCTCGCCGGTGAAGTGGTTCCACCGGATCAGGCGGCCGTCGATGAGCCAGAAGTCGTTGCCGGGCAGCGCGATGTCGGAGGCCTGCCGGCGGGGCAGCCACCGCACCTCCTCGCCCGCTGCGACGTTGGTGAAGGTGCCGTCGTACAGGAAGCGCGTGTACTCGCTGACCGGCTCCGACACGATGCGGGCCCGGCGCACGACAACGCCCCGTGCCACGGTCTCCTGGATGAGGTCGAGCCAGGCCCGCCACCACGATGCGCGGTCCGCCAGGTCGTGCCGGTGTCCGGAACGCCACTCGGCGAACGGCCCCTTCTCGTAGTCGACGGCGTAGGCGTCGCGCATCTCCAGATGGACGGCCGACCGTGTTGCCCCGGCGAGGAGTTCAGGAAACGTCGGCACGTTCGACGGCATTGCACGCCTCCCTGATCATCGGCACCATCCTGGCGGGGATACGGATCACGGCCTCGTGGTCCGGGATGCCCACCGCATGGCCGGGAACCTCGAACCGCGCGCACTCCGCTTCGAGTTCGGGGTCCGGCTTCCAGCCCTGCAGTACGAGTTCCTTCGCTTCCTGGTCGACCCACACGGTGGGGCTTTCGCCGTCGCCGGTGTTGGGGTCGATCCCGATGAACTGTAGGTCCACGGTCGTCTCCGCTGCTCGTCGTGTTCAGGGATGTACATCACCGTGATGCGACCGGGTATGCAGGTCAAGGGCGCAAATAAGACGCGTGTACATCGGTGCACATTCCTGGCTGACGGGCTGTGCATGCTCCTAGCGTCGGTGGACAGATGAAACCCCGGCGAGGCGGCGGGCCTCCCGGGGCGTGGCCGACTGCGAGGAGTCGACATGCCGCACGCTACAACTTCACTGCCTATGGGGGCAGTCCACCTTTTGCCGCTCCCCCCGATCCGCAGCCTGACGGAAGACCAGGTGTGCGGGCGTGCGTGCGTCTGGTGCAGAACGCGCCTGACCGCCGGCGCCGTTACGAGCCTCGGTCCGCGGCAACGGCCCGGCACTGAGAGCGGCGCCTGCTGGTACCCGCGGGGCTGCACGGCATGCGTGCGCGCCGAGGCTCGCCGGGTCGCCGCCCTCCACGCCCGCACCTGCTCTACCTGCCGCAGCCGCCGCGACTGCTCGGCGCGCAGGGAGCTGCTCAGCCTCACCGACGGAGGCCAGCGATGACCGTGCAGATGGACGGCACCCCTCCCGGAACGCAGGGCAGGTACGGCCTGTGCCACTGGTGCCGGCAGTTCGCCGACGACATCCGGCTGGTCCAGGTAGTGGAGGCGGGATCGGGGCCGTGCACGGCCGGGAATCTGTTCGCCTGCGGCCGGTGCCGGAAGGCACACGGCCTGGTCCCGTTCGCCGACCAGCCATGACCCCGCGGCCCGAGCCGCCGCCCGCCGCGTCCCTGTCCTATGCCCAGTACTCGGGGTGGGCGTGCTGCTGGTGCGCCAAGAGCCTGCTCGACGTGACCGGTGCCGTGTCGGCCGGCATCGCGCGCGGCCGGGAAGGCGTGCACGTCCTCGACGTCGAGGTCTACGCCTGCCCCGGCTGCGCACCGGAGCACGATCGCCAAGGAGGTACTCCGTGAAGATCTGCCGCCGCTGCGACAAGCCCATCGAGGGCCCGGCCGACGAGGTGTCCCCGCTGCGCCCGACCGGCGCCGTCTCGCCCGTGTACACCCACCCGGGCGGCCGGTGCCCGAAGATGCCTCAGCAGACCGCACCGCGGCAGCACACCCCGTAGACCCCCGCCCGGTCCTGTACCCCGTGATTCACGGGTGCGGGCGGGATCAGGCCCCGGCCGGACGCCGATCCGGCCGGGGCCGCTCCATGTCCGCTCGGCTGTTGAGGCGTTGCTCCGCCGACGCCTCGGCGTGTTGTTTGGTGAGCCCTCGGCGTCGTGATCATCTACTTTCGGTTGAGCTTCGGCTGAGCAAAAGATCTTCAGAGACGCCGAAAGCCCCTCCGGTGTGGAGGGGCTGGGGCTCCGGTGCAGGTAAGAACGTTCCTGCACTGATCCGCGAGGGTGGGGCGGGTGGGACTCGAACCCACGGCCGACGGATTATGAGTCCGCTGCTCTAACCGGCTGAGCTACCGCCCCATAGCGGCGTGTCGCGTACAAGTGTGCGCGCCGTCTGCCGCAGCATAGCCGCTCATACGATCTCCTGCCTCGGATGGTCGGCTTACATGACCTTGAGGACTCCACCCCGGTCCGGGTGGTTCCCGGGATACGGCGCGGACATGAAAAAGGACCCCTTCGGGGTCCTCGTTCAGCATGCTCCCCCGACTGGACTCGAACCAGTAACCTGCCGGTTAACAGCCGGCTGCTCTGCCAATTGAGCTACGGAGGACCGAGCTCCCCCGACTGGACTCGAACCAGTAACCTGCCGGTTAACAGCCGGCTGCTCTGCCAATTGAGCTACGGAGGAATGCCTCGTTGCATCGAACGTACCTCCTTGGGCATCTGCCAAGGGGCGCGCGCTCGCTGCGACACATACATTAGCGCAAGCAGGGGGGTGCTCCGCCAATCGGTACTCTCTCGCGTCGTTGCCACACAGCAGACCTATCGCAAGGGAAGGGTGGCCGCCATGCGCTACCGGCTCACGTTCGTCGCCGGACTCGCCCTGGGCTACGTACTGGGCACGAGGGCCGGACGCGAGCGTTACGAGCAGCTGAAGAAGTCCGCTCGGCAGTTCGCGCAGAACCCCGCTGTCCGCAACACCGCGGAAACTGCGGCCCAACAGGGGCGGCAGTTCGCGGGCCGGGCGCTGCACACCGTGAGCGAGAAGGTCGGCGACCGGATGCCCGACTCGGTGGCTCACCGGGTCCGCACCCTGCGGGAACACACCGCCGGCGGCTCCGGCGAGGACGACTGGGGCACCAGCAACACATAGCCGGCGCCGTCCCGCCGCCGGGCGTGTCACCCCGGCGGCGCTGAACCGCCCACGGCCAAAGCAAGCCCCGCGATACGGCAGAATTTCGGTCATGGGGATAGTCGCCGGGTTGGACAGCTCGCCCGATTTCACTCGCATCGTCGTCTGCGACACGGACACGGGGGCCGTGCTCCGGCAGGGCTATGCGCCGCACCCCGTGGAGAGTCCCGGCGGCGGGCGCCCCTCCGACATCGATCCGCAGGCCTGGCTGCTGTCCCTGGGGGAGGCGGCCGGCGGCGGACTGCTGGAGGGCGTCCAGGCCATCGGCGTCTCCGCGCAGCAGAACGCGCTGATCCCGCTCGACGCGCAGGGCAACACGGTGCGCCCGGCGCTGGTGGGCGGCGACAAGCGGGCGCAGGTCGCGGCGGCCGACCTGATCGACGCGCTCGGCGGGCGGGAGGCGTGGGCGCAGGCGGTGGGCAGTGTGCCGCAGGCCGCGCACCCGATCACCAAGCTGCGCTGGCTCGCCCGGACCGAACCCGAGAACGCGCAGCGCATCGCCCTCCTGTTCCAGGCCCACGACTGGCTGGTGTGGCAGCTGCTCGGCCGGCCGGTCCGGCGGACCACCGACCGGGGCGGCGCCTCGGGGACCGGGTACTGGTCGGCGGCCACCGGCGGCTACCGGTCCGACCTGGTCGAGCTGGCGCTCGGTCACCAGGCCGTGCTCCCCGAAGTGATCGGCCCGGCGGACGCGGCCGGTACGACGCCGGAGGGGCTGCTGATCTCCGCCGGGACCGGGGAGACGATGGCCGCCGCCTTCGGGCTCGGTATCGGCCTCGGGGACGCCGTGGTGTCGCTGGGGGCCTCGGGCTCCGTGATGGCGGTCCACCCGGAGGCGCTCACCGACCAGTCCGGGATGATCACCTCGCTCGCCGACGCGACCGGCCTGCACCTGCCGGTCGTCACCACTCTGAACGCCGTACGGGCCCTGCGCGGCGCCGCCGAACTGCTCGGCCTGCCCGACCTGGACGCCCTGTCCGAGCTGGCGATGAAGTCGACGCCTGGGGCGCACGGGTTGGTGCTGCTGCCCTATCTGGAGGGCGAGCGGACGCCGAACCTGCCGCACACCGCCGGGACCCTGGCGGGGCTGCGGCGCGAGTCGATGCGGCCGGAGCATCTGGCGCGGGCCGCCTTCGAGGGCATGCTGTGCGGTCTCGCGGACGCGCTGGACGTGCTGCGCGGGCGGGGCGTGGAGGTGCACCGGGTCTTCCTGCTCGGGCCTGCGGCCGAGTTGCCCGCCGTGCAGGCCGTGGCGCCCGCGCTGTTCGGCGCGCAGGTCGTCGTGCCGCAGCCCGCCGACTACGCCGCGATCGGCGCCGCCCGGCAGGCCGCCTGGGCGCTGGGTGTCTCCCAGGGGTCCCTCGACCCGCGTACCCCGCCCATCTGGCAGGGCGCGACGGCGCAGGTCCTGGACCCGGGAGACGACCTGGCCGTGGGGCAGGCGGTACGGCAGCAGTACATGTCGGTACGGGAGCAGGCTCATCCTGGGGCATTCCAGGCGTAGCGCTCCGCGGGTGGGGCAGGGGGGCGTCGGTTTTTTCGGCTGCGGCACGCGTCCACGCGGGGTTGTACAGCGTCGTCGGTCGGCTACGGCAGCGTCGTGGCTGGTCGCGCCCGCGCGAGGGTTGTGCAGCGTCGTCGGTCCGCTGCGACAGCGTCGTGGCTGGTCGCGCCCGCGCGGCGGAGCCGCATATCGATACAGCCCCGCGCCCCTTCAGGGCGCTGCCGGTACCGGTCCCGCCAAACGCTCCGCGGCAAGGGTCGCGCAGCGTCGTCGGCCGGCTGCGGCTCCATCGTGGCTAGTCGCGCAGTTCCCCGCGCCCCTTCGGGGCACTGCCAGGTCCCGCCAAGCGACTCCGCAGGCCGCGCAGCGCCGTCGTGGCTGGTCGCGCCCGCGCGGCGGAGCCGCATATCGATACAGCCCCGCGCCCCTTCGGGGCGCTGCCGGTACCGGTCTCGCCAAGTGCTCCGCAGCAAGGGCCGCGCAGCGTCGTCGGCCGACTGCGGCGCCATCGTGGCTAGTCGCGCAGTTCCCCGCGCCCCTTTGGGGCGCTGCTCTGCCCGTGGGTTAATCAGTTGAGGTAACGCGGGTGGAGTGTCCGACGATAGGGGCCAAGGGCGCACCGACACGCCCCACCGCCGACGCAAAGAGACCCAGCGTGCTCATACGACTTCTGCGGACCTATCTCAGGCCCTACAAGAAACCCATAGTTCTCCTGGTGCTGCTGCAACTCCTGCAGACCAGCGCCACTCTCTATCTGCCCACGCTCAACGCGCACATCATCGACAACGGCGTCGTGAAGGGTGACACGGGTTACATCCTGTCCTTCGGCGCGCTGATGATCGGCATCTCCCTCGCACAGGTCGTGTGCAACATCGGCGCCGTGTACTACGGCGCGAAGACCGCGTCCGCGCTCGGCCGGGACGTGCGGGCCGCCGTCTTCGGGCGGGTGCAGTCCTTCTCCGCACGCGAGGTGGGCCACTTCGGCGCGCCCTCGCTGATCACCCGTACCACCAATGACGTGCAGCAGGTCCAGATGCTGGTGCTGATGACGTTCACGCTGATGGTGTCCGCGCCCATCATGTGCGTGGGCGGCATCATCCTCGCCCTCGGCCTGGACGTCCCGCTGTCCGCGGTCCTGATCGCGGTCGTACCGGTGCTGGGCATCTCCGTGATGCTGATCGTGCGCCGGCTGCGTCCGCTGTTCCGGTCCATGCAGGAGCGGCTGGACACAGTGAACCGGGTGCTGCGCGAGCAGATCACCGGCAACCGGGTCATCCGCGCGTTCGTCCGGGACGAGTACGAGCAGTATCGGTTCGGCAGGGCCAACGGCGACCTGACCGAGATGCAGCTGGCCACCGGGCGGATGCTGGCGCTGATGTTCCCGATCGTCATGACCGTGGTGAACGTCTCCTCGATCGCGGTCGTCTGGTTCGGCGCCCACCGCATCGACAGCGGCGGCATGGCGATCGGCGACCTGACCGCGTTCCTCGCCTATCTGATGCAGATCGTGATGTCCGTGATGATGGCCACCTTCATGTTCATGATGGTGCCGCGCGCGGAGGTCTGCGCCGAGCGCATCGAGGAGGTCCTGGGGACCGAGTCCAGCGTGGCGCCGCCGACGGCACCCGTCACGGAGCTGCGCCGGCACGGCCACCTGGAGATCCGCGGGGCCGGTTTCCGTTACCCGGGGGCCGAGGAGCCGGTGCTGAGGTCCATCGACCTGGAGGCCCGGCCGGGCGAGACGACCGCCGTGATCGGCTCGACGGGCAGCGGCAAGTCGACGCTGCTCGGACTGGTCCCGCGGCTGTTCGACGCCACCGACGGCGAGGTGCTCGTGGACGGCGTGCCCGTGGCGAGCGTCGATCCGGCACTGCTCGCCAGAACGGTCGGTCTGGTGCCGCAGAAGCCGTATCTGTTCGCCGGCACGGTCGCCACCAATCTGCGGTACGGCAATCCGGACGCCACCGACGAGGAGCTGTGGCAGGCGCTGGAGGTGGCGCAGGCCAAGAGCTTCGTACAGCAGCTGGAGGGCGGCCTCGACGCGCCGATCGCGCAGGGCGGCACCAATGTCTCCGGCGGTCAGCGGCAGCGGCTGGCCATCGCCCGTACGCTCGTCCAGCGCCCGGAGATCTACCTCTTCGACGACTCCTTCTCCGCCCTCGACTACGCCACCGACGCCGCCCTGCGCGGCGCGCTCTCCCGGGAGACCGCCGAGGCCACCGTGGTGATCGTGGCCCAGCGGGTGGCGACCATCCGGGACGCCGACCGGATCGTGGTGCTCGACGAGGGCCGGGTCGTCGGCACCGGCCGCCACCATGAGCTGATGGCGGGCAACGAGACCTACCGGGAGATCGTGCTCTCCCAGCTCACGGAAGCGGAGGCTGCCTGATGGCCGGTCCCATGGGACGCATGATGGCCGGGGCAGGCCCGGACCAGCGGTCGATGGACTTCACGAAGTCGGGCAAGCGGCTCATCGGCCTGTTCCGGCCCGAACGCGTGACGATCTACGGCCTGCTGCTGTGCGTGGTCGTCAGCGTGGGCCTCAGCGTGATCGGCCCGAAGATCCTCGGCAGGGCCACCGACCTGGTCTTCGCGGGCATCATCGGCCGCCAGATGCCGGCCGGGGCCACCAAGGAGCAGGCGCTCCAGTCCATGCGCGAGCGGGGCGAGGGCGCCATCGCGGACATGCTGAGGAGCACCGACTTCACCCCGGGCCGGGGCATCGACTTCGGCGCCGTCGGCGATGTCCTGCTGTTCGCGCTGGCCACCTTTCTCGTGGCCGGTCTGCTGATGGCGGTGGCGACCCGGCTGGTGAACCGGGCCGTCAACCGCACGATGTACCGGATGCGCGAGGCGGTGCAGGCGAAGCTGTCGCGGCTGCCGCTGTCGTACTTCGACAAGCGCCAGCGCGGCGAGGTGCTCTCCCGGGCCACCAACGACATCGACAACATCGGGCAGACGCTCCAGCAGTCGATGGGGCAGCTCATCAACTCGCTGCTCACCATCATCGGCGTACTGGCGATGATGTTCTGGGTGTCATGGCTGCTGGCGCTGGTCGCGCTCATCACCGTGCCGCTGTCGTTCGTCGTCGCCACCCGGGTCGGCAAGCGCTCCCAGCCGCACTTCGTGCAGCAGTGGCGCTCGACCGGCAAGCTGAACGGGCACGTCGAGGAGATGTACACCGGGCACACCCTGGTGAAGGTGTTCGGGCGGCAGCAGGAGTCGGCGCAGCAGTTCGCCGAGCAGAACGAGGCGTTGTACGAGGCCGGGTTCAGGGCGCAGTTCAACAGCGGGATCATGCAGCCGCTGATGATGTTCGTCTCGAACCTCAACTATGTGCTGGTGGCGGTCGTCGGCGGACTGCGGGTCGCCTCGGGCTCGCTGTCGATCGGTGATGTGCAGGCCTTCATCCAGTACTCGCGGCAGTTCTCGATGCCGCTGACCCAGGTCGCCTCGATGGCGAACCTGGTGCAGTCGGGTGTCGCCTCCGCCGAGCGGATCTTCGAACTCCTGGACGCGGAGGAGCAGGAGGCGGATCCGGTGCCCGGCGAGCGGCCGGCGGAGCTGCGCGGCCGGGTGGCGCTGGAGGGCGTGTCCTTCCGCTACGACCCGGACAAGCCGCTGATCGAGGATCTGTCGCTGGCGGTCGAGCCCGGTCACACGGTCGCGATCGTCGGCCCGACCGGTGCGGGCAAGACCACGCTGGTCAATCTGCTCATGCGGTTCTACGACGTGTCCGGCGGACGCATCACCCTCGACGGCGTCGACATCGCGCGGATGTCCCGGGACGAACTGCGCTCCGGCATCGGCATGGTGCTCCAGGACACCTGGCTGTTCGGCGGCACGATCGCGGAGAACATCGCGTACGGCGCCGCGCGCGAGGTCACCCGGGGCGAGATCGAGGAGGCGGCGCGGGCGGCCCACGCCGACCGCTTCGTGCGTACGCTGCCGGACGGCTACGACACGGTGCTCGACGACGAGGGCACGGGGGTCAGCGCCGGTGAGAAGCAGCTCATCACCATCGCGCGGGCGTTCCTGTCCGACCCGGTGATCCTGGTGCTCGACGAGGCGACCAGCTCCGTGGACACCCGTACCGAGGTGCTGATCCAGAAGGCGATGGCGAAGCTCCAGCACGGCCGGACCTCGTTCGTCATCGCCCACCGGCTCTCCACCATCCGGGACGCGGACACGATCCTCGTCATGGAGAACGGTTCGATCGTCGAACAGGGCGCGCACGCCGAGCTGTTGGCGGCCGACGGTGCCTACGCGCGGCTGTACAAGGCGCAGTTCGCGCAGGCGGTCGCCGAGGTCGACTGACCGGAATCCGCCGTGCAGGGGCCGCTCGCCGTGTGGTGAGCGGCCCCGTTCAGTCGAGGTAGCCCCGCAGTTGGTCGGCGAAGGCGTGGTCGCGGAGCTTGCTGAGGGTCTTGGACTCGATCTGCCGGATCCGCTCCCGGGTGACGCCGAAGATGCGCCCTATCTCCTCCAGGGTGCGGGGCCGGCCGTCGGCCAGCCCGTAGCGGAGCTGGACGACCTTCCGTTCGCGCTCCCCCAGCGTCGACAGCACCGCCTCCAGGTGCTCCCTGAGCAGCAGGAAGGCGGCGGACTCCACGGGGCTCGCGGCGTCGCCGTCCTCGATGAGGTCGCCGAGGGCGACATCGTCCTCCTCGCCGACCGGCGCGTGCAGCGACACCGGCTCCTGGGCGAGCCGCAGCACCTCGCCGACCCGCTCGGGCGGCAGGTCGAGATGGGCGGCGACCTCGTCCGGGGTGGGCTCGTGGCCGCGTTCCTGGAGCAGGCGGCGCTGCACCCGGACGACCCGGTTGATGAGTTCGACGACATGCACAGGCACCCGGATGGTGCGGGCCTGGTCGGCGAGCGCACGGGACATGGCCTGCCGGATCCACCAGGTGGCGTACGTCGAGAACTTGTAGCCGCGGGCGTAATCGAACTTCTCCACGGCGCGGATCAGGCCGAGGTTGCCCTCCTGCACGAGGTCGAGCATGGTCAGTCCGCGGCCGACGTACCGCTTGGCGACGGAGACCACGAGGCGCAGATTGGCCTCGATGAGCCGGCGCTTGGCCATCCGGCCCATGACGACCAGCCGGTCCAGGTCGAGGGCGAGCTGGCTGTCCAGGTCGGGGGTGCTGCCGAGCTTCTCCTCGGCGAACAGGCCGGCCTCGACCCGGCGGGCGAGTTCGACCTCCTCGGCCGCGGTGAGCAGCGGGATGCGGCCGATCTCGCGCAGATACTGACGGAACAGGTCCGAGGTGGGGCCGCCGGTCTCGGCGCGGGCGGCGGGCGGTTCGGCGGACTCCGGCGCCTCGGCGAACGCCTCGGCCGGCGGCTCGGCGGGCCCGGCCGGGCCTTCCGGCTCCGACTCGGGGTGCAGCGCGGCGCGGCTCTGCGCGGGCACGGTCACCAGGACGCCGGTCTCGGCGTCCGGCGCGTCCGTCGTGCTGGTGTCGGTCTGGGCGAGGGTCTGGGTCTGCACGGGGGCGACCTCCAGGATGATCGCTGCCCGGGCGTGCGGCAGCGGTACTTCGGGGGCGGAGTCGACGGCCTCGCCGCTGTCCGTCCCGTACGTCATGAGCGGAACCGCGGGGATGTGGGACCCGTGGGGGACGGATCGGCCGCGCTCCAAGGACTCAGGCACCGCACCCCAGTGTGGGGTAAGACACATCACCGCCACGAGAGTCGTGCGACGACTTTTTGCGACCGTTCCGTGACCAGCCGGGGGCTGAGGGTCACAGCGCGGCTGCGCCGTGCACCTTCAGGGCCTGGTCGTACTGCTGGAGGACCCACAACTCGTTGCGGGCCGCGGCCAGTCGGGCGGGGTCGCCGCCCGCCTCCAGACGGCGGACGGTGCCCTGGATGTCCCGGATCCGCCGCTCCACGGCCCGGCGGCGGACGGTCACGAGCTGTTCGCCCGCGTAGGTCTCGTCGACCGTGCGGCGCATGATGGCCTCGACGGCCAGTTCCGTGACCATCGCCCGCACCATGTCGTCCGGGGCCTCCTCGCGCACCCGGATCAGGAACTCCTGCGGATCCTGTACGCCGTACTCGGCGCCGCCCGCCTCCATGACGGCCTGGCGGACCGCCGCGTACGGGACGGCGGTGAACTCGTCGACGCCGTACGCGTCGAACGCCGGGGAGACCAACTCGGGGCGCTGGAGGGCGAGTTTCAGCAGTTCGCGTTCCGTGGCGTAGACCGGGTTGCGCAGGTTGAGCGCGGGGCCTGAGCCGTTCCGGCGCGGGCCCGCCGCCTCGAACTGCTGCTGCGGGCCGGGGGCCGACGCCGGGTTCCGGCCGCCACCGCCGCGCTCACGCGCCCAACGCGCCAGCTGGGCCACCCGCTTGACCACGAACTGGGTGTCCAGGATGCCGAGCAGGCCGGCGAGTTCGACCGCGACCTCGTGCTGCGCGCCGCTGTTCTTGATGCGGGCGACGACGGGCGCGGCCTCGTCCAGGGCGGCCGCGCGGCCCGCCGGGGTGTCCAGGTCGTAGCGGGCGACGATCTGGCGGAGGGCGAACTCGAAGAGGGGGGTGCGGGGTTCGGTCAGGTCGACCACCGCCTCGTCGCCCTTCGCCAGCCGCAGCTCGCAGGGGTCCATGCCGTCCGGTGCGATGGCGATGTACGTCTCGGCGGCGAACTTCTGGTCGTCCTCGAAGGCCCGCAGCGCGGCCTTCTGACCCGCCGCGTCCCCGTCGAACGTGAAGATCACCCGCGCCGAGCCGTTGTCCATGAGCAGCCGGCGCAGGATCTTGATGTGCTCGCCGCCGAAGGCCGTGCCGCAGGTGGCGATGGCCGTGGTGACCCCGGCCAGATGACAGGCCATCACATCGGTGTAGCCCTCGACGACCACCGCGCGGCTGCTCTTGGCGATCTCCTTCTTCGCCAGGTCGATGCCGTAGAGGACCTGGCTCTTCTTGTAGATCGCCGTCTCGGGGGTGTTGAGGTACTTGGGGCCGTTGTCCGTCTCGTACAGCTTGCGCGCGCCGAAGCCGACGACCTCGCCGCCGATGTCCCGGATCGGCCACATCAGACGGCCCCGGAACCGGTCGATGGGGCCGCGGCGGCCCTCCTGGGAGAGGCCGGAGAGGGTCAGTTCCTTGTCGGTGAAGCCCTTGCCGCGCAGATAGCGGGTGAGGTGGTCCCAGCCCTGGGGGCTGTAGCCGACGCCGAAGTGCACGGCCGCCGCCTGGTCGAAGCCGCGCTCGGCGAGGAAGACCCGGCCGGTCTCGGCCTCGGGGCTGGTGGCGAGCTGTTCCGCGTACCACTGCGCGGCGATCTTGTGGGCCTCGACCAGGCGGATCCGCTCGCCGCGCTGGTGGGCCGGGTTGTATCCGCCCTCCTCGTAGCGCAGGGTGATGCCCGCCTGGGCGGCCAGGCGTTCGACCGCCTCCGAGAAGGAGAGATGGTCGACCTTCATCACAAAGGTGATGGTGTCGCCGCCCTCCTGGCAGCCGAAGCAGTGGAAGAGCCCCTTGCTCGGACTGACCTGGAAGGACGGCGACTTCTCGTCGTGGAAGGGGCACAGGCCCTTGAGGTTGCCACCGCCGGCGTTGCGCAGCTGGAGGTACTCGGACACCACGGCGTCGATCGGGACCGCGTCCCGTACCGCCTTCACGTCCTCATCGTTGATCCGCCCTGCCACACGTGAATACTACGGGGACCACAGCGCCCCAAAGAGGCACGGGGAACCCGCAGCCGACGGACGACGGACAAGGGACGAGGGCAGACGCTCAGGCGAGCGCGGACAACGGCACGTGCGGATCCGCCAGGCGCTCCGTGTCCACCCGGGCCCTGGAGCGGATCAGCTGCTGGATGGGGTCTGTGACGTCCCACACATTCACATTCATCCCGGCGAGCACCCTGCCCTCCTTCACCCAGAACGCGATGAACTCCCGCTTGCCGGCGTCCCCGCGGATCACGACCTGGTCGTACGAGCCGGGCGGTGCCCAGCCGCTGTACTCCATCCCCAGGTCGTACTGGTCGGAGAAGAAGTAGGGCACCCGGTCGTAGGTCACGTCCCCGCCGAGCATCGCGCGGGCCGCCGCGGGGCCGCCGTTGAGGGCGTTGGCCCAGTGCTCCACCCGCAGCCGGCTGCCGAACAGGGCGAGCGGGAAGGACGCCACGTCGCCGGCCGCGTAGATGTCGGGGTCGGCGGTGCGCAGCCGCTCGTCCACCACGATGCCGCCGCCGTGCGCCCGGTCGGCGATCTCCAGGCCGGCCCCCTCCGCGAGCGCGGTGCGGGGGGCCGCGCCGATCGCGGCGAGGACGTCGTGCGCCGGGTGCTCCTCGCCGTCGTCGGTGCGGGCGGCGAGGACCATGCCGTCCTGGCCGACGATCTCGGTGAGCCGGACGCCGAAGTGGAAGCGGACCCCGTGCTCCCGGTGCAGGTCGGCGAAGAGGGCGCCCAGCTCGGGGCCGAGGACGTGGTGCAGCGGGGTCGGCGCGGGGTCGACCACGGTGACCTCGGCGCCGTACTGGCGGGCCGCCGCCGCGACCTCCAGGCCGATCCAGCCGGCGCCCGCGATCACCAGATGGCCGTTGTCCCGGCCGAGCGCGCCGAGTACGCCCTTGAGCCGCTCGGCGTGCGCGATACGGCGCAGATGGTGGACGCCCGCGAGGTCGGTGCCGGGGATGTCGAGGCGGCGGGGCTCGGCGCCGGTGGCGAGCAGCAGCTTGTCGTAGTGGACGAGGGTGCCGTCGTCGCCGAAGCGGACGGTCTTCGCGGCGCGGTCGAGCGCGTCGACCGTCTGGCCGAGGTGCAGCTCGACGTCGTGCTGCGCGTACCAGGCGGGCTCGTGCACGAAGACGCTGTCGCGCTCCTCCTTGCCGAGCAGATAGCCCTTGGACAGCGGCGGGCGCTCATAGGGGCGGTCTCGTTCGTCGCTGATCAGTATCACCCGACCGGTGAAGCCCTCCGACCGGAGCGTCTCGGCCGCCTTGGCCCCGGCCAGGCCCCCTCCGACGATGACGAATGTCTGATCCGCGTCGACCACGTGATGCCTCCTCGTAAGCGTGCCGCCACATGCGAGCGTCCCGCACGGAGCGTGAAGCGGGAAGGGGGAGTGACCCGATCAGGCCACGGAGGGTCACGTACGTGTCACATGCATCACATCAGTCTCACGTGTCGGTCACGCCTGTCCCGTCAGACGCGCGTGCAACGAGCGTGCCGAGGCGTCGGTGAGCGAGGCGATCTGGTCGACGATCACCCGCTTGCGGGCGCTGTCGTCCGGCGCCGTACCGAACAGGGCCCGGAACTGCGGGTCGAGGCCGTCGGGGGCCCGCGCGGTGAGCGCCTCGGCCAGTTCGGCGACGACCACGCGCTGGTCGGCGCGGAGCCGCTCCTGTTCGGCGCGCTGCATCACATACCGGTCGGCGACCGCCTTGAGGACCGCGCACTCCATCCGGGTCTGCCGGGGTACGACGAGTTCGGCGCCGTACCGGGTGAGCCGGCCGTTGCCGTAGGCCGCCCGGGTGGCGCCCTCGGCGGCCAGGCAGAACCGGCCGATGAGCTGGCTGGTGGCGTCCTTGAGGCGGGCCTGGGCGACCGCGGTGCCGTCGTAGCCGTGCGGCCACCACTCCTGGTCCTGGAGCCGGTCGAGGGCGGCGGCGAGCTCGGCGGGGTCGGTGTCCGCGGGCACGTACCGGCCGACGGCGACCTCGAACACCGACCGGCGTTCCGGGCCGGCGCGCAGGCTGCCGGGGTCGATATGGCCGGCGTGCAGGCCGTCCTCGACGTCGTGCACCGAGTACGCCACGTCGTCGGACCAGTCCATGACCTGGGCCTCGAAGCAGGTGCGGGTGCCGGGGGCCTCCTTGCGGACCCAGTCGAAGACCGGCCGGTCGTCCTCGTACACCCCGAACTTGTGCGAGGCGGGGTCGGTGGGGTGGGCGCCGCGCGGCCAGGGGTACTTGGTCGCCGCGTCGAGGACCGCGCGGGTGAGGTTGAGGCCGACGGAGCCCTCGGGGGTGAAGCGTTTGGGTTCGATGCGGGTGAGCAGTCTGAGGGACTGGGCGTTGCCCTCGAAGCCGCCGCAGTCCCGCGCGAACGCGTTGAGCGCCTGCTCCCCGTTGTGCCCGAAGGGCGGGTGGCCCAGGTCGTGGGAGAGGCAGGCCGCCTCGACCAGGTCGGGGTCGCAGCCGAGGGCGGCGCCCAGTTCGCGGCCGACCTGGGCGCACTCCAGGGAGTGGGTGAGCCGGGTGCGCGGGCTGGCGTCCCAGGCCGGGCCCATGGTGCCCGGCGTCACCACCTGGGTCTTGCCGGCCAGGCGGCGCAGCGCCGCGGAGTGCAGCACGCGCGCGCGGTCGCGCTGGAAGGCGGTACGGCCCGGGCGCTTGTCGGGTTCGGGTGCCCAGCGGTCGGCTGACGCCGGGTCGTAGCCGGCGGGGGATGCGGGTGCCATGCCTCGACAGTAAGCGGCGGCCATGACATTCCGATGGCGCGGGAGCGCCCGCGCGTCTGCGGGGGCATGTCGGGGTGCGGCGTGTCAGAGGTTCACGACACCGGGTCGGCGGGCACCGGTGGACCGCTCATCAAGGGCACGAGCGCGCAGGCATGGGCCAGGCAGGCTGAGCAGGTCCGGTGAAATCCGCTGCGGTTCGGCAGCGCCCTGAAGGGGCGCGGGGCTGTATCGATATGTGGCTCCGCCGCGCGGGCCCGACCAGCCACGATGGCGCCGCGGACGACCGACGGCACATCGCGGCATGTCCAGCGGAGCGCTCAGCCCCGGTTGGCACACTCGCGCCTGCCCCGCGACGCCCACCGTCGGACGACCCCTGCGGCCCTGCGCCTGAGAGGCCGCGCCCACCTCGGTCACACGCCGACGCCGTTCACGGACACCGTCGGACGACCCCTGCGGCCCCGCACTCAGAAGCTCACGCCGACGCCAGTTCCGGTTCCGGCCTCGCCCGTGTCAGTGCCTGGTCGTAGCGGTGCAGGATCAGGCGGGCCATCGCGGGGTGGGCGCCCAGGGGGGCGGAGGCGATCCACGGGGTCTGTTCGGCGCACTGGGTGGCGAACCGGCCCGGGGCCGTGAAGCAGGAGGCCACCGCGATCCGGTGCCGGCCGTCGGCGGCCAGCGTACGCAGGGCCGCGGGCACGGTCGGGGTCGCGGCCGAGGCGTAGGCGGGGACGACCGGCACGCCCAGGCGGTCGGCGAGCAGACGGGCCGTGCGACGGGTGTCGACCGCCGAGCCGGGGTCCCGGGAACCGGCGGCGGCGAGCACGACCCCGCTGCCCCGGCGGGTGGCCTCGCTCGTCCGAGTGCGCCAGCCGGCCGCCACGAGCCGGGCGTACAAGGTGTCCACGAGCAGCGGGTGCGGGCCCAGCGGAGCGGCCACGCGCATGTGCGGAGCCGTGGCGGCGACCGCCTCCGGGATGTCGCGCTTCACGTGGTGGCCATGGGTGAGCAGCAGCGGGACGAGCACCGCCGGGGCGGTCCCGAGGGCGGCGAGGGCGTCGGGGAGCAGCGGCTCGTTCAGCTCGATGTGGCCGAGCCGGACCGGCACGGCGGGACGCAGCCGCCGTACCCGCTCCATGAGCGCGCGGACGGTGTGCAGCGCGCGCGGGTCGCGGCTGCCGTGCGCCACGAGCACCAGGGCGGGCGGGCCCGGGCGTTGACTGCTGATGCTGTCCATGAGGTGCGCCGTACTGTCGAGGCGGATACGGGACTCGTCGCGAGGGCGGGGCGACGCCGTCATGAAGAGATCCTGACGGCGCCAGATTGCCTGCCCGTTGCACGATGGTCACGGACGTTTACCGACGGATCACACCCCCGAACCGTACGACGTGAGGCGAGCCCCCGGGGCGAACCGGATCAGTGTGTGGAGCGTCCTCCAGGGCGGGAGCCGACCCGGGGGAAGCCACCCGGGGAGAGTACGAGGGGACCGCATGAGGATTCGTCGGCCGCGGCTGCCGCGCACCCGGGCCGGGCAGCGGCGGCTGGTGCAGGGCGTGGTGATCGGGTGCCTGCTGGCGCTGACCCCCGCGACCTGGCTGCACCTGTCCACGGCCGACCGGCTCCGCACCACCGCGGACGCGCCACGCACCGAGGTCGCGGTCGTCTTCGGCGCGGGCCTGTGGAACGGCGAGCCGTCGCCGTATCTCGCGCACCGGCTGGACGCGGCGACGCGGCTGTACCGGGCGGGCCGGATCGAGGTGGTCCTGGTCACCGGCGACAACAGCCGGGAGGAGTACGACGAGCCGGACGCGATGCGCGCGTATCTGACGCGGCACGGCGTGCCCGACCGGCGGATCGTCAGCGACTACGCCGGCTTCGACACCTGGGACTCCTGTGTCCGGGCGAAGAAGATCTTCGGCGTCGACCGGGCCGTGCTGATCAGCCAGGACTTCCACATCCGGCGCGCGGTGGCGCTGTGCGAGACGGCGGGCATCGACTCCTACGGCGTCGGCGTGGCCGCCGAGCACGATGTCACCTGGTACTACGGCGGCGTCCGCGAGGTCTTCGCGGCGGGCAAGGCGGCCCTGGAGGCGGTGTTCCGGCCGGACCCCCACTTCCTCGGCCCGAAGGAGCCCGGGGTACGCGAGGCACTGACGACCGGGCGGTGACGCGAGCGCCGCGGCCGGTACGGCAAGGCAGCACGGCGCCGGAAACAACCGGTCCCTCCCCGTGGTGTCGGGGAGGGACCGGTCAGCCTGTTCAGAGAGGTTGTGCGGGGTCGGTCAGAGGGCGGCTCCGGTGTTGAGGCGGCGGCGGCGGATCAGGAGGAAGCCGCCGAGGGCGGCCGCGGCGGCCGCGCCACCGATGGCCGGGTCGATGACCGGGATCCCGGGGACCTCGGTCTGGACGCAGGAGTTGTTGTTGTCGGGGTTGGGGTCGGGCTCCGCACCCGTGACCTTGACGCAGTTGTCGAGCACGACGGTCTGCTGGGGGATCGGCGCGTTGGCGCGGACGGTGATGGTGTGGCTCTCACCGACGGCCAGCGGACCACCGGAGCAGGTCAGGGTGCCGGCGGCGATACCGCAGTCGGCGTTGGAGGTACGGGCGTTGGTGACC
>NZ_PENI01000031.1 GCF_003688995.1 Streptomyces shenzhenensis | reverse complement strand
GTGCCGGTCTGGAACTTGAAGGCGATCGCGTCGATCACCTCCCGATGATCACGCCAGCGACCACCCCGTCTGGGCGTCCGGTCCGGGAGCAACGGCTCGATCCGCGCCCACTGCGCATCACTCAACGACACACCCGGACCAACGACCAACTGATCCAAACGAAACCGCCTAGGTCCAATGCCGTTGCGTTACGGGTCCGGTGGTCTTGGCGCGTTGATCACGACGGCGTCCTGGGCGGCCCGGGTCGGCTGGGGCCAGTGCCGGTGCTCGGCTCTCTTGAGGTGGTAGCTGGACATCTTGCGTTTGACCACGCGGGGTTGGCTGCGCAGTCGGCGTGGTGGCAGCAGGTGTGCCAGCAGGTCGTCGCGGAGCCGGGCCAGCGCGGTGACCAGCTGTTCAGGGGGAAAAGATCCCTGGTGAGGCGGTGACGCTGCGACGGGCGGCCCGCAGGGTGTCGGTGAACGAGATGCGGTCGGGATCCGCCCCGCGGGCGGCTGCGGTTCTGCACATCAGCTCACGCAGTGCACGGTGGACCAGCAGATGCGCCCAGATCTGCTGCCGGACGCCGTCCGGCGTTTTGCTGGACAGCACCACTTTCGCCCCTCGCTGGTGTGTCTTGATCTCCCCGAGCACCGACTCGATCTCCCACCGCCGGTGATAAAGCGCGGCCAGTTCCGCAGCGGGATACGCCTGAGCGTCGAGCAGGTCGGTGACCAGCCGGTACCCGTTCTCCTCGGCACCGGGCACACCCGTCAGCCGGTAGGCGATCACACGCACCCGCACCGGGTCACGCTTCTTGGCATCGGTGCCGGCGTGCAGGCGCGACAGCCAGGAGCCGTCCGCCAGCCGCTCCTGCACCGGCAGCACCCGGTTCGCCGACACCCGCCACAACAGGTGAGCGCCCGTGGCAGTGAAGGCCCGCCACAGAGGGACACCCAGAAACTCCCGGCCTGCCAGGACCAGCATGCCCGGGCCGGCCGAACGCACCAGACGAGCCGACAGCGTCAGCTCCCCGACCCGGCAGCCGTCAAGTTCCGCATCCAGTACCGCATGCGTGCCCAGCTCCACCAAAGCGGCCATCCGCACCTGCGGGAAGGCCGCCCGGTCCGGGCCACGGGTGTTGCCCGGACGTCCGAACGCCTTCTCATTCCCCGCACTGTCGGCCACATCCCAGCACGTGCCGTCCACCGCCATCAGCCGCAGCCTGCGCCAGAACGCACCGGGCGTCCGCTCATCGGCCAACGGCCTGGCCGTGGCGGCGAACAACACCCGCAACGGCTCCGGACCCAGCCGGTCCCTGGCGCGGAACAGCGAGGACTTGGCAGGCATCCGCCAGGTCCCGCACAGCCCGGCTGTCCGCAGGCCCTCGACCAGATGCCGCAGCACTTCCAGATACGAGGCCGGGGAGAACAGCGCCAGGCCCAGCACGACGTAGACCACCAAACGGGCGGGCAGCAGCCGTCTGCGTTGCTCTCCACGGCCGCACGCGGCCACCACACGATCCACCAGACCCGGCGGATAGACCCAGGTCAACAGGCCAAGACCCGATAACTCCGGCACACCCTCGGCCACCGGCACCACCCCCGAGACGGTCCCAGCAGACTACGCCCCCGAACTAACGCAACGGCATTGGACCTAGGGCCCGTCTTCAAACTCGCGTCGTCCGGCCGGGACGTGCCTGCTGAGGCCGAGCTGACCGGCGTTGACCAGCTTGGCGTGCGGTGCTGGACGACGGCGGTCGGCCGGCCGAGCTGCTCCCTTGGTTCACGTGCCTGCCGTTCCGGCAGGCGGACCGAACTACACCGGGCAGCCGCGGTCGGTTCGTACTTCCGGGGTGTACGGAGTCGTCGTTGAAGATTGAACGTGACGTCTGGATACCGCCGGACCCGCAGGGCGTTCCGGTCTTGGATTGAGCGTGTCCAAGACCGGAACAAGGAGTTTTACGGAGATGACGATGAACGGTGCGACGACGCTCGACGGCAAGGTGGCGCTGGTGACCGGCGGCAGCCGGGGGATCGGGGCAGCGGTAGCGCTGCGGCTGGCCGAGGACGGCGCAGACGTGGCGCTGACCTACCAGGGCTCGGCCGAGTTGGCCGAAGAGGTGGTCGCCAAGATCACCGCGATGGGGCGGACCGGCTGGGCCGTCCGCGCGGACAGCGCAGACCCGGAGGCGGTGCACGGCGCGGTGGCGGCGGTCGCCGAGCGGTTCACGCGGCTGGACATCCTGGTGAACAACGCGGGTGTCGGTGCCGTCGGGCCGATCGAGGCGGTGGTACTCAACCAGATCGACCGGGTGCTGGCGGTGAACGTTCGCGCGCCCTACCTCTACGCCCAGGCGGCGCTGCAGTACCTGGCCGAGGGCGGACGGATCGTGAGCATCGGCAGCTGCATCGCCCAGCGCGTAGCCTTCCCCGGAAGCGCCCTCTACGCGACCAGCAAGGCCGCGCTGATCGGCTTCACCAAGGGCATGGCCCGGGAGCTCGGCCCGCAGGGGGTCACCGTCAACCTGGTCCACCCGGGCCCGATCGACACCGACATGAACCCGGGCGACGGCGATTCCGCCGACTTCCAGCGCGGCTTCACCGCGCTCGGCCGTTACGGCACGGCGGCGGAGGTCGCGGACGCCGTCTCATACCTGGTCAGCGACAGTGCACGATACGTCACAGGCGCGGAACTGGCGGTGGACGGTGGCTTCGCAGTCTGAGCCGGCGCGGTCCGACGCAGGCCAGGTAGGCCTTGGCGCTCAGTCCGTCACGGCATCGACCCGTGATCTTGGACAGTGGAACATGGCTGGGTGATACGTCGCCAGGAGTTGTCCGACGCCGAGTGGGACCTGCTGCGGCCTTTGCCGCCCACGGCTGCGACAGGCCGTCCACGGCTGGACGACCGTATGGTCCTGAACGGCATCGTGTGGAAGTTCCGCACCCGGGTTGCCTGGCGGAACGTACCCGAGCGGTACGGGTCCTGGGCCACCCTGCACACCCGCTTCCGCCGCTGGGCCAAGGACGGCACCTTCGAGCGGATGCTGCACGCCGCGCAGGCGAAGGCGGACTCAGCCGGCGACATCGACCGGGTTGCCTCGGTCGACTCCACCATTGACCGAGCCCACCAGCATGCCGCCGGAGCCCGAAAAAGGGGGCTCCGCGACCAGTCGCTCGGCCGCTCGCGCGGCGGGCTGACCAGCAAGCTCCACCTGGCGGTCGACGGACTCGGCCGCCCGCTCGGCCTGGTCCTTACCGGCGGCAACGTCAACGACTGCACGCAGTTCACCGCTCTGATGGACGCCATCCGGGTGCCCCGGTCGGGTCCGGGACGGCCCCGAACCCGACCTGCCCATGTCATCGGCGACAAGGGCTACAGCCCGAAGGCGATCCGCGCCTGGCTTCGGCAGCACAACATCGCCCACACCATCCCCAAACGAGTGGACCAGATCGCCAGCCGCCTCCGACGCAGCCGCTCCGGCCGGCGCCCGCCCGCCTTCGACAAGCAGATCTACAAACGCCGTAACGTCGTCGAACCCCGCTTCAACAGGCTGAAGCAATGGCGAGGCATCGCAACTCGCTACGACAAGACCGCCGAGTGCTACCAGGCAGCCGTCGCCCTCGTCTCACTTCTCATGTGGGCGTAGCCCTTTGAAGACACTCCCTAGCCGAACCTGCGCGGCAGCCGCAGGCTGAGGGCGATCGTCAGGGCTAGGCCCGCGAGTTGGGCCAGGAGTGCCCAGACCAGGGCATCGCGCATACCCATGTCCGTGATCAGGGACAGGATGCCCTGGGCGGCCAGGGAGGCTACGCCGCCCAGGGCGAGGGCCGACTGCCGGATGGTGATCACCACTCCGCTGCCCACGCCCGCCCGGGGCCCAGGGCCTCGGAGAGGATGATCCGGAAGACGATCGGGAGGCGCAGCGCCCGGCCCGCGCCGGCCATTGCGGCGCCGGACAGGAGGTGGCCGACCCCAGGCGTCGGCCACCTCCACCACTGCCTTGAGACCCGGCAGCACGTCGACGAACAACACGCCTTCGCCCCGCTCTCTCAAGCACCTGCATGAGCCGGCCATCGGTCACAGGCGCTGTCAGTGCACCCGCCTAGATTCACCGCGTGACTGAGCCTTCCTACCTTGCCGCGGTCCGGGAGTCATACGACACCGTGGCCGACGACTACGCTGCCCTCGTCAAGACCCCGTCTGAGCTGGACCCTCTGTCACGCTCGATGCTGACCGCCTTCGCCGAGCTGGTGCAGGCATCTGGCCGAGGACCGGTCGCGGACCTGGGCTGCGGACCCGGAAGAGTGACGGCGCACATGGCCGGACTCGGGGTTTCTGCGTTCGGCATCGATGTGTCCCCAAGAATGATCGAACTGGCCCGAAGCGCTTATCCGGACCTGCGCTTCTCCGTGGGCTCCATGACCGCACTGGAGATCGAGGACGACACGCTCGGCGGCATCCTGGCGTACTACTCCACTCACCACACACCCCCGGAGCTGCTGCCGGTCGTGTTCGCCGAGTTCCACCGCACCCTGGCACCCGGCGGACATCTCCTCCTCGCCGGCCACGTAGGCACCGGTGAGCACCGCCGTCCGACACACGGCTATGGCGGCCACCCCGTGTCCTACGCGTCGTATCGGCTGCCCGCACACCAGCTCGCTGAGCTGCTGAACCAGGCCGAATTCACCATCACCGCCCAGCTGGTGCAGGAGCCCGACGAGGAACTGAACTGGAAGTTCGCCAGTTTCCTGGCCTGCAAGCCGACTACCGAGGAGCCAGCTTGACTCCCTGGCCCCCTGAGATGTCTCAGCGGGGTCGGCCAGGTCAGCAGCGAGAAGGCGAGCAGCACCGTGCCGGGACCGCCGAGCGGCTCGGGGTGCCGCGCACCGGCCTCCGGGACCCACCCGCACGGCCAGCACCAGACCCGGCAGCACGACCGGAAGTTCACCAGAACGACCGTGCACGACCGTACGTTCGCCAGAACGACCGCGCGCCCGCCACTTCCGGCGATCTCCGCGGCGACCGAGACGCCACCGAGGATCTGCCCGGCGACCATGGCAGCCAGCCGCCCGTCCGCCAGGCCGGAGGGAGCATTGCCGTCGCGCAGCGCGCCCAGCGCCTGGGACAAGAGCCCGACGGTCGCCCCGCACAGGCTCATCGCCCGGTGCAGCCGGTTGCCGGCCGGCGCCGACTGGTTGGTGGCGAGCACCTGCGGCAGCATCGCCGCAGCGGCCGCACCCTGCGCCACCCGGGCTGCCGCCAGGGTCCATGCGTCGAGCGCCGGCCTCGCACTCCCGCGCTGCCGAGGCCCCATCGCCCCTACGCGCCCGCGACAACCAGCTCAGCCCCCTCACGGAGCTCCGCCTCGAACTTCCGCCTCAGGCCTGCCATGCCCCTCAACTCCCCCTGCAATCAGGGTCCCTGAGCGCCACGAACGAATCGTCATCTCCCCCAGTCAACGGCCATGAGATGTCGGCTGCTTCGGCACCGTCGGTCTGTCGCTGCCGCGGGTGTACATGCCGCGGTATGCCGATGGAGGCAGTCCGCAGTGTTGGGTGAAGTGCGTGCGGAAGTTGGCTGCCGTGCCGAGGCCGCTGAGGCGGGCGATCGTGTCGATGGTCGCGTCGCTGCGTTCGAGCAGTTGCTTGGCGTGGTCGATCCGTGCCAGTTGGAGCCATTTCATCGGGGGGAGTCCGGTCTCGGTGATGAAGCGGCGGATGAAGGTGCGCGGGGACAGGTGTGCGTGGGCGGCGAGGTCGCGGAGCAGGAGGGGGTCGGCCAGGTGCTTGAGTGCCCAGGTGCGGGTGTCGGCGAGGGAGGTGCCCGCGGCGGTGGGGAGATGCTGCTCGATGAACTGTGCCTGGCCGCCGTCTCGGTGGGGTGCGGCGACCGCGTTGCGGGCGGCCTGGTTGGCGGTGGCGGCTCCGAAGTCCTTGCAGACCAGGTGCAGGCAGAGGTCTATTCCGGCGGAGGTGCCGGCGGAGGTGAGGACGGTGCCCTCGTCGACGTAGAGCACGTCGCGGTCGACGGTGATGTCCGGGTGTTCCCGGGCGAGGCGCTCCGTCCGGCTCCAGTGGGTCGTCGCCCGTCGCCCCGCGAGGAGGCCGGACTGGGCGAGTGCAAAGGCGCCCACGCACAAGGAGACCACCCGCGTGGACCGCTCGTGGCAGGTGCGCAGCGTTTCGGCGACGTCCTCCGGGATGCCGCGTTCGAATGCGTAGGCGGGGACGATGACGGTGTCCGCCGTCGCCAGCTCGGTCAGCGAACCGGCAGAGGAGAGCCGTAGCCCGTTGTCCGTGGTGACACCTGCCTCGGTCGGTGTCACCACGGACACCGAGTAGAGGTCGCCCAGGGACTGAAGGACCGTGAGCGGCATACCGAGTTCGAAGGAGAGCACCCCGTCGAGAGCGAGGATCGAGACACGATGACCTGTCATGTCAAGAATCTATCGCCGACTGGCACTCTTGCCAGTAGTCGGCCCATGCCAGAGCAGGCCACTGTGGGTGCATGACCATCAGCAATGCATCGGGACTGTCCCTTCCGAACCTCGCCTCCTCGCCCGCCACGGGGTCCCGTCCGAGGTCAGGGACGTCGTCTGGGACGCGATGGCCCTCCACACCAGCCCTGGCATCACGCGCAGGACCTTGAAGGTGACCTTCAGCAGGGCGTTCGCACGCTCCGCAACGCCGTGCACGCCACGGATCACCGCGTTCAACGTCCCTTCCGACTCGGTGAGTTCGCCACCCTTGGGCTTCTTGAACGGGCGACGGAACCCGTCATCGATGTTCTCGTAGCCGAGGTCGGTCAGGGTGGGGACGCCCAGGGTGGCGGCGAACCGGTTGAGGGCATCGACCAGGCCGTGGGCGCGAACACGGGCGCGGGTGGTGTCGTGCTCGCGGCCCGAACGGACCAGGCAGACTCATCGCGACCAGCCATCCGGGACGACGATGACCTGTACGTTTCCGCCGTACTGCCGGTGTTTGCCGGACCACCACAAGTCCGTACCGTTGGGGCCAGCGGCGGCACTCGGTCGGTGCGGATCACAAAGCCTCTCGGCCGGAACTTGATCTTCGCAGGCCCGCTCCTACCTGGGGCTTCACGCATATCCGACGTCGGGTGGCCACCCCGACCACCCCGGCCACCCGCACGCGGCCTCACACCGCAACCATCGCATTACCGAGAAGACCTCTGCGGCCAGCACAGTCGAGAAGCGCTCGTAATCTGCAAATAGAGTACATGTGAACTTATCCACGGCGGAATCAATCGCGATTGTGGGAATGTCCTGCCGGTTCCCGGGAGGCGTCGAGTCTCCTGAGGACTACTGGGACCTCTTGACGGAGGGACGGCATTTCTCGTCCGGTTTGCCGACGGACCGGGGCTGGGACCTCAATCGGCTGTACAGCGCGGACTCCGCCGCAGAGGGAACGACATATGTACAACGAGGCGGTTTCCTCGACGATGTCGCCGGCTTCGACGGGGCCTTCTTCGGCATCGGGCCGCGGGAGGCCACCGCGATGGATCCGCAGCAGCGCCTGCTGCTCGAAGGAGCGTGGCGGGCCCTGGAGAACGCCAGGATCGCCCCGCGTTCGCTGCAGGGTTCACGGACCGGTGTCTACGTGGGGATTCTTGAGAGCCACTACGTGCGCAACAACGGGACGAGCGACACATCCGGGCTGGAGGGCCATCTGTCGACCGGTCTGGCGCCCAGTGTCGCGGCTGGACGGATCTCGTATCTGCTGGGGCTGAACGGGCCGGCGATGGCGGTGGACACCGCGTGTTCGTCGTCGCTGGTGGCGACCCACCTGGCGATCAAGGCGTTGCGGGCCGGTGAGTGCGACGTGGCAGTGGCCGCCGGTGTCTCGGTCATGGCCGGGCCCGAACTGCTCATCTACATGGCCAGGATCGGGGCGCTCGCCGACGACGGGCTGAGCCGGGCCTTCGCGGACGACCGACGCGGATTCGCCCCGTCCGAGGGTGTGGGAGCGCTGGTGCTCATGCCACTCGACAAGGCCGTCGGCGACGGACTTCCCGTGCTCGCCGTGCTGCGGGGAAGCGCGGTCAACGAGGACGGTGCGAGCCAGGCGTTGAGTGTGCCGCACGGCCCCGCCCAGCAGGAGCTGATCGCGGAAGCCCTGCGCGATGCCGGGCTGCGGCCGCAGGACGTCGATCTCGTCGAGGCACACGGCACGGGAACGCAGGTCGGTGACCCCATCGAGGCGGCCTCGCTGGCGGCGACCTACGGGGCCGGGCACAGCGCGCAGACTCCGGTGTGGATCGGCTCGGCCAAGTCGAACATCGGGCACACGCAGGCCGCGGCGGGGATGGCCGGGGTGATCAAGGCAGTGCTGGCGCTGCGCCATGAACGGATGCCCGCGACGCTGCACGCGGACAAGCCGCTGGCTTCGGTCGACTGGTCGCAGGGGATGCGTTTGCTGCGTCGGGCGCGCCCGTGGCCACGTGGCGAGCAGCCGCGCCGGGCGGGGGTGCTGGCCTAAGGCATCAGCGGGACCAAGGCCCACGTCCTGCTGGAGGAAGCGCCCGCCCGGTCCCAGCACGACGCGCCCCGCCTCCGTGGTGAGGCTCCGCAGCGGCTGTTGTGGCCGGTCTACGCAGCGTCGGCGGACGGCCTGCGTGACCTTTCCCTGGCGCTCGCCTCGGCGGTCCGCGAACAGCGGTGGGATCCGGCCTATGTGGGCTGGTCGCTGGCGACGACGCGCAGCCCGCTGGCCGAACGCGCCGTGGTCAGCGGCTCCGGCGTCGCGGAGCTGCTGGAGGGGCTCGACGCGCTGGCCGCCGCCGACGGCCCGGCGGCGCTTCCGGCCCATGTCGCCCGGGCCCGGGCCGCCGCGGCTGCGGATACCGCTGCGTCCGGGCCGGTGTTCGTGTTCCCCGGGCAGGGAGCACAGTGGGCGGGAATGGCGACCCAACTGCTGCAGGAGTCGCCCGTCTTCGCCGAGGCGTTCCGGCGGTGCGCCCGAGCGCTCGACCCGTGGGTGAGCTTCGACGTCGCCGACGTCGTGCGCCAGAGCCCCGGGGCGCCGTCGCTTGACCGGGCCGACGTGGTACAGCCCGTCCTGTTCGCGGTCTACGTCGCGCTGGCGCGGCTGTGGCAGGCCCATGGAGTACGTCCGGCGGCCGTGATCGGGCACAGCCAGGGCGAGATAGCGGCAGCACATGTCTGCGGGGCGCTGTCGCTGCAGGACGCGGCCCGGGTGGTGGCGCTGCGCAGCGCAGCGCTCCGCAAGATCTGCGGCCAGGGCGCCATGGCGTCGGTCGCGTTGCCGGCCGAGCGGGTCCGGGACCTCGTGGAAAGCTGGGGCCTGGAGGTCGAGGTCGCGGCGTGCAACGGGCCGGCCGCCAGCACGGTCGCGGGCGACCCGGGGGCGGTCCGGCAGCTGCTGGACCACTGCGAGCGCGAGCGTGTGTGGGCACGGCTGGTGCCGGTCGACTACGCCTCCCACAGCCGTCACGTCGACCTGGTGGAGAACGCCGTCCTGGCCGATCTGGGGGAGATCGTCTCGCAGGCCCCGGCGATACCGATGATCTCCACGACCACCGGGAAGCCGATCGGCGTGGGTGAGCTCGATGCCGCGTACTGGTTCCGCAATCTGCGCCGACCGGTGGTCTTCGACGCGGCCGTGCGGACTGCGCTGGACTGCGGACACCGGACGTTCGTCGAGATCTCGCCGCACCCGGTTCTGCTCCACCGGCCCATCGCTCGTCTTCGCCGTGGCGGTGGCCCGACCGGACCGTACGGCGTGGCCGACGGCTTCGGCACCGATGGCGTCATTCTTGCCCCGGCACCGTCAGGCGGCCTTGCCGGGCTGATCGACATCGGTCACCTCGATACGTTCGGCTGCAAGTGCCGTGCCGGGGCAGCTCCATAGGAACCGGTGCGATCCCGTCCGGATCACAGACATCGCCGCCACGAGCCTCGGGTCCTGGCCCAAGGCCGGGTAGTCAACTCCGCCGAGACGGGGACGTCGTATCCGCTCACGTGTGCCAGGCACGGTCCCATGCCAGAGGGCCGGGGCCGCCGTCACTCTCCGTCCGTCGGCGGTGCGAGGCGTCGGCTGAGTGTGCGGACCGCCTCGGCCAGGCGGGGGTCGGTCGCACGGCGCGGTGGCGAGAGCGGCCAGCCGTCAGGGCCGACGACAAGTCCCGGCCGGTCGGCGAGAGCGGGGTCTGTCGCAGCGACGACCGACGAGCGGGCCGCCTGCGCCGGTGTCCCGGACGTGGTGCGCTGGAAGGCCTTGTGGACCAGCGGCCAGAACGGCCGCAGCCAGGGAGCAACGACTCGGGACGAGGACATGGTCCCGGTCGTCATGGTGGTGACCGCGCCGCCGGGATCGGCGGCGAACACGGAGATGCCGTCGCCCTTCAGGCGCTCCGCCAGATCCAGGGTGTAGGCGAGGTTGGCGAGCTTTGCGCGGCCGTACGCGTGCAGGCCGTAGTACCCGCCTTTCTGCTCGGCGGTGTCGATGCGGCCAGTGGCAATGCGGACCGAGCCGGAGGTGACGTTCACGACGCGGCTGGGAGCACCGGCACGCAGGGCGGGGAGCAGCAACTCCGTCAGCAGGTAGGGGCTGAGATGGTTGAGAGCGAAGCTCGCCTCGATACCGTCGGGCGTCACACGCCGGTCGTCGAACATCGCTCCGACATTGTTGACCAGCACGCTCAGGGCACCGTCCGCCGCCACGCGGCCGGCAAGATCCCGTACCTCCGACAAGGATGCGAGATCGGCGGTGACGAACCGCGCCTCCGCGGCGGTGCCGACGGCGTTGATGCGCTCGACAGCGCTGCCGCCCCGCTCCGCATCACGGCCGACCACGGTCACCGCGTATCCGGCCGCGGCGAGGCCCACCGCGGTCTCCAGACCGATTCCGCCAGTTCCCGCTGTGACGAGCGCGCGCCGGTTCATTGTTCCTCTTTCTCCCTGTCGCTACGACGGGGCACACTCCGGGATGCAACAAGCTGCGCCCGGTGACCTTCTGCGGCACGTCGGCGCCCTCGCGCGATCAGCCCGCGGTAACCGCGACCGGCCACCCCCGAGCACTACGTCGCTCTACGGCCGGGAGCCTCGCCGGAAAACGACACAGTTGAGCGCCACCTGCTGCGCCGACGCCCCGAGGGCGTGATGCGGTGCAAGCAACATGGCCCCAGGCGTGTGGGCACTTGCCAACGTGGTGATCTCCTGACTAGTTACAGTCTGCATGAAACTCGATTGCAGTCAAGCTTCAACTTCGGAAGAGGGGTAAGCCAGTGCCGCTTGCGGTGCGCCGGTCGTCGACGACCCAGCGGAGCTGTCCCGCGCGCCGCTGGAGCGCAACGCGCCAACGCTGCATGCCGGAAGGCAGCCGACGCGGGCCGCAACGGCGTCCGACTTGGCCAAAGAGCGGACCGAACGCCCTGGAGGCAACCTCCTGTGCCCCGGTCCCCGCCTCGGGACATCGGGGGCGTTGATGTTCCTCCGCAGCGGAGACCGGGTGACAGGCAGCCGCACCGGATACGACCACGTGGGACGCTTTCTCGCCCGGCGCTAAGGTCACCGCGTGCTGTCGGTGGACCACCGGCTCGCCCCCGATGACGCGTTCCCTGCCGGGGCGGACGAGGCGCCGTCCGCGTTCGACGACGCTGTCACACGGACCGAGGAGTTCGACATCGATCCGCACAGGAACGCGGTCGGCGGCGACAGCGCGGGGAGCATGCTCGCCGCCGTGACCGCCTGCTCTGTCCGCGCGAACGACGCTCCCAGACGTCCCACGGAGCCTGAGACTCCTTCTTGCTCAGCCGGTGAGCTGTGCAACCCCCGCCAGGGTGCAGGCAGCGGCCATGGCGAACCGACGCCCGCCCCACATGTGGGCCGACGGACGGCGTACGGAACTCGTCATACGACGACTATCAGCACCCCGCGTTACGACGCCCGCGGCTACCTCGGCGCCGCCCCGGCGCAGCCCTGGCCATCTGGTTTTCTCGTTTCGCACGTGATCGCCCAGCATGCGGCCGCTCGAAGAAGTTCACGGAGGCGGATGCCTCTCACCGGTGATGAGGGGTCCGCCGGCGGTGCGCCAGTCGACGAGGCCGCGGCTCATGTTGACCGCGTCGAAGCCGTTCTCCACCAGCAGGTTCGCCGCACCGGCGGAGCGGATACCCCCGGTGCAGAACGTGATGAGCAGGCGGTCGTCGGGCAGCTCCAGGCAGCGTTCGGGCAGCACTTCGAGCGGCATGTGCACGGCACCCGGGATGTGCACACGGTTCCACTCGAACGCGCGACGGACGTCCACGACGAGCGCGCCGTCCGCGACAAGGCGGACCGCCTCGGCGGCGGTGACGGCCGGCGGCCGTCGGAAGTAGTGCCGGAGACTCATGCGCTCCACGCCCCCCGTCGTACGCGGTCACCGTGAGTGACCTCATCCATCAGAAGGACCCTGGCGCGGCGAGAAGGAAGGCAGCATCAGTGGGCTGGGGTGGGACGGTCACGGCACCTCACTCGGTCACGAATATTTCAGCCTGACTGTAACTTACGCGTGGGGTGCGCTTCGCTCCCGCCCACAGACTGCGACGCAATCATGCCTCCCGTTTTTCAGTCTGGCTCGAAACGGTGCGAGGAAGCGCCCCCTTGGGCACTGAAGATCCCGGCCGGCGTTCGCACCGTCAGCTGTGTCGGGAGCCGGCGAACGCAAAGGGTCGAGCCAGGCCACACATCCGTCCTACGGCAGCCGCAGGCATCGGCCCCAGCTTGTCCGCCCCGAACCGGCCCAAGCAGTAAGACAGCTGGGCATCGCAGCCGACAGGCGGGCCCCCGGCCTGTGCCCCGGCACTCGCCGAGCGGCGCCCAGGCTGGGCCGGTCGCAGGCGCTGAGAACGTATTTCATGTTCCTGGAGCTGCGGCACAAGGTCGAGATGCACCGGATGACCTCTGGTCCAGGTGCCCGACTTCCCCGCGGATGGTGCCGTCCGCCAGCCCCGCCGAAGCCCGCGCGAGAACGAACCCGGCAAGCGCGTCGGCCTCGAACCTCTCCAACTCCTCCGCCGACGCGGGCGCCCGGTGCTCACGCAGGTCCCGTGCGACTGTCGGCGCCGCCGGGGGAATCCCCTGGCCACGGGGTCAGCCACTCAGCAGGGCTCACAGGAACTCACGGGAGCCGCCGCCTTGGTTGCCACGATGCGCGCCTTCGCTCTACTACGCGGAAACGGCCTCCTGGCCGCCCCGTCACCGCTTGGGCGCTGGGCAAGCCGGTAGGGCAGCGGCTGGCCAACTGCCGCAAGGACGACCCTGCGGCGGGCGGAGCAGCTGGCCGCGATCGATCCGGACTGGCGGCCTGAGTGGCCCGTCGACCGGCAGCGCAGTTACGCCGGAGTGGCACGGCTGCCTGCACTCGGCGCCGAACCGGCCTGCACCGTGGCGGGCGTGACCTCACACGGAAACGACGCGGGGCGGTGGCTTCAGTGACAGCGTCAGCATGCGGTGTGGAAAAGACCGGCCGAAGGGCATCGCGAGCGTCTGACCGCCCTCGGCGTCACGCCCCTGCCCCGGAGCAGAAGACGCGTCGAGGTGCTGCCGACGGGACCGAGATCCGACTCAGAATGTTCCCGTCGAACGTCAAGAGCAGGCGGGACAAGCTCACCGCCGACAAACTCGCCGCGCTTGCCGACCTCGGACTCGTCTGGGCAGCGGCGGCCTGATCGGGCCACGCCGACGCCCGCCTGGGGATGCGGGGCGAGCACCGCAACCGTCGTTCTCCCGCAGGGCGGCGGCCCGGCGCCGGACGCCAGCGGCGACCGCGCAGGCCTGCCCGGTCAGCCGGAGGGCGATCTCCTCGTCGTCGCGGGGTGCGAGATGCGAGTCCTTCCACTCGGAGACGGCGGTGACGAGCTTCGTACGGGGCTCGGTCCAGCGGGAGTTCGGCTTCGGCCAGACCTTGGGGATCGTGGAGCACATGAGCGATTCGCGGCCGGCGCAGCTCTCACGTGGCGCCGATGGGAGCAGCCGTGACCGCCAGAGCCCGGATGCGGGAGGGTCGCCGCGCAACTGTGCGCAACCGACGGTCCCGTCACCAGGCGACTGCCGTGTGGCCTGAGCCCCGCTCTTCTTCAGGGCAGGAGAGGGGGGCCCAGGTCAGGTCAAGCGGCGTGCTCCTTCGGCGCGTGGTCGTCCGAAGTCAGCTCTGGTCCTCGGACGAGGGGTAGATGCGCCACAGCTGGGAGAGGTTGGGGCCGCCCCACATGCGGGTCAGGCCCACCAACCGGTCGTTGCCCTGGAGATGGTCGGCGATGGCCAGGGCGTAGCGCGGGTGCACGACCGAGACCATGTAGAAGTCATTGCCTCGCTCTGCGTGGGAGACCAGCCGCCAGTGCTGGTTGAGGCTGTCCGTACGTTCTCGAAGGGTCACGGTGTCCGGCGGGTTGGCCCCTGCGGTCAGACAGCGCTGGTTGGCGTACGACTCGATGCGTACGGTGCCCTCGGCGTTCTGCCGCAGGAACCACCGGTGCGAGTTGTTGTCCTTGGCGAACGGATCCTGCGCCCAGGTCTGGGTGTGATTGCCGACACCGTCGTGCCAGTCGTTGCACATGAAGTAGGTACCGGTGACGTGGTGGGTCATCGTCACCGAGCCGCCCGCGAGCAGTACGAGATCGGTCAAGACAGTTGCTCCTCAGCCTCGAGTGTTCTTCACCGGACAGGGACGCCCCTGGCAACTCAGCGTAGCCAATGGGCTGTTGCTCCACAGCGCGGCGAACTGGCCGTTTCGCGAGGCCAGGGCCTGTCCGGGAGATCTCGAACGGGTAGGCGGCGCTACCCCAACCACCTCACCGAACGTCACCCACATGCCCCGCACGCGGCACAACGGTGCCGCAGGGCATCGATGGATTCGAACGACCAGGACGAACGACCGGCGGCAGGCGAGATGGGCAAGAACGAGAAACTCACAGCCGTCCCAACCGGTCGGCTGTCTCATACCGTGTACGGCCACGACCAACAAGGTCCACCAGCCGGTGGCATACGGGAGCGAGGCCGACGATCCATGCGCCGCACGGACACGGGAACTACCCCACCGGCGACGTCATTCTCTGCACCCTCCGGGGGGACAACCATCGGGCCGGTCAGGCAGTCGTAGGGAGTGATACACATCCGACTGCCGTACTCACCGTCAACTCCCCTTGTTTGTGGACTGGTTGACGTATACGGCCTGCCATCCCTGGGAGGATTCATGAGCCGCTTCGCCCCACCACCCGGCGCCAGAGAAAGCGGTGGGCGCGACATCGCCCTGCCTATCGCCACCGCACCTGCCCTACGACGCAAGCCCGTCGGACGCGTGGCATCCCGCGGTGTCGTGGTGGGGGCCGTCGCCGTTCTGCTGACGGGGGTCGGAGCCTCGGCCGATGCCGCGTCCAACGCCCCTGTGGTCAGCGGTGCCACCGTCAACTCTGGGCATGACGTCATCGTGGGTATCACGCACAACGTGGTGTTCCCGGTCACGGTCACCGGATCGGACGACTCCGGCCTGTCCTTCGCCGATGTGGATCTGAAGGGTCCGCACGGCGGCTTCTACACCACCGACACATTCTGCGAGACCGCGACGGCATGCACGACGGTGTTCACCGCCAATGCACACCCGGCACCGGGCAGCGACGATCCGGTGGACCTGGCCAACGCCAACGCGGGAACATGGTCGGTCGACGCCTTGGTCGACGCCAACGATGGCGATTCGGTCTTTGCCCCCGGCGTGGGGTCATTCGGCCTCAAGCGTGCCGCGCGGCTCACGGTCAACGCCTCACCGGAACCGGTGGCCAAGGGCTCTCGTATCACCGTCACCGGCAAGCTCGCGCGGGCCAACTGGGACACCTACCGGTATGCGGGATACACGGGCCAAGCCGTCAAACTGCAGTTCCGCCCAAAGTGCAGCAGCACCTACACCACCGTGGCCACGGTGAAGACCAGCAACACCGGCACTCTGCGCACCACGGTCAAGGCCGTCAGGGACGGCTACTGGCGTTGGAACTTCGCCGGTACCACCACCACCGGCCCGGCCAAGGCCGCCGGCGACTACGTCGACGTACGCCCCTGATCCGGCGAGCACCGCCACGAGCACCCACCGCCACCACCGACAATCCCCTGTTCGGCACCGGCGACCAGGTGCAAGCTCATCGTCCGAGCTGGCTGCTCAACTGTGCCGCGACGGTGTGCCGTTGGGCATCGCTGCCGCCATCCACGCTGCCCGGCACCTGCCCAGGTGGGGTACGGACGCCCGCGTCGCCTCGGTGGATCCGAAGGCGTACGATGGGCGCGCCATGCCGGTCTTCGATCTCAATCGCTGAACGCGGCGAGAGGCCCGCCGACCGCTCTCCTGGTCCCAGGACCCTTTGAGGGGAACCGTGAGGCTGCGACTTCCACGGTTCCACGGGAACGACGCCACGCTGCCGTGCTGGTGGTTCTGGGGGACAGTTGCCTCAGCCGGGAGAGCTACCACCCGAACAAGACCGGCACCAGCGCCTACGCACACGCGTTCATGACGCTGGGCCCCGCCGCACTCAAGCAAGGGGACCAGTGAATCGGGCTCTCTCCTCTGCCGGTACCCCGCCGCAGTCCGACCGCGGCGGGGTACCGGCCCCCGGCTGCATGGTGGCACTCATGGTGCCCATCGTCCTCGTGCTGCTCGCCGCGGGGACACTCATGATCATGGCTCACCGTCAGAACAGCGCCAACGAACGCCGTGAGAAACAGGCACTGGAGCAGATAGCCAGGGAGGCGGAGTCGTACGAGGACGACGTGCGGAACGAGGGACGGAACAGCTACCCGAGCCAGGCGCGGACGCGAGCCATCGCCCAACGGTACTACGCCACCCTCGTCTCCTACGAGCCGTCGGACCGGTCGCTGACCACCCGCGTCAAGTTCTTCGGGACCTACGAGGACACCACCGTCTTCGGCATCTCGCTCTCACGCGTCTACCGCTGCTACTCCTTCCACTTTCTGGAGGGCGCCAAGGCCGAACCACGCAGGACGAGGCTTCCCCTTCAGCAGTGCAATCCCACCTGACCAGCCATACCGCAGCAACCTCATAGACGGCTGCCTCAGCGAGACCGGCCTGACCATCTCGGGCCGGCGGACTGCTCCCTGCGTCCGCGCTTCGGGCGGTGTCTGATCTACTGCCTGGACGAACCGGAGGCTGGGAGCAAGACGATGGGTGTTCTGACTGACTACTTCCGCGCGGCGGATGCCGCATCGGTTGTGCAGGCGCTGGAGCAGACTGATGGTGAGTCCCCAGTCGTCGGCCCGGAGCGTCCTGTTTTCGACGGAGTCGAAGCCAAGGGTGTGGACCCGGCCGTCGTCCTGGCGATGCTGATCGCCGCCATCCAGCAGATTCCCTGGCGCGTGGATCTGGTGAAGGAGACGACCGTGTGGCCGGCCTTCCCCGCCCCCGGCCCGGACAACCTTGAGGACGAGGACAACCCGTGGGTAACGGGACCTTGGGTATCAGAACTCCATCCTCTGACACGGGACACTCTGGCGGCAGTACGCGACTCCGAAGTACCGACCATCGTCGCTAGGTGGGTAGAAGCAGAGGAACTGCACGGAGCGCGCGTCGAAGACATGCAGCCGCTGGCCGAAGAGCTCATCCTGCTCGCCAGGCGGGCTCGCAAAGCGAGCGAACAGCTCTACTGCTGGATGTCTCTTTGAGGTTGCCCGAGTTGGATGTCCGCATCGCCCCCGCCCGAGCAGACCGTGTTCGCTGTCACGCACGACGAATCGACAGCTGTCATTGTCAAACGGGTCGCTTCGACGGTTGACGACACGACGATTCCCTCGCACAGACTCAGGCTAGGAAGAGGCGTTGATGGCCGCGGCCCGCGAGGCGCTGTCGAGCATCCAGTAGCCTCGCCCGGCGTGCGACGCTCGGTGAAGTTGGCTCTGTCCGCAGTTCCGTGAATCCCCAGGTGAGGGAAGGGAACGAGGGATCGCTTCGGCAGAGTTTTTCCACCGCTCGCCCGGGCCGGTGCCCGGACTGCCGGAAACTGGCGAGGCGCATACACAGCACGTACCGACGAGCCCTGGACGAACGACCGTTGGGCCCTCGCCGGGACAAGGTCTTACAGCGGCAGCGGCCCGCGGTCCATGCGTCTCACGTCCTCGACAAGCCGTCAGCGGGCGGCGCTTTGACAGACGAGATAGGGCCGCACCCGGCTCGACGGGTCCACTGAGGGTCGCTCAGGGGCGGGCTACGAGACACACGGGAGTTCTACCCGCGTTCACTCGCGGGACGTGAGCCCCGTCAACACTGCCATCGGCCGAGGCGACTCGTGCCCGTGCCGTTTAGGTACCGAAACCCAATGGAGGTCTTGGATGGACAGGCGTCGTGCTCTGATCGGGATAGTCGGGGCGGCCGCGGCAGCAGGATCGGCGGGTGCTGGTTCCGCGCAGGCCGCGGAGCGAAGGCATCGACGGCACCGCACCCTGAAGGTGCTGCAGTTCAACATCTGGATGGGCGGCAGCCAGGTCCCCGGCGGCCGTGCGGGGATCGCGGACACCATCGCCGCGACCCGGCCCGATGTGGTGATGCTCAGCGAATCGGATCCGAAGCGCGTCGCCAACCTTCTGTCCGATCTCGCCGAGCGCGGTCTGACCTACCACGACAACAAGAACCCGTCCGACCCGGGCGTGATCTCCCGCTACCCGATCATCGACCAGGCGTCCTTCCCCTACTGGTCCAAGGCGGTCATCTCGATCGACGGGACCGAAGTGGCAGCGTACTCCGGGCACTTGGAGTACCGCTACTACGTCAACTACCTGCCGCGCGGGTACGGCGGCGGTACCCCGGCGCCGCTGGAGACCTCTGAGTACGGCTGGGACGAGATCCCCGGCGGGCCGATCACCGACGTCGACCTGATCATGCGACTCAACGAGGCGTCCGGCCGTACGCAGGTGACCAGGACCATGCTCGCGGATGCGGCGCGGGAGCGCGCCAAGGGACGGCTCGTCTTCCTTGCCGGCGACCTCAACGAACCCTCGCACCGCGACTGGACCCGTCGGACACGGAACCTGTTCGACCACAACGGCACCACGGTCGAGTGGTCGACCACCAAGGCGATCGAGGACGCCGGGTTCCGCGACAGCTACCGCGTCGCCCACCCCGACCCGGTCCGCACCCCCGGCTTCACCTGGCCCAGCGACAACCCCGGGGCCAAGACGGAGTCGCTGACCTGGGCCCCGAAGGCGGATGAACGCGACCGCATCGACTTTGTCTTCTACCACCCCGACCGGCGCCTCAGGCTTCTCGACAGCGTGATCGTCGGCCCGTCGACCACGATCGTGCGCAACGAGCGGGTCGAAGAGTCAGGCAACGACCGGTTCTGGACGCCGACCTGGACCTGGCCGACCGACCATAAGGCAGTGCTCAGTACGTTCCGCGTGACAACAGGACGCTGACAGCCCCGAAGCGAGCGGCAGAGGCTTCCGGTCACCCCGATCCTGAGGCCCTGCCGCCCACTTGTCACCCAGGAACTGGCACGTCGTGGTGGTGTTCAATCGTGTCCATGGTCCGGCTCCGTGATCTGCCCGTCACTGTCGTCCACCCCGGACATGGCCCGTCCGGCGATGGCACGCGCCTTTGTAAAATCGCCGACGCTGGCATCGCCGCTGGCGGCTGGCCCATGGGGCCGCACTTGCGTGATGGCTACAGCCAACGCTTTGTCGGGTCGTACCGCGGCAAGTCGGTCCGTATCGCCGCTTCCAAGCCGATCCCGGCGAGCCCCGACCCGAATATGGCCCAGAGCACGCGAGACCGACTCGGCGTCGTCCGGCAAGGTGACCGAACTGCAGGTCCTGCGCTCGAAGGACGTCCAGGTTCTCGGGCCGGGGCAGCCAGGCTTTCGGATGCAGTCGTTACGCCGGGTCGATACGGGAGACGCTGCCACCCAGGTCGAGCATGTACAACTCGCCGTTGCCGCCCTGCGCGAACGAGACGACCTCGCCGCCGTTGACTCCGAGATCGCTCACCCCGGTCACCTTGCCGTTCTCGATCTGCAGAGAGCGGAGGGTGCCGTCGCAGTAGTCGCTGAACACGTACTGACCCTTGAGGTCCGGGATCGCCTCGCCTCGATAGACGTATCCGCCGGTCACCGAGCAGCCCAGCCCGTTGCGGTCGTACTCGTGGATCGGCGGCACATGGTTCGCGGGCTCGGTGCCGCCGCGGAAGGGATGGCTGCCCTCCATCTGGGACCAGCCGTAGTTCTCGCCGCCCTTGCTGTCTGCCGGGGCCCAGTCGATCTCCTCCCAGTCGCTCTGGCCGACATCACCGATCAGCAGGTCGCCGGTGCCCGCGTCGAAGGAGAACCGCCACGGGTTGCGCAGCCCGTACGCCCAGATCTCTTCCTTCGCGTTCGGGTCGCCCACGAACGGGTTGTCCGGCGGGATCGCGTACGGCTGGCCGCCACGCGGGTCGATCCGCAGGAGCTTGCCGAGCAGCGTGCCGAGGTTCTGCCCGTTGCCGTGCGGGTCGCCGCCTGAGCCTCCGTCGCCGAACGCGATGTAGAGGTAGCCGTCGGGGCCGAACTTGATGTCGCCGCCGTTGTGGTTCGAGTAGGGCTGCGTCTGGGTGAGGACGGTGCGCCGGGTGTCCGACTGGATCTCGCTGTCCCGCACGGCGAACTCGTCCACGGTGCTGGTGCCTTCCAGGTCCGTGTACGAGATGTAGAAGTGCGCGAACTCCTTGTCGAACGCGATGCCCAGCAGGCCGCGTTCGCCGTCGGTGGTGGTCTCGTCGGATATGTCGAGGACCGGCTCACCGAGACCATGGGCGTCCAATGCCCTTACTGTGCCTGCACGTTCGGCTAACCAGACTGTGCCACCGGGGCCGGCGGTGCCGGCGGATGGGTTCTGGGCCGTGGCCACTTCCGTGAGCACGACCTTCGCCGCCTGACGCGGGGTGGCGGGCTCGTCGGCGGACGCGGTGGTCAAGGTGAGGGAGGCGACGAGGCAGATGGTGCCGATGATCGCTGAGCTTCTGGTGCGAACTTTCACCGTGATCCTCCTGGAGGCGGCGAACGGGGAAGGTCACCCGGCTGCTTGGGCAGGTTCAGGGGGATCGCCCGTGCCAGCACGCAACCTGGGTGGGGGATGGTGTGCTACTGGCCATGGATGAGGATACGGGGGCAGAGGTGCTTGGTGTGGACTAGGAATCCAGCCGTCTCTCTCCGTTCTGCTTCCCGCCGCGCCCTCCGCTGCCGCGTAAACTGCACTCGGGCAGCTTCCTCCCCAGCCTGCTGAAGCGCCGTCGTCGCATCGACCAGGCCCTGTTCGCCAGCGACGTACTGCAAGGCCACGGTCGCGCACCAGATCGTCTCCTGGACTGTGGTGATCGCCGCCGGCATCACCGAGGACGGCGGACGAGATGCTGGGTGTGCTGATCGGCAACAGCGAGACCGAGCTGTAGCCCGAGGACATCCGCCCCAGCCCGAGTCCGTTGCGCTCCAGGTGGTGCCGTCTGGTGCCCGGGGTGACGTACTCCGGCCGCTTCTCCTCGGACCGGCTCACGGCGGAGATACCGAAAACGCACCGACAGGCAGGCGCCGCCGCCGGCTTCACACTCCTCAACGCGCACCGGGGTGTGGTCCACCGGGTGGTCGTACCCACGGTTCAGTTCCCTGTGTCAGGGTCGGCGCCGGGTGAGGGGTCGGCCATGGTCGGCTCGGGGCGGCTGCCGGGCTTTCTTCCGCCGTCGTTGGCCATGAGCCAGGTCGACAGTTCCCGCATGGCCGCGTCGATCTCGTCGTGTGCGTAATGGTCGGGGTCCCACCCGGCGTACAGGGAAATGCTGAGCGGAAGGCCCAGGCCGCACAGGGCGCGGGCGCGCAGGTCGAACTGCGGGTGGTCGACGACGACGCAGACGCCGTGGCCCGCGGCGGCCAGCGCCTGGGCCATGGCCTCGGACTGCGGTTCGAAGGCGGGCCGGAGCGGCGTGCCCTGTTCGTAGAGCGCGGTGTCCAGGGCACGCCGCACCGCGCTGGCGCGGCTGTTGACGATGACCGGGTGGTCGAGCAGGCTCGCCAGTTCCAGGGCGCCGTCGCCCTCCCGGGCCAGAGGGTGGGCGGAAGGCATCTGGACGCTGATCCGCCGGCCGCCGAGGCGGCGTGCCGCCATGCCGCCGGGAGGCGGGCTGGTGGAGATGCCGATGTCGACGTCTCCGGCACTCAGCCGCTCGTACACCTGGTCCGGCTCGCAGCCCCGGGCGTCGGAGAAGGGGCCGCCGCGTTCGGCGACGAACGGGGCCACGAGGTGCGCGATGGTGGAGACGGGGCAGGCCACACGGAACTGCAGCGGGCTCTGTCCCGAGACGGCCTGCAGCAGGTCCGTGCCACGGGCGGCACGCAGGGTGAGGTCCCTGGCGACGGGCACGAAGCGGCGTCCGGCCGCCGTGAGCTGGACCCCCGCGCTGGTGCGTCGCAGCAGCTCCGCACCCAGCTCGCGTTCGAGTGAGCGCAGCTGCCGGGAGATGGAGGGCTGCGCCACGTGCACGCGCGCGGCGGCCGCCGTCATCGAACCGGTGTCGACCACCGCGAGGAAATACCGCAGGACCCGCAGTTCCATCGTGCCTCCGTCGTACCACCACCGGGCTCTCGCCACCGCGGCGTCATGCCTTTGGGATATGGCTGTGCAGCTCAGAAGGTACTGGACCGTATGGCCGGTCGGCTACGAAACTGAGGCGGACCGGACAACGCCGTTCGAACGGGCACCCGCAGCGTCGCGGTCAGCACAGGGATCGCACCAGGCCCTGTCACCGCGCACAGGCCGAATCCGCCGGCACCGCCGCTCACCTCCGGAGTCAGTCATGCCCCCAGCCACATCCACCGCCGGCCGCAAGGCCAGACGTGCCACCACCGCGTCCTTCATCGGGACCGCCGTGGAGTGGTACGACTTCTACATCTACGGCACCGCCACCGCCCTCGTGTTCGGCAAGCTGTTCTTCCCCACCGCCAGCCCCGCCGCCGGCACTCTCGCGGCCTTCGCCACCTTCTGGGTCGGCTTCCTGGCCCGCCCCCTGGGCGGCCTGATCTTCGGTCACATCGGTGACCGAATGGGACGCAAGAACGTCCTCGTCACGACCCTGATCCTGATGGGTTCCGCCACCACCCTCATCGGTGTCCTGCCCACCCACGCCACCATCGGCGTCGCCGCACCGGTCCTGCTCGTCCTGCTCCGTGCCGTCCAGGGCATCGCCGTCGGCGGCGAATGGGGCGGCGCCGTACTCATGGCCACCGAGAACACCGACCCCAAGCGGCGCGGTCTCGCCGGCATGTGGGTCCAGCAGGGCTCGCCGGCCGGGTCCGTGCTGGCCTCCCTGGTCTTCATCGCCGTGGGTCACCTGCCCGACGACGCGTTCCTGTCGTGGGGCTGGCGCGTCCCGTTCCTGCTCTCCGCCGTGCTGGTGGTCATCGGTCTGGTCATCCGGCTGAAGGTCTCCGAGTCGACCGACTTCGAGGCGGCCAGGAAGCAGGAGGACGCCGTCCCGAAGATCCCCGTGGTCGAACTGTTCCGCACTTCCTGGCCCCTGGTCCTGCTCGGCGTGGGCGCCAGCGCGATGGGCATCTCGTCCGCCTACTTCACCAACACCTTCGTGCTGTCCTGGGCCACGAGCGACCTGGGTGTGCACCGGCAGACCATGCTCGACATCCTGCTGATCCTCGCCGTCATGCAGTTCCTGTGGCAGCCGCTCGCGGCGACGCTGGCCCAGCGCGTGGGAACCGTCCGTCTGATGGCAGGCGCCCTGATCGCCAACATCGTCGTCGCGGTGCCGATGTTTCTGCTGATCGCCACCCGCGACAGCACACTGATCGGCGTGGGACTGGCCCTGGGCGTGCTCACCGGGTGCAGCTACTACGCGCTGCTGGCCGGCTTCCTGTCCGGGGCCTTCCCCGTGCGGGTCCGCTACACCGGAGTCTCCCTGGCCTACCAGCTGTGCAGCACCGTCATCGGAGGTTCCACTCCCCTGGTCGCCCAGTGGCTGCTCACCCGGGGCGGCGGCCACTGGCCGGTCGTCAGCTACTACATCGCACTCCTGCTACTGACGACGGTCTGCGTGCTGGCCCTGGCCCGGCAGCGCTCCGGCATCCGCGACGACGCCCCGGGGACCGGCACCCGGGAGCCGGAGGGTCTGCCCACCGTCGCGTGACCCAGCCGTACCCGCCCCCTTTTCCCGAGGACCCAGTCATGCACCTGGACTCACTGTTCACCAACGGCCGCTTCACCACGCTCGACGTGGACCGCCCCACCGCCCACACCGTAGGGGTCTTCGGGGGCCGCATCGTCGGCTTCGACGACGAGGTCGCCGGATGTACCGCTGCTCGCGTCCACGACCTTCGGGGCGCCCCTGTGGTCCCCGGCTTCAACGACGCCCACCACCACCTGAGCATGCGTGGCCGCCGCCTCCTCCAGCTCGACCTGCGCGCCGGGACCGTCCCGACCCTCGACGCCCTCTACGCGGCAGTGCGGGAGCGGGCGACCCGTCTCGGCCCCGACGAGTGGCTCTTCGGCGCGGGCTACGACCAGAACAAGATCGGCGCCCATCCGACGGCCGAGGCCCTGGACGAGGCGGCCCAGGGGCGCCCCGTGTGGCTGGAGCACGTCTCCTGCCACATGGGCGTGGCCAACACCGCGGCCTTCGCCCGCGCCGGTTTCACCGACCGGCTCGGCGTCCTCGACCTCGACGGCGGCCACGTCGAACGCGATGCGGACGGCAGGGCGTCCGGCCTGCTCCAGGAGACCGCCCAGCACCTGGTGACCCGGGCCTTCCGCCCCTCCCCCGTGGACTCGGTCGTCGCCGCCATCGCGGCCGGCAACGACCAAGGGGTGACGGAGGGCATCACCAGCCTCACCGAGCCGGGGATCGCCGCCGCCGAACACGTCGGGCACGGCCCGGCCGACCTGCACGCCTTCCACCGTGCCGTGCAGCAGGGCGTATTGAACATCCGCACCACGGTCATGCCCTACATGACCGTCCTGCACGACATGGGCGCCGTCGGTGACGGCGCCTCCTGGTTCGGTCTCGATCTGGGGCTACGCAGCGGATTCGGCGACGACCGGCTGAAAATCGGCGCCACCAAGATCGCCACGGACGGCTCCCTCATCGGCCGCTCGGCACACATGTGCTGCGGCTACCACGACGAACCCGACAACGTCGGTTTCCTGCAGTTCGACGAGGACTGGCTGCACCGTACGATCGCCGAGGCGCACCGGTGCGGCTGGCAGGTCGCCGCCCACGCCATCGGGGACGCCGCAATCGATGTCGTCCTGGACGCCTTCGAAGCCGCGCAGGCCGCCCACCCGCGCCGGGACGCGCGCCACCGCATCGAGCATTTCGCCGTCGCCTCCGACAAGCAGGTCCGCCGCCTGGTGGACAACGGCATCATCCCCGTGCCTCAAGGACGCTTCGTCTCCGAGATCGGCGACGGCATGATCACCGCGCTGGGCCCGGAGCGCGCCGGCCTCTGCTATCGCATGCGCAGCCTGCTGGACGCGGGAGCCGTCCTCCCCGGCAGCAGCGACGCCCCGGTCGCGCACGGCAGCCCGCTGCTCGGCATCCACGACATGGTCAACCGCCGCACCGCCGGCGGAGCCCCCCTGGCCCCTGCCGAAGCGGTCACCCCCGCGCAGGCCCTGTACGCCTACACCGTGGGCTCCGCCTACGCCGAACACGCGGAAGACCGCAAGGGCCGCCTCGCCCGCCGCATGCTGGCAGACTTCGTCGTCCTCTCGGACGACCTGCTGGCCGTCGACCCGCAACGGATCGACACCCTGACCGTCGGGGCCACGGTGATCGGCGGCGACGTCGTCCACGATGCCGGCGCCCTTGGCTGACGCACCCTCGCCCGCGAGTGCCGGCCACGGCCGGGAAGTCCGCCCGCTCGCGAACGTCCTTCCCGGCCGCGCGGCCTCCCTCGCGCTCCCGGCAGCCTCACGGCATCCGGCGGGCGGGCGGCTGCGGGCCAGCGGGTGGCGGGGCCCCGGGCACCGTCGGAGGTGTCACCCGGTAGCCCATCCGGACCGCTCCGCGATCGCATCGACATCGACATCGACTGCACCCAACGCCGACTAGGAGCTGTCCGGGCGATCATGTGTGGAGCGAGATGACGAGGGCTGCTGCGGTGATGGTGCCGAGATAGACATAGCCGCGCTTGTCGTAGCGAGTCGCGACGGCTCGGGCGTTCTTCAGCTTATTGATGGCCCGTTCGACGGTGTTGCGTTTCTTGTACCGCTCCTCGTCGAAGCCCGGTGGCCGCCCACCTCGTGAGCCCTTGCGCAGGCGGGCGGCCTGGCTGTCGGTCTTCTCAGGGATCGTGTGCCGGATGCCCCGTTCGCGCGGGTAGGCGCGACAGGGCCCGTTGCTGTAGGCCTTATCGGCGGCCAGGCTGTCGGGCTTTTTGCGGGGCCTGCCCGGACCGATCCGGGGAACACGGATCTTCTCCAGCACGGGCTCGAACTGCGTGCAGTCCGCCCGCTGCCCCGGGGTGACGACCAGGGACAGCGGGCGGCAGCGACCGTCCGCGCTCAGGTGGACTTTGGTGGTGAACCCGCCCCGTGAGCGGCCCAGGCCCTCGCCTCCCGCACCACCTCCACCAGGCGGGCGACGAGGCTCTGCCACGGCGTCTCGTCCTGGTGTTTTCCTCGCCCAGCCCCCCTTTGAGGCCGACGGCGGGTCGGTGCGGGCGCCGGCCGCATGCTGGTGGGCACGCACGATCGTGGAGTCGACCGAGACGTCCCAGTCGATGTCGTCGGCCGCGTCCGCTTCGGCCTGGACCTGCTGGAGCAGACGCTCCCAGGTCCCGTCGGCCGACCACAGCCGGTGACGCTCGTAAGCGGTCTTCCATGGCCCGAACCGCTCGGGAAGATCACGCCACTGAACACCCGTCCGTACCCGGTGGAGAATCCCGTCGATCACCTGCCGATGGTCCCGCCACCTGCCACAACGCCTGTTGCTGACCGGCAGGAACGGCCTCAGCCGTTCCCACTCCACATCCGTGAGACCACCCCGCCCCATGCCCGGACTGACGAGCGAGACAGGCGATAGTCCTAGCCGTCTCCGTACCGGGCGGTGACCGGCCCGTCCGGAAAGGCCGACGGCCTGAACCGGATCTCGGCAGAGGGCGCCGCGGTCGCCCCTGGTGGGCGAGGCGTAACCGCCCCGCTTCGTCCGATGCCGCTTCACCACCCGCTAGTGACCGGCCGTTCGGCGCGGGACGCCGGGCGGGCCGCGGCTCAGACGACCAGGACCCGGCGCCCCCGGGTGTGGCCGGCGCGGCTGTCAGTGTGCGCCGCCGCTGCCTCGGTGAGCGAGTACGACTTCTCGACCGGGATGTGGAGCCTTCCCCGGGAGATGAGGTCGACGGCCTCGGCGAGCGCGTCCGGCACGCTCCCGGCCACGCCGGAGAACCGGACGTCCAGCTGCGGCGCACCGAGGTCGGCGATGGAGACGACCTTGCGCGGGTCCCCTGTCAGCTCGACGAGTTCGCGGATCACGCCCGAGCCGGCCAGGTCGAGGGCCGCGTCGACCCGGCCCAGGTGCCGCACCCGTTCGACCCAGCCCTCGTTGTAGGTCGTGGCGAGGGCGCCCAGGCCGCGCAGGTAGTCCTGGTTCGCAGCCCCGGCCGTGCCGATCACCGTGATGCCGCGTGCGCGGGCGATCTGCAGCACCGCCGACCCGACGCCACCGGACGCGCCGCTGACCAGCAGTGTCTGCCCGGGCCGCACGCCGACCTCGCGGATGATGCGCAGCGCGGTCTCCACCACCGACGGGTACCCGGCCGCCTCCTCGAAGGCCAGTCCCTCGGGCATCCGGGCCCAAGCTGACAGCACGGCGAATTCGGCGTAGGTGTCGGCGCCTTCGCCGAACACGCGGTCGCCGACCTCGACCCCCTCGACGCCCTCGCCGACTTCATCCACCACCCCGGCGGCGTCCAGTCCGACCCCGGCGGGCAGCTCGACCGGATGGGCTCCCAGGACCTGGCCCTCCCGGATCCTCCAGTCGACGGGGTTGACACCCGCCGCCCGTACGGCGATGCGTATCCGACCGGGGCTCGCGTGGGGCTCCTCGGCTTCCACCAGTTGCAGGACCTCGGGACCGCCGAACTCGGCGAAACTGATTTTCCTCATGCGACCGAAGATAGGCCTAACCGTTAGGATTTCGCAACGGTTACGGATTCGTACCTGATAGTGTCAGGGCATGACCGAGCCGTCCGGACGCCGCGAACGCAAGAAGGCCGCGACCCGTCAGAAGATCGCTGACACCGCGCTGCGCCTCTTCCTGAAGCGCGGGTACGACGCCGTGGGCATCCGTGACGTGGCGGCCGAGGCCGACGTGGCCGTCACCACCGTCTTCGCCCACTTCGCCTCAAAGGAGGCCCTGGTGTTCGAGCGCGACCAGGACTTCGAGCAGCGCCTCACGCGGGCGGTAACCGACCGGCCTCCGCTCGAGCCGCTCATCCCGGCGCTGCACCGCGAGGTCCAGGCCCTGGTGCGGCACTGCACGGCGGAGGGCAGTGCCCCCGTCCGGCGCATGATCGAGGGATCACCCGCCCTGCGGGAATACGAGGAGTCGATGAGCCTGCGTCACGCGCAGGCGCTGGCAGTGGCGCTGGCCGCCGATCCCCACCTGTCCCGGAGCGCGACGGCCTGCCGGGCGACCGCGCGGTTCGCCATCGACGCCTACGCGCTGGCCTGCCGGGCGGACGATCCCGAGGCCACGGTGGACGAGGTCTTCCGGATGATCAAGGCGGCCTGGGAAGCCACCGCGCCCTGAGCCGGGGACGCCGGCGTGCTGCGGCCGGCGCCACGACACATGCGGGTTGCCCTGGGCGGCCCGTACCGGACCTGTTCGCCCGATCATGTGACTGCCGCCGGCCTGGGTCGTCGGCTCGGGCATCGGGCGGGTGGACCGCAGCCAGTTCGAGCTCGTGCTGGAGAAGATCCGCGTCCCGCGTCCCGAGCCGACCGACCCCGAAAGAGGGCCGCCAGCCTGGCCGCCGACAAGGCCAGCAGCAGCGGACCGTGCCACGACCACCCGCGCAGGCATGGCATCCGGCACACGATCCCGGAGAAGACCGACAGTCAGGCCGCCCGCTTGCGGGAGGGCTCCCCCGCGGCGGGCGGCCCGCGGCAGCCCTCGTCATCTGGCTCCACACATGATCGGCCGGACAGCTCCTAGGCAGCACGGGCGGACGACTCGCCGGCTTCGAAACGACGATTTACAAACGCCGGAACGAGGCCGAGCGCACGATCAACCAGCTCAAGCACTCGCGTGCCGTGGCCACACGCTACGACAAGCGCGCCTACGTCTTCCACGACACCATCACCGTGGCCTCGATTGCTCTGGCTCGCCTTGGAGGCGGTCAAGCTGGGCACCAACGTCGTCGTGGACTACGGCTGCTGGTCCCGGGACGAACGGTCCGCGATCCGCTGGCTGGTGGAGGCCGAGGACGCGTGCTGCCGCATCGTCTACCTGCCGGTGAACGAGGAGACCCAACGCGCCCGGATCGCCCATCGGTGGGCCACCGCCCGCGAGGAGACGCTCCCGATGACCGAGGCCGACATCCTGTACGGGCGGGCGCACTTCGAGGAGCCCGATGCGGCGGAGCTGGGAGGCCGCGGGGCCGTCACCCCGCCCCCCGGCTGGGAGGGCTGGAGGGAGTGGGCCACCAACCGGTGGCCGTCTTTCGCGTGACCGTTTCGGCGCAACACGGTGCGGCTCGGCTCTCGAAACGGATCCTCAGTCAGCCATGGGCGCACCCTGGAAACTCGGCAACACAGCCGCGCAGGCGTACCCGCGCCAGCCGTGAAGATCCGCCGGACAGGACCCAGTTGGCTCGCGATACGCGTGCCGGACATACAGGTTGCCGATCGCCTCCCGTGGCGGCTGCCGGTGGTCTCGGCCGAAGTGTCAGAACGCCGGGCCGGCCGGGCCGTGCCCGCGCGGCGGCATCGGCGAACGGCCGCCCGGCGGGCCGGCCTTCCCGGCCGCAGGGCGGCGTGGTTGAAGGCGTGCGGGAGCGGGAAACAAGCGGTGCGGGACGCACTCCGGGCACCGCCCGGACCACCCCCCTCTCGTGCCCCTGCCTTCTCCTGTCGAGGAAAACGATGTCGAAGTCCCGTATTGTCAAGTTCCTGACACTCGGTACGGCACTGCTGCTCGGAACCGGCGCACCCGCGGCCTTGGCCGCCCCGCCTCCAACGGCGTCCGCGATCACGCTTCCAGCGTCCGCGGCGGCCGAACGGACCGCCGCCACCGCAACCACCGCCGCCAGGACCTGGCAGCCCCCGCTGTCCACCCGCGGACGCTACATCGTCGACGCGAACGGCGACAGGTTCCGGCTGAAGTCGGCCAACTGGGACGGCGCGCAGGGCTCCTGGACGGGCAGCGGCAGCGAGTCCGACGACGCGAACCACCACGCGGGTCAGAACTCGCACGGCATCCCGCTGGGCCTGGACCGGGCGCCGCTGTCCCAGCTGATGTCGGACTTCCGTGAACTCGGCATCAACAGCGTCCGGTTGCCGTTCTCCAACGCGATGATCCACGCGACGGCCACCGTCCCCGACTCGGCCGTGGCCGCCAATCCGCAACTGCGCGGCGACACCCCGCTCCAGGTCTTCGACGCGGTGGTCGCGGCGCTGTCCGACGCCGGTTTCGCCGTGATCCTCAACAACCACACGAACACCTCCCGCTGGTGCTGTGGCCTGGACGGCAACGAGCGCTGGAACAGCAGCCAGAGCACCCAACAGTGGGCGGACGACTGGGTGTTCATGGCCGGCCGGTACGCGAACGAACCGGGCGTGGTGGGCGCCGATCTCTACAACGAGGTACGCCGCGACGTCCTCGACGACCCCAACTGGGGCGCGGGCGACGCCCATGACTGGTTCACGGCCGCCCAACTCGCCGCCGACCGCATCCTCACCGAGGCGAACCCTAACCTGCTGATCGTGATCGAGGGCATCAACTGGACCGGGCTGCCAGTCGACGGGCTCCCGCACGGCCGCCCCCAGCTGACTCCCGCCGGCACCCTGTCGCACGCCCTGGTCGACAGCCGCAAGCTCGTCTACTCCGCCCACTTCTACGGCTACACAGGACCCAGCCACAGCGGCGCCACCGGTATCGGCGAGACCCATGACGCCCGCTATCAGGACCTCAGTCGCAGCGACCTCTACCAGGCCCTGTACGACGAGGCGTTCTTCGTCGAGGAGAACGGCAGGCACTACACCGCACCGGTGTGGATCAGCGAGTTCGGCATCGGCGCCGGTGAGACCGGTACCGCGGCCCGCGCCTGGTTCGGCAACATCACCGACTACTTCGCCGACCACGACACCGACTTCGCCTACTGGCCGTTGGTCGGCTGGGAGGGCCACGACGGCTGGGCCCTGCTGCGCTACGACGCGCAGGGCGGCCGGCACGGCTTGCTCGACGACTCCGACTGGCGCGCCACCGCCTGGGACCACCTGATGACCGCACCCACCCTCACCGGCGCGGTGCCCGCGACTCCCGTGTGGCGCATGCTGAACACCGACCACGGCGACTACGTCCAGTCGCTGCGGGTGCGCGCCCAGGGCGACTGGGACTCCGGCGCCTCCAAGGCCGTCTGCCCCGACGGACTGCGGCTCACCGGACTCGGCCATACCTCCGGCCGCGGTCTGTGCACCGATGCCACGGCGGGCGACCTGCGGGCGAGCGGCTCCGCCCAGGTCGTCGTCACCGACGAGCGCTACGTCCCCTCGGGCGGCGACTGGGCCTCCGGGTACACCAAGCTCCAGTGCCCGGCCGGTGACTTCCTCATCGGCTACAGCCACCGCGGAACACGTACGTCGGCGGCGCTGTGCGTGCCCGCCAGGACGGCGCTGGGCGGCGGCTCGCGCACGGTGTGGTTCGACCGCTCCGACAACCGGCCCTCCGGCGCCTCGGGCGGCGACTTCGCCCACCAGGACTACAAGGGCCAGTGCGCCGACGACGAGTACGCGGCCGGCATCGCCTTCACCACCCGTTTCGCCGCCTACCCCGGCCCCGACGCGCTCCTGTGCCGCACGCTGTCGTGACCGCCCGCCGTGGTCGGCACGGTGGTGGCCGGCCCGGCTGCGCCCACTCTGCTGGGAGCGCGCCGGCCCCTGAGGTGGCCGGGGGGCGGCGCTCACGCGGCCACCGTCCCGGTGCGTGTCGTGCGCCTCGACGACCACGTGGGGGCCGGCACGAGCCGTCGGGCGCCTGCGCCGCCGTCACGACCGCGTCCGTTCTCCCTTTGCTGCCCTCACAGTCGCGGGAGCGGAGGCACCAGCCGCCCTCGGTGGACGAGCGACGCGGCCTGTTTGACGGTACGCAGCCGGACGCTCGCCGTGTAGCCGGTTATGCCGGGCACCGTGGCGAGACTGCGGCTGAGGAAGTCGTAGAAGTCTGCGGCGTCCGTGCACATCACGATCACCATGAGGTTCTCGTCGCCGCTCGTGGCCGCGGCGAAGACGACGCGGGGAAGCGCGGCGACGGCCGTGCCCGTCTCGTGCAGCCGCTCGGGGGAGGTACGCATCCACAGCGCCGCGCCGAAGGGGTAACCCAGATGCTCCGGAACCAGGTCCACGTCGTAGAGGAGTGTGCCCGAGCGCTCCAGGATCTCCATGCGGCGCGCGATCCGGCCGGTGGTCCAGCCGGTGTGCTCGGCCAGCGTGGCCTGGCTCGCTCGGCCGTCCTCGGCGAGGACGGCGAGCAGCGCTCCGTCCTCCTCGCGCAACTCGGCCGGCGGGCCCTGCCGTTCCTGACGCGGGTGGCGCTCGATGAGCAGCGCCACCGCCTCCTCCGGCAGCGAAGGGCCAAGTCGCCCCCAGTAGGCGCCAGGTGGGGAATAGGCGTGCAGCACCATACGCGTGGTGAGCTCCGCCACCCCCGGGAAGCGGGCGAGTTGGCGCAGCACTTCCGGCATCCGGCCGTCGTGGGGCATTTGCATCGCGCAGACGATCTCCGAGCCGCCGAAGGAAATGTTCGCGAAGGAGATCTCGGGCAGCCGGGCCACGGCCTCGGCCAGCGCGTCGGTCCTGTCCGGGCTCAGCGTGATCCGCGCGATGCTCGCCACGAGCCCGTGCACCACCGGGTTGACGAGCCCCACGACCCGCACGGTGCCTGTGCGCTGCATCGCTCGGTAGCGTCGTGCCACGGTCTGTTCCGACGCCCCCACCGCCTCCCCGATCACACGGAAGGGAGCGCGCGGCACCACGTGAAGCGCGTGGAGGATAAGACTGTCCAGAGGGTCGAGCATGGCGGGATCATCGCATGAAACACCCGGGTACAGCGGTTTTCCCCATATGATCGGCAGGGATTTGGGGGAATCGTCGAGTGTGGCGGAGACTTCCGGAGGATGCACGGGCGGGTTCACACCGCACCCCGGCGGTCCGCAGCGAGAGCGCCGTCCGGTGTACCGGACAGGTGCTGCGTTCCGTACGCGGAGGGGCCCGGCGCGCGCTCCGTCGAGGCCGGTCGGCACTGTCGCCGCCCGTTCCGTTCGGCCATGGTGAGCGCGACACATCGCCCACCCCGGTCCGTACGGCCGGACCTGTCGCACGGCTCGTGTGTCCACACTCGTCCCTCGCGCCGGGGTTCCGGTGCCCAGAAGGAGTCCTCTTGTCCCAGCCACCGCCCGCCGCTGAGCCCCGTCGCCACGTGACGCTCCTCATGGCCTGCCTCGGGGTCTTCGTCGCCTACCTGCCGGTGACAAGCGTCTCGGTGAGCCTTACCGCCATCCAGTCGGCGCTCTCCACGAACACCTCCCAACTGTCGTGGGTCTCGGACGCCTTCGTGCTGCCGATGGCCGCCTTCATCCTCACCGCCGGGGTGTTCGGCGACGTCCACGGCCGCAAGAAGGTCTATCTCGCCGGGCTGCTGCTCTCCGCCGCCGGCGCCGCGACGTCGCTCACCGCACACTCGATCGGCCAACTCTGGGCCGGCCAGGCGCTCTCCGGGATCGGTGCGGCCGCACTGCTGCCGACGACGCTCGCACTCATCAGCCACGCCGTGCCCGACCACCGCGAGCGCGGGAAGTTCATCGGCTTCTGGGCGATGTGCCTGCTCGGCGCCCTTGCCGTCGGCGGCGTGATCGCCGGGGTGATCCTGGGCCACACGGGCTGGCGGTGGATCTTCCTCGTGCCGATTCCCGTCGCGCTGCTCGCTTTCGGCTTCTCCCTGAAACTGCTGCCCGAGTCCCGTGCCCCGCGCATCGGACAACTGGACTGGCCCGGACAGATCACCGCCGCGCTCGCCATCACCGCACTCGTCTACGGAGTCATCCAGGGCGGCGAGGGTTCCTTCGGTGACACGCAGGTCGTCCTCGCGCTCGCCGTCGCGGTCATCAGCGGGACCCTCTTCGTCGTGGCCGAGCGGCGCTCCGCGCATCCCATGCTCGACCTCGCGCTCTTCCGCAGCCCCGGCTTCACCGCCACCACCCTCGTGGCCATGGTCATGTTCCTCGGCATGATCGGTTTCTTTTTCGTGCTGAGCCTCTACTTCGGCATGGTCCAGCACCTCGACACCCTCGGCACCGCCTGGCGGATGCTCTTGATCACCGGGGCCGCGCTGCTCGTCAGCGGCGTCGCCGGACGCATCATGCACAAAGTCTCGCCGCGTCTCCTGATCACCGCAGGGCTGCTCATGGTGACCGCCGCGCTGCTCACACTGCTCGACGCCGATGCGAGCACGTCCTTCGGCTCGCTCTCCTGGCGGCTGGTCCTGCTGGGCCTCGGCATGGGCTTCGTGACGACACCGATGACGGCCGTCGCCGTTGCCTCCGTGCCGCACCCGCTCGCCGGGATGGCCGCCGCGGGGAACAACGCCTTCCGACAGGTCGGCGGCGCGCTCGGCCCCGCCGTGCTCGGCGCCCTCCTCACCAGTCGCGCCGCCTCCGCGCTGCCCGGCCGGCTCTCCGACGCCGGTGTCGACGGCCCCCTCGCCGACCGGCTCACCGAGGCGGTCCGCGACGACGGTCTCGGCGCGGCCGCCTCGGTACCGCTCGGCGCACGGACCGGCCAGGTCTGGGGTGCCGTAGGCGACGCCTTTCTCGACGGCATGCGCCTGTGTCTGACCGTCTCGGCCGCGCTGACGTTCCTGGCGGCCGTTCTCGCCTTCGTCCTCCTGCGCCCTCGCGCGAACCGTACGGGAACGGCGAAGGTCGTACGGGAATCGGCCGCGTCGACACCGAGCAGCCCCAAGCAGCCCGAGGCTGTGGTGAACGAGGGCGCCTGACACGCCCTGCGGGTGCGGGGCCGACGCGGCACAGGGCCGGTCGGTCTTGACCAGGTCCAGGCCCCCCGGGGGGGTGGTTCCTGGACCTGGGGGCCAGCGACGGCGAGGAAGGCGGTCACGGTGTCGGGGCCGTTGCCGGTGGCGGGTGGCGGGGTGTTCGGTCAGCAGTCGTGCGCTGTCTGTGGGGGTGTGCCGGGCGGCCCGGCCCGCAGAGGAACCCTTCGGGTTTGATCACCGACAGAACAACATGGGCCATCAGTTCGCGCGACGAGCAGTCCAACGGCACGGGCCTCGTCAACGGACTGCACCTGCGATGGGGTCCCGCTTCAGTGGATCAGCTCGGCCGGGGGCTGCGCGCCGAGGGCGCTGAGCAGGCCAGCCACCTTGCTGTCCAGCAGACGGCCGACCTCAGAGATGCGCGGGTCACCGAAACTGTCGAGCAGGGTGCTGGGCTGATCGATGACCAGGACGCCGTCCCCGTTCTCATCGGCCTGAATGAGCAGGCGCAGTGGGGCGTACATCATCACCGTCGGGTTGTACCGGTACATCTGCTCGGCGATCACGTGATTGCCCATCAAGTATTCCGTGCAGTCCCAAAGGGACGATCCCGAGCCGGCCATGAACGGCGGCACCTCGGCGCTCCAGAACCGCATGAACCCCAGCGGCGCAATCTCCTCCACCTTGGCCACCACCGCGTCCCAGTCCCGCAGGCCGGAGAACTGCGTCTGGTCCATCACCGGGACAGCCTCCTCGTACGAGCGGATCGCCTCCGAGTACGGCTGTCCGAGCGGTACGGCGAGCCGCTGCACCTCGTGCCGGCTCGTACTCACCGAAAGCCCCGTGCCCATGGGGTCTCTCCTTCAACTTGTTCTCGATTATCGGCCGATACGCGAGAGGCAGTGAAACCACGCCCTTGGTGCCATCCTGATCCGCTGTCGACGGACGACGTGCTTGACTCCCATCAGATCGGGCCGGCCCACCCCACCCGGTGCAACTGCGAAGTGCCGCACCGACGCGGCGACGGAACAGCACGTTACCGACACCGTGAGTGACTGCGGTGTGCGCACGCATTGCCAAGTGGGTGACAGGGGCGAGCGGGAGCGGACCGGCGGCCGCCGCGCGGCCTGCGCTCGATACCGTCCCGGCGTACGAACTCCCTTTCGAAGGCGTGTGAGAGTGCGTACGGGCTGCCGTAGCCGACTCGGCCGGCGACGGTGGCCAAGGTGTCCGACGTATCTCGGAGCAGGGTGGCGGCAAGGATCAGGCGCCACCACGTGAGGTACGTCATCGAAGGGCGGCCGACCAGGGTGGTGAACCGGCGCGCCAACGTGGGACGGGAGACACCCACCTCCGCGGCCAGCCGGTCGTTGCTCCACGGGGCGGCCGGGTTTGTATGCATCGCCCGCAGGGCGGCGGCCGTCACCGGGTCGCCCAGTACGCGAGGCCAGGCCCCGCTGGTGGCCTCGGTCATCCAGGAACGGATGATGTATACGAGGAGGAGGTCGAGCAGGCTCGGGAGCGCGATACAGGAGCCGGGCCGCCTCTCGTCCAGTTCACCGGCGAGCAGGTCGATCGCAGCGCGGAGTTCGAGGTGGCTGCCTACTCGGCTGGGAAGGTGGACGACTTCAGGTAGCTCGGTCAAGAGCGGGTGCAGGCGGCTGCAGTCGAGCCAGTACTTGCCACAGAGCATTTCCACCTCGTCGCGATCAATCCGGGCTCGCGGTCCTGTACCCGCAAGCCATCGCTCGAACGGGACCGCCTTCTCCTCGGCGACCGCCGCAACGACCGGGGAATCGGCGATCACATGGCCTGTGCCATGAGGCAGCAGCACCGCGTCGCCCACTCCGAGAGACACCGGTGCGCCGCCGTCGGACAGCAGCCAGCAGCTGCCCCTCAGGACTACGTAGAAGCCCGCACCGTCGTACGGGTCGAGCCGCACGCACCAACTCCCGCTCACCCGCACCCGGTGGGACGAGGGGTGCCCGAGGTGTACGGCAGAGATCGCGTCGCTCACCACGTGCAGCGCATGGTGCTGGGGGATGTCGAGGTCATCCGGGTTGTTGAGTGGCAGAGACCGTTCGCGCCTGCTTCCGGCATAGTTCCGGAGGCTGCCGCGGGCGTATGGAAGGACAACGAGGACTGGCTGGCGCCGGACCACTGGGAGCCGGACAGTGACTGGGCGGTGCTTGCGCTGCAGACGTGGGTGCTGCGCAGCAGTGGGCGGACCGTCTTGGTCGACACCGGAGCAGGCAACGGGCGGGAGCGACCGGGTATGCCGCCGTTCCACCGATGTCAGGGTGATTTCCTCAGCGTCCTGGCGAGGGCTGATGTTCGCCCGCAGGATGTCGATGTCGTCGTCAACACCCACCTCCAGGTCGATCACGTCGGCTGGAACACCGTCGACGCGGACGGGGAATGGGTACCGACGTTTCCCCATGCGCAATACCTCATTCCTGCCGCAGACGACTTCCACTACGGTCCGGACAACGCGTACGGGAACGGCGCCTGCATGCGGTCGACCGCCTGATCTACGAAGACAGCATCGCGCCCATCCACCACGCCGGGCAGGCCGTGCTGTGGGACGGCCTGCACCGCATCGACGAACACCTCACCCTGGAGTCCGCGCCCGGCCACACTCCCGGTTCCTCTGTGCTACGGCTCGTATCCGCGAGCGACCGGGCGGTCTTCGTCGGAGATCTGGTGCACAGTCCGGTGCAGATCCTTCAACCCTGCTGCAACAGCAACGCTTGCCTGGCCCCGGAACAAGCGGCGGCCAGTCGCCGTCGGGTTCTCCAGCGGGCAGCCGACGAACGGGAACTGCTCGTCCCTGCGCACTTCGGTGGTACGGGTGCTGTCGAAGTCCGGCAGGAGAGTGGTGGGTTCACCCTCGGCCCATGGGCAACAGCAAGTCCGAAGAGGAGAGCCTCAGTCACCGAGTGAGACTCTGGCCCGTCTCTCGCGTTTGGTCCCGGATCGCGGCCGGGGTCGCTGCGATGGGCGAGGAGGCGTCGTGTGGTCGGGTCGGCTCCGGTGAGCACGGGCATCGGCATCCAGCCGGCAGGTCGAGGGCGATCTGGACGACAGACGCCGGCGTCAGCAACGCCGTTTGGGCCGCGAGGACGGCCATGGGCGAACGGGCCTTCACCCGGAGCTTCCGCCCGGAGAGCGGTGGCAGCCAAGCCGTCCGGCGGACCCGCGCCGGCTGCCTGGCATGCCTCGACATACCTACAGGTCGATTATGGGACACCCTTTAGCGCCTTTTAGCGATCCACATCAGCACGACCACCAGCCGTAATATCAGCGGGATCACTCCCGGACTGTGACGGTTTTGCGTCGTTGCGTCGTTACGCCCCGACCCGACTACGATTTTGTGCGTCGTCCCCGTAACGGTCCGGTTCCCCGAATCCTTTCGTTCAGCGCCGTTTCGCCCGCCGTCGACCGCATGGCCGGCCGAAGCACCCGGTCCCTGTCGACGTGTCCGTACCCGCGTTGGGCGCGCTGCTCCATGTCGTCGTTGAAATCATCCCCCACCCCCTGGGCAGGTTGACTTGTTCACCGTGAGCGTCTTAGGCCCGCTTGCGTTGCATCATGCCGGGATCGAGACAAAAGTAACCAGTCCGAAACAGCGCGCCATCTTCGCCGCGCTGCTCCTCTCCAGCGGAAGGAAGCTCAGTACCGGGAAACTCGTCGAGGCTCTGTGGGGCGACGGCCCGCCGCGCACCGCCTCCGAAACGGTGCGCACGCACGTATACCTTCTCCGGAAGGCTTTGAAAACGACGGGAATCGGTCTACCCCGAACTCCCGACCGGGCTTACGCGCTCAGCGTCGACGACGATGTCGTCGACCTCGAAGAGTTCCGACGGTGCGTGGCGCGTGCCCAGGCCGAGCGGCTGTCAGGCCATCCGCGGAAGGCCGCTTCGCTCTACGAAGCGGGCCTGCGGCTGTGGCGGGGCGAACCGCTGGCCGGCATCCCGGGGCCGTTCGCCGACTCCAGACGACGGTGGCTCACCGAGTCGCGTCTGGCAGCGCAGAGTGCGCTGCTGCGGTGCAGGATGGCGCTCGGAGCGCACCATGAGGTCGCCGCTGACCTGTTCGAGCTGACGGCCGAGAACCCTCTGGACGAGGGGCTTCGCGACTTGTTGATGACGTGTCTGTACCGTGCGAACCGGCAGGCCGACGCCTTGGCCGTCTTCCGGGAGACCAGGGAGCTGCTCAGAGAGCAGCTGGGCGTCGAGCCCTCGCCGAGTCTGTGCCTGACGCAGCGACGCATCCTCGACCGTGACGAGACCCTCCTGTGGCCCGAGGAGAACGAGGCCGCACCCAGCGCCGAAGGGCCGGCGACCCGTCCCACGCGCACCGGTTTCAGCCCGCCGCAGCCGGCTCAGTTACCGAAGGCCCCAGTCGTCACGGGACGGGTGGGCACGATCTCCCGCCTGGTCGACGCCGTGAGGGAGGGCGTCGCGGTGCTGGTCGTCGAGGGCATGCCCGGGGTGGGAAAGACGACGCTCGCCCTGCACTGTGCTCACCGTCTCGCTCCCGGCTTCCCGGACGGACAGCTCTTTCTGGATCTGGGCGGACCGGGTTCTTCGGGTCCTCCCATGACCGTGATGGAGGCGCTGAAACGGCTCTTGGCCGGCGTCGGCGTTCCGGCCGCGGCCCTTCCCGCGGAGGCGGATGAACGCGCGTCGCTCTTCCGCTCGCTTCTGGCCGGCAGGAGGTACCTCGTTCTCCTGGAGAACGCCCGGGACACGGAGCAGATCCGCATGCTGCTGCCCGGCGCGGCCAGCAGTGTCGTGCTCGTCACCAGCCGGGTGCAGGCGACAGGGCTCGTGGTGACGCACAACGTGCGGCGCGTCGTACTCGCGGAGTTCACGCCGACCGAGGCCAGGGCCTTCCTCGCCGAGCGCTTGGCAGGACGCGGTCGGCCTGCGGTGCGTCCTGTCCTGGACGCGATCGCCGACCGCTGCGGACGTCTGCCTCTGGCCCTGGCCGTGGTGGCGGCCCAGGCGGGGGACGGGACGGACAGGCCGCTGGGCGCCGTCGCGCGGGGCCTCGACGACACGCACGGCTCGCTGGACGCCTTCCGGATCGGCAGGGACGCCGCCACTGATCTGCGTGGGGCCTTCGCGGGTTCGTACGAGGCGCTGTCCGGCAGAGCCGCGCAGCTCTTCCGCCTGTTTGCGGGATTTCGAGGCATCGAGGTCACGCTCGCCGATGTCGCCGGCCGGCTCGGGATGTCCGCCCTCCATACGGACGCCGTCGTGCAGGAGCTCAAGGAGGCGTCGCTGCTGGCCGAGGCGACGCCGGGCCGCTACCGCATGCATCCTCTGCTGTGCGATTACGCGGCCGAGTTGACGGGGGCGAACAATGTTCGGTCCGGGACCGGGGTCGGAGCACTGGACGGGCGGAGCGCTGCCGATAGCACTCGTTGACCACGGCAGAGGCAAGCGGCAGCGGGTCCAACGGACCGGACGCAGAGGAGATTTGAGATGGGCCGTCTGTTCACAGCGCTCGCCACGGCCGTACTTGTGCTCCTGGTACGGGAGTGGCCGCACCCAGGTACTCGGGCACGGAGTGCTGCTGCCGCACCCGCCGTGCAGGGTCGGTGGCGCGAGCCTGTTCGTGGCCGCCGGTGGCAACGTCCCCGGTGCCCACACGGCGGTGAGCCTCCGCTCGATCAGGTCCGTGACCTCGGCCATGAACTGCCGGGTGGTCCCGGTGCCGCCCAGGTCGGGTGTCGCCGCCTTGCCGCAGGCGTCGGGGGCGCTGCCGTGGACCGGTTCGCACAGTGCGAAGCCGGTCTCCGGGCAGATGCTGACGCTCGACGCCAGGCCGAGTCCGCCCATCAGGGCGGCGCCGATGTCGCTGATGATGTCGCCGAACAGGTTGGGGGCGAGGACGCCCTCGTAGGGCTTCGGGTCCCTGACCAGCGGGAGGGCCGCGGTGCCCGGCGCGGTGGACGTGCCGGGCTCTGGTGTCCGTCAGACGGGCAGCCGGCCGGCCTTCTCGGCCGCGAGCAGTGCGGCGATGGCGCGCAGGTGCGGCTGGCGCATCACCTGGGAGGCGCGCAGGCGCACGCCGCAGTCGTGTTCGAGCTGGGTGAGCAGTCGGGCCACGTCGATGGACGCGCCGCCCGCGCGGGCGAAGTTGTCGTCGAGGCCGAGGGTGGGGTTGTCGAGGATGCTGCGGCAGTGCTCCAGCACGCGACGTTCGTCCGCTGTGGCGCTGCCGTCGTGCAGGCCGGCGCCGGTGCGCTGCTCCTCCTCGGCGAGCAGCGCCTTGCGGTCGACCTTGCCGTTGGCGTCGTACGGGAACGCGTCGACGATCCGGACGCGCGCGGGGACGACCTGTTCGGGCAGTCTGCGGGCGGCGTGGGCGAGGAGGTCGGCGGCGTCGGGTTTCTCGCCCGGCACGGCGAGGACGAAGGCGAGGACCTTGTCGCCGCCGCGGGAGGCGACGACGGCCCGGCTCACTCGTGCGTCGCTCTCGAGTGCGGCCTCGATCTCGCCGGGTTCGACGCGCACGCCGCTGATCTTCAGCTGGTCGTCCATGCGGCCGAGGAAGTCGAGGACCCCGTCGGGGCCCATCACGACGCGGTCGCCGGTGCGGTACACGCGTCCGCTGTCGCCGCTTCCCGCGGGGGCTACCGGGAAGCGCTGGGCCGTGAGCTCCTCGTCGAGGTAGCCGAGCGCGAGGACCGGCCCGCCGATGCGCAGTTCGCCCGGTGTGCCGCGGGGCACGAGGGCGCCGTCGGCGTCGGTGACGTAGGCGATGGCGCCGCCCAGGGGCCGCCCGATGGGGGGTGCCCCGGTGGCGCCGGCCTCGGCCGGGTCGAGGGGGTGGAAGGTCGTGGCGATGGTCGCCTCCGTGGGCCCGTACACGTTGTCCACCTGTGCGGTGACATCGGTGCCGGGCCTGCGCCGCAGCCGGTCGCCGCCGATGCACAGGTATTTCAGGGGAACCTCTGCCGGCCAGGCGCGGTCCAGGACGGTCTCGGCGAGCGGCGTGGGCAGCACCGCGGAGGTGACGCGGGACCGGGTCCACCAGTCGGTGACCGCCGCCGCGTCGCCGCGCGCCTCCTGCGGCGCGACGACGAGGGTGGCGCCGGACGACAGACCGGACCACAGTTCCAGGAAGTGCGGGTCGAAGGCGGTGTGCATGAAGAGGCTCTGCCGGGCGCCGGTGCCGAGGCCGGCCCGGTCGCGGTACCAGGCGACGACGCGGGCGAGGGAGTCCGCGCCGACGAGGACGACCTTCGGGATTCCGGTGGATCCGGAGGTGAGCACGGCGTACCGGGCGCCGGGCGGCAGGCGTGTCGCGGAGGTGTCGTGCGGGGGTGTGTTCACCCGCAGCCGTTGCACGGTCCCCGCGGGTCCCGGCACGTCGACGGTGGTGGTGTCGAGTGGCAGGGCCTGGCCGGGATCACCGAGGACGCAGGTGAGCCGGACCGCTTCGGCGAGGGCGAGCAGCCGGCTCTCGGGGGGCCGCGCCGCGAGCAGTACGTGTACGGCGCCGAGGCGGGCGAGGGCGACAGTGGCCGCGGTGAGCAGCGCTGAGTGCTCAAGGCACATGGCCACGACGTCCCCGGGACGGACTCCGGGACGCAGCGCGTCGGCAACGGTGTCGGCGGCCGTGCTCAATTCGCTGTAGGTCCAGTCGCGTCCTCGGTCGTCGACCGCCATCGCCCCAGGGGTGTGCCGCACCCGGTCCTCGAAGTCGGCGAGCACCGGGTCGGCGCCGCGGCCCCCGGTGTGCCGGACCGCGGGATCGCTGTGGGCGATGCTGAGGTCCGCCGGGCGCGGCGGAGTCGTCACGTGCGGGGTGTCGTTCACGGTTCCTCCGGTCCGGGAAGCTCAGCCGAGTCCCATGGCGCGGGCGACGATCACCTTCTGCACCTCGGAGGTGCCTTCGATGATCGTCATCATGCGGATGTGGCGGTACAGGTACTCCAGGGGATGACCGCGCACGTATCCCGTGGCGCCGTGCACCTGGAGCGAGCGGTCGACGACGTCGGTCGCGGTCTGGGAGGCCACGAGTTTGGCCAGCGCGGCGTTCTCGCCGCTCTCCTCTCCCCTGTCGACGAGTTCGGCGCAGGCCAGGGTGAGGAGCTTGGCGGTCTCGACGCCGGCGTGGCTGGTGACGAGGTGTTCCTGGACGTGCTGATAGGAGCCGATGACCTGGCCGAACGCCTGCCGCTGGCGGGCGAATTCGACGCCGGCCTTCAGGGCGTACTCGGCGATGCCGTTGCACTGGGCCGCGACCATCAGGCGCCCGTAGGCGAGGCTGTCCATGGCGAACTCCACGGAGGCGCCGATGCCGTCCTCCTCGCCGATCAGCGCACTCATCGGCACCCGCACCTGTTCCAGGACGAGTTCGAACAGCGGTTCGCCCGTCATGCCGAAGTACCGCTGTCCCCTGCGGAGTCCGGGGTGGTCGAGTGCCATGATGAACGCGGTGGCGCCACCCGCCCGGGAACCGCTGTCCGCCACGTCGGCGATGACGATGGCGTAGTCGGCGTGGCCCGCGTTGCTGACGAACGTCTTGCGTCCGGTCAACACCCAGTCGTCGCCGTCGCGTTCGGCCTTGGTCGTGATGGTGAACGCGTCGGAGCCGGAGCCCGGTTCGGTCATCGCCAGGCACCGCAGCTTCTCGCCGCGCACCATCGGCACGAGGTAGTCCTGTATCTGCCGGGGTGTGCCATGGGTCAGCAGCCAGCTGGGGCCGTCCGGGCCGGCGAGGGCGTACGGGGCCAGGGAGCAGCCGCTCGCGCCCGCCGCGTGGTGGAGTTGCACCAGAGCCGTGACCGGCATGCCGGAGCCGCCCATGTGCTCCGGGTACTCCGCGCCGTAGAAGCCGAGGGCGGCGGACCGCTTGCGCACATAGTCGCGCAGGTCCCTGGGGGGTCCGTCGACGGGCTCGGGCACCTCGGCGGCGAGCGGTACGAGTTCCCTGCGGATGAAGGACTCGAAGCCGGCGACGAGGTCGCGGTGCTCCCGTTCCAGCACCGAGGAGGGCAGTGCCGTCATGCCGGTCCCTCCGTCAGGACGCGCGCCTGGTCGGCGAGGACCGGGTGCTGGAACAGCTTGCGCAGGGGCGGCCGGAAGCCGATCCGGGGTTCGAGCCAGGCCGCGAGCTGGGCCGCGACGAGCGAGTGGCCGCCGACCTGGAAGAAGTGCGAGGCGGGGGTGAACCGGTCGTGTCCCAGTACCTCCTGCCAGCCCTCGGCGAGCAGTGCCTGGCCGGGGTCGGTGAAGACCTGTTCGGTCCCGGTGGCCCGCGGGCTCTCCTCCCGCGGCGTGTCGGCGGCGAGCCGGGTCAGGGCGGCGCGATCGGGTTTGCCGCCCACCAGTGACGGCAGTGTGTCAAGGGCGATCCACCGGGCGGGCAGGAACACCGCGGGAAGCCGCCGGGCCAGCGCGTCGTGCAGGGCGTTCGTGTCAAGGGGATCGCCACCTCCGACGAAGCCCGTGAGGGCGGGGCCGGTGTCGGGGTCGTCGTACAGGACGACGGCGCACGAGCGGCCGCCGAGCTCGGCCGAGGCGGCGACCTCGATCTCCTCCAGTTCGATGCGGTGGCCGCGGAGTTTGATCTGGTTGTCCTGCCGGCCCAGGAAGTGGAGCAGCCCGCGCAGGTCTCGGTAGCCCCGGTCGCCGGTGCGGTAGACCCGCGCCCCGCCGAGGGTGGGCAGGGTCACGAAGCGTTCCTTGGTCGCCTGTTCGTTGTCCAGGTAGCCGAGGGCCAACGTGCCCCCGCCGATGGCGATTTCACCGATCGCACCGTCGGGCAGGGGATACATGCCCTCGTCGAGGACGTGCACGTCCACGCCGCTGATCGCGGTGCCCAACGGGGCCTCGCCGCCCCGGGTGATGTCGTCCGCGGTGATGGTGTGCGTGATCGAGGTGACGGTCGTCTCGGTGACCCCGTAGGCGTTCAGCAGGGTGGTGTCGGGATGCACCCACTCGCTGAGCGCGTCGACGGGGAGGCGTTCACCGCCCAGCACCACGGTCCTGGGCGACCACCGGGCCTCCCGCCACGCCTCCGCCAGCCGGTCCCGCACGCTGAGGAAGTAGCTCGTCGGCAGGTTGACGACACTCACCTGCCGCCCCGCGAGCACGGCGACGAGTTCGTCCGCAGTGGGTACCTCGCGCTGCGGCAGGACAAGGGCGGCCCCTGCGGCGAGCGTGCCGAGCACGTCCTCCAGGTTCTGGTCGAAGGAGGGCTTGGCGAACACCAGCACCCGGTCGCGGGGGGTGAGGGCGAGCCGTTCGCCGATCCCGGCCAGGTAGGTGTCCAACTCCTTTCGGGCGACCATCACCGGCTTGGGCAGCCCGGTCGAACCGGAGGTGTGCACGATGTACGCGGTGTCCTCGAGCTGCCGGCCGGGTACGGCCTTCGGGAACTCTCCGCCGTCCAGGATGCCGACGGGAGGGCCCTCGATGGGCAGGGCGAGGGCGCTCTCCCGCGTCGCGAGCACGAGCGCGGGGCGGAGGCGGTCCAGCAGTTGCGCGAGCCGGGGCCGGGGGTCGTCAGGCGACAGCGGCGCGTACACCCCGCCTGTGCGCAGGCAGGCGAGGAGGGCAGTGACACTGTCCGCGCCGCGCGGCAGTACGACGGCCACCGGGCGGCCCGGGGTCACTCCGGCGCGGTCCAGGCGGTCGGCCAGCGTGGTCACCTCGCGGTCGAGGTCCGCGTACGTCCACGTCCGAGGCCCGCTGACGAGGGCGGTGGCCGCCGCGTCCTTCGCGCAGGGGTCGACCACGACGGGGCTCCGGTTCGGCGCCGCGGTGTCCGCCGCGTCCGGCAGCGCCTCGGGGGGCGCTGCGCGACGGGGTGTCGTGGTGAGGGAGGCGAGTACGGTGTCCGGCCGGTCGAGATAGCTCTCCAGCAGGCCCGCGAACCGCTGCGACAGCTGCTCGATGGCCCCGTCCGCGAAAACGTCGGCGTCGTAGTCCCACACCAGCGTCATGCCCGTTCCCGGCCGGCCGTTGCTCCCCGTGATGGCGCGTTCGTGGGGAATGGCCACCACGTCGAGGTCGAAATCCCGGGTGGTCCCGGCGTTGAATGCCTCGGCCATCGACATCTCCAGGCCCGGCAGCTCGATCTGGGGCAGGGGCGTGTCGTGGGCGCTGAACATGACGTTGAACATCGGGTTGCGCGTACCGTCCGTGTGGAGACCGAGTGCCCGCGTCAACTCCTGGACGGGCACTCCCGAGTGGGGCAGCCCGCGCATCAGCACGTCGGTGACCTCGTCGACCGTGTCCTCCGCCGACGCGTCCGGATCGGGCCGCAGACGCACGGGGATCGTGTTCACGAACATGCCGACGCTCTCCTCCCAGCCCGGCAGGCGGTTGCCTGTGGCGGTGCCGACGAGGAAGTCCCTGCGACCGGTGTGCCGGCGCATCAGTTCCCCGAAGAGGGCGAGCATCGTCGAGTACGGGGTGTGTCCGGCGCGGGCGCAGTGCGCGGTGAGACGCTCCACGAGTCGGGGGTCCAGACTCTGCCGCAGCTGCGCGCCGTTGTGCCGCCGCTCGGCGTCGGGCCGGCCGAGGCCGGGGAAGGTGATCTCGTGCGGGACGTCCCTCAGTTCCTCCTTCCAGTAGCGCAGGCTCGCCTCCGCGACCTCGGCCCGGGCCTGCTCCTGCAAGTGCTCCTCGTAGCTGCGGGGGGTGGGCAGCACGGGTGTCTCGCCGAGCAGCCGGGCCCGGTACAACGTGAACAGGTCCCGTAACGCGATGATGAACGACCGCCCGTCGTGCACCAGATGGTGCTCCACGTGGATGAGTCGGTGGTAGCAGGGTGCCATCCGCGCCAGGCACCACCGCACCAGGGGTGCCTCGTAGGTGTCCATCGGGATCCCCGCCTCTTCCCGTACCAGCGCGGCGAACGCGGACTCCGGGTCCTGCTCCGCCGAGAGGTCCATCTCGCGGACCCGGGGGACGGCGTTCTCGCTGAACCGCTGGGCGGGCAGGCCGTGTTTCCGGGCGACGAGTTCGAGACGCAGCCCGGGATGGCGGCGCAGCACCTCGGCCCAGCCGGCCACCAGGGCGTCCCTGTCGAGGTCTCCGTGGAGGTCCAGGACGGCGGTGGAGTTGTAGGCGCGACTGTCCGGGAGCAGCTGCTCGTGCAGCCATACGATCTCCTGCGAGGAGGAGAGGGGGTAGATGGTGCCTTCTCGGGACATGGTGCTTCCTCGGGGTCGGGCCTGCAGGGGGGTGCGGCGCAGTGCTGAGGGCGTGGGGGGGGTGACGAGCTGGAGGGGACGGCGAGGCCGGGGGGCGTGGCGGGACGTGGCGGCGCGTCAGCGCAGGAACGCGGTGGGATCGGTGCGGTCAGGGGCGGGACCGAGGTGACCGTCGAGGGTGGTGCACAGCGTGTCGAAGGCCGACCGCGCCTCCTGGTCGTCGAGTTGGTGCCGATTCCATCCCATGCGGACGAGCAGGTCGCGGCGGCTCTGCGAGACGGACACCGCCACCGGGGACTGGAGCGCCGGACCGCGCAGGTGTGTCTCTACGCCCTCGACACCGCCCAGCTCCAGGGGCGGGCGGCGGGTGGTGTCCTCCAGGGTCAGCAGCGCGTCGACCGTGCCGGACCACCCGCTGCCGCCCCTGCGCGCCGCCCGGACCACCTCGTCGACCGGTGTGTCGGCGTGGTCGATGTCGTCCCACCACCGGTCGCAGGCCTCGTCGAGGTCACCGGGCGCGACGGTGGTGAAGAGCACTGTGTTGAGGAAGCACCCCAGTACGGGGGCGGCTCCGAGCGGTCGTCCGCCCCAGGGGTAGCCGATCAGCGGAGTCCTCCCTTGCCGCTTCGCGACGGAGGACGGCAGGGGCGCGACCGCGGCCGCGACAGCGCTCAGCAGGGCCGGGAACAACCCGGTGCGTGCACCGTCGGCAGGGAGGGGGCGCCGGTGCTTCACCATGCCGGTGGGGTCGATGATCTCGGCCGGAACGGGCGCCGCCGGACGGGACGCCCCGGTGGGCCGGGCACCTTCCGGGGGCCCGGCCGGTCCGATCGGTCCGGGACCTGCGAACCGGCCGGCCCAGTAGTCGAGATCGCGCGGTACCGATGCCGCACGCTCGACGGCGAGTTGGCGTTCGACCGCGTCACGGTACTCGTCCACGGCCCGCCGGCCGGCGTCGGCCCGGGCCTCCCGGGCACTGGTACGGTCCCGGTACGCCCGGGTGAGGCCGTCCGTGATCAGGCCGAGCGACTGCTCGTCGCAGGCGGCGTGGTCGACGACCACGGCCAGCGTCTCGTGGTCCGGTCGGTCGTCCGAGGTCGCCAGCAGGAGTCTCAGGACGGGACCTTCGGTGACCCAGGCGAGCAGGGCACGGCGCAGGGCGTCCGCGGTGCTCTCCCCCGCCCGGGCGGCCAGGCGCCGCACATGGCCCTCGGGTTCGGCGAGCCGCTGCACGGGGACCGGGGCGTCGGTGTCGAACCGCATGCGCAGCGCTGGGTGCCGGGCGGCCAGGCAGGCAGCGGCCTCCTCCAGGCGCGCCGGGTCGACCGTGCCGCGGGGAAACTCGAAGTACAGGGGCACCACGATCGGTGCTGTGCCGACGGCGAGGCGGCGCATGGTGAGGAAGCGCCGCTGCGCACCGGTCACCGGGTGGAGGTCGGGTCGGCCGGCCGCCACGCCGCCGTACTGGGCCAGATAGCTCTCGGTGATGTTGACGTGCAAGGAGGACTCCTTCCGCTGGATGGGCCGGGGAACCCGCCGATCCCTCAACTGCCTGTGTTCGCACGGGCGTTGTCGGAATGCCGGGCGAGGAGAGCCGGCCTGTCGACCTTCCCGTTGCGCGTCACGGGCAGGGAGTCGGCGACGTGCCATCTCCTCGGCACCATGTATCCCGGCAGGGTGTCCGCCAGGGCCCGGGACAGGAGGCGGGGCAGCACATCCGCTCTTGTGTCCGTGGCGCTTTTCGGCACGACGAAGCCGACCAGGGCGGCGGCCATGCCCTCGCCCGTCTTCTCGACCACGGCCGCCGTGACGAGCCCCGTGGCCACGACCGCGCGTTCGACTTCTTCCAACTCGATCCGGAACCCCCGGAGTTTCACCTGGCGGTCCTTGCGACCGAGGAACTCCAGGGCCCCGTCGCCGCGCCGTCTGACGAGATCACCGCTCCGGTAGACCCTCTCTCCGTCCGGCATGACGACGAATCGCTCAGCGGTAAGACCTGGTTGCCCCAGATAAGCGGTGGCGATCCGGGGTCCGCCGATGCACAGCTCACCGCTCTCGCCGTCCGGCACCGCATCGAGATCCGGGCCGACGACGCGCAACGTGGTGTCCTGGAGGGGGAATCCGATCGGGATCCGGTCGAGTCCGGCGAGATTCTCGGCGGTGCACGGGAAGAAGCTGGCGAACGTGGTCGCCTCCGTCGGCCCGTACACGTGCAGCACCCGCTCGGGCGGGCGTACCGTGCACAGCCCGCGCACCATCTCCGGGTCCGCAGTCTCTCCGCCGAAGAGGAGGACGCGCAGCGTGGCGAACGCGCCCGGTGCGGCGCGGTGCACCATGTCGACGAGCGCGGTGGTCAGGAAGACGACGGTGATCCGGTGCGCGGCCAGGCTAGCGATCCACTGATCCAGGGGTGTTTCGGCGACGGCGGGCATCATCACCACCGTGGCTCCGGCCGCCAGGGTGTTCCACACCTCGAAGGTGACCGGGTCGAAGGAGGGGTTGGCGACCTGGGCCACCCGGTCGCCCGGTCCGACCTCGCAGTAGGCGGCGCCCGTGACGAACCGTTCGATGGCCAGGTGGCTGAGCATGACGCCCTTGGGCCGGCCGGTGGAACCCGACGTGTAGCCGATGAACGCGATGTCCTCGGGCGCGACGGCACGCGCCGGCGCGGTCGTCGCGCCCGGCGCCGGATCCGCGTCCGGTCCGGGCATGGCCAGGACCGGCGGCCCGTCCCCGGCCCGTCCGGGGTCGGTGACCAGCAGGGCCTCGGCCCGGCAGTCCCGTACGACCGAGTCCTGTCGTTCGCGGGGCGCGTACGGGTCGAGGGGCACATAGGCCGCCCCCGCGCGCAGGACACCGAGCAGTGCCACCACCAGCTCGGGGGTGCGCTCCATGCGGACCGCCACCCGTGCTCCCCGTCCGATGCCGCTGCTCTCCAGGCGGGCCGCGACGGCGCCGGACCGCTCCCACAGCTGCGCGTAGGTCAGTTCGCGCCCCACGGTGTCCCGCACGGCGCAGGCGGCGGGTGTCGCGGAGACATGGCGTGCCACAAGTCCGTGCACACCGGGACCCGTTCGCGCGGCCCTGGACTGGACGTGCCACGGTTCGCTCATGACGCCGTCCCCCGTATTCCCGTGCAGCGGTGACCGTGACCGCCGGCGACGGTGCCCCGGTCGTGATCGGTGGCGTTCAGTGTCGACGCCAGCAGGGCACGCCAGTCCTCGTGGAGGCCGGGGCCCGGCCGGGTGTCCAGCACGTCGGTGCGGTACCGCCACGGGCGGCGCAGGGCCGGCGCGGCAGCCAGGTCGGCGCGGACCGGGCTGGTGCTTCCGAGCAGGCGCACGAGTTCCGTGGCGTACTCACGCCAGGAGACGTGTCCGCCGACCGCGTTGAGCACGCCGCCGGCCGGCCGGCCGACCAGGGACACCAGGACACGTGCCAGGGCCGCGGCACCCACCCAGGGCAGGCCGAACCACGGCTCCGCCACGGTGTCCTGCACGGGGAGCAGGATCGGCTCCCCTCGCACGGCGCTCTGGTAGAAGGGGCCGAGGGTCCCGCGGCGCAGTTGGTCGCGCAGCCGCCGGTGCGGTCCCCAGACGAGCGGCACCCGGACGAGGCTGATGGAGTCCGGCGCTCCCCGGCGGTCCGCCGCGGTCCGCAGGACGCTCTCGCAGCTGGCCTTGCCCCGACCGTAGTCGCTGGTCGTACCCTCCGTTTCCTGCCCCTCGGGGACGCCGGGGCGCACGGGCCTCCCGTAGGCGTCGACGCTGCTGACGAAGACGAACGGACCGCCCTGCCAGTCGTTCGTCAGTGCGTGCAGGGCCGCGACGTCCACGGCGGGCTCGGTGAATGTGCACGCGGCATGGATCACCGCGTCCGCGCCGCGCACGGCTTCGCGCAGAGTGCCCGGCCGGGTCAGGTCGCCGTGCACGACCTCGGCTCCTGAGCCGCGCATCACGTCGGCCGACTCGGGCCGGACGAGGGCCCGGACGCGATACTGCCGGGAGACCAGCTCCTGGACGACGAAGCTCCCCACAGCGCCGCTGGCACCGGTCACGAGGACAGTGTCGCGGACCGCGCCGGTGGAACCGGCCGTGTCGGCAGCCGGGTCCGCCGCGGCCGCACGTTCACTCAGGGCGGCGATGAGGGCCCGCGGTGTGGCGTGGTCCAGCACCTCCAGCCCGGTGACCGGCACACCGAGCTGCTGCCGGAGACGGTGGGCGAGCGCGACCGCCATGAGGGAATGACCGCCGGACATGAAGAAGTCACTGTCCAGGGACATGTCGGTGGACAGCACGTCGGAGTAGCTGGCGAGGATCCGCGCTGTGTCCCAGGAGGACGGCTCGGCAGGGGTGAAGTCGTTCATCGATTGCTCCGGAGGGCTGGAGGTGTCCCGGTGCGGGAGCCGGGGAACGGCGCCAGGGTGCGCGTGGACCGGCCCGGTCGCGGTCGCGGTGGCGAGGGCTGCGGCTGCGTACTCAAGTCCCGTCGCAGTACGGATCGATGACCGGCTGGCCGTAGCCATGCTCCGCGCGTTCCGACTCCGGCCTGCCGCGTCGGTGCGGCACATGCACGAGAGCCCGCTTCAGCCAGCGGTCCGTGCCGTCGTACCGCGACCGGAAGGGCACCCTGCCATGGACGACGACATCGTTGTCCACGACCAGTACGTCCCCCTGCTCCAGTGCGACGGCTCGGACGACGCGGGAGAGTTCCGCCTCCAGGCGGGCGTAGGCCGCGCGATACGCGGCGTCGGTGCCGTCGAAGCGCGTGTACGCCGGGTCGAACCGGATGGTGAGTCCGTCGGGCGTCGGCCACAGCGTGCGCACGGGTTGGGGCGACACGGTGCCGGCGCAGGCATGTACCTCGTCGGGCAGGGCGGAACTGGTGTAGGCGTCGTCGGGAAGGATGGGGGCCATCGGGCGGGACAGCGCGTCGACGTCTTCGGGTGCGAGGTCCGTCAGCCGCACGCTCGAAGCGGTCGTCGCCACTCCTTCGTGGTTGCGCATGCAGCACAGCAGCAGGAGGTCGGCCCTGCGGGGGTGGAACGCGTCCTCGGTGTGCGGGGCGAGCAACACCGTGCTGCTGGCACCGGTCTGCTCGTTCTCGTGGCCCGGGGCGGGCACGATGTTGTTGACCATACGGCCGTTCTGCTGACCCCGCCATCCCATGGGGTGTCCCATCGCGGCCGCCAGCAGGAGCAGGACGACGTCCCACAGCGCACCGGCGTCACCGGCGACGGACCACCCGGTGGGCGTCGGGCCGAGGGAGGCGTCCTCGACGGGGAGCCCCCGCAGGACGTACATCCCCGCGTCGGAGAACTCGGGACGCAGGGCCTCCCTGAACAAGCCGGGGAATTCGTCCGCTTCGTGCCGGAGTGACTTGAGCAGCCCCGGAGCGTCGGGAGTACCGAACCGCTCCAGCAGTCCTTCCGCGGCGGTGACCAGTTGAGCGGCGAAGCGTCGATCGAGTATGCGGGTCGGGGGGCCTGGCACTGCTCCACGAGCCAGGGCACCTGGCGCTGCCATGGACATCTCCTTCGTTGATCGTCTCCGCATATGACGAGGCGTCAGAGTTCCCTCGGAGTGCGGCCGCGGTGGTGCGGTTCCCGGGTGGCCCGTGATGGTTCCGGTGTCACCCGTTCCGCCAGTGAACCAGCGGAAAGTCATGGCGCCGTCGACACCGCGTAGAGGGGGCATGAAGTCTGTCGAGAGGACGGATGCACATGTGTCTGGCCGTGCCTCGCGCTTCAGGGCACGTCTTCACACAGCTTCGACGGCATTTTGACGCGGCCGCGACGCGTCCCTGGTTGACTGGCGTGGCAGGAGACATCGGCGGCCGATGCCGTATCGCGGGCAGCGGGTGACCGCGCCCCGCGAGAAGGCGAAGTGATCGCCGTCGGCGGGGTCGCGTACCGGGCACGGCGTTCACGCCGGGACACCACGATCGTGCCAAGAGCACGGTGCCCTGCGTGCAGCCCGAAGACGTTGTCGATGCGCCGGCCCCTCGGCGCCGGGCGCCCGCGGCTCCCACCCCCGACGACCATCTGCCGGCCCCTGACGATCCACGCCCCGGTGACATCCAGGCGGAGGACCACAATGAGCCGGCCGAGCCCGAGGCTGCGTCGCGTGTTGGCGGACATCCCCAGCTACCGGGCCGCCGACGGGCCCGGCGGCCCGGTGCACCACAAGCTGGCGCAACACCCGTGACGGTGCCGACCACTGGCGAGGCGCACGACCTGGAGGCGATGGCGTGCGCTGTCAGCAGCCGTACCCGGCTGATCTTCGTCTGCAACCCCAACAACCCCACCGGCCCCACTGTGCACCGGACCGAGCTGGAGGTCTTCCTGGACCGGGTCCCGGGCGATGTACTGCGCGGACTGCCACGAGGCGGGCCTCGCCGGCCAGACCATCCCGGGTGAGGGAGTACGGGTGACGATCGGCGCGTACGAGGCGGACGACACCTTCGTCAAAGTCGCCGACGGCTTCCTCCGGCGTACGGGTGTGGAGCCGGTCCATGGATGACGCCATGAGCGCCACGGCCGGCGGATTCGGCTGAGTGAGCCGGGGATCGGGCCGACCGGCGACACCGTCCCTCAGCAGCAGCCGCGCAGAGCAAGGCGGCGTCGGCGTCCTTCCGGCGTGATCGGCGTCCGGTTCATGACGGTCTGCCAGTCGGACTGTCGGAGCGCCTCACCCAGGTGCCCGATCCGCGTGGCCCCGCGGAGTGCGCCGCGCTCGGACGCCGTCCTCGCCTCGGCTGCTTGCACCGGGCCGCTCGATCGACGGCCCGGATGCTGCCGTCTGCCCTCCCGAAGATCGATTTTCCGATCGGCTTCAGAGCCGAGCCGAGGGCCCACCTGCATGACCGGAAGAAGACTGCTTCTGAAGGTCTCGGTCGGAGTACAGTCATTAAGACAACACCGCTGTCCTGAAACGGACTTGCAGCTGGCGAGGGCGCACAACTTCGGCACTCGGCTGGCGGCCGGTGGTGCGGTCCTGGGAGGGGGGAAGAGTATGTCCCGTGTACCCAACACCCGCCTGGAGACACTGGTGCAGGCCGCGGGGTTGAGCGTGGCCCAGCTGGCCCGCGCCATGCGCGCACTGGCCGCGGAGCAGGGTCTGTCCCTGTCCTACGCCCCCACCACCGTGCGGCGCTGGCTGGCGGGCAGCCAGCCCAGACCACCCGCCCCCGCCCTGCTCCTGGAATGCCTGTCGCGCCACCTCCGCCGCCCGGTCTCTGCGGAGGAGGCCGGGCTCACGCATACCCCGGCCGTGGCCGTGGATCCGGCGTGGGAGGCTGACCCGTTGCGCAAACTGAGCCGGCTCACAGGCGCTGAGCTTGATCCCGCCCGCCAGTCGCTGCTGGGCACGGACGTCTTCAGCCTGGCCGCCCTGGTGATGCCTCAGCGGATCACGTCCCCCTCCGCAGCGGGCCAACCTGCTTCGGCCGGGCCTAGTTCAGCTCGCCCCGGGCCGGCCGAAGCCGAGCGGAGCCGATCGACGCCGACCGAAGCCGACTGTATGCACGGCATGGCGACTCTGTTCCACATGGCGGCCGACAGGTATGGCGGAGAGCCGGTGAGGGCCGCTCTGGCCGCGTTTCTGGCGCAGCACGTCGTGCCCGCCATCGCCGCTCCCGGGCGCGAGCAGATCCCCCGTGATGTGCTGTCCGCAGCCGCTCAGCTGACCCTGTTGCTGGGCAACATGAGCGCGGACAGCGGCCATGACCGAACCGCGCAGCACTACCATCACATAGCCGCCCGGTTCGCCGCCGACGCCGATGACTCCGCCACCCTCGCCATCACTCTGCGCGCCATGGCCGCGCATGCTCACGAGCTGGGCCATCACACGCCAGCCGTACTCCGCCTCAGCGAACAGGCCGTCTCCCTCGCCGACGCCGCTCCACCCGCGGTCCAGGCCTATACGCAGGCCCTCCATGCAGTGCTGCTGGCCTACCACGACCGCCGCGCCGCGCTGGACGCCCTCGCACGCGCCGAGCGTCTTCACGCCCGCACCGACGGCCCTCCCGGCCCGTTCACGGCGTACCCGGTCGGTGCCCTGTGCTACCAACGCGCTCAGACGCTCAGCGTCCTGGGCGACCACTCCGGCGCCGTCAAGGCACTGAACACCTCTCTTCGCTTGCGCACCGCCAACGAAGACCGGTCCATCGCCCTCACCCGTGCCCGCCTGGCCGAAACACACTTGCGCATCGGCCACCTCGAACAAGCCCTGACACACTGGCAGGCCTTCCTCACCGCCTACGCCGCCCTCCGTTCCGCCCGCGCCACGCGCCACCTGCGTACCATGCGTGAGCTGCTGCAACCGCACCAGCGCCATCGCGCCGCCCATCAACTCCTGATCCAGGCACGCCTGTTCCGCTGAATCCGCGTGGTGCGACCACATGGACGAGACCGAGCTCACAACCGGTTCCTGACAGTCTGTGGGAGCTGATCGCCCCGTCGCTGCCGCCGTTCGGCTCCCGCCAGCAGGGCTATGGGACCGCTCCGCGGCGTCGGTGGACGAACTCGGCGCCAGGCAGGCCGAATCCGGTCGATCGCGGCGAGCGAAACGGCGATGCCAAGGGCTCTCCGTACACCATCCGGCTCGGGGAAGCCGAGCCCGCAAGCGCGTACTCGCACAAGCGCACAAGGTTGCACGCAGTGCACCGATTGCCCGCCCGTGAAGGTAGCCGAAGCCCGGGGTCGAGATGCTGTACTGCTTCATGTGTCCCGTTCGCCCTCCCGAGTTCGGCAAGGCGAGCGGGCTGCGCTCCTGCTTCGACCATGCCGAGACCAATTTTTCCAGCGTGCCTTCATATGGGGTGAAGCATGTGTTGCTCGCGGTGCGGTAGCGAAGTGAGGAAAGGGCAGACTTTCCCGGCACCGGAGTCGGCAGCGGCCACACTTCAGGAAAACGGAGAACACAGTGCTGGAACAGCTGGATGAAACGTATGACACTTTACGGAATCACGATACCCAGGCTGGGATGCGGAGCCTGCGTGACCGGCTTCGGGAGTCCCGGGCCGAATTGAGTCCGGGCGAGTGGCGCAGGGTGTGCGAGCAACTGCGAGAGCACCCGGTGTGGAGGCTGCTTCAGGAGTGCCCCCTGACCGGCAGGGCCTTTCGCAAGCCTCGGGGATATCCGGGGGACGCCGTGATCATGGATCTGATCTACGGCACGTACGAGGGACCGGTCCCTCAGGAGCAGGATCCGAGCGTGCAGGCCCTCTACCGGGCGTCGTACGAGATCGATGTGTTCAGCGCGGCGAGGTACCGGCTGGAGCAGGTCAGACGACTCATGCAGGAGGTGTCCGAGGATTTCGACGGCGCCATCGGCGCGGCGGTAGGAGCAGGGCACACACGGGAGACGGTAGGTCACCCGGCCCTGGCCTCGGGGCGTATGCGGCGCTATTACGCGATCGACCAGGACACCGAGTCCTTGGCAGTCGCGGGTGCGCAACCCGGGGTGGTGGCCGTGCAGGCATCCGTACGGGATCTCCTGACGGCCGGGTGCCTTCCGCACCGGGTGCACTTCGTTTCCGGAGCCGGGCTCTTCGACTATCTCGCGGAGCGGACGGCGAAGGACCTGATCCGGGCGATCAAGGCGTCACTGGAGCCCGGTGGCCGGATTCTCATCCCGAATGTCACACGGACATTCCCCGATACCGCTTACCTGGAAGCGGTCATGGAATGGCCCCTCGTGAAGCGGGACGAGAACGACATGGAGCGCCTCTTCGAGGGGATCGAGGGGATGCAAAGACTGGTTCAGCACCGAGATCCGACCGGCTCCATCGTCTTCGCCGAAGCCGTCTTCTGAGGTGCTTGCACGGTGAGGGGAACCACCATGAAACGCGCGTCCACTGACCCGCCTGTGCCGGTCGCGGTGATCGGGATGGCCTGCCGGACCGCCGGTGCGGATGATCTCACCGAGCTGTGGGGGCTCTTCGCCGGCGGTGCCCGAGCGATCGGGACGGTTCCTGAGGGGCGATGGGACGGACTCGACCCGGGCCGGGTGACCGTGGCGGAAGCCCGCGCGGGGTTACTCGAAGACCTCGCCGGTTTCGACGCGTCGTTCTTCAAGATCTCCCGGCGGGCGGCCGCCTGGGCGGATCCGCAGCAGCGCATCCTGCTCGAACTCGCCTGGCATGCTCTCGAAGACGCCGGGGTGAATCCCCGGCAGCTCGAGGGAGCGCCGGTCGCCGTGTTCACCGGCTCGTTCGCTTCGGAATACCGGGACCGCATGATCCGGTCGGGACGGGTGGACGGCGCCGCACTCACAGGGACCCTGGTGACCTATCTCGCCAACCGCGTCTCCTACCACTTCGACTGGAAGGGGCCGAGTCTCACTCTTGACACCGGATGCTCTGCGGGAATGTCGGCGCTGGCGCTGGCCGTCAGCGGACTGCGGGCCGGGGAGTTCCCGCTTGCCATGGTCAGCGCCGCGAGCACGCTCTGCGACGGCTTCTACCCGAGCGCCGCTTTCCGAGGAGGGGCACTTTCTCCCACGGGGCGCTCCACGCCGTTCAGTTCTCGCCACGACGGCTATGTACGAGGGGAAGGCGGGGTTTGCCTTCTGCTGAAACCGCTGCCCGAGGCACTGCGCGACGGCGATCCGGTGCGAGCGCTCATCCTGGCCTCCGCAACGGCTCACGACGGCCGTGCGGGCGGTCTCACCGGCACGGACGCGGACTCACAGGCACGACTCATATGTCGTGCCGCCCGGACCGCCGGCATCCCCGTGGCGGCGCTGGGACATCTGGAGGCACACGGCACGGGCACCGCCGGGGACGCCGTTGAGGTCGCCGGTCTGCGCCGTGCGCTGGCCGAGGACCGGGAGAGTGCGTCTGTGCGGGCGGGCGGCCCCGGAGGAAAGATCTGGGTCGGCACCGCCAAGGCCAACGTCGGCCACCTGGAGGCCGCTGCCGGACTCCTGGGTGTGGTGAAAGCTGTGCTCTCGCTGGAGCACGGCCTCATTCCGGCGATCCCGGGGCTGGACGAAATCCAGCCTGGGCTCGTCGACGACGGGCCAGTCGCACTGGCAGACCATCCGGTGCCCTGGCCTGCCACCGCCACGGGGGCGGCGCGCCGTGTCGGCGTGAACTCCTTCGGACTGGGCGGCAGCAACGCACACGTGATCCTGGAGGAGGCACCGCAAAGCCGTTCCTTGGAATGGGAAGTCCCCGCCGGTCCACTCGTCTTCCCTCTGTCCGGGCGGACGGAGCAAGCCCTCCGCCTGATCGCGGGCCGGCTGGAACGAAGACTCGGCACGCCCGCCCCGCCCGCGCTGGTGTCCGTGTCCTGGACGTTGCAACACGGGCGCACCGCCCATCCGGTCCGTGCGCTCATCGTCGCCGATGCCCTGCCCGAGCTCCGCGCGGCGCTGACGGCCCTGGCGGAGAACCGGCCTCACCCTCTCCTGGCCCTCCCCGGCTCTCCCGTGGCACCAGCGGTGCTGAACGACCTGCGGGCCGGCGACGGTGGCGCGCGCCACGACGCCGCGGTCCGCTGGCTCGAAGGCGGCACGCCCTACTGGGAGAAGGCATGGCCCGGCACCGTCCGGCCACCCCGTGTCGCGCTCGATACGCCCTACCCGTTCGACCACGCACCGCACTGGTTCGACACAGACGTCCCCCCACACCCCCGTGAAACAGGGAAGAACCGAGTAGGAGCAGTACACACATGACCACCGATGTGACGCCGAGCGACACCTCCGAGCTGCGCGAGAATCTGCGGACACGGATCGCCGAGCTGCTCTACTGCCGCTCCGAGGAAGTCGGTGACGACCATGCGTTCACCGACCTCGGCCTCGACTCCGTGCTCGCTGTCGAGCTGATCGCGGCGATCAACGAGGAGTACGGACTCGACGAGGAAGCCGGAGTGGTGCACACCCACCCGTACATCAGTGTCCTCGCCGCATACCTCCGGGGCCGGATCGACGCCGCCACCGACCGGACAGCCTGACCCCGCAAGCTGCACCAGGAGGAATCCCCGATGACACGTGATGACGTTCTCGCCGCGCTCCACCGGAACATCCTTGAGACCCTTCCTGATCTGGAGGCGGACGAGCTTCTCCCCGAACGAAACCTGGAGGAACTCGGCGCCACGTCACTCGACAGGCTCGACATTCTCTTCGGGCTCCAGGAAGAACTCGGGGTCCGCTTTCCGGTGGAAAGCCTGAGCCCAAACCGAGGTCTCGCCTCTCTTGCCGATCTGCTGAGCGACTCGTCCGAGCCCCGATGAACAGCATCGACACACGGGCACGCGCGGTGGTCGTCTCGGCTGCGGTGCTGCACTCGGCGGCCGAGACCCTGAAGGAGTACGACGAGTTCCTGCGCGCAGGACGCTCCGCCTTGGTGGCCGGGTGCCCCGACCCACGGAGCGCTGAAGAGATCCCGTCCAGCAACCTCAACGGGTTCGACGTGAGGCAATGGGCGGAGCGGCACCTGGCGGACGCCGAGGACGCCCGTCGACGACTGCGCCGGGCAGCCGCCCGTGCCACTCTCCCGGTGCGCACCGCCGCCTGCGTCGCGATGGCGGCGGTGAGAGCGGCGAGACTTACTCCGAGAGAGCGGGCAAACCTGATACTGCTCGTCGCCGGCAACAACCTGTCCCTGGCACACCATGCGGCAGCCGTGCTCGAGTACAACCGGGACGTCCGTACAGTGCGTGCCCGTCACCTCCTCGACTGCTTGGACACCGACACGGTGGGAGCGGTGAGCGAGGCGGTCGGGGCGCACGCGGAGGGCTGGACCGTAGGAAGCGCCTCCGCCTCGGGCACAACGGCACTGATCCAAGGGGTCCGGCTGATCGAGGCTGGCTTCACCGAGCATTGTCTGGTGGTCGCTCCGGCGACGGATCTCTCACCGGTCGAAATCGCGGCCCTGCGGCTCAGCGGCGCGCTGGCCGCGGTCGGGGACGCGACACCGGAGGCGGCCTGCCGTCCCTTCGACGCCGATCGGAGCGGCTTCGCGTACGGCTGCGGCGCGGCAGCCGTCGTGCTGGAAGCTCCGAGAGAACACAGCCGGGCCCACGCCCCTGCCCCGTTGGGATACGTCCTCGGCCACGGGCAGTACTTGGACGGCCGTAGGGGCACCGCACCGGACGTGGAGGGGCAGTGCACCGCGATGCGTCTCGCTCTCGCCTCCGCGCGCCTCGCTCCGGAGAACATCGACTACGTCAACGCACACGGCACCGGATCGGTTCTCGGCGACGAGGTCGAAAGCCGCGCGCTGCACACCGTCTTCGGAGACTCCGAATCGCCCTGGACCAACTCCACCAAGGGCTTGATCGGCCACTGCCTCTCGGCCGCCGGGCTGCTGGAAGCCGTGGCGACCTTGCTACAGCTCAACGGAGGATACTGCCATGCCAGCCCCTGGCTGCGGCGCCCCGTGCGGCCCGGGCCACGGTTCACGGGCCGGGAGCCGGCACTGCTTCCCCTCCGTACGGCGATGAGCAACAGCTTCGCCTTCAGCGGCATCAACTCCTCTGTGGTGCTCGGCAGGGCGACCGGGAAGAAGCACTCATGAAGTCGCGGACAGCACATCGATGGGGTATCGACGATCTCCATGCCTACTGCGGCATCGCCTGTGTGGACGTACAGGAGACCGCCGCGGCCAGGCAGTTCGATGCGGTGCGCGCCGCGCGGCTGGAAGTGCTGCGCAAGACTGTCGCGCTGCCCTGTGAAGACGCCGTGAGCTACGCCGTGAACGCCGCCCGTCCGCTGCTGGACCGGCTGGGCCCCGACGGGACACAGGACATCGAACTTCTCATCGTGGGCACCGAGTCGGGCGTGGACTATTCAAAATCCCTGGCCAGTTGGGTACACGCGCTGCTCGGGCTCTCCCGCCGCTGCCGCTTCATCGAGGTGAAGCAAGCGTGCTACGCGGGCTTCGCCGGGATCCAGTTCGCCACGTCCCAACTGCCGCGCTCCCGCAGGCCGGGGGCCAGAGCGCTGGTCATCGGGGTCGACGTGCCACCACCGATCCGGCACACGTTCGAGGAACTCTCTACCGGAGCAGGAGCTGTTGCCGCCCTGGTGGGGCCCGAGCCGCGGCTGCTCGCTCTGGAGCCCGGAACCTCCGGATACCACTGCTTCGATGTCTCCGACCTCCGTGTGCCGAGCCCCGCGGAACACCTTCTGGACCCGGACGCCTCGCTGCTCTCCTATGTCGAGTGCCTCAAGGGCGCCTTCCGGGACTATGCCGAGCGGTGCGGCGGCGCCGACTTCATGACCGCTGTCGACCATCTGGTGTTCCACACTCCTTTCCCGGGGGCGGTCAGGGGAGCGCACCGCGCACTGCTCCGCTCCTTCGGGCACCGCTCCCCCCAGGTGGTGGCGCAGGACTTCGACGCCCGGATCGAACCCTCCGTCCGCTATCCCGCGCTGAGCGCGAACCTCTACGCCGGTACCACCCTGCTGGCGCTCATGAGTCTCCTGGAAAGCGGCAGGGCATTTCCGGGACAGCGAGTGGGGATCTTCTCCTACGGCTCGGGATGCGCCGCTGAATTCTGTGACGCGGTACTCGGCCCCGGTACGGGGGAACCCGCGCCGGAAGGCGGAGCCCATGCTGTGCTGGAAGCACGCACCCTCCTCGACCAGGCCCGGTACGACAAGGTCGCTGACGCGGCGCAGACGCCCCGTTCCGGAGTGCGGGACTACACCCCCGACCTCACCGCGCTGCGCGAGCTGGCCCTGGCGGGGACGCGCCGCGGGGAACTGCTGATGCTCTCCGGAATCCACGCGCACCGACGCGACTACGCGATGGTCAAGGAGCTCGTATGACCGCGACGCACCGCACTGACCCACCGGTGGTGTTGGAGCAGCCGGCGTCCGGCTGGGTGCGCATCCTCCTCAACAGCCCTGACAACGGCAACGCGCTCACGACCGAACTGATGACAGCGCTGTTGGAAGCACTGGACCAGGCGGAGTCGACAGCCGGCTGCCGCACGGTCGTGATCGCCTCCGCCGCCGACGGCTTTTGCTCCGGCCTCGCCCTGAGCCAAGCGGCGACACCGGAATGGCTGGAGCACGGCGAGCCGCTCCCCCGTGTCCTGTTCGCGAGGCTGGCACGTTCGCCGCTGGTCACCGTGGCGCTGGTGGAGGGCGCGGCGTACGGCGGCGGCGTCGGTCTCGCCGCCGCCTGCGACCAAGTGCTCGTCGGCCCTGGCGGTACATTCACGCTCACCGAGACACTTCTGGGACTGATCCCGGCGATCGTCATGCCGGTGATCGCCCACCGAACCGGCCCACACCGTGCCCTTGCCATGGCGCTCACCGCCGTCGAACTGGACGCCGAGGAGGCCGTGACGGCCGGCCTGGCCGACGCACACTGCGAGGACGTACCAGCCGCCCTGCGGCTTCTGCTGAGAACGATCGGCCGTACCGACCCGGCCGCCGTCCAAGCACTCAAGCGCTACCACTCCACGCTCTACCCGCCGGAGGCACAGCCCGCCGGGGCGGACACAGTAGCCTTGCGGGAGCGGTTCGCCGACCCCGCGACGCAGCACCGCCTGGCGCTTTTCCGCAGGCTGAAGGTGCTCCGTTGACCTCCCCATCCGCCCGCGTGTTCGCCGAGGCCGGCGTCGAACTGTGGCTGACTCCTCCCTTGGCGGAGATTCGGCTCCTCGACCATGACAACCACAACCGCATGGTCCCGCCCTTCCAAGCAGCCGCCGAGCACGCCTTCTACGAGGCCACGCGCTTCCCGCGAACACGCGTGGTCCTGGTGACGGGCCTACCGACGGCCTTCTGCGCGGGAGCAGCCCCCGAAGAACTGCTTGCCGAGAACGGGGCCGCCATCAGTGACGCATTCTCCTTCATCCGCTGCCCTCTGATGTGCCCCCTGCCGGTGGTCAGTGCGGTCAGCGGGCCTGCGGTCGGCGGGGGATTCCTCTTCGCCCTCTATACCGACCTGCCCGTCCTGAACCAACACGCCAGCTACGCGGCCAACTTCATGTCCTACGGCTTCGTACCGGCCATGGGAGCCGCACAGCTCCTCACCACAAAGCTGGGGTATCTCCTTGGCACCGAGATGCTGTTCACCGGACGCCCCTACCGCGGCGCGGAACTTCACGCACGAGTTCCGGGGCTCAGCGTGGTCCCAGCTGCACAGGTCGAGGAAACCGCCCGGCGCACCGCCCTCCGCATAGCACGCGCACCACGTCGTTCGCTCGAACTGCTCAAATCCCGCATGGCGAAGCCACTCCGACAAGCGTCGGACAACACGAAAGAAGAAGAACTGGCCGGACTTCAGGAGACTCTCCGCAACCCCGAAGTTCGTGCGCGCATCACCCGCCTCTACGCACAACAGTGGAGAGGCATGCATCCACGGTGACGGGCCGCCGCGAGCGAGGCCGCCGACGGGCAGCGCCGGCTCCATCGTCGGCGCCGGAACCGTCCCCGTACACATGACTGACAAGAAGCTGTCACACACGGACCGGAATGCGGGTTCGGCCGCCGACCGTCCTGACTGGCATGACTGTAGGAGTAGCGCTCAACGCATCCGACACGCTCAACCAGGTCGACGCCACCGTGGAACTGGCCCGCGAGGCCGCGGCGGCCGGGCTGCGGTCGGCCTGGTTCGGCCAGACCTTCGACGCCGACTCACCCCAGCTCGCGGCGATCGTCGGCCGCGAGGTACCCGGACTGCACGTCGGCACCTCCGCGATCCCCGTCTTCGGCCGGCACCCACTGCTCGTCTCCAGCCAGGCCCAGACCGCGCAGGCCGCCACCCACGGCCGCTACCATCTCGGCCTGGCTCTGGGCACCAAGCTGCTGACGGAAACCGGCTTCGGCCTGCCCTTCGCACGGCCCATCGCCCTGCTGCGTGAATTCCTCACCGCCCTGCGGCAGTTGACGCAGACCGGTACGGCCGACTTCCACGGAGAGCTGCTCACCGCCGCCACGCCGTTTCCCGCGCGCGTACCGGGTGCCGAGAACGGTGTTCCCCTGCTGGTCGCCGCGATGGGGCCGCAGTCGCTGCGCGTCAGCGGTGAGCTGGCGGACGGGATCCTCCCCTATCTGGCCGGACCGCGCGCTCTGGCGGAACACATCGTTCCGGCCCTGACCGCCGCGGCCGAGGCCGCCGGCCGCCCCGCACCCCGGATCGTGGCCCTGGTGTCCGGCGTGGTCACGGACGACGTGGAGACGGTGCGGACGAAGGTCGCTGAGCAGCTGGCGTTCTACGAACAGATCCCGTCCTACGCACGGGTCATCGAACTCTCCGGCGGCCGACGGGCCGCCGACGTGGCCGTGATCGGCGACGAGAGGACGGTCGCCGCCGAGACACGGCGCTACCGGGACGCCGGGGCCAGCGAGGTCGTCTTCTCGGGCACCGAGATCGCTGGAGAAGCAGACCGGCGGCGCACCTGGGCACTCCTCGGCGAACTGGCCGGCTGAGTGCGCTACGGCAGGCCGCCGATCGGATACATGCCCGTACACCATGGCGAGGCCGAGCCTCGCGGGACGAAGGAGCACCCATGACCACCGAGGTCACCCCGACGGAACTGCAAGCCTTCACCGAGGAATGGCTGGACTGGCACCGCGCCCAGGAGGCCCGGCTCGCCGACCCGCACGGATTCTTGGCGATCACCGGCCTGCACTGGCTAGACGACCGCCCGCAGCGCTTCCCCGACGCCCCCGGCGCCTGGCGTACCGGCCGCGACGGGGTCGTCGTCACCCTCGACGACGGCGAGGAACTGGTCGTCCAGGGCACGCCGGTGCGGGGCGAGCACCGCTTCGGCGTGCTTCCCGAGCGCGGCGGTGTCGACGCGGTCTGGGGAGACGCCGTGATCGAGGTCGCCAAGCGCGGTGGACACGACATCGTGCGTCCCCGGCACCCGGACGCGCCGTTGCGTGCCGCCTTCACCGGGACGCCCGCCTACGCGCCCCATCCGCGCTGGGCCGTGCCGGGCCGTTACCTCCCCTTCGACGAGCCGCGGCCGACCACCGTGGGCGCCGCGGTCGAGGGCCTTGAGCATGTCTACGACGCCCCGGGCAGGATCGAGTTCGAGCTGGAGGGGCGCAGGTTGTCCCTGACCGCCTTCCCGGGGCGCGGTCCGGGCCGGCTGATGGTGCTGTTCACCGACGCGACCTCCGGGGTCACCACCTACGCCGCCAACCGGGCCCTGGCTGTGGACGCGCCCGCCGCCGACGGCACGGTCGTACTGGACTTCAACCGCGCGGCGAATCTGCCGTGCGCCTACACGGACCTGGCCACCTGCCCGCTGCCGCCGACGGAGAACCGGCTGCCGGTGGCGATCGAGACCGGCCAGAAGATCCCCCGCGAGCGCGGCGGCTCCTGATCCCCCGCAGGCAAGGAGGGTCCGGAGCACGGCCGCCGGCCGATCGAGTGACGGCGCCGGCCGGCGGCCTTCCCTCCGCTCAGTCGTCCTGCGCGGCGGCAGTTCCAGGTGGTCGCGCGCAGGGTGTTGCCCGAGTACTCGGTGCGGTGCACACCGCGGCTCTGGAGATCCGGGACCCGCTTGTCCACGATGTCGGTGACCGACGACGGGAGCAGGTGCGGCACGATGGTGAAGCCGACGACGGCGCGGCGGTGACATCGCGGGTCCATTCGTCGGCGACGGCCGTCGGTGTGCCGACGAACGACGGATGCCCCGGAGCCACGTCGAGCACCAACTGGCGTATCGACAGGCCGTGTTCGGCCGGCAGCTCACGTCACTTACGAATGAGGGCCGAGGTGCAGGCCCGGCAGCCCGGTGTGGCGGTCAGTCATGGGGAGTTCCTTCTGTGGACGTCGGATGCCGGTGTGCGGTCGGTGAGGTGGGGCGGCGGGCCGCTGCGGACCGGGAGATCGGTGACGCGGCCGGGGCGAGCGCCGAGGGTGAGGCGCGTGTCAGCCACAGCGCCACGGTGACTGCGGCCACCACGGCGATCACGGCGCCCGTGGCCAGCCCCCAGCGCACCCCCGCGTGCTGGGAGATCCAGCCGATCACGGGGCCGCCGACCGGGCTGCCGCCCATGGAGACCACCGTGTAGACCGCCATCACCCGGCCGCGCATGGCGTCACTGACCTCCGACTGGACGAAGGCGCTGACGGCCGTGTTGAGCGTCATCAGCGTGAAACCGGCGGGCAGCAGCAGTGCGAGGAACGCGGGGTACGAGGGCATGAGCGCGGCCAGCGCCTCGAAACCGCCGAACAGCACCGCGCCGATGACGACCGTACGCACCCGTGGCGAGACACCACGGGTGGCGGCGATCGTGCCGACGACCGTGCCGACGGCCAACGCGGTGTTCATGAAACCGAGTCCGCGCGATCCGACGTCGAAGACACGCCCGGCGAACAGCGTCAGGGTGGTGGGGAAGTTCACCGCGAAGGTCGCGACCAGGCCGAAGATCGTGAACACGCCGACGAGTTCGGGCCGGGCGGCCACATAGCGCAGCCCCTCCGCTCCGGCTCCCGTCCACGGGGGCCGTGCCGCGGCCGGTGTCTCCTTCGGCCTCGGCCGGACGAACGCCAGGCCCGCGAGGACGGCGCCGAAGGACACGGCGTTGATGGCGAAGACCCAACCGGTGCCGATCGCCCCGATCAGCACGCCCGCGACCGCCGGTCCGATCAGGCGGGCGGCGTTCAGGGACAGGATGTTCAGGCCCGCCGCCTTCGGGATGAGCGCCTTGCCGACCAGCTCCGTGACAAAGGAAAGCCGCGCCGGATTCTCCACCGTGAACACGCAGCCCAATGCGAACGACAGCACGTACAGCAGCCACAGCGGGGCATGCCCCAAGACCACCATGACCGTCAGGAGAAGGGCCTGCGCCGCGTAGAGCGCCTGAGTCCACAGCAGCAGCGTCCGCCGGTCGTAGCGATCGGCGACGACCCCGCCCCACAGGCCGAACAGCAGCACCGGGGCGAACTGGAGGCCGACGACCCAGCCGAGCGCGGTACCGCTGTGCGTGCGGGTCAGCACGAACCAGTCCAGCGCGACGCCCTGCATGGCGCTGCCGATGTTGGACACCAGGCCTGTGCTCCAGTAGATCCGGTAGTCCCGGTCCCGCAGCGCGGCGAACACCCCATTGGGTGCGGTGCTGTTGACGACCATGCGGCTCTTTCCGGTGATCTGTCATATGGCTACGTCGTGACGTACGCGGCGCACCGTGAGCGCATGCTCGGCCGGGGCGGGCGCGAGGAGGGCCGCACGGTGTGTTGGCCACTGGGGCGGCCGGCGATGCCGGTCCTGATCCGCGTGAGGGCATGCCGGTGCGCGGGCGCAGAGGGGGACGAGTGTTCAGCGACAGGTCTGGTCGAACTGATCGGCGCGGCGGCCCACCCAGAACGGGTCGAGCAGCACGGTGCATGCCTGACCTGCGGTCTCCATGGCCGGATCAAAGCACACGGCCGGGTGGGCGTCCACCGGGCGTCCCGGCACCTGAGACGGCCCTGCCTCGCGAACGGGGCTGCTGGTTCAGGCATTGACGTACGACAGGACCGCTCCGTAGCATCGCGACCGGCATCGAGTGTCAGCGTCAAGCCCTGGCTCGTTGACCGGCAACCCTCCCGCGCGGTGGGTGCTCCAGGTAAAGGCCCGGCGGGATCACCGACGAATCCCGCAAGCGCGTGGCTCCATGACCGGGGCCGGAGACGGGGAGGACAGGCATGCGGCACAACGGTGACCCGACCGCCTCCTTCGCCGGCACCACGGTGTTCTCCCGGCTCTCACGCCGGCGCCACATCGACCTGAAGCGCTCGACCAGCTGCCTCTGTCAGGCCTGACGAGCCTGCCTCTTGCCGGCTGACGTCCGTCACCGGCCACGGCTCCCCCGTGCCCTTCCCTCGCCACCGCTCTCGGTGTCGTCCCCCTGACCCACGTCAGTACAGCGCTCCCCCGCCGCCGGTGTCACGCCGGCCGGGGTCGCATGTCCATGCGCGGCCGTGCCCGGCACGGCACCCGTGCCTGGTGACACGACTAGGAGAAGCCCCTCCGTGACAGCACTTCCGGATTTCAGACGTTCCCGATGGGCGTCCCTGACCGCCCTTGTGACCACCAGTGTTCTGCTGACCGCCTGCGGGTCGAGCGGCGACGGCCCCGACACCGGCAGCGGCAGCGGCAGCGGCAGCGGCCAGGCGAAGTCCGGCGGCACCTTGACCTTCACGGTGGGCTCGGACGTCGGATGCGTGGATCCGCAGCAGGTCGGCAGCAACGACACCATCTACTCGGTGCGCCAGATCGTGGACTCCCTGACCGACCAGGACCCCGAGACCGGCAAGATCGTGCCGTGGCTGGCGAAGAGCTGGGACATCAACGCCGCCGCGACATCGTTCACGTTCCGTCTGCGGTCGGGTGTGACCTTCAGCGACGGCTCCGAACTGACCGCGCAGGTGGTCAAGGACAACTTCGACGCGGTGCCGAAGCTCGGCGCCCTGGGGACACTCGCCCAGGGCTACCTGAGCGGCGTCGAGAACACCACCGTGGTCGACCCGCTCACGGTCAAGGTGACGTTCAAGGAGCCCAACGCCCAGTTCCTCCAGGCGACATCGACGCACACGCTGGGCATCGAGTCATCGGCCAGCGTGCACAGGACCCCGCAGCAGAAGTGCAGCGACGGCGTGACCGGGTCCGGGCCGTTCGTGCTGGATCAGTACGTGCAGAACCAGTCGATCACCCTGGCCAAGCGCACCGGGTACGACTGGGGTTCCTCGCTGTGGTCCAAGAAGGGCGACGCCTACCTGGACAAGCTGGTGTTCAAGGTCGTGCCCGAGGCGGGTGTCCGGGCCGGCGGTCTCCAGTCCGGCCAGGTGGACGCGATCAGCAGCGTCGGCAAGGCCAACGAGGCGGCGCTCAAGGGCGGCCAGGTCACCCTCCAGCACCGGGCCAACCCCGGCGTGGTGTTCGGCCTCGGGTTCAACCACGCGCGTCCCGTCCTGAAGGACACGAAGGTGCGTCAGGCGATCCTGTCCGCGATCGACCGGCGGCAGATCGCCGACACGGTGTTCCCGACCGGCACCCAGCCGGCGACCAGCGTCCTGGCGCACACCACACCCGACTACACGAACCTCGCCGCGGACCTCGCCTTCGACGCGGCCAGGGCGAAGTCACTGCTGGACTCGGCCGGTTGGAGGACGGGCGGCGACGGCATCCGCGCCAAGGACGGCAAGAGGCTGAGCCTGACCATCACCTGGTTCCCCAACGCGGCCACCAACCAGCCCGCCCTGGAACTGGTTCAGCAACAGCTCAAGGCCGTGGGGTTCGACGTGGCGCTCAAGCAGAGTCAGGTCAGCCAGTTCTCCACGACGCTCCAGGCGGGTGACTTCGACGTGGTGTGGGGGAACGTGACCCGCTCCGACCCGGACATCCTGCGCAACTCCTTCTCCACCCGGCTGGCCAACTTCTACCGCCTGCCGAGCAGTTCCCTGGACACGGCACTGTCCGCGCAGGCCGCGACCACGGATCCCGCGAAACGCGGGCAACTGGTGAGCGAGGCGCAGAAGTTGCTCGTACGCAACGCGTACTACGCACCGGTGGTGGAGCTCCAGACCCAGCTGGGCCTGTCGAAGAAGGTGCACAACCTCGACTTCGACTCGGGCAGCCGGATCCGGCTCCACGACACCTGGATCGGCTAGCGCATGCGCCGCTATGTGGTCAAACGCGTGGCACAGGCCGTCGGAGTGCTGTGGGCGGCCTACACGGTGTCGTTCCTGGTGCTGGACTACCTGCCCGGTGACCCGGTCACCGCGATGGCCGGTGCCGGAATGGACTCGGGGCAGGTCGACCCGGCCCAACTCGCCGCGCTGCGGCACGAGTACGGCTTCGATAAGCCCGTGCTGGTGCAGTACACCGAGTACCTCGGCCGGGCGGTACGCGGGGACTTCGGCGACACGGTCTCCACGGGCCGCCCGGTGACCTCCGTCCTGATCGACGCGCTGCCGCAGACACTCCTGCTGACCGGTGCCGCGCTGCTGCTCGCGGTCCTGCTCGGCGGCGGCCTCGCGGTGGTGGCCACCTACACCTCCCAGCGGTGGCTGCGGCAGCTGTTGCTGTCGCAGCCACCGCTGGGGGTGTCGGTTCCGACGTTCTGGGTGGGGCTGCTGCTCGTGGAGGCGTTCTCCTTCCGGCTGCACTGGTTCCCGGCGTTCGGCAACGACGGGCTGCGCGGCCTGGTTCTGCCGGCGCTGACGCTGGCGGTCCCGACCGGCGCGCAGATCGCCCAGGTGCTGGCCAAGAGCCTGCTCACCGCGCTGGACCAGGCCTATACGGAGACCGCGAGAGCCAAGGGCGCCGGCCGGTGGCGGGTGCATCTGCGGCACGCGCTGCGCAACGCGTCGCTGCCCGCGCTGACGGTCGTCGGCCTGCTGGTCGGGCAGCTGATCGCCGGTTCGGTGGTCGTCGAGACGGTGTTCTCCCGCGACGGCCTCGGCCGGGTGACCGCGGCGGCGGTCACCGCCCAGGACATCCCGCTGGTCCAAGGAGTGGTGGTGTTCGGGGCGCTGATCTTCGTGGCGACGAACCTGGTCGTCGATCTCCTCTATCCGCTGCTGGACCCGCGGATCGTGGTGGCCTCGGACAGAAGGGCGAGCTTCGCATGAGTCAGAGCCTTGTCGACGACCCGGGCAAGGCCGCCCTCGGCCTCGCCCGGCCGGTCGAGGCGGGATCCGCCCCGGAGCCGGGCCGCCGTGCCGACGCACGGCGGGTGCTGCGCTTCCTGCTGCGCCGCCCCGGTCTGCTGCTGTCGGCCGGCGTCCTCGTGCTGGTGGTGCTGGCCTCGTTCTGGCCGGGCCTGTTCACCTCGCAGGACCCGCTGAAGGGGGTGCCGTCGCAGAACTTCCGCGGCCCGAGCGGCAGTCACTGGTTCGGCACCGACGAACTGGGACGCGATGTGTTCTCCCGTGTGGTGCACGGCGCCCACCTGTCCCTCCAGGCCACGCTGATCGCGGTCCTGGTCGCGTTCGTGCTCGGCGGACTGCTCGGTGTGGTCGCCGGGTTCGTGGGGCGCTGGGTGGACGACGTGCTGATGCGCTTCGTCGACGTCCTCCTCTCCATCCCCGCGCTGTTCCTGTCGCTGGCCCTCGTCACCGCGCTCGGGTACGGGACGGTGAAGGTGGCCGTCGCGGTCGGCATCGCCAGCGTCGCCGGGTTCGCCCGGGTGGCCCGCGCCGAGGTGCTCCGGGTGCGGCTGGCGGTGTTCGTGGAGGCGTCACGCTCCTGCGGGGCCCGCTGGTACTCGGTGCTGGGCCGGCACGTCCTGCCCAACGCCGCCGGCCCGGTGATCGTCCTGGCCACCCTGGACTTCGGCTCCTCGATCCTGGCCGTGTCGGCGCTGAGCTTCCTCGGCTACGGCGCGCCACCGCCGGCCCCCGAGTGGGGGACGTTGATCTCCGACGGCCGCAACTACCTCGCCAACGCCTGGTGGTTGACCGCACTGCCCGGCCTGGCGATCGCCGCGACCGTGCTGGCCACCAACCGCATCGCAAGGGCGCTGGACGGCGAATGGTCCCGGCAGCGATGACCGACGAACGTGAGAACGGTGATGACGTGACCACACCGCTGCTGGAGATTCGCGGGCTGTCCGTGTCGTACCGCACCCGGCGCGGCACCGTGCCGGCCCTGCGGGGCGTGGACCTCGACGTATGGCCCGGGCAGGTGACCGCGGTGGTCGGCGAGTCCGGCTCCGGCAAGAGCACCACCGCGCACGCCGTCACCCGTCTCCTGGCGGCGAACGGCGCCATCGACGCGGGCACGGTCCGCTTCGGCCGCCACGACCTCGTCACACTGTCGGAGGCAGAGCTGCGCACGGTGCGCGGCGCGCAGATCGGGCTGGTCCCGCAGGATCCGACGGTCTCGCTCAACCCGGTCAAGCGGATCGGCGACCAGGTCGCCGAGGTACTGCGCATCCACGGGCTGGCGACCCGCCGTTCGGCGGCCACCGAGGCGGCCGCCGTGCTGGACCGGGCCGGGCTGCCCGACGCGGCCGTCCGGGCCCGGCAGTACCCGCACGAACTGTCCGGCGGCATGCGGCAACGGGCCCTGATCGCCATCGCCATCGCCGCGCAGCCCCAGCTGATCATCGCCGACGAGCCGACCAGCGCGCTCGACGTCACCGTGCAACGCGTCATCCTCGACCATCTCCAGCACCTCACCGAGGAGTCGGGCACGGCGATCCTGCTCGTGACCCATGACCTCGGGGTGGCCGCCGACCGGGCCCAGCGTCTGGTGGTCATGTCGCAGGGCAAGGTCGTCGAGGCGGGTGAGACACGTGCCATCCTGGACGACCCCCGGCACGAGTACACCCGACGGCTGCTGGCCGGCGCCCCCAGCCTGACAGCGGCCCGCCCCCGCGCCTCGGTCTCCGCGGCGCAGGCCGATGCGCCACCGCTGATCGAAGCACGCAACCTGGTCAAGGAGTTCAGACTGCCCCGCGCCGGGGGCGAGACCCGGACCCTGCGCGCGGTCGACGACGTCAGCCTCACTCTTCGCCGCGGGCAGACCCTCGCCCTGGTCGGTGAATCGGGCTCGGGCAAGTCCACCACCGCCCGCCTGGTGCTCCGCCTCGCCGACACGACCTCCGGACGGGTCCTGTTCGACGGCACCGACGTCACCACCGCCAAGGGCGCCCAGGCAAGGCAGCTGCGCCGCCGCGCCCAACTCGTCTACCAGAACCCGTACGCCTCGCTCGATCCGCGCTTCTCCATCGGCGAGGTGATCACCGAGCCGCTGCGCGCCTTCAAGGTCGGCGACCGCGCCTCCCGGCTCGCCCGCGCCCGTGACCTCCTCGACCGGGTCGCCCTTCCCGCCTCGACGCTGGAGCGCCGCCCGGCGGAGCTGTCGGGCGGCCAGCGCCAGCGTGTGGCCATCGCCCGCGCCCTCGCCCTCTCCCCTGACGTGGTGGTGTGCGACGAACCCGTCTCCGCGCTCGACGTGTCCGTCCAGGCCCAAGTCATCGATCTGCTGGCCGAGTTGCAGGCGGACACCGGGGTGGCTTACCTGTTCATCTCCCACGACCTGGCCGTCGTACGCCGGCTCGCGCACCAGGTTGCCGTCATGCGAGCCGGACGCATCGTCGAGATGGGCCCGCCCGAGGATCTGTTCACCGAGGCCCGCCACGCGTACACCCGCGAACTGATCGCGGCGATCCCCGGCGGCCGTCACCCCTCCCCCGCCGCTGCGGATCGCCCCCCGGCTCAGCGGGCGTAGAAGTACCGGGGAGTTGGAACATGCCGTTCATCATTGACAAGCCCGGGCCACCCTCGGCCATGCACCCGCGGCCCCACCCGACCTGTCCGACGAAGGGCCTTCGGCTACCGAGCCGATGGCGATCGAGCGGCCGCCGACCACGGTAACGCCCGCCCACCAGGCCACCGAACACGCCACCTGGGCCGAGCGGCCCGGGGAGGAAGGGGTGGCGGTCGCCGGAACTCGCTCGTGTCCGCGACGGTTGCGGCCTTCTGCTCGGCCAGGAGGTCTGCCTGCGCTCGGCCGGCACGGCGACCGTCCAGGGCGCCGCCGGCTCGGCGTGCAGCAGCCGCAGCGCGTCGCCGACCACCGGGTCCCGCTGGACGACCCACCGGGCCGAGGCCTCGCCGCCGGGCCGGTCGGACCACTCGCGCGGCGTGCAGACCGGCAGTCGGCTGCTGATCTCGCCGCGCAGTGGACAGGCGCCGACGATCAAGGTCGTCGCGCCACGGCCGTCATCGGCGTCCCCACCCGCGGTCGTGCCAGGCACGCCGGTGTCGGGTCGGGCGTCGTCGGCGGTTCAGCGCGGCGGGGTCCCCCGTCGCACCCGCTGCTGAATGCGGGTGTCACGGTCGCGGGCGTGGTGGGCCAGCATGCGCAGCCGGGAGGCCTCCGCGTCCTGGTCGCGGATCGCCTCGGTGACAGCGCGGTGTTCCGCGAGGGTGGCCTCGAAGGTGTCGTCGACCGTGGGGGTCGCCCAGGGTGCGCTCGTCTTCACCTGGGCGTCGATGGTGTGCAGCAGGGCGATGACGGTGCCGTTGTGCGCGGCGTGGCGCACGGTGTCGTGCCACTCGTTGAGACTGCGGCGGATCTCCGCCGGGTCGTCCAGCGTGCCGGCCTGCTCCAGCAGGACGTCCATCCGGGCCAGATCGACCGGGCTGCGCCTCAAGGCTGCCGAGGAGGCGGCCGTCGCGTCCAGCACGGCCCGTACCTCGAAGAGTTCGAGCATCTCCTCGTCCGACCGCCGGCGCAGCGCGAAGCCCCGCCTCGTGGCCACCAGGAGCCCGTCGCGTTCCAGCAGGGCCAGCGCCTCGCGGATCGGGGTGCGCGACACCGTGAACTCCATGCTCAGCGCGAGAGGTACGAGGGAGGCGTCGGGCGGGTAGTGGCCGGAGGTCAGCCGGTGCCTCAGCTCGTCGTAGATCGTGTCCCGTGTGTTCTTCATCCGCTTCCTCGTCCTGGGCCGTTCCGCGCGGCGGTTCGCGGGCCGGTCTGGATCATCCCCCATGGACGAGGCCGGTCGCCGGTCGGTTCAGCCCGCGCTGCCGTCCCCCTCGTCCTCGGGGCCGGTGACCAGGGGCAGATCGGGGTCGGCCCGCCACTCGGCGAGTGAGCCGTCGTAGAGGACGACGTCCTCGATGCCGATCTCGTGCACCGCCAGGGCGAGACCCGCCGCGTTGATCGCCCCGCCGCAGTACAGGACGGTGCAGGCGCCGGCGCGCAGCCCGTGGGCGGCGGCGAGGCGTGCGGTCCGTTCCGGCGACAGGGTGTTGTCGGGTCCGAGGAAGTCGGCGTAGGGGAGGCTCGTCGTCCGCGGTATGTGCCCGGATCGCGGGCGGGCGGGGTCGCCGAGGTACTCGGTGCGACGCAGGGCGCACACGGCCGGGGTGGGGTCGTCGCCGTCGGCGATCCGCTTCATGCGCTCGATGCCGACGAAGCCCGCGCGGGCCGGGCGGGCGACGACGTCTCCCCGGGCCGGTGCCGCGGCGCGGCCGTCGGTGACGGGCAGCCCGGCCGCCTGCCATGCGGTCAGACCGCCGTTGAGGACCCGGACGTTCGTGATGCCGGCGCTGCGCAGCACCCACCACACGCGTGCGGCCCAGGCTCCGGTCAGCCGGTCGTAAACGACGACGGTGGAGTTCTCGCCGATGCCGAGGTCCCGGGCGTACTCCTGGATCCGGGCGGTGGAGGGGCGGGTGAAGGGGAAGGGCGCCGAGGGGTCGGAGAACCCGGTGATCAGATCGGCGAAGTGAGCGCCGGGGATGCGGCGTTCGGTGTGCAGGGCGAGCCCGCTCACGAAGACGGTGGCGCCGTCGGGCCCGGTGCGCCGGTCCACGGTGGCGTCGAGGACGATGACATCGCCGCCGAGACGACGGTGCAGCCAGTCGGCGTCGACGAGGGTGCCGTCGGTCATGAGCGCTCCTTCGCGGCCGGCGCGGCGCGGTTGCGCCACTCGCCGCGTTCCGGCCGGGCGAGGCCCAGGTTCTCCCGCAGGGTGCCGCCGGTGTAGGCGGTGCGGACGAGGCCGCGGCGGCGCAGTTCGGGGACGACATGGTCAGCGAACTCCTCGAAAGCGGCGGGCACATGGGTCGCCTGGATCATGAAACCGTCGGCCGCGCCGCGGTCCAGCCACAGTTCCATGGTGTCGGCGATGTCGGCGGCCGAACCGATCATGTTGCCCTCGGTGCGGGCCCCGTACCAGCGGCCGATCTCGCGCACGCTGAGCTTCTCCCGCTCTGCGAACTCGACGACCTCCCGGTAGTGGCCCTCCACTCCGACCTCCTCCAGGGAGGGCAGCGGGCCGTCGAGGTCGTACCGGGTGAGGTCGACATTGACGTGGTAGGCGAGCCGGGACAGTCCCGCCTCGGGGTGCACCAGCTCGGTGAACGCCTCGTGCTTGGCAAGCGCGTCGCGCACGTCGGTCCCCACGACGGTCGTCGCGGCCGGCAGCACCTTCAACTGGTCCGGGTCGCGGCCGTGGGCGGCGGCCCGGGCCTTGACGTCGGCGTAGAAGGCGACGGCTGACTCCAGCGACTCGTGGCTGCAGAAGATCACGTCGGCCCAGCGGGCCGCGAAGTCCCGGCCGGCCGGGGAGGCGCCCGCCTGGATGATCACCGGGTAGCCCTGGGGCGGGCGCGGCACGCTCAACGGGCCGCGCACGGCGAAGCGTCGGCCGCGGTGGTCCACGGCGTCCACCCGGTCGGGCCGACCGTAGACCCCGCTCTCCTTGTCGGTGACGATCGCGTCGTCGGCCCAGCTGTCCCAGAGCCGGGTGGTGACTTCGAGGAACTCCTCGGCCCGGGCGTAGCGTTCCTGGCGTTCCGGCAGTTTCTCCTGCCCGAAGTTCTGGGCCTCGGCGTCCTGGAAGCTGGTGACGACGTTCCATCCGGCGCGCCCGCCGACGAGATGGTCGAGGGTGGCCATGCCCCGGGCGAGGTGGTAGGGCTCCTGGTAGCCGGTGGAGACGGTGGCCGCGACGCCGAGGTGTTCGGTGGCGGCCGCCATGAGGGTGATGACGGGCACCGGGTCGAGGCGTGGGGTGCCGGTCCCCCAGGTCACGGCGGGCGCGTACGAGCCGCCGAGGCTTCTGGGCACGGCGAGCGCGTCGGGCACGAACGCCATGTCGAAGCCGGCTCGCTCCAGGACCCGGGCGATGTGCGTGTAGTGGGCCGCGGTGAGGAAGCCGTCGCCGGCCTCGGCGTGGCGCCAGCCGACGGTGCCCTGCGGGCCGGCGTTGAGAAAGGCGGCCAGGTGCATGCGCGGGGTGGTCGGTTCGTCGGTGCTCACAGGGGTGCTCCCGGGGGTCGTACGGTCGTGCGGTGCCGCGGTGCGGTGGGGTCCGGTCACCTGCCGAGGAGGGACAGCTCGTCCAGCAGCGCCACCGCGAAGGAACCGGTGCCGACGGTGCGGGCGCCGGCGCGTTCGGCCGCGGTGGCGAAGGCGGCATGGGCGACGGCGGTGGCGGTGAGGGCGTCGGGAACGACGGCGAGGGCGCCCGCGATCAGCGCGCCGAGGCTGCATCCGGCACCGGTGACCTGAGTCAATCGGACGTCTCCGCCCGGGACGGCGACGGTGCGGGTGCCATCGGTCAGATAGTCGGTGGGTCCGCTCACCGCGACGACGGCGCCGGTCCGCCGGGCGAGTTCCTCGACAGCGCCGATCGCGTCCTCGGCGGAGGCGGTCGTCTCGACGCCCTTGCCGGTGGCGGCACCGCCGGACAGCGCGATGAGTTCACTGGCGTTGCCCCGGATCACGGTGGGCCTGTGGTCGAGCAGGGACTTCACGAACGCGTCGTACTCGGTGGCGCCCGCGCCGACGGCGACCGGGTCCAGGACCCAGGGGCTCCCGGCCTCGTGGGCGGTGCGGGCGGCGTCGGCCAGCGGTTCGGCCGGATTGCTGATCAGGGCCGCCGTGTTGATCCACACGGCACCGGCGCCGGCGGGGAAGACGGTCGGGAAGTCGGCCGCGGCGCCGATGGCGGGACCCGCGCCGACCGCCAGCAGCACGTTCGCGCTCAGATTGGCGGCGACGTAGTTGGTCAGCCCGTAGACGAACGGGGAGCCGGTCCGGATGGCCGCTATGCCGTCGGCGATCGCGGGGTTGTTCCAGGTGAGTTCTTCCATGGTGCGGTGTCTCCAGGCACGGATGCGGGCGGACGTGGGCGGGATCCCGTACTGCATGCAACTGTATGCAGCGGTTGGACGGGATCCGGTGCCTCGGGCGACCCATTTCACGAACCTGCAACACCCACCAGCCGCGGTCAGCGGCGGCCCGGGGCGGTCGCCGGGATCCTGCCGGCGCTCGGCCACGCTGACCCGGCGGCCGGGCTGATCTCCGGGACGACCACAACCCGTTGGGGCGACACTTCCATGACATCCGGTCGGTGGGCGTCCACGTACCGGGCGAGGGCGCTCTCCTGCCCGTCGTCGGTGCGACGGCCCTGCCGGCGGAGGCACCCGATGCCTGAGCGACCGCCCCCGCCCACCGCCGGTGTACCGTCCCCGACGTGACTGTTTCTCCCGCCGGCGCCCCGAGTCCCGCCCCACGTACCTCTGCCGTCCAGTCGGTCGCGCGGGCCGCGGCGCTGCTGGGAGCCGTCGTGGACAGCCCCTCTGGCGGAGCGACTCTCACGGAGTTGTCGAAGATCACCGGATTGAACGTGAGCACGGTGCATCGGCTGCTCGGGACGCTCTGCGCGGAGGGCCTGCTGTGCCGCTCTCGGGAGGGCGACCGGTTTCAGCCCGGACCAGTACTGCTGCGGCTCGGCCGCCGGTCGTTGGCGGCCAGCGGGCTGCCGGAGGTGACGGCGGTGCTGAAGGAGCTGGCGGACGGGACCGGAGAGACCGCGAGCATCGGTATGCGTCGCGGAGATCGGGTGCTGGTACTGGTCTCCGTCCAGTCCGAGCAGCCGCTGCGATATCTGGGCGAACCCGGAGTGTCCATGCCGCTGACGGAGACGGCCCTGGGCATCGCCCTGCTGGCGTTCGACACCACGCGATTGCCGGGGAGAGTGTCGCCGCAGGAGCAGCCGGGCGGGGGCTCGCGCGACAGCGGCGACGGTGGAGACGGTTCCGGCAGGACCGAGAGTCCGGCGGAGTGGGCCCGTCGTGTGCTGTTGCTGGCCGCGCAGTTCCGGGGCTATGCCGTACTCGACGGTCCTGAGGGCAGTGGCCTACGGGGGTTGGCCGCGCCGGTGGACAGCGGATCGCCGTACATCCAGCTGGCCGTGGATGTCCAGGGCCCGGTGGGACGCATGACCGACGACCGCTTGGACGCCCTGGGGGCCCGGGTGATCGCTGCTGCGGACAGTCTGCGAGGTCTGCCGGTCGCCTTGACCCTCGGCCAGCTCTGACGCCTCTCCTCTCCTGCCTCTTGCCCAGCCCCCTTACTCGGCCGTCACATGTCAATCATGTTGCGTGACTCGCCACCGCGCCCGGGCACGCAGCGGCTCAACACGTCCTGCATCCAGGCACAATGCCCTTTCCCGCAGAGTGAAAGCTGTTCGCGCATCATGACAAGAGCGCATTGACGGTCCCGGGTGGCTGGCCTACAGTCATCGGCAGTTGACGGACGAGAAGAGATGAGCAGAGGGGGGCAGGCGGGCATGACGGCGGAAGCACGCGAAGGCCAGATCGTCATCTCCCGCAATCACCCGGTCTTCGACCTCCCCGAGATCGTTGCCATAGAGCACGGCCTCTTCGCCGGAGCCGGCCTCGACGTACGCCTCGCGCAGACCGCCCCGGCACAGGAACGTGAGTCCCGCGATCCGATCGCGCGCCGCAAGGAAGCCCTCTTCGAGTCCGAGCGCGCCGACCTGTTCAACCTCTGCGAATGGGGCGGTATCGACCGCCTGGAACGCAACCAGCGTGGCGGCTACATCGGTTACCTGCGCCCGGCAGTCGTCGCCCAGGGCCTGGTCAGCTTCGATCCGACACTCAATGAACCGCATGACGTGAGCGGTGTACCCGTCGGCGTCAACGAGTTCACCGGCTCGCACTACACCGCTCTCCATCTCCTGGAAGGCACCGTCCCCCGTGACCGGATCGTCCTGGAGCATGTGGGACCGCCGTTCGCACGCCTGGACGCGGTGGCCGCCGGAAGCATCCGAGCCGTCATGCTCATGGAGCCCTACCTCAGCCTCGCGCTGGAGCGCGGAGCCCACCTGTTGGGGTGCTACTTCTACCGCGGCGCACAAGTAGTCGCGCCGCATCTGCCGGCCGAGCGACTCGATGTCTACGTATCCGTGGTCAACGACGCCGTCGACATCATCAACGCCGACCGGACCGCCTGGGCCGCCCATATCGTGAGCGAGGTCGAAGGCAGTCTCGCTCCGGAACGGCTCCGCTCCGAATACCACCGTTTTACGCACGCCACACCCTTCACGCGCGAGCGCTTCACCGAGAGCTACGCGTGGATGAACTCCTGGCAACTGACCGACGGGCGCAGCGGCTACGACACGCTGCTCGCCCTGCGGTAGGCGAGGAGACACCACCATGAGCGAAGAGCAGCGGCACCGAGTGTGCCTCACCCGCCGCTACCACCTCGACCTGTGTCTCCTCGCCGGCTTCCTCTGTCCCGGCGCACTGTGTGACGGCCCCACTTCGCGCTGAGGCCGACCCGGCTTCGTCCCGCCAGACGGGCTGACCGCTCCTCGCGTGCCTTGCACCTGTCGGCGTTCACCGACCCGTTGCCGCCGACACGGCTCACCCATGCCCGTACCGGCCCGGGTCGCCGCGACAACCTCACGGCCCTCCGCGCCACTTGCCCCTGCTTGGCCTGTCGTGCTCCCCGCTGCTCCTAGGAGCTTGTCGTGCCCACCCCACCCCTTGTTTTCCGCTGTCAGGCAACTCATGAGCCCCACGATCCAGCCAACCCGAACCACTACAAAAGCACCACCGCCCGGGAGAACGCGTCATGACCAACCAACCCTTCTTCCGCTCCTCTCTCCGGCCCACAGCACCCGCCTCCGGTGCCCTCGGGCGCCGGGCGTTGCTGCGGTCCGGCAGCGGACTGCTGGCCGCGGCTGGACTCGCGCCACTGCTCGCGGCCTGCGGGGACTCCGGCAGCAGCGGCAACGGCGACGGACACTCGGCCCGGGTGGAGGACACCCAGGCGGGTACCGCGGGCGCGGTGATCAGGCCGATCAGTGAGCAGCGTCATCTGGCGGGCGATCTGAGTCTCACCTACATTGCGGGGACCGGGCCGGGCGACGTGCAGAACAAGCTCCTCTCCGGAGCCCTCGACGTGGCCAGCATGGGGCCCATCGGAGCCGCGGTCTCCCTGGCCGCCGGAGCCGACGTCCTGATCTTCTCCGCCAGTCTCGTCAACCACGTACGCTGGTTGGTGCCGGAGAACAGCCCCTACCGCAGCGTCAAGGACCTGAGGGGCAAGAAGGTGGCTACGCCGCCGAAGAACAGCGACGCCTACCGCTCAGCCCAACTCGCCTCGGCAGTCAACGACGTTGACTTCGAGAAGGACTACCAGGTCCATCCCGGTGCCGTACTGGCCGGGCTCTCCCTCTTCGAGCGCGGTGACGTGGACGCCATCCTCACCATCGAGCCCAACGCCACCCGGCTGGTCGCCAAGGGCGCGCGGCAGCTCGCCACAGTCACCGAACTGTGGCAACAGGGCACCGGCAGCAACACGGAACTCATCCTCAACGGGCAGGGAGCCAAGCGCAGTTGGGTCGACAAGAACCGGCGTACGGCGGCGGCCCTCGCCGAGCTGCGGCTCAAGGCCCACGCATACATCCACGACCGCCCCAAGATCCTCGCCGACCTGCACGAGTCCTACGGCATCCCCGCGTCGGAGAAGAGAGCCATCGCCTTGCTGCCTGAACGCCTGGCCGGGATCTATCCCCTGGAATGGGGCCGTGCGTCTTTCACCAGCATGAGCGACCAGCTCAAGGTCGCCGCCAGGACGGGACTGATCAAAGGCGTGCCCGACAAGACCGTCTACCGGGATCTGGGGTAGGAAGCCATGGCCCGACCCACCACGGCGACCGCCGGCATCCAACCGGCCGCCCACTCCTCGTCCAGCACCGGCTCCGCACCGACCGCACCGGCCGTCTCCGGTCGCGTCCCGGCCTCCCGCAAGCAGCCGTCCCACCGCGGCAGGTTCCTCGGCCGCACGGTGCTGCCGGTCGCGGCGTTCTTCGCCGTCCTCGTCGGCGGCTGGCAGCTCGTCGCCGTCCGCAGTGACAGCGTGCTGATACCGGATGTGCCGACCATCTGGTCGTCCCTGGCTGACACCGTTACCCAGCCCCTGTTCTACAGCTCCCTCGGCGCCACCCTGTTGCGCGTCGGCCTCGGCTTCGCTCTGGCCTTCGTCACCGCGGTCGTCATCGGCATCGTGATGGGACGCGTGGAGTTCGTACGCCGTTTCTTCGAACCAGCGGTGCTCATCGGCCTGACCGTGCCCGGTCTGGTGTGGGCACTCCTGTGCGTCATCTGGTTCGGTGTCTCCCTCACCAACCCGGTGGTGGCTGTCGCCCTGTCCGCGGCGCCCGCCCTGACCCTCAGCATCTACCAGGGCACCCGCGCCATGGACTCCGAACTGCGCGAGATGGCCTACGTCTACCGATTCTCGCTCGCCACCCAACTGCGCTATCTGTGGCTGCCGTCGCTGCTGCCCGCGCTGCTCTCCGGGGCCCGCCTCGGCCTCTCGCTGTCCTGGAAGGTGATCGTTCTGGTCGAGATGTTCGGCATGTCCAGCGGAGTCGGCTACGAACTCAACAACCAGTTCGCCGCGCAGAACGTCGCCGGTGTCCTCAGCTGGACCCTGCTTTTCGCGGTCGTCATGGCCGTCTTGGAGTACGGCGTCCTCCAGGGATTGGAACGACGTCTCGGACGATGGCGAAAGGTGGCCACCGTATGAGCGGCACGGACACCGCCACGTCATCGTCGGCTGGGCGCATCCAGCGACGGCCGTACGTCGTGCTCGACGGTGTGAGCAAAGAGTTCACGAGCGCCCGCACCGGCGTGCGCGAGACCGTGTTCGACGACTTCTCCCTCACCGTGCACCACGGGGAACTCGTCGCCGTCGTCGGCGCCTCCGGCACCGGCAAGACCACCCTGCTGCACCTCGTGGCGGGGCTCGAACGCCCCGACTCCGGCCGGATCACGCTCAACGACGACACACTCGCCGCCGGATCCCCGACGCCCGGAGCCGGCAACAGCACGGACATGGCACGCCACCGGCTCGGCGTGGTCTTCCAGCAGCCGCGGCTGCTGGACTGGGTTTCGGTGCGCCGTAACCTCGAACTGGCACTGACCAGTTCGGGACTCGACCCGGCTGGTGCCGATCGGGCGCTCGCCGATGTGGGCCTCGCCGAATATGCCCACCACTATCCCTCAGTGCTCTCCGGCGGACAGCGCCAGCGCGCCGCCGTGGCCCGTGCCTTCGCGGTACAGCCCGAACTGGTCCTGCTGGACGAACCGTTCAGCGCCCTGGACCAGTTGACGGCACGCCGGCTGCGCCTGCTGCTCCAGGAACTGTGGACAGCACGACCCCGCACGGGGCTGCTCGTCACCCACAACCCCCTGGAAGCGGCCTTCCTCGCCGACCGAGTGATCGTCCTCGATGGCCGCCCCGCGCGGGTGAGTGCCGAGTTCACGCTCGACCTGTCACGGCCTCGCACGCCGGAAGATCCGCGGCTCTTCACCTATCAGAACGAGATCCTCGCCGCTCTGGGCTGACCCCTGCTCAGAGCGCCCGACGAAACAGCACCACAACCGAAAGGAACCCGCCTCCGATGGCACCCCAGAAGAAAGTCACCATGGAGACCCTCTCGCTGGTCTTCTCCCTGCCCCAGCTTGTCGCCAAGGACGAGGGCTATTACGAGGAAGAGGGCCTGGAGGTCGACTTCGTGCCCAAGGGCTATGACGCCAACGTCTCCTACCTCGACGACCACGAACTGGTCAGCTCGTTCGGCACCGTACGCTCCAACTTCGAGAGCGGCGACGCCTCCCTGTACCGGGCGTGCGAATGGGGACAGATCCGCCGCTCCCACGACACCGAGGTCGGCGGCCGGGTCGTCGGCAAGCGGGCCGCAGTCGGCAGCCAGGCGATCCTGGTGCCGCCCGGCTCCTCGGCCGTCCACCCGCAGGACCTGGCCGGCCAACCGGTCGCCGTGAACTTCCACCACGGCTCGCACTACCTCGCGCTCCAGGCCCTGGAGGGCTTCCTGCCCCGCGAGGAGATCAAGGTCGTGCACATCGGCGGGCCGCAGCAGCGCTTCGAAGCGCTGCGTGACGGCGTCGTCCCGGCCGCCGCACTGATGGAGCCGTGGATCACCGTAGCTCAGAAGCAGGGCTACCAGATCCTCACCGAGGCGTTCTACGTCGGCTCGGAGATCGCTTCGCCGGAGATCGACGCGGACACCTACGAGGCGCTCAACCGTGCGGTCGTCAAGGCTGTCCGCAAGCTTCAGGAGGACCCCTACCCCTACCTGCACCACCTCATCGGAGAGGTGCCCGCGGAGATCGACGCCGACGTCAAGCCGGCGGACTTCCCGCGCTGGCGGCTGCGGTTCGTCGACCCGGCTCCGTACCCGTTGGGCCAGTTCCAGCGCACCTTCGACTGGATGCGCAGCTGGAACCTGATCAGCGAGGACGGCTCTACGTACAACTCCCTGGTCGACAACCTGCTGCCGGCCTGACCCGGGGCGGACCGGCGCCGGCCGAGGCACCTGCCCGCGGTTGTCGGCCTCCCTCACCCGGAACACCGTGGGGTGTACGGCGCCGTTACCGCCGTACACCCCACGGGCACCGGCATCTTCTCACCGCTGCGACGTTCCTCGACCTGGGAGACCTGCTGTGCGCGACCCGCGCCGCGACCGCACGCCCGGCCACCGAGTGTGGCCCCTGTACGTCGGGGGGTTCCTGGGTCCGTACGGCAGCACGATGGTGACGCCCATCGTGCACGAGGTGGCCGCCGGTCTGCACAGCACCCCGCAGACCGCGGCTGCCGCCGTCACCGCCTACATGCTGCCCTTCGCCGCCCTGATGCTCGTCAGCGGCACCCTGGCGGAACGCTGGGGACGCCGGCGGGTGTTGCGGGTGGCGGTGGCGGCGTTCGTGGTGGCGACAGCCTTGTGCGCCCTGGCGCCGACCATGGAGTTTTTTCTTACGGCGCGCGCTTTCCAGGGAGCCACCAACGCCTTCACCACGCCGCTGCTGGTGGCGGCGATCTCCGATCTGGTCGACGGCGTACGCCTGGCGAAGGCCCTGAGCTGGTTCGCCGCCGCACAGGCCGCGGGGCAGGGAATGAGCCCGCTGTTCAGCGGTGCCGGCGCGGCCCTTGACTGGCGGCTGGCCTTCCTCGTGCCGGGCCTGTGCGGTCTGCTACTGGTGTGCTTCCCACCGTCCCGCTCGGCCACCCGCCGTACCACGACCGACCGCGCTTCCTGGCATTCGCTCGCCAACAGACAGCTCGCGCTGGCCTGTTCCATCTCCTTCCTCGCCTACCTCGCAGCCGTCGGCCTTACCGTCCTGGCCGTACTACGCCTCCACGACCGATTTGGTCTCGGACCGGTCGGGATCGGCCTGGCCAGCTCGGCTTTCGGGATCGCCGGAGTGGCCGCGGCGCCGTTGGTCGGCCGGTTCCTCTCCACACGGGGACCGCAGCGCACCGGCATCCTCTCCGACACGGCCATGGCCCTGGGGCTGCTGTGCGCCGCGCTCGGCACGGCCCTGCCCCTCGTCATCGCGGGCATCGTCCTTGTCGGTGCCGCCGTCACCGGTCTGCGTTCCACGATCAACGCGCTGGCCGTCACCAGCACGTCCGGCAACCGGGGCGGTGCGGCCTCCCTGGCCATGTCCGCCCAGTTCTTCGGTGGCGCGGCAGCGGCCACCGTTTGGCTCCCCGCCTACCACGCCTTCGGCGATCGCGGCTTCGCTCTCATCGCCGTCGTCCCATTGCTGTCAGCCGCGGCCCTGAAGATGACCGGCACAAGGCCCGACCGGCCGACACCAACACCCGCCCACACCGAGGCCACCCGCCCCTGACGGGGCGTACCCGCTGCCGTGCGGGCGCCGTTGCGCGGCCAGAGCACACGGCACACTCACCTGCCTCACCCCCGTCCGTACGCATCGAAGCTGCGCCATATGGACCCCGAGATACAGGAACGGATTGCCGCGCGTCCTGCGGAGTTGGACGGACTCGAAGAACAGCTGGTCAAGCAGCTGGCGGAGGTGCGGGCCGAGCGAGTGTGGCAGCGGATGAGTGACCAGCTCGCCAACGAGAGGGCCCAGGCCGGATCGCCGGTGGTCAGGTGGCGGGTCGGTCAGTGAGGGTGTTCCCAGAGCGTGGGCCGGGATTTTTGGAGTCCGCGTTGCCGGCGGAGTGTCAGCGCATCCTGGCTGCCGTGCGGGCGGCCGGCAGTCCGGCCGCTACCCGGCAGATCGGCGAGGCGCTGGGCGTGGACACCAGGGTGCGGGGCAAGCTGGAGCCGCTGCGCGGGAAGCTGGCCGACCACGGCCGGCTGCACAAACGGCCCGACGGGAAGTTCACCGTCCGCCCGTGACCGGCCCGCACGGACGGCAGGGCGTAACCAAGGTGCCCCGGCGACTTTCGCGACCATCGTGCTGGCCGTGCTGGCCGTGCTGCGGCACGATCAGCGCCTGGCCGACATGGCTGGCGGCAACCACGTCTCCGCCACCCCCATCCGGCGCTGGCGCGACGAGCTCAACACCTTGCTGGCCGCCAAGGCCCCACGGCTGGACCGCGCCCTGAAGAAGATCGCCCGGCGGGGCGGCGAGGTCGTCCTGATCGACGGCACCCTCATCCCCACCCAGCGCCGCACCAAAACGGCGAACCGGCCGAACTGCTCCGGCAAACACCACCGCCACGGCCTGCACGTCCTCGCCCTGACCGACGAACGGGGCCGGATGATCTGGATCTCCGCGGCCCGGCCGGTCGCGCTCACGACATCACCGCCGCCCGCCGTGACCGCGTCCTGTCCCACCTACGCACCGCCGGCCTCGGCGCCCTGGCCGATCTCGGCTTCCTCGGCCTGGACCACGACCCGGATGACCCCATGGTCGTCACCGGCTTCAAGGCCACCCGCGCCCCGGTCGAGCACGGCTTCGCCCGTCTCAAGAACTGACGGATCCTCACCAAGATCCGCACCGCTCCCGCCCTACACCCGAGACATCCGCCCAACACCAGCATGACCACCCCGAACGATCCTCACGCCACCACCCTGACCAGCTACTTCAAGTGGGCGCAGCTTCACTGAAGCTCGCAGCCACGGAGCGTCACGGAGTACACGTAGGTTTCCGAAGCTCGATCGCCGGTTACCGGAAGGTCATAGTCGGCGCGGTACGGCTCCGTCCTGCCAGCGGTAGAGGTCGCGCAGCAGCGAAATCTCGGCGCCGTGATGGATCAGCTCCCTGTTGACGTGCAGGACCCTGTTCTCCATGGGAAACCGCTCGGGACCCACTGTGGGCGGATTGTCCAGGTCAGCGTCCGAGAGCTCGCGGACCCCCGCGTTCCATCTCCCATACATCTCATCGAGCTGTTTCAGCGCCTCGTCAGCGGTCCCCGCGTAGGCGAATGTCTGGGAGTCGACGCCCTGGCCGCCGAAGTACCATCCGACCCGATAGCCCAGGCACGAGACGATGATGTGCGCCAGCCGCCAGGCAATCGTGGTCACCGGCGCCGGCACCGGGGCAGGGGACGCGGAGTCCATCGTCCACTCCCCCGAGCCTGCCGACATCGGTGCGGCCGACGTGCCACGTGGGCGGATGCTCCAGCAGCCCCGCACCGGCTCCCAGAAGTACTCCTCGTCGGTAAGACCGTCCAACCGTGGCCGCAGGTTCTTGCGCCAGTACCAGTCCAACTGCTCCGCGAGCCGCTCGCTTCTTGTCATTGCCGCACACTACATACAACGGAGACCTGGCTACGGCCCTCGCGGACGCCGTCGCCGGCCGTGGGCCGTCAGATTCAGTCAATGGCCTGGGGCGCATGACCAACGCCCGGACGATCGCGACCCGTTGCTGCTGGCCGCCGGACAACTGCCGTGGGCAGGCGTCCTCGTAGTCAGCCGGCCCCACCTCGTCGAACGGACCGTGGGCCTGCATGGCAGCCTCCACAACCCGGCGTACCCCACGCCCCGTGACCGGGGCCTCGCCGATGTTCTGCGACACGGCCAGGTGCGGGAAGGGGTGAAGTGCGGGAACACCACCCCGATCTCGACCCGCTGCGCGCGGATCCGCCGGGCGGGCAGCTCCTTCAGCCGCACGCGTCCGTACCGTCCGCCTCGCGGGCCACGCGGTCGTAGCCGACGAGGACGCCGTCGACTTCGACCGTGCCCGCATCCCATGCCTCCAGAAGGCTGATGCGGCGCAGCAGGGTGCTCTTGCCCGAGCCGGAGGGCCCGCTGACGCAGCGCATCTGGCCGGCCGGTAACTCCAGGCGGACGCCTTTCACTGCGGGCGTGCCGTGGTAGGTGATGCGCACCATGGGCCACGGCGGCGGGCAGCCGCCAGATCCGACAAGGCCGGCGGGGTTGACCCGCAGCACCCTGAACCAACCGGCACGACACACCGGCAACTCGGCACTCTGATCGACGCCTTGCCCCCCGGGCCGCAAGCGCACCGCGAGCGAGCCCGCCACGCGGACCGCGGCGGACCGCGCCGCGTTGCCCGCGGCACAGGACGAAAACCCGAACCAGCCTCCACCGACCACATCCTGGACAGCATCCTCGACCCGCGAAAACACACGCCGCCTCCATCCCCACCGCGACGCGGACATCCCGCCACCTGCCAGACATCGCACGGCCGGCCGCGGCACGGACCAGTAGGCCGCGCAGCAGATCGATGCGCAGGTGTGCCGATGAAGGCGGCAACGAAGACGCTCCAGGCCCGGATGGAAACCGGTGGTTGCAGGGATATTGACGTGTGTCCTGGGACACACCTACGCTCCCCGGGACGTCCAGGATTGAATCGTTTCAATACGCAAGGGAGCAAGCAGTGGCAATACCTTGGAGACCGCGCGCACCCCGACATCGCACCGGTACATCCGTCAGGCAACGCGTCTCCGTCAGCCTCTGTCTGACCATGGTGGCGGCCGTCACCACGGTCTCGGCGGGGGTGGCGGCGCCCGGAGCAGAAGCGTCCGCCACCGCCAAGAGCCCGGATCCCTTCGTGCGGGACTTCACCGGTGCACGGCAGGCGTCGGGAGCGATGTTCCGCTGGTGGTGGCCGTCATCGGTCGACGCCGCCACCGCCGTCGGACAGCTGCGCCAGGTCGCCGCCGCCGGCTACAAGGGTGTCGAGATCGCCATGGTGATGGACGGCGCCGACTACGTCGTGGACCCGGACGCGCACAGTTACGGTGACGCCGGCTGGCGGCGCGCGGTCAAGGCCGTCCTCGCCGAGGGCCGGCGGTTGAACGTACAGGTGGACCTGACGCTGGGCAGCCGATGGCCGACCGCGATTCCCGGGCTTGACGTCACCAGCGACGCCGCGAGCCAGGAACTCGTCACCGGCAGCGCCACCGTGGCGGCCGGCGCGTCCTACCGCGCGGCCGTGCCGCAGCCGCCCGCCAGGACCTACCCCGACCGGACGTCGAAGAACGGCGTCGTCACCTCCACGACCACGACGTCCCCGCCCACCTACGTCACCGCCACGGCGACCCGGTGTGTCGAGGCCTGCGCCGAGGCCACGCCGCAACTCGACCTGACCACCGTCACCGACATCAGCCGCCAGGTGAAGGACGGCACGGTGTCCTGGAAGGCACCGGCATCGGGCACCTGGATGGTGACCGGGTACTGGCACCGTGGCACCGCGCAGCGCAACGACGCACCGTACGGCAACACGACGTCGCCGTTGTCCGACCCGGAGTCCCGCGTCGTCAACCACTTCTCGAAAGCCGGCGCCGACCGGTTCACCAGCTGGTTCGGCGGCCTGCTCGACACAGAAACCCGGCGCCTCCTCAAGGCGAACGGCGGCTCGCTCTTCGAGGACTCGCTGGAGCTGAAGGGCGCCCACATGTGGTCCGCCGACTTCCTCGACGCATTCGAGCGGACGAACGGGTACTCCGTCGTCCCGTACCTGCCGGTCCTGGCGCAGGTCGAGTCCACCGAGATGTTCGGCGAGCCCGCCGCGGTCTACGCCTTCGCCGACGGCCAGTCGCAGATCGCCGAACGGGTGCGCTGGGACGTCGAGCAGACCCTCAACGACCTGTACCTGGAAAACCACGTCCGGCCCATCCGCGCGTGGGCGCACAAGCTGGGTCTCACGTTCCGCGCGCAGCCCTACGGCGAGCCGATCGACCTCGGCGGCGCGGCTGACGAGATCGACATCACCGAATGCGAGTCCCTGGGCTGCACCGAACCCCAGTTCCGCACCGTGGCCACCGGCGTGGCACTGGCCGGCAAGCGGATCGTCAGCAGCGAGATGCTGCCCGGCGGCTTCGGCAATCTCTACGGCCTGACCCAAGCCCAGATCGTGGCGCAGGCCAACAAGGAATACGCCATGGGTGCCAACCAGATGGTGTTCCACGGCCTGCCCTACCCGGTGATGCCGCCGAGCGCCGACGGCACCGTGCGGGACTCTTCGGCGTACTGGCCCGGCTTCCACGCCTTCGGGGCCAGGATCGGCGAGGCGTTCGGGCCCCGTCAGCCCTCCTGGACGATGGAGACAGACGTCGCGGACTACTACGCGCGGATGCAGCAGACGCTGCAGACCGGGCGGGCCGGATACGACGTCGCCGTGCTCAACCAGGTCATCAGCGGTGGAAAGGCCACACACGACGGCTCGTTCCTCGCCGACGCCGGCTACACCTATGGGTATGTGACACCCGGCTCCCTGGCCGGACAGCCGGTCGCCGACGGTGTCCTGGCGCCCGGAGGCGGGGATTTCAAAGCCCTGGTCGTCGACAGCTCACCCACCGACGTGGAGACCGCCCGGGAAGTCGCCCGGGTCGCCGAGGCCGGCCTGCCGGTGATCATCGTGGGCGACGGTCCGCGGCGGGCGCTCGGCTACGCACGCGATGCCGCGGAGGCGGCCGGTCAGGACCGGGCCGTCCGTACGGCGTTCGCGCGGATCGCCGGCCGTTCCAACGTGACGATGGTGGCCGATGACGCCGGTGCGGTGGCCGAGCTCGCCCGGTGGGACCTGCATCCGGACGCCGACATCGCCGACCGAGGGGTGAAGGCGATCGTCCGCAAGGACGCCGACACCCGCTACTACGTGCTCGTGAACCGGACCGACAAGGCCGTCACCACCAGCGTCGCCCTCAGCGGTGCGGAGGGTACGGTGCCGTACGCGCTGGACCCGTGGACCGGGAAGATCGTCACCGTCGGTTCCTACGACACCTCCGGCTCCCGCACGTCCCTGGCGGTGTCGCTGCCGGCGGGCGCCGCGAAGATCATCGCGTTGGCCGGCCGCACCTTCACGGGCACCGAGGCGCCGGCCGTGCACGTGGTGAGCACCACGGCCACCGACGCCCGCCGGACCAAGAACGGTGTGACGGTCACCGCCGCGGCCAACGGCCGGTACACGACCGAGCTGAGCGACGGTCGAACCGTCACGACCGACATCACGGGCGTTCCGGCCGGGCAGCCCCTCGGAGACTGGACACTGACACTCGACGAGTGGCTGCCGGGCCGCGAGGGCGACGCGTCGTCGCAGACCCGCCATCGCACGCACACCTTCCCTGATGTCGCGCTGAAGTCCTGGACCGAGATCCCCGGCATCCGTGACGCCGTCGGCGTGGGCACCTACACCACGGTGTTCCAGGTGCCTGCGGGCCTGCGGGACGGCGGCGCCCTGCTGGATCTCGGCGCCGTGTCGGGCGCCTACCGCGTGTGGGTCAACGGCCGACGGGTCCCGGCGGCCGAACAGCTCGGCACCGTCCTCGACCTGGGCGAACTGGTCAGGCCAGGCCGGAACACGCTGCGTGTCGAGGTCGCCAGCACCTTGCTCAACCGCTTGCGCGTACACCGCCCCGCCGAGTTCGGATCCCGCAAGCCCACCGTGAACGGCCTCCTCGGCCCCGTCACCCTGACCCCGTACCGAGTACAGACCACCAGGTAGCCGCGAACCCCGAGCGGAACCGCCCCGAGCCCGTCGGAGACCCCGATCAGCGCCCGCCGGCGGAAGACCCCTGTTGCCCGGCAGCGGTCGCTCACACGCGAAGCACCGGGGCGGCCCCCTCCATGGGCGGTCGCCTCGGTGCTTCGTACCGCTGATACACAACCAGCGGAACCTCCCGCGCTCGGCCCACCGCGGTCGGTGACAACGTGCACGACGGCGTACTCAGGGCCGGCAGGCCGCCTCCACCGGCATCACCTTCAAAGCCCGGACGGTGCGGGGGCATATCAGCCCAGTCACCACAAGAAAGCGCCGATGCGCCGCCCGGCCTGCCCTTCCCCAGCCGGGCGCCTCACTCCCATCGTCGGCGACACCGTCGCAAGCGAGTGGATCCCGCAGCGTAACGTTCACGACGGCCGGTAGCCGCGGCACCGATCCGGCGCCGGTCCGTTGCCGGGGTGACGTTGGTGAATTCACACGCAGAAGGACCGGTCGTCGGCGGAAGTGCACAAGCGGCAAATCTTGCCGCGCTTCAGATGAGGTTTGGGTGAGTGTAGTGGGCTGCTTGCCGGCCCGCGTTCTCTTTCCCGAACCGCCCCTCGATCGTGCACAGCCGCCGCAGCGGTGACGCAATCACCCGCAGCATCATGGCCTTGGCCAGGTCAGGCTTAATGACGAAGGCCCACTCGTCAGGGATGTGGGCGGGGCGGTAGCGATCGCGGTCCTGAAAGCCCACCAGATGACCTCACTCTGGCTGCTCTTTACCTCATCTGAGCGCATGTCAGGACAACAGCAAGGCCGTCACCGGAAACGGCGACGGCCCCCTGGTGGGCAGGGAGCCGTCTGCGGATGACCGAACATCCCCATCGAAGGAGGATCGGGTCTTCGCATCACTCTCTATGCGGGCGTCGGTACGCTCCGGCAGGTCCTCCAACTAGCTTGACGTGATGCGGAAGTCTGCTGTGGAGCCGGTGCCGACGATGTGGAGTTTACCGGTACGGCTCTTTCGGCCGCTACCGGTCAGGTAGTGCCAGGTCGCCCACGGCTGCCCGTTGTGGGCGAAGTAGACACTCATGGCGCCGGGGCCGCGCTTGTTGCCTGGCAGGGCGCGCATGCGCATGTCGGATGGAAGGTGCGGTCCGGGGCCGGAGTAGGAGAACCAGGCTCGCCTCGGCCCCGGCATGGGTCCGCACGTGGCGGTGTCGATCTTCTTGCCGCAGAAGGCGATCCCGGTCGCATAGTTGTTGGTCTGCCAGCGGTTGCCAGAGTAGAACAGATACCAGTTACCGCGGAGAAAAACCGCGCTCGGGTTCTCGATGACGCTTTTGTTTCTGCCGACCTGGTAGCGCGGCCAGGCGAGGTTGTCGCTGCGCAGCATGACGTGAGGTGTGGAGTTGCGCTGGACGGTGCCGTCGTTGCGGAATCTCAGCATCATGACGGACAGCGCCGACTCTCCTGGGTGGGCGCGTTGTCCGTCCCGCCACGTCATCCAGACGGCACCATTCGGGCCCCTGGTCACGTCCGGGTCGATCGCCCAGTCGTTGTTCGTGGGACACGCCAGCGGCGTCGGCTGCGCCCGGAACCCCGCGAACGGGCTGGTCGATGACGCCACCCCGATGCAGCGCTGCGAAGTGCCCTTGCGTAGCCCGGCATAGAACAGGTAATACCTCCCGACACCGTTCTTTACATGGTGAAAGGCTCCCGGAGCCCAGATTCCCTTGCTGTTGTCGACCCAGGCTCCACCGCCACCCCGCAACGCATCGCCGGCGATGACCGGCGATGTTCCCACTGAACCGCCCGATCCGTGAACGGCATACGGTATGTACTTGCCGCCCGAACTGGTGCCGTAAGTGATGTACCGGCCGGATCCGTTCTGCAAAGCGATGGTGTCCGGGTCCGGGAAAGGGAAGTCCTTCGACTCATCCGCGGGATCAACAGCAGAAGCTGCCGATGGCAAGAAGGAAGGAGGCTGCGCCGCTGCGGTTCCGATACCCGCGATTGCGGCCAGACCGAGCGCCAGCGCCGTGACCTTGACGAGACGACACTTCACGCGCCCGCCACTATCCGGTAAGTCTGACATTAAGTCTCCTTTTGCTGATAACACGCCTGATGGAACCCGTGGGGTGTGCTATGACTGCACCAGAGACAGAGCCTGCCATAACGGCATTAAAGCCGCATGCCGCGTATCCATCTGGCATATCCCGCTGACGGGCCCGCCATCGGATTGCCGCCGCGGGCTGGGACGTGAGTTCGCCCGCAGATTCGCGGTAGTGGTCCCGCATTCCTCGGAAGAGTGGGTACCGGGGACGTCGCACGATTCAATACCCCATATCTGAGCTGCTCCGCCGGTGCGCCCAGCGGCAGGGAGTCCCCCAGCTGACACCGCGAGGTCGGCGCTGAAGCTGCCTCCGAGACTTGTCACGGCTTCAGGCTGCTCAGGGTCAGCGATATCCCAGACGCGCACGGTACGTCCGGCCCAAGAAGAACGTTCAGGAGGCAGACGGCGTTGGCTGCCCTCCCTCACACCTCACACCCGCCGTCGGCGACATCGTGCGAGAGGCGGCGGAAGGACCGGGCACACGGTCATCACTGCGGTGCGGCGGCGCTGACCGACGTCAGGTCTTCGGCCAGCGCGGCCGGGTGCCGTGGTCGTCACCCGTGGCTACTGCTGGCGCAGGGGGATCGTCTCCAGCAGCTCTCAGGTAATGGCCTGGGCCTTCCCCCCATCCGTACCCCTGGCCACCGCTCTGGTCCTCGGCACGGCCCACGACCTTCTGCACGGAGGCACCCTCACTGCGGCCAACGCCTCTGAGGGCGGCGCGGTGTTCGTCCTCCGCCTGCCCTTGTGTCGGCCTGTGGGACGCCGGTCCCCGTACACGCGGACGGGATGGCAGTGGCTGCCAGGGGGCGGTTCCCGCGCATCGGTCAGGTGCGCGGGGTGGTTGAGGCGCTGATCTCGTATGCCTTGCGGTAGAGAGTGGTGAAGCGGGCGCGGCTGCCGAATCCCCAGCGCATCGCGATCCAGGTGACAGTTGTGTCCCCGGGGCGCGCGGCTTTGAGGTCGTGGTGGGCGTGGGACAGAAGGACACGCCGCAGATGGGTCATGGGGGTGGTATCGAGGTGACGGCGGAAGGCGTACTGGAGACTGAGCGGCGTCAGGCCAGCGAGGGAGACGATGTTGGCCAGGGTGATGTCCCGGGGGGCGTTGTCCTCGATGTGGGCGACAGCCCGGCGCACGGTGTCCGGTGCGGTGGCGGTCCGAACGCCGCTCCCTCGGACGGCGGGAACGAGACGGGTGTCAGGGAACGTTCGACGAAATCGACCGTCGGGGCGTGCGCTGTCACCGGCATCAAGGGCACGCGGCCCAGCGACCACAGAGGCTGCTACTCTAGGCGGCGTAGCGACGACTGGGTCTGCTGCGGAGATCGAAGGAGGTGAGTTGATGACTGTCGTGGAGACCACTGCTGTGTGCAGTGCCCGGATCATCCTCACTTCCCGGGCCTCATCCTGACCCGCGTCTGCCTTTCTCTCCCCTAGCGGGAGTTCCTGGTCGCACGTGCCGTCCGGAGAGGCCCCTTCCCAAGGGTCTCCGCGTTGTCTCATCAACCTGCTTCTCAACAAACTCCCTTCTTCTCTTCTGCGCGCGTCCTGACTCCGGCCGACTACGGCTGGGACGAGGAACGCGACCACTCCTTCACCCGCTTCCGCGCCGACGGGCTGGTTCCCGGCCGGGTCGTGCGGGCCGAGCGCGGTCTGTGTGAAGTCGTCGCCGAGGCCGGACCGGTCCGGGCGGCGGTTCTTCCCCCGCCGGACGCCGAGGAACGGCTGACCCCGTGCACCGGTGACTGGGTGGCGCTGCGGCCGGCCACCACGGCCGCCTCCGCCACCGTCGTGGAGGTCCTGGAGCGACGGACCGCCGTGGTCCGCTCCACCGCCTCGCGCACCTCCCACGGCCAGGTCCTGGCCGCGAACGTCGACACCGTGGCGGTGGCCGTCTCCCTCGCCGATCCGGTCAGCCACGGGCGGATCGAGCGGATGCTCGCCCTGGCCTGGGAGAGCGGCGCCACCCCGGTGGTGGTGCTCACCAAGGCCGACCGGTGCGCGGACACCCAGCGGGCGGCGGCCGAGGTGTCCGAGGTGGCGCCGGGTGTGGAGGTGCTGGTCACCAGCGCCGCCACCGGCGAGGGTATGGACGCCCTGGTCGCCGTACTGTCGGGCACGGTCGTCCTGCTCGGCCCCTCGGGCGCGGGCAAATCCACCCTCGGCAACCGCCTGCTGGGCGAGAACCGCCTGGCCACCGGCGCTGTACGCGAGAGCGACGGCAAGGGCCGCCACACCACCGCCTGGCGGGAGCTGCTGCCGCTGCCCCACGGCGGGGTCCTGCTGGACACGCCCGGCCTGCGCGGCGTGGGCCTGCACGAGGCCGACGAGGGCCTGGACCAGACCTTCGCCGAGATCACCGAGCTGGCCGGGGACTGCCGTTTCGCCGACTGCGCCCACACCACCGAGCCGGGCTGTGCCGTCCTGGCAGCCGTCGAGTCCGGTCACCTCACCCAGCGGCGCCTCGACAGCTACCGCCGGCTGCTGCGCGAGAACGCCTATGCCGCCTCCCGCACCGACGCGCGGCTGCGCGCCGAGCAGGAACGGCCCAAGAAGGACATCGCGCGCCTGCGACGCGCCATCAACCGCTCCCCCCACCGCAAGGCATGACGGAAAGGAATGTGGTCATGGACCTTCCCCGCATCTTCACCATCCGCGAGAGCAGCCACCGCATCCACAACCCGCTGACTCCCGACAAGCTCGCCGCCCTGGGCCAGGCACTCCACCTGGCCCCCGGAACACGGGTGCTCGACCTGGCCAGCGGCTCGGGCGAGATGCTGTGCACCTGGGCACGTGACCTGGGTTTCACGGGCACGGGCGTGGACATCAGCACGGTCTTCACCGCGCAGGCCCGGGCCCGCGCCATCGAGCTCGGCGTCGCCGACCGGGTGGAGTTCGTCCACGGCGATGCCTCCGGTCATGTCGCGGACGAGCCGGTCGATCTCGCCGCCTGCGTCGGCGCCACCTGGATCGGGAACGGCGTCGCCGGAACGGCCGAGCTGCTCAGTCGCAGCCTCCGCCCCGGAGGTCTGATGCTGATCGGCGAGCCCTACTGGCGTCGGACTCCGCCGGATCAGGAGGCCGCGGAGGCCTGTCACGCCACCAGCCTGGCCGACTTCCTGCCGCTGCCCGAGCTGATCGAGCAGTTCGGCGACCTCGGGTACGACGTGGTGGAAATGATGCTGGCCGACCAGGACAGCTGGGACCGGTACTGCGCGGCACAGTGGCTCAACCTCCGCCGCTGGCTCGACCGAAACCCGGACGACGAACTGGCGCCCGAGGTACGGGCCGAGCTCACCACCGAGCCCACACGCTACACGCGCTACATGCGTGAGTATCTCGGCTGGGGAGTCTTCGCCCTGATGAAGCGCTGATCGTCAGATCCGCGCGGGGCCGGGCGGCACGCCGTCCGTCCCCGCGCGGGGACACCCCCTACGGGGTCTCAGCTCCCACACGGTCCGGCTTCTCGGGGTTGCGCCGGAAATAGAGCCAGTGATGCATCCTCCGCCCAGGTGACTCGTCGGTGTTGGGTTCATGTCTGCTGGACGGCGAACCGCTCTGCAGGGTTCGAGATCCACCTCTCCCGCAGGCGTTGTGTCGAGGCGGCCGCTTCCCCAGCCGAAGGCCACCGTTGCGGTGCGACCGTCTCGCCGCGGCGGGCATCGTGACCGCCTGGTCGCCGGATTCGCCCCAAGCTCTCCGTATCGGCGTCTCGATGGCCGCGGGCGCCCCGCGAACGGGCGCCGGACAACGGCTCGTTCCTAAGCGACCGTGAGTACGATCTTGCCCTGGATGTGCCCTCGGGCGGCGCGTTCGTGCGCTGCTCGGGCCTCCGCGAGCGCGAACGTGCTGTCGATCGCGACGCGTACCGTGCCCGCGTCGAGCAGGCGTCCCAGTTCAGCAAGCTGCGCGCCGTTCGAGCGGACCTGGGCGGTCGAGACCGTGACGCCCAGTTTCGCGGTCTCCTCTTCGTCGAAGTCCCCGGGAAACACGGGGAACTGGGAGCCGCCGCGCTTGAGCGTACGCAGGAAGCGACTGCTGTCAGGACCACCGACGGTGTCAAGAACGAGGTCGACGTCGTGCACGAGGTCCTCGGGACGGCTCTTGGTGTAGTCGATGAACTGGTCGGCGCCGAGCTCACGCAAGAACGATTCATGCGCTCCCGATGCCACCGCGATGACATGTGCGCCCTTCCACTTCGCCAGCTGCAGTGCGAAGTGCCCCACGCCGCCCGCGGCGCCGTTGATGAGAACCGTCGCGTCGGCGTCGAGTGCCGTCGGGCGATGTGGTGCCTTCTGGAAGGGCGAGGGGTGGTCGTGTCCGAGCTCGATGAGGAACTGCCACGCGGTGAGCCCGGCCATGGGCGCCCCGGCGGCGTGCACGTGATCGATGCCGGCCGGCTTGCATGCGAGGTCCGACGCGGGCGCGGCCACGTACTCGGCGTACGCGCTGCCGTCGAAGCTGGGGAAACGCAGAAGACCGAAGACTTCATCACCTACGGCGAGACCGTCCACGTCCACGGCGACGCCCTCGACGACGCCCGACACGTCCGTCCCCGGAATCACCGGCAGGCTGACCGTCGATTCCGACCCGGGCACATCGGTCAGCCCGTCGCGTAGATACCAGTCCGGAGGATTGACGCCGACCGCCTGCACGCGAACGAGCACCTCGCCCGGCCCCGGCTCGGGAACCGGCACCTCGTCGTAACGCAGCACCTCAGGGCCGCCGTGCTCATGCAACCGGACCGCCCTCATCGTATGAGTTGGCATCCTTCTCCCCTGCCCGCGTCGCGGGATACGCTTATCCGGATCAGCGGTCCAGATAAATGGACCACTGATCCGAATATATGGATCACTGATCCGGATAGTCAAGAGGGACAGATGCGAGCCGACGCCAGGAAGAACCGCGACCACCTGCTCGCAGTAGCGGGCACCGCCATCACCGAGCAAGGCGTCGATGTGTCGCTGCGCGACATCGCACGCAGGGCCGATGTCGGGCTCGCGACGCTCCTGCGGCACTTCCCGACGCGCGAGGCGCTGCTCGAAGCCCTGCTCCGTACGAGCTTCGACGAACTGACGGCAAAGGCAGGCGAGCTCGAGACATCGAGCTCACCCGACGAGGCTCTCGTTTCATGGCTGCGTGACTGCACGGCATGGACAACCGAGTACCGGGGTGTGACCGTGCTGATGGCAGCCGCCATCGAGGACACCGAGTCCGCACTCCACGCTTCGTGTGTCACCCTGCGCGCGACCGGTGCGCGGCTCCTCACCCGTGCCCAGACCGCGGGCAAGGCGCGGACCGACATTGATGGCGCTGATTTGTTCGCACTGGTGGCGGCGCTCGCCTGGCTCGGCGATCAACCCTCGCTCGCGCCACGCGCCGATCACCTCTTCGACGTTGTCGCAAGCGCGATCCTGACCAGTGCGGCGAGCAACGAGGCCGAGGGAAAACACCGTCCTCGCGCCCGTGACTGAGCTCGTCGCACAACCGGACCGACGCTCGACCTCGGCGGCTGCATCGCCTCGCGCATCGGCCTGCTCGCCACAACTGGCATCACCAGCCACAACGACACGCTCGACGGGCACTTCAACAACTCGCCGAATGTCCCTCGTCCTTCCCCGACCGGCCCGGACCGGCGCTTCCGCCCAGGCCCAGGCTTCACATCGCCATCCCCAACAGCGCGCCCGTCTGCTGGGGATGGCGAATCAGTCGGCGACACACACGGTCACGTACAGGTCGCCGTGCGCACCACCGTGCTTGCCGGGGCCGCCGAGTTCGTGGATCCGGGCATCCTGCCCGTCCCTGATGCCCGCGGGGATGCGGACCTTGTAGATGTGATGCTCGCAGACAATCCGGCCGTCCCTCTAGCATGTGATGCGCAATGTCCCAGGCCGCGGCTGGGCGGTGTGGCACCGAAGTGACGGGGTGATCTCTCTGAGCACGTTCCAGACCTTTCCAGTGGAAGCCGGCCGCTGAGCCGGGTCCTGGGCCAGGAGCCGTCGGCATAGTTCCGCTTCTCGTAGACGCGGGCGGTGCGGTCGGAGTTGTTGCGGATCGAGCCGCCGCGGTCGCGGATCGCGGACGGCAGGTTCTTCACGCCGCCGTCCACGACCCACCGCACCCACCGCTGCCCGCCGAAGTTGATCTCCGGATAGACGCACAAGTAGCCGGACGGGCAGTCAATACCGGCCCACCCGGACGTGGTAGCTGCCGGAAGCAGAGGCGGGAACGGTCGCCAGCGGGGAGGTTGGAGCGTAGCGGGGTGTGCGCCCGGCGTGAGCCCCGACATCGGCGGCAGGTTCTCACCGCAACCTGTCACGTGGGATCAGCCTCAGCCAGACAGCCTCGGGAGGCTACCGCGTATGCGATTGCCCGCTTCTGTAAACGATGTAGTAGTCGGAGGATCCTAGGTCAAGTTTGAACACCATGCCGTACCTTCTGCGGATTTGGGCAACGGTTCCCGCTTCTGGTTCCGTTGAGCACCGGACGACGGGCGGGTCGTTATATGGGCACTCTTCCGGCTCTTCAATCAACAGACGGGTGTTGTGATCGTGTACTGGATCCCAGGACAGGATCTGCGATGGATCGGACATCTGCGTGGGCTCCGGTGCCCCCGGCCCAGAAGGGTTCGGCCCATTCTCCCGGTAGTACTCAACGAGGTTGCTGCGGTAGCCGCCGTGATCGAAAGGGATTTGGGAAGCAGGGCGGTCACCCGCGTCCATAACGCCGTCGAGAACGTCCCCCATGCGGCGGGGGTCGGCACCGTAGTAAGCAGTGACGTACAGCGAGCATTTAATCTTGTACTGGTCGTCGCCCGCTGAGTCGAACCACTGCTTGTTTGTTCCCCCTCGGCATACATCTCGTACGACGACCAGGCCGAGGGCCAGTGGAGTGTGGTCTGAGTAAGCCTGCACCACGGCCCGGAGAATCTTCTCCGTCTTGTCCCGGGCAGCAACTGCTTCGGCGGAGCCGGCCAGCTTGCGTACGGTCTTCGGACTCGGCGCACGGTTCCCGGCCGAGCAAGCGGACACCGCTAACAGCGCGACGGTGAAGAGCGAGCCCAACACAGTCTTGGCCCGTCGATGGTGCCTTCCCATGGTGCTCCCTCCCTGACACCCATTCCAGTGTCCACCAGGCCGGCTGGGGGTGCTTGAGTACGCGTACTTATTTGTTTCTGGGGCAGCCATCCGGGGCTGCCCCAGAAACGTTCCCGTCAGAGGCCCATGTTTGCCATGGTGTGCTCAAGGGAGTCGGCGTACAGATACGCTCCACCAATCTTGGGGTGGAATAACTGGGCGGACAGACCAGAGTTCTTGAGGATTGGGAAGTCGGTCATCGGGTTGCCCGAATCGACGAGCGTCTCCACGATGCCATGGACCTGTTCTGGGTCGCCGCACACACCCTTGCCTGTGAAGTCGTTCGTCGGGTTCGAGAACCATGCCTGGGTACCTTGCCTGTTGGGGTCGTCAACAGCGTCCTGCATCGCCACGGCGGGCGTTCCGGCAGCGTCGTTGAGCCAGTCCGCGGATTCCGCACACAGGCCTATTTGAGCGACTCCGATGCCGACTCGCGGAGCGGATCCGCTGTTGGAGAGCAAGGGCGGGTAGACCATGAGGACGATCTTGGCGTGCGGCGCGCCTCAGCATGGATCGCCATGAGGGTCTAGCGAAGAGATCACGATTGACGGCGGAGCGGGGCCGGTGATCGTCAAGCTGGTCGTGCGCCCGGGCAGTTACGCATTCGGTGAGTGGTACGACCGAGGCGTGGCAAGCCGGCCCGAAGGCTCGGGACGCCCCGTCGCCGGCACGCCGCTGAACCTCTCGTAGCTGACGTCGGCCGGTGCCATCCCGAAGACGCTGGAACTGACAGGCAGGAACGAGCGACGTGGGAAAACCGAGGGCTACGGGCCGCTGGCCCTGTTGGCTGGCCGCCTGGAAAGGATGTGGGGCAGACCAAGCAGGGCCGGAGCGCGCATTACGCACCTGGCCCATTCCCTTGAGTACCGAGGCACGCCTACGTTTCTACTGGCAACGCATCGACATCCCCTCCGGCGGGTGGCCGCAGCGCTGGGGGTATCACAGCGCACTATGCAGTGAGGATGACAAAGAAACCGCGCCGACTCCAGCCGGCGCCACACCGTCCGCACACTCACCCCACCGACCTGGGCGCCGGCACGCACGTGCACCGTCGTCAACACCCCGGCCGAATCGAGCTCAAGCAGCCACGCCACCAGCACCGGCCTGAACACCCTCAACCCCGCCGTGACCTCACCCCACCCGCCCGGCTCCCCCACCGAATAGCCTTCCGCCCGGACGCCAACACCCGCCACGGTGCAGCCGCGCAGCCACCGAATGACTCAGAAGTGCTGTTCCCGAGACATAGGCACGGAACCGCCCCACGACAGTGAACCTGCCCATCCTCAGGTCCCCACCAGCAAGAACATGCCGATCCGACACCCTGTCACTGGCATACGGCCACTGACACCAAACCGGCATGTCGCAGCGGGGAAGGGGCGGCCTTCCCGAACACCACGGCTGCGGACGAACTGGGCGAGAAACTACCCGGCTGTTCACCTGGTGCCCGCGACACCGCGTGCGGCGCCGGCTGGGACGACGGCGTGGGACCGACCGCTTGGCCCCGCGCCCGGCGTAGATCAGGCGGCGGCTTCAGAGCGTCGGCTGGCAGTGACGCGCAGGGGTTCCCTCCGTCACCGGAAGTTTCTGCGGGTTGTCCAGTCTTCATGGAATGTGGTCGAACTCTCCTGCCTGGTCGCGTTGCCCCGCGCTGACTGGTGCTGTGCAGCGCGCCCGGGGTTGCGGTATCGACGACAGCCTGATTGGAAAGGGACACCATGGCCCGACGTAAAGCGCTCCTCCTTGGCCCGTTGGCCGCCCTGTTCACGCTGGTACTCACTGTGGTGTTGCCACAGTCGGCGCAGGCATGGAGTTTCACCGGCATCGTGAAGGTCAAACAGGCCGCCACCTACTGTGTCGGGGACCAGGCGGGCATCGACCACCTCACCCCGGGCCTGTTCTCGGGGAACCTGGCCTACGGAGATGCCTACGCCTTCGAGGCGGACTGCGTCACGCCCAAGGTGATGCAGGCCAGGTCCCGGCTGGACGTACGGTTCTGGAGCGAAGCGCAGAACGCCTGGATCACCTGCCGGAGCACCGGCTGGACGTACGGCACGACAGGCCACGACATGTGGGGCCCCACCGGGCCCGCATCCCTCCTGAGCTACGGCGGCCCGGTCTGCGGGGTCGGCTGGTATGCAACGCGGGCGTACGCCGAAGTATGGGTCCCCAACATCCTCATCGTCGGCGGCGGCTTCTGGTCCGGCGGCAGCACCACCTCCGCCTACGAATGGGTGGAAACGAGCGGCTGACCCAACGGGTACTACCCCGACCAAGCAGAAGCCCGTCCCGGGTGACGACGCCACAGCGCATCAACGCGTGGGTGCAGGAAGTCCGGGGCGACCCACACTGTGCCCTCATGTACTACCGGCGCGGCCCCGTCGACGGCGACAGGGGGTCGATGCTGCGGGCGTTCGTGGAAGTCGACCGGGCCGCCATGGGCCCCGAACGCCTCGCCGCCAAGCTGCCCGCGTACGGGCGCCTTCGCCGCTACGTACCCGGGCGGCCAGCCGGCCCTCCAGGAGTGGGGCCGGGACGAGTGGCGGCAGCGCTACCCTCTCCTCCCCCGCGTCCTGTTCGTCCTGGACGGAACCGTACCTGCCGGTGTCGAGAACCGGATCAGCGCCCTGCGCGCGACTGCCGCAGACGACGGCACGGGGCTGTACCCGGATCGCCACGCAGCAAAGTAGCCAGCCACCGGACCAGCACGTATCCGTCCCGCGGTCGACCTGGTCAGCCACATGTCCGAACGCCAGCGGCCAGCCGGTCGAAGCAACACTAGGCGCACCACGAGAGGCAACCCGGGGCGCAGCCGATGCGGGCGTCGGCCGTACGCTGACCAGCCGTGGTGGGGGCTGCTGAAAACCCTTGAAAACGGCCAGGGCCGCCTTCGCCGACGCGATGCACCAGGCGTGGGACCTGGACGGCCTGTACACCGCTGAGGCGGAGCCGCACGGGTGACGTATCCTCACGTCACCTGCCAGGTCTGCGGCCGGGGGGACTCACACGGCCGGGGCCGGCTCGACACATTGGGGGTTCATTGCGCGCAATACCCACAGGCGCCGTACTCACCGGCGTCCTGGTCCTTTCCGTCTCCGCTGTCGCCGCTCCGGCCGCGTACGCCGTGGAGACCGGTGTGGTGGTCCAGAAGGTGTCCGTGAACGGGGGCAAGCCCATCGTCCTCGGCACCTCCCAGACCGAGTCGTTCACCATCTCCGTGACGGCTTCGGACGACTCGGGGATCAGCAGCAAGCTTGCGTTCTTCGGGATCGAGCGCGAGGTGGGGGAAGACTACTGGTCGTACCACGGCACCCCGACGTGCACCGCGAGCAGCGCCACCACCTCCACCTGCAAACTCACCTTCAAGCTCGACCCGGGCTGGGGCGTGCCTCGCAACACCCTCGCGGGTCCGTGGAAGGTGATCATCCAGCTCCAGTCCAAGGACGGCGATCTCTACAACAACGGCGGCACCCTCACCCACCCGGTCCTGCGCCGCGGCAAGCTCAGCGTCGACGCCGGGCCCGAGCCGGTGGCCAAGGGCAAGTCGCTCAAGGTCACGGGCAAGCTGACCCGCGCCAACTGGGACAGACGCACCTACGCGGGCTACACCAACCAGCCCGTGAAGCTGCAGTTCCGCAAGGCGGGCACCAGCACCTACAGGACCGTCAAGACGGTCAGGACCAACTCGACGGGCAACTTGTCGACGACGGTCACGGCCTCGGCCGACGGCTACTGGCGCTGGTCCTTCGCAAGCACCTCCACCACATCGTCGGTCAACGCCACGGGCGACTACGTCGACGTGCGCTGACAAGCGCCGCACGGGAAACCGGCGCCCACGCCGGTGGCCCGGCCCGAGGACGGGCTGGGCCTCGCCCCCGCGGCCGTCCACGCCACCCGCCCCGGTACGACGATCCGCCGTCTCCATCTCGACGACCTCGACACCGGCAACCGCCGACTGGTCGTCGACAGCCGCGTCTGGCCTCTGGACGAGTAGACAGCCCATCAGCGGTGTGTCCGTCCCGGCGGCCGCCATGCGGGAACGGCTCCCTACGGACTGCGCATCTGGCTGCGTTCGGGCGCCGACGGAGGGGTCGCGTCCGTCGTGGACCACGTGCCGAGTAGCGGCCGAGAGGATGCTCAGTGCCCCAGCGGGGGCTCAGTCGCCATGGGTGACCGGCTGGGGATCGGCCTCCAGCGCGTCGAGCACTGCGTCGCCGTTCGCCCTCGCCCACTCGGTCAGCATGTGGATCGGATCGATCAGCGTCGCCCCGAGCGGGGTGAGCTCGTACTCGACGCGGGGCGGTACCTCGGCGTAGGCGTGGCGGGTGATGAGTCCGTGCGTCTCAAGCCGTCGGAGCGTCTGGGTGAGCATCTTGCGGGAGATGCCACCGATCAGCTCGATCAGCTCGCCATGGCGCACCGGACCCTTGCTGAGGCCGTAGAGCACCACCACCGTCCACTTGTCGGCGATCAGCTCGACCGTCAGACGCCCCGGGCAGTCGGCGAGAAAGGAATCACCGGGAACGAAACCGCTCATGGCGCCAAAGGTACCTGCTGGTTCCTATCAGAAACATAGCCTGGGTTCTCTCCCACCCTCCAAAGCCAGGAGAGTCATGCGAGTCATCACCCAGCAGACGCTCGGCGGTCCCGAGGTGCTCACCATCGTGGACGCGCCCGAGCCACAGCCCCTCCCGACCGAAGTTCTCGTCCGCGTCAAGGCGATCGGGTTGAACCCGCTGGAGGCGCGCCTGCGCGCCGGCGAGTTCCCGCTGATCGGCCCGCTGCCGTTCGTCCTCGGCTGGGACATCAGCGGCGTGGTCGAGGAGTCGCCGCAGACATGGCGGTTCAGGCCCGGCGACGAGGTGTTCGGGATGCCGCTGTTCCCGCGGGCGGCGAGCGCGTACGCCGAGGTCGTGTCGGCGCCGGCGTTGCACCTGGCACGCAAGCCGGCGTCGCTCTCACACATCGAGGCGTCGGCGCTGCCGGTCGTCGGGCTGACGGCGTGGCAGGGCCTCGTCGACCTCGGCGGCGTGACCGAGGGCGACCGCGTCCTGGTCCACGGCGGTGGTGGCGGGGTCGGTCACGTCGCGATCCAGATCGCGAAGGCGCGCGGCGCGCACGTGATCGCGACCGCCAGCGGGAGCAAGCGGAAGTTCGTCGAGGGGTTCGGCGCCGACGAGGTGATCGACTACACGGCGGTCGACTTCACTGAGGCGGTCCGCGACATCGACGTCGTGCTCGACACGATCGGCGGCGACACCGTCGAGCGGTCGCTCGAAGTGCTTCGCCCGGGCGGTCACCTCGTGACGGCGGTCGCCGAGGAGGCTTCGGAGCTCGCCGCCACGTACGAGGCGGCCGGCATGCGCTTCAGCGGCATCGCGGTCGACCCCGATCCGGTCGCCCTGCGAGGTCTCGTCGAACTCGTCGAACAGGGCAGGCTCCGGGTCCACGTGCAGGAGACGTTCCCGTTCGAGCGCGTCGCCGACGCGCACCGGCTGCTCGACGGCGGTCACCTCCAGGGCAAGCTCATCCTCACCGTGTGATCCCGTCCTGGGGCCTCGACCGCGTACTGGTACCAGACCCTGCCCTCCCCCAGGGCCGCCGTCCTGCCGCTGGAACGGCACCTGCCCGTGGGCCCGGGATCGACATACGACCCGCACTGCACGGCCCGGGCAGGCCGACCCGGTCGGCCAAGGACACCCCGCGGCTCATGCGCCGGCCTCGTCGGTGACGATGGCGACCTTGCCGCCCCGGCCGCTGTCGGCGGTCTTGTACGCGGTGTCGACCTCGGTGAGCGGGAACCGGTCGGTGACCACGCACTCGGGATGCAGGCCCCATCGGTCCAGATTCTGCAGGAGTTCACGCATGAGGTGCACCGAGGTGACCCAGGAGCCGATGAGGGTGACCTGACGGTGAATCAGGTCGGGCGAGACATCCAGGGTGAGCGTGCCGCCCTCGCCGACCATCACCGCCCGGCCCCAGCGGCGGGTGTGCCGCACGGCTGTGAGTTGGCCGGCCCCGTTGCCCGAGCAGTCGACGGACACGCACGCGCCGTCACCGAGCAGCACCGCCAACTCCCCCGCCTCGACGGCATGGTGGACGGCACCCAGTGCTCGGGCCTGGGCGCGGCGCTCCGCGCTCACGTCCGTGCCGACCACCAGCGGCACCCCCAGTGCGCGGGCGAGGAGTCCGGCGGCGAGCCCGACCGGCCCCAGGCCCGTGATCAGCACGGTGTCCCCGCCGGAGACATCGGCGCGCCGCAGCGCCTCGTACGCCGTGCCGAAGCCACAGGCCACGCACGCGCCGTCGAGGTAGGTGAGCGAGTCGGGCAGCGGCAGCAGGTCCTTCTCCTCGGCCAACAGGTACTCGGCGTGGCCGCCATCGCGCTGCCAGCCGTAGGCAGCACGCCGCGGGGACAGACAGCCGACCGGATAGCCTCGGCAGCATTCGTCGCACAGCCCGCAGCCGCTGATGTGGTAGACGACCCGCCGGTCACCGACCACGGTCGCGGTGCAGCCGGGGCCGACCGCGACGACCTCACCGCACGGCTCGTGCCCGCCGACCACACCCTGGTACGCCTCCGGGCCGGAGCCGAGATGCTCGCGGTAGATGGCCCGCAGATCGCTGCCGCAGATCGTGGACGCGCGGACCTTCAACAGGACCTGACCATGCCCGGGAGCGGGGACCGGCACGGTCCTCGACTCGGTACGGCTGCCGCCGGGCAGGTACGCGGCGAGCATGGTGTCGGGCAGGGCGGACATAGCGATCACCTCGGGGAGAGCTGGGGGCACGGCATTGCGTTTCCGCAAGGATTCGCCGGAAGAAACAGCACTTCAATAGGTGTTTCGCAGCGCGCCCCTCGCCCTGCTCGCGCGAGCACACCTGCCGTGATCTGCACCACCCGGCCCCAGTGGAGCCCTCCGCTGGAGCATCCCGACAGGGGAGGCCGGTCGTACGCTGCGATCCGGACCGGCACTGGTGGACCCTTTACCGGCCAGCGGAGAAACCGAAGACACGTCCCGTCCGCGACCGGGACAGCGAGGAGAACGACCATGGCCGCAAGCGCGTGGGAGTCACTGCGCGCGGCCCGGGCCGCGCACCTTCACTACGTCGAGGGCCTGCGCGTGACCCAGGTCGCCGAGCACCTGGGCGTCAGCCGCTTCAAGGCCGGACGACTGATCCAGACCGCCCGGGAACAGGGCCTGGTCCACATCGAGATCACCCCGCCGCCGCTCGCCGATCCTACGCGCTCGGCCGCCCTCCTCGAGCGGTACGCACCTCACGGCCTCACCCGCGCACTCGTCGTCCCCGCGCAGGCCGGACGCGCGGCGCTGAACCGAGCCGCCGCCGAAGCCGTCGAAGAGGCCACCCGCCCCGGGGACGTGCTGGGCCTGGCTTGCGGCCGCACCGTCAACCAGGTCGTCGCGGCCCTGCGGCGGCTGCCGGACTGCGACGTCGTCCAGCTCACCGGCCTGACCACGCCCGGCGACGTCAACGACAGTTCCGTGGAGACGATCCGCCGGGCGTCCCGGCTCACCCGGTCGACCGCGGTACCTGTCTACGTCCCCATGGTCCTGCCCAGCCTCGCCGAGGCCGCAGCCCTGCGCGTCCGCCCCGCTCTGGCCAAGGCGTTCGCCCGTCTCGACCGCCTGACCGTCGCGCTCATCACCGTCGGCGCCTGGCAGCCCGGCGACTCCAACCTCCACGACTCCACCGGTCTGGCCGACAGCGAACGAGAAGCCGCCACCCGCCGCGGCGTCGTCGCGGAGTTCGCCGGCCACCTCGTCGACGCCGACGGCCGCACCGTCGCCACCGACCTGACCGACCGCTGCCTGGTCGTCCCGCTCGAACGACTGCGCCACGCCCGTGACGTTGTCGCCATCGCCGCAGCTGTCCGCCGCGCATCCGCCGTCGACGCCGCGCTGCGCAGCGGCCTCATCCACACACTTGTCACCGACACCGAGGTCGCCGACGCATTCCTCGCCCATCGCGACACGGCACCGACCGAACCCCCTGACTGACGAACTCGTGCATGGTTGGGGGTCGATCCCTTGGCGGTTGTTCATGGTCGGGTGGTGGGGAACGCGACTCGTGCGGTGATCTTCAGCAACCGGCGTTCAGCAACCGGCGGGTGACGGGCCTGACGGTCGTACAGGCGGCGTCTCAGCGGGTCTCCGTGTGCCTCACGGCGTGAGCCCGGCTGACGGAAACGCTGGTCGCCGAGCGCCGCCCCGACCGGCCGGTACCGCCGATGGCCGGTACCGCCGCGATCGGGGCGGTTGTGCATCTGCTGGGCCACCGCCATCGAGGAGGGCCGGGACCCGTCCTCGATGAGCGGCATCCTGACCGACAGCGCCTACCGTCTGCTGCCGGCCTGACGGCCCGGCCTCACTTCAGGTGCCGGGCGAAGAACCGGTCCCCGTCGTCCACCTCGAACCACGGGGTGCCGGCGTGCCCGCCCATATCGGCGTGCAGCGTCTTCTCCTTGGTGCCGAAGGCGTCGAACAGGTCCAGGGCCAGCTGCCGGTCGTTCCCTTCGTCGTCCCACTGCAGCAAGAACTGCAGGGGAATGGTGACCTGCCGGGCCTCCTCGCGCTGGGCGCGGGGCACGAAACCCCCGGCGAAGAAACCAGCGGCCGCGATGCGCGGCTCGACCACCGCCAGTCGAATGCCGATGGCGGTCATCCCCGAGTACCCGACCGGGCCGCCGATCTCGGGCAGCGAAAGGAGGGCGTCCAGGGTGGTCCGCCATTCCGGGACCGCCTTTTCGACCAGCGGGGCGACGAAGGACTCGAAGATCTCGTCGACCGGCTCGCCGGCCGCCATCGCCCGGCGGAGGTCGGCGCGAGCCTGCTCATCGACGGCGGAACGGGGTCGGTCACCGTGCCCGGGGGCGTCGACGGCCGCGACCGCGTAGCCGTACTCCGCCGCGGAGTGCCGGGCCCTGGCCACCAGCCGCGATTCCCGCTTGTGCAAGCCGCCGTTGTGGCCGATCAGGATCAGCGGGGCCGGTGCGGAGCCAGACGTCCACAGGATGCCGGGGATCTCGCCGAGGGTGAATTCGCGCTCGAGGACGCCGTCGTCGAGGCGCTGTTCAGAAGTGAATTGCATGGTCGTGCCCTTCGGGAGTGCGCTTGTACGGCGCTCCCGGACGACCTACCGCCCGACCGTGACCCCGGAGGGGAGCACCCATGTCGATACTGCGTTCACGGGTACCACCTCCTCATTCGCTCGCACGGCCTCCGGAAAAGTAACAGTGGTCGCCGTGGTCCGCCAACAGGTTTTTACGGAGGCTCCGTGGCCGCATGCCACGAAGCCACTCGCCTGAGGACCAAGGAGTCCGACCGGCGGTCGACGTGCCGATGTTCACCACGGCGTCGGTCGACGCGTCGAAGGAACCGCCCTGATCAGCTCAGGTGATCCCACGAGCGGCGATGAGTCCTGTGGCGTCCGGCAGTCGTACTGTCGAACCCGTTACCGAGGAGGGCTTCTGATGCGCAGCGTGACCTATTCGATGAACGTCTCGCTCGACGGCTACATCGTCGGGCCGGACGGCGGCTTGAACTGGACGCCGCCCGACGAGGAGATCTTTCGCTCCTGGATCGACGAGATCCGAGAGGTCGGCGTCCACCTGTTGGGACGACGGCTGTACGAGACGATGCTGTACTGGGAGACCGCCGAGCAGGATCTCTCGCTCGACGACTCACAGCTCGAGTGGATCGCGATCTGGAATCCGCTCCCAAAGGTGGTGTTCTCCAACACGCTGCCGGCGGTGCAGGGCAATGCCCGCCTGGCCTCCGGCGGCCTGGCGGAGGAGATCGAGCAGTTGCGAGCCGAGCCAGGAGAAGGCAACATCGCGATCGGGGGCGCGACTCTCGCCGCCGAGGCGGCCGCGCTGGGTCTGATCGACGAGTATCGGGCCAGGGTCTATCCGGTGCTGCTCGGCGGTGGCATTCCGTTCTTTCCCCGGCGCGAGCGCCGAGTTGATCTCGAACTCGTCGAGACCCGCACCTTCAGCTCAAAAGTCGTCTACCTCCGCTACCGCGTGACGCGCTAAGACAATCGTTCGCTCGCCGACATACGGCAAGATGCCCAGGCCGGAGCCGTGTGGCTCGCCTCGCTTCGTGCACGGGGCGGATGCCGCGCTGCCACACCAGGCGCCGGTACGTGTCGGGGCCGTAGCCGCGGTCGGCGAGCAGTGCGTCGGGCCGGCGCCGGGGCCGGGTCGAGCGGGTACGGTCAGTCCTGATCGGCCAGACGCAGCAGAGTGGTGGCCAGAACGCTGACGCCACGGGCGCACGCCTCGGGTGTGGAGTACTCGCGGGGGTTGTGGCTGATGCCGTCGTACTCACCGCGTACGAAGATCATGGCCGTGGGGCAGAGCGCGGCGATCTCCTGGGCGTCGTGACCGGCGCCGGAGAGCAGCGAGATGTGTTCCAGGCCGTGGTCGTCGGCGGCCTGCGCGATGGTCTTCTGCACGCCCTCGTCGAAGGGGACGTACGGAGTCTTGGCCATCCGCCGGGTGGTCAGCGTCAGTCCCGGCCGGCTGTTCTCCAGGTCACGCAGGAAGGCGGCCAGCGCCTCCTCTGCCCGCGTCATCTGCGCATCATCGGGATTGCGCAGATCGACGGTCAGCTCGGCGCGGGCCGGGACGATGTTGGTCAGGTCCGGGTAGACGATCAGATGGCCGACGGTGGCGCGCAGGTCACCGTACTCACCGGAATCGACCAGCTCCCGCAGGTGGACGATGATCTGCGCGGCGGCGAGGCCGGCATCGGCGCGCAGGTGGGTGGGCGTGGTGCCGGCGTGGGCGGCGCGACCGTGAATGGTGATCTCCTGCCAGGAGATGCCCTGTACGCCGGTGACGACACCAACAGGGACGTCGCTCTCGGCGAGGACGGGGCCCTGTTCGATGTGGCACTCGACGTAGGCGTGTGGCGGGTCGAGGCGGACGTCGGTGGGGCCGTCGAAGCCGGTGCGGGTGAGTTCGCCGCCGAGGGTGAGTCCCTTGCGGTCGGTCAGCGCGTGGGCGTAGTCCAGGGGCAGGCGGCCTGCCGCGACGGCGCTGCCGAGCATGTCGGTGCCGAAGCGGACGCCTTCCTCCTCCGCGAAGATGCCCACCTCGATCGGCCGGCGGGTGCGGATGCCGCGCTCGTTCAGGGTACGTACGACCTCGATGCCGCCGAGTACGCCGAGGCAGCCGTCGAACGCGCCGGCGGTGGCGACGCTGTCGATGTGCGAGCCGGTCAGGACCGGTGCGGCAGTGGGGTCGGTGCCTTCGCGGCGACCGTAGATGTTGCCCATCCGGTCGATGCGGACCGCCAGTCCGGCGTCCTCCATCCAGGCGATGACCTGGCGGCGTCCGGCCGCGTCGGCATCGGTCAGAGCGAGACGGTCGACGCCGCGCAGACCGGTGCGCTCGTCGTCGTACGCGCCGATCTCTGCGAGGCCCATCAGGGACTGCCACAGGCGGTCGCCGTTGACCTCGACGGGGTCGGGGGCGGAGCTCGTCATGATCTGTCTCCCGGAAGTGTCGGAAACGGTGGGGTGGGTGGCGGTGGTGAAGGCGATGCGGCCAGCACGGCCGAGAGTCCGGCCATTCTCGACTCAGGGGGTGTTGTGCGTTCAATGGGCGGTGGTGGAGTACGGGTTGGCAGCCGTGCCTTCGGTGCTCAGCAGGACGACCACCGAGTCCGGGCCGAGTCCCAGTGCCGTCCTGCGCTCCTCGGCACCCACGCCGGTGAGCGCGGCCCGGATTCCGGCGAGCGGCGCGGCCCCGCAGGGGCCCGAGGCGAGACCGAGGCCGGCGAGGTCGGCGGCCGCGCGGGCGCTGTCGTTGTCCGCAATGGCGACCGCGGCATCCAGCCCGCCGTACAGGTAGGGCCAGGCAATACTCGACGGGGTGCCGCAGTTCAGTCCGGCCATGGTGGTGGCGCCGGTGGTGACGCTGACGGGCCCACCGCGGGTGAGACTTTCCAGCACGCAGGCCGCGGCGTCCGGCTCCACGGACAGCAGCGCCGGGGCTTGCCCGGCCGGGCGGCTGCGGTAGTGGGTGACCACGGCCTGAGCCAGTGATCCCACGCCGACGGGCACGGCGACCAGGTCGGGGCCCCCGACGGCTCCTGCCGCCGTCAACTGCTCGTCGATCTCGGCACAGAGAGTGGAATACCCCTCGACTATCCAGCCCGGGATCCGTTCGTAACCCAACCATGCGGTGTCCTGGACCAGGACCGCGTCCGGCCCTTCGGCCGCCTCGGCCGCCAGCCGGACGGCCTCGTCGTAGTCCCCCGCGACCTCGGTCACCTTCGCCTCTTCGGCGACGATCGCGGCCGCGGCCCCGGGATGCACGCCCTGCGGGACGAAGACGTGGGCGTACTGCCCGAGCCGGCGTGCCGTACGGGCCACCGCACGGCCGTGGTTGCCGTCGGTGGCGGTCACCAAGGTCACCGGGCCGAGCCCTTCACCGTTCGCGGCCCGCTCGGCAAGGGTGCGATGGACGGCCCAGGACGCGCCCAGCGCCTTGAACGCCGGCAGTCCCAGACGGTTCGACTCGTCCTTGACGAAGACCCGGCCGACCCCGAGCTCTTTTGCGAGTGAGGGGAGATCGGACAGCGGGGTGGGCGCGTAGTCGGGCAGCGTGCGGTGAAAGGCACGTGTCTCGTCGGGTGCGGGTGCACACCGCCAGGCGCGGGCGCCGGACCGGGCAAGCCACTGCAGGGCGCGGGGAGAGGAAGCGTTGTCAGACACACCCCTAGGGTCCGCTGCACTGCCACAATCGGTCCAGCGAATGTTTTCGAATCATACTCATCGAAAACTCCAACCATTGAGGTCCACGGTCACGAGGAGACGTGTTGGCGATGTTCGACCTGCACCGGCTGCGCCTGCTGCGCGAGCTCAAGCACCGCGGCACGCTCGCGGCCGTCGCCGCCGCCCTGTCGTACGCCCCCTCCTCTGTCTCCCAACAGCTGTCCCAGCTGGAAGCAGAGGTAGGTGTGCCGCTACTGGAGCCGGTCGGGCGGCGGGTCCGGCTGACCGAACAGGCCGAAATCCTCGTCGCCCACACCGAAGCGGTCCTGGAACGCCTGGAGCGCGCCGAGGCCGACATCGCCACGTCCCTCACCGAACTGACCGGCACCCTGCGCATCGCCTCGTTCCAGACCGCCGCCCTGGCCCTGATTCCCACCGCACTCGGTCTGCTCCGCGACCGGCACCCTCTCCTGCGCGTCCACGTCACGCAGCTGGAACCGGAGAAATCCCTGCCCGCCCTGCTGGCCCGCGACTTCGACCTGGTCCTCGCCGAGGAGTATCCCGGCAACCCCAATCCACGTTCCGCCGAACTCGAACAGGAGGACCTGCTGAACGACCCTCTCCGCCTCGCCCTGCCCGAGCCCACCAGCAGCACGGACGGCAGCGGCCCGATGACGGTGCTGCGCTCCCTCGCCCATCACCCCTGGGTGATGGAACCCGACGGCACGGCCGCCCGATGCTGGGCCATGACGATGTGCCGCAACGCCGGCTTCGAACCGGACGTACGGTTCGAGACCACCGACCTCGTGCTGCACCTCCGGCTCGTCGAGCAGGGTCACGCCGCCGCGTTCCTGCCCGACCTGGTCCGGAGCGGACAGCCGCCGACCGTCCCCCTTCGGCAACTGCCCCGTGGCCAGCGCAAACGCCGGGTCTTCACGGTCGTACGCCGCGGGGCCAGCCGGCATCCCGCCGTTCTGGCCTGCCGCGACGCACTCCACCGAGCGGTCAGCAGCTCTGCGACCAACTGCTTGCCCGCCCACCCGGAAACCAGCGCTTGACCTCCACCCTCGTCATGAAGAACGTCTCGCCTACCGGCCTTTGCCCGAGTGACAGGGGCGCTTTGAGGATCATTTCCGCCTGGGCGGCCCGGACAGGACCGGCGGGGCGCAGCGGGACGTCGTGCTTCAGCAGAGCCGGTACGGCCCGGGACGCGCCGGCGGCAGGGGCGGTTTCCCATGTGCGGCCTCAGGCATCGTCTTCACAAGGGCACAATCGATCAACGCGTTCACGCATCCTCGCTGGTAGATCCTTGTTCCGGGCCCCTGAGCGATGGCGTCATGGTTACTGCACGAGTCAAGACGTCGGCAGACGAGGAAACCCGGACCATGGCGATTCTTCCCAATCGGGGAATCAAGCAGGCTGACGACCTCTGGGACGCAGGTGAGCCCAGTCTCTCCATACCTCCGCACTCCGTCCCTCTCGATGTTTCCGGGCGTGTGTGTGTCACCCCGCCTTACTTCGCACTCCGCAACGTGCGGCAGATCCTCCCCGGCATTGCTACGGCGAGCGTCTACCGTGAGTCCGACGTCGGGCGTCAAGCCTCGAACATCAGCTTCGCCGAGGCCGGCCGCCATATGGCCATTCTCGGCCTCTGCGCAGCATCCAGCCTCAATCCCAACCCCGGACGGCACTACTACCTGGCACGCACCGTGCACGGCGAATGGCTGGCTCCCGCGCGCCGGGAACCGACTCCAGCCGCACTGGAATGCCGGGCGAAAGCAGCGTTCGACGACCGCCGCCATCGCCACGCGACGGCTCGTGCCGTCATCCTCGGGCCCGACGGCACCCCTGAGATCCGAATGACCGTCAGGTACGAGGTGATCCCGGAACGGATCTTCGCCCGTCTGTTCAGCACGCACGCAGCCGCTACCGGGCAGACCTCGGACAACCCGTACAGGCGCCGTCTGCCGTTCGACCGCATCACCGTCGATGACGAGTCGGTCTCTGCCAGCCTGACCGTCACCCCCGATCTGTGCCCCGGCCACTTCGACGGCTATCCGGCGCTGCCCGCCTCCATCATCGGCACCGCCATGACCAGCGTGTTCGACGAGTTTCTCGCCAAGAACAATCCTTCGGCCCGCTGGACTCCGACCACGTATCAGTTCGGGGCCAGGGAACTGGCCTGGGTCGGAAAGACCATGGACGTTTCAGTGGAACTCGTCCCTGCCCCTATCCACCAGAACCACATCTTGCAGGCCACAGTGCGCATCGGAGCCGACGTCATCTCCACGTTGGACATGCGCATCCAGCTCATCAGCGGGGATGAGTAGCGCTCACGATCAGGACGCGGAAAAGCGTCCCCTCGTGCACTTCGGCGCCAGGTGATCGTGTGGCTCTCACCGACCTTCAGCGGGCCGCCGCTACAGGACAAGTTGCCGGCGGCGATCCCGCAGTCGGTCTTGCAGCCACCCTTGCCACCCAGGACTGCGCCTCCCTGGCATGGCCGATCGCGGAGGCGCAGGCGGTGGCAGTGGCGAGGACCGGTCCGCGTGCCTGCACTTGCAGGGCGACCCCGCCCACAGCGATATCGGGGGGAGCCGTCACAGCACATCTTCCGCTGTGCTCACGTCTCGGCCGGCCCTCCACGCCCTGGCAACGGCCGCTGCCTGCTGGACCGTTGTCTTGTCGGTGATCTCACCCTTGAGGTCGTTGGCACTCCACTCCTCCTGGAGGGTGAGCTGCAGCTCCGCTGCGTCAAGCGAGTCAAGCCCGAGCTCGGCCAGCGTGGCATCGGGCCTGATGTCCGGGCGGGAGACCTCGAACTTGTCGGTAAGCAGGGTCACGAGAAACTCGTGGGAAGCCGCCATGACTGCACACCCCTTCGATCAGGTACTGTCTCGTCGATCGGCGTCAGGACGCCGCGGATGTATGCACGTGCCCCACGTCGTGTTGAACGGGCAGCACATCGGGCCAGTTCAGAGCCACCGCCCCCCAGCGATGGCGATCAGGTCACTGCCCCAGCCGTCACTGCCCAGGTCAGTCGCACACATCACGCCCGGCTCGCTGACCAGCTCCTCACGCAGCAGGACAGCGCCGCCGCCATCACCTCAAAGGAACCTCGTACACGACGGCAGCGGAAGACGATAGCGGCCCGAGAAACGTGAACGTGTTGAACGCTTGCACCCTTGCGACAGGGGACCAGGGTCAGGGACCCGATGTGCGGATTTGACACGTCTGCCAGCGGGCTGACGATGAGCATCTGCTCTGCCTCGACCGATTCGAGGGTGAGCTGGGGCGGTGTCACGTTCAGCGGCAGGAGGATTGGCAGGAGATCGGCGATCAGCCCGAGACGGATCGGGCGACGGGACCGGTCAGCTTCCCGACAGCCACGACACGCTCAGCTCCGCCGGGACCTGCGGTGGCCACCTCCTCGTGCAGCACATCGGCGATGACCAAGGCGCGGGCGGTGGTCAGGACGCTGCGGATCCGCAGGCCGACGAGGGTGAGACCGTTGCAGTCGGCGGGGCCGCCAGCCCGTGGCCGCTCCCAGGGCGAGGGCGACTTCCAGACGGAACGTCAGGGCCGCTTCCGCAGGGACACTGCAAAGTCGTACGTTCCGGAGCAGTTACGTCGCCGGTGTGGGTGGTTCGGTCAGTGAGGCGATGCACGTGGTGAGCAGGCGCCGCATCTGGTTTTGTTCGCTGGCATCCAGGTTGGCCAGCATGTTCTGCTCGACGCGGCGGACTGCGGCGCTGGCCGTCTTGAGTTGGCGGCGTCCGAGGTCGGTCAGTTCGGTGGGCAGGGCCCTGCCCACGGGTGCCCGTGCCGGGCGGATGACGAGTCCCTGGCGTTCGAGGGCCTGCAGGAGCACATTCATCGACTGCCGGGTG